>JAXLXP010000009.1:0-268437 GCA_046327955.1 Binatia bacterium | reverse complement strand
AACAGGTGGGCTCACTCAGGAGATCCGGGAGGTCCCATGCGCCAGCTCGCCCCTGTCTTCGCGATCCTGTTCTCGGCCGCCGTGGCCCACGCCGCGGGCCCGACCGTCCTCTTCACCACGCCGCCGGAAAACACGACGCCCTCGACGTTTGGGTCGCTGCCGTTTCCCTGCGACCTGTACTTCGACCAGGGGCGGCCCGGGGACGGTGACGGGACCCTGCTCAACACCGGCGCCTCGATGGGATTGGGCGTCGCGGTCGTGGAGGCCAACACCGCCACGATCGAGGATGCGTACGACCTCATGGACGGCTTCGGCACGACCACCGGGACGTATTTCTTCCTGAGCGGTGCGGTCGACGCAGCGAGCCTCCCGCCGTCGCCCCGCCTGACCCCCTCGCTCTCCGACTCCGTATTCTGTGCCGAGGCGGCGACCGGAACGCCCGTGCCGATCGAGCTCAAGTTCGACGCCGACAGCCGCATCGCGAACGTCCTCGCCGTGGTGCCGGTGCCGGGACGACCCCTCAAGCCGAAGACCACGTACACCTGCGTCGTGCGCACGAGCGTGACTGGTGGGAGCGCCGCGGTCGAGCCGTCCGCCGACTTCGTGGACGTGCGCGGCGGGACGTCGGCGAACGGCGACGCGAACGCGATCTTCGCGCCGGTGCTCGCGGTGCTCGCCGGGCAGGGCGTGGCGGCGGCGGACATTGCCGGCATGACGGTCTTCACGACCGAGTCCACGACCGATGACCTGCTGCGCATCCGGGACGTCGTGCTGCCCGGCCTGCCGGTGCCGAGCGCCGATTTCACCAGCCGGCCCGAGCTCGTCTTCGACACCGCGACGGAGGTCGACGCGCTCCTCGGCACCACGCCACATGCGCACGTCGGCAAGGTCGCGACGGGCTTCTACCCGAGCGCGCGCTTCCAGACCCACGACCCCGACGGCGACGGATTCCTCGGCGACTTCCCGCTGCCGCCGTCGTTCGTCACCTGCGCGGGCGGGGGCACTTGCGAGACGACCGACGAGCGCTTCACGCGCGACGGGTTCGGGAACCCGATCGTGATCGACACGCCGAAGATCCCGTTCACGATCGTCGTCCCGAGCGGCGCAGCGCCCGCCGGCGGGTGGCCGATCGTCATCCAGCAGCACGGCCTCGGCGGCCAGCGCGACACGGTGATCGCGTTCGCCGAGCAGGATGCGGCGCGTGGGTTCGCGTCGATCGGCATCGACGCCGCCTCGCACGGCTATCGGTACTTTAACTGCACGCCGAGCGCGCCGTGCGCACAGGACGTGAAGAACTTCGTCGGTGGTACGGCCGTCCCCGACGGGTTCATCGACAACGACTTCAGCCTCGCTGGCTTCGGGCCGGGCTTCCTCTCGGTGAACCTGGGCTTCTTCCAGGGCTTCCACAACTTCCTCGGCGTGCGCGACAACTTCCGTCAGACCTACGCCGACCTGCTCTCGCTCGTGCGCCTCATCCAAGGGCATTCGATCGACGGCGCGCTCGGCGCACCGCTCGACGACGCCCGTGTCTTCTACATGGGGCACTCGCTCGGCGGCCTCATGGGCTCGGGCTTCGTGCCGATGTCGCCCGACGTGAAGGCGGCGCTGCTGAACGCGACCGGCGGCGGGCTGGTGGCCCGGCTCTTCCTCAACTCGTCGATCGGTGCCGGCGCGCTCGGGCTGGTGAACGGCGTGCTCGGGCTCGACCCGGCCAACAGCGTCGATCAGTTCGCGTTCCTCGCCAACCTCGTCCAGGCGATCGTCGACCCCGCCGACGGGATCAACGCGGCGTCGCTGCTGCTCGATCCGGGTCCTGGCGGCGGCGCGCCGCGCAACGTGATCCAGGTGGAGGACTTCGGCGATCAGGTCGTGCCGAATCCGTCCAACGAGGCCGCCGCGGTCGCGGCAGGCCTGCCGCTGTTCGTGCCGTACGTCCAGAACCTGAACCAGAACCCGAACGTGCTGGCGCTCGCCAACGCGGGCACGCCGGGCACCGTGCACGGCAACGCGGCCGCCGGTGCCGCCACCGCGGTGCTGCTCCAAAACGGCCCGGCGACGCACGCCGCGAGCGTGACCACGGTGCCGGGCGACCTCACCTATGTTCCCGGGTTCGCGCACTGGGACGAGTTCGGGGACACCGGCCAGGCGTTCCCGACGCTCGCGCGCACCGTGCGTGTACCAAACGCCGGCATCCTGCCGAACGTGCTCGACTGGTTCGCCGACGTCGTCGCGCACGGCACGCCGGGGACGTTCACGTTCACCACGCCGCCGAACTTCAACCCGGTCGAGAACGCGGAAGTGCCGGCCGGCGCGTCGACGCACACGTTCTTCGCGCGCACGGTGAGCGCCGGCTCGCCGGCGGCCGCTTCGGAGCCCACGGGCAACGTCACGCTCGACCTGGTCGCCAACGGCGTCGAGTCGCGCGTCACGGCCGGACGCTCCATCCTCGGTACCGAGCAGCTCGCCGCGGCGGCCGATCTGCCGCCGGGAGAGGGGACGGCCCTCGTCCCGCTCGGACCGTCCCTGCCGGCGCTCGGCTTCCTGCCGTTCTTCGTCTCGCTGCAGCGGGAGATCCCGGCGGTGTTCTCGGCGAACCTGACGATCGCGTATTCGACCGCCGAGCTCGAGATCGCCGGAATCGTCCCGGGATCGGCCGACGAGAGCGCGCTCGTGATCGCCCGCTTCGACGGCAGCAGTTACGTGCCGCAGCCGTCGACCGTGAACGTCGCCGGCCACGCCGTGTCGACGACGGCTCCGACGTCGGATCTCGGGACCTTCGTCGTCGTTCACGCGGATGCGCTCACCGGCGGCTTCCTGCCGCCGCTCGTTCCCGGCGGCGGTGCGGCGATGATCGACTGTCGACTCGAATGGGTGGTGGTGAACGCCTCCAACTCGCCGTTCCTCGACACGCGGGGCCGCGTGAACGCGATCCAGACCTGCCACGACGGTGATCCGCTCTGCGACGCGGATCGCACGGCCGACGGGACCTGCAGCTTCCGGGTCGCCGCGTGCTTCCACGTGAACGCGTCCGGATGTCCGGCCGAGGCCGTCACGGCCTTCGCGCTCCGGACGCCCAAGACGACGAGCCGCAACGGGACCGACGCAGCCAACGCCGTCGCGGTGCTGGGGGCGGTCCACGGGCTCGGGGGGACGCTGGCGGGCGATGCGATCACCTTCTCGCCCGGGCTGGCGACCGAGCAGTGCTCGGCGTCCGTGGCGGTGGAGGTTCCCGTGGGCGCGGGTCGTCCGGGCAGCCGAAACCTCCGCGCGCGCGCTCGCGGCGCGAGCGGGTACGACAGCGATCGGCTGAAGCTGCGGTGCGCGCGTCGTAGCGGAGCGGGCCTCGTGCAGGTGACGCGCGCAGGTGGTTCGGGAGGGTCGAGCGGCGCGCTACGTGACCATGGCCACGCGCCGCGCGTGGAGACGGCGCTCTTCCCGGCGCTCGCGGCCGAGAAGCCGTTGCCGGCCGAGGGCCGGCCGGTGGGCAAGACCGAGCTCGGCAAAGTGTTGGCCGGCATCCTCGGCACGGACGTCATCCGCCTGCAGTGCTGGCCGAGGGGCTCGACGAGGCGTGCGCCTCTACGAGTGGAAACCACCAGAAGCAGCTCTTCTGCGCATCCAGGCCGAGCGCGTCGGCGAGCCCGGGTGGAGGAGACGGCGGCCACGTCTTCGCCCGAGTTCCTGCTCGCCCGCCCGCTGCTGCGCGATCACCTCGCCCCGTCGCGTCGTGCTGCTCGTCGACGAGGTCGACAAGGCCGACCCGGAGTTCGAGGTGTTCCTGCTCGAGGTGCTGTCGGAGTTCCAGGTGAGCATCCCGGAGCTCGGGACGATCACGGCGCGCGAACGCCCGATCGCGTTGCTCACGCCGAACGGCACGCGCTGCGCGAGCTGTCCGAGGCGCTCCTGCGCCGGTGGCCCTACCCGTGGGTGGATTTCCCGGGGCCGGAGAAGGAAGTAGGACGTCGGCCTCAAGGTCCCGGAGCTCGACGCGCAGGCCTGCACGCACGTCGCGCTTCGTGGCGGGGTTGCGCAAGCTCGACCTGCACAAGAGTCCCAGCATCGCGGAGACACTCGACTGGGCGCGCGGCCTCGTGGCGCTCGGCGTGCGCGAGCTCGACGCGAGCGCCGTGCGGGAGACTCCTGGCACTCGTGCTGAAGCACGAGGAGGACCTGCGCAAGGTGGAGGGGAAGGTGGGTGCGCTCGTTGGGACAACGTGCGGCGCGGGGGCTGAGCGGATCTGGCACAGCCCCGACACACCACCCGGGACCCGCGTGACGGCTGCGGCGCGGGGTGGCATCCGGGTTGCTCGCTCCCTGGTGACGCCATGGCCCCTTCTCGAGCCACCGTATCCACGAGGTCTTCCTCCTGAACATCGCCCTGCAGCTGTTCGACGGCGTCGCGACGTACCACGGCATGCCCCTGTGGGGGGAGGGCAACCCCTGCGCGCCCCTGGTTCCCTCCTGGGCGTGGGCCTGACGCTGCTCCTGTACAAGCAACTGGCGTGCGGTTTCTTGTGCGTGCTGCGCCGGCTCGAGGGCCGGCCATTCGTGTTCGAGTCCCTGGCTGGGCCCGCCACCGTCTACGGGTTCTTCTCCTTCATCCCCTGGATGCATCGGCGTTCCTGAGCCTCCTCAGCGTCTGAGGAGCATCCGAACCGGGGCGGCCGCGGCCGGCGGGCCGCGGCCGCATCCAGGGAGCGCCAGACGGCGCGGGCGGTGCCGCGGGCATTCGAGGTGCGCTCGACCACGATGCGCGCTAGCATCGACCGGGATGCGCGCGCGCATCCTCGCGTTCGTCCAGGGCCTCCGGGCTCCTTGGTGTCGCGGTCTCGGTGGCCGAGATACTCGATGCGGTGGCCGCCGTGGCCGCCGCGGGGGTGGACCGTCCGGAGTTGCGCGAGGGCGGCCCTCGCCGCGACGCTCGTGAAGGACGAGGCGTGCGGCCGGCGTTCGACGCGTTCTTCGACGAGGCGTTCTCGCTCGTCCCGGCCGACGCGGCGGGGAAGCGCCGGCGGGTGCGCGGACGCGCGGGCGGCTCGCCGGGCGCCGTCGGCGGCCAGGGCCGCGGTGGTGGGACGTCGAGCGCGGCGCGCCAGAGCCCCGCGGCTCGGCGCTCGGCGCCGCGGCCTTCGGTGAGCTTCTCCGGTGGCCGTGCGTACCGCCGGGGGAACGCCGCCCCGATGGCGACCGCGCTACCGCGGGTGAGGTGTCCTGGGCGACGGTGAAGGGACCCGCTTCACCGCCGCGCGCGTCGCCACGAGCTGTTGGTCGCCCGATTTCGCGAGTTCACCTGCGCGACGTCGTCGAAGCGCGCGCGCTGGTGGCCGCGCTCGCCCGTCAGCTCCGCGCGGCTCGCGCGGCGGAGCGGCGGCGCCGCCGCGGGCGGATCGACATCCGGCGCACGATTCGCGCGGCGATCCAGACCGGCGGCGTGCCGGTGCGCCTGCGCTTGGCCGCCGCCCGCGGCCGGATCTCGTGGCACTCTGCGACCTGTCGGGTTCCGGTCGCCGCGGCGAGCGAGCTCGGCCGGCTGATCGCCCCGGCGGCGGACTACTTCCGCCGTGTCGATCTCTTCGTCTTCGTCGATCACCCTCTGCGCCGTGTCGATCGAGGACGGTCACGTCGCGCCGGCGGCCCCGCTCGATCTCCACGCGCGTTCGGATTTCGGGCGCGTGCTGGGCGACCTCTGGCGCACGCACGCCGGGCTCCTCCACCGTGGGACGGTCGTCGTCGTGCTCGGTGACGCGCGCAACAATCGGTTTCCGCCGCGCGCCGATCTCCTGCGGGCCGTGCGCGAGCGCGTGCAGCGGCATCGTCTGGCTCGTGCCCGAGCCACGGGAGCGCTGGGGCCACCGGCGACAGCGTGCTCGGGCCTGGCGGCGCGCGGTGCGACGCCGTGGTCGAGTGCGTGACGCTCGGTGCGCTCACCGCGCGGTGCGCCGGTTGTTCGCCTGAGGTAGGTCGAGCGATGCGCATCGCGATCGCACGCGTGGGCGAGGTCGATCCCGGCCGCAGCCGCAAGTTCGTCTTCTACCGCCGGTGCGGTGCGGAGGTCGAGGCCTTCGTCGTCAACTGGAACGGCGCGCTGTATGCGGCAAACCGCTGCCGCCACGTGCCGATGGGGCTCGACTGGGTCGAGAACCAGTTCTTCGTATTGAGGACGGATGCTACCTGCAGTGCGCGACGCACGGGGCCTGGTATCTGCCCGACACCGGCGAGTGCGTCGCGGGACCGCCGTGCGGCAAGTCCCCGTGCCGATCCCGCCGAGATCGCGGACGGCACGGTGTGGGCGCACTGCCCAGAGGCGGTGCTGGCGTAGCGATCACCTGCTCGTCGCCGAAGTGCGCGCGGGTGATGCGCTCTTTCAGGTACCTTCGAGGGTTTCTTCGAGGTCCTCGATGATGTCGCCCCCGGTGTCGTAGAAGAAACATCTCGCCGTTCTTGCCGGCGACCGACGGCCACCAACCACTCGAGATCGTCGCGGTCCTCGAGGAGATAGTTGATGGTCTGCGCCACCCCCCGGCCCGGGATGATCGTGACCTTGGGCCGGACGGGTTTCTCGGTCTGCTTGGCCATCGGGAGGGGCTGAAATCGAGGATAGGGCGGGGGAGGTCAAGTCAACTCGAGCAGCGCCACGGTTTCGACGTGGTACGTTTGCGGAAAGAGGTCGACCAGGCTGCGCGCGCATCAGGCGCCATCCGTGCGCCGCGAGGGTCCACGTCGCGGCGAGCGTCGCCGGGTCGCAGGACACGTAGACGATGCGCGGTGCGCGTACGGCGGCGAGCGCCAGCGCGGCGGTGGTGGCCTCGGCGCGCGGCGGGTCGAGGACGCGACGTCGACGTCCCGCGCGGAATCTCGCGCAGACCCGCAGCAACATCGTCGGCCCGGAACGCGGTTACCGAAGCCGAGCCGCGCGGCGTTCGACGTGGCGGCCGCCACGGCGCGCGCGTCGTGCTCGAGGCCGAGGACGCGGGTGCTGCGGGCGGGCGAGCGGGAGGGCGCTGCCTGCACCGCAGTAGATCGATCGCGCGGGTCCTGGGCGACGCGGCCGCCATTGCCACGACGAGTGCCACCAGTGCCTGGTTCGCGCGGGTTCACCTGCGTGAACACGTCGGCCGGCAGCTCGAGGTCGAGGCCCGGCTCGAGGGTGACGCGCACCTCGCGGGTCGCCGGCGGCGACGGCGATCCCGCCGCCGATCAACACGCGCCGCGGGAGCGTGGCGTGGCGCGCGAGCAGCGCCTCGGTCGCGGCGACGTCGGCCGGCCCCGGTCGCCCGTGCGTCGCCCACGAGCACGACGCCGCCCGGCGCCTCGGCGATGGTCACGCGCGCGAGCGTGACCCGCACGCTCGCAGCCCATGCTCGAGCGAGGTGGAGGTGCGCGCTGACCACCGGGGCCGCGATCGGGCAGTCCTCGACCTCGACGAGGACGTGCGAGCGCGCGCGGTGGTAGCCGAGCCGCCGTCCCTCGACGACCAGCGCGATGCGCGCGCGGTAGCCCCAGTCCGGGCCCACCGGCTGCGTCGGCAGGACGGGGGCGTCGTGGAGACCGGCCACGCGCGCGAGCTGATCGGCGACGACTGCCGTCTTGGCCATGCGCTGCGCCGTTGGCGCGACGTGCTGCCACTGGCAGCCGCCGCAGCGCGGGAACGCGGCGCATCCGGGAAGCACGCGCGCCGGTCCTGGTGCGTCGACGCGCGCCACGCGCCCGCGCAGCCAGCTCCGATGCCGCTCGACGACCTCGATCTCGACCCGGTCCCCGGGTGCCGCCTGGGGCACGAACACGACCTGGCCGCCGTGGTGGCCGAGGGCGTCGGGGCCATAGGTCAGCCGCTCGACGTCGAGCGTGAGCCGATCGGGAGCGGCCGGGGCAGCCATGCGGCCGGGCGACGCTACCCCGTCGCGCGGGATTTGCAACCACGCATGTGCTAAGAGGCCCCAGCTTCGAATGGCTCGACTCCTTCCCGGGACGGACGTCCGCATGCGTCGCGGCAGCCGGCGCGACGCGCCGCAGGTCGAGGCCCTCCTCGGCCGCGCGCCCGGTGGGGCTTCGGAGCGCCGTTGCCGGCGGCTCTTGGGTGGCCTCGGCGCCGACGTGTACCTCGCCGAGAGTTCCCGCGGGGATCTGATCGGCCTGGTCTCGCTCGCCTATGCGCGCTCGCTCGTCCGGGACGGACTGGCCGCGGTCCTCGACGGGGTGCACGCGCGACAGGAGCCGGCGGCGCCGCTGCTCGACGGGCTCATCGCCTTCGCCGAGGAGCGGGCGCGGCGTCGGGGGTGCCGGCACGTGCTGGCGTGGGTCGAGCCGGGTGACACGGCGCTCGTGGCCGCGCTGCGCGCACGCGCGTATCGGGGGCGGGAGATCCTCGTCACCGAGCTGAACGAGGTGGCGTGATGGCGGTGGAAGCACGGGTGATGGACCGGGCGGCGGCCGGAGCGCAGCGACTGCGGGCGATTCTCGGCCGGCGGGCCCGGGGGCCCGAGGGGCTGCAGCTCGAGATGTTCGCCCAGGCGCTGCTCGGGCGCGGGCTCGGCTACGTCGGCACGCTCGCGGAGGAGGAGCAGGCGGCGCTCGTCTGGTCGGCATTCCGCTTCTTCGCCGCGCCCGGGCCGGACGTGCGCGTGCGCGTGCTCAACCCCACGTACGCGACCGAGGGCTGGGATTCTCCGGTCACCGTGCTCGAGACGAGCATGCCCGACTGCCCGTTCATCGTCGACACGATGATCGAGGAGCTCACGGCACCGGACATCGAGGTACGCACGCTGCTGCACCCGATTTTCGCGGCCCGTCGTGACGTGGCCGGCGGGCTCGCGGCGCTCGCCGTGCCGGACGGCGACGAGCGCCGCGAGTCGTTCCTGCACGTCGGGCTCAGGCGTATCGTCGACGAGGCGCGACTCGAGCGTCTCGCCACCGACGTGCGGCAGCGGCTCCAAGAGGTCCGCCTCGTCACGGACGACTTCCCGGGGATGGTCGCGCGGGCCCAGGCGCTGGCGGCCGAGTACGATCGCCTCGGCCGCGAGCGGGCGGGCGCGGTGGGCGCCGAGGCCGCGTCGGTCGCGGACTTCCTGCGCTGGCTGGTCGACGGCGCGTTCGTCTTCCTCGGCTATCGCGAGTACCAGGTCCAGGCGACTGGCCCCGGCGCCGGCATTCAGATGCGCGCCGGGACCGGGCTCGGGCTCCTCCGACGCGAGGAACGCTCGGCGTTCCGCGCCCCGACGCCGCTGCCGCAGCTCCCCGAGCGCGTACGCGAGTGGCTCCGGGGGCCGAGCCTCTATTCGGTCGGCAAGACGAAGGCGGTCGCCCCGGTGCACCGGCGCGCGCACATGGACGAGATCGGCTTCAAGGAGCTCGACCCGCAGGGCCGCGTGGTCGGCGAGCGGCGCTTTCTCGGCCTCTTCTCGTCGAAGGCCTATGCGGAGGAGGCCGCCGAGGTCCCGCTGTTGCGGCGCATGTTGCGGCAGGTCCTCGCCGCCGAGCGCGTCGTCGCCGGCAGCCACGACCACAAGGAGATCGTCGAGATCTTCAACACGATGCCGAAGGGAGTGCTGTTCGCCAGCACGCCGGCCGAGGTCCGCAGCGACATCCAGACGGCGCTCGCGGCCGAGCAGGTCGACGACGTCGTCATCGCGGTGCGGCCCGGGCCCGATCGGCTGTCCGTGCTGATCGTGATGCCGGAGGACCGCTTCTCGGGCGAAGCGCGGCTGCGCATCCTCGAGGCGCTCGCGGCCGACCTCGGGACCGTCCTGCTCGACGAGCACCTCAACGTGGGGCTCCATGGTCGTGCGCGGCTCCAGCTCGTGTTCGCCGCGGGCGCCGAGCCGCCCCGCGGGGAGCAGGTCGAGGCCCTCTGCGGGACGGTCCGGGCGCTCCTGCGATCCTGGGACGAGGGGTTCCGGGAAGGGTTGCGGGCGCGGTTCGGCGCCAGCGAGAGCGAGCGGCTCGGCATCCGCTGGGCCGACGCCTTCCCGAGCGACTACCGTGCCGGTACGCCGGTCGAGCGGGTGCTCGAGGACGTGGCGGCGCTCGAGGCCGCTCTGGCCAGCGGCGGGCTGCACGTGACGCTCGCCACCGAGGCCGAACCGGCGGCGTCCGTGCTGCGGCTCTACCTCGTCGGCGCGCGGGTCGCGCTGGCGGACTTCCTGCCCGTCCTCGAGCACCTCGGGCTGCGGCCCATCAGCGAGGACCAGGTTGCGGTCGCGCCGCGTGACGCCGCGCGCTGCTTCATCCAGCGTTTCGAGATCCAGGACCGCCGCGGCAACCCGGTCGTGCCCGACGACGGCGGGGCGCGGCTCATCGACGCGCTCCTCGCCGTGCGCGCCGGGCGGACCGAGGACGATGTGTTGTACGCCCTGGTGGCCGAGAGCGGGCTCACGTGGCGTGACGTGGCCCTGCTGCGCACGTACGTCGGCTACGCCGCGCAGGCGGGCCTCGG
Source organism: Binatia bacterium (assembly GCA_046327955.1). Taxonomy (GTDB): domain Bacteria; phylum Desulfobacterota; class Binatia; order DP-6; family DP-6; genus JAXLXP01. The sequence continues at coordinate 258,005 of JAXLXP010000009.1, read as the reverse complement.
TCCGCGTGGAGCGCTCCTCGCCACGCTCGCTGCCCACCCTGGACCGGCGCGGCACCTGTTCGCCTGCTTCGCGCAGCGCTTCCGTCCGGGCGGGGTGGATGGCGACCCGCGCGCCGAGTTCCTCGCCAGCCTCGAGCAGGTGACGAGCCTGCGCGAGGACACGCTGTTGCGGGTGTTGCTCGAGGCGATCGACGCGACGGTGCGCGCCAACTTCTACGCCGAGCCGCCGGCGCCCCACCTCGCGATCAAGGTGCGCGGCGACGTGAGCTGCCTGCCGCGCCCGCGCCCGCTGTTCGAGATCCACGTGCACGCGCCGGGCATGGAGGGCCTGCACCTGCGCGCGGGCAGGGTCGCGCGCGGCGGAATCCGCTGGAGCGACCGGCCCGACGACCTGCGCACGGAGGTGCTGGGGCTCATGAAGACCCAGACCGTGAAGAACGCGGTGATCGTACCGACCGGCGCGAAGGGCGGCTTCGTCGTGCGGGCGCGGCCGGGCCGGGTCGTCGACCGCGCCGAGGTCGTCGCGGCGTACCAGACGCTGATCCGCGGCATGCTCGACCTCACGGACAACCTCGTCGGCGGGCGCGTCGTGCATCCGCGGGGCCTTGTCGTCCACGACGGCGAGGACCCGTACCTCGTGGTCGCGGCGGACAAGGGCACGGCGACGTTCTCCGACATCGCCAACGGGATCGCGATCGAGCGTGGCTTCTGGCTCGGCGACGCCTTCGCGTCGGGCGGGTCGCAGGGCTACGATCACAAGGCACTCGGGATCACGGCGCGCGGGGCGTGGGAGTGCGTGCGCACGCACTTCCACGAGATCGGCGTCGACGCCGACCATGCGCCGCTCAGCGTGGTGGGCATCGGCGATCCGAGCGGCGACGTGTTCGGCAACGGCCTGCTGCGCTCGCCGGCGGTGAAGCTGCGTGCGGCGTTCAACCATCTGCACGTCTTCCTCGATCCCGAGCCCGACCCGGACGCGAGCTTCCGCGAGCGGGAGCGGCTCTTCCGTGCGGGGCAGGGCTGGGACGCGTACGACCGGGCGCTGCTCTCCGCGGGCGGCATGCTCGTGGCGCGCAGCGCCAAGCGGGTCACGCTCACGCCGGAATCGCGCGCGATGCTCGGCCTGCCCGACGAGCCGTTGAGCGGCGAGGCCCTGGTGCGCGCGGTGCTCTGCCTGGATGCGGACCTGCTCTTCAACGGTGGCATCGGCACCTACGTGAAGGCGGGCACCGAGACCGCGGCCGACGTCGGCGACCCGGTGAACGACGGGGTGCGCGTCGATGCGAACGCGCTGCGCGCCCGCGTCGTCGCCGAGGGCGGCAACCTCGGCTTCACGGCGCGCGCGCGCGTCGAGTACGCGCTGGCGGGCGGACGGATCAACAGCGACGCGGTCGACAACTCGGCCGGCGTCGACATGTCGGATCACGAGGTCAACCTCAAGATCTGCTTGCAGCCGGTGGTCGAATCGGGGGCCCTCGATGCGGCGGGGCGCACCGCCCTGCTCGCGGCGGTGCAGGAGGACGTCGCCGCGCGCGTGCTTGCGCACAACCACCGGCAGTCGCGGGTGCTCGGCGTCGATCAGCTCCGCAGCCGCACTCGCACCGACGACTTCCTCGACCAGATGGGCGCGCTCGAGCGCGGGGCGGGTCTCGATCGGGCGCTGAACGCGCTCCCCGACCGCGAGACGGTGCGCGAGCGACGCGGCAGCTTCGTCGGGTTCACGCGGCCGGAGCTCGCCGTGCTCATGGCGCACACCAAGATCCAGCTCCAGGGTGCGCTGCTCGTCTCGTCGCTGCCGGACGACGCACTCCTCGAGCCCTACCTGCTCGAGTACTTTCCGCCGGCCGTCGTCGCGCGGTTCCCCGATGCGGTGCGTGGTCACCGGCTGCGGCGCGAGATCGTGGCCGCCGAGGCTGCGGGGCTGCTGGTCGATCGGATGGGCTTGACGTTCGTACATCGCGTGGCCCGCGACACCGGTGTGGACGAGGCGTCCGCCGTGCGCGCTTGGGCGGTGGCGTGGACGATCGCCGATGGCGAGCGCCTGGTTCGTGCGCTCGAGGCGGCCGGGCTCGCCACCGACGTCGATACGGCCTGCCAGCTCGCGCTCGAGGCGCTCGGCGAACGGGTGACCGCGTGGGTGATCGCCAACGCCGACCGGTCGCGGCCCGCGTGTGACGTCGCGCGCGATCTCAGCGCGGCGGTCGGGCGCGTGCTGCCCGGGTTGCCCGAGTCGTTGGTGGGACGGGAAGCCGAAGCGTTTCGCAAGCGCGTCGCCGAGCTCGAGATCGCGGGGTTGGCGGGAGAGTTGGCGCACGCGCTCGCGTTGGCGGAGTGTCTGCCGGCGGCGCTCGACGTGGTGACCGTCGCGGGCGAGATCGGCATCGATCCCGAGGAGGCTGGCCGGCGCTATCATGCGCTCGGGCAGGTCGTCGACTTCGGGTGGGTGCTCGCGCGACTCGGGGAGCTGGGGCAGGAGAATGCGTGGCAGCGCCGTGCCGTACAGGGGTTGATCACCGACGTGCTCGGGGCGCGCCGCCGGCTCGTCCGGGTGGTCGGCGAGCCGCTACCGGCCGCGCTCGGACCGGTGCAGGCGCTCCTGCGTGACCTGGGTGCCGCGCCACGCGTCGAGCTGGCAGCGTTGGCGGTGGCGGTGTTCGAGATCCGGCGGCTGGCGGACGTCGCCGCGAGGGAGGGGTGACGGTGGCGGGTGTGATGCGGTTTCTGTTCGCGTTGCTGCTCGGGTTCGTCCTCGGAGTGGGTGGCGCGGTCTATCTCCTGACGTCGGGTACCGGCGACCTCCTCATCCGCAAGACCGCGACGGTGGAGGATCTCGAGCGTCGGCTGCGCGACGCCGAGCAGCAGCGCGACAGTCTCGGCCGCCAGCTCGAGGACGTGCTCGCGCGGGCGACGCGCATGGAGCAGTCCTTCGGCGACCTCGAGCGCCGCTTCCGCGACATCAGCCGCGGCCTCGACACCCCGTCGCCGCGCGCGCCAGAGCCGCCGGCAGTCGGCGTGCCAGCGTCGTAGCAGCGAGCGTCGGTCCGCGGGGGGCGGACGTGGTGGCACGCCCCCGCCACCTACGCCCCGACCGTGCCCCGCTGATCTTGCCGCGATCCGGGCGTCTACCAGCGCGGCCCCGCGACCCCGAGCATCGCGAGCTTCACGATCGCCGCGACCGCGAGCGCGCCGCCGAAGGCCGGCGCGACCGCATGGCCGGCGAGCATCGGGCCGGCGGGGAAGTCGAGCGCCTCGAACAGCCACTGGCCGGCGTAGAGCCCGACCAGACCGAGCAGGAGCGGGAAGCTGCGCGCGGGAACGCCGGGCTCGAGGAGCAGCTGCGCGAGGACCCCGGCGCCGAGGGTCACGGCGACGAGAACCGTCAGGCTCACGATCGCGTTCACGGCCTCCGGGCTCGCCCCGGCATGTGCTGCATCCATGTGTCCGCCTCTGGCGGCTGCCTGTCCGCTCGCGGTAGAAGCAACGGGCATGCCGCGGCAGCAGGATCGGAGACGCGCGTCCGGAACGAGCCCGTCCCCACAGGTCCGCGGCACCGGAGCAACGGCGTCGGCCACGGGTGTACCGCCGACCGCGCAGCCGGCTGGGCAGGTGCGCCTGACGGTGCTGGGTTCGGGCGACGCGTTCGGTGCGCGCGGGCGTGCCCACAGCGCGTACCTCGTCGAGGCTCCCGGGACGACATTCCTCGTCGACTGCGGCCCCAGCGTGCTCCAGAGCATGAAGCGGATCGCGCGCGCGCCCGAGGCGGTGGACTTCGTCCTTCTCTCACACCTCCACGGCGACCACTTCGGTGGCGTGCCGTTTCTGTTCATGGAGTACCGTTACGTGTCGCGGCGTACGCGGCCGCTCGGTGTCCTCGGGCCGCCCGGCACGGAGCGCCGCGTGCGGGCGCTGTTCGGTGCCCTGTACGAGAACACGGCGGCCGAGGATCTGCCGTTCCCGGTGGAATACGTGGAGCTGCCGGCGGGTGTCGCCACCGGCGTCGGGCCCGTGCGCGTCCTTCCAGCGGTGGTGCCGCACACCCAGGACCTCGTGTGCTACGGCTTCCGCGTCGAGGTGGCCGGAAAGTCCTTCGTCTATTCCGGCGACACCGCGTGGACGGACGATCTCGCGCGGCTGGCGGCCGGCGCCGACCTCTTCGTGTGCGAGTGCTCGACGTACGAGACTCGCCTCGACATCCACATCGCCTATCCCGAGATCGCCGCGCGTGCCGCCGGGCTCACCTGCCGGCGCCTGCTCCTCTCGCACCTCGGCGAGGAGGTGCTCCGGCGCCTCGACGAGATCAGTCTGACGTGCGCGGAAGATGGGATGACGATCGTGCTCTGACCTCGCCGGGGGTCAGCACGAGGGCGTCGCGGCGCTCCTCCTGCTCGCGCGTCGATTGCGTGGCGAGGAGGCCACCGAGGGCCCGCTGGATCAGCGCGGCGATGAACGGCACGTCGCCGGCGTCGTCGGGCCGGAGTTCGAGCGCCGCAGCGGTCGCCAGCGCCTGTGTCGCGGGCTCGGTCCGGCCGGTCTCGGCGAGCACGTACGCCGTGCCGCGCAGCCGGCGGGCGACCACCGCGGGCGGATAGAGCGCGCCGGCCGCGTGCGCGAGCACCCCGCGCAGGCGTTCCTGCTGCTGCAGCTCGCCCAGCACGATCGGGCTGTCGCGCACGGCGGCGATCTCCTGGAGGAAGGGCTCCGCTGCGGTGGGATCGGGCCACCAGCCTCGGAACTCCGGCTGCTCGAGGAGGGCCGCCGAGCGGGCCACCAGGGTGGTCGCCGCCTCCTCGGACGGCGCGACCGCGCGCGTCGACGCGAGCTCCGCCGTCGGCGTCGGCGGGAGTGAGGTGAGGCGCACGCGGACCTTCCGGTAATCGGTGTGCTTCGCGTGCTCTGTCGTCCGTTCGTGTGCTTCGAGGCAGAGCGCGTCGAGCGGGCGCCAGTCGGCGGTGACGAGGCGCAGACCCGTGTCGCGCTCGAGGCTCTGGCGTGCGGCTCGCATCTGCCGGCGCGTCACCTCTGCCACGTGCACGTCGTACAGGCCGGCGGGCTCGTTGAGCTGCACCGAGATCAGCAGCGTGCCGCCGCCGGGCAGCGTGCGCGCGAGCCAGACGAGCCGGTCGCCGCGCCCGTCGACCGCGGTGACCCACCCCTCGATCTCGGGTGGAGCGATCGGTGGCGGGGCGGACGGCGGCACCGCCACCGGCACGGCGATGCCGCGTTCGCGCAGCCGGTGCAGCGCGCGGCGGACCACCTTGCGCAGCACGCGATTCGCGAGCCGCGACTCGAGCGCGGCGAGTGCGGGTGCGAGCGCGTCGCCCGCGACCTCGCCGAGTGCCTCCACGGCCGCCACACCGTCGGGGCCCTCCGCGAGGCGGGCGATGTCGTCGGCCGTGACCGTGTCCGTCGCGACGCCGAGCCGCGCGAGGGTTTGCTCGGCCTCTACTCGGCGGCGGCTCATGGTGTGCCCGCCGGCGCGCCCGGTCGCGGATACGCCGCCAGGCGGCCGTCGACGTGATCACGGATCCAGTGCGCGTCCCACCACTCGACGGGGTCGACGTACGTGCCGTGGATCATCATGCCGAAGTGGAGGTGATCGCCGCCGGCGAGGCCCGTGTCTCCCGTCTTGCCGAGGGGGTCGCCGCGGGTCAGGGTGGCGCCGACGTGCGCCCCGACCTCGCTCAGATGGCCGTAGAGCGAGAACAGCCCGAGCCCGTGGTCGAGGATCACCGCGTTGCCGTAGATGCCGAGCGGGCCGGCAAAGACGACCTTGCCGGTGTTGGCGGCGGGAACCGGGCTCTGCCGGAGCGAGGCGAGGTCGAAACCCATGTGGGTGGCGTGGTCGACGATCTCGCCCTTGTAGCGGTAGCTGCGGCGGTCGGCGAAGCCGGCGAGCGGAGCGCCGTTTGGCAGGCGCAGGAATGCGCCCTGCCAGAGCGGCGCCGGTGCACTCTCGCGGCACACCTCCTGCACGCGCTTCTCGGTGGCGGTGCGCAGGTCCCCGTTCACGCGCCGGTAGCCCGCGACGAGATCCCCCGTGTCGGGAAGGCCGGCCTGCCCGAGGAGCTCCGGTACCTTGCGGGTGAGGAAATCGTCGGAGAGGTCGAGCGTCTTCTCGGGGAACTGTCGCGGCTTCACGGTGGCGTCGACGCGCTGCTCGCGGCGGTTGCCCGCGGCATCGGTGGCGACGACGGTCACGGCGGCGCCGGACGTGTCGGGCGGCACCGCGAACAGGGCGACGCGCAGCGCGGGTTCGGCGAGCACACCGGCCGTACCGGGGAACTCGTGTGAGCCGACGACGACGGCGCTCGTCGTCGTGTCGCTGCCGACGCGGTAGACGACGCATTCGGAGCCACCGAGTCGGAGCACGTGTTGGCTCGTGAGCACCTCGAGGGTGGGCGGCGTCGTGTCGACGGTCACCGGCCGGACGAGGCGCGGGCGGTGGCGGAAGGTCGCCATCCACGAGTGGTCGGCGGCCCAGACCTCGAGCATCGCCGGCCCCTCCGGCATCTTGGCGGCCGCGGCGTCGATGGTAGGCGCGAGCTCGGCCGCGAAGACGCCGCTGCCGAGCCACGAGGTGCGCGGGAACTCCTCGTGGGCGAGGATCACGGGATCGCCGCCGCCGGTGGGCACGAGCCGCAGCTCGACGCGCGCGAGCCCCGATCCGCGATCGCGGGCGACCACTCTGAGCGGAGTGGCCCGCCCGATCGTGTCGATGGGCGTCTCGAGCGTCACGGTCGGTGCCAGCGGCTCGGCGCGCGTCAGGACGAGCGCGAGCACGCCCAGGAGCACGGTGATCCAGAGCAGACGTCTCATGCGAGGGTCCTCGCGAGATCGAGGAGGTTGCGCGTGATCCGGTAGGTGGCGCCCCAGATCACGTGCTCGCCGACGGCGAACGAATCGACCGGCCATGGCGTGCCTCCGAAGTCCCAGGTCTCCCGTCGTGCCGTCGCGGGGTCTTCGAGGGTGGCGAGGGGTACGGTGAAGATCGTGTCGACCTCACGCGGGCAGGGGCGCCAGTCGTACGGGTGCGGGACCACGCCGACCACCGGGGTGATCACGAACCCACTGCCGACGGTCTCGAGATCGTCGAGCACGGCGAGCACGCGGACGTCGGCGGGCGCGACGCCGATCTCCTCGTGTGCCTCCCGCAGCGCGGTGGCGACCGCGTCGGGATCGCCGGGATCGGCGGTGCCGCCGGGGAAGGCGATCTGGCCTTGGTGATGGGGCAGCGCGGGCGAACGGCGGGTGAAGACCAGATGCGCTGCGTCGTCCACGGCCTGGAGCGGCACCAGCACGGCGGCCGCGCGCTTGTCGGGCCGGTCCAGCGCGACCCGGGTTCGTGACGCGCATGCGGCCTTCAGCGTGCGAACGAGAGCGTCGAGTCGCGACAAACGCCCGCACAGTAGCACCGCGGAGATGGTGTGCAAGCGCGCGCGGTGTCGGCGCACCGGCCCGTGTGGTATCCGACACGAATGGCCGAGCGCGCGGTCGCCGTGTGTCGCTATCACGAGGTGGCCCTCAAGGGGCGCAACCGCCCGATGTTCGTGCGCCGTCTGGCGGGGACGGTCCAGCGCGTGACGGCCGACCTCCCGGTCGGGCCCGTGCGGACGGCACCGGCACGGCTGCTGCTGCCCGTGCGGGACGCGTCGGCGTGGCCGGCGATCCGCGAGCGCCTGGTGCGGGTGTTCGGCATCGCCAACCTGGGGTTGGCCTACGAGGTGCCGCTCGCGGTCGACGCGCCCGATGCGATCGGCATGATCGAGCCGGTCGCGCGGGCGCTCGAGACGCGTCTTGCCGGCGTGCGCGCGGAGAGCTTCCGCGTGCACACGAAGCGCGCAGACAAGCAGTTTCCGCTCGGCTCGCCGGAGGTGAACGCGGTGCTCGGGGCTCGGATCAAGCCGCTGCTCGGGGCACGCGTCGACCTCGACGCCGCGGCGCTGACGATCGACGTCGACCTGCTGCGCGGGCGCGCGTTCTTCTCGTTCGAGAAGGTGCCCGGGCCGGGCGGGCTTCCCGTCGGAACGAGCGGGCGGGTGGTCGCGCTGCTGTCCGGGGGCATCGACTCGCCGGTAGCGGCGTGGCGGCTCATGCGACGGGGCTGCCGAGTGGACTTCGTGCACTTCCACAGCGCGCCCTTCACCGACCGCAGCGGTGAGACGAAGGCCCGCGAGCTCGCGCATCTCCTCGTCCGGTGGGAGCTCGACGCCGTGCTCCACGTCGTGCCCTTCGGCGAGGTCCAGCGGCAGATCGTGGCGACGGCGACGCGCCCGCTGCGCGTCGTGCTCTACCGGCGGATGATGTTGCGGATCGCGGAGCGGATCGCGCGGGCGACGGGTGCCGCCGCGCTCGTCACCGGTGAGAGCCTGGGGCAAGTGGCGTCGCAGACGCTGGCGAACCTCGCAGTGATCGACGCGGTTGCGGAGCTGCCGGTCCTGCGGCCGCTCGTCGGGATGGACAAGGGCGAGATCATGGACCAGGCGGCGCGGCTCGGGACGTTCGAGACTTCGGTCCAGCCCGATCAGGACTGTTGTCAGCTTTTCGTGCCACGCCACCCGACGACCCGCGCGAATCCGGCCGCGGTGGCCGAGGCCGAGGCGCGCTTCGACGTCGCGGGGCTGGTGGCGCTCGCCGCCGGCGCCGCGGAGCGCGTCGTGCTGCGCCATCCGCCGCAGCGCCGCGGCGTCGAAGGGGCGCCCAGCGCCGCGTGAGGCGGCGCTCACCCTTCGCCGAGGACGAGGAAGAGGTCGCGCACGGCCGCCCGGCCGAGTCGCGCGTTCAAGCGCGCGCGAATCTCGCGCTTGAAGAAGTGGACCTCCTGCATCCACGCCGAGTCGTCGACTTGGACGACGAGGACGCCCCGGCGTAGTCGCCCCGGTCGCGCGTGCCGGCACAGTGGGTCGCCGACGATCGCATCCCACTCGGTCCAGAGGGCGAAGTCGGCCAGGCTCGCGGCGCCGGGCAAGCGGGCGAGCGCCGCCTCGAGCACGTCCCCCAACCGTACTGGCACCCGCGACACGGCCTCCTCCCTCGCGCAAACCCGTGCCGATTGCAATGCGAGCGCGGGTTGCGCGCGATTTCTTGACAACACAAGATGTGGTGGTGTATCCCCGCCGTTACCCCAAGATCATGGACGCGGCCGCCGGCCGAGGTCGGTGGCGCAAGTGGGGAGGGAGGGCGGTGTGATGGCCACGGAATGGCTCAAGCAGGGGGACGAGTCCGGGCGGCAGGCGCCCATCGGCGGGGCGCCGGCGACGGCGGCGTCCGTGCCACGGCGCGGGCTCACGGTGGCGCGGCGGTTCGTGCCGCCTGGCGTGAATCCGTACGACGAGGTCGAGTGGGAGACCCGCTCGGCGGTCATTCAGGGAGAACGGGGGGAGGTGGTCTTCGAGCAGCGGGACGTCGAGTTCCCGCGCCCGTGGTCGCAGCTCGCGACCAACGTGGTGGTCTCGAAGTACTTCCGCGGGCCGCTCGGTACGCCGCAGCGCGAACGTAGCGTGCGGCAGCTCATCGGGCGCGTCGTGAAGACGATCACGACCTGGGGCGATGCGCAGGGCTACTTCGCGACGCCGCAGGACCGGGACAACTTCCACGACGAGCTCACGCACCTGCTCCTGCAGCAGCGGCTCTCCTTCAACAGCCCAGTGTGGTTCAACGTGGGCGTGGAGGAAAAGCCGCAGTGCTCGGCGTGCTTCATCCTGTCGGTCGACGACAAGATGGAATCGATCCTCGACTGGTACCGCAAGGAGGGGATCATCTTCAAAGGCGGCTCGGGCTCCGGCGTGAACCTCTCCAAGCTGCGCTCCTCGAAGGAGCGACTCGGGGGAGGGGGGACGGCGTCGGGGCCCGTGTCGTTCATGCGCGCGGCCGATGCGTCGGCGGGCGTCATCAAGTCGGGCGGCAAGACGCGACGGGCGGCCAAGATGGTCGTGCTGAACGTCGAGCACCCCGACATCGCCGAGTTCATCCGCTGCAAGGCCGACGAGGAGCGCAAGGCGTGGGCGCTCATCGCTGCGGGCTACGATGGCTCGCTCGACGGGCCGGCCTACGGCTCGGTGTTCTTCCAGAACGCCAACAACTCGGTGCGCGTGACCGACGAGTTCATGCGCGCGGCCACGGAGGGCCGGCCGTGGAGCACGCACTTCATCACCAGCGGCGAGGTCTGTGACACGATGCCGGCGCATGACCTCCTGCGCGCGATCGCCGAGGCGACGCATCAGTGCGGCGACCCCGGGATGCAGTTCGACACCACGATCAACGCTTGGCACACCTGCCCGAACACCGGACGGATCAACGCGTCGAACCCGTGCTCGGAGTACATGCACCTCGACGACAGCGCGTGCAATCTCGCGAGCCTCAACCTCATGCGCTTCGTCGACGAAGCGGGTGTCTTCGACGTCGGCGGGTTCCGGCACGCAGTGGACATCTCGATCCTCGCGCAGGACATCGTCATCGACAAATCGAGTTACCCCACACCCGAGATTGCGACGAACGCGCATGCGTATCGGGAGCTCGGGCTCGGCTACGCCAACCTGGGGGCGCTGCTCATGTCGCTCGGGCTGCCCTACGACTCCGAGGCCGGGCGGGAGTACGCCGGGGCGGTGACGGCACTGATGTGCGGCGAGGCCTACGTGCAGTCCGGGCGGATCTCCGCGGCGATGGGGGCCTACGAGGGCTTCGCGAAGAACCGCGAGCCGCAGCTCCACGTCCTCGAGAAGCATCGTGGGCACGCGTACAAGCTCGATCCGGCGCTCGTTCCCCTCGATCTGCTCGTGGCGGCGCGGGAGGTGTGGGACGGCGCGATCGCCCAGGGCCGGCAGTTCGGCGTGCGCAACTCGCAGGTCACCGTGCTCGCTCCGACCGGCACGATCGCGTTCATGATGGATTGCGACACGACGGGCGTGGAGCCCGACATCGCGCTCATCAAGTACAAGAAACTGGTCGGCGGCGGGATGCTCAAGATCGTCAACACCACCGTGCCGCGGGCATTGCGCCGGATCGGCTACGACTCCCGCGAGGTGCAGGAGATCGTCGAGTACCTCGACGAGCACGACACGATCGAGGGCGCGCCCGGCCTTCGCGAGGAGCACCTGCCGATCTTCGACTGCGCCTTCCGGCCGGCGAAGGGGACGCGCTCGATCCATCCGCTCGGGCACCTTCGCATGATGGGCGCCGTGCAGCCGTTCATCTCCGGGGCGATCTCGAAGACGATCAACGTCCCGGAGCGTGCCACGGTCGAGGAGATCGAGCAGGCCTACGTCGAAGCGTGGCGGCTCGGCCTCAAGGCCGTCGCGATCTATCGCGACGGTTGCAAGAAGGTGCAGCCGCTCAACACGTCGAAGGCTGCGAGTGCGGAGGCGGTAGCCGTCCCGGTGCCGGCCCAGCCCGTGCGCCGGCATCTCCCACCGGAGCGGCAGGCGCTCTGCCACAAGTTCGAGGTGGCGGGCCACGAGGGGTACCTGCACGTCGGCTTCTACGAGGACGGCACCCCGGGCGAGATCTTCATCAAGATGGCAAAAGAGGGCAGTACGATCTCGGGCCTCATGGACACCGTCGGCGTGCTGACGTCGATGGCGCTCCAGTTCGGTGTGCCGCTCGAGGTGCTCGTCCAGAAGTTCAGCCACGTCCGGTTCGAGCCGTCCGGGTTCACGAGGAACCGGGACATTCCGATGGCGAAGTCGCTCATCGACTACATCTTCCGGTTCCTCGGCTCGCGTTTCCTCGCGGGCGAGGCGCGGGCGGAGGTGGGTCTCGTCGAGCGTGAGGAAGCGCCACGCGCCGCACAGGTGGCGGGGGATCCGCCGCGCGGGGAAACCGCCGCCCGGCAGTCGATCGTATTCAGCCCACAGGCCGATGCCCCGAGCTGCCCGGACTGTGGCTCGCTCATGGTCCGCAACGGCTCCTGCTACAAGTGTCTGAACTGCGGCGCGACGAGCGGCTGCTCGTAGACGCCGCGCCCGTTCCTGTGCCGCCGATCTCGGGTGGCGTGGCGCCGGTGAGCGAGGCCACGCTGCCCGAGATCGGGCCACGCGGTGGCTTGACGGGCCACCGACGCTCCCTATAACAGGCGCAACCGGTCGTCGCTCGCGCGGCGTCCTGGCGCGAGGGACTTACCGATGGCGGACATCTTGAAGTTCACCGAAGACCACCTGTGGGTGCGGGTCGAGGGCAAGCGGGCCCACGTCGGCATCTCCGACTACGGGCAGGGCGAGCTGGGTGAGGTGATCGCGGTCGAGCTTCCCGATGTCGGCGATGAAGTCGAGAAGGGTGAGCCGTTCGGCGAGGTCGAATCGGTGCGCACCGTGTCGGAGCTGCTGTCGCCCGTCGGTGGGACCGTCGCGGCGATCAACACGGAGCTCGAGGATCACCCGCGCATCGTGAACGAGGACCCGTATCACGAGGGCTGGCTGGTCGAGATCGAGCTTGCCGACGACGCCGATCTCGAGGATCTCATGGACGCGGACGAGTACGAGGAGTTCGCGTCCGGGGACTCCGGCGAGTAGCGCGGCACCGCTCCGCGCCTGCTCAGCGTCGTCCGCGCTCCGGACGCGAGAATCGGTAGACGGTCTCGTTGGGGCGCACGAGCCCGAGATCGTGCCGGGCGACGGTTTCGAGGAAGCCCTCGTCTTCCCGGAGCTTGCGGATTGCCTCCCGGACGGCGCCGTTCTCGCGCAGGAGCGCGATGGCCCGTTCCCCCTGGTGCTGGCGTTCCTGACGGAGCGCCCGCAGCTGCCGCACGCCGTGGGAGCCGAACAGCGAAGCGCCTGCGAGCGACAGGATCACGAGGCCAAGGACCCCCACGATCATCTGACCGCCTCCCAACCGCACGAGCCGATTGGTAACGGAATCGTCTCCGGGGGGCAACCGCCATGATAAAACGGGCTGCTACAACCGCGTGGATGAATCCCGGAACGATATTCTATGGGCCGGAATCCCATGCTCTGGCATGGGGGCTTTTTTAAAAAAAAATTTCCAAAACGCCGATCGTCTCTTGACTCTTGCAGCGCTGCACCGTTATAGTCTCTCCGTGGTTGGGGTGTGGGGAGGTTGGGGTTCTCGCCTGAGCCAAGGGAACTGAGCGTTCCCGCTTTCAACAGGAGGATACGGTATGGCTGCGAAGAAGAAGGCTGCGAAGGCGACCAAGAGCAAGGCCAAGAAGAAGGCACCGGCCAAGAAGAAGGCCTCGAAGAAGAAGAAGTAAGTCTGCGAGTGACTTCGGTCACTCGCCGTCCTGTTCGGTTCTGCTAGGCACGTTAAGACAAACGAACCCGTAGGCATCTCAGGCGAGAACGGGACCCGATAGGGTCCGAAGAAAGGCCCTTCGTAATCGAAGGGCCTTTTTCGTCATGGCAAGAGAGATCGTGGCCATTCCGCTCCGCCCCGAGAGCGCACGGTACGGGGCCTCGATGCTGTTTCTCGGAGGGCTCTGGACGGGCCCGGGCGTCTGGATGGGCTTCCAGTCCTTCCTCGCCCATCGGGGATGGGACGGAGCGGTTCTCGACCTGCGATCCGTCGATGGGGGGATCGCGGCCCGTGCCGCCTGCGTGGCGGCCGAGGTTCGTTCGGCCGCGCGCCCGAGCGTCCTCGTGGCGCACGATCTGGGAGCGGCCATCGCGCTCGAGGTCGCACGCCAAACGCCGGTGGCTGGGATCGCATTGCTCGCGCCCCTGCTCGCAGGGCACCCCGCGTTTCGCCGGCTCCTTCTTCGCTGGCGCATCCTGTCGGCGCTGATGCGTGGGAGGCGCGTGCCACCGCCCGAAGGCAGCCCGGTCCTTCGCTTGGAAGAGCTACCCGACGGATCTCGCGGGCGCCTGAGATCGGATCTCGCGCGTGAGCCAGCGCGCGCAGTGCGCGATGCCGTGTGGGGGAAGGGCGGCGTGCTGCCGCGCGCCCCGGCGCTGGTGGTGACGGGCGGCCGCGATCGCCTCGTGCCGCCGTCCTCTGGTGCCACGCTGGCACGGGCGCTCGGTGCGGAACTGCGAGAGATCGCAACCAGCGGCCATTGGCTGATCTGTGGCCCCGGATGGGAGCAGGGGGTCGCCCTGGTGCACCGCTGGGCGATCCGGCGCCTCGGGGAGGACGCGCTCGACTTCTACGCGGACGCGATGTCGGAGCGGGGCGACCGCGACGACGACGAATAGCGGCCGCTCATGCTTTGCGGTCGAGGAAGGTGTGGATCCCACACTCGGTCTTGTTCGTGCCCGCCCACCGGCCGGCGCGCTCGTCTTCGCCGGGAAGCACGGGACGCGTGCAGGGAGCGCATCCGATACTCGCATACCCTTTGTCGAACAGGGGGTGCGTGGGGATTCCGTGCCGGTCGAGGTAATAGAAGGTGTCCCGCGAGGACCACGCCGCAATTGGGTTGATCTTGTAGAGCCCCCCCTGATACTCCTCGACCACGGCGGTGTCCTGGCGCGTGATCGCCTGGTCGCGACGTCGACCATTGATCCATGCGCGCACGCCTGGGAGATAGCGTTTGAGTGGTTCTACCTTGTTGATGTGGCAGCAAAGGTCGGGGTCGCGCGCGTACAGGTCCAACCCGTGGCGTTCGGCGAACTCGGCCCGTGGCATGATCGGATGGAGCTCGACCAGATTGAACTTGCAGCGCGCGACGAGCGTGTCCCGATAGGCCAGTGTCTCCGGGAAGTGGAATCCGGTGTTGATGAATACGATCGGGACGGATGGGTCGATCTGGGTGAGCATGTGTGCCAGCGCGACGCCGTCGTGCTGGAACGAGCAGCTGAGGATCACGTGCGGCCGGAAGCGCTCGCAGGTCCAGGCGAGGATCGCCTCCGGTGTCGCGCCGGCCAGCTCCCGATTGACCGTGTCGAGGTCGAGGGCGGGCTCGGGATGGGGCGCACGCATGTCCGCGATTTCGTAACACAGGGGTATGGGGTGGGCAACGCGTCGCGCACGTATGGCGGAGGAGGACGGCGGTGCGGGTGATCGGGTTGATGTCGGGAACGTCTCTCGACGGCGTGGACGCCGCGCTCGCCGACATCACGGGTCGGCGGCCGCACGTGAAGCCGCTCGGCTTTCGGACCTGGCGCTTCCCCGCGCCGCTGCGCCGCGAGTTGCTCAAAGTCGCGGAGGGCGCACCGGTCGATGCACGCGGTCTGGCCTCGCTCAACGTGGCCGTCGGCGAACGACTCGCCGCTGCGGTGCTCGCGCTCTGCCGTGAGCTCGGTGTCTCGCCGACGGCGGTGACGCTCGTCGGGTCGCACGGGCAGACGATTCACCATGCGCCGCGGGCCCATGCGACGCTCCAGATCGGCGAGCCCGCGGTCATCGCGGTCCGCACCGGCATCACGACGGTCGCGAACTTCCGTCCCGCGGACGTGGCGAGCGGCGGGCAGGGGGCTCCGCTGACGCCCTACGCCCACCACGTGTTCTTCGGCCATCCGAAGCGCGCGCGAGCCGTGCAGAACCTCGGCGGCATCGGCAACGTGACCTATCTGCCCGGCGGTGACGATCGTGCCGGCATCCGCGCGTTCGACACGGGTCCCGGCAACATGGTGATCGACGGCGTCGTGCGTGCGCTCACCGACGGGCGGCAGTGGATGGATCGCGATGGCCGGCTCGCAGCGCGGGGTCGCATCGACGACGAGCTGCTCGCGGAGCTGATGCGGCACCCTTTCCTCGCGCGGCGTCCGCCCCGGTCGACCGGGCGAGAGGAGTTTGGCGCGGCGCTCGTGGCGTGGCTCGTCCGCGAAGGTCGCAAGCGCCGTCGTGACCTGCCCGACCTGGTCGCCACCGCGACGGCGTTCACCGCGCGGGCGACCGCCGAGGCCTACCGGCGCTTCCTGCCACCCGTGGACGACGTGCTTCTCTCGGGCGGCGGCAGCCGCAACCGGAGCCTCGTCGCGGCGCTCGCCGCCGCGCTGCCCGGCGCGAAGCTCGCAACCGTCGACGCCCTCGGCTACGACGCCGACGCGCTCGAGGCGTATGCGTTCGCGCTGCTCGCGTGGGCGGCGGCGACGGGCGAGCGCGCGTCCCTTCCGCAAGTGACCGGCGCCGCCGACGCGCTGGTGCTGGGGCAGGTCGTTCCCGGCCGCAGCTACCGGGGTCTCGGGCGTCGGCTTCGCATTGACACGCCCCGGGCCGGCTGTTAGCGCCTGCCACCCATGGACGCGTACATCGTCGATGCCTGCCGGACCCCGCGCGGGCGCAAGGGTGGCTCGCTCGCCAACGTTCATCCGATCGATCTCTGCACGGTGCCGATGACGGCCATCGTCGAGCGCACGGGAATCGATCCCGCGCGGATCGAAGACGTCGTCCTCGGCTGCGTCACCGAGACGGACGAGCAGGGCGCCTGCGTGGCGCGCCAGGCGGTGCTCGCGGCCGGTTGGCCGATCGAGGTCCCGGGCGTCACGCTCAACCGCTTCTGTGGCTCGGGGCAGCAGGCGGTCAACTTCGCCGCGCAGGCGGTCGCGGCGGGGACGTACGACGTCGTCTATGCGGGCGGCGTCGAGAGCATGACCCGCGTGCCGATGGGCAAGGACATGGGTCCGCTCCCGCAGAGCATCAGCGAGCGCTACCCGCTCGTGCCACAGGGGCTCTCCGCGGAGATGATCGCCGAGGAGTGGAACTTCCAGCGCTCGCAGCTCGACGCGTTCGCGGTCGAGAGTCAGCGGCGGGCATGGGCGGCGATCCAGGAGGGGCGCTTCACGAAGGGCCTCGTGCCCGTCGACGTCACCGGGCCCGACGGCGCGCCCAAGCGCTTCGTGGCCGACGAGCACCCGCGTCCGCAGACCACCCTGGACGGGCTGGCGGCGCTGCGGCCGTCGTTCAAGCCCGACGGCCGCATTCACGCCGGCAACTCGAGCGGGATCGTCGACGGCGCGGGCGGCGTGTTGCTCGCGTCGAAGCGCGGGCTCGCTGCGCTGGGCCTCAAGCCCCGTGCTCGCATCGTCGACACGGTAGTCGTGGGCTCCGAGCCGGTGATCATGCTCACCGGGCCGATCCCGGCCACGCAGCGTATCCTCAAGCGCACGGGCATGACCGCGGGCGATCTCGACCTGGTCGAGGTGAACGAGGCGTTCGCCCCGGTGCCGATGATCGTGATGGACGAGTTCAAGCTGCCGCACGACAAGGTCAACGTGAACGGTGGGGCGATTGCGCTCGGCCATCCACTCGGTGCGACCGGGGCCATGCTGATCGGGACGCTGCTCGACGAGCTCGAACGCCGCGACAAGTCGACCGGGCTGGTGACGATGTGCATCGGCCTCGGGATGGGAATCGCCACCGTCATCGAGCGCGTGTAGCGAGCGCCGGCCCGAGACGCGCTCTGCTAGCGCAACATGCCGGCCCGCCCTGACCTCTTCCGCGTGATGCCCGACGATCCGGGCTACCTCCGCGCCGCCGACGCGGAAGCGCAGTACTGGAATCAGCCGCAACCGTTCGGCCTCGAGTCGCTGGAGGCGGTGTGGGGTCCGAGCCCGGTCGATCGCTATCAGAACGCACGGTTCACCGGCGATCCCGAGGTCCCCTGGTACGAGACGATTCCGCGCCACGGCGTCTTCCGCCGCGGGCTCGTCCTCGGGACGAGCGCGATGCGGCCGGAGGCGCGCATCCTGGAGGTCAACCCGACGCTCCACGCGACGTTCGTCGACATCAGTGCCGGCGCGGTGGGGCGCCGCGGGGAGGTCCTCGGCCGCCGTTTCCCCGGTCGCGTCGACACCCGAGTCGCCGACCTGAACTTCGTCGCGTTCGAGCCGGGGGCCTATGACCTCGTCGTCTCCTCGGCGTCGCTGCATCACGTGACGAATCTCGAGCACCTGGCCTTTCAGATCAACGCGGCGCTCGCGCCCGATGGGTACTTCTTCCTCCAGGACTACGTCGGTGAGCCACGGTTCCAGTTCGCCGAGGCCAAGAAGCGCGTGTTCACCTGCGTGCACGACCGGGCGATGGTGCCGCGCGGGCGCCCTCCCGGCGTGCTCTGGCGCGACGCCAGCGATCTGAGCCCCTTCTG
Source organism: Binatia bacterium (assembly GCA_046327955.1). Lineage (GTDB taxonomy): Bacteria > Desulfobacterota > Binatia > DP-6 > DP-6 > JAXLXP01. The sequence continues at coordinate 240,034 of JAXLXP010000009.1, read as the reverse complement.
CGGCGTGCGTTCGGACGAGCTCCTCGCGGTCTTCCGCACGCATCTCGCCGAGGTGGCGGTGAAGACGGCCGAGACGCTCACGGTCGCCCTGATGCGGTCGTTGCCGCCCGACGGCGCCGTTCCCGCGCCTCCGGGAGTCGCCCAGCGCGCGCGCGACGTCGCGCAGCGGTGGATGTGTCGGCTGCGCGGGATGCTGCCCCCCGGGAAGGTCCCGATCCCGCCCGAGCTCCTCCGCGACCTGATGGTCGTGGGCGACGTCGCGACCGACGCCGCGATCCTGCTGCCGGGCACCGCCTTCGCGGTCTATCGCAAGCGGTGATCCGTACCGTCGGCCCGGTTCAGGAGAAGCGGAAGTTCTGCGAGCGCGCGTCGGCCAACCACTGCGCGAGCGCGGGGGCCTGCTCGTCCTTCTCGGAGACGATCGGCGGGAGGTCGGGCCAGCGGATGCCCATCGCCGGATCGTTCCAGAGGATGCCACCCTCGCGTCCGGGACCGTGCTCGGCCGTACACTCGTAGAGGACGATCGTGTCGTTCTCGAGCGCGAAGGTGCCGTGCGCAAAGCCCGGTGGCACCCAGATGACATGGTGGTTGCGGTCCGAGAGCTCGACCGCGACGTGGTCCCCGAGGGTCGGCGAACCGTGTCGCACGTCGACCACGACGTCGATGATCGCGCCGCGAATGCAGCGCACGAGCTTCCCCATGGGCGGATCCCACTGGAAGTGAAGACCGCGCACGACGCCACGCTTCGAGTAGGTCTGGATGGCCTGCTTGAACACGTGCGGGACACCCGCTGCAGCAAGGTCTTGCGCAACCCACGACTGGAGCAGGAAACCGCGCTCGTCGGGGAAATGCTTGGCCGGAAAGACCTTCACACCGGGCATGCGGTCGGGATCGATCAGCATTGCAACCTCCGCGGGCGCGATGGTATGACCCGACGCCGACGTGGAGTCAACCTCCGCGTCGCCCCCCAACGAGGTACGTCCCACCGTCGCGCACTCGGCGACGCCATCCCATCCCAGCGAGGGTAGTACATGATTCTAGTCACGGGCGGAGCAGGGTACATTGGCTGCGTCGCCGTGCGGCAGTTGCTCGAGAAGGGCGAGGCCGTGCGTGTTCACGACAAGCTGTATTTCGGGGAGCAGGGCCTCGAGGACGTGCGCGACAAGATCGAGCTCGTGCAGGGCGACATCCGCACGTTCGACCCCGCGGTCCTCGACGGCTGCGACGCCGTCCTGCACCTGGCGGGGCTCTCGAACGACCCCACCGCGGAGTTCAACCCGAAGGCGAACGAGGAGATCAACACGACCGGCACCGACGTCGTCGCGCGGGCCTGCAAGGCGAAGGGCATCAAGCGCTTCATCTTCGCGTCGACGTGCTCGATCTACGACCTCGGGTTCTACGCGCCGGATTTCCTGCGCGACGAGGAGTCCGAGGTGAAGCCGCGCGCCGCGTACGCCGTCTCGAACTACGAGGCCGAGCGGATCCTCCTGGGGATGGCCGACGCGAACTTCTGCCCGGTCATCCTGCGGCAGGGCACCGTGTACGGCTGGAGCCCGCGGATGCGTTACGACCTCGTCGTCAACACGTTCGTGCGTGATGCGCTGGCGAAGGGCTACGTGACGGTGCACTGCGGCGGCGAGATGTGGCGTCCGCTCGTGGACGTGACCGACCTCTGCCGCGTGTACATCGCGTGCGTCGAGGCGCCTGACCAGAAGGTCCATTCGCGCATCTTCAACGTGGTCGGCAAGAACTATCGCATTCTCGAGCTCGCGCACTGGGTGCGCGAGGCCCTGAAGCCCATGAAGAAGGTCGAGATCGAGGTCGACTACACGACCTACAAGACGCGCTCGTACCGCGTGAGCGCGCAGCGCCTCGAGACCGAGCTCGGCGTGAAGCCGCTCGTCGGCGTCAAGGAGTCGGTCGAGCACCTGCTCACGAAGATCGAGGAGCACAAGCAGACGGACTTCTACAATCCCCGCCACTACAACATCGAGTGGATGACGCTGCTCAGCGACATGGAGCAGACGATCAAGCGCATCGGGGGCGTGTTCTGAGCGCGGTCGTCGTCATCGGCAGCACGGGACAGCTCGGTAGCGACTGCGTCGAGGCCTTCGCGGCGGAGCGGGTCGTGGGGCTCGCGCACGAGGACCTCGACATCGGCGACCGGGAGGCCGTGCGCGCGACGCTCGGCCGGCTCGAGCCGCGCGTCGTGGTCAACACGGCCGCCTACCACAACGTGCCGAAGTGCGAGACCAACGAGACCGAGGCTTTCGCGCTGAACGCCATCGCGCCACGGCACCTGGCGCGGATCTGCCGCGAGCTCGGCGCGCGGCTCGTCCACGTCAGCACCGACTACGTCTTCGACGGCGCCAAGCGTGCCCCCTACGTCGAGACGGACTGCCCGCGGCCGCTCAACGTGTACGGGATCTCGAAGCTCGCCGGCGAGTACGCCGTGCTGGCCGACGGCGGCGATCACCAGGTCGTGCGGTCGTCGGGCCTCTACGGCGTGCGGCCGTGCCGGGCCAAGGGCGGCAACTTCATCGACACGATGTACAAGGTCGCGGCCGAGAAGCCCGAGGTCCGGGTCGTGGACGACGAGGTGCTCACGCCGACGTTCACCGCCGACCTGGCGGCGCAGATCCGCGTTCTCGCGCTCGAGGGCCCGCCCGGCCTCTACCACGCGACGAACCAGGACAGCTGCTCCTGGTACGAGTTCGCGCGCATGATCTTCGACCTGGGCGGGATCGCGACACCGCTCCACGCGAGCTCGGTCACGGAGATGAACCCACCCGTGAAGCGGCCGTTCTACTCGGTGCTCGAGAACGCGGCGCTGAAGGCCGCCGGCCTCGACCGCATGCGTGATTGGCGTGCCGCGCTGACCGACTACATGGCTCGCCGCGCCGCCGCGGCGCGGTGACGAGTCCATGGGGGGCGGGTCGTTGCTCGTCCGGCTCGGCTGTGTCGCCGCGTGCGTCGCTGGGGTCTGGCTCGGGGGCGCCGTCGGCTGTGCGCCCGCGCGTCCGGCGCCGCCGGACGTGGTCTTCGTCGTCGTGGACACGCTACGAGCGGATCGCCTCGGGACCTACGGGAACCCGCGGGGCCTCACGCCGTTTCTCGACGAGCTCGCGATGCGCGGTACCCGCTTCGCGAACGCGTATGCCGCGAGCTCGTGGACGAACCCGTCGGTGGCCTCGCTGTGGACGTCGCGCTACCCGTCCCAGCATCGGGTCGACCGGTTCGAGTCGCGGCTGAACGACGCCGAGGTCACGCTCGCCGAGCGGCTGCATGGCGCGGGTTGGTCCACGGCGGGGTTCATCGGCAACCTGCGGCTGACGCGGCCGCTCGGTTTCGCGCAGGGGTTCGACCGGTGGGCGGTGACGCCGAGCGACAAGACGGCGACCACCGATCGGCTGGCGCGGCGCGGGATGCGATGGCTCGCGCGTCGATGGGCGTCATCGTGGTGGCGCCGGGGCTCGCGCCGGCCCGTGCTCTTCTACTTCCACTGCATGGAGCCGCACAGTCCGTATAGCCCGCGGCGGGCTGCGCGAGAGCGGCTCGGGATCACGACCGACCTCGCGACGCGGACCGCGGTCAACCGAAAACTGGTGAGCCTGCACTGGGACTCCCTCGACGCCGGCGAGGTGGCGATCCTTCGCGACCTCTACGACGGGGACGTGGCGACGCTCGATGCGCGGCTGCGGGTGCTCTTCGCGGCGCTCGCGGAGCAGGGTGTGCTCGACCACGCGCTCGTCGTGGTCACGGCCGACCACGGGGAGGAGTTCCGGGAGCACGGATGGATGGCCCACGGATTCACGCTCTACGAGCCGAGCATCCGGGTGCCGCTCATCCTGCTCGGCCCCGGCATCCCGGCGGGCCGCGTGGTCGACCAGAACGTCTCGCTCGTGGACGTGGCGCCCACGGTCCTCGCACTCCTGGGTCTCGATGCGGAACCTCGCTTCGAGGGGCGGTCGCTGGTGCCGCTCCTCGCCGGCGCCGGCGGTGAGCCGGTGGACATCGTGGTGGAGCTCGCTCGAGCGTCCGCGATACCGCCGACGGCGGAGCACCGAGCGGCGTTGGTACGGGGCAGGGCGAAGCTGATCGCGCGGTACGACCCGAGTCCCACCTGGCTCCTGAACGAGCTCTACGACCTCGCTCGGGACCCGGGGGAGACCGATCCGGTGGCGCCGGCGGTCCTCCCGCTGGCAGCCGAGCTCGGGAGCGTCCTGGACCGGCGCACGCTCGATCTGGCCGAGCGCGCCGGCTTGCCCGCGCGCGCACCGGTCGCCGACGAGATGCGCGGGCGGCTTCGCGCGCTCGGCTACGCCAACTGAGCCGGCGTCAGACGCCCATCCACCGCATGAGCCGGGCGCGATAGCCCTGGCGGAAGCGATTGCGCTTGGGGGCCGGGAACGTGACCGTGATCTCGCTCGGCGTGAGGCGCCCGCGCATGCCGTCGAGCATCCCCTTGACGAACGCGCGCTGTCCGAGGACCGCGTTCTTGGTGTTGTCGAGCGCGAAGAAGGCGATGCGACCGAGCAGCCCCGTGGTCATCGTGACGAACAGCTTGGTCTTCTGGAAGACGTTCCCGTGCTTGCGGGCGAACGTGAACGCGTTGCGGCCGATGAAGTAGCCGTACGAGAACACCTTCTTCGCGAGGGGGTCGGCGCTGGATCCTCCCTTGTGGAGGATCGTGGCCGTGTCGACGTAGACGACGCGGAACCCGGCCTTGCGGGCACGGTAGCACCAGTCCACGTCCTCGTTGCACTGCCAGTATTCCTCGTCGAACAGCCCGACCTTCTCGAGTGCCTCGCGGCGCATCATGCAGGCATTCCCGATCACCCAATCGACGTCCATCGGGGGGTCGTTGCGCTTGTCGTCGGGCTGGAACCGGCCGGTCGTGCGCACGAGCATCGGGCCCCACGTGACGATGCCGTACTTGCCCCACGTGAAATCGGGGTTCTCCATGAGGAGGTTCTTCGCCCCGACGATCCCGATCCGCGGGTCGCTCTCGAGGACACGGACGAGCTCGCTGAGCAGCGTCTTGGTGCAGAGGGTGTCGCTGTTGAGCAACATCACGTGGTCGAACCCGTGCTCGAGCGCGTAGGTGAGCCCGACGTTGTTCCCGCGGCAGAAGCCCAGGTTCGAGCCGTTCTCGATGAGGGTCACCCACGGGAACTTCTGCCGCGTCGTGGCGACCGTGTCGTCCTCCGAGCCATTGTCGAGGACGATCACCTCGTAGTTCGGATAGTCGAGCACCTTGAAGCTCTCGAGACACGGGATCAGCTCGTCGACGCGATTCCACGTGAGGATGACCACTGCGACTCGAGGATGTGTGACGTCGGTCACGAACGCCTCCCTATGTGCCTGAGCTCGGTGTCGGTTGGGGCGCGGGAGCCGGCCGCTGCAGCCGGAGCTCCACGGCGGCGGCGAGATCGGCGACGCCCTCGAGGCTGACGCTGCCCTCGACCACGAACGTGAGGGCGTTGTTGACCCAGTCGTAGACGTGGCTGTCGCTTCGCGACGCGACGGCGACGTCGATGATGTACTGGCCGTTGGCGAGCGCCGCCGTGAACGGCACGGACACCTCGACGCGATCGCCCGGGGCGAGGGGATCGACGGCAACGCCGAGCACGACCGTGTTGGCGGAGTACACGATCTGGGCACCCTGGCGCACGATGATCCCGTAGACGGGATGCGGCACGGGTCGATGCACCTCGGCCACGAGCTGCAGGACGGCGCGCGTCCCCGTGGGGATCCGACTGCGGCTGAGGCCCGTGGCGTCGTGCAGATCGGCACTGAGGAACCGGACGTCGCCCGTCCCGAGGCGGTCGTTCGCCGCCGCCTGGAACTGCTGCCCCGGACTTCCCGCGCTCGGCAGCGCCTGGCTCATGGCGAGGTACATCTGGATGACGTCCTGTGCCTCGCCCGCCATCACGAGGCGGCCGCGGTCGAGCCAGAAGATCCGATCGCAGAAGCGCTGGACCGTGACCAGGTCGTGACTCACGAGCACGATCGTCTTGCGGGTGTGGCGCAGCTCCTCGAAGATCTGGAAGCACTTGCGCTGGAACTGGGCGTCACCGACGGCGAGCACCTCGTCGAGCAGCAGGATGTCCGAGTCGGCCCGGAGCGCGGTCGCGAAGGCGAGCCGCATGACCATCCCGGAGGACAGGCTCTTGAGCTTCGCATCGCGAAACCGTTCGAGCTCGGCGAATGCGATCACCTCGGCGACGCGCTCGTCCAGGCTCTCGCGTGGGTAGCCGAGGACGCTCCCGTAGAGTGTCACGTTCTCGCGGACCGTGAGCTCGTGGTGAAACCCGACCCCGAGCTCGAGGAGCGGCGCGAGGGTCCCGTTGACCCGAACCGAGCCCGCGTCGGGCACCAGGACGCCCGCGAGCAGCTTCAGCAGCGTCGACTTCCCGGAGCCGTTGGCGCCGATGATGCCGACGAAGCTGCCGAACGGGACGTGGATCGTGACGTCGTCGAGCGCGCGCAGCGTGTCGACTTTGGACGGGCGGAAGACCGAGAGGAGTCGCTCGAGGAGCGTCGTCTGACGCTCGTGCGGGATGCGGTACGTCTTGGAGACGTGCTCCACGTCGATCGCGTGCATGGTCAGAAGTACTCGACGACGCGAACCTGCAGACGGCGGAAGGCGAGCGTGCCGACGAGCATCACGGCGGCCGAGATGAGCGTCGTGCGGCCGAGGGTCGCCCAGTTCGGCCAGTCGCCGTAGACGAGGACTTGGCGCGCGGTCTGGATGATGCGCGCCATCGGGTTGAAGCGCGAGAGGAAGGTCCAGCGCGGGGGCAGCATCGTGTCGTGGTAGATGACGGGCGTGAGCCAGAAGCCGATCTGGACGACGAGATTCCAGAGGTAGCCGATGTCGTGAAAGCGGACGTGCAGGGGAGAGAGCAGGAGCGAGATGCCCAGCGTCAGCAGGACGAGGTCGAACAGCAGGATCGGGAACGTCACGGCCGACCAGTGCAACGTCGTCCCCGTGACGATGAGCAGCCCGATCAGGATCACGACGCTGATCATGAAGGTCAGGAGCACGTTCAGGATCGCGGCGCAGACGGCGATGTGACGTCCGATCGGGGCCTTGGAGAGGATCCCGGCCCGGGCCATGAGCGACCCCACGCCGTTGGCCGTCCCCTCGGCGAAGAAGTTCCAGAGCACGATCCCCGTGAGCAGGTAGCCGGGGTAGTTCGGAATGTCGAAGCGGGCGAAGATCGAGAAGACCAGGTAGTAGATCAGCGTGAAGATGAGCGGGTTCACCACCGACCACGCATACCCGAACAGCGAATGGGTATAGCGGATCTTGAAATCCTTGAGGGCCAACTGCGTGATGAGGAACCACTCCCGGCGGGTCATGGGTGTGCAGGGTGGCCGATACGGCAGCGCGAGTGCGCGCGAGGCCGCCTCGGGCGGTCCGGAGCTATAACAGGTCGGGCCCCGAACCGACAACCGCAGGTGACGGTGCAGGCGCCAGGTGATGGTCGCGGCGCTTGCCGTGTCGCTGGCGCTGGCGGGGGGCACGGCGACCTCGGTGCTCGCGTTGACCGTCGGCTCGCGGGCGCACTATGATTATCAGACGTCGGTCGTGGCCCGTTCGCCGCCCCGCCGGAACCCCAGCCCCGCATGCGCATCGCCCGCCACATCCGCCAACTGGTCGGCGACCGACGGGCAGGGGGGAGCGTGCCGGTCGGGGCACCGCGGGTAGAGCCGTCCGGCGTGCGCATCGTCGTGCTCAACTGGAACCGGTGCGACGAGACCCTCGCGTGTCTCGAGAGCCTCGGGCGGGCGAACCTGCGCGGCGCCAAGGTTCTCGTGGTCGACAACGGGTCGACGGATGCCTCGGCGGAGACGATCCGCGCCCGGCACCCGGACGTTCGGGTCATCGCCCTCCCGCGGAACGAGGGCTACGCGGGGGGCAACAACGCCGGCATCCGGGCGGCGCTTGCCGACGGCGCGACGGCGGTCATGCTCCTCAACAACGATACGGAGGTCACCTCCGAGTTCCTCGAGCCGCTCCTCGACGTGCTCAACGGGCAGCCGACGGCCGCGGCCGTGTCGGCCGCGATCCACCGCGCGGACTCGCCCGAGGTGATGGACGTGGCCTATCTCGACGTCTACTTCGGACACGGGCTCGTGCACCGGCGCGGGGTGAACGCGATGCCGGGCGAAGGCTTCGATCGAGTCAAGCCCGTGCAGGTCGGTGTGGGATGCTGTCTGCTGATGGCGGCGGACGCGTTGCGGACCGTCGGGCTCCTCGACGAGGCGTACTTCGCGTACCACGAGGAGGTCGACTGGTGCTGGCGGGCTCGCAAACGCGGGTATCGCGTCTTTTTCCAGCCGTACTCGCGCGTCTATCACCATGGCTCGGTGAGCACCGGCGCACGCGCCAAGGCCCGGCGGCGGCAGCGCGACCGGGCGGAGCTCCCGAATGCCGTGCCCCTCTCGTGGAGCCCGATCCGCACGTATCTCGGCGCGCGGAACGCGGTGCGCTTCGTGCGCAAGCACGGTGGCCCGGTGCGACGGGTCTACTTCGCGCTCTCGTCGCTCTACGCCGTGCCGCTCGCGCTCCTCGCGGTCCTGATGGACCGCGAGGAGGAGCTCATGCTCGGCCTCTGGACGTACCGGCGCGCGCTGGCGCTCTACTGCCGCGACGGTGACGGCAGCACGGCTCCGCGCTCCGCCGTCCGCGCCGTGTTGCACGCCCCGGTGGCGCTCGCCTGCGAGCTGCCGCGCGACGTCGCGCGAGCGCATCGCGAGGGCGTGACGGTCGAGATCGAGGAGCACCTGCGTGGGCTCTGGGACGGTATACGCGATCGGCCGCTCCCGCTGGAGCGGCTCGGGCTGCGCTGACGGAGACGGTCTGGAGTGACGGCGCCGACGCTTCTCACGCCCGCAGGCGTGGTCATCCTCGTCCTCAACTGGAATCGCTGCGACGAGACCGTTGCGTGCCTCGAGAGCCTCGCCGCTGCCGACCTCGGGGGTGCGCGGGTCTTCGTGGTCGACAACGGCTCGCGCGACGGCTCGGTGGCGACGTTGCGTGCCCGCTTCCCCGACGTGCGCGTCCTCGAGACCGGCGAGAATTTGGGATACGCGGGCGGGAACAACGTCGGGATGCGGGCGGCGCTCGAGGCCGGGGCGGACGGCGTCCTCCTCCTCAACAACGACGCGCGCGTGGCGCGCGATTTCCTTCCGCCGCTCGTCCAGGCCCTCAACGACACTCCGAGCGCCGCTGCGGTCACGAGCGCGATCCTGCGGCACGACCGGCCCGACCTGCTCGACGTGGCGTACTGCGAGGCATGGTTCCACCTCCGCCACACCGTGCAGATGCAGGGCGTGAACGCGCTCAGGGGAGAGGGCTACGACACGCGGCGCGAGATCCAGATCGCCGCCGGGTGCAGCGTGCTCATGCGCGCCGAGGCCCTGCGTCGCGTCGGGCTCTTCGACGAGGAGTTCTTCGCCTACCACGAGGACGTCGACTGGTGTCTGCGGGCGCGTGCAGCGGGGTATTCCGTCCTCTACGAGCCGTACTCACGGGTCTACCATCGGGGCTCGCAGAGCACGGCGGCGCGCACACGTCCCGGGGGCGCCCCGGTGGCGGCGAACGACGGTGCCGCCCTGCCCAACGCCGAGCCGATCCCGTGGAATCCGGTGCGGACGTATCTCGGGGCGCGGAACACCATCCTGCTGCAGCGGCGCTACGCGACGCCGAAAGATCGGCGGCTGTTCTGGCGCGCCGTCCTCACCGAGGTGCCGCTCGAGTTCCTCGCCTTGGTGATGGGGCGAGAGGGCTGGCTGCGGCTCGGCCGCTGGAGCTACCCCGAGATGCTGCGGTTCTACTTCGTCGAGCGGCGCTGGCCGGCGGCGGCCGCCCGTCGCCCGCTGGACGGGCCGACCAAGCGGCGCGCGCTCCTGTGGGCGCCGTTCGACCTGCTCTGGTCGCTGCCGCGAGACGTCGTGCTCGCGGTTCGCCGTGGCCGGGCGGCCGAGCTCCGGATGTACCTCCGGGGGCTGCTCGACGGCGTCCTGCGCCGGCCGCTGCCGCTCACGCGCCTCGGGCTGCGGTGAATGCCTGGAACGACGGGAGCTGTCGGATGGCCGCGGCGATGCGGTCCGCGATGATCGCCTGGCCCTCCGCGTTCGGGTGCGTTCGCTCCGCCATGAGAAAGAGGGTTCCAAACTCGGCAACCGGCGCGACGACGGCCTCGCCGTCGAGCGCGAGGGCGCGCGGGTTCTGGGCCGGCAGGAGTGGCGGTGGCGAGACGAGCTCCGGCTGGCCGTCGCGGGCGAATCGGTAATCGAGCACTCCGAGATCGCCCGAGACCTCGACGGCGGGGCCGTGAAGACCTCGTCGCCAGCGCGCTCGTCGCCGTGCGTGCCGTCGTCGAACATCGGCTGGTCGAACATCACCAGGCCGAGCGTGCTCACGCCGCCCGACACGGAGATCGTCCCGCCGCCGGTTGCGTGTACGCGCAGGAGGGCCCGGCGGTGCGGCGGCGGCGCGGCGGCGGTCGGGACGGACGGTGGTACGAGGCCCAGGGCCGCGGCGCGCCGCGCGTCCGCGGCGGCGCGTCGCTCGGTGAAATCCTGCACGAGGTCGAGGAACGGGATGCCATCGGCGGCGACGGCCGGTCGCACGCCCGTCACGGCCGGCGTCTGCATGAAATCGAGGTTCACCACGACGAGGTCGATGCCGTTGGCGGCGGTGAACTCGCGCACCGCATGGACCTGCTGCGTGATTTCCGGGACCGAGACCCGGCGGCACATCTGCGTGGCGGCGATCTGCGCGCGGCATCCGGGGCTGGGCGTGTTCTCGTCGCCGTCCCGATTCGTGATCCGTTGAACGGCGCGGTACGTGCCGGTGTGCGCCAGGAGGCGGGCTGCCAGCGTGCGCAGCCTGCCGAGCCGCGACCGGGCGGCGCCAATTCGCTCGACGTCGGTCACCTTCGCTAGGAAGAACTGGTCGTTCGTCCCATGACCGATCACGACGACGTTCGGGCGCAACCCCAGCCCTTCGGTCTCCAGAAACGTCCGCCCCTGTACCCAGGACCAGCCCGGAACGCCCGCGTTGATCACCTCCACCCGGCCACCGTTCGCGTGCTCGCGCAGGCGTCGCTCGAGCTGTTGCGGATACGCCGCGTCCTGATCGACGTTGAACCCGAAGGTGACGGAGTCCCCGATGCAGAGCACGCGGAAAACCGACTCGCCGTCCACGGCTGGCGCCGGGCGCGAGCCGCGATACCCGCGTGCATCGTCGGCGAGCGTCCAGGTGGCCTCCGATCCGACCGGACGCGGGTTGACCGGCTGCGTCTTGCGGGCCCCGGGCTTGTTGCGCCAGAGGAGGATCGGATCGTTCACGAGGGGCACCGGGTTGACGTCGGGCATGAGGTCGATGATGTCCATCGTGGCGTCGACGGTGTCTTCGTCGAGGCGAGGAGCCGTGCGGGCGGGCGGCGGCCCGACGGCGAGTCGGGCCGCGATCTCGATCAGGCCCAGCAACACGGCGGTGACGAGCACCGTTGCCCCGAGCTGGAGCAGTGTCCCGAGGCCGCGGCCGATCCGGGGTGCGGGTGCGGGGGTCATCGCGCCTTGGCGACGAAGACGACTTCGCCGCAGACGAGCCACGGGACCCAGTGGACGGCCGCACACGCGAGGCGCCCCTTCCATCCCGGGAGGACGAAGAGCTCCTTCGTGGGGGCATGGAACGGGCTGAAGACGAGGTTGGTCCAGTCGACCCAGAGGCCGGTGACTTTGGGCGGATACAGCTCGTTCGGATGGGTCGAGACGACCTCGAAGTCGGCCGCGGCGAGGAACCCCCGCAGCTCGCGCTTGGTGAAGCGGTACTCGCTGAAGCCGAGCGTCATGCCCGCGCGCCGGCGCCGCCACGTGACCCACGTCTGGAGCCGGTTCATGATCAGACGTCGCGTCGGGTTGTTGTACGGCACCGAGAGGATGAGCAGACCGCCGGGCTTGAGCACCCGGTGCAGCTCGCGCAAGGCCTCCACGGGGCCGGTCTCGTCGTGCTCGACGACGCCGAGCGAGAGCACCGCGTCCGCGGCTGCGGTGCGGATCGGCGCCCGGCGGGTGTCGCCCTCGGCGAGCGGGAGCCCGGGGTCGAGACGGCGGGCGAGCCGACAGGCCTCGAGGCTGATGTCGACGCCGACACAGCGGTAGCCGTGCTGGCGGAGAAAGATCGGCCACTTCGCCGTGCCGCACCCGGCGTCGAGGATGACGCCGTCGCGCGGGAGATAGCGGAGCATCACGTCGTGGATGCGTTCGCCCGTGCAGGCCTCGGCCGAGACCGCGCTCTGCTCGACGCGCCACGCAGCCTGGCTCCAGCCGATCGCGTCGTAGGAGTCCCAGAGGTAGAGCTTGTAGGCCATCGGGAGTCGCCGCGAGGGACCGAGGTTTAGCCGCCCGTCGTCGCGCGTGTCAACGTCGCGGAGGACACGGCGACCGCGCGCTAGCGCAGGTAGCCGAGCGCACGGAGACGGCGCTGGGTCGCCTCGTCGAGCGGATCGACCTGCTGCGCGGAGGGATTGCGGGCGGTCAGCGATCGCACGGCGGCGAGGCGCTCGCGCAGGGCCGCTCGCTCCGGCTCCGCGAGCGCACTCGGGTCGTGTTCACCCGGGTCGTTCGCGAGGTCGAAGGCCTGCTCGTGCCCGTCCGGGCCGATCGCGAGCTTGCGGTCGCCGACGACCACGGCCCGATCGTGGACGTGGCCCTGGCTCGACACCGTGCGCGCCAGCTCCGCGTAGGCGACGCGTTGCGTGCCGGCGTCGCGCAGCGAACGCCCCTCGAAGGAGGGCTCCGTCGGTCCTCCGGCCAGCGCGACCAGCGTGGGCGCGACGTCGACCAGCGACACGGTGTCGCGCACATCGCGCGCGTCGGCCTGGCCCGGCGTGAGGAGGACGAGCGGCACCCGGAGCGTGTCGTTGTAGAGGTTGACGCCGTGCCCGTACTTCCCGTGCTCGAAGAACTCCTCCCCGTGATCGGCCGTGAACACGACGACGGCGGTGTCGAGAAGCCCTCTCCGCTCTAAGCCCGCGACGAGATCGCGGATCGCGTCGTCGAGGCCGAGCAGCTCCGCGTCGTAGAGGTCGCGCGCCATGTCCATCGCGCTCGGCTCGTCCAATCCGCCGTCGGCGACGAGGTGGTACCAGCGCTGGTACCAGCTCTGCAGCTGCTCCGGCGTCTGGTGGTATTCGCCCAGGATGCGCGCGACGTTCGCGGCCTTCGGGGCGTACGGCAGGTGCGGCTCCATGAAGTGGAGGTAGAGGAAGAGCGGCTGGCGCGCCGCCGGTGGCGGCCTCCGATCGAGCCAGGCGAACAGCGCGGCGTCGATCTCGGGCCCGGCGCCTTTCGCCAGGTGGAGCGCGTCGCTGTCCTCGGCCCGCTGGTCGTCGATCACGAGTTGGTACGTGTCGAACCCCTGCTCGAAGCCGTGTCCGGCGATGCCGTACGTCCCGATGAAGGCGGCCGTGGCGTAGCCGCGATCGCGAAAGGTTTCGGCGAGGGTGCGCTCGGTCGCGGGCAACGCGCTCTGGAAGTCGACCACACCGTGCTGCGACTGCCAGCGCGACGTGAACAGCGAAGCGACCGAGGGGTTCGTCCAGCTCGACGCGGCGTAGGCATTCCGGAAGCGGGTGCCCCGCGCCGCCAGCGAGTCGATGAAGGGGGTCAGGCCCCGGGGCCCGCCGTAGCACCCCAGGCGGTCGGCGCGGAGCGCGTCGACGAGGATCACCACGACGTTGGGCGGCGGCGCCGGCCGACAAGCCGTGAGGAGGCCGGCCAGCAGCACGGCCCCGACGTGGGCGGGTGACGGGCGCGTCATCGGATCACGGACCATCGCGCCGGAGCGCCGGCGATCTACTTCCGGGCGCGCGCGACGAAGAATATCCCCTCGCACGAGTGGCGGAGACCGAGGGCCTGGATCGCGCGGATCACCCGCGTCCCGAAGCGGCCGAACTCGTACGGCGGCTTGTGCTCGTAGTGGATGAAGGAGCCCACGTCGCAGAGATCGACGAAGAGCCCCTTCGACCAGGGGAGGTAGTAGTCGTCCGGGACGGCGCGCTCGATCTCGAAGCCCGTGCGCGTGAGGAAGCCCGCGGCCTCCTGCTCCGTGTACCGGAACTCCGTGAAGCCCAACCTTTTCCCGCGCAGCTTCCACATCGCGTAGCAGAACCGCAGGGCGTTGTTGGTGATCACGCGCCGGAACGTGTTGTTGAACGGCACGACCATGAAGAACAGGCCGTTCGGCTTGAGGACCCGGTGGATCTCGCGGAAGAGGACCTCCGGGCCCTCCTCGAAGTGCTCCGCCACGTACGACGAGAAGACCGCGTCGAACACCGAGTCGCGGAAGGGCGAATGGAGCACGTTGGCGCGGGCGAGCCGCATGTCGGGATCGTGCTCGCGCGCGACGCGCAGCGGCCCCGGGCTGTCGTCGATGCCGAAGGCCTGGTTCCCGAGCTTCTCCCAGAACGCCATCCAGCGGCCCGTGCCGCAGCCCGATTCGAGGATACGCAGGCCGCCGCGGCCCAGGTACTCCCGGAAGATCGGCGTGGCCATCTCGTGCTTCTCGATCGTCGAGAGATGGACGTCGTAGTACGCCTTGCCGGGATAATCCTTGGCCCAGTGCTCCTCGGTATAGGTCTCGTCCAGACCCTTTACGATCTCGGAGCGGAGGTACTGTTTGAACGGCATGATCTCGTGGCGCAGTGGTTGGGGGTCAGCTCGCCGGTGTCTTGGGGGTGAGGGCCGTCGCGTCTGGCGCCGCCGCGGGCGTTTCGTAGCGCACGCGCAGCTCGGTGCTGCTCCGGCTCGCGAACTCGTGCATCGGGATCGTCCAGGCCGCGGTGGCGTCGGTCACCGTCGCGCCGCCGTTCGCCTCGACCACCTTGCCCGGCAGGGTGATGCGCACGCGCATCGGCTGCTGGCCGTGGTCGGGCACCTTCGCCGGGGTGGGGTTGGCGAGCACGACACGGAGCTCGTCGGTACGCTCGCCGGCCTTGCCGCGCAGCACGGTGGCCGTCTTGAAGCCCTCGGCGGTGGCGAGCTTCGTGGCGTCGTCGACGGCGACGGTGACCGTGCCGGTGTGGTCGCTGCGCAGATCGAGGGACTCGACTCGCACGTGATCCGAGCTGAAGCGGGCGCGCTCGGACTGCTCGGTGGCATCCGCCGTCGCGCTGTACACCATCCGCACCGTGCCCGAGCCGTCGGCCCTGAGCGTCGACTCCACCGTCAGGCAGCCGCTCGCCAGCGCCAGCATGGCCGCCGTGACGACGAGCGCCGGGCGCGGGAGAGTCATGGGCGGGTCCAGTACCGGCACCCGAGTCTGGTTGTCAACCGCGGCTGCCGCGACGGGTGGCGTCGCTCGATCCATGCGGTGCGCGTTGCCTTGACAGTGGCGCGCGCCGGGCGGTAACTCCGCTTCGCAGAGCCGCCCGGTCGTCGTTCGAGCGACGGTGCGCTCGAGTACCCGCCCCGGTGGAGACGTTCCTCCTCATCGTCGCGCTCGCGGTCGCGGCAACGGCCTACTGGCCGATCCTCCACAGCTACTTCTTCAAGGACGACCTCCTGTGTCTGTTCCGACTCGCCAACGACGGCGTCGGCGCGCTGATGGCCGAGCCCGGCGGTGGCCACCTCGCGCTGGTCCGCAACGGCGTGTTCGCGCTCTTTCACTGGCTCTTCGGCCTGCGGGCGGAGTGGTACTTCGCGAGCGTGCTGGCCACCCACCTCCTGAACGTCGCGCTGCTCTTCGTCGTCCTGCGACGACTCACCGGCAGCGCGTGGCTCGCGTGCGCTGCCGCCGCACTCTGGGGTGCGTGCCCGGTCCTGGAGGGGGCCCTCGGCTGGTACGCGGTCTATGGACAGGTATTGGGCGCCACGTGTCTCCTCGCGGTGCTCGTCAGCCTGGCCGGGTACGTGCGCGCCCGGCGGATGACCGACGGCTGGACTGCCGCGGGATGGCTCGCGGCGTTGGTGGTCGGCGCCGCCTGTTTCGGCACGGGGATCGCCGCGGCCGTGGTGTTTCCGGTCGTGGCGATCCTGGTGGGCGGCCGGCGTGGGTTCTCCGGGCCGGCGCGGCGCGTTTTGTATGCCATCCCGCTGGCCGTCGCGGTGGTCTTCGCCGCCAAGGTCGTCCAAGAGCGGTTCGCCGCGCCGGACCTGCCGGTCGAGGCGATCTTGCTCGGCGGGATGGCGGTGTCGATTCCGGCCGTGCTCGCGATGACCGGGCATCTCGTCGGGACCGGCGCGGTTGCGCTCCTCACCGGCGGACCGTTCGGCGGTCTCGAGTATCCGCACCTCGGCGCGATCGTCGTGCTGATCGCCGCGGCGCTTCTCGTCGGCGGCGCGGGGGTGCGATGTCGGCGCGAGGAGCGGCGCGTGCTGGCGGCATGGCTCGTCCTGGCCGTCGCCACGTACGGCATCGTCGCGGCGGGCCGCGCGCTGCTGTTCCGAGCCTTCGGGTTCAGCCTGGTCCAGGCGGCGGCCGAGCCTCGCTACCACTACGCCGCGACCGTCCCGATCACGATGGTGCTGGCGATGGCGATCCGCCAGTTCGCCACCGGCCGGCTCCGAGTGGTGGTCGCGTCGGTCGTCGTCACGCTGGCGGCAGCCGGGGCCGTACGCAGCTCGCAGCGGATCGACCTGCACGAGGAGGCCCGCCGCGAGGTCGGGCGCGCGCTCGAGGAGCTGCAGGCGGCGGCCGCGCGCGTTCCCCCTGGAGGCGTGGTCGTGATCCAGAACCACCCGCTCCAGTCGACGGGCGTCATGATGCGCCTGGCCGAGGGCGTGCCGTTCCCCGGCCTGCTCGGCGTGTTCGTCATCTTCTTTCCCGACGACGCGATCGATGGGCGCCCGGTCCGCTTCGCGGTGCTGCCGGGATCCCCTGCGCACGCGATCCGTACGGGGCGGACGCCGCACCTCGTCCTCGCGCCGCTCGCTACGCGCCGGCGCGGCGACGGAACACCGCATACGCCAGGCACGGCTGCATGAGCGGATCGTCGCGCGCCGCGTCCTCGGCGGCCGCGAGCCGGTCGAGCAGGCGGGGCTCGTCGCGCGCGATCGCCGCCCGGTCGACGGCGAGGCCCAACGGGAACAGCCGCCCGGTCGTCGCTTCGTGGACGACGTCGAAGCGTGCGCGTGCGAGGGCGAGAATCTCGTCGGATCGCACGGCGCAGAGGGGCCCGACCTCCCAGGGCGGCGCGGGTGCCGCGACGGTCTCGGTGCGCCGATAACGGGCGGGAACGCCGGCGAGCACGGCGTTGATGCGCGCGAGACGGCGGGGGTCGTACTGCAGGCGGCGTTCGCCGACGTAGCCGTGCACGGCAAACAGCCCGCCAGGCCGCAGCGCCTGGTGGACTTGTGAGAACAGGTGCTCGAGATTGACGACGGCGTGGAGGCCACCGCTCGTCCACACGACGTCGTAGGCACCCGCCGGGAGCTGCGCGAAGTTGAGGTCCATCGGAATGAAGCGGACCCGCGCACTCGCTGCACCGAGCGCGGCGCGCGCCTTGGTGACGAGCGTGTCCCCGACCTCGTAGACGTCGAGCCGCTCGCTGCCGCCGGACGCGAGCCAGTCCCGGACCCAGCGCGGCTCGTCGCAGCCGAGCGCGGCGGCGTCGCGGAAGGTGCCCCGCGCGATCAGGTCCGTGAGCCATGCGCGCCCGGGGTCTCCCGTCATCGCAGCGTTGTCGGTGCGCTCGCTTGCCGGGCTGGCGCTGGCGACCGTGATCTCCGCAGCGCGCGCGCGGTAGGCGACCTCTTCGCGAACCTGGCGCTGGTACACCGGATTGCTCGGACGCACGCACAGCTCGTCGGCCGGCCACATCGTGCGCGGCCGGGGCCGCCACACCGAGACCACGAAGTCCGCGATTTGCGGCCCCGCACGCGCGATGCGGTCGAGTCCTCGCAGGAGCGGTCCCGACCCACCGAAGCGCGCGAGCAGGCGACCCCATCCCGGGACGTTCCACCCGAGCGAGATGCCGGCCGCGCGGTCCAACTCGAGGTAGGGGCGGCACATCGCGCTCACGTTCTCGAGCGTACACTCGAAGTTGTGATCGTGTGGCACCGGGCTGTCCCAGAAGAGCCGCCCGCCCTGCGCCTCCGTGCGCAGCAGGCCCAGGCGGCGGCCGGCGCGGTAGACGAGACGGCTCAGCCGCGTGCTGGCGCTCCCGTAGTTGACGAAGGTGAGGACCACCCGGCCATCGCGCGTCGTCACCCGGGACATCTCCCGGATGGCCCGCTCCGGGTCGGCCAGGTGATCGAGCGCCGAATCGCACACGACGCGGTCGAACGTCGCGTCCGGGAACGGGAGGGTCTCCGCGATGCCGCGGACGAGCCGAACCTGCACGCCGTACTCGGCCACGCGTCCGCGCGCCCGCTCGAGCATCGTCGGTGACGGCTCGACGATGTAGACCTCGAGGCCGCGCCGGCCGAGCCGGCACGCGTGCGCGCCTTCCGCGGCGGCGATCTCGAGCACCCGGCCGCGCGCTCCCGCGGCGGTCGCCTCGACGGGCTCGTGCGCGATGCGGTCGAACAGGAACCGGGTGTCCGGCGCCGCCTGCCAGTGCCGGCGGAGGTGGTCGTCGTCCCAGTGTCCCTGGACGTCGAGCGGTTCGGGCGACCTGGCTGCGGGTCGGGGTCATCCCGCGGCGCCCCGGGAGCTGTCAATCGGGCTTCGCGTTCAGGCGACGTGCAGATTGCGCTTGGGTACGTCGCGCAGCAGCACGTCGTCCGGGGTCTCGCCCTGCTCGGTGCCGAGGAGTCGCTCGAGGCCCTCGCGGACCTCCTTGCGCGTCATCTGGACGCCGTAGCTCTGCAGGATGGCGCGGATCAGCTCGTAGTGCGATTCGATCGACTGCGTGACCGAGAGGTATCCGTGCGCACCCGCGCTGCGGCCGGCCCAGATGTTGATCGGCGCCATCTTGAAGAAGGTGAGGTCGGTCTCCGCGGGCTCGATCAGGATGATGTCGCCCTGGAAGCTCGGGTCGTCCTGGTACTGCCGGATGCCGAGCTGGAGGCGCGAGTGGAGCAGCGTGCGGAAGACTTGGTTCAGCACGGTCAGCATACCCTGATCGGCCAGCGGGCGGCCTTGGAGCACGTACTCGCTGCGATCGGGGTTGTAGCGGCGCACGACGCGGTTCGAGAACGGGCGGAACGGGTTGTAGGCGATGACGAGGTCGGCGCCGTGCTCGATCGCGACGTCGAGGTTCGCCGTGCGCCGCACGCCGCCGTCGACGTAGTCGACGCCCTTGATGCGGGCCGGCTTGTAGAATCCGGGCAGCGCGGTCGACGCCTGCACCGCCTCCGAGATCGTGAGCGAGGTGTCCTCGTCGTGGCCGAAGACCACGCGCTCGGCGGTGTCGAGGTTCATCGCGGCGATGTACAGCTCGACGCCGCGCGTGCGGTAGAGGACGCGGAAGTCGTTCGTCATCCCGCGCCGCTCGATGTTCGCGCGGAGGTAGCGCTCGAGCGCCGAGTTGTCGAACAGGCCCGACGGGATATACGCGAGCGGGAACGGGAATTCCCGCACGGCCGCGAAGGCGTCGATCACCGGCTTCACGCAGGCGACGAGGTTCGAGAGCGTCGGCTGTCGTCGCGCGCGCGTGAGCGGGTCCTCGAGCGCGCGCACGAGACCCGGCGTCTGGACGAAGATGTCGTAGAGCAGGCCGGGAACGTAGGTGACGAGATCGACGAAGAGCTCGATCGGCTTGTTCGCGAACTCGGCGAGGTTCAGCTTGTAGAAGTCGAGGGGGCTGAAGTAGGAGAACGCCTCCGAGGTGCCTTCGAGCGCGCGCAGCATCTGCGGCGGCGTGACGCCGCCCGCGAGCGGCGCGGCGAGGAAAGCACCGGCGGACAGCCCGACGTAGATGTCGAAGTCGGTGGTCTTGCGGTTGACGAGGAAGTCGTCCAGCGCCTTGAGCCCGCCGAGCTTGTACGCGCCGCCCGTGATCGCGCCGCCGGCCAGCACCAGCGCCACCCGCGGATTCCGCTTGCGGACGGAAAGGTCGCTCTTGTGGACGATGGTCAGGCCCATGGATCCGCTCCCTCGCTAGACGATCGTGGCCAGCCGCCTCGCAGGTCCGCGTCTGGACAGTCGACTAGGGCGTCGCGTCATTGTGTATGAGGATAAGCAAGTCATGTTCCAGGTGCTAGCCCCATTGAGGCACTGTCGGAGACCCGAGGGGCTTCCGTCACCCCATGCTGGGACATGGCATCCCGCATCTGGGGCATCCGGGTCAAGAAGATGGCGGGGTGGCAGGTTTCGCACGCGTCGACACATGAGGAGTCAAGATCGTCACACGTAGCGGAATGGGGCTTCGCGGAGGACGTGGTCGGCGGCGCGCAGGGACTCCGGTGTATCGATGTTGACCCAGCGGGCGTTCGTGACGCACCCGCCGATGGGAATTCCGGCGGCCAGGAGCCGCGGGTACGTGTGGTGGGTGATCGAGAACGGGGGCGCGCCGTCCATCCATCGAAAGATGCCGGGCTCGAGCACGTGCAGTCCGGGAAACATGTAGCCGCGGAGGCCGGCCGGCACGGATGCGCCCTCGGGCCGGCCCGCGATCCGGCGGATGCGGTCGTCCCCATCGATCTCGACCAGGCCGTAGCGCGCGGCGTCCGGGTCGGGGCGCAGCGCCAGCGTGGCGACGCCGCCGTGGGCGTGGTGGAAGTCGAGTACCTCCGCGAGCCGGAGCTCGAGCAGGCTGTCGCCGTTCACGACCACGAACGCCTCGCCGGCGAGCAGCGGCTCGGCGTGCTTGATCCCGCCGCCGGTGTCGAGGATCGGGTCCTCCCACGAGTAGCGCACGCGCACGCCGAACCCCCGTCCGTCGCCGATTGCGCGCTCGATGCGGTGGCCGAGGTGATGGAGGTTGATGACCACCTCGTCGATGCCGCCGGCGCGCAGGAACTCGAGCAGGTGCGCGAGCATCGGCCGGCCGGCGACCGGGACGAGCGGCTTCGGGACGTCGTCGGTGAGCGGGGCGAGTCGCGTGCCGCGGCCGGCTGCCAGGATCATCGCCCGGTGGATCATGCGGTGGCCAGCTCCGGGACGTGCGTGCCGATCCGCTCGCGCACCGCCGCCAGCGCCGGGAGGGCGTCGAACGCGGCCCGCGCGACCGCGTAGACGGCAGGCAGGTAGGCCAAGTACCCCGGCTTCCCCTGCACGCACTCGAGGAAGTGGAAGCGGCCGATCACCTTGAGCGCGCGGTGCAGCACGCAGAGGCGGTAGTCCGCCTCGAGGTTGCCGGCGACCGGCAGGCCGGCCGCCGCACGTCCGTGCCGGAAGCGGCCGATGAGCGTCTCGGCCATGGCCGGCCCGATCAGCTCGGGGGTGCGCCGGTCGGTGAGCAACGCCGCGAGATCATACGCCTCGGGTCCGAGAAACGCGTCCTGAAAATCGATGAGGCGCAGCCGCCCGGCCTGGACGTGGAGGTTCCAGGCCATGAAGTCGCGGTGCACGAGCACCGGGGACGCCGTCGCGAACACGTCGACGAGCGGGGTCAAGCCGGTGAGCAATGTCGTGCGCTCCGCCGCCGGCAGGCGCCGGCCGTGGCGGGTCTCGATTCCATGGTCGAGGAAGTGCTCGAGCTCTGCCCGTGCGAGGCCGGTGTCGAAGCGGCGCGTGAAGGCGACGCAGGCGGGATCGGGATGGCGCGCGCCCGCGGCCTGGAGCGCGACGAGCAGGTCCACGGCATCACCGAAGAGGCGCTCCGTCGCGGTGGGCGTGGTGCTCGCGGCTGCCCACAGCGTGGTGTCGCCGATGTCCTCGAGCAGCAGAAGGTCATCCGTGGCCGCGGCGTCGTGGTAGAGCGCCGGCACCGGGAAGCCGCGCGCCGCGAGCCACCGGCCGACGTTCACGAACGGCAGCTCGGTCGGCGCCGCTGCGCCGCCGAGCTCGTCGCCGCCGGCGCCGAAGCGCGCGCGACCGAGGAGCA
This sequence comes from Binatia bacterium, assembly GCA_046327955.1. GTDB lineage: Bacteria > Desulfobacterota > Binatia > DP-6 > DP-6 > JAXLXP01. The sequence goes on along the minus strand of JAXLXP010000009.1, from coordinate 218,081 downwards.
TCGCGACTGCGGTGGGCGGGGCACCGGGTCCGGCGAGCGTGAGGCGGACGTAGCGCCGATTCGATGCATCCCCGGCAAGCGCGCGGCTCGCCACGATCCCCGTCCCCTCCCCGAACGCGGCGCGCACGGCGCGTGCCAGGGGCTGGTGCGTAGTCGCCTCCGGCATCGCGTGTGGCCGCTCGCCTACCAGACGGCGCCCCGGTCGGTCAAAGCGGCCCCATCGCATTGACACGTGCCCGGCATTCCCATACCTAGCGCGGGGTTCAGCCATGCCCTTCGCGTATGTTCCGGTGCTCGCCACCGCAGTGATCGCGGTTCTCGTACCGTCGATCTTCCTGCTGGTGAGCTGGCTGATGAGCCCGCGGCGCCCGTCGAGCGTCAAGTCGGAGGCGTTCGAGTGCGGCAATCCGCCGAGCGGCTCCGCGTGGGGGCGCTTCGCGGTCAAGTTCTACCTCCCCGCCATCCTGTTCATCGTCTTCGACGTCGAGGTCGTGTTCATGTACCCGTGGGCGGTGCTCTTCCGCCGCCTGGGCGTGTTCGGGTTCGTCGAGATGGGGATCTTCGTCGCCATCCTCGCACTCGGGCTCGCCTACGTGTGGCGCAAGGGAGCGCTCGAGTGGGACTGACGCCGGACGAGGTCGTCGCACGCGTTCGGGCGCTCGTGCCGGACGCGACGGTGCCGCCCGCCGAGACGACGCGCGGTCAGGCGGTCGTGGTCGTCGCGCGCGAGCAGGCCGCCGAGGCGCTGCGCGTGCTGCGTGCCGACCGCACTCTCGACCTCGACCAACTGAGCGACGTCACGTGCGTCGACTACCTCGGCCGGACGCCGCGGTTCGAGGTCGTCTACCAGCTCCGCTCGCTCGCGAAGACGCACCGGCTCCGGGTCAAGGTGCCGGTGCCGGCCGAGGACCCGACCGTCCCGTCGGCCGTGCCGCTGTGGCCGAGCGCGAACTGGGCCGAGCGCGAGGTCTGGGACCTCTTCGGCATCCGGTTCACCGGACACCCCGACCTGCGCCGTATCCTGATGTACGAGTCGTTCGAGGGGCATCCGCTGCGCAAGGACTACCCGGTCAACCGCCGCCAGCCGCTCGTGCCCGAGCGCGACCCGCTCCAGCAACCCTGGAGCCCGCGGCCGCGAGGCACGTGACGATGGCCGGCCACCCCGCCGCAGACCTGGCGCCGCACGACGCGGGCACCGAGGTGATGCAGATCCAGATGGGGCCGTCGCATCCGGCGTCGCACGGCACCATCAAGTTCAACCTGAAGCTCGACGGCGAGACGATCGCCGAGGTCGACGTCGAGATCGGCTATCTCCACCGCGGCTTCGAGAAGATGTGCGAGCAGGGGACGTGGAACCACTGCTTCCCGTACGCCGACCGGCTCAACTACGCCTCCCCGCTGCTCAACAACGTGGGCTTCGCGCTCGCGGTCGAGCGGCTCGCCGGCGTGGAGGTGCCGGAGCGCTGCCAGTACATCCGCGTCATCGTGGGTGAGATCGCCCGCATCTGCGACCACCTCACGTGTCTCGGGATGGCGGCGAGCGAGATCGGCGCGGTCTCGGTCGGCATGTACATGCTCGAATCGCGCGAGTACCTCTACGACCTGATCGAGGCGATCACCGGCGCGCGGCTCACGGTGACGTACTGCCGACTCGGCGGCGTCACCAACGACCTGCCCGCCGACTTCCCCGCGCGCATGGCCTTCTGCTTCGAGTCGCTGCGCGGCGTGCTCGCCGACTGCGACGGTCTGCTGCGCAAGAACCGCATCTTCCTCGACCGCATGGTGGGCGTCGGCACCGGCGGGATGACGCGGGAGGAGGCGGTCGCGGCGGGCCTCACCGGGCCGCTGCTGCGGGCGTACGGCGTGTCGTACGACGTGCGCAAGGCCGAGCCCTACCTCGTCTACGACCGCCTCGACTTCGAGGTGCCCGTCGGCACGAACGGCGACAACTTCGACCGCTTCATGGTCCGCCGCCGCGAGATGGAGCAGAGCCTTCGCCTCATCGAGCAGGCCACGACACAGCTTCCCGGCGGCCCCATCCGCGCCGACGATCCCCGCTTCGTGCTCCCGCCCAAGCCGGAGGTCTACGGGTCGATCGAAGGGTTGATGAACCACTTCAAGCTCGTGATCGAGGGCCAGAAGATCCCGCCCGGCGAGGTCTACGTCGCCACCGAGGGGGGCAACGGCGAGCTCGGCTTCTACCTCGTGAGCGACGGCAGCGGTCGCCCCTTCCGCGTGCGCGTGCGGCCGCCGTGCTTCTACGGGATGGCCACGCTCGGGCGGCTGCTCGCGGGCGGCATGGTGGCCGACATCATCACCACCTTCGGCCAGATCAACATGATCGGAGGCGAGTGTGACCGATAGGCCGCGCTTCTCCGAGGCGGCGCTCGCGGAGTACCGCGAGATCCTCGGGCGCTATCCGACGCGCCGGGCCGCGCTCATGCCGACGCTCTGGCTCGCGCAGCGGGAGTTCGGCTGGCTGTCCGAGCCGGCGATGGGCTACGTCGCGGAGCTGCTGGAGCTGCCGCTGGCGTGGGTCACCTCGGTCGCGTCGTTCTACACGATGTACTGGAAGCAGCCGACCGCGCGCTTCAAGCTGCAGGTCTGCCGCAACCTCGCCTGTTCGCTGCGCGGCGCGGAGGGGATCCTCGGGGCGATCGAGGATCGGCTCGGCATCGGCGACGGGCAGCAGACCGCCGACGGCCGCTTTCAGCTCGAAGAGGTCGAGTGCCTGGGCTCCTGCGGGACGGCACCCGTGATGCAGATCAACAACGAGCAGTACCACGAGCACCTCGACGTGCCGAAGGTCATCGCGCTGCTCGAGCGGCTGGCGACGGAGTGACGCCGTGCTGATCGACGTCGCGATCGCGAGCGCCGAGGCGCTCTTCATCGTGGTCCTGATGCTGCACGTGATGGCGGCGGGGCTCCTCTTCGAGCGCAAGGGCAGCGCGCTCATGCAGGACCGCATCGGCGCGAATCGGGCCAGCATCCTCGGTGTCGCGGCGTTCGGTGCCGTCAACACGCTCATCGCCGACCCGATCAAGTTCCTCCTGAAGGAGGACGTGAAGATCGCTGGGGCGGACCCCTTCCTGCACTGGGCGGCCCCGGTGCTCGCCGTGGTCCCGGCGATCCTCGCCTTCGCCGTGATCCCTTTCGGCGACGTGCTCGAGGTCGGTGGCCGCGTGATCAACCTCCAGGCCGCGGAGCTGAACGTCGGCATCCTCTTCGTGCTCGCCGCGGTGTCGCTCGGCGTCTACGGCGTGGTCCTCGCGGGCTGGGCATCGAACAGCCGCTGGTCGCTCCTCGGCGGCGTGCGCGGCTCGGCCCAGATGATCTCCTACGAGATCGCGATGGGCCTCGGCCTGATCGGCGTCGTGCTCACGTACGGCACGCTCGACCTCCAGGAGATCTGTCGCGCGCAGGGCAAGCTCCTGTGGGGCTGGCTGCCGGCGTGGGGCATCCTCTACCAGCCGCTCGCGTTCGTGATCTTCTTCACCGCCGGGATCGCGGAGTCCAAACGCATTCCGTTCGACCTCCCCGAGGGCGAGTCCGAGCTCGTGGCCGGGTTCTTCACCGAGTACTCGGGGGCCAAGCACCTCATGTTCATGATGAGCGATTTCGTCGAGGTGGTCCTCATCTCGGCGCTCATCGCGACGCTCTTCTTCGGCGGGTGGCAGGTGCCGTGGCTCGCGCGCGACGGCTTCCACTTCCCGGGCGGCCTCCACGTGGCGGTGCCGGCGCTGGCGGTGACGGTGCTGCAGATCGCGTCCTTCACCGTGAAGCTCGTGCTGTTCACGTTCCTCCAGGTCGTGATCCGCTTCACGGTGCCGCGCTTCCGCTACGACCAGCTCATGCGCCTCGGCTGGCAGGGGCTCCTGCCGCTCGCGCTCGTGAACGTGATGCTCTCGGCGCTTCTCGTGCTGCTCGCGGAGCGGTTGGCGTGAACCCGGCACTCTTCCTGGTGTTGGCCGTCCTGACCATCGCGTCGGCGCTGACCGTCATCCTGCAACAGAACCCGGTGCACTCGGCGGTGGGCCTGGTCGCGACGCTCTGCCTGCTCGCGGTGATGTTCCTCGGGCTCGACGCGCAGCTTCTGGGCTTCCTCCAGATCATCGTCTACGCGGGTGCCATCGTCGTGCTCTTCCTGTTCGTCATCATGCTGCTGAACGTGCAGGTGGTCGGCCGGATCATGGAGGGGCCGCTGGTCGTGGCGGCGGCGGTGTCGGGCGCCGTGGCGCTCGTGGTGTTCCTCCTGCTCGCGATCGCGCAGCGCGGCCCGCGGGCGGCGCTGCCGACCGTGCCGAGCGGTTTCGGCGAGACGTCGGCCGTCGGCGAGCGGCTGTTCACGGCCTATCTGCTACCGTTCGAGCTCACCTCGCTCCTGCTGCTGGTCGCCGTGGTCGGCGCGGTGGCGCTCGCCAAGCGGAGGCCTTCCTGACGTGAGCGCGACGCCGTACTCCTGGTACCTGGTGCTGTCGGCCGTCCTGTTCGGGATCGGCGCGGTCGGCGTGGTCGTGCGGCGCAACCTCGTCGTCATCTTCATGGCGATCGAGCTCATGTTGAACGCCGTCAACCTGAGCTTCGTGACCTTCGCGCGGAGCCTCGGCTCGCTCGACGGCCAGGTGATCGTCTTCTTCGTGATGACGGTGGCCGCGGCGGAGGCGGCGGTCGGGCTCGCGATCATCCTGTCGGTCTTCCGCAACCGCGCGACGACCGACGCCGACGAAGTGGCGACGCTGCGATGGTGACCGCGACCGATTGGCTCCGGTGGATCGTCATCCTTCCGGCGTTGGGGTTCCTCTTCCAGGTCTGCGTCGGGCGACGGTCCCATGCGGCGGTGAAGCTGGTGGGGCCGGGCGTGGTGCTGGGCGCGTTCGTCGTGACGGTGCTCGCCGCGCTCCAGCTCGAGCACGCGGGCGAGGGCGCGGCGCTCGTCGATCACGTCTACACCTGGATCGAGGCCGGGCCATTCCGGGCCGAAGCCGCGCTGCGGTTCGACGCGCTCTCGATGGTGATGGCGCTGGTGGTCACCGGGATCGGCTTCCTCATCCACGTCTACTCGGTCGGCTACATGGGGCACGACCCCGATGTCGCACGCTTCTTCGCGTACCTGAACCTCTTCCTCACCGCGATGCTGATCCTCGTGCTGGGGGACAACCTCCTCCTGCTGTTCGTCGGCTGGGAGGGGGTGGGGCTCTGCTCCTATCTGCTGATCGGCTTCTGGTACGCCAAGGAGGAGAACGCGATCGCCGGGAAGAAGGCCTTCCTCGTGAACCGCGTCGGCGACGCGGGCTTCGTGCTCGGGCTCTTCCTGCTCTTCCAGGCCACTGGCACGCTCGAGGTGAGCGGCATCGAGCACCACCTGGACGCGCTCCGTACGGCGACCCTCGGCGGCTGGTCGTTGCCGCTGGTCATCTGCCTCTGCCTGTTCGTCGGCGCCACCGGCAAGTCGGCGCAGATCCCCCTCTACGTGTGGCTGCCCGACGCGATGGCGGGCCCCACGCCGGTCTCCGCGCTGATCCACGCGGCGACCATGGTGACGGCCGGCGTCTACATGGTCGCGCGGCTGCACGGGCTGTTCGCGCTGGCCCCGGCGGCGCTGGCCGTCGTGGCGACGATCGGCGCGCTCACGGCCTTCCTGGCCGCGACCATCGCGTTCGCGCAGACCGACATCAAGAAGGTGCTCGCCTACTCGACGGTGAGCCAGCTCGGGTTCATGTTCCTCGGGCTCGGTGTCGGTGCGACGGGCGCGGCGATCTTCCACGTCGTCACGCACGCGTTCTTCAAGGCGCTCCTGTTCCTCGGCGCCGGCAGCGTGATCCATGCGCTGTCGGGCGAGCAGGACATGCGGCAGATGGGCGGGTTGCGCGCGAAGCTGCCCGTGACTTTCGCCACGATGACGATCGCGACGCTCGCGATCGCGGGCATCCCGCCGCTGTCGGGCTTCTTCAGCAAGGACGAGATCATCTGGGGGGCGTTCGCGGGCCCGCATCCGCAGCCGCTCCTCGGCGTGCTCGCCTATCTGGTCGCGTTCATGACCGCCTTCTACATGGGGCGGCTCTACTTCCTGACGTTCTTCGGCGCGTGCCGGGCGTCGCACGAGGTGCAGCACCATCTGCACGAGTCGTCGTGGTCGATGCTCGCGCCGCTGGTCGTGCTGGCCGCGCTGTCGGCGGCCGGCGGCTTCCTCCCGGTGCCGCACGTGCTCGCCCACGTGCTCGACCTGCACCACGAGGCGGAGGCGCCGGTCGCGATGCTCGTGCTGGCCACGGCGATCGCCGCCGGCGGGCTCGCCACGGCCTGGGTCTTCTACGTCGCCCGACCCGAGCTGCCGGACCGCGTCGCGGCGTCGCTCGGCGGGCTCTCCGCGCTGGCGCGCGACAAGTGGCGCGTCGACGAGCTGTACGACGCGGTGATCGTGCGGCCGCTGTTCGGCTTGGCGACCTTCGGGGCACGCGAGGTCGACCCGCGCGTGATCGATGCGGCCGCGAACGGGGTGGGGACGTTGGTCGTCACCACCGGCGGGCTCTGGCGCCGACTCCAGACCGGCAACGTGCAGCACTACGCGCTCTCGTTCCTCGTCGGCGCGATCGTGCTCCTCGGCTACTGGGTGCTCGGCTGATGGGACTCCTCTCCTGGCTCGTGTTCCTCCCGCTGCTGGGGGCCGTCGTCCTGGCGCTCGTGCCGCGCGCGAATCGCGCAGCGGTCTGCGGCGTGGCGCTCGGCGTGGCGCTGGCGACGTTCGCGGTCTCGCTCGTGGTCCTCGGCGCGTTCACGGTCGGCGAGGCGGGCTTCCAGCTCGTCGAGCGCGGGCCGTGGATCCCGCCGCTCGGCGTCGAGTACCACGTCGGCATCGACGGGATCAGCCTGCTGCTCGTGCTGCTGACGACGCTGCTCACGCCGCTCGTCGTGCTCGCGGCTTGGGGCGACGTCCACCGGCGCGAGAAGGAGTTCTTCGCCTTCCTGCTCCTGCTGGAGACGGGGATGCTCGGCGCGTTCGTCGCGCTCGACCTGTTCCTCTTCTACGTCTTCTGGGAGCTGATGCTCGTGCCGATGGCCTTCCTCATCGGCGTATGGGGAGGCCGGCGGCGGCTCTACGCGGCGGTCAAGTTCGTGCTGTTCACGATGGCCGGCTCGCTGCCGATGCTGGTCGCGATCCTCTATCTGGCGGCGCGCGTGAAGGCCTCGGGCGGTGCGCCCGGGTTCGACTACGACCAGTTCCTGGGGCTCCGGCTCGCGCCGCGGGAGCAGCTCTGGCTGTTCGCCGCGTTCGCGCTCGCGTTCGCCATCAAGGTGCCGCTGTTCCCGTTGCACACCTGGCTCCCCGACGCCCACGTCGAGGCCCCGACGGGCGGGTCGGTGATCCTGGCCGGCGTGCTCCTCAAGATGGGGACGTACGGCTTTCTGCGCTTCGCGATGCCGCTCTTTCCGGACGCCGTCCAGCAGGCGTCGCCGTTGCTGGTCGGGCTCGCGGTGGCGGGCATCATCTACGGTGCGCTGGTGGCGACGGTGCAGCCGGACCTGAAGAAGCTGGTCGCGTACTCGTCGGTGTCGCACTTGGGCTTCGTGATGCTCGGGCTCTTCGCGCTCGACCGCACGGCGGTGGTGGGCAGCGTGTACCAGATGTTGAACCACGGCCTCTCCACCGGCGCGCTGTTCCTCCTGGTCGGGATGCTCTACGAGCGCCGCCACACCCGCATGATCGCCGACTTCGGGGGGCTGTGGGCGCAGGTGCCGGTGTACGCGGTATGCCTGCTGATCGCGATGCTCGCGTCGGCGGGGCTGCCGGGGCTGAACGGGTTCGTCGGCGAGTTCCTGATCATGCTCGGCGCGTTCAAGCGATGGCCGTGGCAGACCGTGCTCGGCTCGAGCGGGGTCGTGCTCGGCGCCCTCTACCTCCTCTGGATGTACCAGCGCGTGATCTTCGGGCCGCTCGTGCACGACGAGAACCGGCGCCTCGAGGACCTCTCGCGCCGCGAGCTCGCGGTGATCGTCCCGGTGTTGGCGTTGTGTGTCGTGATGGGCGTCTATCCCACGCCGTTCCTGCGCGTGATGCAGCCGTCGGTCGACAAGATCCTGGCGCGCATCGACCGCCCGGTGGTGCACACGGCGGCGCTCGCCGTGCGGGACGGGCAGGGGGTTCGCTGATGGCACCCCTCGACCTCCAGGCATACGCGGCGAACTGGCAGGTGGCGCTCCCGGGGCTCGTGATCGCGGTCGCGGGGCTCGTCGTCATGGCGCTCGACGCGGCGGTACGGCGTCCCAACCGGGGGATGGCCACGGTGCTCGGCGTCGGCGGGATGCTCGCCGCGATCGGGACCGCGGCGTGGATGTGGGGAAACCTGCCGGTCCGGGCGGGCTTCCAGGGCACGTTGCTCGCCGATCGCTGGGCGCTCTTCTTCGTGATCGTGATCGCGACCGGGGCGGCGGCGTCGCTGCTGCTGTCGGCCGACTACCTGCGCGAGCACGACCTGCCCGCCGGCGAGTACGTCGCGCTCGTGCTGCTCTCGACGGCGGGCATGGCGTTCATGGTCGCGGCCAACGATCTGATCGTCGTCTTCGTCGCCCTCGAGATCATGTCGGTCGCGGTGTACGTGCTTGCCGGCATGCTGCGTGGCGACCCGCGCTCGGGCGAGGCCGCGCTCAAGTACTTCCTGCTCGGCGCCTTCGCGAGCGCGTTCCTGCTCTACGGGATCGCGTTTCTCTACGGGGCCACCGGCTCGACCCGGCTCGACCTCATCGCGCAGGCCCTCGCCCGCGACGGGCTCGGCACGTTCGCGGCGGCGGGTATCGCGCTGCTGCTGGTCGGCTTCGGCTTCAAGGTCGCGCTCGCGCCGTTCCACGTGTGGACGCCCGACGTCTACGAGGGCGCGCCGACCGCGGTCACGGCCTTCATGGCGGTGGGCGTCAAGGCGGCGGGCTTCGCGGCATTGGCGCGCGTGTTCACGACCGCCTTCGGCGGACTGTCGGCGCAGTGGACGGGGCTACTCTGGGTGCTGGCGGTTCTCACCATGACGATCGGCAACGTGACCGCGGTCACGCAGCAGAGCGTCAAGCGGATGCTCGCCTACTCGAGCATCGCCCACGCGGGCTACGCGCTCGTCGGCGTCGTGGTGCCGGGCGCCGACGCCGGCGCGGGGCTGCTCTTCTACCTGGCGGCGTACACGGTCATGAACATCGGCGCGTTCGGGGTGCTGCTCGCGCTCGGCCGCCGGGGCGCGCCCAACGAGACGTTGCGCGATCTGCACGGCGTGGGCTTTCGACATCCCGTGCTGGGGCTCTCGATGACGGTGTTCATGCTGTCGTTGGCGGGCGTCCCGCCGACGGTCGGCTTTGCCGGTAAGTTCTACCTCTTCGGCGCGGCGGTGGACGCCGGGTACGTGGGGCTGGCCGTCGTCGGAGTCCTGAACAGCCTGATCTCGATGTACTACTACCTGGGCGTGATCGTGCACCTGTACATGGTCGAGGGCGAAACCGAGATCACGGCGCCGTCGGCGCGCCCCGCGCTCCTCTTCACGATCGTGCTCGCGCTGGTGGGGACCCTCGCGCTCGGGATCTTTCCGGGCACGCCGATGTGGCTCGCGCGCGTGGCCGCGGGTACGCTCAGGTAGCGGACCGCCCGCCGGGATCGAGGCGCGCGAGCAGGCCGAGCAGCACGCGGTTCACCGGAACCGGCACGCCGGCGCGCTCGGCGGCGCGTACGACGGCGCCGGTGATGCCGTCCCACTCGAGCCGTCCACCGCGCCGCAGATCCTGGAGCATCGAGGTGGCGAAGTCCGGGAGGCCGGTGCGGCTCTCCTCGAGCACCGCGGCGATGCGCGTGCGTCGCACCGCGATGCCGAGCGCGGTGGCGACGGCGTCGGCCTCTTCGAGCGCGCGCACGACGAGCGCGCGGCTCGCCGGGTGGTCGAGGACCTCGCCGACCGTCGCTTGGGTGAGCGTCGTGACCGCATTGAACGCCGCGTTCCACGCCACCTTCTCCCAGGCGACGGCGCGCACGTCGCGGCGGAGCTGCGCCGGAACGCCGGCGGCGGTGAGCGCCTCCAGGACCCGCCGCGCGCGCGGCGACTCGCTCCCATCGACCTCGCCGAAGTGGATCGACCCGCGACCCGAGTACGTGACTTCGCCGGGTGCGGTGAGCTCGACCCCGATGAACGTCAGCGCGACCATGAGCGGGGGAAGATCGAGCTCGCGGGCGAGGATGTCCTCGTTCTCGACGCCGTTCTGCAGCGAGAGGACGACCGTCTCCGGACCGACGGCGGGCCGGAGCGCCGCGGCCGCCGCGACCGTGTCGTACGACTTGACGCAGACGAGCACGAGCTCCGCCGACGGCGCCTCGGCGGGGTCGGCGACGGCGTGGACCGGCGCCACGCGCAGCGTCTCGCCCGGCAGTCGGACCGTCAGGCCGCGCTCGCGAAGAGCCGCGAGGTTCGCGCCGCGCGCGACGAACGTCACGTCGTGGCCGCCGAGCGCGAGCCGTGCGCCGAAGTAGCCGCCGACGGCGCCGCTCCCGTGGACGAGAATGCGCATGCGCGTCCTGTAGCCAAGCCGGCCAGCGAGGGCAAAGCGCGCGCCCGCGTGGGATACGACGGGTCAGCCCCCGAGGGGCGGGACCGGCGTCTGGGGTACCGGGACGGGTGCCTCGGCGAGCGCCTGGGAGGCGGCCGTCACCCCCCGCGCCGCCATGCGGCGGAGGGCGTCGGCGGCATAGAGCCGGGCGCCGTCGTTCTGCCCGGCGAGGATGCGCGCGAGCGCGGGGACTCCGGTCGCGTCGCCGCCCGTGCCGAGCGCGTAGATCGCGTTCAGACGCAGGTGCGCGTCCGGACCCCCGAGCGCGGCCTCGCCGTGTGTGGCGGAGCCGGTCGCGTCGCCGACGTCGGCGGCGACGATCGCCGCCCGCGCGCGGACGGCGATCGTCGCGGCGCGGGTGATGGCGGGACCGCCGCGCGCGCGATCGTCGCGACGACGGCCGCGCGGCGGTTCCCCGCGCTGGCCGTGATCGTGCCCAGGCTCCGGCGCGCCGCCATGCCGGTCGCCATCGATGGATCCTCGATCGCGATACGAACCAGTCGCCGCAGCGCCCCCGGGGTCGCGCAGAGGGTCGCGCACGCCTGCACCGCCGCCAGGCGATCGCGCGCGTCGTCGTGCTTGAGCAGGCGCTCCACGACTGGCCGCCCCCGCGGGTCCTTGGCGACGCCGAGGTCGATGATGGCGTCGTGGCGGACCTCGGGATCGGGATCGTGCGTCGCGACGCCCAAGAGCGCGGGCAGGCCGTCCGCGCCGAGGTGCGAGAGCACCTCGACCACGCCGGTGCGCACGGATGCGGGCTCGCGCGCGAGGGCGGCGCGCAGCGCGGGGAGCGCCGCCGGGCCGAGCGCCTGGAGCCTGTCCTGCGCCGGGTCGCTCTCGAACAGGTCCTCGCTGCCGAGCGCGGCGATCGCGGGGCCGACGTCGATCGTGACCCGATAGGGCGACGGCGTCTCCGCGCTCGCCACGCCGGCGGCCAGCGCGAATATCCACGCGAAGCGCTTCATTGTCCCGTCGGCGCCGCGGCTCCGGTCCCGAAGTCGACCTTCGGGACCTGCTTCGCCTCGGGTGGCGCGGCGAAGTACGCGAGCGGCTTGAAGCCGGCCGCCGACGCGTAGAGCAGGTGCGGGAAGCTCTTGATGAACTCGTTGTAGGCGCGCACCGCATCGTTGTAGCGCATACGCTCGACCGCGATGCGGTTCTCGGTCCCGGCCAGCTCGTCGGAAAGGCGCGCGAACTGCTGGTTGGCCTTGGAGATCCGGGTAGCGCTCGGCGATCGCCAGCAGCCGCGACAGCGCGCCCGACAGCTCGGCCGAGGCCTCCATGCGCTGGTCGCTGCGGTGCTGGTGAGCATCCGCGAGCGCGCGTTGGCGAGGCTCGTGAAGATATCCTTTTCGTGCGCGGCGTAGCCCTTGGTGGTCTCCACCAGGTTGGGGACCAGGTCGTTGCGGCGCTGGAGCTGGTTCTCGACCTGTGCCCAGGCACCTTCGATTGCCTCGCGCCGTTGCACCATCGCGTTGTACCTGCAGCCGGACAGCGCCACCGCGAGGCAGGAGGCCCATCATCGCGAACCGCATCGTTCTCCTCCTTCACCAGCTGCGGCCGGCACCGCCGCCGCCGAACCCGCCGCCGCCGAATCCGTCGAACCCGCCACCGCCGCCACCGAACCCACCGCCCCCGAATCCCCCGCCCCACCCGAACCCACCACGCCGCCCGCCGCCTCGTTGGGCGCCGAGCTGGTATAGCAGAACCAGCAGCACGAGCAGCGCGACCAGGACGAGCAGCGGCACCGGTGCCGGAGCCGCCAGCGGGCGCGATCGGGCGGGCGGGACTCCGGTCAGCGCGACGCCGTTCGCCTGTGCCACCCGGCCCGCCACGGCCGCGACGCCGCGCCAGATCCCCTCGTCGACGTGCCCGGCACGGAAGTCGGGCAGCACCTCGGTGTCGAGGATCTCGCCGATCAACCCGTCGGGCAGGATCCCTTCGAGGCCGTAGCCGGTGACGATGCGCGTCTTGCGATCGCGGATCGCGATCAGAAACACGATCCCCGTGTCGTCGCGCTTGCGCCCCGGTCGCCATGTATCGGCGACCTGCATCGCGTAGGTGAAGTCGTCGAGCGGGGCCGTGGTCTCGACCGTCAGCACGGCGATCTCGGCGCCGGTCTTCGCGCGCAGCTCTTCACACAGGGCACCGATGCGCGCAGCGACCGATGCGCTCACGATGCCGGCGTCGTCGGTGACCCAACCGCGCGGCGCCGGGATGCGCGGCGCCGACGCGAGCGCGAGCCCCGCCCCCGCGATCAGCACCGCGACGAGGGCGAGCGCGCTACGCATCGAGCGCATCGAGGCGAGCGGTGATCCGCTCCACCTCCGCCAGGTACCCGGCGAATTCGCTGCGCAGCGTCCCGCGTGCCACGGTCGTCGCGCCGCTGCGATGATCGAGGAGGCGGCGCATCACCGGCAGGGGGCCCAGGAGCCGCTCGCCGGCGTGCAGTACGTCGGCGTAGCCGACCGCCGGTTCGCCGCCGGCCAGGCGGAGGAGGTGGCGGAGCACGACGAGGAAGCTCTTGAGCGATCCCAGCATCAGCTCCTCGAGCGCCGCCGGCGTCCCCGCGGCCCCGAGGTAGGCCGCGTGCAATCGGAGCAGCTTGCTGCGCGCCTCGTGCTCGCACTGGCGGCGCACGGCGGCGGGCTCGACCGTGAGGTCGGCGAACAGGTCGGCGCGCGCCAACCGGCGGTGCTGGCGCGCGATGTCGTCGAGCTCCATGGGGAACGCGTCGCGGGCGTGCGCGAGGAACTCGGGGTCGACGAGGAGGGGCAGGGCGCCGCCGCGCCGGCGCCAGGCGGGAACGAGGGGGGCGAGTGCGTCGAGCAGGCGCGGCGTCACCCGCTGCACGACCAGCGCCACGTTGATATCCGACCGGCCGGCCACCCACTCGGGCCCGGCGGCGCTGCCGTAGAGCACGGCCGAGAGCAGCGCGTCGCCCAGCACCCGCTCGACGTCGCCGACGAACGTCGCCAGGGTCGCCTCGGCCCGTGCGTCCAGCTGCCCCATCGCGCTCCTGATAGTGAGGCGGGCGCGCGCCGGCAAGCGCGGTGCTTTGACCCGCCCGGCGGCGCAGGCTAGCCGAGGCCGAGATGGGAATCGGTGCCGAGGTCGCGGCCGCAGCGTGCACGGCGGTGCCGCTCGGGCGCGCCCGCCGCCCGCCGCGCGCGGCGCTCGCCGGTGGGCTCGCGTTCTGGCCCCTGGCCGGAGCGGCGGTGGGGTTGGCGGCCGCGGGCGGCGCGTTGATCGGCGGGCACGGCGGGGCGCTGGCCGCCGTCGCCATCCTCGAGCTGAGCACGGGCGGGCGGGGCCGGTCCGGGCTGGCCGCCGCGGTGACGGGACTCGCCGGGCGCGGGGGTCCCGACGCGGTCGTGGCGCGACTGCGGGGACGTCCGTCGGCGCTCGGCTGGTCGGTGGCGATCGCGATGCTCGCGGTCGAGCTCTGGGCCGTCGCGACCCTGGCGCAGCCCGCGCGCGGCTGGGGCCTCGTGCTCGCGCCGATGCTCGGCCGCTGGGCGATCGCGGTGCAGTGCTACGGCACGCCGTCGCCGCACGCGCGCGGGACGGCGGCGGCGATGATCGGCCGGGCGGGGTTTCGCGAGTTCGGGATCGCGAGCGTCGTCGCGCTCGGGCTGACGCAGGAGGTCGGCTTCGTCGGTGTCCTGCTCGCGCTCGCCGCGGCGCTGGTGACGGTGGCCGTCCGCGTGCTGGTCCACCGCCGCCTCGGCGGCTTCACCGGCCGGCTCCTGTGGGCGGCCGGCGAGCTCGTCGAGGCGGCAGTGCTGGTCCTGTTGAGCGGTCTTGCGATCAGTTGAACACGTAGCCGAACTCGAACCCGACGAGGTCCTGGCCGCGCGTCGCCTTGGCGGTTCCGGCCTCGAACACGTGCGGGGAGCCGGACTCGTCGTGACGGTACTCGGCGCGGCCGTACAGGTGCTGCGTGACCAGGTACTTGAGGTCGACCGTGGTCTCCCACAGGCCCTGGCTCGTGCCCGTGCGGGCACCGCCCGAGTCCTCGAACCACTCGCCGCGGAGCGCGCCGGAGAAGCGATCGGTGAAGGCGTAGTTGGCGATCCCGGCGAAACCCTGCCAGTTCGCCCGGCGCGGGCCGGCGAGCACGTTCTCCTCGCCGCCGTTGTCGTAGTTGAGGACGAACGTGAGGTCGTCGGTCGCCTTGATCGTGCCGATGACGTCGATCACGTTGCGCTTGTTCGAGATCTTGTTGTTCTGCTCCGGCCCGAAGAGGCCATTGACCCCGAGCGTGAAGAAGCTGCACGCGGTCCAGGTCACGTTACCCATGACGCTCGGGCTGTTGTTGTTGTCGGCGACGTTGTCCCAGCCCGCGACACCGCCCAGCGTGACCGACAGCGTGTCCGCGATCGGGTAGCTGACGAGCACGCCCGTGTTGGTGGCGGGGATCGCGTAGCCGAACAGGAACGAGCGGCTGAAGTTGTAGTTGAGCCAGGGCTCGATCACCTCGGCCCCGAGCAGCGTGACGAACTTGCCGCCCTTGAGCGTGAGGCCCTTCAAGGGGCCGGCCTCGTCGGCGAGGGTGTAGGTGAGGTAGGCCTCCTCGACCTCGAAGTCGTTGGTCTCGAAGTCGTCCCCGCGCTGCACGCCGCCGTCGCCGTCCCAGTCCGACTTGATGCGCCGAGCGATGTGGCCGGCGTCGAGCTTGACGCCGAAGCCCGGCAGCCAGTTCTCGCTCGGCCGTGCGATCGAGACCTGAGCGAGGTCCAGGTTGGCCGAGTTGTGGTCCGGGTCGAGGCTGTGCAGCGAGCTCTTGCCGCTGGCGGGGTCGTTGAAGTTCCACATGTACGACTTGTCGATCGCGGCGCCGAAGCGGACCTTGGTCCGTTCCTCGAACTCGCCCTGCCACCCGTTGATGGCGTCCTCACCGTCGCGCCAGCGATCGAGGAAGCTGTCCCACTGCCCGCGCGTCGGGTCCTTGGGGGCTTCCGCCGCTGCGGCGGCCGGCTCCTCGGCCCGTACCTGGCCAGTCGGCAGCATCGATGCCAGCAGGCCACCCCCGATCACCGCCAGTGTCAGAATCCAATTCCGCATGTCGAGCCTCCCTCCCTCTGGTGCTCGGTCGACCGAGCCGCCCCCGGACTCAGCAAGGTGCATGCCGCAGCGCCCGCCGCCGGCCGCCTTGGCCCTGCGTTGGATCGCGTCAATGCGTTGACCGCCCCGCAGGCAGGTGCCCGGAAAATCGGCGCCGTCGTCCTGGGATCGGTACTTCACCCCGCCACGTCCCCCCCCAAAATCCGACGGCGTGCATTTCATGCGGACCGGGGGGTGGTCAACTCGGGAGGGGTGAGGCCCTGTCAATCGGCTTGACGTGGCCGGCGCCGGCGCGATAACTCGCGGCGCGACGCGGTCGAGGAGGGGAAGGGGGTGCGAATCCCCCGCTGCCCCGCAGCTGTGAGGGGGGACGAGCCCGGTCGGCACCACTGCTCCGCGGAGCGGGAAGGGACCGGGGGAGAGCGATCCCCGAGCCAGAACACCCCATCGACCCGCGCCAGCAGGGAGAGCCTTCCGCGGGGAAGGGGCTGGGACGACGCGCCGACGCTCGCTCACGATCGGGCTGCTCGTACTTGCGGCGACGGCCGCCGGCGCCGACGAGCGTCTCGGCGAGGTGGTCGTGCACGGCACGCGCGTCGAGGAGACCGCCGCGCCGCGCGACGTCACGTCGTTCGCGACGGTCGTCGACACGACCCGCGCGCCGGTGCAGGTCGAGACGCTCGCCGACGCGCTCTCCGACGCGGTCGGCGTGCAGGTGCGCCGCTTCGGCGGGCTCGGCGACTTCAGCACCGTCTCGATCCGCGGCTTCTCGTCGGGGCAGGTCCAGGTCTACCTCGACGGCGTAGCCGCTCGGTCGCGGGGACAACGAGACCGTGAACCTCGCCGACCTGCCGCTCGACGCGGTCGCGAGCGCGTCGAGGTACCGCGGCACGACGCCGCTCGCGTTCGCGTCGGGGCCGGGCGGGATCGCGAACGCGTCGTCACGGCCGGGAGCCGAGCCGATCACGGCCGCGAGCGCGTCCTATGGCTCGTTCACGACGCGCAAGGCCGACGTCATGCGCGCCGAGACGGTCGGTGCCTGGGACTACCTCGCCTTCGCGCACTACCTCGGCAGCGCCGGCGACTTCACCTTCCTGAACGACAACGGCAACGGCACGCCCGCCGACGACCACCTCGAGCGGCGGCGGAACAACGGCTTCGACCTCGCCGATCTCACCACGCGCGTCGGCTGGCGGCCCGACGCGCCGGTCCGCCTCGCGCTCACGACCGACAGCTTCTTCAGGGAGGGCGGCGTAGCCGGCCAGCGCAGCCTCCAGACGCGGACGGCGCGGCTGCAGACGCTCCGCCAGCTCGCGCATCTCGATGCGACGCTCGTCCCGGTCTCCGCGCTGCCGCTCGACGCATCGACGGGCGCCTGGGTGCTCTACGACCGCAGCGCCTTCTCGAACCCGGGCGGCGAGGGCGGCTATCCGCGGCAGGACACCGCGCAGGCGGCGGCGTCGGCCGGCGCGCAGGCGCTCGTGCGCGGCGCCATCGGCACGCACCAGGTCCCGGGCCTCCTGCTCGCCGGCAGCCACGAGACGATCGCGACCGACGATCGGCTGAACCCGCCGCCGGCCCCCGATCGCACGCGCACGCGCCTGACCGTCGCCGGCGAAGACGAGATGCTCGCCTTCGGCGAGCGCCTGTCCGTGGTGCCGGGCCTGCGCTGGGAGCTCTACCGCGACGATTTTCCCGGCGATCCGGGGCAGCCGGCGCCGCTGCGGACGGGCGGGGGGCACACGCAGGACTTCCTCTCGCCGCGGCTCGGCGTGCGCCTCGACGCCGGGCACGGGCTCACGCTGCTCGCCAACGTGGGGCGTTGGGTGCGCCCGCCGAACCTCGCCGAGCTGTTCGGCAACCGCGGCGTGATGGTCGGCAACCCGACGCTGCGCGCGGAGAAGGCCTTCAACCGCGATGCCGGCTTCCGTCTCGCGCTGCCGCCGCTCGGTCCGCTCGCCGGTGCCGGGATCGAGTACGCGTTCTTCGACGCCGAGGTCGACGACCTCATCGTCCTCGTGCTGCAGTCGCAGGGCGTCGCGCGGCCGGACAACGTCGGCAGCGCACACCTGCGCGGCCACGAGCTGAGCGCGAGCGCGCGGCTGTGGGACCGCGTCGGGCTGGTGGCGAACTTCACGCACCAGGACACGCGCGACGAAGGCACGGACGACCGCACGTATCGCGGCAACCAGCTCCCCGGCCGTCCGGCCGACGAAGCATACGGGCGCATCGCGCTCGACTGGTCGCCCGAGCGTCCACTGCCGCTCGGCGCCATCGGCCGGCGGCTCTGGCCCGGCGAGGTGTTCTACGAGCTCAACTACGTCGGCGACAACTACTTGAAGCGCGCCAACGACCCGCGCGACTTCGTGGCCCGCCGTCTCCTGCACGGCGCGGGCGTCGCGATCGCGGTCGCCGCCACGCGCTGGCGGGTCGGCGTCGAGGGCCGCAACCTCGGCGACGATCTGACGCGCGACGTCGCCGACTTCCCGCTGCCCGGTCGCGCGTTCTTCGCGACCGTGTCGTACGGCTTCGGGCGATGACGCGCCGTCGATGCCGTCCTGGCGCTACGGTGGCTGCGGCCATCGCGATCCCGTTGACATGGGCGCGGCGCGTGCGCTACACGCCGAGACCGACGCAGTCGGACAAGGGAAGAGGGTGCAAAGCCCTCGCTGCCCCGCAGCTGTAAGGGGGGACGAACCCGGTCGCAACCACTGCCCTGAGGGTGGGAAGGGACTGGGGGAGGACGAACCCCGAGCCAGAAGACCTGTCCGCCTGACGCCAGCACACACAACCTTCCGAGGGGGAGGGGGCTGGAGGTCGCGGACGTCGTTCGGCCGCCGCGCTCCATCTCCGCTCGGAGAACGGAGGACGAGACGACGACGGCGCGACACGGGACCTGGCTGCTCGCGGTGCTGCTCGTGCTCCCGGCGGGCGCGAGAGCCGGCGGCGCGCGGTGCCTCGCGGGTTGGCGCGTCGCTGGCGCGGCGTCGAGTGGCCGTCTCGTCTGCCACGACGGCGACCCCCGGTGCGACGCCGACGGCGCGTCCGACGGTGCCTGCACCATCCCAGTGCAGCTCTGTCTCAACGTCCCGGGCTGCGCGCCGGGCGTGGTCGGTGCCGTCGACCTCGTCGGGTCGATCGCACCCGCCATCCGCAGTGCCATCGACGGCCTCGTGCTTCCGGCAGCGGGCGCGGACATCTGCAGCACGTCCGCTCCCGTCGGGCTCGTGCGCGGCAAGGGTCCCGTCACCCTCCGCGCACGGGTCCGGGATTCCACCTCGACGCGGATCGGCCATGCCCGCGTGGCGCTGCGCTGCGCGCCGCCGCGGCGCGCGCGGCCCGGCCGTGCGGTGGTCGTCACCACGGACTTCGAGACCGGCCAGCTCGCCACGGTCGGTGTGGCGCGGCCGCACGCCGTCGCGCACCCGCGCGTCGCGATCCACTCGGACGCCGTCGTGCGCACGACCGGCGGGCGCGTCGTCGTCGTCAACCGCTTCCTCGGGGACTCGATCGTCGTGCTCGACCCGCGGCGCGGTCTGGCGCCGCGCCTCGAGTGCACGACCGACCCGGGCTCGGATCCGCACGACGTGGTCGCGGTCGACGCGCACAAGCGCATGTCACGCGCTTCAACCGCACGGGCTCTGGGTCGTCGATCTGGGCGCGTCCTCGTGCGAGCGCTTCCTGGCGTGGCACCGTCGACCTCGGCCCCTGGCCGAGCGCCGACGGGCTGCCGGAGATGGACCAGATGGCGCTGGTCGGCGCCCGGCTGTTCGTGAGCCTCGAAGCGCCTCGATCGCGATCGCCAGTTCGCGCCCGCGACGGAGCTGGCTCGCCGTGATCGACACCACCACCGATACGGTGTTCGGCGAGCCGATCCGGCTGTCGGGCGCGAACGCGTTCTCCGCGTCGAGCGGCTGGCGCTCGAGCTGGGCACCGGCAAGCTGCTGGTCGCGGAGGCCGGGGACATCTACCGGACGGGCGACGGCGGCATCGAGCGCGTCGACCCCGTGACCGGCGTCGCCGAGGGCTTCTTCGTCACCGAGGACGCGCCGGCGGCAACGTGACCGACTTCGTCGTCGTCTCGGCGACCAAGGGCTATGCGATCGTGCTCGACGACGCCTGTGAACCACCTGGTCGCGTTCGACCCGAGCACCGGCACGCGCACCCGCGAGCTCGTGTCGCGCCGGGCGTTCCTGCCGCGCGTCGCGCCCGCGCCCGACGGCACGCTCTGGCTCGCCGACCGCGGGCTGCCGAACCCCGGCATCCGCGTTCGACGTCGCCACCGACCGCCAACTTCACCACGGAGTGGCATCGACGTGGGGCTTCCCCGTTCACGATGACGTTCCTGCCATGAGGGCCGCGCTCGCGCTCGCCGTCCTGCTCGCCGCGCCCGCGCTGGCGGATCCGTTCGCCGACGCGGTCGTGCAGACGACGCTCGGCACTGGTGGCGGGCACGGCAGCCCGAACCTGTCCTCGGCCCGCCGTGCACGGGGCGGGTGCGTTCGCGGGCTCGACGGACACCTGGTCGCTCGGGCTCGGCGGCGTGATCGTGGTCGCCTTCACCGACAACGTGATCGTCGATCGGCCGGGTCCCGACGTCACCGTGTTCGAGAAGCGTTCTTCCAGCAGTGGGCTACCTGGTGTCGGTGAGCGCCGACGGCGTGCATTTTCGCGCCTTCCCCTGCGCGCTCGACCGCGCCGCGTTCTACCCGGGCTGCGCCGGCGTGTATCCGGTGTTCGCCACCGACGCGGTGTCGGCGCTGGTCCCGTCCACGACCCCGATCGCCGACCTCGTCGGCGTGCCGACCGACGGCTTCACGCCGCCCGCGGGCTCGGGCGGCGACACCTTCGACCTCGCGCAGGTCGGCCTCGCGGCGGTGCGCTTCCTGCGCATCGACGCGAGCCTGGTGAACGCCAACCCGCGCGGCATCGTCGACGACCTGAGCGGCTTCGACCTCGACGCGGTCGGCGGCCTGCACGCGATCGAGGTCGCGGGTCAACCCGACACCGACGGCGACGGCATCCCGGATCCCGCCGACGCCTGTCCGTCCCGGCCCGATCCCGAGCAGCTCGACGCCGACGGCGACGGCGTCGGCGACGCGTGCGACAACTGCCCCGCGCGGGCGAACGCCGACCAGACCGACCGCGACGGGGACGGCGTCGGCGACGCATGCGACAACTGCCCGCGCACCGCCAACGCCGACCAGGCGGATGGCGACGGCGATGGCGTCGGCGATGCGTGCGCGGGTCCGACGCCCGCGGACGGCGACGGCGACGGCGTCCCGGACGCGAGCGACGACTGCCCGGCGGTCGCCGACGCGGATCAAGCGGACGGCGACGGCGACGGCGTCGGCGATGCGTGCGACGACTGCCTCGCGACGGCCAACCCGGACCAGCGCGATCGCGACGGCGACGGCATCGGCGACGCCTGCGATCCGTGTCCGGCGACGGTGGGCCGCACGTGCCCCGCGGCGACGCCGGTCGACACCGACGGCGACGGCACGGCGGACGCGGACGATCCCTGCCCGGCGGATCCGGCCTGCACGGCCGTCGTGGTGGCACCGCTCGCCGGGGGCGGCAGCCGCGGCGCGCGCGATGCGCTCGTGCGCTGGGCGCTGCCCACGAGCGCTTCGACGCGCGTGCCCGTCGGCACGCGCGTGGCCACCCTCCGCATGGTGCTCGCCGCGGAGGTCGATCCTTCCTCTGTCCACCTCACCGTGAGCGGCCGTGACGGGACGGCGCTCCTCGGTCCCCTGGTGCCGGGGTCCGCCCGCACCTTCACCGTCCCGCTCGAGCACCGACGGACGGTCCTGCGCCTGCGCGCGGCCGGCGTGGGGTCGAACGGGCGCCACCGGGGCGATCGCGATCGCCTCGTCTTCGAGAGGAGCCTCAAATGACCCGTCACCGCATCGTCCTCCCGCTGGCTGCGCTCGCCGTGGTCGCGGGCGCGGCCATCGCCGGCGCCGCCGTGACCGCCGCGCCCGGCTGGGCCGTGCGTACCATTCCCGTGCTCGGCGCCGTGCAGGGTGGTGTCGTGCGCCGGGGTCCCGACATCCTCGTCGGCCAGGGCGGCTTCGGCGCCGGCCTGCAGCAGATCGTCCGCGTGCGCGAGGACGGATCGGCGACGACCGTCGCCACCGGCTTCAACTCGCTCGGCGGCTTCGACCTCGCCGCCGACGGCACGCTCTACGTCGTCGACAACGGCGGCAACCTCGCCGGCGCGACGACCGGCGACACGGTGTTCGCGATCCCGCAGGCGCTCACGCGGACCACGGCCGTGACCGCGGCTGGGCACGAGGTCGTGCCCGCCGGGTCGATCACCGCGGGGCAGGACGTCGTGCTCGCACCGGACACGAGCCTGTACGTGACCGACGCGGTCGGCATCGGCCTCGGGCGCGTCGTGCGCATCGTCGGCGGCGTCGTCACGCCGTTCGCGGCTGGCCTCGACTATACCGCCGGGGCTGCGCTCGGCGCCGGCGGCACGCTGCTCGTCGGCAACGTGGACGCCGGCTTCGCCGGCGCGCTGCTCGCGTACCCGCTCGCCGGCGGCGGCCCGACGTCGATCGCAACCGGCCTCTCCGGCATCTACGCCATGGTGCGCGAGACGGACGGCACGATGCTGGTGAGCGGCGGCTTCACCGGCGACTTCTCGAGCAGCACGATCGTCGCGGTCGATCCGGCGCCGCCGTACGCGCGGACCGAGCGGGCGCACGGCTTCGGCTTCTCGTCCGAGATGTTCCACGACGCCGACCGCGACGAGACCCTGGTGCTCGACTACGGTGCGACGGCCATCGTCGCCCTCTGCCGGGAGCGCGACGGCGACGGCCTCTGCGACGCCGACGACCCGTGCACGTTCCCGGTGGCGGTGGGTGGCGCCAAGATCGCGCTCGCGAAGCTCGGCGCGCCGGCGGGCGACGAGAAGCTCGCCCTGAAAGGCGAGCTCGTCGTGCCGACTAGCCCGGCGCTCGACCCGATCGCCAACGGCGCCCATCTGCGGATCGAGAGCGGGGCGGGCGTGGTGGCCGACGTCGTCGTCCCGGGCGGGGCGTTCGACGTCGACGCCGGCACGGGATGGAAGCTCAAGAAGACGACCTGGTCGTGGAAGGGCAACGTCGGCGGCGTGACCCGGGTGAGCGTCAAGGCCGACCCCGACGCGCCGGGGCACGTGACGGTCAAGGCGAGCGGGAAGGGCGGCGGCTGGGCCGTCGACGGCGTGATCTGCCGCTGCGGGCGCTGATCGCGCTCGACGGCCGGCCGGGCAGTGCGGCGAGGTTGCCTTCGGTGCCGACGCGTGCGCGTACAACGCCCGCAAGCATGCGGCGCAGTGTAAGTGACGGCGGCGGGCGCGGGCGGGGACGCGGCCGGGCCGCGCTCCTCGTCCTCGCGCTCGCGGCGGGGTGCGGCGCGGCGCCGGCCCCGCCGGTCGCCTCGCCCCCGCGGCGCATCGTTGCGCTCGCTCCGTCGGTGACCGAGCTCGTGTTCGCGCTCGGGGCGGGCGACCGCGTCGTCGGCGTGTGCGGGCAGTGCGACTATCCGGCGGAGGCGGCACGTTTGCCGCGCGTCGGCGGCTATCTCAACCCCAGCGTCGAGGCGGTGCTCGCGGCACGCCCGGATCTCGTGCTCGCGGTGCCGTCGCCCGGCAACCGCGAAGCGGTGCGCACGATCGAGCGTGCCGGCGTGCGCGTGCTGGTCGCCGAGGACCGCACGCTCGACCGGCTCTGGGCGTCGGTGCACGCGCTCGGTGTGGCGCTCGGCACCGAGGCCGTTGCGGCGGGCCTGGTGGCGGACATCCAGGCCCGACTCGGCGCGGTGCGGGCGCGGGTCGCGGCCGTGCCGTCGCGTCGCGTGCTCCTGGTGGTGGGCCACAGCCCGCTCACGGTGGCGGGGCCGGGGACGCTGCAGGACGAGCTGCTCGCGATCGCCGGCGCGACCAACGTCGCGCAGGACGCGGGGGCGCCGTGGCCGCAGCTCTCGCTCGAGGTGGTGATCGCGCGGGCGCCCGAGGTCATCGTCGACGCGGCGATGGGGACGGAGGCCGGGAGCCAGGCGCTGTTCGCCGGCCTCGCGACCGTGCCGGCGGTGCGGTACGGCCGCGTCGTCCCGCTCGCGCCCGACGCGCTCTTCCGCGCCGGCCCGCGCGTCGCGGACGCGGCCACCGCGCTCGCGCGCGCGATCCATCCGGAAGCATTCGCGCTCGCGGGGCCCGGCTGACCGTGCGCGCGGCCTATCTCACGCGGGGCCGGCTCGCCGGCGCGCTGGTCGCGCTCGGCGGCGTGCTCGTCGTCTCGCTGGTCGCTGCGAGCCTGCTCGGGCCGGTGGTGGCGCGGCCGTGGGGCGACGAGACGGAGCGGCTCATCTTCGTGCGCGCGCGGCTGCCGCGGATCGCGCTCGGGGGGGTGGGGGGGGGGCGCCGCGCCGCGTGGCGCGCGGGGCTCCAGGGGCTGCTCGGCAACCCCCTCGCCGACCCACACCTGCTCGGCGTGTCCGGGGGCGCCGCGGTGGCGGGAGCCTGCGCGCTGCTGGCCGGTGCCGACCCGATGTCGCCGCTCGTGCCGCTCGCCGCGTTCGCGGGCGCGCTCGCGACGATCGCGCTCGTGTTCCTCGGCGCGCGCGCGGGCGGGCGCACGAGCCCGCACGCGATCCTGCTCGTCGGCGTGGTCGTGAACGCGGTCGCGGCGGCGGCGATCATGCTGGTGAACACGATCGCGAGCACGACGCAGCTCAAGGGCGTCCTGTTCTGGATCATGGGGTCGCTCGCGGCGCAGAGCTGGCGGCTCACGGCGGTGGCGGCGGTGTACGCCGTGCTCGGCGTGCTCTGGCTGACGCGCCACGCGCGCGACCTGAACCTGCTCGCGACCGGCGAAGAGGGCGCGCAGCACCTCGGTGTCGAGGTCGAGCGCGTGCGGCGCGCGGTCTTCCTCGCCTCGGCGCTGCTGGTGGGCGCGGCGGTGGCGGTGAGCGGCATGATCAGCTTCGTCGGGCTCATCGTGCCGCACCTGCTGCGGCTCGTGCTCGGCGCCGATCACCGCCTCCTCGTGCCGGCGTCGTTCCTCGGCGGCGCGGTCTTCCTCGTCTGGGCCGACACGCTCGCGCGCACGGTGCTCGGGCCGGTGGAGCTGCCGGTGGGGGTGCTGACCGCGCTGCTCGGCGGGCCGTTCTTCGTCTGGCTTCTGCGCCGGCAGCTCCGGGGCGTGCTCGGATGACGGCGCGCCTGGTCGCCGAGGGGCTCGCGTTCGACTACGCCGGCCGGGCCATCCTCCGGGACGTCGGCCTGGTGCTCGCACCGGGCGAGATCGTCGGCGTGATCGGGCCGAACGGCAGCGGCAAGACGACGCTCGTCCGTCTGCTCGCCCGGACGCTGCGGCCGCGCGCCGGGACCGTGCACCTGGGCGACCGGCCCCTCGGGGCCATCCCGCGCCGGGAGCTCGCGCGCCGCCTCGCCGTGCTGCCGCAGGATCCGCGCGTCGAGTTTCCGTTCACCGCGCTCGAGGTCGTGCTGATGGGCCGGGCGCCGCATCGCGGCGGGCTCGGCCTGCCGGGACGGCACGACGTCGCGGTCGCGCGCGCGGCGATGGCGCGGCTCGACGTGGAGGCGCTCGCCGCTCGTCCGCTCGACGCGCTCTCCGGTGGCGAGCGCCAGCGCGTGCTGCTCGCCCGCGCCCTCGCGCAGGAGCCGGAGGTGCTCCTCCTCGACGAGCCCACCACGCACCTCGACCTGCGACACCAGAGCGGCATCCACGCCGCGGTGCGCGCACTCGCTCGCGAGCGCGGTCTGGCGACGCTCTCCGTGCTGCACGACCTCAACCTCGCGGCGCGCTGCTGCGATCGGGTGATCCTGCTCGGCCACGGGACGGTCGTGGCCGCGGGTCCGCCGGCCGCGGTGCTGACCGCCGACCGCCTCCGAGCCGCGTTCGCGGTCTCGGTCACCGTGCTCCCCGCGGGCCCCGACGGCCACCCGGTGGTGTTGCCGGCGGCCCGCGACGCGGGCGGCGCCGAGTTTGCCGAGCCTGGAGCCGACTGCTAGGTTCGCCCCCCGGAATGTACTTCCATTTCGCGAGCGTAGCGGTGCTGCTCTTCCTCGGGCTGTTCCTGTGCGGACTCATGCTCGGGTTGGGCGCGCTGCTGCGACCGTCGAACCCGAGCCCCGGGAAGGTCACCACCTACGAGTGCGGCGAGCCGCCGAGCGGACCGGCGTGGATCAACTTCAACATCCGCTTCTACCTGATCGCGCTCGTGTTCGTGATCTTCGACGTCGAGCTGGCGTTCCTCTATCCGGTGGCCGCGGTGTTCAAGCGCTGGGTCGAGCGCGGGCAGGGGGCCTTCGCCCTCGCCGAAGTCGTGGTCTTCCTCGCGATCCTGTTCCTGGGTCTCGTCTACGTCTGGGTGAAGGGCGACCTCGAGTGGTTGAAGCGCCTGCCCGCGGCGCGACCGGCCCCGGCCGAGAGGGCGCCCGCGCGACGCGCCGCCTGACGCAGGAAAGGGAACCCCGATGTCGCTGATCAATTCCATGCCCGAGATGGCGCTCACCACCCGGGTGGACGACCTGCTCAACTGGACCCGGAAATCGTCGCTCTGGTACATGATGTTCGGGCTCGCGTGCTGCGCCATCGAGATGATGCAGACGGGCTGCCCGCGCGGCGACCTCGAGCGCTTCGGCATGGCACCCCGCGCCACGCCGCGCGTCTCCGACGTGATCATCGTGTCGGGGACGCTGACGCTCAAGATGGCGCTGCGCACCAAGGTGCTCTACGACCAGATGCCCGAGCCCCGGTACGCGATCGCCATGGGGAGCTGCGCCAACTGCGGCGGACTGTTCCAATTGGCGTACTCGGTGTGCGACGGCGTCGACCGCGTGATCCCGGTCGACGTGTACATCCCGGGCTGTCCGCCGCGACCCGAGGCCCTCATCGAGGGGCTGATCAAGCTGCAGGAGAAGATGCAGCGCGAGCGCTGGCTCGTCCGCAAGGAGGCGCCGGTGGGGATGCGGGCCTGAGCGATGGCGGCACTCGACGCCTCGCAGCTCCACGCCCAGCTCCGGTCGCGCTTCGGCGAGGCGATCGGCGACCTCGCCGGCACGGGCCGGGACGCCGGCGTGACGGTCGCGGCCGCGTCCATCGCCGACGTCTGCCGCTTCCTGCGCGACGACCCGGCGCTGCGCTTCGACTGCCTGTCGAACCAGTCGGGCGTCGACTACCCCAAGCGCGACGTCATCCAGGTCGTCTACCATCTGTTCTCCTACCCGCACCGGCACTGGCTCGTCCTCAAGGTGGACGCCCCGCGCGACAACCCCGTCGTGCCGACCGTGTCCGGCGTCTGGAGCCACGCCAACTGGGAAGAGCGGGAGATCTTCGACCTCCTCGGCGTCACCTTCGAGGGGCACCCCGACCTCCGGCGCATCCTCATGCCGGAGGACTGGCCGGGCCACCCGCTGCGCAAGGATTTCGTCGAGCCCGAGGAGTACCACGGCATCCCGACGTCGCGGGAGAGCCTGCTGAAGGCCTGAGGGAGGACGGGGTTCGATGAGCATCGCCGGTTTCGAGGTCGAGCTGCAGCGCGAGGTGAACGGCGGCCTCTCGACCGAGGACATGACGCTCAGCATGGGGCCGCAGCACCCGTCGACGCACGGCGTGCTGCGCTTCGTCGTCAAAGCCGACGGCGAGGTGATGAAAGAGGCGCTCCCCGACATCGGCTACCTCCACCGCTCGATCGAGAAGATCGCGGAGAAGGTGGGCTGGCACGGCTTCCTGCCCTACACCGACCGCGTCGACTACGTCGCGGCCATGTTCTGCAACCAGGGCTGGGCGATGGCGGCCGAGAAGCTCGCCGGCATCACGGTGCCCCGCCGCGGCGAGTACTGCCGCGTGCTCGCGGCCGAGCTCTGCCGCATCATGAGCCACCTCATCGCGGTCGGCTCGAACGCGATGGACATCGGCGCGTTCACGCCGTTCAACCACGCCATCCGCGAGCGCGAGTACATCAACGACCTCATCGAGGAGCTCTGCGGCGCGCGGCTCACCTTCCACTACATGCGCATCGGCGGCGTGGCCTGGGACCTGCCGGTCGGCTGGACGAAGAAGGTCCTCGCCTTCCTCGACCGCTTCGAGCCGCTCATCGACGAGTTCAACGACCTCATCTCCTTCAACAAGATCTACGTCGAGCGGCTCGCGAACGTGGCGGTCGTCACGGCGCAGGAGGCGATCGACTACAACCTGGTCGGGCCGAACCTGCGTGGCTCCGGCGTGCGGTACGACGTCCGCAAGGACGAGCCGTACTCGGTCTACCCGGAGCTCGAGTTCGACGTGCCGATCGGTCGCGGGCAGTGGGGCACCGTCGGCGACTGCATGGACCGCTACATGGTCCGCATCCAGGAGATGAAGGAGAGCTGCCGGATCCTGCGGCAGGCGGTGGCGCAGCTCCCCGACGGCCCCGTGATCGCCAAGGTGCCGCGCACCTTCAAGCCGCCGGCGGGCGAGGCATACGTGCGCGTCGAGAGCGCGCGCGGCGACATGGGCTGGTACGTGGTGAGCGACGGCACGGCGTTCCCGCACCGGTGCAAGATCCGCACGGGGTCGTTCACCGCCATCAGCATGATTCCGAAGCTCAGCCGCAACCTCATGATCGCGGACCTGATCGCGGTGATCGCCAGCCTCGATCTGGTCGCGCCGGAAATCGATCGGTAGGGCATGCAGGAGTTCGTCGACGGGTTGATCGCGAGCGGCGGGGTGCCGGCCGGCCTTCCGGTGTGGGTGTACTATCTCGCCGCCATCGTCGTGTTCGGCAGCATCCTGGTCTTCGGCTTCGTCCTGCCGGTGGCCGGGATCACCACGTGGGTCGAGCGCCGGGTCATGGCGCGCATCCACAGCCGCATCGGGCCGAACCGCGTCGGTCCGGCGGGGTTCCTGCAGTGGCTCGCCGACGGCGTGAAGAACATGCTGAAGGAGGACGTCGTGCCGGCCGCGGCCGACGGACCGCTCTTCCGCTTCGCGCCCTACGTCGTGATCGCGGGCTTCGTGGGGGCGTTTGCCGCGCTGCCCTTCACCTCGGCGATCATCCTGGCCGATCTGAACGTCGGCATCCTCTACGTGACGTCGGTGACCGCTCTCGTCGTGGTGGGCATCCTGATGGCGGGCTGGGCGTCGAACAACAAGTGGTCGCTGCTGGGCGGCATCCGGTCGGCGGCGCAGATCGTGAGCTACGAGATCCCGGCGGGCCTCTCGATCTTCCCGATCGTCATGCTCACCGGCGCGCTCAGCATGCAGTCGATCATCCAGGCGCAGGGCTGGGCGCCGTGGGACTGGTACGTCTTCCGCAACCCGTTCACGCTGGTCGCCTTCGTCGTCTTCTTCGTCTCGGCCTTGGCCGAGGGCAACCGCACGCCGTTCGACCTGCCCGAGGCCGAGTCCGAGCTGGTCGCCGGGTTCGCCACCGAATACAGCGGCATGCGCAACCTCCTCTTCTTCATGGCGGAGTGGGGGAACCTCTACGTGATCGGCGCGATCGTCACGACGCTCTTCCTCGGCGGCTGGCAGATCCCGTTCGCGCTCGAGGGCGCGCCGGTCCTGCGACACGTGCTGCAGCTCCTCACGTTCCTGGTGAAGGCGTACGTCGTGGGCGTGATCGTCGCCATCTGGATCCGCTGGACGCTGCCACGCATCCGCGTCGACCAGATGATGACGATGTGCTGGAAGTACCTGGTCCCGATCGCGTTCGTGAACCTGCTCTGCACCGCGACCTGGATGGTGCTGCTCCCCGACGGCCTGCCCGCGCTGCGCTACCTGCTGACGGCTCTGGCCGGGGTGGCCGCCGTGGCGTTCCTGCGGCGCGTGCGCCATCACCTCCGGCGCGCGAAGCTGACGCGCAAGCACCTCATCTGGAACCCGCTCGGCACCACGCGCGTGCCGGGGCTCGAGGTCTAGGCGATGGGACTCGGGACGTACTTCCGCAACATCACGGAGACGGTGTCGACGATCGCCGAGGGGCTCGCGGTCACCGCCTCGCACATGGTCCGCAAGCCGTTCACGGTCGAGTACCCCGATCGGCTTCCCGACGGGATCCGCGTGCAGGACACGCTGCCGTTCCGCTACCGCGGCATCCTCGAGGTCGACCTCGAGATCTGCACCGCATGCCTCGCGTGCGAGCGTGCCTGCCCGATCGACTGCATCGTGATCGACGCAGAGAAGGACAAGGCCGCCGGCGGGCTCGTCATGACCCGCTTCGACATCGACATCGCCAAGTGCATGTACTGCGGCCTCTGCAGCGAGCCCTGCCCGACGGGCGCCATTCACCACACGCCGGAGTTCGAGGGGGCGGACTACTCGCTCGAGAGCATGATCCGGCATTTCGTGAAGGCGCCGACGCTGGCCTACAAGCCCAAGAAGACCGGCGAGACCGACCCCGTGGTCGGGCCGATCCTCGAGCGGGGCATGCGCATGATCGCCGAGTGGGCGAGCCCGGACGGCGGCGGCGAGAACGGCTGACGCGTCCGCGGCACCGGAGCGCGGTCCGCTCCGGTGGACATGCAGCAGGGCCGTCGCTGCGTCGCGACGGGCGCACCGCGCCGGCGCGCGCCTTGCACGGCGTCTCCACAGGATGGGGCTGCGCGAGCACGTTCGCTCGCACCCCGCCGATGGAGGACGTCATGCAAGAGGACATCACGACGACCGAGTCCGGCCAGTCCGAGAGGACGGCCGACCTGCTGCGCCTGGTGGAGCACGTGCCCACGCCGACGCGGGAGTATCGCGCGCGGCGCAAGGCGAGACAGGCGACGCTCGAGCCGGGGGTCCCGAAGATGCCGGCCATTCCCCTGCCGAAGCCGCCGGCGGGCGCGCGGGTGTTGATCTGGAAGCAGGACCCCACGGTGGCGGAGATCGGCATCCGCAAGGCGTTCCTGTCCGGTCACGTGCTGGCCGGTCCGCGGGACGCGCGGCTCACCGTGCAGGGCGTGAGCCCGGTGAGCCCGAACGCGATGGGCGACCTGATCGAGACGCCGGGCACGGAGGCGTTCGACGCCGTGCACACCTTCGCCGTCGTCCGCGAGACGCTCACGATGTACCAGCGCGCGCTCGGCGCACCGCTGCCGTGGCAGTGGAACAGCCCGACCGTCACCGACCCGCTGCACGTGCACCCGCACGCGGGCGAGACGATGAACGCGTACTACAGCCGTGGCGAGCGGGCGCTCAAGTTCTTCTGGTTCCACAAGCCGAGCGCCCCGAGCACCGTGATCTTCACCTGCCGGTCACTCGACATCGTGGCGCACGAGGCCGGGCACGCGATCCTCGACGGCCTCAAGCCCGGGTGGCTCGGCTTCGGCAACCCGCCGCAGACGGGCGGCCTGCACGAGTCGTTCGGCGACCTGACGGCGATCTTCCTCGCGCTCTCCCAGCTCGACCAGGTCGAGGCCGTCATCGCGCAGACCAAGGCCAACCTGCACGACAAGACGTTCCTGTCGGACCTCGCCGAGGAGTTCGGCCTGGCCCTCGGCCGGCCGAACGGCCTGCGCAATGCGGACAACGACCTCAAGCTCAGCCAAGTCGGTACGGAGGTACACGCCATCTCCCAGGTGTTCACGGGTGGCATCTACGACGTCTTGGCGGACCTCTTCGCCTTCGAGCGCCGGCCGAAGGTGCGCGACGACGCCGCCGTGTTGTACGAGGTGGCGGCGTACCTCCGCAGCCTCTTGTTGCGGGCGATCGCGGCCGCACCGGCGACCGCCGCGACCTTCGCCGACGTCGTCAACGGGATGCTCACGATCGCGGCGGCCGACGGCAAGCCGGTGCAGTACCGGAACTTCATCCGCAACCGCTTCACGCTGCGCGAGGTCGTCGTCTCCCCGACGCCGTTCACGCAGGACCACCAGGCGGGGCTCGGCCTGGCGCCGGGGGTGACGGACGAGGCGGGCGCGTCGCAGAATCGGGTCGGGTGCTGCGGCACGATGCAGCTCGCGGAGTACGACGGTGCGCAGCCGGCGCTCGACGAAGAGCTCCGGGACCTGGTCGAGGCGCTGCGCCGCCGCGCCGGAGAGGCCCGCCGGGCCTCCTGATCCCGGCTGCGTAGCCAAGCGTGGTGCGGTACGGTCCGGAGGGGGATGCCCTCCGGACCGTGCCGGCGCGAGAGTGTCGGTCGAGAAGGGGGGCCATCATGATCGTCGCGGTGAAACGGACCGGCGGGTTCGCCGGGCTCACGGAGGCCGTCGCGCAAGTCGACTCCGCGGCGCTCGCGCCCGCCGCCCGCCAGGAGCTCGAGACGTTGGTGCGCGAGGAGGGGGGATTCTTCGCGCTCCCGGCGGAGGTCCCCACCGACGAGGTCGGTGCCGATCTGTTCCGCTGGGAGATCACGGTCGATGACGCCAGCCGCTCGCACACCGTGGCGTGCGCGGGCCGCGAGGCGCCGGCCGACGCGCGCGTCCGCCGCGTGATCGACGCCGTGCTGCGGCTCGGGCGCTAGCACGGGTCGGTGGGGGTGTTTGCCCGGCCCCCGTCCATTTGGTAAGTGCCCCAGGATTTTCCCAGGACCCCTGGGGAGAATTCGTGTCGATCGAGACGGTCGTCTTTTATCTGGTCGCGGCGTTCACGGTTGGTTCGGCGCTCGGCGTCGCGCTGAGCCGGAACATCGTCTATTCCGCGTTCGCGCTGATGGGTACGCTCCTCGGCGTCGCGGCCACGTTCATCGTGCTCGGGGCCGACTTCCTGGGCGTCGTCCAGTTGCTCGTGTACGTGGGCGGCATCCTCGTGCTGACGCTGTTCGCGGTGATGCTGACGCACCGGATCGCCGACGTGCAGGTCTCGAACCGGTCGGTCGGGCGCCTGGCGGGTCTCCTGGTCGTCGGCGGCGTGTTCGTCTGGATGGTGCGGGCGGCGACGTCGGCGGCGTGGGTCACGAAGGACCTGGCGGCGCCGGCGAACACGATCTACGGCGTCGGCGACGCGTTCCTCACCACCTACATGCTGCCCTTCGAGATCGCTTCGGTGGTGCTGCTGGCGGTGCTGATCGGGGCCATCGTGGTCTCGCGGAAAGAGGTGCGGGGCTAGTGCCGGGCGTGTCCGTCGAGCACTTCGTCGTGCTGAGCGCGATGCTCTTCGTGCTCGGCCTGTTTTGCGTGATCACCCGCCGCAACGCGCTCGGCATCCTGATGGGCGTCGAGCTCATCCTCAATTCGGCCAACATCAACTACGTCGCCTTCGCCCGCTACGGCGGGACCGGCTACGACGGGCAGGTCTTCGCGGTGTTCGTGATCATGCTCGCGGCCGCGGAGGCGGCGATCGGCCTCGCGATCGTGCTCGGCATCTACCGGAGCTTCGAGACGATCGACGTCGAGGCCACCGACCGTCTGCGCGGATAGCTCGATGGACCACGCCGCCGCCCCGCACGCCACCACCGCCGGTTATCTCGCCCTGATCCCGCTCCTGCCGCTGGCCGGGGCGACGATCCTGGGGCTCGCCGGCGCCCCGCTCCAGAAGCGCTTCGGCAAGGGCGCGGTGGGTTGGCTCGCCGTCGGCACGGTGGGCGCCGCCTTCGTGCTGTCGCTCGCGGCCTTCGTGCAGCTCGCCGGCATGGCGCCCGAGGCGCGGTTCCTGCTCGCCGACCTCTTCCCCTGGATCCACGTCGGCGGCCTGCACGTGAACGTCGCGTTCGCGTGCGACCCGCTGACCGCCGTGATGATCCTCGTCGTCACCGGCATCGGCGGGCTCATCCACCTGTACGCCACGTCCTACATGCACGACGACGCGGCGTTCTGGCGCTTCTTCGCGTACCTCAACCTGTTCACGTTCGCGATGCTGACCCTCGTCATGGGCGACAGCCTGCTGCTCATGTTCGTCGGCTGGGAGGGCGTCGGGCTCTGCTCGTGGGGGCTGATCGGCTTCTGGCACAAGGAGGTCGTCAACGCGCAGGCGGGCAACAAGGCCTTCATCGTCAACCGGATCGGCGACTTCGGCTTCATCCTCGGCATCTTCCTGCTGTTCTGGACGCTCGACGCGCAGGGTCACGGCACGATGGTCTTCCGCGAGCTGCGCCAGCACGCGCACCTGCTCGAAGGGCAGGCGTTCTGGGGCGTCCCGGTGGCGACGCTGGTGACGCTCTTCCTGTTCGTCGGCGCCACCGGCAAGTCGGCGCAGATTCCGCTCTACGTCTGGCTGCCCGACGCGATGGCCGGTCCGACGCCGGTCTCGGCGCTGATCCACGCCGCGACGATGGTGACGGCGGGCGTGTACATGATCGGGCGCCTCAACTTCCTCTTCGCGATGGCGCCGGCCACGCTGGCGGTGGTGGCGACGGTCGGCTGTGCCACGGCGCTGCTGGCCGCGACGATCGCGCTCGCGCAGAACGACATCAAGAAGGTGCTCGCGTACTCGACCGTCTCCCAGCTCGGCTACATGTTCCTGGCCATGGGCGTCGGCGCGTATGCGGCCGGCATCTTCCACCTGATGACCCACGCCTTCTTCAAGGCGTGCCTGTTCCTCGGCTCGGGCAGCGTGATCCACGCGATGGGCGGCGAGCAGGACATGCGGAAGATGGGCGGGCTGCGCAAGCACATGCCGGCCACGCACTGGACCTTCCTGGTCTCGACGCTGGCGATCGCCGGCATCCCGCCGCTCTCGGGCTTCTTCTCCAAGGACGAGATCCTCTGGCAGGCGTTCTCGAGCCCGCACGGCAGCAAAGCGCTGTGGGGCACGGGCCTGCTCGTCGCCGGGCTCACCGCGTTCTACATGTTCCGCCAGGTCTTCATGACCTTCTACGGCGAGTGCCGCGCCGACCACGCAACGCAGCACCACCTCCACGAGTCGCCCGGCGCGATGGTGTGGCCGCTGCGCATCCTGGCCACCGGCGCGATCCTCGCCGGCCTGCTCTGGGTGCCGCACCTCAACCTGCCGTTCGAGCACTGGCTCGAGCCGGTGATGGGCGGCCACCACGCCGCGGCGGCCGCGGGCGAGCACGGCGGTGGCGCGTCGGAGAGCATGGAGTTCATCCTGATGGGGGTGTCGGTGGCCGTGGCGGCGTGCGGCATCCTCGTCGCCTACCTGTTCTACGGGCGGCCGTCTGGCGTTCCGACCGCGTTCAGCGAGGCCCTGGGCGGTGCGCCGTATCGGGTCGTGCTCAACAAGTACTACGTCGACGAGTTCTATCAGGCCGTGGTCGTCAACGGCGTCCTGCTGGTCGCGACGGCGATGGCCTGGTTCGACAAATGGATCATCGACGGCGTGGTGAACGGCGCCGCCACGGTGGTGCGCGGCGTCGCGCAGATCGGCGGTCTGATCGACCGGTACGTGGTCGACGGGGCGGTCAACGGCGTGGCCGACGTCACCCAGCTGCTCGGCCGGCGCGTCCGCGCCGTCCAGTCGGGGTCGATCACCGCGTATCTGCTGGTCCTCGTCGTGGGCGTGCTCGGCACGGTCGTCCTCTGGTGGTCGTGGGCGGTCGCGTCGTGACGCGCGAGAGAAGCGGGTCGGCCGCCGCGGAGAGTTGAGAGGCATGAACATTCTGACCCTGATGACGTTCATCCCGCTGCTGGGCGCGGCGATCATCGTGCTGCTCCCCGGGCGGGCGCACGGCGCGATCCGGTGGACGGCCGCCGCCGCCACGGTGCCGCCGCTGCTGCTCACGATCCCGCTGCTCGCGGGCTTCAAGCCCGCCGGCGGCTTCCAGTTCGTGCAGGAGGTGGCCTGGATCCCCGCCTACAACGTCTTCTACCGGGTCGGCGTCGACGGCGTGAGCATCACGATGGTGGTCCTCACCGCGCTGCTCTCGTTCCTCTGCATCTTCGCGTCGTTCGGGATCGAGAAGGCGGTGAAGGGCTACTTTGCGCTCTTCCTGCTCCTCGAGACCGGCATGATGGGGACGTTCGTCTCGTTGGACTTCTTCCTCTTCTACGTCTTCTGGGAGCTCATGCTGCTCCCGATGTACTTCCTGATCGGCATTTGGGGCGGCCCACGGCGCGAGTACGCGGCGATCAAGTTCTTCCTCTACACGCTGCTCGGCTCGGTGCTGATGCTGGTCGCGCTGCTCTACCTCTACTTCACGCCGACGCCGCACTCCTTCGACATGACGCAGCTCGGCGCGCTCGTCCGCGACAAGATCCCGCTGGACGTGCAGGTGCTCCTCTGGGTCGCGCTCTTCATCGGCTTCGCGATCAAGATCCCCGCCTTCCCGTTCCACACCTGGTTGCCCGACGCGCACGTCGAGGCGCCGACGGCCATCTCGGTCATTCTGGCCGGCGTGCTCCTCAAGATGGGGACCTACGGCATCCTGCGCATCAACTACGGCATCCTGCCGGCCGCGACGCTGGCGCCGTTCTGGGGTGGGCAGAGCGTGGCCTTCTGGCTGCTCGCCGTGATCGGCACGTGGAACATCATCTACGGCGCGGTCTGCGCGATGGCGCAGACGGACCTGAAGAAGCTGGTCGCGTACTCGAGCATCAGCCACATGGGCTACGTCATGCTCGGCATGGCCGCCTTCACGCCGGAGGGGATCAACGGCGCGGTCTTCCAGATGTTCAACCACGGCACGGTCACGGCCATGCTGTTCCTCCTGGTCGGCGTGATCTACGACCGGGCGCACCACCGCGAGATCAACGGCTTCGGCGGGCTCGCGTCGATCATGCCGCTCTACACCGGCGTGACCGGGCTCGCGTTCTTCGCGGCGATGGGGCTGCCGGGGCTGTCGGCGTTCATTTCCGAGGTGCTGGTGCTCCTCGGGTCGTGGAAGGTGTATCCGGCGCTCACGGTGGTCGCGGCCAGCGCCGTCGTGCTCACCGCGGGGTACATGCTCTGGACGCTGCAGCGCATGTACCTCGGCAAGCCGAACGAGAAGTACCTCCTGCTGGCCGAGATCAACGGCCGCGAGCTGTTCACGCTGGCGCCGCTGGCGGTGATCGTCGTCCTGCTCGGGGTCTACCCGGTGCTGGTCCTCGACCTGCAGAGCCCGGCGCTGGTCAAGCTCGCCGAGCAGGTGCGGGCGGCCGCGCCGGCGAGCCCGACGGCGCCGCACCTCGCCGCGGCCGACGCGAGCCACTAGCCGATCGCCATGGAGAGCCTGTCCAACACGGCCAGCCTCGCGTACTTCCGCCCCGAGCTGCTGCTCCTCGCGGGGCTGTTCGGCGTCCTCGCCGCCGACCTGCTGGCGACCGCGCGCCACGGCCGGGCGAGCGGCTGGCCGTCGACGATCGCGCTGCTGGCGACGGCCGCGGCGTTGGCGGCCACCACCGGCGTGCCCACCGTCGGCGTCGCGGGGCTCCTCGGCGAGTCGCAGGGCCGCTGGCTCTTCGAGCGCATGCTGGTGCTCGACGGGTTCGCGATCTTCTTCAAGCTCCTGCTCGGGTTCTCGCTGCTGGCCACCGTGTGGATGTCGACGCGGTCGCGCGAGGTGGCCGGCCGGCCGAACGAGGGCGAGTTCTACCTCCTGCTGCTCGCCAGCGGGCTCGCCCTGTTTCTCATGGCGAGCGCGGGCAACCTGCTGATGGCGTACCTGGCGCTCGAGTTCCTGAGCCTCATGTCGTACGTGCTGACCGGCTTCCTGCCGCACAACCGGCGCTCGGGCGAGGCCGCGCTCAAGTATCTGATCTACGGCGGCGTGGCCTCGGGCGCGATGATCTACGGCATGAGCTGGGTCTTCGGGCTCACCGGCACGATGGATTACGCCGGCATCGCCGCGAAGGTGGCGACGCTCGACCCGGCCAGCCGCGGCGCGTTCTTCCTGGCGCTCGTGCTGGTCTTGTCGGGCTTCGGCTACAAGATCTCGGCGGTGCCGTTCCACATGTGGGCGCCCGACGTGTACACCGGCGCGCCGATCCCGATCACGGCCTTCCTCGCCGTCGGTTCGAAGGCGGCGGGGTTCGCCATCCTGCTGCGCTTCTTCCACTTCGGCGTGACCGCGACCGGCCCGGCGGCGGCCGTGACCTCGGTGCCGCTCGTGCCGCTGGCGGCGATCCTCTGCGGTCTCACGATGACGGTCGGGAACTTCGCCGCGCTCGGGCAGACGAACGTGAAGCGCCTGCTCGCGTACTCGTCGATCGCGCACGCGGGCTACGCGCTGCTCGGCTTCGTCGTCTTCGCCGAGGCCGGGGTCCGGTCGGTGCTCCTCTATCTCGTCGTCTACTACGTCATGAACCTGGGCGCGTTCTGGGTGGTGATGTTGGTGGCGAACGCGACCGGCCGCGAAGACATCGAGGCGTATCGCGGGCTCGCGTGGCGCGGCGGGCAGGGGCCGGCGGTGCTGCTGGCGCTCTTCCTGTTCTCGCTCACGGGGCTGCCGCCGCTCGCCGGGTTCATCGGCAAGTGGTACGTCTTCATGGCCGGCATCGACGGGAAGCTGTACGCGCTGGTGGTGATCGCCGCGCTGAACAGCGTCGTGTCGCTCTACTACTACGCTCGGATCGTGCGCACGATGTTCCTCGACCAGCCGCGCGTCGAGGACCCGCCGCTGCGCTTCGGGCTCGTCGATCTGTCGCCGGTCGGGCTGCTCGGCGTGGTCACGGTCTATTGGGGCGTGAGCTTCGGCTGGCTGCTCGAGAAGATCGAGGCCGCGGGCCGCGTGTTCCTGGGCTCGTAGGCGGCGCGTGCCGTCCGGCGTCCTCTACGTCGTCGCGACGCCGATCGGCAACCTCGAGGACGTGACGCTGCGCGCGCTGCGCGTGCTCGGCGAGGTCGACGTGATCGCCGCCGAGGACACGCGCCGCACCGGCCGGCTGCTCGCGCACCATGGCATCCGCCGCCCGCTGACCAGCTACTACGACGCGGTCGAGCGCCAGCGCGCGCCGGCGATCGTGGCGAAGCTGCGGGCAGGAGCGTCGGTGGCCCTGGTGTCGGACGCGGGCACGCCGGGGATCGCCGATCCGGGCTACCACGTTGTCCGCGGGGCGCTCGCGGCGGGTGTGCCGGTGGTGCCGATTCCCGGGCCGTCGGCGGTGACCGCGCTCGTATCGGTGGCGGGCTTCGCGGCCGAGCGCTTCGTGTTCGAGGGGTTCCTGCCGACGCGTCCGGGGCCGCGCGCGGCACGACTCGCGGCGCTGGCGGCGGAGCCGCGGGCGCTTGTCTTCTTCGAGGCCGCCCGGCGGCTCGCGGCCTTCCTCGACGCGGCGCTGGCGGCGCTCGGCGACCGTGAGGCGGTGGTGGCGCGCGAGCTCACCAAGCTGCACGAGGACCTCTGGCGCGGCACGCTGGCGGCGCACCGGGCGCGCGTGGCCGAGGCCAGCGGTGAAGTGAAGGGCGAGGTGACCGTGCTGGTGGCCGGGGCGGCGGAGGCGGGGCCGGCCGCCGCCGAGGCGACGCTCGACGATCAGATCCAGGCCGCCCGTGCGGCCGGCCGGAGCGTGCGCGAGCTGGCGGCCGACATCGCCCGCCGCACTGGGCTGTCGCGGCGCCGGGTCTACCGCCGGGCACTCGAGCTGGCGGCGGGCGAGGGGTAGACGGACATGCGGTGGCCGGCTCGCTCCGAGCCGGCCACCGTCGGGAGATCGGGTCTACTGGAAGTAGAGGCCCTCGGTCGCGATGATCGGGGACCCGGGCGCCGGAGCGCCGCCGACCCAGACGCCCTGCGTCGGGTCGCTGGTGAGCGGAATCCCGGGCGGCGGGTACGCCGCCGGCTCGTAGCAGGTGGTGTTGTTGAAGTAGTTGGCGGTGTTGGACCCGCCGCCCGCCGGAACGCAGAGCCCGGGGAGCTCGACCGACAGATCGTGCTTGATCTTGACCTTGCCGCCCTTGATCTCGCCCCGCGAGACGAGGGCTGTGGGAATCTGCACGCCAGCCTGCGTCACGTTGTTGCTGCTGATGCAGATGACCTCGTCACCGGTGCCGGGGACGCCGTCGCTGTCGGGGAGCGCCACGCCGCCCAGTTGGATGGCGGTCTTGCACTTCGTGTCGCCACCCGACTTGCCCTTGCTCACGCCGTTCGTCCACGATGTGCTCGACGGCCCGCTGGTCGCCGAAACCGGGGGGGCCACCGGCGCCAGTGTGGCCGGGTTGACCATGGTGGCCTGGGTCTTGTCTCCTGCGATCGCGGCCGCAGGAAGCATCAGCGCAGCGCCCAGCAGCGCCGCAAACCTACCTGTACGCATGTCCAATCTCCCTTGACTCGAGCGGGGTTCTCCCTACGCCAGGGCCGCCCCCCGTTGCCGGCCCTGGATTCGTGGCCACCACGGTCACGGGGCCGGACGGTACGACCAAACTCGTCTCCCCGTCAACGAGAATCGATCGCTCGGGAGAATTGCGAGATCGGTGCCACGGCGGGCTCAGTGGGCGGGGCCGGGGACTTCGGCGAGCACCACGTGCGCGCGCTCGAGGTTGGCGACGCGGCCCTCGGCGGCGAGCACGGCGGGTCCGAGACGCGCCGCGTCGTGAGCCCGCTCCCAGGCGGCCTCGGTCGCGATCACCGCCGTGCCGGGGGCGAGCGTGCGGAGCCGAGCGGCGGGCTGGATGGGGCGCCCGGCGTACACCACCACCGGCCGCATGGTCGGACCGAGGAAGACGAGCGGCGCGGGTTCGGGCCAGCCCGCGCCCACCTGCTCCGCGAACTCGCGCAGCGAGGCGCGCCGGCTCGTCGCCTGTTCGACCAGCGGCGTGCCGAGCGCCATCCACGCGATCGTGCCGGCGGCGACGGCACCGAGCAGCGCCGGCCAGGACCAGAGGAGCACCGCCCCGGTCGCGACGCCGAGGGCGATCCCTGCCGCGGTGGCGAGCCCACGCGCGCCGCCCGGCAGCAGCGGGAGAATGGCATCGACCGTCGCGCGGTCGGACTCGGACAGCAGGTCGGGCCGCGTGAGCGCGACGAGCACGCCGCCGACGAGGAGGAGCGCGCCGCCGACCGCCGCCGGGCGGGCCCGGCCGAGGCCGCGGCGGCGCGCGGTCTGCTGCAGGAGGTCCGTTGCCAGCGGCGCCGCGAGCAGCGCCAGCGCCGGCAGCGCGGGCAGGAGGTAGTAGCGCAGCTTCCACTCCGCCGGCGTGAACGCGACCACCGGCGCCAGCGCCCAGCAGACGAGGAACCGCACCCGCGGGTCGGCGAACCGGCGCTCGCGGGCGGCGCGCCAGAGCGCCATCGCGACCAGCGGCGTCCACGGCAGCGCCACCGCGGGGAGGTGCTGGACGTAGAAGAGCAGGTGGTAGCGCAGCGGCTTCGCCGAGTACGCGCGTCCCTCGACCAACCCGCCCGCCAGGTTGCGGACGTAGCGCCCGACCAGGTGCTCGGTGACGAAGCGTTCGCCCCAGCCGCCGAGCGCGACCGCGTACCAGCCGAGGCCGAGCAGGAGGAGCGCGAACAGGCCCGTCGGCGTGAGCAGGTGCGGCAGGCGGCGGAGGTCGCGCTGCCAGAGCAGGAAGGCGCCGAGCGTGAGCCCGAACAGCGCCGGGGCGACCGGGCCCTTGGCGAGGATCGCGAGGCCGAGCACGACCAGCGCCGCGGTCGCGTCGCGCGCGCGCTGGTCGCGCCACCAGCGGAACGCGAGCCCGAGCGCCGCGGTCAGCAGCAGCACGAGCAGCGCGTCGGGCCGGGCGACGCGGGCGTGCGTGAACAGGCTCGGCATGGTGGCGACGAGCCCGGCGGCGACGATCCCCGCGGGCGTGCCGAGCATGCCGACGCCGATCGCGGCCGTGACGCCGACGATGCCCGCGCCGGCGAGCGCGGAGGGCAGGCGCACGGCGGCCTCGGAGAAGCCGAGCGCGGCGCACGGGACGGCCGCGAGCCAGTGGAACAAGATCGGCTTGTCGGGCAGCAGCTCGTCGTTGAAGACGGGCAGGAGCCAGTGGCCGCGCACGATCTCCTGCACGATGCCGACCTCGCGCGCCTCGTCGTCGCCGACGACGTCGGCCGCGCCGAGGCCGTGCAGCGCGGCGGCGAGATACGCGGCGGCGAGCACGAGGCCGACGCGCAGCGCGCGGCCGTCAGCGGACGACGGCAAACCCGTCCCGCTCCCCGCGCGGCGCGATCCAGTGCACCTCGACGCGGGTGACGCGCGCCAGCGACGGCCCGCGGCGCGCCCAGGCGACGAGACGATCGACCGCGTCCTGCTCGCCCTCGGCCTCGGCCTCGACGTCGCCGTCGGCGAGGTTACGCACCCAGCCGTGCACGCCGAGGCGCCGCGCCTCGTCCTGCATCGACCCGCGGTACCAGACGCCCTGGACGTCGCCGCTCACGCGGAGGCGCGCGCGAACGGCGGTCATGCGCCCACCAGCGCGAGGAACTGGTCCTCGTCGAGCAGTGCGATGCCGAGCTTCTCGGCCTTCTTGCGCTTCGCGCCCGCGTCCGCGCCGACGACGACGTAGTCGGTCTCGGCGCTGACGCTCGACGTGACCCGGCCGCCCATCTCCTCGATGCGACGCGTGGCCTCGGGCCGCGACATCGCCGCCAGACCGCCGGTGAGCACGAACTTCTTCCCGGCGAGCGGGCCCTTCGGCGCCGCGGTCGCGGCCGGCCGCACACCCAGGTCGAGGAGCTTGCGGACCAGCTTGCGGTTCTGCGGCTCGGCGAAGAACCGCCGGATGCTGGCCGCGACCTCGGGGCCGACGTCGCGCACCTCCTGCAGCGCCGCCTCGTCGGCATCCATGATGCGCTCGAGCGTGTGGAAGTGCTGCGCCAGCGCCTTGGCCGTGGCCTCGCCGACCTGGCGGATGCCGAGCGCCACCAGGAAGCGGGGCAGGGTGGTCCGCTTGCTGCGCTCGAGCTGCGCCAGGAGGTTGCGCGCCGACTTCTCGCCCATGCGCTCGAGTGCCACGAGGCGGGCCTCGTCGAGGCGGTAGAGGTCGGCGAGGTCCGTCACCAGCCCCGCGTCGACGAGCTGCTCGATCAGCTTCTCGCCGAGCCCCTCGACGTCGAGCGCGCCGCGGGCGCCGAGGAAGCGCAGCGCCTGCTTGAGCTGCGCCGGACAGCCCTTGCCGATGCAGCGGTAGGCGACCTCGCCCTCGCCGCGCACGACGTCGGCGCCGCACACCGGGCAGTGCGCCGGCATGTGGAACTTCCGTTCGCGTCCCGTGCGCTTCTTCTCGAGGACCTTGACCACGTACGGGATCACGTCGCCGGCGCGCTCGACCACGACCGTGTCGCCGATGCGGATGTCCTTGCGCGTCAGCTCGTCCATGTTGTGCAGCGACGCGGCGCGGACGGTGACGCCGCCGATGCGCACCGGCTCCAGGTCGGCCGCGGGGGTGAGCACGCCGGTGCGCCCGACCGACGGGAAGATGTTCCGGATCGTCGTGGTCGCCTGCCGCGGCGTGAACTTCCACGCCACCGCCCAGCGCGGCGAGCGCGAGACCTGGCCGAGCGCGCGCTGGAGGGCAAAGGCGTTCACCTTCACGACCAGGCCGTCGATCTCGTAGGGCAGACGATCGCGCTCGGCCTCGAGCGAGGCGAAGAGCTCGGCGACCGCCGCGAGGTCCTTGCACACGCGGCTCTTGGGCACCGGCCTGAGGCCCCAGTCGGCGAGCGCGCCGAGCAGCTCCGCGTGGGTCGGGAGCGCAACGCCGGTGATCTCGCCGACGC
Organism: Binatia bacterium; assembly: GCA_046327955.1. Taxonomy (GTDB): domain Bacteria; phylum Desulfobacterota; class Binatia; order DP-6; family DP-6; genus JAXLXP01. The sequence goes on along the minus strand of JAXLXP010000009.1, from coordinate 174,986 downwards.
CGTGGCAGACGAGGGCGAGCGGGCGCGCTGCGGTCACGCGCGAGTCGAGCTGCTTGAGCGACCCCGCGGCCGCGTTGCGCGGGTTGGCGAACACGGGCTCGCCGGCTTCCTCGCGCTCGCGGTTGAGCTTGCGAAACGGCTCGAGCGGGAGATAGACCTCGCCGCGCACCTCGAGGAGCTTCGGCGGCCGGCGCCCGGCGTCGTGGAGCTTGAGCGGGACGCTGCGAATCGTCCGGATGTTGGCGGTGACGTCCTCGCCGACGACGCCGTCGCCGCGCGTCGACGCGGTGGTGAGGCGGCCGTTCTCGTAGACCAGCTCGACCGCGACCCCGTCCATCTTGGGCTCGCAGGCGTAGGCGACGTGCTCGCGACCGGTGAGCCGGCGCACCCGCGCGTCGAACTCGTCCATCTCCTCGCGCGAGGCGGCGTTGGCGAGCGAGAGCATGGGGTGGCGGTGCTGGACGGTGGGGAACTTCTCGAGTGGTGCGGCCCCGACGCGCTGGGTGGGCGAGTCGGGCGTGACCAGCTCGGGGTGCGCCGTCTCGAGCGCCTCCAGGCGGCGGAAGAGCGCGTCGAACTCGGCGTCGGCGATCTCCGGGTCGTCGAGGACGTAGTACCGGTAGTTGTGATGGTCGATCTCGCGGCGCAGCCGCTCGACCTCGTGGCGGACGTCCTCCCGCGCGCGCGCCATGGTGCGGGATTCCTAGACCAATCGCCGGCGCGCGCAAAATGCCGGGGGCGTGCTAGCCGACCTTCAGGCCCTCGACCGCGGCCTGCAGGATGGAGAGCAGCAGCGGCCGGTGGCGGCTGGATGCCTCGCGGTAGATGCGGACGAGCGTCTCCACGTCGTGCTCGCTGGTGATCGCCGGACGACCGGTCCCCGCGCCGAGCGGCGGCACGAGCGCGGTCTGGAGGTCGAGCGTGCCGCGGAGCTCGGGGCTGAGGATCGCCGGGTCGAGCCGTCGCAGCTGCTCGGCGACGGCGCGCTGGACCTTCAGCACGACGAGCAACGGCGTGGCGAGGCCGCGGGCGGTCTCGAGCCGGCTCACGGCGCCCTGGCTCACCCCGGCGAGGCGCGCGATCTGCTCCTGCGTCATGCCGAGGAACTCGCGGGCGCGGCGGAGCTGTTGGCCGAAGTTGCGCATCCACTGCCGCCATTCCACGTCGCCGCAGACGGGAAGCGCGGGTGCGCCGAGCTCGTCGGGGTTGTCGGTGTGCGCCTCGGCCAGGTGGACGGGCTTCATGAGCGTGCCTCCGCGGCGGCGCTGTGTCGGCCACCGGTCTGCGAGCTGGCGGACAGGAGATCGTCGACGGCGCCGGTGAGCGCGTCCCACGTGAAGGGCTTGCGGAGGACGCGGAACGCCGCCACCTGTCGCGCGGCGTCGAGCGTGCCCGTGGCCCCCTTGCGGACGATCTCGAGCGGGGCGCCGCCCGATACCAGGACGAAGGGGAGGTCGGGCGTGAGGCGGTGCAGCTCGCGGATGGTCTCCCATCCGTCCACCTCGGGCAGATAGATGTCGACCACCGCGACCTCGGCGGGCTGCGTCCGGAAGAGCTGCAGGGCCTCGACGCCGTCGCGCGCCTCGGTCACGTCGTGGCCGTCGCGCTCGAGCATCTTGCGGATCATCTGCCGCATCGGACCGTCGTCCTCGATCACCAAGACCCTTGCCATCCTTCGGCCTCCTCGGTTGCCCGGTCTCCGAGAAACACGGCCCGCGAATCCGTGTCAAGAAATCCCCCCGAGTGCCAGGGCCCACGCCGGGCCGGCTGGTGGCGAGCTGGCCGGGCTCTCGTCTACAAGGGCCGGGTGCCCCCGGTGACGCCCGATCGCCTCCCGACGGCTCCCCGCGCTCCCGGCACGGCGGCCGCCTGGGCCGTGCTGCTCTGCGGGGTTCTCTTCGCCGTCGTCGCGTGGCGCTGGTCGGTGCAGCGGGTGGAGCACGAGGTGCGCGGCGTCTTCGACCGCCAGGTGCAGCTCATCACCGACGCCATCGGCCGGCGGATGGAAGAGCATGCCATGATCCTGCGCGGCGCCGCCGGTCTGTTCGCCGGCTCGCAGTCCGTCGAGCGGGCCGAGTGGGCCCGCTTCGTGTCCCAGCTCGAGATCGCCACACGCTATCCCGGCATCGCGATGCTCGCGGCGGTCGAACGGGTTGGCGCCGAGGACGTCGCCCGGCACGTGGAGGCGGTCCGCGCGGAGGGGTTTCCCGAGTACCGGATCCACCCGGAGGGCGCCCGGGCCGAGTACTTCCCGGTCGTGTACCTCGAGCCGATGGCGGGGAACGACGAGGCCTTCGGCTACGATCTGCTCTCGGAGCCGATTCGCCGGGCGGCCGCCGAGCGCGGTCGCGACACCGGCCAGGTGGCGGTCTCCGCCCGGATCCAGCTGGTCCGGGATGCGAGCGCGGTCGCGCGCCCCGCGTTCGTGATGGTCTTTCCGCTCTACCGGGATCTTCCTCGCAACCCGACGGTGGATCAACGTCGGGCCGCGTTGCGTGGCTTCGTCGCGGCGGCCTTCCGGATGAACGAGCTGATGGCGGGCGTCGTGGCGCACCGTACGCCGGGCATCGTCTTCGAGGTGTTCGACGGGACGTCCACCGAGCGGGCCGCGCGCTTCTACGAGGAGCCGCAGACCGCGGGGGCGTGGCACCGTCCGGTCTTCTACCAGGACGTTCCCCTCGAGGTGGGCGGGCACACGTGGATGCTCCGCTTTCGCTCCCAGCCGCGGTTCGAGGCCGCGCTCGATCGCGGCGAGCCGCTCGGCTTCCTGCTCGGGGGGCTGGCGCTCGCGGGGCTGATCTTCTGGATGCTGCGCATGGAGGCCCGGGCGCGGGTTCGTGCGCTCGGCCTCGCGGGCCGGATGACGTCGGAGCTTCGCCAGCGCGAGGCGCGCCTCCGACAGGCGACGGCGGAGATCGCGGCCGTCGTCCAGGCGCTTCCGGACCTGCTCTTCCTGGTCGACGGGGACGGGACCATCCTCGACTGGCGCGCCGGGCGCGAGACGGATCTCTACGTCCCACCGACCCAGTTCCTCGGCCGCCGGGTGCGCGACGTGTTGCCGCCGCCGGCAAGCACTCGGCTGGAGGACGGCATGCGCCGGGCCCGAGCGACGCAGCAGCCGGCGACCGTCGAATACGTGCTGGCGATGCCCGCCGGCGAGAGCCACTACGAGGCGCGGTTCCTGCCGCTCGGCTCCGATCAGCTCGTGGTGCTCGCCCGCGACATCACCGAGCGCGTGCGTGCCGAGGAGACACTGCGGCAGTCGCGTGCCCGGCTCTCCGACGCCGAACGCGTGGGCCGGACCGGGAACTGGCACTGGGACGTCGCCACGGACCGCTTGACGCTCTCGGACGGGAGCTGCCGGCTCTTCGGCCTCGATCCGGCCGAGTCCGGATGGACGGCCCAGAGTGCGCTCGATCGCGTGCATCCCGAGGATGCGGCGATCGGGCGCGCGCTGATGGAGCGCATCTTCCGCGAGAAGTGCTCCGTGAGCTGGGACTTTCGGATCGTGCGTCCCGACGGGGAGGTGCGCTCCCTCAGCTCCACCACCGAGGTCGTGCTGAACGACGCCGGAGAGCTCACGGCGATGTTCGGCACCACGGTCGACATCACCGACCGCAAACGCGCGGAGGAGGCGCTGCGCGAGAGCGAGCAACGGTTCCGACAGCTGGCCGACTCGATCGACCAGGTGTTCTGGATCATCGATCTGGATCCCGAACGGCTGGTGTACGCGAGCCCGGCGTTCGAGGCCATCTGGGGGCGGAGCCGGGACGAGGTGTACGGGCATCTGCGCGCCCTCGGCGAGTCCATCCACCCCGACGACCACGTGCGGGTGATCGAGACCTTCTCGCGCTGGATCGCGAGCGGCGCCGTGGAGAACCTCTGCGAGGAGTACCGGATCGTGCGCCCGGACGGCGGCGTGCGCTGGCTTCTCGACACGCGCACGGTGCTCCTGCGCCAGGATGGCCGGCCGCGCCGAGTGGGCGGCGTGGTGAAGGACGTCACCGCCGCCAAGGCGGCGCAGGAGACGAAGGAGCGGCTCGAGGTGCGCCTGCGGCAGGCGGAGAAGATGGAGGCGATCGGGACGCTCGCCGGCGGCATTGCCCACGACTTCAACAACATCCTGGGGTGCATCCTGGGTTTCACCGAGCTGGCGCGGGCGGAGGCGTCCGGGAACCCGGCGGTCCTGGAGAATCTCGCCAACGTGCTCGATGCCGGCCAGCGCGCGAAGGGGCTCGTCGAGCAGATCGTGGGCTTCAGCCGGCAGCAGGACAGCGTGCGCCGGCCGCTCGCCCTGGAGCCCGTCGTCCGGCACGCGATCAAGTTCGTGCGCGCCGTCCTGCCGGCGAGCATCGACATCCGGGTCGACGTCGAGCGCGATCTGCCGCTCGTCCTCGCCGACGCGACGCAGATCCATCAACTCCTGATGAACCTGGCGACCAACGCCGCACATGCGATGACCGAGCAGGGCGGCCGGCTCGACGTCGAGCTCCGTCGCGTCGACGTCGGGGAGGCGCTCGCCGCGGCGCACCCCGACCTGTCGGTCGCCTCTTACGTCCGCTTGGCGGTGCGCGACTGCGGGCCGGGCATCGACCCGGCGGTGCTCGACCGCATCTTCGAGCCGTTCTTCACCACCAAGGGGCCGACCCAGGGCACCGGTCTCGGTCTCTCGGTCGTGCACGGCATCGTCAAGAGCCACCGGGGCGCGATCCTCGTCCACAGCCGACCGGGCGCGGGGGCGACGTTCGAGATCTTCCTCCCGATCGCGGGGCCGATCGTGGCGGAGGCGGAGCCGGCGCCGGCCGCGATCCCGCGCGGCCACGCGGAAGGCATCCTGTTCGTGGACGATGAGCCGCTGCTCGCGGAGGTGGGCCGGCGGATGCTCGAGGGCCTCGGGTACCGGGTCACGGCGGTCACCGACCCGATCGAGGCGCTCGAGACGTTCCGTGCGCACCCGGAGGCGTTCGCCGTCGTCGTCACGGACCTCACGATGCCCGCGATGAGCGGCACCGAGCTCACCCGACAGCTGCTGGACGAGCGGCCCGGACTGCCCGTGCTGCTGAGCACGGGGTTCGGCGGTCGCATGACGCCGGAAACGGCGCGCAGTCTCGGAATCCGCGACGTGCTCGTCAAGCCGATCGCCGCGGAGACGCTCGCCTGGGCCGTCCACCGCGCGCTCGGCGTTGCGCCGCCGGCGGCGTGACTAACGGCAGTCCGCCACCGCGTCCGCCGCTTCCTTCGGCATGCGGCCCGCGCGCATCGCGCGCTCGAACTCGCGGTACTGCGCGAGCGTGTAGCGTCGCTGGAGCGTGTCGATCGCGCAGCGACACGATTTCTCCGGGCTACGCTCGCGGCACGCCGCGACGAAGTTCTGCACGAGGTCGTCGGGGTAGCGCTCGACGTAGGCGGGCCCGCACCCGACGAGCGCCACGAGCAACGCCACGACGCGCCACGCTGGCGACTCTCCGACACGCACGGCGTCCAGCCTGACGCGGGCGGCGCCGTCGCGCAAGGGGAAGTCCTCCGCGCCGGCGCTCCGCAACCTTGACCCCCGGGGGGCATCTGGTAAGACCGTCGATCGTGTCGCGTGCCGCGTGGGTGTGGGGCGTGCTGGTGGCGGCGGTGGTCGTGGCCCCCGCGGTCGCGCCGGCCGTCAGCTTCCCGGTCACCGAGCGGACGCTCGGGAACGGGCTCAAGGTCCTCATCCACGAGGACCACTCCCTGCCCGTCATCTCGTCGTACGTCTTCTACAAGTCGGGCTCGCGCAACGAGCACGATGGCCAGACCGGGATCGCCCACCTGTTCGAGCACATGATGTTCAACGGGGGCAAGAAGTACGGCCCCGGCGTGTTCGACGACCTGATCGAGGGCAACGGCGGCTCGACCAACGGCTACACGACGCGCGATTTCACGACCTACCTGAACAACTTTCCCACCGAGGCGCTGCCGATCGTGCTCGACCTCGAGAGCGACCGCATGGGGCACCTCGCCATCACCGCCAAGAACCTCGAGCAGGAGCGCGGCATCGTCGCCGAGGAGCGTCGGCTGCGGATCGACAACGAGGTCGCGGGCGTGATGAACGAGGCGCTCTACCTGCACGCCTTCGTGCGCGCGCCCTATCGCTGGAACACGGTCGGCTTCATGGCCGACATCAAGCGCATCACGCTCGGCGAGGCGCGCGCCTACTTCCAGACGTACTACGCGCCGGACAATGCCGTGCTGGTGCTGGCCGGCGACGTCGATCCCCCGATCGCGTTCCGGCTCGTCGAGAGTTACTTCGGCAAGATCCCGCGCCGGCCGCCGCCGAAGCCCGTCGACGGCGAGGAGCCGGCGCAGGACGGTGAACGCCGCGTCGTCGTGCGCAAGCAGGCGGAGCTGCCCGCGCTGCTGATCGGCTGGAAGGCGGTGCGTGCCACCGACGCCGACCGTCCGGCGCTCGACGTCGCCACGCAGCTGCTCTCCGACGGCGAGAGCTCGCGCCTCTACCACGATCTCGTCCGCGAGCACGAGGTCGCCACCACCGTCGACGCCGACCTCGACTGGGGCATCGATGCCGATCTCTTCACGATCTACGCGCAGGCGCGGCCCAAGCGCACCGCGGCGGAGCTCGAGGCGCGCATCGACGCGGTGGTCGCGCGCCTCGCCGCCGAGCCGGTGCCGGCCGACGAGCTCGCCAAGGCCAAGCGCCAGCTCCAGGCCCAGTCGGTGAAGGGCCTCAAGACCGTGAGCGGCAAGGCCAACAAGCTCGGCTTCTGCGAGCTGGTGCTCGGCGACTACCGCGCCCTGTTCACGCTCGAGCAGGGGTGGGACGCCGTGACGGCGGACGACGTCCGGCGCGTGGCGGCCACGTATCTCGTCCCGGCGCGGCGCACGGTCGTGACGCTCGACGCGCTGCCGGCGCCGGCGGGAGGCCGGCGATGAGGCGCTGGCTGGTGGCCGGGCTGCTCGCGCTGGCGGCGGGACGGGCAGGTGCGGCCGACGTCGCGCTGCCGCCGATCACGCGCACGACGCTCGACAACGGGCTCAAGGTGGTGGTCGCCGAGTACCACGAGCTGCCGCTGGTCGAGCTCTATCTCGTCGTCGGTGCGGGCGCCGCGCAGGACCCGGCCGGCAAGGAGGGCCTCGCGGACCTGACCGCGGCGGCGCTCAAGCGCGGCGCCGGCACGCGGTCGGCGGACGAGATGGCGCGCGCGATCGAGTCGCTCGGCGGTGCGATCGGTGCGGCCGCGGGCACCGACGGGACCACCATCAACGCCGAGTTCTTGTCCTCCGACTTCGCCGCTGGCCTCGAGCTGCTGCGCGCGGTCCTGCGCGAGCCCACGTTCGCGCGCGACGAGGTCCGCCGCGTGCGTGACGAGCAGGTGGCGGCGATCACGGCGTCGCTCGAGGATGCGTCGCACGTCGCCGAGCGCTGCTACGCGGCGTTCGTGTATGGGACCCATCCGTACGGCCGCCCGATGGAGGGCCGCCGCGCGACGGTGGCGCGTCTCGGCCGTGGCGACGTCGAGGACTTCTACGATCGGTGGTACCGCCCGAACAACACCGTGCTCGTGCTCGTCGGCGACGTGCAGGCGCCGGACGCCGTCGCCCGGTTGCGGGACGTCTTCGCGACGTGGCGGCCGGGCAAGGACGCGGTGCCCGCGCGCGCGCCCGTGCCATCGCCGCACACGCAGCGCCGGCTCCTCGTCGTCGACAAGCCCGACGCGACGCAGGCGCAGATCCGCTTCGGCAACCTGTCGCTGCGACGGGCCGATCCGGACTACGTCGCCGCCACCGTCGGCAACGCGATCCTGGGCGGCGGGTTCACGTCGCAGCTGATCGAGGAGCTGCGCGTGAAGCGCAGCCTCACGTACGCCGCGTGGAGCACGTACTCGGCGCGCATGACCGGCGGCGACTTCCGCCTCGGGACGTTCACCAAGAGCCCGACCACGGTCGAGACGCTGGCGCTCGCGCTCGACGTCGAGGGTGGGTTTCGCAGCCGCGCCCCCGAGGCCGCGGCGCTGCGCAAGATCAAGACGTTCCTGCGCGGGCAGTTCCCGCTCAAGCTCGAGACCCCGGACGCCCTGGCGGCGCGGCTGGCGGAGATCGAGTTCCAGGGGCTTGCCGCCGACGAGCTCGAGACCTATCGCGAGCGGGTCGAGGCGCTCACGCCCGCCGAGGTGCAGCGGGTGACCGCGGCGCGGATGCCGGCGCCGGAGACGGTGCAGATCGTGGTCGTGGGCAAGGCCGCGGATATCCGTGCGCCGCTCGAGGCGAAGTTCGGGCCGGCCACGGTCGTGACCCCCGAGGCCTGCGAGGACCCGGCCGGTCTGGCGGCGCGGTAGCGGTCCGCGTCGCCACCATGGCCGCGCCCGAGCTGATCGCGCTCCTCACCTGCGACGCCACCGCCGCGGACCCGCACGGCAAGATCACGCTCTACGGGCTTTTCGACGTGATCTGGGCGACGCAGTTTCCGATGCGCCACCCGCAGCTCGCGGTCTTTCTCAAGTGCCGCTTCCCCGGGCCGGGCGAGGCGCAGGTGCTGCTCGAGAGCCCGGAGGGCGAGCCGCTGCTCGCCCTCGCCCCCGTACGCGCCGCCGCCGCCGGGAGCGTGCAGGTGGTCTACCAGCTGACGAACGTCGAGTTTCCGGGACCGGGCGTGTACCACTTCCGGCTCCTGTCGTCCGGCGGCGCCGTGGGCGCCGTGCCCCTCGAGGTGCGCACGCGGCAGTGACGCGTGCGGGTCGCGGCGGGGGTGGACGCGTCGTCGTGTCTTCTGCATACTCCCGACCCTTCTGTGCGGGATACCCGGGATGGAGCCCGGCGGAGCGTGTGGAATGGCCACGGACGGTGGAGAGCAGGGAGGCGTGATTCCGGGGACGCCGGCGGCAACGCCGCGCCGGGACGGAAAGCGGCCCGTCGACGGCGGGCGACCGCGGCACGCTGCGGCCCGGCGCTGGGCGCTGGCGGCGCCCGACGTCTGGGAGGCCTACAAGGACGGCCTGCTCCGCGCCGGGCAGGTCGACGTGCTCCTCGAGCTGCCGCCCGGCGAGCAGCTGCTGCTCCTGCCGCGTGTCGTGGGCCTGACGGTGGATCGGACCCGCGTTCTCGTGCGGTTGCGGCGGGCGCTCGTCGATGCGCCCGCGCGTCGAGAGGCCCCGGCCGTGCGGCTCGGGCGCCGGGTGGAGGCCGCGCTCGGTCTGGTCGGCACGGGGCTCGATGCGCTCGTCGACGCGCTCGGGCGGCGGCCGGAGGTGGTGCGTGCCATCGGCGGCGTGCGCGCCCAGCTTCTGGCCGCGGTGCGCGGTGCCGAACGCGAGGTCCCCGTCCTGCCGCTGGGTTCGGCGGCGTCGTGTCGGCGGTGGGATCGCCGTGCCCCGGCGGCGCGCGCCAGCGCCGTGCGGAAGTAATGCGACTCGTGCCCGTCCGTGGTATGGCGCCGGCATGCGCCCGGCGGGGACGGCCCTGGAGCTGGAACGCCGCCGCCGGCGGGCGATCCGGCTGTTGGACGGCGGCCACTCGCTGGCGAGGACGGCAGAGCGGGTGGGGGCATCGATCAGTGCGGTCTGGCGCTGGCGGCAGGCCGCGCGGCGTCACGGACCAGCGGGTCTCGCGGCGAAGCCGATACCTGGCCGGCCACCGAAGCTGACCACGCAGCAACGCGAGCGGCTCCCCCGGGTGCTCGCCCGCGGGGCACGCGCACACGGGTTTCCGAACGACCGCTGGACGACCAGACGGGTGGCGGTGGTGATCAAGCGGGAGTTCGGCGTCGCGTATCACCCCGCGCACGTCAGTCGGCTCCTGGCGGCGTGCCTGCCGCGCGGTGTGAAGCCGGCGCGTCGGGCGGTCGTCCACGACGGGGCGGTGATCGCGCAGCGGAAGCGCTCCCGCTCGACCGCCGTGACGAAGAAGCGCGGCGCCTGAACGCTTGCCCGGGACGGGGCGCCGCATGTGCATTCTTTATGCAGCGTCGATTAACATGGTGTCCCCGTCCTGTCCATCTCGCGAATACTTGCGAGATGCGATCCGTGGCTGTTATCCGCGCAACGAGTCTGGAGGGAGGAGCACATGGACTTCCGCTACACGCCCGAGGAGCAGGCCTTCCACATGGAAGTGCGCCGGTTCGTCACGGAGAACCTGGCGGAGGAGCTGAAGATCCACCCCGAGGTGCCCGAGGAGCTGGTGCCGCTCGAGAACGCGTTCCTCAAGAAGATGGCCGAGCGGGGCTGGATCGGCCTGGCGTTTCCGAAGGAGTACGGCGGGCGGGGAGAGAACCCCGTCCCGATGAACGAGTACATCCTGCTCGACGAGCTGCACCACCAGAACGCCCCCGGCCCGGCGCTCACGTTCACGTACCTCGTCGGCGTCGTCGGCAACACGCTCCTGCGACAGGCCTCCGAGGAGCTCAAGCGCGAGTTCCTGCCCAAGGTCGTCAAGGCCGACATCCGCTTCTCCATCTCGTACAGCGAGCCCGACGCGGGCAACGACATCGCGGCCGTGCAGACGCGGGCGGTCGAGGACGGGGACTGCTTCGTCGTGAACGGCACGAAGCGCTTCATCACGTGCGCGGACGTCTCCGACTACATGTGGACCCTCGTGCGCACGGAGCCGCAGCTTCCGAAGCACAAGGGCCTCAGCATCCTCATGATCGACAACCGACTGGCGGGGATCACGATCCTGCCGATGGTCATGATGAACGGGCTCAAGACCTGTGAGGTCATCCTCGACGACGTGCGCGTGCCGAAGCGGTACCTCGTCGGCGAGCGCGGCAAGGGGTGGGATTACCTCATGGAGGCGCTGGCGCGCGAGCGCTCGACGATGATCAACTTCCGCTACGTCTCCGAGCCGTTCGAGCGGTTCGTCCAGTGGGTGCGCACCGCCGAGTTCGACGGCGATCGCCCGACCGACGACCCCGCCGTCCGCCAGGCGCTGGCGCACATGAAGATCCAGATCGAGGCCGGCAAGATGCTGCAGCTCGTCGCCGGCTCGCGTGCCGCGGACAAGGACTACGTGCCCACGCTGGAGGCGTCGGCGTCCAAGATGTGGGCCGCGCTCATGAGCTGGGAGAAGGCGGACCTCGCCCTCGACGTCATGCGGGCGCACGGCTTCCTCACCAAGGACTGCGAGGACCGGCTCCTCGACGGCTGGTGGGCCGCCGAGTACGGCTGGGCGGGCCATGCCTGGTCCGGCGCGGGCGGCGTGGACCTGAACCGCAAGATCATCGCCCAGCAGGGGCTGGGCCTGCCCCGAGGGTGAGCCGATGGACCTCAAGCTGACGGACGAGCAGAAGCTGATCGTGAGGACGGCGCGGGAGTTCCTCGCGCAGGAGTGCCCGATCCCCACGATCCGGGAATGGGAGCAGCTCCCGGAGCGGTACTCGAAGCCGCTGTGGGCCAAGATCGCCGAGATGGGCTGGACCGGCGCGGTCTTCCCCGAGGAGTACGGCGGGCTCGGGTTCACGAACCTCGACGTCACGCTCCTCATGAAGGAGATGGGCCGCGTCGCGCTGCCCGGACCCTTCCTCTCGACGGTGCTGCTGAGCGGCCGGGCCATCCTCGAAGGCGGCAGCGCGGCGCAGAAGGAGAAGTTCCTGCCGCAGATCGCCGCTGGCACGCTGCTGGTCGCGTTCGCCTTCGTCGAGGGGACGGCGCTGCCGAACGCCCAGACCGTGAAGACGACCGCACGGCTCGACGGCGGCGCGTGGGTGCTCAGCGGGACCAAGTGGTTCGTCGAGTTCGCCGAGCAGTCGGACGTCCTGCTCGTCGTGGCGCGCACGCAGGCCGGCGCCGATCTGCGGCAGGGCCTCACGCTGTTCCTCGTGGAGCGCGATGCGCCCGGCGTGCGGTACGTCCCGCAGACCACGCTCGCCGAGCAGCCGCAGGCGCGGGTGATCCTCGAGAACGTGCGCGTGGCGCCCGAGCACGTCGTCGGCCCGGTGCACCAGGCCTGGCCGATCGTCGACTCCGTCGTGCAGTCGGCCACGGCCATCCTCTGCGGCTACATGACGGGGCTCGCCGAGCGCGCCAACGAGCTGGGGGTGGACTACTCGAACACGCGGGTGCAGTTCGGCAAGCCCATCGGCGCGTTCCAGGCGGTGCAGGGGTACCTGGCCACGGCGTGGGCCAAGAACCTCATGGGCGAGTACATGGGCTACTACGCGGCCTGGCTCATCGACGAGGGACTGCCGAGCCGCGCCGCCGTCTCGGCGGCCAAGGCCTTCGTCGGCTACTCCGCCGTGTACGCCACGCAGATCGCCACGCAGCTCCACGGCGGCCTCGGCGCGACGGTGGATGCCCGCACGACGCCGTTCGTGCGCTGGGCCAAGCAGCTTCAGCAGACGCTCGGCAACAGCCAGTACCACGAGAAGATCGTCGCCGAGGAGATGCTCGACAAGGACCCGATCCCGATGGACGAGCTGTACTCGCTGCCGTTCTAGGCGACACCCAGAGGAGATCGTCGATGCCGCTGCCGCCCGTGAGCAACACCTGGTTCGAGGACGTGGAGGTGGGTCAGGAGATCCCGCCGATCCGCATCGGGCCGCTGAGCCACACGCAGTTCCTCTTCATCGCGTCGTCGCACCACGACTGGTACCCGGGCCATCACGACGTGGAGTACGCCCGCGCGCAGGGCCTGCCGGACATCTTCATGAACGCGACGTGGCAGCACGGCCTGCTCCAGCGCGTGGTGTGCGCGTGGGCCGGCGCCAACGCGGTGCCCCGGCGGATCAAGTACCGCATGGGGCGCCCGATCGTGCGGTTCGACACCGTGACGGCGCGGGGCATCGTCACCGGCAAGCGCGTCGAGCACGGCGAGCACCTGGTGGACCTCGACGTGTGGCTCGACAAGCAGGACGCGGAGAAGGTGACGGCGGGGACCGCCACGGTCGTCCTGCCGGCGCGGCGCTCGGCCTGAGGGGGGCAGCGATGCAGGACGCGAAGACAGAGACGGATCCCTCCGGGCTGGTCTACGTCATCGGCACGGTGGAAGAGGGCATGCAGTGGATCGGCAGGGAGACGGAGCCGATCGAGGAGCCGTATCCCGTCGACGTGGAGCACATCGAGCACTTCGTCGAGGGCATCCAGGACCCGAACCCCCTCTACTGGAGCGACGAGTTCGGCCGGCAGACCCGCTGGGGTGGGCGCATCGCGCCGTGGGGGGTCGTGGTGCTCACGACCGAGCACCGGGTGTGGCGCCCGGACTGGATGGAGAAGAAGGACGAGAATGCCACGCTCTTCCTGCGCACGCCGCTGCCCGGCAACCGCCTGCTGGCCACGGACTACGCGGTCGAGTGCTACGTGCCGCTGCGCCCTGGCGACCGGGTCTTCGTGAACGAGAAGCTCGTGTCGATCGTCCCGAAGACCTTCCGGGTCGGCGAGGGACACCAGGTGACGGTCGAGAAGTACTTCCGCAACCAGGAGCGGGAGCTGTGCATCAAGGACAGCCGGACGGTCTTCCGCTACCGGGAAGGCACCGGGGCGGGCTACAAGCCTCGGGCGCAGTGAGATGACGGACACGCGCACCCGCAAGACGGCGATCGTCGGCATCGGCGCCACGGAGTTCTCGACCAACTCGGGCCGCAGCGAGCAGCGGCTCGCGGTCGAGGCCATCGCGGCGGCGCTCGACGATGCCGGCCTCGGCGCGGACGACGTCGACGGGCTCGTCGTCTCGGAGGGGGAGGCCACCAATCAGGTCGACGTGGTCAACGCCATGGGCCTGCGGAACATCGGGTCCTACTGCGCGGTCCCGCACGGCGGCGGCTCGCCGTGCGGCTGCGTGGCGCACGCGGCGATGATGGTCGGCTCGGGTGAGTGCGCGTGTGTCGTCGGCTACCGCTCGCTCAACGAGCGATCGGGGGCCCGGTACGGCACCTCGGATGCCGTTGCCCGCTTCCCGTGGATCTACGGGCTCCACGCCCCCTACGGCCTGGTCGTCCCCGGGGAGTGGACGGCGATGCTCGCCCGCCGGCGGATGATCGAGTTCGGCGAGACGCGCGAGCAGTGGGCGCACATGCCGGTCACGTTCCGTGCGCACGCGAACCGCAACCCGTCGGCCATCTTCCGGGAGAAGAAGCTGACCCTCGGGGATTACCTCGACGCCCCCATGCTCGCCGACCCGCTCTGCCGCTACGACTACTGCCTGGAGACCGACGGCGCGGTGGCCTTCGTCGTGACGTCGGCCGACCGTGCGCGCGGTGCGAAGACCCGACCCGCGTACGTGCACACCGCCGTGCAGGCCATGGGGTTCCCCGGGTGGTACCTCACGAACTACTACCGCGAGTCCATGACGACGAGCGAGGAGACCGTCGCCGTGGCGCGGGCCCTGTGGAAGAAGAGCGGCCTCGGGCCGGGCGACATCGACGTCGCCCAGATCTACGATCACTTCACGCCGTGGGTGCTGACCTCGCTCGAAGATTTTGGCTTCTGCCAGAAGGGCGAGGCGGGCGCGTTCGTCGCGGACGGCCAGATCCAGCTCGGGGGGACGGTGCCGCTCAACACCGCGGGCGGCCTGCTCTCCGAGGGCTACATCCACGGGTGGAACCTCATCTTGGAGGGTGTCCGGCAGGTGCGGGGCACGTCGACCACGCAGGTCGAGGACTGCGAGTTCTCCCTGGTCACGAGCGCGTGCGGCTCGCCGACCAGCGCGATGATCCTGGCGAGGTGACGATGGCGCAACCCACTGCGATGCTGCCCCGCCCGCTTCCGCAACCCAACCTGGACACCGAGCCCTGGTGGGCCGGTCTGCGGCGGCACGAGCTGCTGGTGCAGGAGTGCGCGCAGTGCCGCACGCTCACGTTCCCTCCCCAACCGATGTGCCCGGCCTGCCGGTCGTTGGAGCGGGGTTGGCGCAAGTCGAGCGGCACGGGCAGGATCTACAGCTGGGTCGTGGTGCGGCGCCCGTCACATCCCTATTTCGCCGACAAAGTCCCGTATGCCGTGGTGCTGGTCGAGATGGCGGAGGGATTCCGGGTGGTCGGGGCCATCGACTGTCCACTCGACGGGCTGCGGGAGGGCCTGCCGGTCGAGGCGCACTTCGAGGACGTGAGCGACGACCTGAGCCTGCTCCGATTCCGGGTGGTTCCGTGAGGGACTGAGGCAGCGGCGGTGGCCGGCCTGCAAGACCTGCGAGTCCTCGACCTCAGCAGTGGGGTGGCCGGTCCGTTCTGCGCCCGCCTGCTGGCCGACGGCGGCGCCGACGTCATCAAGATCGAGGACCCGGCAGGCGGCGACGTCTCGCGCCGTGCGGATGGCCGCCCGAGCCCACTCTACGCCTACCTGAACCAGAACAAGCGAGGCGTCGCTCTCGACCTCGGCACCGCCCCGGGCCGGGAGCGGTTCCGGCGGTTGGCGCAGGTCTCCGACGTGGTCGTCGAGTCGTTCGCGCCCAGGACGCTGGAGCGGCTCGGGCTGGGCTACGAGGTGCTCGCCGGTCTCGATCCGGGAATCGTGCTCGTCTCCGTCACCGACTTCGGGCAGACGGGCCCATATCGGGATTACCGCGCGGATCACCTCACGGTCTCCGCCCTCGGCGGCTGGATGGCGACCTTCGGCGAGCAGGATCGGGAGCCCATTCAAGTTGGGTTCCCAGTCTTCTACTACATGGCCGGGCTGTACGGCGCGATCGGGGCGCTCACGGCGCTGTGGGGGCGGCGGGCGAGCGGGAAGGGCCAGCACGTCGACGTCTCGGCGCAGGAGGCCTGTCTGAACACGCTCTCGTACCCGCAGGTCATGGAGCAGTACGGGAACCCGATACGCGGGCGCCGGTTTTCGTTCACGATGCAGTCGGTGTATGTGCGGGCCACGGACGGCTGGGTGGCCCTCAACCATCTGTCGGCTCGGGAGTGGGAGGACCTGTGCCTGCTGCTGGGCCGCGCGGACCTCTTGGCGGACCCGACGCTGATCTACGACATCGAGAAGAAGCGGGCGATCTGGCCGCAGTTCGAGCGCGACGCCAACGCGTGGGCGAGGGACAAGACGCGGGACGAGGTGTTTCATGCCGCCCAGGAACGGCGAATCCCCGCCGGGATCCCCTATACGCCGCCGGACATGATGGTGTGCGAGCAGTTCCTGGCCCGCGACTTCCTGGAACAGGTGTCGCAGCCGGACTTGGGCGAGTTCGTCCAGCCGTGCGCCGCCTTCCGATCCCGATCGCTGCGACCCGACCGGACCCCGGCGCCCGCGCTCGGCGAGCACACCGCGGACGTGCTGGCGGAGCTGGGGGTGGAGCGCGCCGAGATGCGCGCGCGGCGCGACGCGGCGACGCTGAGCCGAGACCTGCTCGCGGGCATACGGATCGTCGACCTCTCGCACTATCGGTCCGGCCCGACGGCGACGTCGCTCCTGGGTGGCCTGGGGGCCGACGTCATCAAGATCGAGGCGATGCAGCGCCTGGACGGATTTCGCCTGTTCAACCCCATGGACCCGACCGATCCCCGCTTCTACGAGATGGGATCGGTCTTCAACGCCAGCAACACGAACAAGCGCGGCGTGACGCTCGACCTCGCGTCGGCCGACGGGAAGCGGCTCTTCCTCGAGATCGTCGAGCAGAGCGACGTGGTGATCGAGAACTTCTCGCCGCGGGTGATGGGCAACCTCGGCCTGGAGTACGCGCGCCTCGCGGAGATCAATCCGCGGCTGATCATGGTCTCCATGTCCTCCTTCGGGCAGACCGGTCCCTGGCGGGACTTCGTGGGGTTCGGGTACGTCTTCGACCAGCTCGGCGGGGCAGCGGCCGTCAGCGGGTACGAGGATGACCACCCCTTCCACATGATGGCCGCGTCCGACGTGGTCTCGGGCATTCTTGCGGTGTACGCGATCCTGCTGGCCCTGCACGAGCGGGAGCGGGACGGCCGGGGACAGCTCGTCGACATGTCGCAGGTGGAGTCGCTCGCTTTCCTGCTCGGCCCGGACATCATCGCGTATCAGTTGACCGGGGAGGTCCAGCGTCGCATGGGCAACCGGCACCCGCTCTTCGCTCCGCACAACGCCTACCCGTGCCGGGGCGACGACGAGTGGGCGACGGTCTCCGTGGAATCCGACGCGGAGTGGGCGGCGTTGGCCCGGGCGATCGGCAGGCCGCAGTGGGCGGACGACCCGCGGTTCGCCACCGCTCCGGCGCGCAAGACGAACGAGCCCACCGTCGACGCGGCGATCGGCGAATGGACCCGCGGCCTGGACAAGCGTGCGGTGATGGAGGTGCTGCAGTCGTGCGGCGTGGCGGCGGGCGCCGTGCTCAAGCCCGTGGAGCTGCTGGCCGACCCGCAGCTCGAGGCCCGCGCCATGCACAAGACGCTGGCGCGGGCGTTCGTGGGGGAGCACCGCTATCCCCAGTTCCCCATCCACTTCTCCGACGCGACCTGCGAGCAGCGTTTCGCGGCCCCGACCCTCGGGCAGCACAACGCGGAGGTGCTCACGGGCTTGCTCGGGCTGACGACCGAGGAGATCGAGAGGCTCCGCGCGGAGCAGGTCATCGGGACCGAGCTGCTGCGCCGCTGACCGTACCATGCTGCGCCTTGCGACACTGATCCTGTTCGCGGTGGTGACGACCGGTTGCCCGCCACCGGCGACGTTGTCGACCGGCTACCGGGTCGATCCCGTTGCGCTCCGACCGACGCCGCACGCCGGGCGGCTGGCGGTGCGGACGCTCGCGGAAGGGCGCCCGCACCGCGTCTACACCACCAGCGGCCACCTGTTCCTCACCTACGTCCCACTGCTGCCGTACGTCACCGCCGAGTTCGAGCGCCTGGACGAGAGCGTGCGCCTGAATGCCGACGCGATGGCGGCACGCGGCCAGACCCGCAACGCCGTGGTGGCGATGCCGGCGGCGCCGCCGTACGGGGAGTACGCGTTTCCCGCCAGCTTCGCGCGTGCCATCGCCGACGACCTCGCCGGCACGGGCATCTTCGAGGGCGTCGAGTTCGTGGGCGACGGACCGACCGATGGCTTTGCCTACGAGCTCTCCGGCACCTTGCTCGAAACGCCGCTGTACCAGACGTCGACCAGCTTCGGGCTCGGGGCGGCCGGCGTGATGTTGTGGCTCCTGCCGGTGCCGATGTCGAAGACCTCGGCCGTCGTGTCCGCCGACCTGGCGCTCACGGAAAAGGCGACCGGGGCCGTCGTCTGGACGGAGCGCATCCACGGCGCCGTGAGTCGCGTGATCATGCTCTACACGTCCCAGGGGATCGTCTACGGCCCGAACGTCCTCAGCTACTCGCACGTCTACCCGCCCGCGGACGCCGGTGTCGATCGCGTGTCGGTGTTCGGATGGCACTTTGCGGCGCTGCGCGCCGCCATGGCGCCGGTGAAGACGAAGATCGCGCAGGCGCTCGCGACCCGCTGACGGCGCCGGCGCGCGCGCTACGGCCGGCGGAGAAGCTCGCCGCCCGTCGGCACGACACGGAGATATCCCGCGCCGCCCTTCACCTGGGCGTGGTAGCGTGCCCGCAGGCCCCACTTCATGGCGTTCGACAGCTCGACGGCGAGCCCCGCCGGCGCCGCGTAGTACTTCGCGGCGATCCGCAGGAGGACCCGCCACGGCGGGAACCCCGATTGGATCGTCGCTGTGCCGTGCAGGCGGAGGGCTTCATGCGGGCGCGCCAGCCCCTCGCCGGTCAGCAGCAGCGACACCTGTGGCTGGGCCGCGACGTTGCGCGCCGCCCAGGTCGCGGTGCTGGTGGCGAGGTAGAGCGCGCCACCGTCCGCCACGAACCAGAGCGGCGTCAGGAACGGCCGGCCTTTGGCCGACACCGTGGCGACCAGCACGACCATCGAGCCGCGAAGGAAGTCGACCACGACGGGGGCGTCCGCCGGCAGCATCTCACTCCTCGCGCAGCGCGCCGTAGTCCCACGCGAGCACGCGCCGCGCGTCGATCGCGTACCAGGTGAGGTCCGCCGCCGTCGCGCCGGCGGGCGGGTCGACGCGGGTGGCGATCCCGCGCACCGAGACGCCGCGGAGCTGGAACCAATACGGCCCGTCGTCGATCACGAGCACGATCTCCCGGCGATCCAGGTCGGGCGGCGCATCGGCCGCGACCGCGAAGAGACGATGGTCGCCGTCGAGCCGGGCGCGCGCGGGGAGCACGGCAGCATTGCTGGCGTCGACGAACGCCACGGTGGCGCGGGGCGGCCGGTCGAGGAGATCGCGCACGGCGATGGGCTCGACGTCGCGGGTGACGCGCCGGACGGGCGGCGGGTCGGTCACGACCGGCGCCAGCCGCTAGCGCGCACAGCGGAACCCGTGGGAATCTTCGGGATACTGCAGCAGGTAGTCGGAGAGGATCGTGAACACTCCTGCATCCGTCCCTTCATTGTAGTAGCCGCCGCGAACCAGCACGCCCGGGCCACGCGTGCCGTCGGCTCCCACCATGCACATGATGTCGTCGGTGAAGGTCCCTCCCCCGGGGCCAATCCCCCAGCCCGGGCAGCCGGTCCCGAACGGCATCCAGTCCGCCACCCACTCCTCCACGTTCCCCACCATGTCCCGGACTCCAGCGCTCGACACGCACGCGCCCGCCGCGGTCGCGTTCCGCGGTCCGGCCGTGTTCGTGTTGCAGTACGTGGTCCCGTTGCCGCCCAGACCTGGGTCGGGTGTGCCGGACGCCGCCATCTGCCACTCGGCGTTCGTCAGCAGTCGTTTTCCCGAGTTGCGACACGCCTGTTGTGCCTGGAACCACGTGACGTAACGCGCCGGCAGTACGTCGGGGACGCTGCGCGCGAAGATCCCGGTGCAGTCGTTCCCGTCGCCTCCGCACGGATAGTCCGCCGCCGCGACGCCGTACTGTGTTCCGCCCGTCGGCGTGCTCCACACGCTCGCCTCGTAGACGTCGACGCAGACGTTGCCGACCTTGACCATGACCTCCTGTGGGTCGGCTCCGGAACAGGCGCTGCCAGCAAAGAACTTTGCGCGCACCTGATCGGGCGTGTCCGGCGGCGCGGCGCCGAACTGCGTGAGGTCGATCGCGGTCTCCTTCTTCTTGCAGTCGGTCCGCACGAAGACGGCGCCGGATCGCTTCTGACAGAGAACGGCGGCATCTGCGGACGCCGCGAGCACCCCGAGCGCGAGCGTCGTAGCGTGGAGCACGCATGTTGACCACGGCATCATAGGGTCGTGCCGCTATCGCGCCGCGGGCTCGCGAGTCAAGTAACCGGCCGCCGAACCGCACGCGGTGGGAGTATCCCGCGGGGTGCCGGACCGCCGCTCGCGGGCGTCAGTGCCCGTCGCTCTCGACCGTGATCCACCGCGCGGCCAGCAGCAGCGCGGCCATGATCGCGTAGCCCGCCGCCCACTCCCACGCCGGTGCCAGCGCGACGGCCGTGTCGCCCGGCGTCCAGCGATAGCTGTGCATGAGGCCGGCGGCGGAGAGCACCCCGCCCGCCGCGCACCACAGGCCGGCGCGCGCGAACCGTCGCTCGATCGTCGCCACCGTCGCGGCGGCGAGGATCGTGGCGGTGAAGATGAAGCCCTGCTCGAGCGCGAAGGCGCCGTGGATCCACGTGTCGCTTGCCGCGAACGCCTGCACGAGCGCGGGCGAGAAGGGCGGGCCGCCCGGCATGCCGACGCCGGCTGCGCGCAGCCCGTTCTTCGCCATCAGCGCGCCCCACGCGCCGACGCCCGGCAACAGCCCCATGACGACGGCGGGCGCGTGCGCACGGGGCGTCGCCTGGAACGCCTGCGCCGTGATGACGATGCCGATCCACAGCACGATTGCCATCCCGGCGTCGACCGGCACCGCCCACGCGATGTGCGCGAGCGTGCCCGTGAGGCAGACGACGGTCGCGAACACGCCGTTCAGCACCGAGTAGCCGGCGCGCGCGCCCATCGCCTTCCAGCCCGGATGGCCGATGTAGATCGTGGTCGGGAAGCACGAGCCGAACGCCGCCGCGACCACGCTGCCGACGCCGTTCACCGCCAGCGACGGAGCGGTCGGGAAGCGGTCGCCGGCGGCCTCGGCGCTCTCGATGTTCTGGAGCGAGCCGACGACGTTGAAGAGTCCCATCGGGATGATGACCGAGAGGTAGGGGACGAGGTAGCGCACGCTGGCGAGCAGGTCGCCGAGCACCGGGGCGGGCAGGTGGAGCGCCGCGCCGCCGGGGCTCGTGTGGCCGGGCGCGATTCCGGTCGCCCACGCGAGCGCGGTCCCCGCGCCGATCGCCACCAGCCCGCCGGGGAGCCCGCCGCGGAAGCGCACGCGCCCGAAATAGGTGAGCATCACGATGCCGAGCGTGGTGAGCCCGACGATCGGGCGCGCGAAGGCGCGGAACAGGAAACCGAGCGCGATGAAGCCGAGGGCGATCCCCGCGAGCGTCGAGAGCAGCGCCGCGCGCGGCGTCGCGCGCCGGATGCGCTCGGCCACCAGCGCACCCCCGAGCTCGATCAACCCCGAGGCGAGGCACGCCATCAGGCCCGCCTGCCACGCCACGCGCACCGGGTCGGGTGCCCCCGCGGCCTGCGCCGCGAGCTTCGCCGGCAGCATCACGAGGAAGACGTGGCCGAAGAGCGAGACCGTGTTGATGCCGTAGGGGAGCGCGCAGACGTCGTGGCGGCCCGTCGCCGCGGCGAGCCGGCGCGCCTGCCAGGCGTAGAACACGTTGCCGACGAGCAGCGACATCGCCGCCCCCGGGAGCACGCGGCCGTAGAGCAGATCGGCGGGCATGCCGAGCACGGTGCGGCACAGCCCGTCGATCAGCAGGAGCTGGACGAGGTTGTCGAGCGCGAGACCGAAGAAGCCGTCCAGGTCGCCGCGTGTGAACCACGGCATCGGCCCGCGCCGGGCCGCGGCGTGTGCCGGCACGGGTTACTCGCGGGCCAGCGGGACGTTGATGTTGTACTGATAGGGCCCGCGGCCGATCGAGAGCAGCACGCCGCGCTTGGTGCGCACCTCGATCATCTTGCGCCGGAACTCGGCCTGCGAGCGCAGCGGCGCGCCGCCGAGCCCGAGGAGCCGATCGCCGCGCTCGACGCCGATGCGCGCCGCTGGGCTGCCCGAGCGGATGCGGGTGACGACGAGGTCCTCGCCCTTCGGCTCGAGCGCGAGCCCGAGGAGCCGCCAGGCGAGGTCGTCGGAATCGGCGTCGGGGAACGCCGCGGCGGTCATCGGCACGTCCCGGTCGCGGTCGTCGCGGCGCACGGCGAGGGTGAGCGTCTCTCCGGCGGCGTGGTTCTCGACCAGATCGTCGAACTCGTCGCGCGAGCGCACCTCGCGGCCGTCGACGCGCGTGACGAGGTCGCCGCGCTCGACGCCGGCCTTCGCCGCGGGGCTCTTCGGCTCCACCTCGGCCACGACCACGCCGCGGCTCGTGCCGAAGTGGTCGGCGAGCTGCGGCGTCAGGTCCTGGACGACGAGACCCACCCACGCGCGCCGCACCTCGCCGTACGAGACCAGGTCCTTGAGCACGCGGCGGGCGCGGTCGACGGGAATCGCGAAGCCGATCCCCTGCGCCTTGCCGAAGATCGCCGTGTTGATGCCGATCAGCTCGCCCGCGATGTTGAGCAGCGGGCCGCCCGAGTTGCCCGGGTTGATCGAGGCGTCGGTCTGGATGAAGTCGGTGTAGGCGCGGTCGCCGTTCTGGACCGACCGCCCGACCGCGCTCACCACGCCCGTCGTCACGGTGTGCGAGAGGCCGAAGGGGTTGCCGATCGCGATCACGGTCTCGCCGATCATCAGGTCACGTGAGGTGCCGAGGGCGACGTGCGGGAAGTCCCCGGTCCCCTTGACGCGCAGCACGGCGAGGTCGGCGTCGGCGTCGGCGCCGACGAGCTTCGCCTCCAGCTCGCGCCCGTCGGCGAGCGTCACGTGGATCTTGCTCGCGCGCAGGACGACGTGCTCGTTGGTGAGGATCGTGCCGTCGGCCTCGACGAGCACGCCCGACCCGAGGCTGGTGGTCGTGAACCGGCGCGGGCGGGCGTCGAAGAACTGGCCGAAGAACTCCTCGAACGCGGGGTCCTCGGGGAAGGGGAAGGGCGAGCCGCGCCGCTCGGTCACCTGCTCGGTCGAGATGTTGACGACGGCCGGACCGGCGCGTTCGACGGCCTGGACGACCAGGCTGCGACGGGTGGGGTCGGCCTCGGCACCGCGCGCCGCGGCGGCGGACGCCAGGACCAGGGTCAGGAGCGCCGCGAGCGCTTGCGCCATGCCGGCTTCTCCTCGGCCGGCGGCTGCCCGGCGAGCGTGAAGTCGATCTGCCGTCGTTCGACCGAGACCCCGGCCACCTGGACGGTGACCGCGTCGCCGACGCGGAACGTCCGCTTGGTGCGCTTGCCGCGCAGGAGGTGCTGCGCCTCGACGTGCTCGTAGTAGTCGTCGGTGAGCGTGTTCACGTGGACGAGGCCCTCGACGAAGTACTGCGTGATCTCGACGAAGAAGCCGAAGGGCACGACGCCGCTCACGAACCCCGCGAACTCCTGGCCCACCTTGTCGCGCATGAACTGGACCTTCTTGAGCTGGACGATCTCGCGCTCGGCTTCGAGCGCGACCCGCTCGCAGCGAGAGGCCTCCGCGGCGATCGCGACCACGTCCTGCGGCGGCCGCCCGACGTTGCGGAGCGCGACGTCGAGGAGCCGGTGGGTGACGAGGTCCGGGTAACGCCGGATGGGCGACGTGAAGTGCGCGTAGTACTCGGTGGCGAGGCCGAAGTGGCCGAGGGCGTCGGCCGCGTAGCGCGCCTGCTTGAGCGAGCGCAGGACGACGGTGTTCACCAGGCGCTCCTCGGGCCGGCCGGCGGCTTGCGAGAGGACCTCGCGCAGCGCCCGGGACGTGACCGCGCCCTCGGTGAGCTCGAGGCGGAGGCCGAGACCCTCGAGGAAGCGCTGCAGCGTGCGCACGCTGTCGGCATCGGGCGGCTCGTGGACGCGGTGGAGGAGGGGGAGCTTGCGCCGCGCGAGCTCGCGCGCCACGGCCTCGTTGGCCGCCAGCATGAACTCCTCGATCATCTGGTGCGCGATCGAGCGCTCGGCGCGGACGATGTTCTCGGGGCGCCCGCGCAGGTCGAGGACGATCTCGGCCTCGGGCAGGTCGAAGTCGAGCGCGCCGCGCTGGCGGCGGCGGGCGATGAGTTGGCGGGCGAGCGACTCGGCGCGCTCGAGGTGCGGGAGGAGCGGCGCGAACCGGCTGCGGACCTGCGGGTCGCGGTCGACCAACACCTGACGCACCTGCGTGTAGGTGAGGCGCGCCATGCTGCGCATGATCGCGTCGTGGAATGCGGCACCCAGGAGCCGCCCGCGCGCGTCGAACTCGAGGCGCACGGCTTTGCAGAGGCGGTCCTCGTTCGGTTTGAGGCTGCAGATGCCGTTCGAGAGGGCCTCGGGCAGCATCGGCACGACGCGGTCGGGGAAGTAGACGCTGGTGCCGCGCGTGCGGGCCTCGAGGTCGAGTGGGCCGTTCGCGGGGACGTAGTAGGCCACGTCGGCCACCGCCACCGTGAGGAGGAACCCGGTGCCGAGCGGCTCGACCATGACCGCGTCGTCGAAGTCGCGGGCGTTCTCGCCGTCGATCGTGACGAGCGGCATGCCGCGCAGGTCGAGGCGGCCGGCGACGGCGTCGGGCGGGACGACCTGCAGGACTCGCCGGGCCGCCGCCGCCACGTCGGGTGGGAACTCGAGCGGCAGCCCGTGGGCGAGGATGACGCCCTCGCTCTCGACGCGCGGGTCGGTGGCCGGGCCGAGGACGCGGACGATCTTCGCCTCCGCGTCGCCGGCCTTGCCGGGGTACTTGGAGAACTCGGCGAGGACCAGGTCCCCGTCGGTCGCTTTCTGCTGTCCGCCCCGAGGGACGACGATGGGGATGGTGAGGCGCTGCTCCTGCGGCACCAGGACGCCGGCGCCGCGGCCGCCGTGGAACACGCCGACGACCTCCGTGTAGGCGCGCGCCAGGACCCGGCTGACCTTGCCCTCGGGCCGGGCGCGCCGCTGCGTGCGATCGATCTGGACCAGCACGCGATCGCGGTGCATGGCCGGGCGGACGGCTTTGGCGGGCACGTAGACGTCGGCGGCCTCGGGGTCGTCGGGACGGCAGAAGGCGAAGCCGGCCGGGTTCACCTCGAGACGCCCGGCGACGAGCCCCAGGCTCTCGGCCGACACCCAGCGGTCGCCCCGCGACCGCACCAGGATGCCGCGGGCCTCGAGGTCGGTGAGGACGGCGAGGGCGACCTCGCGCTCCTCACGCTCGACGCGTGCGGCCCGCAGCACGTCGGCGCTCGCGATGGGCTTCTTGCGCCGGCCGAGGGCGGCCACGAGCCTCGCCTCGAGCGCAGTAGTCTCCTCGAGTGAGAAGCGAGGCGTCACCGCCTTCGCGGCGCTATTCGGCGAAGACCGCTGCGGCAACGACCGATGTCCACAGCCCGTCCCGGTCCCCGAAGGCGGACTGGGTGATGTTGCGGGTGACGACGATCCGGTCGCTCATCCGCCAGATGTCCTTCCGCTCGTCGTAGC
Source organism: Binatia bacterium (assembly GCA_046327955.1). Taxonomy (GTDB): domain Bacteria; phylum Desulfobacterota; class Binatia; order DP-6; family DP-6; genus JAXLXP01. The sequence continues at coordinate 149,585 of JAXLXP010000009.1, read as the reverse complement.
TGGTGTTGGAGTCGAAATCGACTCCGAGGATCGTCGCCAGCATGGTCGCGGCCAGGTCCTCCGCATAATCACCGGCCTTGTCGTCGGTCTGGCCGAAGCTGTGATGTTCGGAGAGGTAGCCATACTGCGAGCGGTCCTTGGGGATTGCGACGCCGACCGAGGCCGCGACCAGGCGGTGCGGCTCGTTGGTGGCGTTCTCGCTCATCACCACGTGGAGGATCTGCCCGGGCTTGAGCAGCTTTCCTCCTTCCTTCGGGGAGATGAGCTTGCAATGGGGGGGGAAGATCGACGACACCCGCACGAGGTTGAACTGCGCGATCCCGGCACTCCGGAGCGCCATCTCGAAGCTCGAGAGCTTCTCGCGGTGGCGCCCGACACCCTTGGTGAGGAACACCTTCTTTGGAACGAACGCCGAGCTCATCGCGTGAGTAACCGGGGGCACCTAACATGGAAGCGCGGCGGCTACAAGACCGCGATGCGGCCGACAGGCCCCGACGCGGGCCAGGGTGAAGGGCGGCGCGGGGCGGGGGTCCCGAGCGGTCCCGGTGGGTGGGGCGGCGGTAGGGAGGACGGGAGGCCCTGCCGGGCTCGGGGGGCGGGCTCTGGCGTTTCTGTTTCCGGCCCTCTAGGAAAGAGGGTCCGATGGCGGCCGCTGCCGCCCGGACGAGGCTCGATGGCGAAAGCGAAGACGACGACACAGAAGGTCAGCCCGGCGCCGGCGGCCCCGCTCGGCCGGCTCGCGTCGCCGGTGGCGCCCACGCTCGACGACCCCCTGGCGGAGGGAGCGTCCGGTCCGGCCACCCCGGCGGAGGGGCTCGGCCCGTACGACCAGGCCGTCCGCGACGGCGAGGAGCTGCGTCGCAAGCCCTACGCCGCGTCGGGCCCGATCCAGATCCTCCGCCAGCACGCCAGGGACCGGATGACGGTCTGGGAGCGCATCGGGGTCCTCCAAGACCAGGGCTCGCGGCCCACCATCCTCTTCCAGAACTGGGGCCAGAACCTCGACGGCGCGTCGCTGGTGACGGCCGTCATCCAGATCCGCGGCCGCGACGTCGCGCTCTACGGGCACGACTTCACGGTGCGCGCCGGCTCGATGGACGCCACCAACGGCCGCAAGCTCGCGAACCTGATCTATCTCGCTGGCGAGCGCGGCATCCCGCTCATCGGTATGAACGACAGCGCCGGCGCGTTCGTGCCGGCGGGCGTCGGCGGCCTCGACGGGTACGCCGAGGCGTTCACGGCGTTGCGACGGATCAGCGGCGTGGCGCCGAGCATCATGTGCATGTTCGGCTTCAACGCCGGTGGGGGGTCGTACCTGCCGCGCCAGGGCAGCTTCGTCATCCAGCCGGCGAACACGTTCTTCGGGCTGACCGGGCCGGGCGTCATCAAGAGCGTGCTCGGCGAGGACGTGACGCCGGACGACCTCGGCGGGCCCAAGGTGCACGGCGCGAGCGGCGTCGCCGACCTCACCGTCTCCGACGAGGTCGCCGCGCTGCGCACGGCGGAGCGGCTGCTCAGCTACCTCCCCAGCTCGAACAAGGAGGCGCCGCCGTACGAGCGCACCTCCGACCCGATCGACCGGCGCACCACCGAGATCGACACGCTGCTGCGCAAGGCGTTCGGATCGCCCACGGGCTTCAACACGCCGGTCGACGTGTCGATCATCATCGAGCGCCTCTGCGATCACGGCGACTACTTCGAGATTCAGCCCGACCGCGCACGCAACGCGATCACCTGTTTCGGGCGGTTGAACGGCAACGTCGTCGGCTTCGTTGCCAACAACAGCTCGGTGGCGAGCGGGCAGATCGACGTCGATGCCGCCTACAAGATCTCCCGCTTCGTTCGGTTCTGCAGCATCTACAATACGCCGGTCGTGTTCATCGAGGACACCACGGGCTTCCTTCCCGGGCGCGACCAGGAGAGCCGCGGCATCGTGCAGGCGGGTCGCGCCATGCTCGACGCCATCATCGACATCCGCACGCCGCGCATCCTGCTCATCCTGCGCAACGCGTTCGGCGGGGCCTACGCCGCCTTCAACAGCTACGCCACCGGCGCCGACATCGTGCTCGCCCTGCCGACCACCCGCGTCGCGGTGATGGGGACCGCCGGGAAGGAGTTCGTCTACAAGCAGGAGCTGAAGCAGGTCCGCGACGAGGCAGCCGAGAAGCGTCGACAGGGCATGCCCCAGGCCGAGGCGGCGGAGTGGCTGCGGGCCCGCGAGACGGAGTTCAACCAGCGCTACGAGCGCGAGCTCATGAACCCCCGCGAAGCCCTCACCCTCGGATCGATTTCGGAGATCGTCATGCCGGCCGACCTGCGCGGCGTCCTCGGTCGCAACCTCGAGTTCTTGCTCCGCCACTACGAGGTGGGCCCGATGCAGTCCGTCCAGCGAGAGTTCCACTGATGAGCACGCCGCAGCCCGTGTCCGCGTCCGCCAGCAGCTCGCTCGTCCATCGCGACCGCCGGCTCGGCGGTGCGAGCTCCCCCTGGGTGCGGTCCTTCGCGTGCGACGACATGGCGATCTTGATCGTCTGCCGTGGTCCCATCCGCAAGGAGGCGATCGACGTCTTCCGCGAGCTGGGGGTTCCGCAGGTCGGCATGCTCCTGTCCGAGAAGGACAGCATCGTCTTCCCGCGCGCGCTCTCGCCCGAGCTGCGCGACATGGATCCCGCGCGCGTCCACGCCGTACCCGACTACAGCGGGGCGACCCGGGAGGAGCGCGTCGAGCGGGTGCGGCAGATCATCGGCATCTGCCGCGAGCACGGGTACGGCTGGGTCTTCGCCGGCTACGGCTTCATGGCGGAGGACGCGGACTTCGTGCGCACTCTCGAGGAGGCGGGGATCGGCTTCATCGGCCCGTGCTCGTACACGCAGCGCGCGGCGGGCGCGAAGGACGAGGCCAAGCGGACCGCGATCGAGCAGCGCGTCTCGGTCACGCCCGGCCTCAACGACGCCACCGTGCGGACGCTGCTGCGGAAGTACCACGACCGCGACGCGCTCCTGCGCTGCGCGCGGGAGCACGGCCTCGAGGGGCCGTGGCCCGCGTCCGCCCCGCTCGAGGCCCTCGCCGAGGCCCTGCTCGCTGCGTCGTATCGCCAGCACGTGGACCTGTTCTCGATCGAGGAGCTCGGGGACACGCTGCGCCACGAGGCCGAGCGGCTCCTCGCCGAGCAGCCGGGGCGCCGGTTCCGGCTGAAGGCCATCGGCGGCGGGGGCGGGAAGGGGCAGCGCATCTTCTCGGACGCCGCCCGGGTGCCGGCGCTCGTGCGCGAGGTGCTGAGCGAGGTCAAGGCGGCGGGCGTCGGCGACAACAAGAACATGCTGCTCGAGCTCAACGTCGAGGAGACGCGCCACAACGAGATCCAGCTCCTCGGCAACGGCGACTGGTGCATCGCGCTCGGCGGGCGCGACTGCTCGCTGCAGATGCACGAGCAGAAGCTCGTCGAGGTCTCGGTCACGCAGGAGGGCCTGCAGGCGGCGATCGCCGCGGCGCGCGCCGCGGGTGACACCGCCAAGGCGCACGTCCTCGAGGCCGACCTCCGCGTGCTCGAGCGGATGGAGGCCGAGGCCGAGCGCTTCGGGCGCGCCGTGCGGCTCGATTCGGCGTCGACGTTCGAGTGCATCGTCGACGGTGAACGCCACTATTTCATGGAGGTGAACACCCGCATCCAGGTCGAGCACCGCGTCTCGGAGCTGTGCTACGCGCTGCGGTTCGCGAACCCCGAGAATCCCGACGACGGCTTCGAGGTGCACTCGCTCGTGGAGGCGATGGCGCTCCTCGCCCGGCACAAGCAGCGCCTGCCGGCGCCCGTGCGCGTGCAGCGCGAGGTGGCGGCCGTCGAGGCCCGGCTCAACGCGACCGATCGCGCGCTCAATCCGGCGGCCGGCGGTGTCATCGTCTCGTGGTCGGACCCGATCGCGGGGGAGATCCGCGACGACCAGGGCATCTGCATCAAGAACCCCGACACGGGCCTCTTCATGCGCTATCGGCTGGCCGGCGCCTATGACTCCAACGTCGCGCTGCTGCTGGCGACGGGGGCCTCGCGTCGGGAGAGCTGGGAGCGCCTGGTCGAGGTGCTTCGCCGCACGACGATTCGCGGCCTCGATCTCGCCACCAACCTCGAGTTCCACTACGGCCTGCTGACGTGGTTCCTCTCGCGCGACGTGTGGGCCAAGCCGACGACCAGGTTCGTCGTGCCGTACCTCACGCTGGTCGGTGAGCTGGCGCAGGAGGCGCAGGCGATCGACCTCGACCACGCCTTCCACCAGATCGCCCGCGGCGCGATGCAGGCGGCGTCGCCGGGAGCCCAGGCCGCGATGCGAAACGTGATCGCGCTCAAGGAGACGCTGCTCGAGCGCCCGATCCGGATGCTCTTCGACGAGCCGCACTACCTGTCGGCCTGGCTGAGTCGCCACCGGCTCGACTTCTCCGTCGGCGATGGGCGCGTCGAGTGGCGACGCAACCCGATCGAGGTCCTCGCGGACACCTACCGCCTGCTCAACCTCGACACGCCGCACACCGCCGCCGCGCATCGCATCTGGGACTACGACCGGCAGATGCTCGAGACCGCCCTCGGGTTCTACGGGCGGCTCGCGGCGCGCGTCCCGCCGGAGACCCCGTGGGTCGAGCTCGACCGCACGCTCGGCGGCGAGCGGCCCCACTTCGGCCTCGACCCGGTCACCTGGGACCGCGTGCGCGCCGCGCACCTGGGGCACCAGCTCGGGCTCGAGATTCTGGCGCTGCTCCCCCTCATCGGTGCGAAGGTCGGGTTCTACGATCTCACACTGGCGGACGACCTCACGGTTCGCATCCCCGAGCGGCTGCTCGACCCGAAGCTCCAGGACGCCATGCGGAAGGTCCTCGTTCCGCCGCCGGCGACCAAGGCGGACGAGATCGTGGCGGCGATGGGTGGCACGTACTACGCGCAGGAGGCGCCCCACCTGCCGGTGTTCGTGAGCAAGGGGTCGCACTTTGCCAAAGGCGACACCCTCTACATCATCGAGGTCATGAAGATGTTCAACAAGGTGGTGGCGCCGTTCGCGGGCACGGTCGACGACGTGCTCGTGCCGAACGGGGTCGTCGTCCGCAAGGGACAGCCGCTCTTCAAGATCACGCCCGACGAGCGGGTGGTCGAAGAGGACCCCGACGAGCGCGCGCGCCGCGTTCGGACGTGCACGGACGGATACCTGGCGCGGTTGCTCTGACCGCGCGCGGACGAACGAGTCGGTGGAGCGCGCCGGGGGTCGTGGGTCCGCCCTCCGCAAGGGGGGGCCCGCGGTCCCGCTCGCTAGGAGGTTGGCACGCCGCGGAGCACGATCTCGTTCCCGGGCGCGATGCCGTGCCGGGCGGCGAACCCGCCCGGGACCTCCAGGACGTAGAGCGCCGGCGCGCCGATGCCGATCGGCGTCGTCGACAGCGGGGTCGTCGCGGCACGGATGCCCACGATCCGCCGGTCGGCGCCGATCCAGATCATGTCGAGCGGGATGAGGGTGTTCTTCATCCAGAAGTCGTGCACGGCCGCGGTCGGGAAGACGAACAGCATGCCGTGGCCGTCGGCGAGGTCGGTGCGGTACATCAGGCCCCGGGCGCGGGCCTCGTCCGTGGCCGCGACCTCGAGCGCGACCTCGACCGTGCCGGCCGTCGTGCGGACGATGGCGACGGGCGCGCTCGGACCGCACGCGAGGAGCGCGACCGCGAGCGTCCCGGCCACCCCGAGGAGGCGGCCCGCGCGACCGACGACCGACATGGCGGCACCGTATACGCGATTGGCGCGGGCGGGGCGATCGGAGTCCGCAACCCACATCCCGCCGCACGTTTGCATGCCCTCCGCGGGTTGAGTAATCGGGGGCCATGCTGAGCGCCGCCGTGTTCACCCTCTGCCTCGTGGCCGGCTTGGGCTACTTCGCCTACCAGATGTACGGGCGAGTCGGCCTCCTCCTGGCCGCCAAGGGGATGCCCACCTTCGACCGGCTCCCGGAGCGCCTGCGCAACGTCGGGCTCTTCTTCTTCGGCCAGAAGAAGTTCGTCCGGCCCGAGGTGGCGATCGTCAAGGAGCGCACCGCCGGGTGGATGCACTTCTTCATCTTCTGGGCGTTCACGGTCCTGGGCGCGCAGGTGCTGACGATGTTCGCCCGCGCGTACGTGCCCGAGTTCTATCTGCCCGGGCTCGGTCCGAGCCTGCTCGGGAAGCCGTACTCGCTGCTGCGCGACTGCCTCGAGACGATCGTCGTCGTGTGCATCGCGGTCGCGCTGACGCGCTGGCTCGTCACGCACCCGCCGCGACTCTTCGGATATCTGCCCGCCGAGCAGCGCCAGCGCAGCCACGCGCACTGGGAGGCGTACCTGATCCTCTGCTTCATCGCGACGATCGGGACGTCGGGCCTGGTGTACGACGCCGGCCGGATCGTGGCGCACGGTACGCCGCCGACGGAGGCGATGTGGGAGCCGGTGTCCTACACGCTCTCCCGGCTGCTCGGCCCGAGCGCCGTGCCACTCGGGAACGTGGCGTGGTGGGTGCACAACCTGGTCATTCTCACGTTCCTCAACTTCTTGCCCACGGCCAAGCACTTTCACGTCATTACGTCGCTGCCGAACGTCTTCTGGAAGAAGCTCGAGCCGGTCGGCGCGCTCTCGAAGATGGACCTCGAGAACGGGACCACGTTCGGGACGTCGCGCATCGACCAGTTCACCTGGAAGCAGGTGCTCGACATGTTCAGCTGCACCGAGTGCGGGCGCTGTTCGTCGCAATGTCCGGCGACGGCCACGGGCAAGCCGCTCGCGCCACGCCAGCTCATGCTCGATCTGCGCAACTACCTCTACGCCCACCAGGCCGAGGTGCTCGAGAAGCGCTTGCACTGGAAGCCGAACGGCGAGGCCGAGGCGCCCGAGGTCGGTGAGAACGTCGTCGGCTCGGTGATCGAGGACGAGGTGCTCTGGTCGTGCAACACGTGTCGGGCCTGCGAGGAGTCGTGCCCGGTGATGATCGAGTACGTCGACAAGGTCGTCGACATGCGCCGGCACCTGGTGCAGGAGGAGGCGCGATTCCCGCAGGAGCTCACGCGCGTCTTCAAGGGGATGGAGACGCAGTCGAACCCCTGGGGCATCGGCGCCGAGAAGCGGTTCGACTGGGCGGAGGGGATGGACATCCCGCTCGCCTCCGAGAAGCCGGGCGCGGAGTACCTCTACTACGTCGGCTGCGCGGGTGCGTTCGACGACCGCAACCGGAAGACGACACAGGCCTTCGCGCGGCTGCTCAAGAAGGCGGGTGTCGACTTCGCCTGCCTCGGCCCGGAGGAACCGTGCAACGGCGACTCGGCGCGTCGCCTCGGCAACGAGTACCTCTACCAGGCGATGGCGCAGATGTGCGTCGAGACCTTCAACGGCTACCAGGTGAAGAAGATCATCGTGAACTGCCCGCACTGCTTCAACACGATCAAGAACGAGCTGCCGCAGTTCGAGGGGCACTACGAGGTCGTCCACGCCGCCGAGCTGGTGCAGCAGCTGATCCGTGCCGGCCGGATCGACGTCGACCCGAGCTTCGGCAAGCGCACCGTCTACCACGACTCGTGCTACTACGGCCGCTTCAACGACGTGTACGACGAGCCGCGCGACGTGCTCGAGAAGGCCGGGGCGAACGTCGTCGAGATGCAGCGCCACCGCCACTTCGGCATGTGCTGCGGTGCGGGCGGCGGCCGCATGTGGATCGAGGAGGACCCGGACAAGCGCGTGAACCTCCTGCGGACCGACCAGGCCCTGGCCTCGAACCCGGAGGCGATCGCCGTGTCGTGCCCGTTCTGCATGACGATGCTCTCCGACGGCATCAAGGCGAAAGACCTCGAGGAGAAGGTTCAGACGCTCGACGTCATCGAGATCGTCGAGCGCGCGACGCGGTAGGGCTCACCCGCACAGGAGACGGATCGCCCACCACGCCATGATGGCGATCTGGGCGAGGTAGAACGCGAACCGGACCTGAATGGCCGGAACGCTGGTCGAGGCGAGGTGGGTGACCGATTGCCCGATGCGGGCGGCCAGGACCCAGAGGGCGAGCGGGTCGGTGACCGTCGTCCTCCCGGCGAGGCTCGCCGCCACGACCAGCGCCGTGAACATCGGCAGGTTCTCGAAGCAGTTGTCGCGCGCGCGGGTGAGGCGCTGGCCGAAGCCCGGGAAATCCGAGCCGTCGGTTCGAAAGGCGTTCGCGGCCTTTCTCCCGGTGAGGACCATCGCAGTGCGGAAGGCGCCGAGGGCGAAGGTGAGGCCCACCTGCAGGGCGGCGAACCCCGCCAGGGCAGTGACGGACGTGCTCATCGGAATCCTCCTCTGGTCACGCGAGTCTCGTTTGCTGCTCCTACGTCGTCCGTCCCCTCGAGTCCACAGCCGCCGGCCGCTGGCCGGAGACGGCGCGAGAGCCCCGCAGCGCCAGGCGCCACGGTCGCGTGGCGTCGGGCCCGGCGTATGCGACGCCGATCCGCGGCGTGGGGGCGACGGCGCCGCGCGCTGGTCGTGTGCCCGGGACGATGCGCAGCGCGCTGCGGACGAGGTCCGCGCCGTTCTGGGCGCGGGTGATGGCGAGCGCCTGGCAGAGCGCCCCGGGACCGCGGCAGAGGCGCCACTCCGGCGCCTCGGCGAGCGACCGGCGGGCGCGCATCAGATCGAGGCCGATCACCGGCTCGAGCGCGCGCAGGAGGACCGCCTGGGGCACGCCGGCGGGTCCGGTGACCACGTTGACGCAGTGGTGCATCCCGTAGACGAAATACACGTAGGCATGGCCGGGCGGCCCCCACATCACCTCGTTCCGTGGCGTGCGGCGCCCGGCGTAGGTGTGCGCCGCCCGATCACCCACGCCGAGATACGCCTCGACCTCGACGATGCGACCGGCGGTCCGCCCCTCGGGTGTGTCGTGGACGAGGATCTGCCCGAGCAACGCGCGCGCCACCCGGAGCGTCGGCTCGAGGTAGGTGCGGCGCGGCAGCGGGCGAGCGCTCACGCGCTCTTGAGCTTCTTGATCTCCTCGGTGAGCTCGGGAACGGCCTTGAAGAGGTCGGCCACGAGACCGAAGTCGGAGACCTGGAAGATCGGGGCCTCCTCGTCCTTGTTGATGGCCACGATCACCTTCGAGTCCTTCATCCCGGCGAGATGCTGGATCGCGCCCGAGATGCCGACGGCGATGTAGAGCGTGGGCGCGACGACCTTGCCGGTCTGACCCACCTGGAGGTCGTTCGGCACGAAGCCGGCGTCGACGGCGGCGCGGCTGGCACCCATCGCGGCCCCGAGGACGTCGCACAGGGGGTCGAGGTAGGTGGTGAAGTTCTCACCGCTCTTGAGCCCGCGGCCGCCGGCGCAGACGATGGTCGCCTCGGTGAGGACGGGGCGGTCGGACTTGGTTTCGGCGAACTCGACGAACTGCATCTTCGTGTCGTTCGCGCCCGGGGCCACCGCCGCCTTCTCGATCGTGCCCTTGCCGCCCTTGGCCGCGGCATCGAACGCCGTGCCGCGCACGGAGACCACGCGCGGCGTGCCTTCGAGCCGGATGGTCGCGATGATGTTGCCGGCCCACATCAGGCGACGGAACGTCGAGCCGTCCTCGATGGCGGAGATGTCCGACGCCATGGCCGCATTCATGCGGGCGGCGACGCGGGGCAGGAGGTCCTTGCCGAGCGCGGTGGTCGTGGCGATGACGGTCTCGCAGCCCTTCTGCTGGGCGACCTGGGCCACCGCGGCGGTGTACGCGTCGGCCAGGTAGTGCGCGAACGCCGGACCATCGACCGCGACGACGTCGCAGCCGTATTCGGCGAGATCGTTCGCCACCGCGTCGATGCCCTGGCCGAGCACCGCCGCAATCACCTTGCCCCCGGTGTGCCCGGCGAGCTGCTTGGCGGCCGCGATGCCGACGAGCGTGGTCTTCGGAAGCTTCCCGTGCTGGTGCTCAGCGACGACGAGAACGTTGCTCATGATCAGATCACCTTCGCTTCGTTGTGGAGGACCTGGACGAGCTCCTGGACGGAGCCGACCTTGCGGCCACCGGCCCGCTTGGGCGGGGTCTCGAGCTTCACGACCTTCACACGTGCGGTGAGGTCGGCGCCGAGGTCGCCGATCGCGACCTCCTTGAGCTCCTTCTTGCGCGCCTTCATGATGCCCGGCAGCGACGCGTAGCGTGGCTCGTTCAGGCGGAGGTCGGTGGTGATGATCGCCGGCGTCGGGACGTTGATCGTCTCGAGGCCGCCGTCGACCTCGCGCGTGACCTTGGCCGACTTGCCGTCGCCCGCCAGCTCGACCTTCGACGCGAACGTGGCCTGCGGCCAGGCGAGGAGCTCGGCGAGCATCTGGCCGGCGCAGTTCGAGTCGTCGTCGATCGCCTGCTTGCCCATGATCATGAGGTCCGGCTTCTCGGCGTCGACGAGCTTCTGCAGCACCCGCGCGACGACCAGGGGCTCGATCGCATCGTCCGTCAGCACGAGGATCGCGCGGTCGGCGCCCATGGCGAGACCGGTCCGGAGCTGCTCCTGCGCGGCCTTCGGCCCGATCGAGACGAGCACGACCTCCGTGCCGGGGACCTTCTCCTTGGTGCGCAGCGCTTCTTCGATGGCGATCTCGTCGAATGGGTTGACGACCCACTTGACGTTGTCGGTGACGTAGCCCAAGCCGCTCGGGGCGATCTTGAGGACCGTCTCCGGGTCTGGGACGCGCTTGGTCGTGACCAGGATCTTCACGGCGTGATTCTCCTTGCGGGGGGATTGGCCTTCGAGCCGGAGGGCGCAGCTGAAACGCGCTCTACTAGCCAGCCGAGCCGAGGGAAGTCAACTATACCCGGAGGGAAAAGCGGGCCGTGGCGGATGCGTGGTCAGGCCGTCGCTTCGCGGCGGCCGACGTCGAACCCGAGGCGGCTCGAGAGCTCTCGGCCGGCCTTGAGCACGGTCGGGGCGAGTTCTTTCTCGAGCCGCTCCATCTGCAGGCGATACGCGGGGCCGGCCACCGTCAGCGTGCCCACGACCGCTCGCGTGTAGTCGCGGATCGGCACCGCGACGGCACGGACGTCCTCGAGGTGCTCGCCGGTGTCGACGGCGTACCCGGCGCTCGCCACGCCACGGAGCTGCTGGAGGAGGGCCTGGCGATCGGTCTGCGTGCGCTCGGTGAACTTGGCGAGGGTCTCGGGGAGCAGCCGCCGCTGTTCCTCCTCGGGCTCGAACGCGAGCAGCACTTTGCCCGGCGCCGTCGAGTGCAGCGGCAGGAGCTCGCCGAGCTGCGACGTGATGCGCACGGTGCGGTCCGCCTCGATCACGTCGATCGGCACGAGGGCGCCGTGACGCAGCACCGCGACGTAGCTCGTCTCGCGAACCTGGCGCACCAGCTCCTGCATGATCGGCTGCGCCTGACGCAGCAGCCCCATGTGCTGGATGTAGCTCTGCCCGAGCTGGAGGCAGCGGATGCCGAGGCGGTAGTTCTCGGTGGCTTTGTTCTGCTCGATGTAGCCGCGCGACTCGAGGGTGGCGAGCAGGCGGAAGACGTTGTTCTTGTGCAGCTTGAGCCGCTTCGAGAGCTCGGTGACGCCGAGCTCGTCGGTCTCGCCGCAGAACTGCTCGACGACATCGAGCGCGTGGGCGACGGATTGGATGATGTAGTTCGACTTCTCGCGGCGCATCGGTCCGGATCCCCAAAAACGTGTTTTAGGCTAGGCCGGTACCGCCCCCGAGTCAACCCTTGCCGTTTCGCCCTGCCAGCGGCGCGGAAATCATGGCAATTGGCGATTTCCGTTCCCTTTGCCACCGGCGCGAACGTTGTCTTGACACCGGGGGGTCCCATGAGGAACCTATCGCCGCGCGGGGAGGATCCGAGTGATGGAGACGCGGATGATCGACGTTCCGGGCGCGGGCTCGGCGTTCGTCGCGCACCCCGGCACGCCGGGGCCGCGGCCCGCGGTGGTCGTGGTGCACGAGGCCTTCGGGCTGAATGCGCACATCCGGGACGTCGCGCAGCGCATCGCGGCGGAGGGGTATCTGGCGCTCGCGCCCGACCTGTTCTGGCGTGGCGGCAGCGGGCGGACGGCGGGATACGACCGGCTTCCGCTCGCGCTCCAGATGATGGGCGAGCTCACCGACGACGGCGTCGTCGGCGACGTGAGCGCCGCGATCGCCTGGCTCGCGGGGCAGGCCGACGTGCGCCCCGATCGCATCGGCATCACCGGCTTCTGCCTGGGCGGTCGCGTGAGCTACCTCGTGGCCTGCGCCGTGCCCGAGCGGATCGCGGCGTGCGTCGCGTTCTACGGCGGCGGCATCCCGGTCGAGCGCACGCCGACGCTCGCGGCGCCGGTGCTCGCGTTCTTCGGCGATCAGGATCCGTTCATTCCGATGGATCAGGTCGAGCAGCTGCGGGCGGCGGCGACGGCGCTCGGCAAGACCGTCGAAGTGGTCGTCTATCGCGGGGCGCCGCACGGGTTCTTCTGCAACGAGCGGGACTCGTACCGCCCCGACGCGGCGAGCGACGCCTGGGCACGGCTCACGGGCTTCTTCGCCCGGCATCTGAAGGTCTGACGGCATGCGCGTCCTTCTGATCGGGCAGGCCGCGTTCGCGGAGCAGGTCCTCGAGGGGCTGGTCGCTGCCGCCGACGAGGTGGTGGGCGTCGTCTGTCCGCCCGATCTGGGGCCGAAGGCGGATCCGGTGAAGGCGGCCGCGCAGCAGCGCGCCATTGCGGTCTACCAGTTCTCGTCGCTCAAGCGTCCCGAGGCGCGCCAGGTTTTCGAGGAGGCGCGCGCGGACCTGGCGGTGCTCGCGTACGTCACGCAGATCGTGCCCGAGGCCTACCTCCGCATTCCACGCCTCACGAGCATCTGCTTCCATCCCTCGTTGCTGCCGCGCTACCGCGGCGGGAGCGCGATCAACTGGCAGCTGATTCGTGGCGAGACGCGGACCGGCGTGACCGTGTTCTGGCCCGACGCGGGGATCGACACCGGTCCGATCCTCCTCCAGCGGGAAGCGACGGTGGGCCCCGACGACACGTCCGGGAGCCTCTACTACCGAACGCTCTTTCCCCTCGGCGTTCGGACCGTGCTCGACGCCGTGGCGCTGGTGCGCGCGGGACGCGCGCCGCGCGTCCCGCAGGACGAGTCGCAGGCGACGTTCGACGGCCTCTGCCGTGACCCGCAGGCGGTCATCGACTGGGCGCAACCGATGGACGTCGTGCACGACCTGATCCGCGGCTGCGATCCGCAGCCGGGCGCGCACACGGGCTGGCAGGGGAGACGGCTGCGGCTCTACGACTCGCGCCGGGTGCCGGCTGCGGTGGCGGACGTCGCGCCGGGCACCGTCGTCGCGGTGGACCCGGACGGGATCACCGTGGCTACCGCCGCTGGTGCGGTGCGGTGCGCTCGCGCCCGCGGCGACGGCCAGAAGGCCGCCGCCGCCGAGGTCGCGCACGCCGCCGGGATCGGTCCCGGCGCGCGGTTCGATGCCTAGAACAACAGCTTCTGCGAGAAGAGGAAGGGCAGCGGGGCGTCGCAGCCGAGGTTGATGTCGAGGCGGCCGCGGAACTTGGCGTTCACGTTGACGGTGAAGCCGAGATCCTGCCCGCGCGGGATCGCGGCGGCCGCGAAGATGGAGCCGCCGTAGCGGTGGGCCTGGATGGTGCCGAGCAGGTAGGGGTACTCGGCATCGGCCTCCGTGATGGTGCTTGCGTCGTGGATGGCGACCGTCGGGCAGACCGCCGTGCCGCCGGCGCCGCACTTCCAGCTGACGTGTTGTCCCGGCACGAAGCCCGGCTGCGTGGTGTCGATCGCGTTCTGGTCGACGTCCTGCCGGTCGCCGAACTGCGACCCCGTGTCCGGGCCGTCGGCCACCGCCGCTGCGGCCTGGTCGGCGAGCGACACGGCGCCGGCCGTCGCTCCCACGAGTGGGGCCGTCTTGCGCACGTTGAGCCAGTGGAGCTTCGGGGCGGCCTGGAGGCTGCAGTTGACGCCGGGGGTGTCGCACGCGCGCGGCAGCAGCTCCGTGAACACTCCGCCGAGGCACTTGTCCTCCTTGGGACCGGCAGGGAACAGCGAGACGGTGGTGCTCGTCAGCCGCAGGTTGCTCATGCGGAATACGCCCTTCGCGTCGGCCCGGGTGGTGCCGATCAGCGCGGGGGTGCCGCCGTGCTTCCAGGCGCACCAGCTGAAGGGGTCGGGGCCGCCGTCGACCGTCCCTTCGCGGAAGTTGCGCTGGCGGTACCAGAGCTCGACGACCTTGCCCGGCGGCGCGAGCCCCTCGACGCCGTCGAGGTCGTTGTTGTTGACCGTGGCGCGATAGATGAGGGGCTGCGGGTTCACCGACTGGACCGTGACCGCGCGCCCGAGCAGCGCGCCCGTGACCACGGTGACCGCCGCCACGCCGAGAGCCAGAGACCGATGCGTTGACCTGCTCGACACGGGGACCTCCTCCGGGCGGGATTGCGAACGGGCAGGGAGCGATCAGCAGACCGCGTGCCAGCGCGGGTGCTCGGTTCGGCGCGCCGGATTCCACGCGCGGCTGCGCTCCGGCGCAGCGAGAACGCTCAGGCGGTTTCACGCGCCGGCCCGCCGAAGGGGTCACGGATGCCGTGGCGCTCCATGCGGCGCCAGAGCGTGACGCGCGAGATGCCGAGCGCGCGTGCGGCCCGCTGCCGGTTCCAGCGGTGTTCGTCGAGGACGCGCAGGATGCGCGCCCGCTCGTCGACCCAGAGCCCGCCGGTGCCGGCGCGCTCGCGCAGCGCCGCGTCGAGGGTGATGCCGCTCGCGCTCGCCAGCGTGAGCAGCGATTCGAGCGCGTTCTCCAGCTCGCGGACGTTGCCGGGCCACGCGTGCTCGACGAGCGGGCGCAGCGCCGTCGCGCCGGGGGCGCGGAAGGTGGTGCCGTGCCGGTGATTGAACCGCGCCACGAAGTGCGCCACGAGGTCGGGCAGGTCCTCCCTCCGCTGGCGCAACGGGGGAAGGTGGATCGCGAGCACGCGCAGCCGGTAGTAGAGGTCGCGCCGAAACGTGCCGGCTTCGACCATGGCCCAGAGGTCGCGGTTCGACGCCGCCACGAGTCGCACGTCGACACGGCGGACCGTCGAGCTACCGAGCGGGCGGACCTCGCGGTCCTGGACGACGCGCAGCAACTTGGCCTGGAGCGCGAGCGGCAGATCCTCGATCTCGTCGAGGAAGAGCGTGCCGCGGTCGGCGAGTCGCAGCGCGCCGGGGCGCTCCTGGACCGCGCCGGTGAACGCCCCGCGCGCGTGTCCGAAGAACTCGCTCTCGGCGAGCGACTCCGGGACGGCCGCGCAGTTGAGGGGCACGAACGGGCCGGCCGCGCGCCGGCCGAGGGCATGGATGGCGCGTGCGACCACCTCTTTCCCGGTGCCCGTCTCGCCCTCGAGGAGGACGTGTGCCTCGGTGCGGGCGGCGGTGCGGACGAGCGCGCGCACCTGCTCCATGGCGCGGCTGCACCCGACCAGCGTGCGCAGCGCATCGGTGGGGGCCGGCCGCAGCGGCGCCCGGGGGCCGGACGGTGGCGCATGCAGCGCCGCGAGCGCCGGCGCGAGATCGACCGCGCTCTCGCGCAGGACGACGAAGTCTGCGGCGCCGGCCTTCATCGCGGCGACCGCCTGTGCCGTGTCGTCCCGGTCGCTGACGACGATCACCGGCTGGTCTGGTCTTCGCGCGTGCAGCGAGTGGATCACGGCGGCGATGTCGCCGCGTGCAGCAATCGCGGGGCCGAGGAGGACGACGTCTCCGTCTGGTGGCGGGGTGACGTCTGTGACGGGCACCGCCGACAGCCGGCTCACGTGCGCCCCCGGGCAGGCGCGCGCGACGGCGCGCGCGAGCCCGTCGCTCTGCGGCCCCTCGTCGACCAGCACGATCCGCATCGGCGCCACCTCCCGCGGCCGGAGGGTGACGCCGCGGGACGCGCCGTGCAACGTGTGGAAACGGAATACGCCGCGCCGCGCGCGCCGCCGCTCAACCGTCGGTCGGCTCGAGCTCGACCAGCACCGTGCGATCGTCGACCATCGCCCCGGCGGTGACGTGTACGGCGATCACCGTGCCGGCGACCTCGGCGGCGAGCGTCGTCTCCATTTTCATCGCCTCGAGGGTGACGAGCGGCTGGCCGGCGCCGACGGCGTCGCCCACGGCGACGCGCACCGCCGTGACCTTGCCCGGCATCGGCGCCACCACCCGTCCGGAGCCGGCGCGCGCGCCGCCGGTCCCGCGCTCGGCGGCGTCGCCCGCTGCAACGCGGTACGTGCGGCCGGCGAGGCTGACGAGCACGGCGTCCGTCTGCCGTGCGACCAGCGCGCGGTATACGCGACCGTCGAGCGTGAACGTGATCGGCTCGACGGTCGAACCGCCCGGCGCCGTCGTGCGGGGGCCGGTCGCGAGCGCGACCAGCCGATGCGACGCCTCGTCCACGCGGACGACGAACCCGTCGCCCTCGCCACGGAGCTCGAGGTCGAGCGACTGCGCGCCGACGCGGAGCCGCATCACGACCCCAGCCGCCAGCGCCCGAGCGTCGCCCAGGGCGTGGCCACCGCCGGTGCGGGGCCACCGCCGTCCGGCGCGGGGCGGGCGAGCGCGAGGGCGGCGGCGATCGCCGCGGCGATCGCATCGGGCTCGGGCGGACGCCACGCCGGCAGGTGCTCGGCGAGGAAGCCCGTGTGCGTGTCGCCGCGGGCGAACGCCGGATGGGCGAGCACGTCGCGCAGGAAGGCGAGGTTGGTGGTGCAGCCGAGGACGGCGGTCTCGGCGAGCGCGCGGTCGAGCCGGTGCAGTGCGCCGGCGCGATCGGCGGCCCAGGCCGAGAGTTTGGCGACCATCGGGTCGTACTCGACCGGGACGCGCCCGCCCGCGCGCACGCCGGCGTCGACGCGGACGCCGGGGCCGGCCGGCTCGCGCCAGGCGAGGACAGGCCCCGGGCTCGGCAGGAAGCCGGCCGCCGGGTCCTCGGCGTAGAGCCGGGCCTCGATCGCATGGCCTGCGAGCCGTATGTCCGCCTGGGTGAGCCCGAGCGGCTGGCCCGCGGCGACGCGGAGCTGCGCGGCCACGAGGTCGATGCCGGTGACCCATTCCGTGATCGGGTGCTCCACCTGCAAGCGCGTGTTCATCTCGAGGAAGTAGAACCGCCCGTCCTCGGCGAGCAGGAACTCGACCGTCCCGGCACTCGTGTACCCGACCGCCCGCGCGACCGCGAGCGCGGCCGCGGTCATCGCCTCACGCAGCGCGGGCGTCATCACGGGGCACGGTGCCTCTTCGACGATCTTCTGGTGCCGGCGCTGGATCGAGCACTCGCGCTCGCCCAGATGGACCAGCGTGCCGTGCCCGTCGCCCAGCACTTGCACCTCGACGTGCCGCGGACGGAGCAGGCACTTCTCGAGGTAGACGCGGCCGTCGGCGAAGGCCGCCTCGGCCTCGCGCGCGGCGGCCGCGAGCGCCTCGGTGAGCTCGGCCTCGCTGGCCACCGTCCGCATCCCCTTGCCGCCGCCGCCGGCCGCGGCCTTGACGAGCACGTAGCCGAGCGCCGTCGCGGCGCGCACGGCGGCCGCCGCGTCGCCGGCGACGACGCTGCTGCCGGGCACGACCGGGGCGCCCGCCCGCTCGGCGGCGGCGCGCGCGGCGAGCTTGTCGCCCATGGTCGCGATCGCGTCGGGCGGCGGGCCGATCCAGACGAGCCCGGCCGCCTGCACGGCACGTGCGAAGGCGGCGTTCTCCGCGAGAAAGCCGTACCCGGGGTGCACGGCGTCCGCGCCGGCGTCCCGCGCCGCGCCGAGCAACGCCGCGACGTTCAGGTACGACTCGCGCGCCGGCGCCGGCCCGACCGGCACGGCCACGTCGGCCGCCTCCACGTGCAGCGCGCCGCGATCGGCTTCGGAGTACACCGCGACGCTCTCGAGGCCCGCGTCGCGGCAGGCGCGGGCGACGCGGACGGCGATCTCGCCGCGGTTGGCGATCAGGACCCGCCGCACGCTCACATCCGAAAGACGCCGTAGCGCGTCGGCGGGACCGGTGCGCGCAGCGCGGCGGCGAGGGCGAGGCCGAGCGCGTCACGCGTTTCCAGCGGATCGAGGATGCCGTCGTCCCACAGGCGCGCCGTGGCGTAGTACGGGCTGCCCTCGGTTTCGTACTTGGCGCGGATCGGCGCGGTGAACGCCTCCTGGTCTTCCGGCGACATCGTGCGCCCGCGGGCCCGGAGCTGCTCGAGCTTGACGGTGAGCAGCGTCTGCGCGGCCTGCTCCCCGCCCATGACCGAGATGCGGCTGTTGGGCCACGAGAAGAGGAGGCGCGGCTGGTAGGCCCGGCCGCACATGCCGTAGTTGCCCGCGCCGTGCGACGCGCCCACGAAGACGGTGAGCTTGGGGACGGCGGCGTTCGCGACCGCGTTCACCAGCTTGGCGCCGTCCTTGGCAATGCCGCCGTGCTCGTAGCGCTTGCCGACGATGAAGCCGGTGATGTTCTGCAGGAAGAGCAGCGGTACGCCGCGCGCGCAGGCGAGCTCGATGAAGTGCGCCGCCTTGAGCGCCGACTCGCTGAACAGCACGCCCTGGTTGGCGAGGATCGCGACCGGGTAGCCGTGGAGGTGCGCGAAGCCCGTGACCAGCGTCGCACCGTAGAGGGCCTTGAACTCGTGCAAGCGGCTGCCGTCGACGAGGCGCGCGATCAGCTCGCGCGCGTCGGTGGCCCGGCGCGGGTCACGCGAGACGATGCCGTAGAGCTCCCGCGGGTCGTAGGCCGGGTCCTCGGTCGGCTGGCGCTCGAGCGCCGGCGGCGGTGGGTGCGGCAGGGCGCCGAGAATCTCGCGCGCGATCGCGAGCGCATCGGCGTCGTTCTCCGCGAGGTGGTCCGCCACGCCGGAGATGCGCGTGTGCACGTCGCCGCCGCCGAGCTCCTCGGCGGTTACCTCCTCGCCGGTCGCGGCCTTCACGAGCGGCGGCCCGCCCAGGAAGATCGTCCCCTGATCGCGGACGATGACGGCCTCGTCGCACATGGCCGGCACGTACGCGCCGCCGGCCGTGCACGAGCCCAGCACGACGGCCACCTGCAGCAGGCCCGCCGCCGACATGCGGGCCTGGTTGTAGAAGATGCGGCCGAAATGGTCGCGATCGGGGAAGACCTCGGCCTGCAGCGGCAGGAACGCCCCCCCGGAGTCGACCAGGTAGAGGCACGGCAACCGGTTCTCGAGCGCGATCTCCTGCGCCCGCAGGTGCTTCTTGACGGTGAGCGGATAGTAGGTGCCGCCTTTCACCGTCGCGTCGTTGGCGACGATCACTGCCGGGTGGCCGGCCACCTGGCCGATGCCGGTGACGATGCCGGCCCCGGGCGCGTCGCCCTCGTAGCAGCCGTGCGCCGCCAGCGGCGAGAGCTCGAGGAACGGCGTGCCGGGGTCGAGCAGCCGCTCGATGCGCTCGCGCGGGAGCAGCTTGCCGCGCGCGGTGTGGCGCGCGCGGGCCTCGGGGGGGCCGCCGGCGGCGGCCTCGGCGCGCGCCGCGCGCAGCGTGTGGACGAGCGCCTCCATGTGGGCCGCGTTGGCGCGGAACTCGGGATCGGTCGGGCGGACGCGGGTGGGAAGACGCATCCCGGCTACCAGAAGATCGCGCGCCGAGCGGCGAGGCCCGTCGCGAGCATGTCGGCGATGCGCATCTTCACCTCGTCGACCTTCTCGGCGATCGCCTCGTCCTCGTCGTGGTGGCTTCCCTCGAACCACATGGGCTCGCCGAAATAGATGCGGTACTTGGTGGGGAAGGGGATGCCCCCGAGCAGCCCGAGCCAAGGCCAGGTGAGGGTCACGGGAAACGCGGGCATCCCGAGGAGCCGCGCCACCGGCATGAGGTTGGCGATCGCGGGCGCCTGCTCCTCCGAGCCCACGACCGCCACCGGGACGATCGGCGTGTGGGTCTCGAGCGCGAGCCGCATGAAGCCGTAGCCGAACTCCTGCAGCTGATAGCGCTCCCAGATGAGCTTGTTCATCCCGCGCACGCCCTCGGGGAAGGCGATCACGAGTTCCTCCTGCTCGAGCAGGTCGACGCAGTTCTTGCGCGTTCCCACCACGGAGCCGGTGCGGACCATCGCGACGTTCACCCAGGGCAGGGTGGGCAGCCAGTACTCCCCCATCCCGCGGATCACGCGCGGCGGCTCCGCGTCGAGAAAGCACGCTGCGCCGATCATCACCGCGTCCCAGGCGATCTGCCCGGCGTGGTTGGCGATCAGGAGCGCCCGGCCGCGCGGGATGTTCTCGAGCCCGTACGCCTCGGCCCGGAACCAGTGGCGGTAGAGCAGCGCGGCGATCGCGACCGCTCGCCGCGCGGTCTCGGCGTGAAAGCCCCACGCGTCGTAGCCGTAGGCGTTGAGCTTGGTGGGGATGCGACGCATCCGCTCGGCGATCTCCTCCTCGAGCGGGCAGAGGAAGGTGGTGCCGGGATCGTGAGCGATCCGCCAGAGGGTGCTGGCGGCGCGCAGCGTGCGGTCAGCGACGGACACTGGCGAAGACGTCCTCCAGGGTGAAGAGCGGCGCGAAGCCCGTGGCGTGTTGGAAGCGCCGGCCGTCGAGCATGCTCGGGTACTTGAGGAAATCGAGGGCACCGGTGGGCGTGTGGTAGAGGCCGAAGCGGAAGAGGCTGCCGAAGACGGCGTAGGCGAGCGACTCCGGGATCGGCACCGGGATCCCACCGGTCTCGTGGACGGCGACCTTCACCGGCACGGCCCCTGGGCCGACCACGTTGAACACGCCGTGCGTGCCGGTCTGCAGCGCGAGCGCGACGGCCTCGGCGACGTCCTCCTCGTGGATGAACTGCATCATGGGATTGTAGCCCATGAGCGTGGGGACGTAGCGCTGCCGCAGGTAGCGCCCGATCGCGCTGTGGACGTAGTAGCCGAGCGTGTTGACCGGCCGCAGGATCGAGGTGGCGATCTCGGGGTGCTTCCACAGGAACGTGGTGGCGAGCGTGTCCACCTCGGTGAGGTCGCGCACCTCCGGGTAGGTGCGGCTCACGTTCAGCGCCGAGTCCTCGTCCATGTAGTACGGGTTGTCGGGCAAGGCGCCGTAGACGTATCCGCTCGAGAGGACGACCACGCGCTTCACGCCGGCCGCCACCGCGTACTCGAGCACGCGCTTGGTGCCGAGGACGTTCACCTCGTGGCGGACCTCGGGGGCGCCGCGGAAGTGGCGGACGAACGCCAGGTGCACGACCGCGTCGGGGCGCTCGGTGCGGAAGATGTCCTCGAAGCGCCGCTTGCGGATGTCGACCACGTGCATCCGGATGCCGACCGGATGCCCCTGCCACGGGGAGCGGTCCACGCCGGTGATGTGGAAGGTCGCCGCCAGACGCCGGGCGATCAGCCGCCCCTGCCCGCCGCTGATCCCGGTGATGAGGATCCGCTCGCCGGGCTCGGCCCCCCGGCGCGGGTGGAGGGGGGACGGTTCCGTCGTCGGCAGGGGGACGGTGGCCGGCTGGACCCCGGTGAAGTGGAAGAACTGTTCAGGACCTTCAATGGGGGCGCGCGCCATGCCGAGGGATCTTTATCGTACCAATATCCGTGCAAACTCAAGGCCGGCAAGGCTCCCGGAGCGCGTCCCTCAAGTCGGCGCACCTCCCCATCCGATATTCCTCCGTGCGGGCCCCCTGAGTGTCGCCCCCGGGGTGTGCGGGACCGTCTTCTGAGGTGACGGCGGATGATGGACCAAGAGAGTCTGCAGCAATTTCGCGCGGAGGTGCTCGCCCGCCGGAACCTTCCGACGATCCCGGCGGTCCTGACGCGCATCATCACGCTGGTCGACGGCGAGATGACGAACGCCCGCCATCTCGTCGACGTGATCGAGCGCGACCAGGCGCTCACGGGAAAGATCCTCCGCCTCGCCAACAGCGCCTTCTTCGGTCAGAGCCGGCGCGTCGCGACCATCCCGCGTGCCATCCTGCTGCTGGGCTTCTCGACCGTCCGCAACCTGGCCCTCGGCGTGAAAGTGTGGGAGGCGCTCGCGGGCGGGGTGGCCAAGCAGCGGCTCGAGGCGCTCTGGATCCACTCGGTCACGGTGGCCCTCGCCACCAAGCTGCTCGCCGCGCGCCTCTGTGACGGCGATCCGGACGAGGCGTTCACGGCCGGGCTCCTGCACGACGTCGGCCGGCTCGTGATCGCGGTGCGCTTCAAGGACGACTACTGGAAGGCCATCGGCGAGGATGTGGCCGGCGCGAGCGCGTCGGGCGAGCCGATCGACGTGGTCGAGCGCGCGACCTTCGGCGTGGACCATGCCGAGGTCGGCGGCTGGCTGTTCGAGGCGTGGAATCTGCCGGCCGGCATCGTCGAGGCGGTTCGCCACCACCACGAGCTCGACGCGCGACCCGGCATCGCGGGTCTGCTCGCGATCGCGGACCGGTTGGTTCACGCCACCGACGTGGCGAACGGGGCGCTCCGTCCCGACGCCGAACCGGTCCTGGCGCTGTTCGCCCCGCGCGGCGTCACGCCCGAGCTGTGGCAGGCGATCATCCCCGAGCTCGCCGCGGGGGAGAGCTTCCTCGGGGACGGTCGCTAGAGGCGCGATGGCGAGCGGGGCATTCGACGCGCGCACCCGCGAAGCGCTCGCGGAGGTCGAAGGGCAGCGAGACGACGCGGTCGTCTATCTCTCGACGCTGCGCGAGATCCTCGCCGTGCTCGCGCGCGGCCACGGGCTGCGCGCGTGCGCGCAGGGGATCGCCGAGGTCGTCGTGCGCGGTCTCGGCGTCGAGAGCGCCGCGCTGGTGGTGCAGGAGCCCGAGGCGGAGCTCGCGCTCGAGGGCTTCGCCACGCAGGCGCAGCGGCTGGGCGGGCCGAGCGTCGGGCTCGGGGAGTCCGGCTGGCTGGCGCTCGCGCGGCTCGTGGGGCCGGCGCCCGAGCCCTCCTGCTTTCGACGCACGCCCGACGGCGGCTTCGCGGCCGTCTCGGCGGCCGAGCTGGCGGGCGAGGGCTTTCTCGTCCTGCCGTTCCCGGTCGGCGACGAGGCGACGGGCGCGCTCGTCCTGCACTGGGTCCTGACGCCGGCGCAGCGCTTCTGGCGCACGCCCGCGCTGGCGCTCGTCGGCGAGGCGGTGGGACAGGCGATCACGGTCGCGCGGGCGCGGGACGCGAGTGAGCGGGCGTGCGAGACCCTGCGCGAGGAGCTCGGGATGGCGAAGCAGGCCGTCTCGGCGCGCGACGAGAACATCGAGCGGCTGGCCCGCGCGCTGGTGCGCTCCAATCGCGTGAAGCGCGAGTTCCTCGGCACGGTGTCGCACGAGCTGCGCACGCCGCTCAACGCGATCCTCGGCTACGCGACGTTGCTGCGCGACGGTACCGTGGGCGAGCTCGAGGCGTCGCAGGTCGGGATGCTCGACCGGATCGTCGGCGCCACGCGCAACCTGAACGAGCTGATCGGTGACGTGCTCTTCTTCGTCCAGGTCGAGGCCGACCGGGTCGTCCTGCGCCCGCGCGAGACTCCGGCCGCGGAGCTCGTGGAGGAGGCGACGAGCGCGCTGCGCGACCGCCCCCCGCCCGACCGCGTGACCTACGCCGTCGAGATCGCGCCGGCGGCCGCCGTGCTCCACGTCGACCCGGCGCTCATGCGGCGCGTGCTGTTCCACCTGATCGGGACCGCCTTCAAGTTCACGAGCAAGGGGCGCGTCACGGTGCGGCTCGAGCCGGGGGAGGAGCCGGGCGCCGCGGTGCTCACCGTGTGCGACACCGGCGCGGGCATGCCCGCCGAGCGCGTCGACGAGCTGTTCGATCTCTTCACGCAGGCCGACAGCTCGACGACCCGTCGCTACGGCGGCATGGGCATGGGCCTCACGCTCGTGCAGCGGTGCGTGCGGCTGCTGGGCGGCGAGATCATGGTGGAGAGCCAGCCGGGCGTCGGGACGACGTTCCGCCTGTTCCTGCCGGCGGTCCTGGCCGGCGCGGCCGCCGGCGACGACATGGCGTCCGCCGTCCGTCCGCTCCCGTAGGCTCGCGGCGCCGTGCCAGCGGTGGCACACGTGCCACCGCGCGCGAGACGCCCGCAGCGCGCTGCCGGCCGCGTGCGGGCCGAGAATCCGCGCCGGTGCGCACGCCGGTCCGTGGCACGTGGCCTGCTCAGCACCCGCGTGCCGAAAGTCGTGACCGGGGGCCTGAGAGCGATTCGCGGAGACCTGAGCCAGGCGGAGTTTTCCGCCGTCGACGCCGCGGTTCGCTATTACGAGGGGAACGCGACGCATGCCGAGTACGTCGCTGCGCGCGAGCACCTGCGGCTGCTGCGCATGGCGACCGACTTCGAGCGGCGGCAGGCGGTTCGCAACCTCTGGCGGAAGCGACCGAAGGACCCGCTCCCGCACTGATCCGCGTATCCTCCGCATCCGATCTCCCAGGGCGTCCGTACGTGTCGGGCCGGTCCGGGTTCTCCCCGACCGGCCCGACGCCGCTTGGTTGAGCACGACGCCGCCCGACATTTGGGCACCGCGGGCGCGGCCGGTCCGGGAGCCCATGGCCGGCGGGCCGACGGGCTTGGTCAGGCGTTTGCTGAGCCTCGCCAGGAGGCGATGCATGAAGCGGATCGATGCGATCATCAAGCCGTTCAAGCTCGATGCGGTGAAAGAGGAGCTCGAGAAGGCCGGGGTGCGGGGCGTCACTGTCAGCGAGGTGAAGGGCTTCGGCCGCCAGAAGGGTCACACGGAGCTGTACCGCGGGGCGGAGTACGTCGTGGACTTCCTGCCCAAGGTGCTGGTCTCGGTGTTGGTTCCGGACGAGCAGGTCGCGGGCACCGTCGAGGCGATCGTCGGTGCCGCGCGCACCGGGCGGATCGGGGACGGAAAGATCTTCATCACGCCGGTGGAGGAGGTCGTGCGCATCCGCACGGGCGAGCGCGGGGCGCTCGCGGTCTAGGGTGTGATGAAGCGGGCGGACGAGGTGGCCGCGGGCGTGAACCTCCGGCTCCGCGAGGCCGCCGAGAGCGGCGCGCCGCTCGAACTGATCCTCGTGCTCCGCGGGACGGTTCAGGCCGTCGCGGGCGGCCGGTGGCGCATCCGCATCCCGGGTCGGCCGGCGGTGACCTTCCCGGCCGGTGCGGTGGTCGCGGCCACGGCGATCGCGGGGCCGCGCGAGGTGGCGGCGGCGGATGAGGAGGCGGACGGTACCAGTCGTTGAGCTTCCGGCCGGGTCGGATGGCCCACGTTCTACCCCCGGGCTGTCCTCCCGGTCGGAAGCTCGGCGCTCGTCCGCTAGGCGGCGTGTCGCTCGGAGGGCGGCGCGGCGTGCGGGTCGGCGGCGTTGGCCGGCGGGGTGCGGCCGTCGTGTACGCGGCGGTACGCGTCCAGGATGGCCCGGGCCGTGTCGGCCTCGGCCGCGGCGTCGGTCGGATGGTAGCGGAACCAGTAGCCCCCGACGCGCGGCGGCAGCTGGCCCCCGGGGTGGCGCGCCAGCGCCGTGAGCCGTGCCTGCAGGTTTCCCTCGCCGCGCCCGACGTAGAGCACATGACGGACGAGGCTCGCGACCTCGAACACTGCGCTCGTCTCGGGAAGCGAGGCGACCACGTCGGGGATCAACGGCAGCCAGCGTCCGGCTTCGACGACGACGTGGGTTCGGGCTTGCATGCGCGCGACCAGCAATCGACATGCCGTCCGCCGCGCCCGCGGGCACGGGGAGCACGCCGGCGAAAGCGTTGCCTTCGTGACGATCGCGTTACGCCTGCGACACCGCGGGGAGCGCTGGCAGGGGCCCAGCCCGGGCGCTATAGGACCGCCATGAGCGCTGCGAGCGACCCCAAAGGCCGGGAGACCCACCGGCTCGTCGACGAGGATGGTCGCCCCATCGCGGACCGGCCCTGGGTCTTTCGGACCTACGCGGGTCACACCAACGTGCGGGCCTCGAACGAGCTCTACCGCGGCAACCTGTCGCGGGGGCAGACGGGGCTGTCGATCGCGTTCGATCTGCCCACCCAGTGCGGCTACAGCTCCGACCACCCCCTGGCCGGGCCCGAGATCGGCAAGGTCGGCGTCCCGATCAACACCCTCGACGACTTCCAGGTCCTGTTCGAGGGCATCCCGATCGAGCAGCTCAATACGTCGATGACGATCAACGCCACCGCCATGTGGCTGCTCGCGCTCTACGTGGGCCTCGCCGAGGAGCGGGGCGTCGATGCGACCCTCCTGCAGGGCACCACGCAGAACGACATCATCAAGGAGTACCTCGCGCGCGGCACGTACATCTTCCCCCCCCGGGAGTCGATGCGGCTCATCGTCGACATGTACGAGTACTGCCTGCACCGGATTCCGAAGTGGAACCCGTCGAACATCTGCTCGTACCATCTGCAGGAGGCGGGCGCGACGCCCGTGCAGGAGCTGGCCTTCGCGCTCGCGATCGCCGAGGCCGCGCTCGACGCCATCCGGGCGCGCGGTACGATTTCGGCCGGCGAGTTCGAGCAGGCCGTCGGCCGGATTTCCTTCTTCGTGAACGCCGGCATCCGGTTCGTCGAGGAGCTCTGCAAGATGCGGGCGTTCGGCGACATGTGGGACGCGATCACCCGTGATCGCTACGGCGTGACCAACCCGAAGTACCGGCTCTTCCGCTACGGCGTGCAGGTGAACTCGCTCGGGCTCACCGAGGAACAGCCCGAGAACAATGCCTGGCGCATCCTGCTCGAGGCGCTCGGCGTGACCCTGTCGCGCAACGCGCGCTGCCGCGCGTTGCAGCTCCCGGCCTGGAACGAGGCGCTCAGCCTGCCGCGCCCGTGGGACCAGCAGTGGATGCTGCGCCTGCAGCAGATCCTCGCCTTCGAGACCGACCTGCTCGAGTACCCCGACCTGTTCGACGGCTCGCCGGTGATCGCCTCGAAGGTCGCGGCGCTCGAGCGCGAGGCCTACGCCGAGCTCGTGAAGATCCGCGAGATGGGCGGCGCGATCGCGGCGGTCGAGTCGGGCTACCTGAAGGCGGAGCTGGTCCGCAGCCAGGCGGCGCGGCTCGCGCGCATCAACGCCGGCGAGACCACGATCGTCGGCCGCACCCGCTGGACGGACGGCCTGCCGACCCCGCTGCTGGCGGGCGACGACGGCGGCGTGTTCAAGGTGGATGCGCGCTCGGCGGCCGAGACCCTCGAGTCCTTGCGCGCGACGCTGGCGCGACGGAGCCCGGGCGCCGTCGCCGATGCGCTCCGCCACCTCCGCGCGGCGGCGACGTCGGGGGAGAACCTCATGGCGGCGTCGATCGCCTGTGCACGGGCGCGGGTCACCACCGGCGAGTGGGCGGGGACGCTGCGGGAGGTGTTCGGCGAGTATCGTCCCTCCACCGGCGTCGAGGGGCAGCGCCTCGGGCTCGAAACCGAGCGCGTGTGCGCGGTGCGTGCTCGGGTCGAGGCCTGGGCGGCGGCGCACGGCGGCCGGCCCCGGATCGTGATCGGCAAACCCGGCCTCGACGGGCACTCGAACGGCTCGGAGATGATCGCGGTCGCGGCCCGGCACGCGGGCTTCGAGGTCGTCTACGGCGGCATCCGGCTCACGGCGGCCGAGATCGTGCAGTCGGCGGTCGAAGAGGATGCGACGGTGATCGGCCTCTCGGTTCTCTCGGGATCGCACGTCGAGGTGTCGCGTCTCGTGCTCGAGGAGCTCGCGCGCCATGGGGCGCAGGGCATCCCGGTCGTCCTCGGCGGCATCGTCCCCGAGGGGGACCTCGCGCCGCTCGCGCAGATGGGCATCCGCGCCGTCTTCACGCCCAAGGACTTCGACCTCATGCGCGTCATGGACCGCATCCTCGACGTGATCGGCGCGCCGCAGGCGGCGCTGGCGCGCGCCACCGCGTAGGGGCCGGACGCTGGGCACCGAGACGCGGTCGCTCGATGCGAAGACGCTGGGGCTGCTCGCCGCCGCGCGCCGCGGCGAGAAGTACGCGCTCGGTCGGCTGATCTCGCTCGCCGAGCGCGACGACGCGTCTTCGCGTGGTCACCGCATCGCGCTGTTTCACCATCTCGCCGCGCATCCGACGGAGTTCCCCCACGCGGCCCGCGTCGTCGGCTTCACCGGGACGCCGGGGGCCGGGAAATCGACGCTCATCGGCGCGCTCGTGCTCGCATTGCTCGAGCAGGATCCGACCGTGCGGGTCGCGGTGCTGGCGGTCGACCCGTCGAGCCAACGCTCGGGCGGCGCGCTGCTCGGCGACCGGCTGCGCACGCGGTTTCCGGTCGGCGAGCCGCGCGTGTTCTTTCGCTCGCAGGCGACCCGCGGCGACGTGGGGGGACTCGGCCGGCGCACGTATGCGGCGGCGCGGCTCCTGGCGCACTTCTTCGACCTCATCCTGATCGAGACGGTGGGCATCGGGCAGAGCGAGATCGAAGTGACCCACCTCGCCGACCTGACGATTCTCGTGCTCCAGCCGCTCGCCGGCGACCACGTGCAGTTCCTGAAGGCCGGCGTGATGGAAGTTCCCGACGTGTTCGTCGTCAACAAGTGCGACGTGGACGAGCTCGCGCGGCGGAGCTACCACGAGCTGCGCTCGGCGCTCGGTGTCGCCAAGGTCGAGGGCGGCGTCGAGGCGCGCATCTTCCAGACGAGTGCGACGACGGGTCGCGGCATCCCGGAGCTGGCGCGCTTCCTCGGCGACCTGGCCCGCGCCCCGCAGGATGCGGCTGGCGCACGCCGCAAGGCCGAGTTCTTCCTCCGCAAGGCCGTGGCCGAGCGCTACGGGCGCTTCGGTGTGACCGAGCTCGAGCGGCACCTCGGCCGCCTCGCCGACGGCGCGGTGTACGAGGAGGTGGAGGCCGAGGCGCTCGCCGCGATCGAGGCGCTGGTGCGCTGAGGGCGGGGCAGGTGCGCCGTGTTGCATCGCGGCGCGGGTTCGGCGCATCCTAACGACCGCCGTGCCAGCCCCACTGCTCCGCGACGGAGTCGTCCACAGTGTCTGCCCGCACGACTGCGCGGACACCTGTAGCATCCTCTCCCACGTCGAGTCCGGTCGGCTGGTGCGCGTGGAGGGGAATCCCGCGCACCCGGTCACGCGCGGATTCCTCTGCCGGAAGGTGTCCGCCGCCCCGCGGCGGGTGTACGCGGAGGACCGGATCCTCTCGCCGCTGCGGCGCGTCGGCGCCAAGGGCGAGGCCCGCTTCGAAGCCATCTCCTGGGACGCGGCCCTGGCGCACATCGCGGAGCGCTGGCGAGCGATCCTCGCGCAGGACGGCCCGCGGGCGATCCTGCCGTTCTTCGGCTCGGGTACCGAAGGACTCGTCCACGGCCACATCGCGGGCCGGCGGTTCTTCAATCGGCTCGGCAGCCTGCAGCTCGAGCGCACGATCTGCACCCGCGCGGGTCGGATCGGCTACCGCTACACGATGGGCAGCTCGGCCGGTGCGGATCCGATGCGCATCGCCGACGTGACGCTCGCGATCGACTGGGGCGTCCACGGCGCCTCGACGCACCTCCACCACCAGTCGTTCCTGCAGGAGGCGAGACGCCGCGGCACCGAGTACGCCGTGATCAACCCGATCGCCGTCGAGGGGGCGGCGGGCGCGGAGCACTTCCTGCAGCCGCGGCCCGGCAGCGACGCCGCGCTCGCCCTCGGCCTGATGCACGTGATCATCGGCGAGCGGCTGTACGACGCGGACTTCGTCGAGCGGTACACGCTCGGCTTCGACCAGCTGCGCGCACGGGCGGCCGAGTATCCACCCGAGCGGGTCGCGGCGCTGACCGACGTGCCCGCGGCGCAGGTCCGCGGCTTCGCGCGGCGCTACGCCGCGCTGCGCCCGTCGTTCATCTTCGTCGGACCCGGCTGCCAGCGCCACAGCAACGGCGGCATGACCGTGCGCACGATCGCCTGCCTGCCCGCGCTGGTCGGCGCCTGGCGCCAGCCCGGCGGCGGCATCTACTACCCGACCAGCACCGCGTTCCCGGCAGACTTCAGCAGCC
The DNA here is from genome assembly GCA_046327955.1 of Binatia bacterium. Classification (GTDB taxonomy): domain Bacteria; phylum Desulfobacterota; class Binatia; order DP-6; family DP-6; genus JAXLXP01. The sequence continues at coordinate 119,748 of JAXLXP010000009.1, read as the reverse complement.
TCGAGGGCGAGGCGCTGCGGCGCGAGCCCGCGGCCGGCTACAACATGATCCATCTCGCGCGGCTCCTCGACGGGGCCGGCGTGCGCAGCCTCTACGTGTTCGACGGCAATCCCGCCGCGGTCCTCTACGACCAGCGCCGGCTGCGGCGCGGGCTCGCGCGCGAGGACCTCTTCACGGTCGTGCACGAGCGCCACCTCACCGACACCGCGCGCTACGCCGACGTCGTGCTGCCCGCGACGACCCAGTTCGAGCAGGAGGATCTGCTCTTCTCCTACTATCACCCGAGCCTGCTCTGGAACCGGCAGGCGATTGCGCCGCTCGGCGAGTGCCGGTCGAACCTCACCGTGTTCCGCGACCTCGCGCGGGTCCTCGGCTTCGAGGAGGCGTGCTTCCGGCAGGACGAACGGGAGGTGATCGCGGACATTCTCGCCCTCGATCAGCCCGCGATCGCCGGCGTCGACCGCGAGCGCCTCTTCCGGGATGGGTGGGCTCCGGCCGGCGCGGACCCCGAGGTCGAGCGCTTCGCGCGGCACGACTATCCGACGCCGTCGGGGCGGATCGAGCTCTACTCGGAGCGCATGCGCGCGGCGGGGCTCGATCCGCTGCCCGCCTACCAGCCGCCGGTCGAGAGTCGCGAGGCCAGTCCCGAGCTGTTCGCACGCCATCCGCTGCACCTGCTGTCCCCGTCGGGCCACTCGATCCACAATTCGAACTACGGCCAGGCGCCGGGCTTTCGGCGCTCCGAGGAGCGCCCGCTGCTGCTCGTGCACCCCGAGGACGCCGCGGCGCGGGGGATTCGCGAGGGCGACCGCGTGCGGGTCTTCAACGACCGGGGCGACTGCGCGCTGTGGGCCCACCTGTCGACCGACGTGCGGCCGGGGGTGATCGTCGCCGCCGGCCAGTGGTGGAGCCGCCACTACCCGGACGGCGGCAACGTCAATCACACGACGCCGGACTTTCTCGCCGACATGGGCGGCGGCTCGGCGTTCAACACCAACCTCGTGCAGCTCGAGGCGTGCGCCGAGCGTCCCGCCGCCGGCTGAGCGCCGCGGCCCGGGAGGGGGAGAGAGATGGCCGAGCGGTACGACGCGATCGTGGTGGGCGCGGGTGTCGGTGGCGCGACCTGCGGGGCGCTCCTCGCGCGGCGCGGGATGCGCGTCCTCGTGCTCGACAAGAACTCGCTCCCCGGCGGCAAGGCGATGACCGTCTCGAAGCGCGGCTTCCGCTACGAGCTCTGGCCCATCGTCGGGGGACCCACGATCGGCTCGCAGTTCTCGCGCGTCCTGGACGAGCTGGGCATGGCGGGCGAGGTCGAGATCCTCGCGCCGAAGGACAAGGGCGTCCTGCTCTACCGCCGGGCGGACGGGTCGTGGGCCCGCAGCGTGGGCTCGGCGCGGCCGGAGGACGTCGATCCGCTGGCGCTCCCCGCGCTGCTCGGCCTGTCCGAGGCGGACGCCGCCGAAGCGATGCGCGTCATGATGGAGCTGCTGGCGCTGGCGCCGGACGAGATCGACGCGCTCGACGACGTCTCGTTCGCTGCGCTGCTCGGGCGCTACCGCCTGCCGCAGAGCGTGATCAGCTACTGGGGCATGTGGATCAACATCGTCTTCGTCGTGCCCCTCGACCTGGTCGCGGCGAGCGAGGCGGTGCGCACGCTCCAGGACTTCGTCCGCGGCGGCGCGGGCCGCTATCACGCGGGCGGGTACGGCCGCATGGCGGAGGTGTTCTGCGAGGCGGTCGAGCGCTTCGGCGGCCGCGTCCTCCTGCGCACGCGGGTCGAGCGCATCGTGGTCGCCGACGGCGCCGTGACCGGGGTGGTGACCGATCGCGGGACGTTCGAGGCGCCGATCGTCGTCAGCAATGCGGGTATCCAGCCGACGGTGTTGGGGCTCGCGGGCGCGGAGCACTTCGACCGCGGCTACGTCGCGCGCGTGCGCGGGCTCGTGCCGTCGTCGGCGATCATCGGGCTGCGCTACTTCCTCGATCGCCCCTTCTTCGAGCACGGCATGTACATCGCGTTCTCCGACGCGAGCTACCTGGACGCGGCGCGGCTGGCGGAGATCGCGGCGGGGACGTTCCCCGACGACGTGCTCGTCTTCACCGTCGTGCCCTCCGTCTACGACCCGAGCCTCGCGCCCGCGGGTCGCCAGTGCGCGCTCGTGGGCACGCTCTGCACGCCCGATCCGGACTTCGCGCACGGCGCCGCGCTCCTCGATCGCCTCGACGCAACCGTCCGGCGCCTGTGGCCGGGCATCGCGGGCTGCATCGAATCGGTCGACCGCTATCTCGGCGCCGACGTGTCCTCGCTGACGCGCGACCGCGCGGTGCCCGGGCAGGGCGGCGAGTGCGTCGGCCTGGGACAGATCGTGGGACAGTGCGGCCGGCACAAGCCCGACGCGCGTACGCCGGTCCGCGGCCTCTACCTGGTGGGCTGCGACGCCGGCGGCTACGGCTGCGGCACCCACCAGGGCGCCGACTCGGGCGTGCGGGTGGCCGACCTGCTGACGCGCGAGCACGGCGCCCGGGCCGCGGGTTAGGAACCGGCGCGTGCGTGACGCGGGGGAGTTCGCGAACCTCCTCGACCTCGCACGGCTGCCGTGGTTCGCGGTGCAGGACGGGCGGCTCGTTCTCTCCGACCGCAGCGTGGGACCCGTCATCGACGTGCACACGCACCTGGCGCTCGCCTACCTCCGGCCGATGGCGCTCGACCTCTACCGCGAGAGCGCCGCGACGGATCACTACCTGCCCGCCTGCTGCCGGATCGACCTCGACGTGTACCAGAACCGCAACTTCACGCCCGAGCGGCTGGTGGCGATGAAGCGCGACCTCACGCTCGGGAGCCTGCGGGCATCCGGCATGCGCGCCACGCACACGGTCCCCAACCTCGTGCGCGAGATGGGCGACGTGGGCATCGCGCGCTCGGTCCTGCTCCCGATCGACTTTCCCTGCCTCTCGGACAACGCGGGCCATGCGCTCGAGGCCGCCCGGCGCGAGCCACGTCTGCTCGCGTTCGGGTCCGTGCACCCGCTCAGCACGCGCATGGCCGAGCGTCTGGACGAACAGGCGCACCGCGGCGCCCGTGGCGTCAAGGTGCACCCCGCGGTGCAGATGATTCGCCCGGACCATCCGCGGGCGATGCGACTCTACCGGCTCTGCGGCGAGCGGCGTCTGCCGGTGCTCTGGCACTGCGGCCCGGTGGGCATCGAGCTGGCGGCCGGCCGGCGCCGCTCGCAGGTCGCGCTGTACGAGCGGCCGCTCGCCGAGCATCCCGGCACGACTTTCGTGCTGGGACACGCGGGCGCCTTGCAGGTGGAGCACGCGCTCGCCCTGGCGCACCGCTATCCCAACGCGTGGCTGGACCTGTCCTGCCAGTCGTTGCCCGCCATCCGGGCGATCCTCGACCGGGCGGATCCCGATCGCATCGTCCACGGGAGCGACTGGCCCTTCTACCCGCAGGCGATCGGCATCGCGAAGGTGCTGCTCGCCACGGAGGGCCGTCCGGCGCTGCGGTCGAAGGTGCTCTGCCGAAATGCGGCGCGCCTGCTCGGCCTCGAGGCGGGGCTCGGCTGAACCCGGCGCCGATCGTGGTGCCGCGGGCTCGCCGGCAGCTCGGCCGAGCGGGGCAGATCGCAGTCGAGGTAGCGGGCGTCGTCTTGCCCACGCGACGGACCCCGGACAGCCAGACCATCCGTAGAGCAGCCTTTCGCGATGCCGTCGCGCCGGCCGCCGGCCGGGTTGGAACGGGGGGCGGGAGACGCTACTCTCCGGCGTCGATGGCCCAGGAAAAGGATCTCGCAGACACCCGGCGGTGGCGCGATCTCGCCGCCAAGGAGCGCAAGGGCGCCGACCCCGACGGCCTCGTGTGGCACACGCCCGAGGGCATCGACGTGAAGCCGCTCTACACCCGGGCGGACGTCGCGGACCTCGCCTTCACCGACTCGATCCCGGGGGCGTTCCCCTTCCTGCGCGGCCCGCGGGCCACGATGTACGCGGGCCAGCCGTGGACGATCCGCCAGTACGCCGGTTTCTCGACCGCGGAGGAGTCGAACGCCTTCTACCGGGCGAACCTGGCGGCGGGGCAGATGGGGCTCTCGGTGGCCTTCGATCTCGCCACCCATCGCGGGTACGACTCGGACCACCCGCGCGTGGTCGGCGACGTCGGCAAGGCCGGGGTGGCGATCGACTCCGTCGAGGACATGAAGATCCTCTTCGACGGCGTACCGCTCGACAAGATGTCGGTGTCGATGACGATGAACGGCGCCGTGCTGCCGGTGCTGGCGAGCTTCATCGTCGCCGGCGAGGAACAGGGCGTGCCGCGCGCGAAGCTCACCGGCACGATCCAGAACGACATCCTCAAGGAGTTCATGGTCCGCAACACGTACATCTATCCGCCCACCCCCTCGATGCGGATCGTCGCCGACATCATCCAGTACACGTCGCAGGAGATGCCGAAGTTCAACTCGATCTCGATTTCCGGCTACCACATGCAGGAGGCCGGGGCGACGTGCGACCTCGAGCTGGCGTTCACCATCGCCGACGGCCTCGAGTACGTCCGCGCCGCGCTCTCCAAGGGGCTCGACATCGACCAGTTCGCCGGGCGGCTCTCGTTCTTCTGGGCCATCGGGATGAACTTCTACATGGAGATCGCCAAGATGCGGGCCGCGCGGCTCCTCTGGGCGACGCTCGTGAAGCAGCACTTCAGCCCGAAGCAGCCGACGTCGCTCATGCTGCGCACGCACTGCCAGACCTCGGGCGCCAGCTTGACGGAGCAGGATCCGTTCAACAACATCATTCGCACCACGATCGAGGCGATGGCCGCGGTGTTCGGCGGCACGCAGAGCCTGCACACCAACTCCTTCGACGAGGCGATCGCGCTACCGACCGATGCGTCGGCCCGGGTGGCGCGCAACACGCAGCTCGTCCTTCAGCTCGAGAGCGGTATTCCGAAGGTCATCGACCCGTGGGGCGGGTCCTACTTCATGGAGTCGCTCACACACGCGCTCGCGGCCAAGGCGCTCGGCATCATCGAGGAGATCGAGGCGCTGGGCGGGATGACCAAGGCCATCGAGGCCGGCATGCCGAAGCTCCGGATCGAGGAGGTCGCGGCGAAGCGGCAGGCGCGCATCGACCGCGTGGAGGACGTGATCGTCGGCGTGAACAAGTTCCGCCTGGCCGAGGAGCCGGCGATCGACACCCGCGAGATCGACAACACCGCCGTCCGCCAGGCGCAGGTCGCGCGCCTCGCGCAGATCAAGGCGACGCGCGACGCGGGCGGCTGCGAGGCCGCGCTCGCCGCGCTCACCAAGGCGGCCGAGAGCGGGCAGGGGAACCTGCTCGAGCGTGCGATCGCGGCGGCGCGGGCGCGCGCGACGGTCGGCGAGATCTCGAGCGCGCTCGAGCGCGTCTACGGGCGCTACCAGGCCGAGATCAAGTCGATCTCGGGCGTCTACGGGGCCGCCTACACCGAGGACGCGCGGTGGAAGGCGCTCGCCGCGGAGGTCGCGAAGTTCGGGCAGGAGCAGGGCCGGCGCCCGCGCATCCTGGTCGCGAAAGTGGGGCAGGACGGCCACGACCGCGGCGCGAAAGTGATCGCGACGGCATTCGCGGACTTGGGCTTCGACGTCGACGTGGGCACACTCTTCCAGACCCCGGAGGAGGTCGGGCGGCAGGCGATCGAGAACGACGTGCACGTGATCGGCGTGTCGATCCAGTCGGGCGGCCACAAGACGCTCGTGCCGCAGCTCATCCAGTACCTGCGGGCGGAGGGGGCGGGCGACATCGTCGTCACCGCGGGCGGGATCATCCCCGCCAAGGACTATGCGGCGCTCGAAGCCGCGGGGGTGAAGGCGATCTTCGGCCCTGGGACCAACGTCGTGGAGGCGGCGCGGCAGGTGCTCGAGCTGGTGCGCGCGGCGCAGCAGGGCGGCGGGCCGTCACGGGCCGCCGTCGGCGCCTAGCGTGACGTCCAGGCCTCCGGCCATCGCGCGGCTGGCCGAGGACGTCCGTGCGGGCAACCGTCGCGCGCTGGCGAAGGCGATCACGCTCGTCGAGAGCACGCGAGCCGATCATCAGGACCAGGCGCAGCGGCTGCTCGAGGCCCTCCTGCCGGACACCGGCCGGGCGGCCCGCGTCGGGATCAGCGGCGTGCCGGGAGCGGGCAAGAGCACGTTCATCGAGGCTTTCGGGCTCTATCTGCTGGGTCTGGGCAAGCGCGTGGCGGTGCTCGCGGTCGACCCCTCGAGTGCGCGCTCGGGCGGGAGCATCCTCGGCGACAAGACGCGCATGGCGCGGCTGTCGGCGGAGGCGGGCGCGTTCATCCGGCCGTCGCCCTCGGGCGGATCGCTCGGCGGCGTGGCGCGTCGCACGCGCGAGGCGATGGTCGTGTGCGAGGCGGCGGGTTACGACGTGGTGATCGTCGAGACGGTGGGGGTCGGGCAGTCGGAGGTCACGGTCGCGTCGATGGTGGACTTCTTCCTGGTGCTCATGCTCGCGGGAGCGGGCGACGAGCTGCAGGGGATCAAGAAGGGCATCGTGGAGATCGCCGACGCGCTGGCGGTGAACAAGTGCGACGGCGACAACGTGCGCCGCTGCGAGCGTGCGGTCGCCGACCTGCGCAGCGCGCTGCGGCTCTTCCGGCACACGAGCCCGACGTGGGACCCGCCGGTCCTGGCGGTGAGCGCCCTCGAGCAGCGCGGCATGGACCGCGTCTGGGCGACGATCGAGGACCATCGGGCGAAGCTCGGGGCGTCGGGAGAGCTCGCGGCCCGGCGGCGCGAGCAGCAGCAGGCGTGGCTGTGGGCGATGCTGCGCGCGGGGCTGGAGGAGCACTTCCGGGCCCGGCCGGACGTGCAGGGGCTGCTGCCGACGCTGGAGCAGCGGGTGCTGGATGGCCTGATGACGCCGACGGAAGCGGCGCGCCGGCTCCTGGCGCTGGTGGACGCGGCGCCCGCGCGGTAGCGCTGCTTGCCCGCGCGGGCGTCCCGGTCTATCTCCGGACCTCCCATGCGTCATCCCACTGCCGTGGCCGCCACCCTGCTGGCCGGAGCGCTCGCCGGCTGCGAATCCCGTTCGGACTTCGCCGACATCGAGACCGACCAGCGCGAGGTGATGTACCGGATCGGCCGGATCGAGGGGCTGCTGCAGCAGCTCGCCGGTGCCCCGACGGCGCCGGCGGCCAAGCCCGGGACCGCCGAGGCCCCGCCGGTCGACCCGAACAAGACCTTCGCCGTCGCGGTCGGCAGCTCCCCGGTGAAGGGGCCGGCCGAGGCGCGGGTCACGATCGTCGAGTTCTCCGACTTCCAGTGTCCGCCGTGCGGTGAGTCTCGGCCGCTGCTCAAGCGGGTCCTCGCCGCCCATCCGAAGGACGTGAAGCTCGTCTACAAGACGCTGCCGCTCCCCTCGATTCACCCGAACGCACTCGGGGCCGCGAAGGCGGCGGTGGCCGCGGGCCGCCAGGGCAAGTTCTGGGAGATGCACGACGTCCTGTACGAGAACCAGGAGGCGCTCGACGCCGACAAGCTCCCGGACTATGCGGCGCGGATCGGTCTCGACGTCGAGCGCTGGAAGCGCGACATCGCGTCGGCGGACGTCCAGCAGCAGGTCGCGACCGACGTCCGCGAGGCGCGCGCGAACGGCATCGACTCGACGCCGACGTTCCTCGTCAACGGCAAGCAGCTCGGCGAGCGCTCGTTCGACGCGTTCGAGCAGCTGATCGCGGCCGCGCTCGCCGCGCCGCGCTGATCGCGCGCACCGGACGTCGGCTCTCGGTCGAGCCGAAGCTCGCCGAGCGGCGCGAGCACGATCGGCGCGGCGCCGGCCGCGCACCGCGCGGTCGTCTCAGACGCGGCGGCGGTTGTCGTCGGGGTAGGGGTACTCCATGCGCCGCGCGGTGGCGCGGCCGACGGCCTCGCCGCAGTAGCGGGTCACGAGTCGCAGCGCGAGGTCGATGCCGGCCGAGATGCCGGCCGACGTGATCACGGTCCCATCCTCGACGACGTGGAGATCGCGTACGACGGTGACCGCCGGGAACGCCGCGGCCATCCGGTCGAGCGAGGCCCAGTGCGTCGTAGCCCGCCGGCCGTCGAGGAGCCCGGCGCGCCCGAGCAGCATCGCCCCCGTGCACACCGAGGCGAGGGTCGCGACCTGGCGCCCGCGCGCGCCGATCCAGGCGACCAGGGCGGCGTTGTCGACCTCGCGCCGCGTGCCCGCGCCGCCGGGGACGAGCAGCACGTCGAGGGGCGGACACTCGCCGATCGTGACGTCCGGTACGATCCGCAGGCCACCGGTCGCGGTGATCGTGCCCGCGCGCTCGGCGACGACGGACACCGCGAACGGCGAGGGGTCGGAAAGGCGCTGCGCCTCGTCGCGGCGCGCGACCGAGAACACCTCGAAGGGCCCCGCGAAGTCGAGCACCTCCACCAGGTCGAAGACGAGGATGCCGACCCGGATCTGCGCCATCGTCAGGCCGCCGCCGCGGCCGGCGGTGCCGGGTCGTGTTCCATTCGCTACCCGAGCCGATCGACGAGGGCCTCGCGCTGGCGGGCCATCTCGGCCGGGAGCCGGGAGCCGAACTTGCCGAAGAACTCCCCGATGCTCGCGGTCTCGGCGCGCCAGTCGTCGCGTGACACGGTGAGCAGCTCGGCCATCGTGGCGTCGCTCACCCCGAGCCCGGCGGTGTCGATCGCGCCCTTCGCGGGGAGCATGCCGATCGCCGACTCGACCGCCTCGCCCTTGCCCTCACAGCGCTTGAGGATCCACTCGAGCACGCGCAGGTTGTCGCCGAATCCGGGCCAGAGGAACTTGCCGTTGGCGTCCTGGCGGAACCAGTTCACGTGGAAGATGCGGGGCGGCCGCGCGATCGCCGTGCCCATGCGCAGCCAGTGCGCGAAATAGTCGCCCATGTTGTAGCCGCAGAAGGGCAGCATGGCCATCGGGTCGCGGCGCACGACGCCGACGGCGCCGCTCTGCGCCGCGGTCGTCTCGCTCGCCACCGACGCGCCGACGAACACGCCGTGGTTCCAGTCGAACGCCTCGAGCACGAGCGGGGCGGTGCGCGCGCGGCGGCCGCCGAAGATGAACGCCGAGATCGGCACGCCCTTCGGGTCGTCGAAGCGCGGGTCGATCGACGGGCACTGCTTCGCCGGCGCGGTGAAGCGGGAGTTCGGATGCGCGGCCTTCTCGCCGGAGCCTTTCTGCCAGGGGTTCCCGCGCCAGTCGGTGAGGCGCTCGGGCACCTCGCCGTCGATGCCCTCCCACCACGGGCAGCCATCCTCGGTCACCGCGACGTTGGTGAAGATGGCGTTGGCGCGCAGGCTCGCCATCGCGTTGAAGTTCGTCTTGGACGACGTCCCGGGTGCGACGCCGAAGAAGCCGGACTCCGGGTTGATGGCCCACAGGCGCCCGTCCGGACCGGGGTGCATCCAGGCGATGTCGTCGCCGACGGTGAACACCTTCCAGCCCTTGAGCGCCGCCGGCGGGACGAGCATCGCGAGGTTCGTCTTACCGCACGCGCTCGGAAACGCCGCCGCGACGTAGTGCGTCTCGCCCGCGGGGCTCTGCAGGCCGAGGATCAGCATGTGCTCGGCGAGCCAGCCTTCCTCCCGCGCCTGGACGCTCGCGATGCGGAGCGCGAAGCACTTCTTGCCGAGCAGCGCGTTCCCGCCGTATCCGGAGCCGACGCTCCAGATCGTCTTGGTCTCGGGGAAGTGGCAGATGAAGCGGCGCTCGGGGGAGAGGTCGCCGAGCGAGTGGAGCCCCTTCACGAAGTCGGCACGGTCGCCGAGCTGCCGCGTGGCGACGTCGCCCATGCGCGTCATGATCCGCATGTTGGCGACGACGTATGGGCTGTCGGTGATCTCGACACCGACCTTGCTGTACGGCGAGCCGGCCGGGCCCATGAGGTACGGGATCACGTACATCGTGCGGCCGCGCATCGCGCCCTCGAACAACGCGCCGACCTTCCGTTCGGCCTCTGCCGGGGCCATCCAGTTGTTGGTCGGGCCGGCGTCCTCCTGCTGGCGCGCGCAGATGAACGTGAGGTGCTCGGTGCGCGCGACGTCGGTCGGGTCGCTGCGGTGCAGATAGCAGTTCGGGTACTGGTCCGGGTTCAGGTGGCTGAGGACGCCGCTCGCCAGCATCTCGGCCACCAGGCGGTCGACCTCCGCCTGCGAGCCGTCCACCCAGTGAATCCGATCGGGCCGGGTGAGCTTCGCCACCTCGTCGACCCAGCTCTGGAGCGCCGTGTTCGTCGTCATGGAGGCGGCGACCTTAGCCGCGCGGCCGGGGGGTGGGCAAGCGCGGCCCCGCCGCAAGCGGCCGCCTCCCGCATGGCGAATGCGGGGTGGATCAGGCGCGGCGGAACGCGAGCGGGACGCCGCGGCAGCGCTCGGCCGCGAGGCGGACGAGGTCGCCCTGGCGGACCGGAGAGAGGCCCGCGAGCGCGTCCAGGGCGGTTGCGAGGTTGGCGACCTCCAGCACCAGGCCGGCGATCCCCTCGCCCTGGGCCTCGACCTCGGCGCGCAGTGCCGCGGCCTCGGGGGTGGCGGCCTGCGGGTCCGGGCTCAAGAAGAGCAGGCGGACGTCGCCGGCGGAGACGGCGGCGGCGACGATCCCTGGGGCGACGGCTGCCGCGTCCGCACGAGCCAGGCCGAGCTTCGCGTGGAAGACGTCCGCGGCGCGGACGGCGTCCCGGCTGCGGACCGCGACGTCGCACAGCGCGAGGCCGGCGAGCGCGCTGCTGGCGGCCGCCTGGTGATGCTCGCCGGGCGGCGGGGTCGCGAACTCGACCAGCACGCCGTGCGTGCCCTTCGGGTGCAGGAAGCAGATGTCGCCGGCGAGCCCGGCACGGGGCGTCTCGTCGATCAGCGGGAAGCCCTGCGCGCGCGCCGCGTCGAGCTCGGCGGCGACCGCCGGCGTCTCGAAGCAGACGTGGTGCAGGCCCTCGCCGCGCTTCTCGAGGACCTTGGCCACGCCGCCGTCGGCGTTGATCGGCTCGAGGAGCTCGATCTCGCTGCGGCCGATCGGCAGCAGCGCCGCCTTGACGCCCTGGTCGACGACCGTCGCCTGCTTGGAGACACGCAGGCCGAGCGTGTCCTGCCAGAGCGCGAGACCGTCCTCGAGCCTGCGAACGACGAGACCGACGTGGTGCACGCGCGTGAGCATCGGGTGTCCGTATCCGCCGTCATGGGCGGCGTCAACCGTCACTCCCGGTCGCACCAGCGCGCCGTGACCTGCAGGCTGGGGCGGTCGGTGCGCAGCTCGGCCTCCTCGTAGAGACGCTTGTAACCGGTGTGGCGGATCTTCCACTCGCCGTCGATCTTCACGTACTGGTCGTCGTAGAACGCGGCGCCGCGCACGGTGATCTTCGAGTCCTCGTTGATGAAGACGTCGTCGAGGGCCCACAGGCCGCGCGCCGTCGTCGGGCTGGTGAAGTCGATCTCCGGCTCGTGCACGCGGTGGCTGGAGAGGACGCGCGGCGAGCTCATCGCCTCGCGCAGGAACGTCATGATCGCGGCGCGGCCCGTGAAGGCGTACTTCCCGCTGCTGTAGGCGGCGGTCGCGTCCTCCGTGAGGCAGCGCTCGAGCTCGTCGAAGTTCTTCGTGTCGAGGCAGCGGACGTAGCGGTACTTGAGCCGCTTGATCGCCTCGAGCTCCTGCAGATCGACCATCGTGCACCTCCCGAATTCGGATGTCCCGGGGCTGGGTAGCAGGTTTGCTCCGCCGGAGTCGAGACGGCGGCCCTTGTCAACGGGCGCGGGATGAGGGAGGGGGACCCATGCGATCCCGTGTGTCGATGGTGGCGGTGCTGGCGCTGCTGCTCTTCGCGGGCGCGGCGCGCGCCAACTGGTGGTCGCCGGTCGCCTGGAAGGACGAGAGCACGCTCGAGCTGCGCACGACCGACCCGGGGCAGGAGCCGCACTGGTCGACGGTGTGGCTCGTGGTGGTGGACGGTCGGGTCTACGTGCGGCTCGGCGCGCGCGCCGCGGGCCGCGTCGAGCGGAACGCGACCAAGCCGTTCGTCGACGTGCGCGTGGCCGGCCAGGAGTTCCGGCACGTCCACGCGGTGCCCGCGCCCGAGGAGGCCCGGCGCGTCGGTGAGGCGATGGCGGCGAAGTACTGGAGCGACGTGCTCGTGCGCCAGGTCGCGCACCCGCTGACGCTGCGCCTCGTACCGGAGTGAGCGCCGCCGGCCGCGTCAGTGGTGGGCGTGGTGCCCGTCACCGGACGTGGGGAGGACGATGGAGCGGATCTCTCGCGCGAGATCGCCGCGGATCTCGACGCAGCGGCGAGTGAAGACACCGGCGTTCACGGTGCGGCGCGTGACCGTGAGGTCGTGGACGACGGTGCCCTCGGGGTCGAGCGCCAGGATCTGTCGCGCGGCTTCCTCGATCGTCCCGTTTTCGCTGCCGACCGGGATGCCGAGGATCCAGGTCGCGCACGATCGGCCGGTGGCGTTCGGCCGCAGCACCTTGAGCGCCACCAGCTCCTCCGCGAAGGTCACCAGGCCGAGGTGGCCCTGCGTGGTCGTACAGCCGGCGAGGACGAGCGCGGCGACCAGGACCATGGGGACCCGACCGCGGCGTGGGATTCGTCGTGATGCCATCGTTCGCCCCTCAGAACCCGTAGGCGGCCTTCAGCTCCGGGTCCTTCGCGGCCAGCATCTGCGCCAGGCTCACCATCACCTTGCACTGCTTCCAGGTGGCGTCGTCCTGCATCTTGCCGTCGATCATGTGGACGCCACGGCCATCGGGGATGGCGGCCAGCACTTTCCTCGCGAACTGGACCTCGTCGACCGGCGGGCTGAAGACCTTCTTGGCGATCGCGATCTGGTTCGGGTGCAGCGACCATGCGCCCACGCAGCCGAGCAGGAATGCGGCCCGGAACTGATCCTCGCAGCCGAGGCCGTCGCCGATGTCGCCGAACGGGCCGTAGAAGGGAAGGCAGCCGGTCGCCGCGCACGCATCGACCATGCGTGCGATCGAGTAGTGCCACGGGTCCTGCTGCGCGGTGGCGCGCGGGGCGCTCGGGTCGGCGCGGTCGGGATCGCTACGCACGAGGTAGGCCGGGTGCCCGCCGCCGACGCGGGTCGTCTTCATGCGGCGCGAGGCGGCGAGGTCGGCGGGCCCGAAGCTGACGCCCTGCATGCGCGGGCTGGCGGCGCAGATCTCCTCGACGTTGGCGACGCCGAGCGCGGTCTCGAGGATCGCGTGGACGAGGATCGGGCGCTGCACCTTGTGCTTGCCCTCGAGCTGGGCGAGCAGGCGGTCCACGTAGTGGATGTCCCACGGCCCCTCGACCTTCGGGACCATGATCACGGCGAGCCGATTGCCGATGGCGCCGACGAGCGTCGTGAGGTCATCGAGGCACCAGGGGCTGTCGAGGCTGTTGACGCGGGTCCACAGCGGCGTGTCGCCGAGGTCGACCTCGCGCCCGATCTGCACGAGCCCGTCCCGCGCCTCGATCTTCTTGTCGGCCGCGATCGCGTCCTCGAGGTTGCCGAGCAGGATGTCGGCCTGCTTGGCCAGGTCGGGCAGCTTGGCCGCCATCTTGACGTTGCTCGGGTCGAAGAAGTGGATCATCCGCGACGGCGTGAACGGGATCTCGCGGACCGGATCGGGGGCGCCGATGGCGAGGGGTTTTAGGAAATCACGGGGGCTGCGCATGCGTCTCCTCGGTGCTGCGGGGTGCGGCCCGTTCTCCTACCCGGCCGAGCGCGGGCTGCGCAACCGGGGGGTGCGGGCGGGCGCGGCGCGTTGCGATCGCGGGCATCGCCGTGGTACGGCCCGCCGGGTGTCACCCGACCCGACGGCCTGCGCGTGACCTGAGGAGGGCTTCCCGTTGGCGCGACTCCCCTACGTCGACCCCGCCACCGCCCCGGCGCCGGTGCGCGAGCTGCTCGAGCGGCTGCCGGTGCAGCTCAACGTCTTCAAGATGATGGCGCACGCGGAGACGAACTTCGCGCCGCTCATGCGGCTCGGGGCGAGCATCCTCGGGCACCAGCAGCTCGACGGGCGGCTCCGCGAGCTGGCGATCCTGCGCGTCGCGCGGCTCTCGGCGGCGGAGTACGAGTGGCAGCAGCACGTGCCGATCGCCGCCGCCACGGGCGTGACCGAGGCGCAGGTCGCAGCGCTTCGGCGGGGCGAGATCGATCCCGCGTGCTTCGACTCGACCGAGCGTCTCGTGCTCCGCTTCACCACCGAGGTGGTTCAGGACGCCGGGGCGTCGCCGCGTACGGTCGCCGCGATGCAGGGGCGCTTCTCGGCGCGTGAGCTGGTCGAGCTGGTGGTCGCGATCGGGTTCTACATGATGGTCGCGCGGCTCATGGAGACGACGGCGATCGACCTCGAAGCGCCGGTCGGCACCGTGGTCGTGGCCGCGGCCCGGCGACAAGGCGTGTAGCCGGCCGGCAGCCGCCCTGCTTTCGACTCGGCGGCGTGGCCGCTACCGTGGGGGGCGGCCCGTGACCGAGCTCCGGCGTGCATATCGGGCGGAGATGGGAAACCTCCTCCTCCGCCGCCTGGGCGTGACCGTGGCGCTTTATCTGGTGTTGGTTGGCAACGCCGTGGCGCTCGAGGTGGTCCTGCGTCCGGAGCGCCGTCGAGCGGTCGCGCTCTCGTACCTGGGCCATTTGGTCTGCTGTGGGACGGCCATGTTGGCCTCCCGGGTGCCGCGGATCCGGGCCCGCCCCGAGATCCTGGCGGCGGCGCTGTTCGTGACCCTGAGCCTCGTGCTCAGCGCGTACACGACCCTCGGTGCGGGAAACCCGGAGCGGCTGGCGAGCGCGCAGTTCTGCCTGCTGTCGGCGCTGTTCGTGCTCCTCCCATGGCGCTGGCCCGCGCAGCTCGCGGTCTCGCTGGCCGGGCTGGGCGGGATCGTGGCGGCGGGAGCATACCTCGGCGTGAGCGAGCCGCTGGCCTGGGCCTTCGTCGTCCTGCTGACCGGGACGGCGACGTCGGTGCTGGGCGTGCGCTACCTCGACCGCTTCCGCTACCAGGGATTCGTCCGCGAAGCGCTGCTCGCACGGGCCTCCGAGGAGAAGCGGGAGGAGGCCGAAATCACCGCGACCCTGCTGCACGTCGCCGATACGCTCAGCCAGCACCTGAGCGAAGTGGATCTGCTCACCCGACTCACGCGCGTCGCGGTCGAGGCGTTGGGCTGCGACTGGGGCACGACGTTCGTGCTCGACGAGAGCCGCGGCGTGTGGCGGCTCGACGGCGTGTTCGGCGGCACTCCGTGGGTGGAGGACGAGATGCGGGCGGTCGAGTTCACCGCGGCCAACCTGCCGCTCATCTCGGTGCTGCGCCCGGGGCGCCTGGTCGAGATTCCCGACGCCGCCGCGCAGGACCTGATTCCGCCGATGCTCCTCGCGCGCTGGGAGGTGGCCTCGCAGATCGTCGCCCCGATCGTCCGGCGCGACCACGTCGCCGGCGCGTTCTGCCTGGCGTACCGCGCGCGGCGGACGCCGTTCTCGGAACGCGAGCGGCGCATCGCGCTCGGGATCGCGCACGCGACGGCGGTGGCGCTCGAGAACGTGCGACTCATCGCCGACCTCCGGACCGCGAACGCGCTCCGGTCGGAGTTCGTGTCGACGATGTCGCACGAGCTGCGCACGCCGCTCAACGTGATCCTCGGCTTCGCCGAGATGGGCCGCGACCTCGCGCCGCCGGCGGAGGTCGCCACCTGCCTCGAGCGCATCGACACGGCGGGCCGCGACCTCATGCGGTTGATCGAGGACACGCTCGAGGTCGGCCGGATCGAGGCGGGCCGCGACGCCGTCCAGCTCGAGACCGTCCGACTCGCGGCCCTGTGGCAGGCCCTCGGACGCGAGTGCCTGGCGATGACGGCGAAGCCGACCGTCGCGCTCGAGTGGGCGGGGGACGTCCCGGATGTGACGCTGGTCACGGACCCGCGCCGCCTCGGCATCGTCGTGCGCAACCTGGTGCACAACGCGCTCAAGTTCACCGAGGAGGGCTGGGTGCGCGCGACCGCGCGTGTCGACGGCGCGCAGCTCGTGGTCTCGGTCGTGGACACGGGCATCGGCGTGCGGCCGGAGGACCACGGGGTGATCTTCGAGATGTTCCGGCAGGCCGACGGCTCGGACTCGCGCCGCTACGGCGGCACTGGCCTGGGGCTGCACATCGTGCGCCGATTCGTCGGCCAGCTCGGCGGGCGGGTCACGCTCGACAGCGCGCTCGGCCGCGGCTCGACGTTCACGGTGCATCTGCCGCGCGAGGCGGATGCGGCGTCGGCGTCGCGCGCGGCGTAGGCGGCCCGCCGGGCGCCGGGCTCAGCGTTCGTAGAGCTTGACGACCTGGACGGTGCCCGCGGGCGCGGCCTGGACGCAGAGGTCGCAGAGCGTGCACTCGTCGAGGTTGGCCTCGACGATCTCGAGCGTGCCGCCCGAGCCCTGTTTGAAGATGTTCACGGGGCAGACCTCGACCAGCTTCTTCGCGTGCGCTGCGTCGGCGGCGACCGCGGGCGCGACCTTCACGTCGATGAACATCGCCGGCATGGCTCAGGCCCCCACCGCGGCCAGGCGCTTCGTCAGCAGCCCGGGAATCTCCTCGATGCGCTCGGCCACGGAGATGCCCGCGGCGCGCATGCGCTCGATCTTGTCGGCCGTGGTGTCGGCCTTGCCCTCGACGATCGTGCCGGCATGGCCGAAGCGCATGCCCGGCATCGCGTCCATGAAGCGGCCCGCCATGAAGGCGACGATCGGCAGGCGGGAGCGGTGCTCGCGCACCCAGTCGGCCAGCTCGGCCTCCATGCGGCCGCCCGGCTCCGAGTAGATCGCGATCGCCTTGGTCTCCGGGTCGGCCTCGAAGAGCGGCATCAGCTCCGCGTACGTCGAGCCGATCACCGCGTCGCCGCCGATCGAGACGCACGTCGACTGGCCGAGGCCGGCCGCGGTGAGCGTGTTCGCAATCTCGGTGGTCATGCCGCCCGAGCGCGACATGACGCCGATCGGGCCCTTGCGGAACGCGCGCCGGACGTTCACCGCCGGGCCACCGAGCCCGCCCATCTTGGCCTCGTCGGGCGAGAGGATGCCGAGGCAGTTCGGCCCGATGATGCGCGCGCCGCGGAGCTTGGCGAACTCGACCATCTGTGCCACCTCGCCGCGCGGGATGCGCTCGGTGACGACGACGACGATCTTGATGCCGGCGTCGATGGCCTCGAAGACGGCGTCGCGCGTGAACC
Source organism: Binatia bacterium (assembly GCA_046327955.1). Lineage (GTDB taxonomy): Bacteria > Desulfobacterota > Binatia > DP-6 > DP-6 > JAXLXP01. The sequence continues at coordinate 102,552 of JAXLXP010000009.1, read as the reverse complement.
GGGGCGGCACGGTGACGATCGACCCGTCGACGTGCCGTTTCGACGTGATGTCGCGCACGCAGTCGTGGACCGGCACGCCGTACACGTCGCGGCCGGCGCGTCCCGGGGTCACGCCACCGACGATCTTGGTGCCGTAGTCGAGACCCTCGCGTGTCAGGTTCACGGCCTCGCGGCCGGTGATGCCCTGGATGATGACGGTGGTGTCCTTGTTGATGAGGATCGACATGGGGTCCTCGCCGGCAGCGGTGCGGCGGAGCGAGCTAACACGCGGCGTCGCGCAGGGTCAAGGTGCGGGGACCATGGCGGGCTCCGGCCCCGGTTGCGCCAAAGACCGCTCGGCGGCATGAAGGCGGCGCCCGCCGCTCGCGAAAGGACGACCCAGATGACCCGGACGATTCGCCGCTCGCCGATTCTCGGTGCCGCTGCCCTGATGCTCCTTCTCGTGCCGCCGCGCGTGTCGGCGGGGCCGCAGGGGGAGGACCAACAGCTCTGCATCCGGACGCTCGGTGCCGATGCCGCTCGCGTGGCCCGCCTGCAGGCGCGGGAGAACGTGGCGTGTGTGCGGGCGGGAGCGCGGGGTGCGGTCGCCGACGCGCAGGCGTGCCTGGCGGCCGACGTCGCGGGCCGGGTGGCGAAGGCGCGGGCGCGGACCGCGGCCGACGTGTCGCAGCGGTGCCAGAGCGCGCCGGCCTTCGGGGTCGCGCCGCGGCTCGCGGAGACCGCGAACGCCGCCGGGACCGTGCACGAGATCGGCCTGGTCGGCGACGTGTTCGGACCGGACCTCCAGGTGGCGAGCGCGGTGGCGGCGGGCACCGCGCCGCGGCGCGCTGCCAGTCGGCGGTCGCGAAGGACGCCGAAGGGCTCGCCGCGGCGCGGGTGCAGGCGTTCCTCGGGTGTGAGCGGGCGGCGCTCCGCCGCGGCGCCACGAGCGCCGCCGACCTCGCCGCGTGTCGGCCAGGGGCGGCGGTCGCGGTGGCGCGCGCCACCGCGAAGCTCGGTGCCGACGTTGGCGCGCGGTGCGCCGGCGTGGCCACCGACGTCGTCCTCCCCGGTGCCTGCGCCGGGCGAACCGGTGCGGCGCTGGCGAGCTGCGTCGGCGAGCGCGTCGCCTGTCGCGTCTGCCGGCTGCTCGACTCCACGGGGGCGCTCGATGCCGACTGCGACGCCGCCGACGACGGGCTCGCCAACCAGAGCTGCCGCATGCCCGTGTCGGTCAGCGGCGATGCGATCCCCTTCAACGGCGGCGACGGCCGTGTCGCGGGGGCCGAGATCTGGATCCTCGAACATCCCGAGATGCGCGTCGTGACGGGCGCCGACGGCCACTTCCGTTTCGACGGCCTCGACGAGGGCAGCGAGGTGACGCTGGTCCTCGACCACCCGGACTACCACCCGATTCAGACCGGAACGATGCGACTCGGCCCCCTCGGCGCGGAGCGCGTGACGTTCCAGGCGGTGGTGTATCCGATCTACTCGGCGCTCGGCGCGCTGCTGAACCTCGTCCCGGACGACGAGCACGCTTGCCAGATGGTGACCACGCTCACGCGCGTCGGCCGGTCGCTCTACGACCCGGGGGCCCACGGCGAGGCGGATGCGACGGTCACGCTCGATCCGGCGCTGCCCGCCGAGCACGGCCCGATCTACTTCAACGCGTTGGTGCTGCCCGATCGCAGCCTCACGCGCTCGAGCGACGACGGCGGCGCGCTGTTCGTCCAGGTCCCGCCGGGCGAGTACGTCTGGACGGCGACCAAGGCCGGTGCGGCCTTCTCGCGCATCAAGATGAAGTGCCGGGTGGGGTTGCTCGTGAATGCCTCGCCGCCGTGGGGCCTGCAGCGGCAGTGAGCCGTTCGGGAGCGCCCGTCTGCCGCATTCGTGGGCGCCCGGGCAGGGGGACTGCCCAGCGTGCGGGCAGCGCAGGCCGGAGCCTCGCGTCCTGCCTGCGTTTGCGCACCCGGCGCAATGGCACGTCGGTTGCTGATTCGCTGCGCAGGAGGGTTCTTCTCGATGGCGCAGTCGAACGCGACGATCGTCAAGCCGACGCTGGGGCTCACCGGCGTCACCATGAACGCCATGGCGCTGATCGCACCGGGGGCGTTTCTCTGGACCACGTTCCAGCTCCAGGCGGCCGCGACCGCGCCGGACGGCAGCTCCGTCGCCGGCGACATCTGGTTCGGGATCGTGGCCGCGCTCACGGTCGCGTTCCTCACGGCGCTGTCGTACGCCGAGCTGGCGCGCGTCTACCCGGAGGCCGGCTTCGGGAGCTGCTACTACTTCGCCGAGAAGGCCTTTCTCGACCGCGAGGACGCACGCCACCATCGGTTTGCGCGCCTCGCCAAGCTGGTCACGGGCTGGGCGGCACACCTGTTCTACTGGGTGTACCCGGGCTGCATGGTCGCCTTCATGGCGACGCTGGTCGGCTACATCTACCAGCAGGTCACCGGCGACACGCTCTCGGTCACCAGCTTGGTGATCGTGGCCGTCGTCTTCGCGATTCTCGCCGGGTACATCGCGGTGCGGGGCGTGACCGGGTCGACCCTGACGTCGGTGGTCATCAACGTGGTCCAGCTCGTGACGCTCGTCGCCTTCAGTTGTCTCGCGATCTACTACCGCTGGACCAACCCGAGCGGTGCCACCGCGTGGTCGTTCACGAGCGCCGTCGACGTGATCCGCCCGCACTCGGTGCAGGGCGTGCTGGTGCAGTCGACGATCGCCATCCTCATCCTGGTCGGGTTCGAGAGCTGTACGGCGTTCGCCGCCGAGACCAAGAATCCGCACAAGAACATTCCTCGCGCCGTCGTCCTCTCGCTCGCGGTGCAGGGGCTGCTCGCATACCTGTTCGAGTACTTTGCCGCCGGGTTCATGGTGAGCGAGAAGCTGGTGGCCACCGATGCCAGCGGGGCGACGGTCACCGGCATGGCGGCCGCGGCTGCTTCGAGCGCGCCGCTCGGCGACATGGCCGTGTTGGTGGGCAACAGTGTCCTAGGCGGCCTCGGGTTCGGGCTGATGATCACGATCGCGGTGACGGTCGCCCTCGCGCTCCTCGGCACCACGCTCAGCTGCCTCAACACGGCCGTGCGCGTGAGCTACGCGATGGCGCAGGACCGCGAGATGCCGGAGCTGCTCGGGGTCATGCACGGCCGGTTCGCGACGCCGCACCGGGCGGTGTGGGTGCTGGTCGGGGTGTCGTCGGTGATCGCGGCGATCGGCGTGCAGTCCGTGGTCGGCCTCACCGGCATCGCGCTGGCGTCGAACTTCGGAACCTTCGTGCTCTACGCGCTCACCTGCGTGTGGACGATCCTGGCCTTCACCGAACGCAAAGACCACCACCCGATCAAGCACAAGGTCATTCCCGCGCTCGGGCTGCTCGCGAACCTCGCGATGCTGGCCGCGATCATCTACCTCTACGTGGTCGGCAACGACGATGCCCGGCACGAAGCGTACATCTGCTTCGCGATCGCCGGTGGGTGGGCGCTGGTGAGCGCGATCTACGTAGTGATGAACAGCGCACGCGAGGGCCGGGCGATCCTGCACCAGCCGTCGCGTCCGTCGCGGGCGGCGTAACCCCCCTAACGTTGGGCCGTCCGTGAGGGGGCCGGCGGCGTCTGCCGCCGGCCCCGTCGTTTCCCGATGCCGGACATCGAATTCTTCCAGCTCACCGACCCGGGCACGGTCCGGGACGGAAACGAGGACGCGGTCGGTCACTGGCCGCACGACGACGGACTGCTGTTCGCGGTCGCGGACGGCCTGGGCGGCCACGCGGCGGGAGAGGTCGCGAGCGCGCTCACCCTCGAGGTCCTGGCGCGGGAGATGGAACGCGCGCCGGGCACCTGGGCGGTCACGAAGCGCCTGCGGCGTGCGGTGCAGGAGGCGAACCTCGAGCTGCACACCAAGAGTCTCGCGGTCCCGGAGCTGCGCGGGATGGCGACGACGCTCACGGCGAGCGCGCTCGTCGGCGGAACGCTGGTGGCCGCGCACGTGGGCGACTGCCGGCTCTTTCTCCTGCGCGGCGGGCGGGTCGAGCAGCTCACCAAAGACCACACCTGGGTGGCCGAGCAGGTCCAGTACGGGCTCCTGTCGGCGGACGCCGCGCGCGTCCATCCGAAGCGGCACGCCGTGACGCGGTGCCTGGGCCTCGACCTGATCGTCGGCATCGACGTGCTGCGCCTCGATCTGCAGGCGGGCGACGTGCTGGTGCAGTGCAGCGACGGCGTGCACGGGCTGCTGGCCGAGGCCGAGATCGGGGCGGTGGCGCGGACGCTCCGGCCCGAGGTCGCGTGCCGCGCGCTCGTCGACCGTGCCCTCGCCGCCGGCAGCGAGGACAACCTGAGCGTGCAGATCGCGGTCGTCCATGCCTGCCCGGCGCCGGCCGCGCGTCCGTGGTGGCGACTCGGCCGCTGACCCGCTAGGGTGCGCCGCCGACATGGCGGACCTGGCGGTGGGAGAACGACTCGACCGGTTCGAGGTGCTCGGGGTCCTCGCGCGCAGCGGGATGGCGACGCTCTACCGCGCCGCCGACCCGACGACCGGGCGGCCCGTGGTGCTCAAGGTGCCGCACCTCGAGTACGCGAGCGACCTCGTGTTCCACGAACGCTTCTGCCGCGAGGAGCGGATCGGCCGGCGGCTCGACCATCCGGGGGTGGTCGGCGTGCTGGCGGTCGACGAGAAGAGCCGGCTCTACCTGGCGATGGAGCTGGTCGAGGGCGAGTCGCTGCGGAGTCGGCTGGCGCGGGAGGGCCGCCTCGCGGTGCCCGAGGCCGTGCGGCTCGCGATCGTCATTGCCGAGGTGCTCGAGTACTGCCACGACCATGGCGTCATCCACCGCGACCTCAAGCCCGAGAACGTGATGCTGCTGCCGACGGGGGGCGTGAAGCTGCTCGACTTCGGCATCGCGCTCGACACGACGCAACGACGCATCGAATGGACCGGGCTCTCGCAGACCGTCGGCACGCCCGACTACATGGCGCCGGAGCAGATCCGCGGCCGGCCCGGCGACGTCCGCACCGACATCTATGCGCTCGGCACGTTGCTGTACGAGATGCTGACGGGCCGGGTCCCGTTTGTGGGAGAGGGCGCGGCGCACGCGAAGCTTCACGAGGCACCGCCATCGCCGCGGGCGCTGCGACCCGAGATCCCGCCCGCGGTCGCCCAGGTGGTGCTCCAGGCGCTGGCGGCGGAGCCGGGGCACCGCCCAGGATCGGCGCTCGAGCTCCGCGACGCGCTGGCGCACCCCGCGAGCGTCGTCGTGCGCAGCCCGGTGGTCCGCTCGGGGCTGGCGGGACGGCTCGGACGACGAGGCCTGCTCGCCGTGGCGATCGGCGCGGCGGCCGGCTACGGGCTGCTCCTCTGGCTGCTCGCGCGCGGTGCGGGGCGCTGAGCCCGGGTCAGGCCTGCATCTTGGCGACCGCGCGGCCGGCGGCCTCGTACATCGACACGGTGCGGTCGCAGTACTCGACGCCGTACTTGCGCAGGATATTGAAGCCGTCGTCTTCCCACGCGCCCGGGATGCGGAAGATGGCAATCGTGCTGCCCGGGTCGCGGCCGGACTCGACGCAGCCCTTGATCACGCCGCGGGCGACGATGTCGACGCGCGTGTTCGAGACCACGTTCATCATGACCGCGATCTTCTTCACGCCCGGCTTCGAGAGGATGAGCTTGGTGAGCTCGCAGGTCTTCTTGACGCTCGGGTTGCCGCCGATCTCGCAGTAGTTGGCCGGGCGTCCGCCGTGGTTGCGGATCGCATCGAAGAGCGTGAGCGAGCCGCCGCCGGCGCCGATCACGAGCCCCAGGTCGCCGTCGAACTCCTTCACGTTGCCGGCGACGCCGCGGTGGTCGGACGCGTCGACCTCGGCGCCCTTGATCTCGAATGGCGTCGGCGGGCGCGCCTCGCGCGTCTCCTCCTTGCCGATGCCGAGCTCGGCGATGACCTTGGCGTGCTTGTCGCGCGCGTCGCCCTCGAGGTCGACGTGACCGTCGAGCACGAGGATGCGGCCGTCCGCGGTCTTGCCGATCGGGTTGATCTCGGCGAGCGTGAGGTCGTAGCGCAGGAAGACGTCGACCAGCGTCGTGCAGATCGGGATGAGCTTGTTCAAGTCGTCCCCGGTGACGCCGGTGGCCGCGATCGCCTCCTTTGCCTGGTAGGGAAGGAACGGGAGGAGGGTCGAGAGGTGCGTGCGCGTGACGTGCTCGGGGTGCTTCTCGGCGACCTCCTCGATGTCGATGCCGCCCATGTCGCTGAAGATCAGCACCGGGAGCTTGCGGCGGCCGTCCCAGGTGATGGCGGCGAAGTACTCCTTCACCACCGGGGCCTTCTCCTCGACCAGGACGCCGCGCGGCTTCTGGCCCTTGATCTCGAGCGCGAGGATCGCCGCGGCGGCGGTCTCGGCGTCGGCGGGGGTGTCGGCGAACTTGACGCCGCCTGCCTTCATGCGGCCGCCGGTGAGGACCTGCGACTTGAGGACGACGGGACCGCCGAGCTCGGCGGCGATCTGCTTGGCCTCCGCCGCGGTGCGGGCGACGCGGCCCTTCAGCAGCGGCGTGCCGTGGCGGGCGAAGAGGGCCTTGGCCTCGAACTCGTAGAATCGCATCGCGTGCTCCTGCCCCGGAACCGCGAGGCAGCTACCACGCGCTGTCGACGTGGGTCAAGCCGACCCGGCGCGTTTGGCGTAGGTGTGGAAGGTCTTCTCGCTCTCGAAGTAGAGCACCTTGCCGTCGGGCTTCGCGCCGATGACCGCCGTCGCCTTGTCGACCTTCTTGCCCGACACCGGATCGGTCGCCTGCCGGATGGCGGCGTCGCTCGCGAGGCGGTCCTTGCACATCTCGCAGCACCCGAAGTACGTCTTGCCGCCGACTGCCACGGGGATCTGGTCCTTCGGCAGGTGCGTGTCGTTCACCATGCACACCTGCTGGGCCGGGACGCGGGTGAGCGGCTCGGCGAGCGCAGCGCGCGCGCCGGCGAGCAGCGCGACGACGGCGAGGAGCGGGGCGAGCCGGACGGATCGTGACGTCATCGGGAACCTCCTTGCCGCAGGATAGCGGGGCGGGGGCCACGTGCAATCGCGGGCGCGAGGCCGCGCGATGGTGGCTGCGCGAGGCGGCGGACGTCTGGCGCTTCGAGCGGCTCGCTCTACCGGGCGACCGGGTGCCGCGTCGCGGCGTCCCGGTCCGTGGCGAGGGCCTCCGCGACCTCGTAGGCCGCGCCGTAGCCGGGAAGGAACGTGACGCCGGGCCCGGGATGGCAGGACGCACCGCAGAGGTAGAGCCCCGGGATCGGCGTCGCGTGCGCGGAGCCCGCAACCAGCAGGCGCCCGCCGAGCATCTGCTCGGGATGGATGAGTCCGTGCGTGAAGTCGCCGTTGGTCGCGCCCTGCATCGCGGCGAAGTGGTCCGACGAGAAGACCGCGCGCTCGACGATGCACTCGCGCAGGTCGGGCAGAAACTCGCAGAGGCGGTCGAGGATGCGCTCCGCCATCGCGTCGCGGAGCGTGCCGCGCTCCGCGCGCGGCGCGCCGCACGGGAAGAAGAAGCCGTAGGTCGTGGCGACGTGAAAGCCCGGGGGCGCGAGGCTCGGGTCCATCACGGTCGGGATCTGCATGCCGACGGGTGGATAGGCGGGCACCTCGCCGCGACGGCACGCTTCGTAGCTCGCCTGCTGCAGCTCGGGGTCGGGCACGAGCGTCGTGTTGAAGCGCGTGCGCGGGTCGGCGTTCAGGTGCTCGAACGGCGGGCCATGCTTCGGGAGGCGCGAGAGCTTGAAGAGCAGGTGCACGTAGGCGCCGCGGTGCTCGATGCGCTCGACGCGCCGGGTCGTCGCGTCGTCGACGTGCTCGCGCCCGACCAGCCCGAAGAGCGTGGCCGGCTTGTCGAGGTTCGAGAGCACCGCGCGGGCCGTGATGCGCGTGCCGTCGCGCAGCTCGACGCCGGTGGCGCGCCCGCCGTCGATTACGATGCGCCCAACCGGCGTCTTCATGCGCACCGCGCCGCCCTTCTCCGCGATCGAGCGGCAGAGCGCGTCGGCGAGCGTGCCCATGCCGCCCTTCACGCGGCGCATGAGCCCGCCGCCCTCGTTCTGCGCGAAGGTGTAGACGAGGCAGAGCGCGCTGCCGGGCGTAAACGGCCCCTTGTAGGTCGACTGCACCGCGGCAAAGGCCACGAGCGCCCGCAGCGTGCGGTGTCGTACGCGGTCCGGGAGGAAGCGGTCGATCAGGTCCATCGCGCTGCCCGTGAACGCGAGCGCGATCTGCCTGCGCCGCCGCGCGTTCGGCGCGCGGGCGAGGAGCTCGTCGAGCGTCGGCGGGACGCTGCGCGGCGTGAAGCGGTCCATCAGGCTCGCCGGGTACCTGCAGAAGGCCATGAGCCGCGCGAACCCGAGCATCGCGCCGACGCCGAAGTGCCGGAGCACGGAGCGGGCCATGCGCAGCGGGCTCGCGTAGAAGACCGCGGGTGGCGCCGTCTTCGCGGTCAGGTTCACCGCCATGATCGGGAGGTCGATCAGCTCGACGCCGTAGCGCGCGAGCTCGAGCTCCTCGGCGATCCCCTTGGCGAGCGGAAAGAGCAGGCTCGCGCCGACGTCGTTGCGGCAGCCGGAGAGGATCTCGCGCGTTCCCGCCATGCCGCCGGCGTAGGCGTTCTTCTCGAGACAGAGCACGCGGAGCCCGCGCTTGGCGAGGAGCGCCGTCGCGGCGAGCCCGTTGTGGCCCGCGCCGACGACGATCGCGTCCCACTCGGCCGCGGCGCTCACGCCGGCCTCGCATTCCAGCGCACCTGTCGCTCCTGCGCGGCGAGATAGAGCCCCATCGCGAAGCCGAAGCTGGTGAACAGGCTCATCACGAAATAGAGCCACGCGCGCCGCAGCCCGCGCCGCGGCCCGTCGATCATCGTCCAGAGCGGGAAGAGGATCGCGTTCGTGATGATCAAGTCCTGCGCGCCCGAGCCGCCGGCCGGCGTGTCGAAGAGCTGCCGCGTGAAGTGGAGCCAGCTCGCCTCGTTGGGGTACGCGAACACGTACTTCTGGTTGAAGTACCAGCCGACGCACACCGACACCACGGCGAGCGCGTAGTACAGGCCTTCGAGGACGGTCGCCTGCGAACCGGGCCAGTCGCGCCGGTAGAGATGCGCGTTGGCGACGAAGAAGAAGACGACGGTGAGGAGGCCGAGTGCCGCGTGGATGAGGAGGGACGTCATGCCGTCCATTCAACCACGGGTATCCAAGCGGCGTCGAGGCAGCGTGCGCCCCCCCGTTGTCACAGAGCGCGTGTCGATCCCGCAGGTGGTGTCCCCGCTGGGGCGAGTCCAGAAAATCGCCTCCGAACGACTCCCGCGCGCTCTCGGGGGTGACAGTGTCCACGTAGCGGGGGATGTCGAGGTCGAGCTCGTTCTCCTCGATCTGGTCGAGGCCTCAGTCCGGACATGACCACAACGCTGTCACCCATGTTCCCGGTTGCTCAGACGCGCCTCGTACGTCAGCCCGAACACCGTATCGGTCATCCACCGCCGGAAGCCCTCGTTGTCCATGAACTGCTTGAACAGCTCCGTGTCGTCCTTGAGCACCGCCGTCATCACGCGTGCCAGCGCCTTGTCGTGCTCGATGCGGGCGTTCTGTTTGTCCGAGTTCTGCCGCGCGTTCCGGTAGGCCGTGTCGGCCGCGACGCGCTGTGGGATGTCCTCGGTAATCAGCTTGTGCACCCGGTCGGCATCGGACCACGGAATGTTGCCGAACTGGTCGTTGAACGCCTTGAGAATGTTCGAGAGCCGGTCCAGCTCGGGCTCGGGCTTGTGGCCACCGCCGGTGGCCGGCACCGGCTCGATCTCGGCGTCGGCGTCCGGGAGCAGGATCTTCACGGCCGCCTGCTTCTCCACCCGGTAGCTGTCCATGTCGATCGCCTCGAGAATGCCCTTCGACAGGTCCTCCTCGACCGGTGCCGGCAGCTTCGGCACGAGGAAGGTCAGGAAGATCGAGAGCTTTTCCCATTCGGCGTTGCTGTACGGCAGGATCGACGACAGGAACCCGTAGGCGCGCAGGAAGGCCTTCACCTTGCCCTTGAAGTCTACCTGGGCGTCTTCGTCGAGGCGCTCGCGGTAGTCGGCCACGCAGGCGTCGAGGATGGGATCGAGCCGGTCGCGGTCGGCCCCCCCGAGGTAGAGCGCCACGAGATCGTCCACCTGCGGGGGGGAATAGACCTGGTAACGATCCAGCACCGCCCTGAGATCATGCAGCTTGTTCGGGTCGGTCTCCTCGGCGAGGACCGTGGTGCGGTAGTAGTCGGCGAACGCCTCTTGGATCGTGTCCGCGTCGTTCATGAAGTCGAGCACGAACACGTCGTGCTTCTTCGGGTGCGCGCGGTTGAGTCGCGAGAGCGTCTGCACCGCCTTGATGCCCGAGAGAATCTTGTCCACGTACATCGTGTGCAGGAGCGGCTCATCGTAGCCCGTCTGGAACTTGTCGGCGCAGACGAGGAAGCGGTACGGATCCTGCTGGATCTTGTCGGCGATCTGACCCGACGGGAAGCCGTTGAGCGACGCCTCGGTCACCTTCGTGCCGCCGTAGTCGTGCTCGCCCGAGAACGCGACGATGGCCCGGTAGCCGCTCTTGCGCTCGGCTAAGTAGTCCCGGATCGCGTGGTAGTACTGGACGGCACGCTCGATCCCGCTCGTCACCACCATGGCGCGCGCCTCGCCGCCGATCTTGTTCAGCGCCAGCACCTGCTCATGGAAGTGGTCGACCATGATCTCGGCCTTGAGCCGGATGGCGTGGTCGTGGCTCTCGACGTAGCGGCGCAGCTTCTTCTTCGCGCGCTTGGTGTCGAACTCGGGGTCGCCCTCGACCTTCTTGACCAGCCTGTAGTAGCTCCCGACCGGCGTGTAGTGGCGGAGCACGTCCAGGATGAAGCCCTCCTGGATGGCCTGCTTCATCGTGTAGCTGTGGAAGGGCCGGTGCTTCACCGTGCCGTCCGCCTGCGGCTCTGGCGTGCCGAATATCTCCAGCGTCTTGTTCTTCGGCGTGGCGGTGAAGGCGAAGTAGCTGGCGTTGGGCAGCAGCTTCTTCGCCTCCATCAGCCGGTTGATCTGGTCCTCGAGCGTCTCGTCGTCCTCCTCGGCCCCGGCCGTCGAGAGCGCCATGGAGAGCGCCGCCGAGGTCCGCCCGCCCTGGCTCGAGTGCGCCTCGTCGATGACGATCGCGAAGCGCCGCCCGCGGTGCTCGCTGCCGATCTCGTCGAGGATGAACGGGAACTTCTGCACCGTGGAGATGATGATCTTCTTCCCCTCGGCGATGAACTGGCGCAGGTCGCCCGCGCGCTCGGCGTGCCCGACCGTCGCGCCCACCTGGGCGAACTGCTTTATGGTGTCCTTGATCTGCTGGTCGAGGATCCGGCGGTCGGTGACGACGATGATCGAGTCGAAGATCGTCGCCTCGTCCTTCTCGAGCCCGATGAGCTGATGCGCGAGCCAGGCGATCGAGTTCGACTTGCCGCTCCCGGCCGAGTGCTGGATGAGATACCGCCGGCCCGCGCCGTGCGCCCGCGCGTCGGCGAGCAGCCGCCGCACCACGTCGAGCTGGTGGAAGCGCGGCCAAATCTGCACCGCCTTCTTCCGCCCGGTCTTGTCGTCCTTCGTCTCCACCACCTGCGCGTAGTTCTCGAGGATGTCGGTCAGGCCGTTTCGGGTGAGGACGCGCTTCCAGAGGTAGTCGGTCTTGAGCCCGTTGGGGTTGGGCGGGTTGCCTGCGCCGTCGTTCCAGCCCTGGTTGAACGGCAGGAACCACGAAGCCTTGCCCTTCAGGTGCGTGCAGAAGCGCACCTCGTGGTCGTCCACCGCGAAGTGTGCCACGCAGCGCCCGAACTCGAAGAGCTTCTCGTGCGGATCGCGGTCGCGTTGGTATTGCTCGACGGCGTCGGCGACCGTCTGCTTGGTCAGGCTGTTCTTCAGCTCGAAGGTGGCGACCGGCAGGCCGTTGATGAAGAGCCCCAGGTCGAGCGCGCGCTGCGTCTCGTCGCGGCTGTAGCGGAGCTGGCGGGTGACGCTGAAGCGGTTGGCGGCGTAGCGCTCGGCGGCCTTCGGGTTGCCCGGCGAGGGCGTGCCGTAGAACAGGCCGAGGTGGTGCGGACCGTGCTTGAGCCCATGGCGCAGGACGTCGATGGTGCCGCGCCTGGTGATCTCGCCCTGCAGCCGCGCCAGGAACTTGCGCCGCGTGGGGCCGTCCTGGCCAAGGTCGAGCGCGTCGCAGACCTCCGGCTGGGTCGCGCGCAGGAAGGCCGAGAGCTGCGCGAGGTCGACGCAGTACTCGCGGTCGTAGTCGTTCGGATCGCCGCAGATCCAGCCCGCACCGTAGGCGGCCGGCCGCTCGTGGACGGCGTTGGCTGGGGCGGTCCCCGAATCGCAGGCCGAGCCGGTGAGCGCCGTGCAGATCAGCCGCTCGAGGCCGCGTTCGGAGGTGTCGGTGGTCATCGCCCACCGCTCCTGCTCGCGATCGCGTACCCGTCCAGTACCGTCAAGTGGCCAGCAAGCAACGAGCAAGCAACCCATTGGGCCGTAACCCTTTGATATTGAACAGCCTGCGGCCGGCGAGCCCGCCCCGAAGGTGCCCTCCGGAGCGAAGCCATCAAGCAACCTCCCCCTGATCCCGCCGGGGTACTGCCCAGAAGGGGAGGTAGCTCCGTATCCGCGTACCGACCTCCGGGTCCGCGATCACGATCAAGCCTGCTTCGACGGCCTCCCCGAGCAGCCGGGACGCTGTCGCGATGTTCTTGTCATCGATACCGAGGCGCTGGCGAAGCGAGGCGTTGGTCATCGGCTGCCGCGTCACGTAGCGAAGGCACGCGTGGAGGTAGCAGGCGCGCACCCGCTCCGCTTTCTCCATGGCCGAGAGGGGCTTATGGGCGAATAACACTGCCCGCGTGAAGCCCACAGGGTTCTCGAAGAGCGGCGCTGGAAGCTGGAACAGCTCGACCTGGAAGACGACTTTGTCGATCCCGCTGCCACGTTCCTCGCAGATCCGGACACGACGCATCAGCGAGGCGAGCGCCTCGTTGCGCGAGCGGGGCGGCGTGTCGACGAAGCGCTGCGTATCGACGAGCGGTTCGCCGGGATTCGTGATCTCGATGCGGTCGTCGAATATCTCCACCATCGGTCCGGCGCCGGTGACGAAGAAGTCCTGATGGATGAGCGCGTTGGCCACCAGCTCGCGCACCGCCGGCTCGGGGAACATCGGCACGCTCCTGCGCAGGGCTTGCTCGATGACCTCGTTGGCGGGCAGCAGTCCGTGGATGTACCCGATCAGCCCCTCGAAGCCGCAGGCGTAGCCCTTGCCGCCCTCCTGCTCCCTCAGCGTCTCCGTGCGGCCGTTCCCGCGGTACTGGATGACGCGCACAGCCTTGCGGCGCAGCGCGTGAAAGGCGTCGAGCCGCTTGGCGAACAGGATCGCGCCGAGGGTGGTGATGTCCCAGCCGCCGGCCTCGCTCCTGCGGATCAGCCGATCATCGGCCAAGGCAGCGAGGATGCCCTCGCGATTCGCGGGTAGCGGCCGCTCCAGCAAATCGAAGTACGCCGGATAGTCCAGCAGGCGCAGCACCTCGTCCCCCGTCGCGCGCTCGGTGGCGACGCCGTCCTCGAACGGAGTCTGGTCGAAGATGCGCCACAGCGCCCGTTCCTTCTCCGGGAAGTCCTTCAGCTTCTTCTTGTACGTGCCGACGCGGAGGAACTCCTGGCCCGAGAACCGCACCGGGTGGCGGGCGGCCCGCGCGATCTCCAGCAGGACGACGCGGTGGCCGTCGACCTCGACCAGGAACACGCGGAAGTCGATCTTTGGCTCGAGCAACCGCAGCAGCCAGCTCTCCAGTTCCTCGTTGCCGACCCGGCCCGAATGTGGATCGAACGTGGTTCCCACGATGGCGTGGTCCTCGTCGCGCACACCCCACGCCAGGTACGCGAAGGCCTTGCCCACGAGCGCGGCCGCGTTGGCGAGCGCCGAGATGTACTCACCGATGGCCTGCGGCTCGGCCTCGTTGACCTTGAACTCGACCCATTCCGTCTCCCGCGGCAGCGCGCACAGCTCGCGCACGAGACTCGCAAGGTAGTCGGCGGGCCGGTCGGCGGTCATGCCTCGGCCTCCTCGGGGATGGCGTCGAGGTCGTCAGCTTGCGATTCCTCGTCGTCGAGCGGGGCCTCGGCCTCCTCGGCTGGCTCCGGCTCATCGGGTTCGTCCGGCAATCGCGCCGCCGCTTCGCGCACGTCGAGCTTGCCGGTGACCACGTCGGCGATCAGGCGGGTGCGGTATTCGCGGAGGAGAGATATCCCGTCCTCTGCGCTATGCGACGCTGTCTTGACCGCGCTGAGTTCGTCGGACAGCCAGTCGACGATTCGCTGCTGTTCTGCGGCCGGAGGGAGAGCGAAGCCCAGTTGTCGAACATGCTGGTTGTTGATCTTGAAGGTCCCCACAGCCGTGCGTGCCGCAGTCTCAATCTGATCGCGACCGGTGGGACCGTTCAGCAACGCAACCAGAAACCCCGGTAGACACATACACGTTAGGCGAACACGCATGAGCAGGTCTGGGTAGACCCGGCCGGGCATGTCATCCTCGACAAGGCCAGCCTTTCCGACAAGCCGGATGTTTCCGTTTCCACGGACCAGGAGAACATCCCCCCGCAGGAGGCAATACGCGCGCTCCAACGTGGCTTTATCGCCCGATATGTACTTCTTGTATCCCTCTCGGACGTCAACCGCGCCCTCGCGGATCGCGGATATCGAGAACGACTCGATTGTTCCTCTTTCGTCAACCGGCGGGGAGATGCCGTTCCTTGGCCCATCGCGAATAACACGGGCAAGTCTCATCACTTCCCAATGCTCCGGCACATCCCCCAGCCACTCCAACCGGGAGGGCTTGAGGCGGACGTTGGGGTCGAGGCCGCGGGTGACGGCGCGGTGGATGATGGCCTGTTTTTGCTCCTCCAGCAGCTTGATCAGATTCTGTTTGGCGCGGATGTAGCGCCGAATTCGCCGGTCCGCGTAGTCGAGGAAGCGAACGATGGCGGCTTGCTCTGGGAGGGGGGGGAGGGGGAGCAACAGCCGTTTGAGCTCGCTGCCGTAGATATGCACGACGGTGAAACCGCGACCCATGCAGGCCTTCTGATGCCGCGACGCTGGCGAATCGGCCGCGTACCCGAGATAAAGCGGGACGGCCGGGACCTTGGGGCGCAGCACCAGAACATCGCCGCCGCATCGCGCCTGACCCGCGATCAGATTGACAGCTGATCGGCCAATGTCCTCCATGGTCTCGCCGCTAGCAGCGAACAATACGTCTCCGTAGTGGATCGGCGTGTACTCACTCGCCCGCTCCTCCGAGACGCATGCCTTCGATCTCGTGATGAAGAACTCATGCCTGGTATAGAGATCGCCGTAGCGAACACACGGAACCCCAGTGGGCACTTCATCGCCCTTGTCGCCGCCATTGCCCTTGAAGAGCGAGCCTAGTCCAGCAACGGGCCGCACCTCCCAATGCTCCGGCACCTCCCCGAGCCACGGCACGCCGGAGTCCTTCATCGCGGCATAGGGCTTGAGGCCGTCGATCACGCCTCGCCCTCCCCGTTGCCCATCTGCTTCTCGAAGGCCTGGCGCACTAGGCCCAGGACGTAGGGCAGTTCGTCTGGACGGCTCATGGCCACCTCGACGTCTCCGTTACCCCATCGGCCGAGGTTGGTTACGTCCCTGGCAAGGCTCTTCGGGTCGTGCAGCTCGTGGAAGTGCAAGTTGAGCGTCAGGCGAAGGCGGCTCTTCTGCGGCACCACGTCCACAAAATTGGTCTCGGCCTTGTAGGCGATGTAGAGCTTGAGTATCTCCTCGGTGACGCAGGGATCGAGCGCCAGGACCTCCTTGCGGAAGGCCTCGAAGAGCGGCCGCATGGGACTGTCGTCGCCTAGGTGCGTGTGGTCGGCCAGGGTGTAGCCCGCGGGGCGCTCGGGCTTCGAGAGGTAGGTCTCGAGTACCTCGGCGCAAAGCGCGGGGGACGCCCACACCTTCGCCGCCTGCACGGCCAGCCGTGCGGCGCGCTGCTGGATGGCGGTCTCGTCCCAGGCCTCCAGCGCGCCCAGCCCCTCGTTCAGCCGCAGCGGGCTCTCCTTGAAGCCGCCCTGCATGTCGCGCTTCTCGGCGAAGGGCCGGTCGCTGTACTCGGCGTTGTAGCCAGTGAGCGTCAGGTTGCCGAGCGTGTGGAGCCAGGTCTTCTGCACGCGCTGCCAATCGGGGCCGAGCGCCTCGCACCACTTCGGCGAGAGGTTCTCGTTCTGCGGTAGGATGTGCTCGATCGTATACTCGTCGACCGGCACCCGCTCCTTGCGGCCGTGGTTCTCCAGGCGGCGCAGCCAGTAGCTGCGGCGTGGGAAGTTGTAGAGGTCGCGCGCCGAGATCTCGCGCCGGAACTCCTCGTCGCTGGGGAAGCGCCGGTAGGACGGCAGCGTCAGGAAGTGCGCCTGGATGCTCTCCAGGTAGCGGTCCTTCCGCAGGACACGCCCGAAGGTGGCGAAGGTCTTGTTCAGCGAGTTGGTCGGGATGGCGCACACCGCGCGACGAAAGACGTAGGCCTCGACCAGCCGCACGGCCCGGCACAGATCGTCCCGCGAAAGTCGGCCTTCGGCCTGGTCGTGGTAGAGTTCGAGGAGGAAGGGAAAGGCCACGTCCACCTTGAGCTCCCGCAGGTCGCGGAAGGCGGGCGCCAGCTCCTTGTCGGGCTCCTGCCCGAGGGCCATCGCGCAGTAGTGGGCCGCATAGGCCTGTATCTCGGCGACGAGGTGCTCGACGCCCGCCGCCGCGACCGCCGGGTCGCGCGCGTATCCCTTGAACGCCTCGTAGACCGCCCGGACGTTGGGGATCTCGCCGGTCAGCAACGTCAGGTAGTGACGCATGAAGGCGTCGAAATGCGTGCCGTAGGCTTCCTGGCCGAAGGCCACCTCCATCGGCCGCCAGTGATCTTCGTAGAGCCGGGTCTGCTCCCCGGGCTCGAGACCCATGAGGATGAAGTTGCGAATCAGGTCGGCCTGGCTCAGCTCCCGGCCGGTCGAGTTCATGCTCTCGAAGATGAGCTGGGGATTGTCCTGGTCGCGGCTGAGCGCGATGTCGACGATCACTAGCTTGGCAATGCCGCGGCAGAGCGGCCTGAGATCGCCCCTGAGCGCCTGAACCTGCTCCTCGAAGAAGGCGAAGTTCTGGGTGATGCGCAGCGAGGCCTCGGCCGGCTGGGGCTTCTGCTGTACCAGGGCGAGCAGGCTCTGCTTGTCCGTCTGCGTGAGCAGGAGCTTGAAGCCGCGCTCGCCCTCTTCCAGCGGGTTGAGGAGGTAGTAGCTGCGGAGCTTCCTGGCTGAGAAGCCGTCGACCGGCTCGGTGTCGCCCAGGCGCCGCGCCAGCGCCTCCAGGATCAGCATGACCGTGGTCAGGCGCTGCTGGCCGTCGATCACGAGGAGCGGCGACTGGCTCGAGACCTGATAGAGGCCCTTCTCGATGTAGACGATGGAACCGACGAAGTGGGCGGCGATCGCCTCGTTGCACCCCGTGCGCAGGATGTCGTCCCAGAGCTGGCGGCACTCGCGCTCCGTCCAGCTGTAAGTGCGCTGGTAGATCGGGATGACGAACTGCGGCGACTTCTTCAAGAAGTCGAGAAGCTTGGCTTCGGTGGCCTTCATCGCCCCGTCCCGCCGATGATCTCGCCCAGCAGCCCCTCGGTCTCCTTCTCCAGCGCCAGGATGTCGGCCCGGATCTCCTCCAGCGTCCGCAACGGCTGCGGCTTGTAGAAGTAGCGGGTGAAGCTGATCTCGTAGCCGGTCTTGACGCTGTCCGGCACGTACCAGGCGTCGGCGGCGTGGGGCAGTACTTCGCGGCGCAGGAAGGCCTCGATGCCGCCCTCCTCGAGGAGCGGCACCTGCTCGGTATCGCGCAGGTCGGAGTCGGGCTCGTACTCGACCACCGTGGACTTGCCGCCGATCGTGGTCTCGAAGAGGCCGCGCAGCGGGTCGGGCGCGGTGCCCTTCTTGTGGATCTTCTTGATGACGGGCGGTGCGTCGTCCCTGCGCTCGGCGCCCTCCTTGAGCGCTTTGATCTCCTTGGCGGCGTAGGCGCGTTCGGGGTCGATGCCCGAACGACGCAGCGGCCGCTCGACGGTGACCTTCCAGTAGCCGAACGCGGCGTTCGGGAAGATCTTCGACTGCTCGGTCTCCTCGAAGGCGAGGAAGGTGTTGCAGATGCGCTGGACGTCCTCGTCGGAGAGTCTGCAGTTCTTCTTGCCGAGGTTCTTGCGCAGGGGCTTGAACCACTGCGTCGCGTCGATGAGCTGCACGCGGCCGCGGCGGTGCTCGGGCTTGCGGTTCGTC
This sequence comes from Binatia bacterium, assembly GCA_046327955.1. GTDB lineage: Bacteria > Desulfobacterota > Binatia > DP-6 > DP-6 > JAXLXP01. The sequence goes on along the minus strand of JAXLXP010000009.1, from coordinate 84,208 downwards.
AGCACCCACACATAGGTGGCGATGCCGGTGTTGTAGAAGATGTTGAGCGGCAGGGCGACGATCGCCTCCAGCCAGTCGTTCTCGATGATCCAGCGGCGGATGTTGCTCTCGCCCTGGCCGGCGTCGCCGGTGAAGAGCGAGCTGCCGTTGTGCACCTCGGCGATGCGGCTGCCGAGCTTCGTGCCCCGCTTCATTTTCGAGAGCATGTTGGCCAGGAAAAGCATCTGGCCGTCGCTCGAACGGGTGACCAGCGAGTACTCCGGGTCTCCCGCGTGCTCGATCAGGAAGCGCGCGTCCTTGAGCCCCTCCTTGCCGCCCATGCGCTCCTGGTCGCTCTTCCAGCTCTTGCCGTAGGGCGGATTCGAGAGCATGAAGTCGAACTCGCGCGAGGGGAACGCGTCGTTCGCGAGCGTCGAGTGCGCGGGCCCACCGACGATGTTGTCCGCCGCATCGCCCTCGCCCTTGAGCAGGAGGTCGGCCTTGCAGATGGCATAGGTCTCGGCGTTGATCTCCTGGCCGAAGAGGTGCGTCGCCACCTGCTTGCCGTGCTCGGCGGCGAGCGCCTGCAGCGTCTCCTCGGCCACGGTCAGCATGCCGCCCGTGCCGCAGGCGCCGTCGTAGAGCAGGTAGGTGCCCGACTCGATCTCGTCCGCCACGGGCAGGAAGATCAGCCTGGCCATGAGCTTGACGGCGTCGCGCGGCGTCCAGTGCTCGCCCGCCTCCTCGTTGTTCTCCTCGTTGAAGCGGCGGACCAGCTCCTCGAACACCGTGCCCATGCCGTGATTGTCGAGGCCCGGGTGCTTGACCGAGCCGTCGCCGTTCCGCACCGGGTTCGGGCTCAGGTTGATGTCCGGCGAGAGCAGCTTCTCGATCAGCGTGCCGAGTGCGTCGGCCTTGGAGAGCCGCGGGATCTGGTTGCGAAACTCGAAGTTCTCGAGGATGTCTTGGACGTTCGGCGAGAAGGCGTCCAGGTAGGCCTCGAAGTCGGCCTTGAGCTGCTGCTGGCTGGCGCGGGCCTTGAGATCGCGGAGCGTGAACTTGGAGGTGTTGTAGAACGCCTGTCCTGCCGCCTGGCGCAGGGCCTGGTCCTGGTTGGTGATCTTCGCCTCGTCGAGCGAGGCTTTCATGTCGAGCACGGCCTGCTTGGTAGGCTCGAGCACGGCGTCGAGCCGGCGCAGGACGGTCATCGGGAGGATCACATCGCGATACTTGCCGCGGACGTAGAGGTCGCGGAGGACGTCGTCGGCGATGCCCCAGATGAAGTTGGCGATCCAGTTGAGCTGGCCTTGTTCCATGTCACTCCGAAATTGTCGGGAGGCCTAACGAGTATTGGGCCGTTCCGTATAACACCGCCGACACTGCACCCGCAGCCGTATGGCTCCCCCCGTCCGGGCCGTCGCCGTGGGGGTTTCGGCAGGCGGCTCGGTGGGTTGGCTCAGCCGGCCGTCGCGCGGCCGCGTGCTTGGCTGCAAGCCATCGCAGGCTGACGCGCGAAAGCCGCGGTGGTGTGAGCGTCGGAGCACAGCGACGACGGGGCGGCCCCGCGGCTCCCGCCTTCGCGCGCCGCCGCGTCGTCCGGGCTGCTGACGACCACTTCGACGCGCCGTGGTTCGCCGCGGCGATCCCATGCGGCGCCGAAGTATAGGCGCGGGGCGAGCGGCCGACAATAGCTCCCGGAGAAGAATGCAAGGTGCCACGTGACCCTTCGCCGGAGCGTACCCGGCGGGTCGCGGTGCCCCTCTGCGCCCGCCTTGCCGGCTACCGGCGCGTGAGGGCGTCGTTCGCGACGGGCGGGGTCTGCGCGTAGTCGAAGAAGCCAGCGCCGCTCTTGCGTCCGAGGTAGCCCGCCAGGACCATGCGGCGGAGCAGCGCCGGGGGCGCGAGGCGCGACTCCTTGTATTCCTCGTGCAACAGGGAGGCCATGTGGAAGACGATGTCGAGCCCGATGAAGTCGGCGAGCGCGAGCGGGCCCATCGGGTGGTTGGCGCCGTTCTGCATCGCGGTGTCGATGTCGACGACGGTGCCGACGCCCTGCTCGAGACAGCGGATCGCGTCGACGAGGTAGGGCACGAGGAGCCGGTTGACGATGTACCCGGTCGAGTCGCGGACCACGACCGGCGTCTTCCCGAGCTTCCTCGCGAAGCCGACGCAGGTGTCGATCACGTCCTGTGCCGTGCGCAGCGCCGGGGCCACCTCGACCAGCTTCATCGCGTGCACCGGGTTGAAGAAGTGGAGCCCGACGAAGCGCTCCGGCCGCTTGGTGACGTTCGCGATCTCGGCGACGGTCAGCGTCGAGGTGTTGGTCGCGAAGATCGCGTCGTCCTTCACCACCTCGTCGAGGCGCGAGAAGAACTCGCGCTTCACGGGGAGCTCCTCGACGATCGACTCGATCACGAGGTCGACGCCGGCGAGGTCGTGGAGGTGCGTGCTCCACTTGAGCCGCTCGAGCAGCGCGCCCTGGTCGGCGGCCGACAGCTTGCCACGCTCGACGTCCTTGGCGAGCTGCTTCTCCACCTTCGAGCGCTGCGCGTCGAGCGTTCCCGGCGTGGCTTTGGCGAGGATGGTCTCGTAGCCAGCCCGCGCCGCTGCCTGGGCGATGCCCATGCCCATCTGACCGGCTCCGACGACCCCGATGCTGCGAATTTCCATGGTGCGCGGGTTGCTACGACATCCGAGCGGGCTGCGTCAATCGGGGGTGAGGGCGGCGCACGCGAGCCCGCATTGCCCGAGTTTTGCGCCGCTGGTAGATGGCGGCCCCATGTCGGACGCCACCCGCCGCATCGTGTCCGCCGCCCGTACGGTCGTGGACGCCGCCCTCGAGGCCGGCCGCACGCTGACCGCCGGGGGCAAGGGGATCGACGACCATCAGGTCCATGCCGAGCGGCTCGCCTACACCGCCACCGAGGTGGCGGCGGCCGAGGCGTTGCTCGCCTACGCCGACGCGCGCCGGGCCGGCGGGTCGCCCGACGTGACCACGGACCTGATGGCGGCAGCGTTCGCGGCCGAGGCCGCCGACCGCCTGCGCGCGCGCATCGAGGGAAACCTCGAGGACTTCGGCGTCGCCGACGCGGTGCTCGCGAAGACCCTCCGCGATCCCGACGTCGCGCGCGCGATCCGCGCCGCGCAGCACGAGGCCCGCGTGCGCGAGATCGGCGCGGCGGTGCTGCGCACGAAGGGCGTCAACAACGCCTGGTTCGAGGGCGAGATGGAGGTTCTCGCGCGCGACTCCGCCCGTGGCTTCGCGCGGAAAGAGGTCGCGCCGATCGCCGAGCGCATCCACCGCCACGACGAGCTCGTGCCGGAGGCGATCCTCGAGAAGATGCGCGAGCTCGGGTACTTCGGGATGTCCGTGCCCGAGGAGTACGGCGGCCAGGGCATGGGCAACCTGGCGATGATCCTGATCACCGAGGAGCTCTCGACGGCGTCGCTCGCGGCGGCGGGGAGCCTCATCACGCGGCCCGAGATCCTCACCAAGGCGCTCATCAAGGGCGGCACCGAGGCGCAGAAGCAGAAGTGGCTGCCGCCGGTCGCTGCGGGCGAGCTGATGGTCGGCATCTCGGTGACCGAGCCCGACACGGGCTCCGACGTCGCGTCGGTGCGCTGCCGCGCCGAGCGCGGCGAGCAGGGCGGCAAGCCCGGCTGGTTCATCGACGGAGCCAAGGCGTGGTGCACCTTCGCGGGCCGCGCCAACGTGCTGGCGCTGCTCGCACGGACGAATCCCGATCCGAAGCTGGGCGCGAAGGGGCTCTCGCTCTTCATCGTGCCGAAGGACGCGTCGCTCGATCACGAGTTCGAGATGCGGCAGCCGGGCGGCGGCGTGCTGCACGGCAAGGCGGACCGCACCCCCGGCTACCGCGGCATGCACTCGTTCACGCTCGGCTTCGAGCGCTGGTTCGTTCCGGCCGAGAACCTGATCGGTGAGCAGGGCGGCGAGGGCAAGGGCTTCTATCTGCAGATGCAGGGCTTCGCCGCCGGCCGCCTCCAGACCGGCGGGCGCGCGTCGGGCCTCGCGCAGGCTGCGCTCGAGGTGACGGCGACCTACGCCGGCGAGCGCAAGCAGTTCGGGCGCCCGATCGGCGAGTTCCAGCTCACGCAGTACAAGCTCGGCCGCATGGCGACGAACCTCGCGGCGGCGCGCCAGCTCACGTATGCCGCCGCGCGCGCCATGGACGCCGACGAGTCGGTCGTGCTGGAGCCCGCGATGGCGAAGCTCTTTGCGTGCGACGTCGCGGTGGCGGTCACGCAGGAGGGCCAGCTCGTCCACGGCGGCTGGGGGTACGCCGAGGAGTACGCGATCTCCCGGCAGGTCGTCGACGCGCTCGTGCTGCCGATCTTCGAGGGCGTCAAGCCGGTGCTCGAGCTGAAGGTCGTCGCGCGCCAGCTGCTTGCTTCGTAGCGTCAGGGCAGGCTGGCGTACCACTCCGCGGCGCGCGTGCGCGCGCCGGTGACGAGTGCTCCGAGGCCGTCGGCGCAGGAGGTCGAGACGTCGCCCCGGGCGGCGGCGCGGGTGACGAGCTTCTCGGTGCGTTCGAGGGTGTGGACGAGCCGGCGCACGCGCCGCTTCATCGTTGCGGGCAACGGGGCGGTGCGGGCGCTGGCGAGCTGCGTGCGGGCGCGGTCGAGGCGGCGGGCGATCGAGCGGGGGACGGTCTCGCCCGGGCAGCTCGCGGCCTCCGATCCGGGCGCGTCGAGCAGGCAGCCCACGCCCGGCGCGCCGCCGACCACCCCATCGTGAACGCATCCGGCGACGGGATCGCAGCGGACGACCGTGCAGGCGTCGCCGTCGTCGAGGCAGTCGTCGGCCTGTGTGCAGCTCGCGGGATCGGTGCCGCAGGGCGGCCCGCCAGAGACGTCGGTCGTCCAGAGCTCGCGGCCGACGAGCGGTGCGACCGCCGTGAAGTACAGGCGGTTGCAGGTGGCGGAGAGCTGCTCGGGTGCGGCGTCGGCGGGACCCGGATTGATGTCGGCCACGCGCTGCGTGCCCGGACCCGTCCCGTCGCTCTCCCAGAGCTCGGCGCCGGCCGCGGAGTCGGCCGCGACGAAGTAGAGGAGATCGCCGGCGGCCGTGAGGTCCGAGGCCGCCACCGGTGCGACCGGCGCGGTGCCGAGCGGCGTGCCGTCGCTCGCCCAGAGCGCGCTGTCGGCGGTGAAGAAGAGGGTGTCGTCGACGGCGGTGAGGTTGGTGGCGTCGACCGCCGCCAGGGGGGTCGTGCCGGCGGCCGTGCCGTCGCTGCGCCAGAGCACGCCGGCGCCCGCCTCGTCGTGCACGACGAAGAACACGGCGTGCGTCGCCGCCGTGAGGCGCGCGGGCACGCCCGTGCCCGTGCTCGCGACCTCGCGCGTGCCGGCCGCGGTGCCGTCGCTGCGCCAGAGCGCCCAGCCCGTGCTGCCCGGCGCCGTGAAGAAGAGGGTGCCCCGCGCGGCGACCAGCTCGCTCGGCGCGACGTCGGCGCGCACCTGCACGACCGTGGTCCCGTCGCTCTTCATGAGCCCGAGGGCCTCGCCGAGCACGTCGGCATCGCCGGTGAAGAACGCCGTGCCGTTCACGCGCGTGAGCCCGCGCAGCTCCTGGCCGAAGAACCCGCAGCCGCCGACCCGGCAGAACCCCACGGTCCAGCTCGCGAGCTGGACCGTGCCGGCCTCCGTGCCGTCGCTGTGCCAGAGGTCGGAGCGCCCGGCGAGAAAGAAGAGGCTGCCGCCCGCGCCCGTGATGTCGTGGATGAAGGGATCGCTATGAATACAGGTCCCGAAGATGGGATGGCAGACGGTGTGGCCGGTGACGATCGCGATGCGGTGCGTGCCCGGTGCCGTTCCGTCGCTCGTCCAGAGCGCCCAGGTGGCGAACGCACCCCCGGGTGAGCTGAAGTACAGGTCGTCGTCGACGGCCGCGGGCGACTGGGCGAGCACGTTCGCGACCGTCACCGTGCCGGCCGCGGTGCCGTCGCTCGTCCAGAGGCGCCCGAACCACTCGTCGAAGAAGAGCCGCGTCCGCGCCGCGGTGAGCGCCCGAAACGGCATGTCGGAGCCGCCGGGGTTGAGATCCGCGACCAACGTTTCCGCCGCCGCGGGCAGCGAGAAGACGCCCACCAACGTGACGACGAGCACGAGAGCACGGCACCCGCGCATGACTTCCCTCCTTGCGACTCCGCAGGAGAGCGCTACTCCTGCCAGTGTCCATCGGCAAGGGGGGCTGCGGCCAGGGCAGGGTGCCGCGAGGCGCGTCGTGGCCCCACGGTCCCACGGTCCGCCACGCGTGCTGCGCCGGCCCGTCTACCGGAAGTCCTCGGCGAACAGGATCTGCTGCACCGTGATCGCCCGTGGCGTCAGCGGCGGCAGGTTTGCCGCGTCCTGGAAATCGGTGTCGTAGTCCCAGTTGCGAGTGGGTGGATCGTAGATGTTGCAGGCGGCGCCGTTCCCGCACCAGCGTCCGTTGTTGTAGAGCGGTTGGCCGAGGCTCACGAAGGAGCCACGGTAGGTGAGCGTGGAGTTGTTCCAGCTCTCGTGGAAGCGGGGGTAGTTCTCGAGCCCGCCGCTGAAGTCGTTCGGCTGCGTGACGTCCATGCCGCCCAGGAACGCGGCGTTCACGACCGTCGAGCGGGCCGGCCGGTTCGCGAGCTGCTGGCGGCTCTGGTAGTCGTTCTGCGCGCTGCCCGCACCGGACCAGTTGCTCGACAGGACGTTGATGGTGTCGGCGAGCACCGCTGCCGGCATCTTCGGGTGGGTGGCCGTGCCGGCGTTGTAGCTGCCCTCGAGGTAGAAGCCGCGGTCCGATGCGAGCGTGAGGCCGGTCGGGTCGGCCATGCCGGCCGGGAAGTCGAGGTCCGAGGATCCGAACACGCGCACCCCGTAGCGCGTCGGCGGGTTGGTCGAGGGGATGCCCGCGTCGCCTTCGACGCCGAGGAAGATCACGACGCCGCCCTGGGTCGTGTCGGCGGGATCGAGCAGGCGGCTCGCGGCGGGCCGGGCGCGGTTCCAGGCCAGCAGGTCGTGCACGTTCACGTTGAGCATGCGCACCCACGCGTGCTCGCGGTTGTTGTAGAACCCGCCGCGGCGCGCGGTGAGTGCCCCGACCGGGAGCAACGTGCCGCCCTCCAGCGCTTCGTTGTCGATGTAGCCGTTGGCGCAGCCCGTGGTCGGGGGAGCGCCGAGGTCACTCCCGGCGCAGGCGAAAACCCTGGCGTTGGAACCGAACTGTGGCTGGTAGCTGTTGGCGTTGCAGTACGAGCTCGACGCGGTGCACGCGGCCTGCTGATCTTTCCCGTTGCCCGGCACGTCGTTGTAGAAGACCCGTCCGGGCTTCTGCTGCATGAAGATCTGGAGCAGCGCGGTCCGTGTGGCATCCACGCTGCCGTCGCGTTCGGCGACGTACACCGCGAACCGGCCGTCGTCGTCGGGCCGGCTGACGTCGAGGACGATGCGCAGGTCGGCGTGGTCCCAGTAGTCGCTGCGCAGTGCGCCCGGCGTGGGGACGGTGAGACGGGGCGCGTGCTCCTGGACGGCGCCGAGCCAGGTCGCGAGCTGGGCCGCCGTCTGCTCGGTCGTGCCGCCGCCGCTGCAGGGCATGTCGACGAGGTCGAGCGTGCCGTCGGCATTCGTGTCCGCCAGCTTGGCGACCTGGACGCGGCCGTAGCACGTGCTCGCCTCCGCGCGGCCGCGGCGGATCGTCCCGTGCGCGGAGACGTGCACGGTCGGGATGGTGGGGGGCAGGTCGGCGATCGTGAGCGTGTTGCCGGAGTTGAAGTTGATGTTGCCGTTCGAGTGGACGGGGCCGTGCATCGTCATGTTGGGTGCCGGCGTGAGCTCGAGGTCGCCCTGGAAGAACGCGAGGAACTGGAAGAGCGGCACGTACTGGACGTCGAACTCGGTGCCGAGGCTCACTTCGGCGTCGCCGGCGTGGACTTCCGAGGTGGCGCGGTTCGTGTAGCGGTACTCGATCGCGTTGAGGCCGGCGAACTGTCGCCCGCCCGGGACCGTGGTTTCGACGCCGCTCTCGTACCCCGGCACCACGTCGAGCTGGTAGCGCACCGTCCGCGGGCCGAGCGTCATGCTGTGCGCCACGAAGTCGGTGCTCGTCGGGACGTTGTACGACTCGAAGATATCGCGCGAGTCGGCCATACCGCGGTTGACGCCTGCCTCGGCGGCGTAGAAGCCGGCGACGGCTGCGCCGTGAGCGCCGCGCAGGATCGTGTCGGCCATCGAGGCGCGCTGGAGCCCCGCCGCAAGCGCCATGAGGAGCACCATGGTCATGAGCGCCGCGATGAGCGCGAAGCCCCCCTCGCGGGCGCGGCCGCCGGTGGCACATGGTGCACACGGGTGCGGGCCGCGGCTGGCACGGCCCGCTCGACCGGTGTATCGGGGCCGAAGCGCCAACCTGCTGATTCGTCTGCTGTCCATCGTCGTCTCTCCCCGAGCGTGGAGCGCTCGAGTGCGAGAGCGATGCCACGCCGACGCGCTCAGCGGGGACGGGTGACCGCCCCCTCGGCGGCCGACGATACGAGTGCTGCGTACTTCGCCATGACGCCGCTCGTGTAGCGCGGCCGCGGTGGCGTCCAGCTCGCGAGCCGTGCCGCCACTTCTGCGGGCGGAACCTCCAGGTCGAGCCGCCGCGCGTCGATGTCGAAGCTGATCGTGTCGCCCTCGCGCACGGCCGCGATCGGGCCGCCGACCGCCGCTTCGGGCGCGACGTGGCCCGCCATGAGGCCGCGGGTGGCGCCGCTGAAGCGGCCGTCGGTGAGCAGCGCCACGTGCTCGCCCAGGCCCGCGCCGACGAGCGCGGCGGTGACGCCCAGCATCTCGCGCATGCCCGGGCCGCCGATCGGCCCCTCGTAGCGGATCACGATCACGTCGCCCGCCTGGATGTCGCCGCGTGTGGCAGCGGCCATCGCGTCCTCCTCGCGCTCGAAGACGCGCGCCGGGCCGCGGTGCTTCACGCGCTCGTGGCCGGCGATCTTGACGACGCAGCCGTCGGGCGCGAGCGATCCGCGCAGGATCACGAGCCCGCCGTGCGGCTTGATCGGCCGGTCGAGCGGCAGGACCACCTGCTGCCCGGGCGTCTCGACGGCCTCCGCCGCCTCTTCGGCAAAGGTGCGACCGCTCACGTTGAGGCAGGTCCCGTCGACGAGCTTCGCCGCCGCGAGCCGCTGCGCGACGACGCTGGTCCCGCCGGCCTTGCCGAGGTCGACGGCGGTGAAGCGACCGCCGGGCTTCAAGTCGGCCCAGAGCGGCGTGCGCCGGCTCACGCGGTCGAAGTCGTCGATCTCGAGGGCGACGCCCGCCTCGCGTGCGATGGCGAGGAAATGGAGGACGGCGTTGGTCGAGCCGCCCGTGGCGGCGACGCCCGCGATGGCGTTCTCGATCGCGGCGCGGGTCACGATCTCCCGCGGTCGCGTGCCGCGGCGGAGCAGGTCCATGACCATGTGGCCGCACGCGACGCCGACGTTGGCCTTCAGCGGGTCGGTCGCGGCGACGCTCGCCGTCCCCATCGGCGAGAGCCCGAGGAACTCGAGGGCCATCGCCATCGTGTTGGCGGTGTACTGGCCGCCGCACGCGCCCGCACCGGGGCAGGCGTTGTCCTCGAGCTCCTTCAGGTCGGCCGCGCTCATCCGGCCGGCGGCGTATGCGCCCACGGCCTCGAACAGCTCCTGGATCGTGACGTCGCGGCCCTGGAAGCAGCCCGGCTGGATCGACCCGCCGTAGAGCGCGAGCCCGGGGATGTCGAGACGCAGGAGGGCCATTGCCGCGGCGGGAATGGTCTTGTCGCAGCCGACCAGCACGACCATCGCGTCGAACATGTGGCCGCGGCCCATGAGCTCGATCGAGTCGGCGATCACCTCGCGGGAGATGAGCGACGTCTTCATCCCCTCGGTGCCCATGGTGATACCGTCGCTGATCGCGACCGTGTTGAACTCCATCGGCGTGCCACCCGCCGCGCGCACGCCGTGCTTGACGTGCTCGGCCAGCTCGCGCAGGCCGTAGTTGCACGGCATCGTCTCGGTCCAGGTGTTGGCGATGCCGACGATCGGGCGCCGGAGGTCGGCGTCGGAGAAGCCGATGGCCTTCATGTAGGACCGCGCGGGGGCGCGGTCGGGGCCGTCGTAGAGGACGTGGCTCTTGTGGCGCGGGTCGAGTGTCATGGGGGCGCATGATTGACGGCCGTGGCATCGGGCGCAAGCGGCCGCCGGTGCCAGATGCGCAGCGCCTCGGGACGCCAGACGGTCGGGGTCGCGGGCCCGGGAAGCTCGAACAGCAACTCCCACTGCGCGGGGTCGATCTCGCTCGCCAGGGGGATGCAGTCGATGCACCCGTAGTGGGGCTCGCGTCCGCCGCCCGTCACGAGGTAGCCGGCGCGGATCGCCGCCAGCTCGGCACGGCGCTTCGGACGGTCGAACGACTCGACCGTGACGTAGGAGAAGCCGGGCATCGGCGCCAACAGACACCACGTCCCGATCTGGAAATCGGAATGGATCGGTCCCGGCGGCTGCGTGCGCAGGAAGCGGCACGCCTGGCGGCGGTCGCGGAAGGACACCTGCGTGAGGCGCGCGGTGGCGATGCTCTGCCACAGGCCGAACGCGAGCAGCGCCACGACGAACACGCGCGCCAGGCGCGGGAAGCGCGCGTGGAGCCCGACGAGGTATCCGGTGAGGAGCAGGATCATCGGGTAGATCCAGACGTGGCCGTGGCGATAGTTCCGGAACCCGACCACCCAGTGTCCCTCGACCCGCTGCAGATTGAGCTGCATGCCGAGGAACAGGCACGCGAGCCACCAGAGCAGGAAGAGGCGCGAGCGCAGGCCGAGCAGCCACCCGAGCGCGCCGAACGCCACCAGCAGCGGGGCGTAGACGTGGAAGACCCAGTTGCCGAACTGCTCCGGGAAGAACAGCCAGCGCGGGAAGGTCCAGAACACGTCGCGGGTGAGCTCGTGGAACTTGACGGCCACGGGGCCCTCGAGCCCCTGCGCCGAGATCTCCGAGTGGAGCGGTGCGAGCGGGTCGCCGGTGAGTGCGAACGAGACCGCGGCCGAGATCCCGAAGAGCAGCGCCGTCGTGCCGAGGAAGCTGGTGGCGGTGCGGTCGATCTGCCGTCGCTCCGTCCACGCGAACAGCACGAGCGCGGGGAAGAGGAGGGCCGCGGAGACCTTGGCGTGGTAGGCGAGCAGGAGACAGACGGCCGCGCCCCGCCAGCACCGCCGCCGCGCGAGCGGGTCGTGCACCTGGGTCGCGCGGAGCGCGAGGAGGAAACAGCCTCCGGCGGCGACCGAGAAGAAGATGTCGCTCGACAGCATGGTCGACCAGGCGAAGTCGAGCGGGTGGACGAGCAGCAGGAGCGTGGCGATCACCGCGCCGGCGCGGCCCCAGAGCGCGAACCCGAATGCGTAGACCAACATCGTTCCGATGGTCGCGATCGTGACGATCGGAGCGATCAGCGTCGGCTCTCCGAGACCGAACAGGCGTGCGAGGATGACCGTCGGCAGCCACCAGACGAAGCGATAGGCCTGGTTGTCGGGTTGGATGTGGCCCTCGACGATGTTGCCGATCGCGTGCCGCAGGATGATGTCGTCGCCGAGCCCGAAGCCGCTGAAGAACGCGAGCCGCAACCCGAGGCCGAGTGCCGCGAGCGCCAACATCAGGGCGACGTCCGTCGCACCGAGTGGGGGGGCGGCGCGGTCGGGAGCGTCGGGTGCCGTCACGGGGCGCGGAACATAGCGAAGCGCGGGCGGCCCCGGCAACCGTTTCCGGTGTGGGGGGAGTCTCAGCCGGCCCGGGGCACGAGGCGGAACTGCGGGAAACGCGGCGGCAACCCGCCCCCCGTCGGTTCGAGCACGAACCGGGCCTCGAGCTCCCGGAAGGCCTCGCCCATGGCTGCGCGGCAGGTGGAATCGATGTCGACGAGCTGTCCGGGCGCCAGCGTGTCCAGCACCGTGCGCACGTCGACCACCGGGACGGTCACGTACCGCGGGCCTTCGACGCCGACGGCGATCACCTGCCTCGCGAACGTCTCGTGCCCGAGGCGGAGATAGAGGCGCTCGAGCACGCCCGCCGGGTTGGTGACGTCCTCGCACGGGCACTGCTGGCCATGGAGGACGACGATCCGCCCGCCGGCGCGCGCGCGGCGTACCAGTGCCTCGGCCCAGCGCACCGCAGGACGGTCGACGACACCGACGCCCTCGGCGGACGCGACGCCGGGAAGCGAGAAGGCCCGGCTCGCCGGCGGCGTGCGTGCGAACGTCGCCAGGTCGATCATCGTCCACACGTTGCCGGCCAGGAGGAGCGCGACGAGTACGGCGCGCACCCGCGGCGGTGCCGATCGGCCGGCGGCGAGCACGGCGGCCAGGCTGAGGCCCTCGACGACCTGGAACCGTCTCCCGCGCAGCAGCCCCGGCCCGGCGGCGGCGAGCAGCAGGACCAGCCCGAGCTGTACCAGGAAGCTGATGGTGAGCACCCGGCGGGCCGATCCGGCCCATCGGAGCGCGACGGCGCCGGTGATCGTGAGCACCGGAACGATCAGCGGCGCGGAGCCGAACAGCGCCTCGGCCAGGCGTGCGGCGCCCGCGGGGAGCAGGGGCAGGGCGTGCGGGATGCCGACGCCCGCGCCCACGTTGCCGTGGCCGAACGCGATCATGTTCGCGCTCGGCCACAGCCACTGCGCCGCCGCCATCTGCGAGGCGCCGACGCCGATCCACACCATGCGGCGCAGCCGATCTACGTCGGGTGCGAAGAGCGCGCCGACGCAGACGACGAGCCCGGTCGTCTTCGCGAGCTCGTAGCCGTGCCAGGGCAGCTCCCACGCGATCGCCAGCAGGGGAATCATGACGGCCCATGGGCGCCGCGCCCACGCGAGCGCCATCGCGAGCACGAGCGCGAAGGGCAGCATTCCCCCGCCCCAGGGGTAGCCCTCGACGGAGTACGACAGGAGTGACGGCGAGGCACCCCATCCGAGCAGGGCCAGGGTCCACCCCCGCGCGGAGCGCAGTCCCCATCCCGTCGCCACGAGGAGCAGCGCCAAGGTGACGATCCAGGCGAGGAAGACGACGGCCGGCTGCCAGAAGATGGACGGCCACGCGCGGTTGAGGGCGCCGGGAATCAACCCGTAGATCACGCTGTACGCGGACGGGGGGAGCCAGAAGTGCCGCACCTGGTGAAACGTCTCGGCGAGTGCGCCGCACACGCCACGGGTCGCGAGGAGGTACTGCCCTTCGGTGGCCAGCAGGAGGTCCCAACCCGGGACCTCGCCGCCGCGCACCACGACGCGGGTGACGAGACCGACGGTCACGCTGGCCAGAGCGAGTGCCAGCAGCGCGCGTGTGGCGCGCGGACTAGCGTCCATCGCCGATTCCGGGCTGCCCCAGCTCGAATCGCGTGATTCGCCACTCGCCGACATCGCGCATGCCGGCGACGTGATACGTGGTGAGGAGATAGTGGCGCAAGGTGGTGGAGGATGGTCCCGCCTGCGACTCGACCAGCCACCCGACCGGGGCCGGATGCCGATCGAGATAGCGCGAGAAGTACTCCGCCTGTCGCGCCTCCGGGAGGGGCATGAGCGACACCAGCGAGCCGAAGGGCAACCAGGGCGTCCAGGCGAAACCCGGACCGGGGTCTTCGATCAGGAAGAAGGCGATCGGATCGCCCTCCGAGACGCCCGCGTCCCGGAGAGCCTGCACGAGGTCGTCGCGCATCGGCGGCCGGCGGGCGGTCACCGTGAGACCGTAGCTGCTGGCCCGCGCGGCGGCCGGGTTCACCCACCGATGCGCCATGAGGTCCAGGGTGAGGACGACGATCACCACGGTGCCCACGCCGAGGCGGACGATCACCGACCAGCACGCGCCCGGTTGCTCGAGTGCGACCGAGCCCAAGATCGCGAGCACGGGGCCGAGTGCCGAGACGAGGTTGGTCGCGGACACCTCGTTGCAGTTGCCGACGAAGTAGCTGGTCACGGCCCACGTGGCGGCAGTGGCACCGAGCGTGAGCGGGCTCGGGGCGAAGCACAACGTCGTCCCCGACAGCCCCAGCACGAGCACGAGCGCCCACACCGCACCCTGCGGAGCGATCGACGACGCGTAGAAGTGCCGAAACGCCAGCACGTACTCGACGAAGGCCCCGGCGTCCGGCCCGTGGCCGAGCGCGATCGCATACGCCAGCCAGATCGTACCGACCGTTGCGCCGAGAGCCGCCGGCGGGACCCACCAGCGTGCCTGCCGCCGCAGGCAGAGGAAGGCGTACGCGGGCAGCCAGGCCAGGCTGCCGTAGAACATGCTCTCGGCCGACCAGAGGCAGCCGACGAGCCAGACCGTGGTTCCCATCCACACCAACCGCGGCGTCGGGGTGCGGTGGTGGAGCCAGAGCAGGAACACGAGCAGTTGGCACCAGAGAAAGCGCAGCGGCCCGGCGGACGGCGTGACCAGTGCGCCGCCCCACCCCGGGACCCACAGCGTGAACGCGAGCGCGGCTGCCGTCGCCAGCGGCAATGCCGATCGCCCGGGCCACGACCGAAACACCACGAAGAGCACGGAGGCGAAGACGACGAGCAGAATCACGTCGAGCAGGAAGAAGCCGTTCCAGAGATCGGGCCCCGGCATCGCGGCGATGGCGAGCGTGCTGAGGAAGCCGTATTGCGCCGGGGTGTCCCACAGGAGCCAGCCGCCGTGACGCACGACCGCCGCGGAGCCCAAGTAGGCGCTCCAGTGGTGCACCGCCATGCCGTCGAGGAGATAGTCCGCGCGGCAACAGCACACGGCGACGAGGGCGAGTGCCACGACGTCGAGCGCCCGCCACCCGCGTCGCGGGTGCGCCGCGAACAGGGCCTCGGTCACCACCCACGTCACGACGGCCACGCCGGGGAGAAAGACGGGATGCAGCGGTCCCGAGGCCGGCGCACGAGTCGCGAGGTCGGCGAACGTCCCCCCGGGGACGATGAGGATCGCGACCGCGGCGGTCCAGAAGGCGAGCGCTGCGAGTACCTCGACGCGCCACCCGCGCCCGGGCGTGCGCAGGCGAAAGACCGCCGCGAGAAGGACGGCCGCACCGATGGCGGCCACCTCGCGAAAGCTCCACCAGACGAAAAGGGCGAGGGAGACGGCACCGAGAACGCCGAGCGTCGTGCCGGCGCGTCCCCGGTGCGCCCGGGCGAGCGGCAGCGCGACGAGCACGATGCCGAGGAGCTCGTTCGCGATCCAGTCGGACGATTTGTCCCACGGCTGCGCGACGAGGAGCAGCGCGCCCATCAGTGCGCCGATCGCGCCGAACGCACCGAGCGCGCGGAGCGCGTCGGCCCCGGTGGTGGTGACGTCACCCGCCCGCGGCGCGATCATGCCGGCGTCGTCCGCGAGGACATCGACGGGCAGCGGTAGTGAGAACCCCGCGCGGCGTCAAGACGCGGCGGGAGTTTGACATGTCGAGGCGGTCCCCATTAGGTACCTCGCCTACCGATGGCCGCCAGCGAACCCCGCGGGCCCGGCCCCGTCGTGACCGGCGCGGCCATTCGCCGCATCGTCCTCGAGCAGTCGAAGCGTGCGAACGTGGGCCACATCGGCTCGGCGCTGTCGGTCGCCGACATCCTGGCCGCGCTCTACGGCGGCGTGCTCCGCGTCGCGGCGCCGGACGATCCCGACCGCGACCGCTTCGTGCTCTCCAAGGGCCACGCGGTGCTCGCGCAGTACGCGGCGCTCCACCTGCGCGGCTGGCTCGCGGCGGCGCAGCTCGACACCTACTGCGGCGACGATACGCTGCTCGGCGTCCATCCCGAGCACGCGCTCGCGGGGATCGACTTCTCGACCGGCTCACTCGGGCAGGGGCTCTCGATCGGCGCGGGGGCGGCGCTCGCAGCGCGCCTGGCGGGATCGGCACGGCGGGCGTTCGTCCTGGTGAGCGACGCCGAGTGCAACGAGGGCGCGCTCTGGGAGGCGGTCATGTTCGCCGCCCACCATCGCCTCGCCAATCTGATCGCGATCGTCGACCTGAACGGCCAGCAGGCGCTCGGCTACACCGAGGACGTGCTGTCGCTCACGCCGCTGGCGTCGCGCTGGCGGGCGTTCGGGTGGGACGTGCACGAGGTGGACGGGCACGATGTCGCGGGCATGGCGCGCACGGTCGCCGCGCTCGACCTGGCCGCCGGGCCGCCGCACGTGCTGGTCGCGCGCACGACGTTCGGCAAGGGCGTCTCGTTCATGGAGAGCCAGATCAAGTGGCATTACCTCCCCATGTCCGACGCGGAGTACCGCCAGGCGCTCGCCGAGGTGGGCGGGGCCGATGCGTAAGGCGTTCGTCCGTACGCTGGTCGAGCTGGCGGCCGCGGATCCGCGCGTCCTGCTGCTCACCGGCGATCTGGGCTTCATGGCGCTCGAGCCGTTCATCGAGCGCTTCCCCGATCGGTTTCTCAACATGGGCGTGGCGGAGCAGAACATGGTCGGGGTGGCGACCGGCCTGGCCGAGGCCGGGCACGTGCCGTTCGTCTACTCGATCGTCACGTTCGCGACGCTGCGGCCGTACGAGTTCATCCGCAACGGCCCGGTGCTCCATCGCCTGCCGGTGCGCATCGTCGGCATCGGCGGCGGCGTCGACTACGGGCCGCAGGGCACGACGCACCACGGCCTCGAGGACGTCGGCGTCATGCGCGTGCAGCCGGGCATGACGGTGATCGCCGCGGCCGACCACGCGCAGCTCGCGAGCGCGCTGCGGGCGACGCGTGATCTGCCGGGCCCCGTCTACTTTCGCCTCGGTCGCGACGACGTGACCACGGTGCCGGGGCTGGGCGGCCGCTTCGTGCTCGGCCGCGCCGACGTCGTGCGGGAGGGGCGCGACGTGCTGCTGGTCGCGATGGGGGGCGTCGCCGGCGAAGCGATCGGTGCGGCGGAGCGGCTCGCGGCGGCGGGCGTGTCGGCGGGCGTCCTGATCGTGGCGAGCGTGCAGCCCGCGCCCGTGGCGGATCTCGTTCGCGCGCTCGCCGCGGTGCCGGTGGCGCTCACCGTCGAGGCGCACTATCTGACCGGCGGCCTGGGCTCGCTCGTGTCCG
Organism: Binatia bacterium; assembly: GCA_046327955.1. GTDB lineage: Bacteria > Desulfobacterota > Binatia > DP-6 > DP-6 > JAXLXP01. The sequence continues at coordinate 67,204 of JAXLXP010000009.1, read as the reverse complement.
AGGTCGCGGCCGAGCACGGCCTCGGCTGCCGGGTGGTGCGCTGCGGCGTGCGCGAGACGCCGGACGGGACGTCGGGCAGCCAACGGTGGCTGCACGGCCGGCACGGGCTCTCCGCCGACGCGCTCGCGGAGACCGCGCAGCGTGCGCTGCGGGCGAGCGCCGGATGACCGACGCGCGGCTGGTCTCGATCGTGCTGCCCGTCCACGACCAAGCGGAGCACATCGCGAGCGTGGTGGGTGAGCACCTGGCCGCGCTCGAGCGTCTTCCGGCCCGCGTCGAGGTGATTCTCGTGCCCAATGGGTGCCGCGACGGCTCCGACGGGGTGTGCGAGCGTCTCGCGGCGGCCGATCCCCGGATCCGGGTCGTGGCGAGCGTCGAGGGCGGGTGGGGCCGAGCCGTCCGCCTCGGGCTCGGCGCCGCACGCGGCGACATCCTCTGCTACACGAACTCCGCCCGGACGACCCGGGAAGAGCTGCTGCTCATGCTCCTCTACGCCACCGCCTACCCGGAGGTCGTGGTGAAGGCGAATCGCAAGATCCGCGAGCGTTTCACGCGGCGGATCGGCTCGCTCCTCTACAACATCGAGTGCCGGACGCTGTTCGATCTCTCCAACTGGGACGTCAACGGCACGCCGAAGGTGTTTCCGCGGCGCTTCGACAAGCTGCTGGCGCTCGCGCGTGACGACGATCTGATCGACGCGGAGTTCTGCCTGATCTGCCGCCGCGAGGGCTACCCGATGGTCGAGGTGCCGGTGTTCTCCTTTCGGCGCCACGGGGGCCAGTCGACGACCGGCTGGCGCTCGGCGGTGCGGATGTACGTGGGGGCGTATCGCCTGTGGCGGAGCCGGACCGCGTGACGGCGCCGCGCCACACGCTGGCCGCGTTCCGCGCGGCGCACGACCGCGCGTGGCGCGATCCGGCCACGATCGTGAGCGGCTGGGCTGGCGCGGGCACCGTCGACCCGCGATTGCTCGCGGGCCGCGTGCGTGGCGCATTCTGGGAGACGTTGGCCGCGCATGCCGTGACGCTGCTCGTGACGCGCGAGTACGAGCACCTGGTGCTCGCGCTGCGTGCCGGCGCGCGCGGGCCGGCGGTGAGCTACCTGCCGCTGCCGCACCCGAACGGCGTGGCGGTCGACGCGCGGCGCGGCATCGTCCACGTGGCAAGCACGCGCAACCCGAACCAGGTCTTCGATCTCGTGCCGGCCACGACGGACACCGTGGCGGACCCGACCGGCTCGCGCCCGCTCGTGCCGGTGCGGACGCGCTTCTTCCCCGGCGGGCTCTACCTCCACGACCTCGCGCTGATCGGCGGCGTGCTGCACGCCAACGCGGTCGGCCAGGACGCGGTCGTGCGGCTCGGCGAGCGTGGCGACTACACGCGGGTCTGGTGGCCGCGCTGTGTCGAGCGGCGTGGCCGGCCGGTGGTGGACGGCAATCGCCTGCAGCTCAACTCGATCGCTGCCGGGGCGACGCTTGCCGCGTCGTACTTCACCGCCTCCACCGACGCGCCCGGCGGGTCGCGCCCGGGTCACCGCAACTTCCCGGTCGACGGCCGGGGCGTCGTGTTCTCCGGTCGCACGCGCGAGCCGATCGCTCGCGGGCTCACGCGGCCGCACTCGGCGCGGCTGCGGCGCGGGCGGGTGTGGGTCGACAACAGCGGCTACGGCGAGCTCGGCGTGGCCGAGCGGGGCCGCTTCACGCCGGTCGTGCGACTGCCGGGATGGACGCGCGGGCTCGCGTTTCACCGCGGCGTCGCCTTCGTGGGGACGTCGCGCGTGCTGCCGCGCTTCCGGCACTATGCTCCGGGTCTGGACGTCGATCGCAGCGCGTGCGGCGTGCACGCGGTCGAGCTGGCGAGCGGGCGGGTGCTCGGCAGCCTCGTCTGGCCGTATGGCAACCAGATCTTCGCCGTCGAGCCGCTGCCCGTGCGGTTCGCGACCGGCCTGCCGTTCGCCGCGGGCGCGCGGCGGTCACTGGCGCGCGACCGCGCGCTCTTCTACGAGTGGGAGACACGACCATGAGCACCGACTTCCGACTGCTGATGCTGGGCGCCATGTACGAGAATGGTGGGAACACCACCCACCGCATGCTCGACGGACACCCGCAGCTGTTCGTGTACCCGTTCGAGTCGCAGATCGGCACGCGGCTCGTGCAGGACCCGATGACGTCGCTCTTCCCGCAGAAATACCGTTGGCCCGTGTTCGCGCTCGATGCGACGCCGACACAGGACTACCGCGCCATCATCGACGAAGAGGGCAAGGTCCGTGCCCGCACGCCGCAGGTGAGCAAGTTCCGGCACATGCCGTTCGACTTCGACGACGAGGAGCGGCTGCGCTGCTACCTGGCGCACGTCGCCCGCACCGGCCGGTCGCGAGCGCACAACGTGGCCGCGTTCTTTCGCGCCACCTTCGAGGCGTGGAAGGACTTCCGGCGCAGCGGCCGAGAGCAGGTCTACGTCGGCTACAGCCCGATCGTCACCGTCGACGCCGACAAGATCGTCGGCGATCTGCCGGGGGCCCACGTCCTGCACGTCGTCCGCAACCCGTGGTCGGCGTATGCCGACACCAAGAAGCGTCCGGTGCCGCTCGCGATCGGGAGCTACCTGCTCGGCTGGACGCTCAACCAGTTCCACGCGCTGCTCTTCCGCGAGAAGTTCCCCGGGCGGGTGCACGTCGTGCGCGCGGAGGACGTGATGGCCGATCCGCGGCGCGCGCTGCGCCCGGTGCTCGACGCCGTCGGCGTCGATGCGCAGGCGCTCGAGGCGGAGCCGAGCTGGAACGGCACGCCGCTGCAGGAGGTCTACCCCTGGGGCACGATCCGCACGGCGACGCCGGAGGCGAACCGTGCCACCGCGCTCGAGCTCTCGGAGGCCGAGCGCGCAGAGGTCCGCGCCTGGACGTGGCAGTACCTCGAGACGTTCGACTACAAAGGATTCGTCTGAGCGCATGGCCCGGGTGCTGGTCACGGGCGGAACGGGATTCGTGGGGGCGAATCTCGTCCGCCGGCTGCTCGACGACGGGCATGCGGTTCACCTCGTGGTGCGGCCCGGGAGCGCGTCGTGGCGGATCGCCGAGCTGGCCGGCCGCGTGGCGTTCCATGCCGTCGCGCTCACCGACGCCGACGCGGTCACGGGCGTGGTTCGCGACGTGCGCCCGGAGTGGGTCTTCCACCTCGCCACGCACGGCGCGTACTCCTGGGAGACCGACGTCCGCCGGATGATCGAGACCACGGTGCTCGGCACGATGCACCTCGTGCAGGCGTGCCTCGCCGTCGGCTTCCTGGCGTTCGTGAACACGGGGTCGTCTTCGGAGTACGGATGGAAGGACCACCCACCCGCGGAGACCGAGGCGCTCGACCCGAACAGCCACTACGCGGTCAACAAGGCCTGGGCGACGCACTTCTGCCGCTACACCGCGCTGGCGGAGGGCGCCCCGATCCGCACGCTGCGTCTCTACTCCGTGTACGGTCCGTGGGAAGAGCCGCGGCGGCTGATCCCGACGCTCGTCGTGCGCGGTATGGCCGGTGTGCTGCCGCCGCTGGTCGGACCCGACGTCGCCCGCGACTACGTGTACGTCGGCGACGTGTGCGAGGCCTACCTGCGTGTCGCCGCGGTGCCGGAGCAGCCGCCGGGCGCGGTCTACAACGTCGGCACGGGCGTGCAGACGACGCTCCGCGAGGCGGTCGACGTCGTGCGGTCTACGCTCGGGATCACGGCCGAGCCGGTGTGGGGGACGATGCCGCCGCGGCGCTGGGACACGACCGTCTGGCTCGCGGACGTGCGCCGGATCACGAGCCTGCTCGGCTGGCGGGCCGAGACCCCCTTCGCCGCCGGCTTCGCGCGCACGGTCGAGTGGTTCCGCGCCGACCCGATGCGCCGGGCGTTCTACGCCGAGCGGCAGGCCGCCGTGGCCTGACGCCGGCCGGCGGGCGCCGTCAGGGGCGCGCCGCCCGCACGCGCTGGAGCGCGTCGAACAGGAGGTCGCGCAGCCCGTTGGCGCAGTCCGTCGGCAGCAGCCCGTTCCCCTGCGCGGTGTTGACGGCGTTCGCGGCGCGGGTGAGGGCCTTCGTGGCTTGGGTGAGGAGCTTTCTTCGCTTCGCCGTGGCTGCCGTCGCGGCCTTGGTCACCAGCGTGTGCGCCTTGTCGTAGAAGCGTCCGATGTTGCCCGGGACGATCGTGCCCGTGCACTCCGTGCCTGCCAGCGGGCGTGCGAACACACACACGGCGCCGTCGATGCCCTGCTTACCGGCGTCGGTCGGGCAGGCCGCGGCCGTCCCCGGACACTGTTCGGCGATGTCGCATCCGTCGGCCGCGGGGCGGCACTCGACGGTGGCGTCCGCGAATCCGTCGCTCGGGCAGCTGGCGCTCGCGCCGGTGCACGACTCGGCGACGTCGCAGGCGCCCGCCGCGGGGCGGCAGACGGTGCCCTGCGGCTGCTTGACGTCGCTCGGGCAGGCGTCGGCGATCCCGTCGCAGCGTTCCTCGACGTCACACGTCCCGGCGACGGGGCGGCAGACGGCGGTGCTCTTGGCGTCGGTGGGGCAGGTGGCGCTCGCGCCGGTGCAGGTCTCGGCGATGTCGCAGGCACCGGCCGCGGCGCGGCAGGTGAAGGAGCTCGGCTGGAAGGCGTCGGTGGGGCAGGTGGCGCTCGCGCCGGTGCAGGTCTCGGCGATGTCGCAGGCACCGGCCGCGGCGCGGCGGTGAAGGAGCTCGGCTGGAAGGCGTCCGTGGGACAGTTGGCTGCGGAGCCGGCAGGTCTCGGCGACGTCGCACGCCTGGTCGCCGTGCGACAGACCGTGCTCGACGCAACGAACGCGTCGGCGGGGCAGTCGTTGGTGATGCCGTCGCAGGACTCGGCGACGTCGCAGGGGCCGGCCGCGGCGCGACACGCGGCGGTGCTCTTGGCATCCGTCGGGCAGGTGGCGCTCGACCCGTCGCAGGACTCGGCGAGATCGCAGACGCCGGCGCTGGCGCGGCACTCGGTGGAGCTGGAAGGAACGCGTCGGTGGGACATGCGGCGCTTCGAGCCGGTGCAGGACTCGGCGACGTCGCAGACGCCGGCGCTCGGGCGGCACTCGGTGGAGCTGGGAAGGAGCGCGTCGGTGGGACATGCGGCGCTCGAGCCGGTGCAGGTTTCGGCGACGTCGCAGACACCGGCGCTGGCGCGGCACTCGGTGGAGGTGGGAAGGAGCGCGTCGGTGGGACACGCGGCGCTCGAGCCGGTGCAGGACTCGGCGACGTCGCAGACGCCGGCGCTGGCGCGGCACTCGGTGGAGCTGGGAAGGAACGCGTCGGTGGGACATGCGGCGCTCGAGCCGGTGCAGGTTTCGGCGACGTCACAGACGCCGGCGCTCGCGCGGCACTCGGAGGAGCTGGGAAGGAACGCGTCGGTGGGACAGGCGGCGCCTCGAGCCGGTGCAGGATTCGGCGACGTCTCGCAGACGCCGGCGCTCGGGCGGCACTCGGAGGAGCTGGGAAGGAACGCGTCGGTGGGCACGCGGCGCTCGAGCCGGTGCAGGACTCGGCGACGTCGCAGACACCGGCGCTGGCGCGGCACTCGGAGGAGCTGGGAAGGAACGCGTCGGTGGGACACGCGGCGCTCGAGCCGGTGCAGGATTCGGCGACGTCGCAGACGCCGGCGCTCGGGCGGCACTCGGTGGAGCTGGAAAGGAACGCGTCGGCGGGGCAGGCCGCCGCGGAGCCGTCGCAGGTTTCGGCGACGTCGCAGACGCCGGCGCTCGCGCGGCAGGTGACGCCGTTGGCCCGCACCTGGTCGGCCGGACAGGTGTTGCTCACGCCATCGCAGGACTCGGGGAGGTCGCAATCGCCGGCGGCGGCGCGACACTCGGCGGTGCTCTTCGCATCCGCGGGGCAGGCCACGCCGGAGCCGGTGCAGGTCTCCGCGAGGTCGCAGGCGCCGGCGCTGGCGCGGCACGTGGTGGAGCTCGGGAGGAAGGCGTCGGTTGGGCAGGTGGCGCTCGAGCCGGTGCAATTCTCCGCCGCGTCACACACGTCGGTCGCGCTGCGGCAGACGACGCTGCTCGCCTCGAAGGTGTCGGTTGGGCAGGCGGCGCTCGATCCGGTGCAGGTTTCGGCGACGTCGCAGACACCGGCGCTGACGCGGCACGTGGTGGAGCTCGGGAGGAAGGCGTCGGTTGGGCAGGCGGCCGTGGAGCCGGTGCAGGTCTCGGCGACGTCGCAGACACCGGCGCTGGCGCGGCACTCGGTGGAGCTCGGGAGGAAGGCGTCGCTGGGGCAGCTGGCCGTGGAGCCGGTGCAGGTTTCGGCGACGTCGCAGACGCCGGCGCTGGCGCGACACTCGGTGGAGCTCGGGAGGAAGGCGTCGCTGGGGCAGGCGGCCGTGGAGCCGGTGCAGGTCTCGGCGACGTCGCAGACACCGGCGCTGGCGCGGCACTCGGTGGAGCTCGGGAGGAAGGCGTCCGTCGGGCAGGTCGCGCTGGTGCCGGTACAGGTTTCGGCGACGTCGCAGACGCCGGCCGAGGCGCGGCACTCGGTGGAGCTGGAAGGAAGGCGTCGGTGGGGCAGGCGGCCGTCGAGCCGTCGCAGGTCTCGGCGACGTCGCAGACGCCGGCGCTGGCGCGGCACGTGACGCCGTTGGCGCGGACCTGATCGGCCGGGCAGGTATCGGCGACGCCGTCGCAGGACTCGGCGAGATCGCAGGCACCGGCGGCCGCGCGACAGACGGCGGTGCTCTTGGCATCCGCGGGGCAGGCCGCGGCGGAGCCGGTGCAGGTCTCCGCGAGGTCGCAGGCGCCGGCGCTGGCGCGGCACGTGGTCGAGCTCGGCAGGAAGGCGTCGGTTGGGCAGGTGGCGCTCGAGCCGGTGCAATTCTCCGCCGCGTCACACACGTCGGTCGCGCTGCGGCAGACGACGCTGCTCGCCTTGAAGCCGTCCGTGGGGCAGGCGGCGGCCGCGCCGGTGCAGGTTTCGGCGACGTCGCAGACGCCGGCCGAGGCGCGGCAGACGACGGTGCTGGCCTTGAAGCCGTCGGCGGGGCACGCGGTGGTGGAGCCGTCGCAGGTCTCCACGATGTCGCAGGGCCCGGCGGAGGCGCGACAGACGGTGCCCGCGGAGGCGACGGAGTCCGACGGACACGTGTCGCTCACCCCGTTGCAGGACTCGGCCGTGTCGCAGGCGCCGGCGACCGCGCGACAGACGGCGGTGCTCTTCGCATCCGCGGGGCAGCTCGCGGCAGTGCCGGTGCAGTTCTCCGCGAGGTCGCAGGCGCCGGCGCTGGCGCGGCACTCGGTCGAGCTGGGGAGGAACGCGTCGGTTGGGCAGGTGGCGCTGGAACCGGTGCAGTTCTCCGCCGTGTCACAGACGCCGGCCGTGGCACGGCAGACGGTCGCGGACGACTGGAACGCGTCGGCCGGGCAGGCCGTGGTCGAGCCGTCGCACGTCTCGGCGACGTCGCAGACGCCGGCCGCCGAGCGGCACACGTATGTGTTCGCCCGGACGCCGTCCACCGGGCAGGTGTCGCTCACCCCGTCGCACGACTCGGCGACGTCGCAGACGTCGACCGCGGCGCGGCAGACGGCGGTGCTCTTCGCGTCGGCGGGGCAGGTGACGGCCGAGCCGGTGCAGTTCTCGGCGAGGTCGCAGGCGCCGGCCGAAGCGCGGCACTCGGTCGAGCTGGGTTCGAGGGCGTCGGTTGGGCACGCCGCGCTCGAGCCGGTGCAGTTCTCGGCCACGTCACAGACACCGGCGGCGGCGCGACACACGACGGAGCTGGCCTTGAACGCATCGGTGGGGCAGGCGGCCGTCGAGCCGTCGCAGGTCTCGGCCAGGTCGCACGCTCCGGCCGCCGCGCGACACACCGTCCCGACGGTCTGGACGCTGTCGGCGGGGCAGGTCGTGGCCAGGCCGTCGCAGCTCTCGGCGAGGTCGCAGGCCCCCGCGGCCGCGCGGCACACGTAGCCGGCGGCGCGAATGGCGTCCGTGGGGCAGGTGTCGGCGATGCCGTCGCAGGTCTCGGCGGCGTCGCAGGGGCCGACGGCCGCGCGGCAGACCGCGGTGCTCTTCGCGTCGGTGGGACACGTGGCGCTCGAGCCGGTACACGTCTCGGCCGTATCGCAGACGCCCGCGGCGGCGCGGCACTCGGTCGAACTCGGCAGGAAGGCGTCGGCGGGGCACGTCTTGGTCGAGCCGTCGCAGGATTCGGCGGTGTCGCAGACCCCGGCGGCCGCACGGCAGACCGTCGTGTTGGCCTCGACGCCGTCGGCGGGGCACGCGATGCCCGCTCCGGTGCAGGTCTCGGCGACGTCGCATGCGCCGGTGGCGGCGCGACAGACGGTGCTGCTCGGCAGGTAGCCGTCGGCGGGACAGGTGGCGCTCGCGCCGGTGCAGGTCTCGGCCGCGTCACACACGTCCGCCGCGGCGCGGCAGGTGGTGGAGCTCGGCAGGAACGCGTCGGTCGGGCAGGTGGTGCTCGAGCCCGTGCAGGTCTCGGCGGTGTCGCAAACGCCGGCCGCCGCACGGCAGACCGCCCCGGAGTTGCCGGCCGGGTAGAGGCATCCGGCGATGTTCGACGAGCTGCTGCTCAGATCGCACGCATCGGCCGTGCAGGGGTTGCCGTCGTCGCAGTCGGCCGCGATCGTGCAGGGGACGATGTCGACGCGGTAGGCGCCCCCGCCGTTGGTGCCGGCGTAGACCGTCGCACCGGCGAGCGGGTCGGCGACCGCGTTGACGTAGAGGTTCGTGAGGCCGGTGTTGATCGCCTTCCAGTGCGCCGCCTGGTCGACCGTCTGGAACACGCCGCCGCCGTAGGTGGCGACGAAGACGTTGGTCGGGTCGGACGGGTTCACGTCGATCCCGCGCACGTAGAGGTTGTCGAGGGTGGTGTTCGTGGCGCTCCAGCTGGTGGCGCCGTTCAAGCTGGTGAAGACGCCGCCGCCCTCGGTGCCGGCATAGACGATGGTCGGTGTGCCGGGGTCGATGGCGAGCGCGTTGACGAACAGGTTGGTGAGCCCGACGGTGACGGCGGTCCACGTTCCGCCGCCGTCGAGGCTCCGAAAGACGCCGCCGCCGAACGTGCCCGCGTAGACCGTCGACGGCGTCGCCGGATCGACGGCCAGCGCCGTCACGATCGGGTACGTGAGACCCACGTTGCTCGTGCCCCAGGTCGCGCCGCCGTTGGTGCTTTTGTAGACGCCGCCGAAGAACGTGCCGGCGTAGAGCGTGGCGGGAGTCGCCGGGTCGATGGCGAGCGCGAACACGCGCAGGTCGCCGAGGTTCGTGCTGCTGTTCGTCCAGGTGCCCCCGGCGTCGGTGCTCTTCCAGACGCCGCCGCCCTCGGTGCCGACCCAGAGCACGTTGGGGTTCTCCGGGTTCACGACGAGGGCGTTCGCGAGCAGGTTGGTGAGCCCGGTGTTGCGGGCGCTGAACGTCGTACCGCCGTTGGTGCTGCGATAGACGCCGTTGCCGCCCGTGCAGGCCCAGATCGTGGTGGGAGTGGCCGGGTCGATCACGACGGCGCGGACGTTGTCGTCCGCGGCCGGGCCGATCGAGCTCCAGGAGTTGGTGCCGGCGTTGGCCGTCGCGGCCGTCAGTGCGAGCGCCGTCGAGCCCACCAGCAGCGAGAGCCCCTTCATCCGTCCCATGTTCCCCCCAGGCAGTCGCAGAACGGGCGGCAGCCCGCACGCACGTTCGGGTCTTTGCCGTCAGAGCAAGACCGGGGCCACGTGGTGGCCTCGAATGGTCAGGCCCGGGGGTGCTCGCCGGTGCCGACCACGGGGCGGGGAAGGGCGGGAAAAGTGGCCGGCCGCGTCAGGACGTTGACCCGCCGACGCGGCCGCGCGACTCACTCCTCGTCGCTGCCCTTCGTGCCGACGAAGCGATCGGCGGGGTCGGCGAACAGGACGTTGAACGTCGTCAGGCTGCCGTAGGCGCGCGTCACGTACTCGGTGAGCTGGAGGCGATCGGCGTCGTCGAGCTTCGGGTGGGCGTTGATGCGCTGCTCGAGGACGCGCAGGCGCTCGCGGACCGCGACGATCTTGCGGAAGAACCCATCGATCGGGATGGTCTTCTCCTGGGTGCCGGCGCGGCCGGGTTTGAGAACGACCTGGCCGCCGGTGAAGCGCTCGGCGATCTCGCCGGTCACCGACTGCTCGGCGTTGAGCACCGCGCGCACGGCCATGACGATCTTCCGGATGTCCTGCTCGTCGAGCATCGCTGTCCCTGCTATCGGGGCACGTCGGTGAGGCCCGTCTTCGGGGCGTTCACGAGCACGGCCATGTTGCCGTGCGGATGGCGGTTGTCGTGCATGAGCTGGTGGACGTGCGGGATCTCGTCGAACGCGAAGCTCTGCGACAGACAGGGGTCGACCTTGCCGGCGACGACGAGGTCGTTCAGCTGGCGCGCGTCGTCGTCGTTGGCGAAGTGCGAGCCCTGGAAGCGCTTCTGGCGCATCCAGAGGTAGCGCAGGTCGGCCACGGCGTTGTAGCCGGTCGTGCCCGCGCAGATCACGACCATCCCGCCCGTGTCGCAGACGAAGATCGAGGTGGGGACGGTGTCCTCGCCGGGATGCTCGAACACGATCGCCGGGCTCTTGCGCTCCCCGACGATCTCCCAGATCGCCGCGCCGAAGGCCCGCGCGCCCTTGGCCCACTCGCCGTAAGCCTTGTCGTCCTTCCAGTGCGGCATGATGCCCCAGTGCGAGAAGCTCTTGCGGTTGATGCAGCCCTTCGCGCCGAGGCTCAGGCAGAACTCGCGCTTGTCGTCGCTCGAGATGACCGCCACCGGCGTTCCGCCGAGGGCCTTGACGATCTGGATCGCCTGGCAGCCGAGGCCGCCCGCGCCGCCCCACACCAGCACGACGTCGCCGGGCCGGACCCGGTTCGGCGTCCAGTTGGTGAGCATGCGGTAGGCGGTGGCGCCGACCAGCACGTAGGCCGCAGCCGCCTCCCAGGTGAGGTGCGTGGGCTTGGGCAGGCACTGGTGCGCCTGCACGCGCGTGAACTGCGCGAAGCTGCCCCAGTTGTTCTCGTAGCCCCAGATGCGGAACGTCGGGCTGAACATCGGGTCGCGGCCCGCCTGCACGCTCGGGCAGTCGGCCTTCCACTGGCCGCAGTGGATCACGACGTGATCGCCCACCCGCACGTTGCCGACCGCGCTGCCGACCTTCCAGACGATCCCCGAGGCGTCGCTGCCGCCGATGTGGAACGGCGACGCGTCCGGCCAGTCCTTGTCGCGGGAGCGGGCCTTGATGACGTCGACCGGCGAGCCGAGGCCGGCCCAGACGTTGTTGTAGTTGATGCCGGCCGCCATCACCCACACGAGGACCTCGTCGGGCTGCAGCTCCTGCGGCGTCGCGATCTCCTCGACCTTGAATGCCTGGCTCGGCTGGCCGAACCGCTCCTGGCGGATGACCTGGGCCAGCATGCGTGCGGGTACCTGTCCGAGCGGAGGCATCTCGCCGAGGGTGTAGAGGTCCTTCATGGCTGTCTCCCGTGCGTGTGCGGTGGTCAGCCCCGGAGCGGGCTCATCACCGCGAGGAAGTCCTTGAGGTGCTGGAAGCGCAACATCATGTTGGTGCGCTTCTCGTCGCCGATCGTCGAGCGCGGGCGGTCGGCGTAGTTGTGGCCGGGGAAGAGGATCGTCTGGTCGGGCAGTGCGCCGAGGACGCCGGTGAGGCTGTGATACATGTCCTCGGGGCTCGAGCCCGGCAGGTCGACGCGCCCGCACGAGCCGATGAAGAGCGTGTCGCCCGAGACGAGCGCATTGCCGACGAGGAAGCACTGCGAGCCCGGCGTGTGCCCGGGGGTGTGCAGGAACGTCACCTGGAGCTGGCCGATCGCGACCTTGTCGCCCGCCTCGACCGTGACGACGTCGGAGTCCGAGAGCCCGGCGACGCGGTGGAGGAACGGCACCTCGGCCTTGTTGACGTAGGCCTTCGCCGGCACGCGCGCGAGCAGCTCGGCCGCACCGAGGATGTGGTGGCCCATGAGGTCGCCGCCGAGGTGATCGGGGTGGAAGTGCGTGACCAGGTTCTTCGTGATCCGGTAGCCGTCCTCCTCGGCCTGGCGCAGGATCGCGTCGATGTCCCACGCCGCGTCGACCACCGCGGCTTCGCGCGTGTGCGGGTCGCCGAGCAGATAGACGAAGTTCTGCATCGGGCCGAGCTCGAGCTGCTTGAAGTAGATGGGCTCTTTCATCGGCGTGTCCGTCTCCGTGTGCGGGGGGGCGCGGTCTTCGCGCGAGCGGCGCGGAGCGCTGCCTCGCGCTCGAGCGGGCGCTCCCAGAGGTACTCGGCCTCGCCGAGGTGGTGCCCGATCCAGCGGGAGAGCACGAAGAGCAGGTCGGAGAGCCGGTTCACGTAGGCGAGTGGCCACTCGCCGACGTCTTCCTCGCGCATGAGCCGCAAGACGTCCCGCTCCGTGCGCCGGCAGACCGTGCGCGCCACGTGCAGGAGCGCGCTCACTGGTCCACCGCCGGGGAGCACGAACGATCGCAGCGGCGCGAGGTCCCGCTGGCAGCCGTCCATCAGCGCCTCGAGGGCCTCGACCTGCGCCCGACCCACGCGAAACATCCCGGGCTGGAAGGCGGTGGGCGGCGTGGCGAGCTCGGCGCCGAGGTCGAAGAGCTCGCTCTGCACGGTCCGCAGAATCGCGTCGAGCTTGCGGCGCGCGGCGCTGCGGCGGCCCTCGACGGCATTGAACGCCCGGGCCGCTCCGAGGGCGGCGTTGAGCTCGTCGACCGTGCCGTAGGCGTCGATGCGCCGGTTGTCCTTGGGCACGCGCATCCCGCCGACGAGGTCGGTCTCGCCCGTGTCGCCGCGGCGTGTATAGACGCGGGTGATGCGGATCGCCATGCGCGCCGTCCCTCAGGCCGCGGCCGGCCCGGGCCGGCGCGCCGCGCGCTTGATGATGTCGCGCAGCCGCGCCGGGTCGATCGGCTTCTTGTAGACGACGTCCGCCAGCCCAGCGACCTTGCTCCGCTTGATCACGTGATCACGGTCGAAGGTGAAGGCGGTCATGAGCACCACGGGGACCTCCGGGTGGCGCGTGCGCACGGCCTCGTAGACGTCGTAGCCGTCCATGTCCGGCATGCACACGTCGCTGAGGACGAGGTCGACGGGCGCGCTCGCGAGCCGCTCGAGCCCGGTGCGGCCCGAGGTCGCGACCGAGACCCGACAGCCCTCGGCCGTGAGCAGGTCGCGCAGCGAGTGGCAGACGCCGAGATCGTCGTCGATGACCAGGATCCGCACGCCGTGCAGCGCCGGGTCGGTGCCGGGTTGCGTCGTCGGGTGATGATGACCGTGCTGGCCGAGGTCGGTCATCTGGGTGCCGGGGAGGTATTCGCGGGTGGTGTACTCCGTTCCCTGCGCCATCTCGGTGAGCCGGGTGATGATCGCCTGGATGCGGTCGAGCGCACAGTGGATCGACTCCATGCGCTCGCCCTCGACGACGTAGTCCTCGTCCGGCGTGACCCGTGCGACGTGGGCTTCGAGCAGGTTGAGGTTGTTGAGGATGACCTCGAGCGGGTTGTTGATCTCGTGGGCGATCGACACCGCGACCTCGCCGAGCGTGGCGAGGCGGTCGTGGCGCCGGATCTCGCGCAGATCCTTGGCGAAGCCGATCGAGCCGAGCTCCCGTCCCTGCGGGTCCTGGATGATCGAGCCGGAGATCGACACCGGGAGACGCGTGCCGTTCTCGGCGCGGAACACGGTCTCGAAGTTCTTCACCCGACCCGGGGCCGCGTCGTGGCCGCGGCGCATGGCCTGCATCACCTTGCGAGCCTCCGCCAGGTCGGGATAGAGGCGCGTGACGTGCTGGCCCAGAATCTCCTCGCCCGTGTACCGGAGCGTGCGCCGCGCGCCGTCGTTGTAGAAGATGATGGTGCCGTTGCGGTCGACGGCGACCACGATGTCCGGCGAGTTCTCCAGGAGCTTCTCGAAGTAGAACGCCGGCAGGCGGGGAACGGTGGCCATGAGGTGAAGCATCGAATGCTAGGCCCCAAGGACAGGCGGGTCAAGGTCGCACTGCTCCTCGCGTGCATCGCCATGGGGTGTTTCTGGCGCGCGTATCCGAAGCAGGTCATGACGCATGCCGATCTCCTGGTCGCCATGGCCCGCAAGGGGACCGACCTCGTCACGGCCGGCGCGTTCACGGCCGAGACGATGCCCGAGCTGACCTACCCCCTCGAGCGCGCGAGCATGTTCGTCCGCGGCGCGGAAGCCCGCGTGGGGTCGTCACGACCGGCGTCGCTCGCGGCGCTCGGCGACCTCTGCGAGCGCTACCGGGCCTTGGTCGACGTGCTCGATCGCGTGCGGCGGACCGAGCGCGGCGACGCGGCTCGGGCGGTCTTGGCGGCCCCGCTGGCCGCGGTCGAGCAGGGTGGCGCGCTGGTCCACGCCGCGTTGGCAGCGGAACGCGGCGGGTGATGCTCAGGAGGCGCGGGGCAGGAGCGCGACGCGCTTTTGGTCCTTGAGCGTCGCGAGCAGCGTCGAGACCGACTGTCCGAGACTCGGGTGGATCACGTGCGGGGCGAGCTCGGCCAGGGGCAGGAGGACGAAGCGCCGCCGGTGCATTTCGGGGTGCGGCACCTTGAGGCTGCGCTTCTCGATGATCTCCTGGTCCGCGAGGAGGATGTCGAGGTCGATCACGCGCGAGCCCCACTTCTTTCCCTTGACGCGCTTGCGGCCCATCGCCTCCTCGATGGCGAGGAGCTTCTTCAGGAGCCGCTCGGTGGGGAGTTCGGTCTCGATCTCGATCACGCTGTTGACGAACCAGGTCTTTGCGTCGCCCAGCGGTTCGCTCTCGTAGAACGACGAGGCGCGGACGATCCGCGTGCCGTCGAGCCCGCCGACGCGCTCGATGGCCTCCACGGTGTTCGCCCGCCGGTCGCCGAGGTTCGACCCGATCCCGATGTAGACCCGTCGGGGCATCGGCTCATCCCCCCGGGGCGGGCACGGGGTCGGGCCGGCCCAGAGCGCGCTCGAAGTCCCTGGCGCCGGCGCCAGGGGATCTCCAGTCCTGGGTCACATTCCCCACGGAAGTCACTGATATTGAAGGTGTTTGGCCGATGTATCGCGACACCGCACCAGCGGTGCCCCGGCTTCTACACCAGGTCAAGCGAATCTTTCAAACCCGCGAACAGGGGATGCAGGGCGCCCTGGGGCGCGCTCAGCGGGCGGTCGGGCGCAGCGCGAGGATGCCGCGAGCGATGGCGCGTCGGTCCGCGAGCGGCGTGAGGAACGGGTCGAACCGTTCCGAGAGCGCCGTGGCATCGACCTTGGCGAACGCCTCCCGGTCGCCGGCCACGGCAGCCGCGCGCGTGACGATCGCCTCGGAGACCGCGGCGAGCGCGGGGCGGATGTCGCGCGTCAGGTCGAGGGGCTCGACCAACGACCGACGCTCTTGGGAGGTGGCGAGAAAGCTCCGCTCGATCATGCGGGCGGCCGCCATCTGTGCGCGGAAGAACTCGACCACGGGCTCGGGGGCGAGGTGGTGGGCGCCCGCGGTGGCGCGCACGCCATCGAGCACGCGCTCCTCCTGCTCGCGGTCCGTGACCGGCAGGCCCGCGCGCTCCTTGGCAGCGGCCACGAACGGCATGAACGCGAGGCGCAGGTCGACGAGGGCCACGAGCGCATCCAGATCGGACTCGAACCCCGACCGGAGGTGCCGCCGCGCGGTACCGAGCCAGCGGCCGCGCAGGTCCGCGAGGATGCCGTCGGCTTCCCGCGCGCGCAGCCAGCCGTCGAGCTCCACGGCGAGGCCGGGATCGCGCACCAGGTAGGCTTTGCGATCGCGCGTGAGTGGCCCCACGCGGCCGACGGGCGGCAGGCGCGGCACGAAGACGTCGGCCTCGACGTCGTCGGCAAGCAGCGCTTCCACCGTCCCGGTCTCCATGAGTCCGGGGAGAGCCTGGTTCCCGGCGGACGTGACCAGCGTCGTGTGCGGGAACAGCCGCCGGGCCACCCGTTCCAGATATCCGCCGGCGTTGACGCCGAGGCGGAGCCCGGGCGTGTCGACTTGGGCGGCCGTGCGCGCCACTTCGGGGCGGACGAGCACCACGGCCCCGCTCTCGACCATCGGACGCGTGAAGGTCCCCACCAGCGTGCGCTCGGGCCGGATCGTGACGCCCGACATGGCGACGTCGAAACGCCCGGCCGCCAGGTCGCGCGTGAGGTCGGGCCAGCGGAACGTCACGAGCTCGAGGCGGCGGCCCGTGTCGCGCGCGAAGCGGCGCGCGATCTCGACGTCGAGGCCCTCGATCTCCTTGCGGCCGATCGACGAGAAAGGCGGGTAGTCGGCGCTGGTGCCGACCCGCAGCGGTGGCAGGTGCGGGTCCGGCCCGCGCAGGCAGCCGCCCGCGCCGACTGCCAGCAGCAGGCCGACGCCGATCGTCCAGGGGTGCTCAGAGACCCAGGACATCGCGCATCGAGAAGACGCCCGCGGGGCGTGCAGCGACCCAGCGCGCCGCCCGGAGCGCCCCGCGGACGAGACACTCCCGGCTTTGCGCGCGGTGGGTGAGCTCCAGACGTTCTCCGAGGCCGCCGAAGAGGACGGTGTGATCGCCCACGGCGTCGCCGGCGCGCAACCCGACGATCCCGATCTCGCCGGGCCGCCGCGGCCCGACAATGCCCTCGCGCGCCAGCACGCGCGCCCGCGCGAAGTCCTGCCCCCGCGCGCCGGCGAGCGCCTGGCCGAGCGCGAGCGCCGTGCCGCTCGGCGCGTCCTTCTTGCCGTGGTGGTGGAGCTCGACGATCTCCGCCTCGAAGCTCGCGTCGAGGAGGCGCGCCGCCGTCGCGACGAGCTCGCTCAGCACGGTGACGCCGACGCTGTAGTTGGCGGCGATCACCGAACGCGTCCGGCCGGCGGTGACGCGCAGGTCGGCGTCCTGCGCGGCGTCGAACCCGGTGGTACCGATCACGAGGCCGGCGCCGAGCTCGGCGGCGAGCCGCGCGTGCGCCAGCGCGGCGGCCGGGACGCCCGTGAAGTCGAGCACGACGTCGTCGGCGCGGCAGGCCGCTGCGAGATCGGTCGTGAGCTCGACCCCGATCGGGCCCCCGCCTGCGACCTCGCCCGCGTCGCGGCCGATGGCCGCGTGCCCGGGCGCCTCGATCGCGCCGGCGACGCGGAGCCCGGTGTCGTCCCGCGCCAACCCGACCAGCAGGCGCCCCATGCGCCCGGCGGCCCCGCAGACGACGATCCCGATCCGGCCCGGCTCAGACAAGGTCGTACTCGCGCAGCACCTGCTCGAGGCGTGCGCGGTTCGCGGCGTTCATGCAGGTGAGCGGGAGGCGGAACTCCTCCGCGCACTTGCCCATGAGCGCGAGCGCCGTCTTTACCGGGATGGGGTTCACCTCGAGGAAGAGCGCCTGCATGAGAGGGAGCAAGCGGTGCATCGCGGCGCGGCCGCGCGCGAGGTCGCCGGCGCCGAGGGCGTCGGTGAGGTCGACCATCGGGCGCGGGGCCACGTTCGAGGTGACCGAGATCACGCCGATGCCGCCGGCCGCCATGATCGGCAGCGTGAGGATGTCGTCGCCCGAGAAGACCTGGAAGCCGGGCTCGCACGCGGCGATGACCTCGACGACCTGCGCGAGCGAGCCGCTCGCTTCCTTCACGCCGATGATGGTGGGCAGGCGCGAGAGGCGGGCGATCGTCTCCGGCAGGATGTTCGACGCCGTGCGCCCCGGGATGTTGTAGACGATGAGCGGCAGGCTCGTCGCCTCGGCGATGGCTGCGTAGTGGTGGTAGATGCCCTCCTGGGTGGGGCGGTTGTAGTAGGGCGAGATCAGGAGGGCGGCGGCGGCGCCGACCTCGGCGGCGGCGCGGGTGAGGCGGATGGCCTCGGCGGTGGAGTTGGAGCCCGTGCCGGCGATCACGGGGATGCGCCCGCGGGCGAGTCGCACGACCTCGCGGACGACCTCGGTGTGCTCGTCGTGCGTCAGCGTGGCGGATTCACCCGTCGAGCCGCAGGGCACGAGCCCCTGTACGCCGCCGGCGATCTGCATTTCGACGATCTCGGCCAGCGCATGCCGGTCGACCTCGCCGCCGCGGATCGGCGTGACGAGGGCCGTGAGACATCCCGAGAAACGCTTCATAGGTCGATCCGTCCCTCGAAGACTTCGACCGCGTCGCCCGTCATGAGCACGTGATCGTCCTCGCGCCAGTGGATGGTGAGCTCGCCCCCCGGCAACGCGACGACGACCCGCCGCCCGGTACGACCCGTGCGGGCGCCGGCAACCGCCGCGGCGCAGGCGCCGGTGCCGCAGGCCATCGTCTCCGCGGCGCCGCGCTCCCACACGCGCATCTCGAGCCGTTCGGGGCTCGCGACACGGATGAACTCGGTGTTCACGCGCCGCGGGAAGAACGGGTGACGCTCGAAGCGGGGCCCGAGCGCGGGGAGATCGAGCTGCGCCACGTCGTCGAGGAAGACCACGCAGTGCGGATTGCCCATCGACAGGCAGGTGACGCGGTAGGAACGCCCGGCAACCTCGAGCGGCCGCTCGATCACCTCGCCGTCGGCGTCGACGGGAATCGCCCGGCCGTCCCAGACGGGTGCGCCCATGTCGACGGTGACGCGCGCGACGCGGCCGTTGGTGGACTCGCAGCGGATGGTCTTTACGCCGGCGTCGGTCTCGACGTGTAACGGTTCGGCGCGCACCAGGCCGCGGTCGACGACGAACTTGGCGAACCCGCGGATGCCGTTGCCGCACATCTCGGCGCGGCTCCCGTCGGCGTTGAAGATTTCCATGCGGCAGTCGGCGACCGTGGATGGCCGCAGCAGGATCAGGCCGTCGGCACCGACGCCGCGGTGGCGGTCGCACAGCCGGGGCGCGAGTGCCGCCGGGTCACCCGGAAAGCCCGCACGCGCATCCACGTAGACGAAGTCGTTGGCGGTCCCGTGGAGCTTCGCGAAGTCGAGTGTGACCATGACACGCCATCCGCGTGCGGGGCGCGCGGGGGGGTTCCTTATACCCCGGGCGTTGCGACCGTCAACCGAAACCGGCGCCGCACGCGGCGCGCGACCGTCACGAGGCGCGGCTATTCCGCGACCTCGTTCTCCCAGACCTGCTCGAGGCGCTGCCGTCGCCGCAGCAGACGGAGCGTGCCGTCGATCTCACGCATCACCTCGGGAGCTTGCGGGTAGGAGTTGTAGTTGATCGCCGACATCGCGGCGCAGTACGCGCCCGCACCGCCCACCAGCACGAGGTCGCCGATCGCGGGTCGGGGCACGCGTCGGGGTGCGAGCCCCTCGGGATCGCCCGGCGCCGGCGTCAGGATGTCCCCCGATTCGCAGCACGGCCCGACGAACACGACGTCGTCGGCATCCCGCCCCTCCGCCAGCACGACGATCGGGTGCTGCGCCCCGTACAGCGACGGTCGCGTCACCTCCGTCATGCCGGTGTCGAGCTTCGCGAAGCGATAGCCGTCGGGCCCCGTGTCCACGACGTCGATGCACGTCGCGACCACCGTGCCGGCGTTTGCGACCAGGTAGGTGCCGGGCTCGATCTCGAGGTGGAGCGTGCGGCCGGTGCGCTCGTGGAAGCCGACGAGCGCTCGCCGCACGTGCTCGCCGATCTCGCCGAGATCGGTCGACTGCTCCTCCGGCATGCGGGCGACCTTGAACCCGCCGCCGAGGTTCACGGTCTGCACGTCGGGGAGCTCGGCGGCGAGGTCGAGCGTCATGCGGGTGACCCGCTTCCAGACCTCCGGGTCGCTCCCCGATCCGATGTGCGTGTGCAGCCGAGCGATCGTGACCCCGTGCCGCGCCGCGAGCGCCTGCACCTCGCCGAGGTGCGTGTGCCAGATGCCGAAGCTCGAGCCGGGTCCGCCCGTGTTGGTGCGGTTGGTGGAGCCGCTCCCGAGGCCGGGGTTCATCCGCACCGACACCGCACCGCCCGGCGCGGCGCGACAGAACAGGTCGAGCTGGTGCAGCGAGCAGGCGTTGAAGAGCACGCCCCGCGCGAGGTGCTCCGCGAGCCGCCGCGAGGGCATCTGCGAGGTGAGCTGGATCTCGCCCGGTGCGAACCCGGCCCGCAGCGCGCGCTCGACCTCGTGGTCGCTCGAGGCGTCGACGTGAAGGCCGAGGGCGCGAAAGACCCGAAGGACGCCGAGGCTCGGGTTCGCCTTCATCGCGAAGCGGAGCGTGAAACCGAACGGCGCCGGGAAGGCGAGCGCCTGCCGGGCCGCGGCCGTGAGCGTCGCGCGATCGTAGACGTAGCACGGCGTGCCGAAGCGCTCGCGCACCAGGGTGGCCTCGGCCGTGGTGAGGAAGTGGGCGGGGTCGGCCGGAACGGTCATCGCCCGTCCCGCAGTGCCTTCGCCTCGATGTCGACGGGGCCGGCCGCCGTGCTGCGGTAGCCGTCGAGGGTGAAGGCGGTCACGCGGTAGCGGTACCGCGCCCCGGGCGTCACCTCACGGTCGAGCCATTCGATCCGTTGCTCCTGGCGGAACCGGGTCTGGTCGGTGAGCTCGATCCGGCCGACGCGGCGGTACTCGCCGGCGGTGCCGCCCTCTCCCGCGGCGCGCTCGACGTCGAACCCGCCGAGGTCCTTCATGCGCGCGCCACCCGAGTAGGCGTCGGGCCGCCGCCACACGAGCTGCACGCCGTCGGGCACGGTGCGGGCGACCAGCCCCGTCGGCGGCATCGGTTGCACGAGCTCGGGTGCCAGGGGCCGGGCGCGCCGCCCGCAGGCGGACGGGACGCCGAGCGCGAGGAGCAGGACCAGCAGCGCTCGCCGCGTCATCGGGCCTCCCGGGCGGCGCGCGCGAGCTGCCGCTGCACCTCGCGTGGCGCGGTGCCGCCGATCACGCGCCGACGCGCGACCGACCGCGCCGGCGTGAGGCCGCGCATCAGCGCGGGCGTGAGCAGCGTCGAGTGTCGCCGCAGCGTCGCGGCGTCGAGATCGCGCAGGCCGGCGCCGGTGGCGAGGCAGTGGCGCACGAGGCCGCCCACGATCTCGTGGGCCCGGCGGAACGGGATGCCGGACTCGACGAGTTGGTCCGCCACGTCGGTGGCCAGCAGCAGGCCGTCGGCCGCGGCCGCCATCCGCTGCGTCCGGAACGTCACCTGCGGGAGCATGGTGGCGAGGACGTCGAGCGATCCGCCCAGTGTTGCCGCGGCGTCGAAGAGGGCGGCCTTGTCCTCCTGGAGGTCGCGGTTGTAGGTCAGCGGCAGACCCTTGAGCGTCGTGAGCAGGTTCACGAGCGCGCCGATCACGCGACCCGTGCGGCCGCGCACGAGCTCGGCGACGTCGGGGTTCTTCTTCTGTGGCATCATCGAGCTGCCGGTCGCGAACGCGTCGGGCAGCTCGACGAACCCGAACTCCTCGCTCGCCCAGAGCACGATCTCTTCGCCGAGCCGCGAGAGGTGGACGGCGGCGATCGCGGCGGCCGCGAGGAACTCGGCCGCCGCGTCGCGATCGGCGACGGCATCCATGCTGTTGCCGGTCACGCGGGAGAACCCGAGCAGACGCGCGACCAGTCGGCGATCGAGCGGGAAGCCCGCGCCCGCCAACGCGCCGGCGCCGAGGGGTAGCTCGTCGGCGCGGGCGCGGCAGTCGGCGAAGCGGCCGCGGTCGCGCGCGAGCATCGCGTGGTAGGCGAGCAGGTGGTGCGCCAGGAGCACCGGCTGCGCGCGCTGCAGGTGCGTGTAGCCGGGCATGACCGCGGTCCGGTGACGGCGCGCGACGGCGATCAGGGCGCGCTGGAGCCGCTTGAGCGCGCCGTCGAGCTCGTCGCACTGCGCGCGCAGCCAGAGCCGGAGGTCGAGTGCGACCTGGTCGTTGCGGCTGCGGCCGGTGTGCAGCTTGCCGCCGACCGGTCCCACCAGCTCGGTGAGTCGGCGCTCGACGGCCATGTGGATGTCCTCGTCGGTGCGCCGGAAGCGGAAGCGCCCCTCCTCGAGCTCGACCCGCACGCGCGTGAGCCCGCGTTGCAGGCGCGTGCCCTCGCGGCGCGTGAGGAGCCGGGCGGCGACCAGCGCCCGCACGTGGGCGGAGCTGCCGTCGAGGTCGTGCGGCCAGAGGTGGCGATCGACCGGGAGCGAGGTGGTGAACGCATCGACGATCGCCGCCGTGGGCACGGCGAACCGCCCCTGCCACGCCTTGCCGGCCCGCCGTCGTGCGGGGCGCCGGGGCACGTCAGCGGCCCCGCGCGCCGCGCTCGACCAGCGCGCGGATACGCAGCCGCAGACCGGAGAGGCGGATGAATCCGCCCGCATCCTCCTGCCGGTAGCCGCCGGCCTCCTCGAAGCTCGCGATCCGTGGGTCGTAGAGCGAGCGCGGCGCCTTGCGCCCGACCGTCCGTACGCTCCCCCGGTAGAGCCGCAGGCGTGCGGTCCCGGTCACGGGGCGCGCCGCCTCGTCGATCGCGGTCTGGAGCATCTCGCGTTCGGGCGCGAACCAGTAGCCGTAGTAGACCATCTCGGCGTAGCGGGGCACGAGGGTGTCGCGCAGGTGCATGACCTCGCGGTCCATCGTGAGCTGCTCGACGGCCTGGATCGCCGCGCGCAGAACGGTGCCGCCGGGCGTCTCGTACACGCCGCGCGACTTCATGCCGACGTAGCGGTTCTCGACGATGTCGACACGCCCGATGCCGTGCGCGCCGGCGAGCCGGTTGAGCGTCGCCAGCAGCGCCGCGGGGGAGAGGCGCTCGCCGTTCACCGCCACCGGGACGCCGGCCGCGATGTCGACCTCGACGTCCTCGGGGCGGTCGGGCGCCTGCTCGGGCGCGACGGTGAGCTGGAACATGTCGTCGTAGGGGGCCTTCCAGGGGTCCTCGAGGATCCCGCCCTCGTAGCTCACGTGCAGGAGGTTCCGGTCGCTCGAGTACGGCTTCTCGGCCGTGACGGTGATCGGGATGCGTTGCTGCTGCGCGTAGGCGACGAGGTCGGCGCGACCCTTGAAGTCCCACTCGCGCCACGGGGCGAGGATCGTGAGCTCCGGTGCGAGGGCGGCGAAGGTGAGCTCGAAGCGCACCTGGTCGTTGCCCTTGCCGGTGGCACCGTGTGCGACCGCGTCGGCGTGTTCCTGGCGGGCGATCTCGGCCTGGCGCTTGGCGATCAGCGGCCGGGCGATCGACGTACCGAGCAGGTACTGGCTCTCGTAGATCGCACCGGCGCGGAGCATCGGGAAGACGAAGTCCCGGACGAATTCCTCGCGCAGGTCCTCTACGATGCACTTCGTCGCGCCGGTTGCCCGCGCCTTCTCGTCGAGGCCGGAGAGCTCCTCCTCCTGACCGAGGTCGGCGCAGAACGCGATCACCTCGGCCTGATACCGGTCGACCAGCCACCGCAGGATGACCGAAGTATCCAGCCCGCCCGAGTAGGCGAGCACAATTCGCCGTACCGGCGCTGCCATGGGGGGGTGGAGTACAAAAACCCGGGGGCGCAGTCCAGTGAGACAGGGGGCCCGTGCGCTCAAGCTCGCGGGGTGGGTTGCCGAGAGTATGGCGGAGGACCCACCTGGCGATGGCGGAACCGTCGGACCGATTCTTGTGGCGGACACTCCGGGGCGCGTCGCCCTGGCTGGCGGTGGGGTGGCTCGCCTGGCTGGCGCTCGCCGCCGCCGGTGCGTTGCTCGCGACCCCGTTGATCGGGCCGGCGGGTCCGGTCGTCGTCACGTTGGCCGCGGGGTGGCTGCTCGCGCGGCGCTTGCCGTCGCCCGGGGCTTGCGTCCATCGGTTTCACCTCGACGACGCCGAGGTGACCGTCCTCGGGCCGAGCCGCCTCGTTCGCCGCATGGGATGGGGCGAGATCGACACCGTGACCCAGGAGCAGGAGACGCTCTCGCTCGGCGGGCCCGGACTGGTGGCCGAGCTGCCGGTCGGGCCGGTGGCGACGCCCGAGCTCTGGTTCCACGTTCTCCAGCGGCTCGTGCCGCCGCTCGCCGAAGAGCTCTGGGAGCAGCTGGAGAGCGGGGTCATCCGTCTCGCTCCGGTGCCCGACCCCTCGACGCGCTCGCTCGCCTGGTGGGCCTATGCGCCGGCGCTCGCGGCCTGCGGCGCGGCCGGACTGCCGGGCATGGTGCTGCTCGCGGCGATCGGCGTGGCCGAACGCCTCGTGGTGTACGGCATCCGCGAGCGTCGCACCGTCACCATTCATCCCGGCGGGCTCGCGTTCCGCGAAGGCCGCGGCCTGTTCGTGCCGTGGGCCCGCGCGACCGTCACGCCGCAGGCCGCGGGCCTGCGCGTCGGCCTCGACGATCGCGTCTCGGGGTTCGTCTCGAGTCGCATCCCGAACTTCTGGGCCGTCGCCGCGGTCGTTCAGCTCCGCGCGCAGATCGGCCCCGAGTGCCCCAGCCGCGTCCACTTCCGTCTCCGCCTCGCCAACGGTGGCCTGGCGGTGGTCGGCGAGTTCGACGGCGTGAGCTGACGGGGCCGCGGGGCCGCCGCGCGCTCACAGCAGGCCGCGGCCGGCGTCCAGCGCGAAGAGCATGACGGCCTTCTGCACGTGAAGGCGGTTCTCGGCCTGGTCGAAGACGACGGAGCGCGGGCCGTCGATCACCGCGTCGGTGATCTCCTCGCCGCGGTGCGCGGGCAGGCAGTGCATGATGAGGGCGTCGGGCCGCGCGTGCGCGACCAGCGCCTCGTTCACCTGGTAGGGCTGGAACGCCTCCCGCCGTGCGTCGCTCTCGGCCTCCTGGCCCATGCTGGTCCACACGTCCGTGTAGACGACGTCGGCCTGGCGGACGGCGGCGATCGCGTCGTGGGTCACCTGCACGCGCTTCCCGGCGGCCTTCGTGATCTCGGGGTCGGCCTCGTAGCCGGGCGGGCAGGCGAGCACGAAGTCGAAGTCCAGTCGGGCGGCGGCGTCCATCCACGAATGGACCATGTTGTTGCCGTCGCCCACGAACGCGACCCGCAGGCCCTCGACGCTGCCGCGGTGCTCGATCAGCGTGAAGCAGTCGGCCAGCACCTGACACGGGTGGTGCAGGTCGGAGAGGCCGTTGATCACCGGGACGCGGGCGTTGGCGGCGAGGTCGACCACGCTCTGGTGCAGAAACACGCGCGCCATGACCAAGTCGATCCATCGCTCGAGGTTGCGCGCGATGTCGCCGGCCGACTCGCGCTTGCCGAGGGCGATGTCACCCGGCGCCAGGTGGATCGCGGCACCGCCGAGCTGCACCATGCCGACCTCGAACGTGACGCGTGTGCGCAGGCTCGGCTTCTCGAAGATCATCGCCATCGTGCGCCCGGCGAGCAGCGGGTGCGGCCGGCCAGCCTTCGTCTCGGCCTTGAGCCGGCGGGCGAGCTTGAACAGCGTCTGGATCTCCGGGGTGGAGAGGTCGCTGATGCGGAGCAGGTCGCGCGTCGTCATCGGCTGATCTCCTCCTCGACGATCCCGAGGCCCTCGTCGAGCTGCTCCCGCGTCACCACCAGCGGCGGGACGAAGCGGAGCACGCGGTCGTTCGTGCAGTTGACGAGGAGCCCGCGCTCGAGACAGCGGCGGACGACGTCGCCACCCGGGCGGTCGAGCTCCGCGCCGAGCATGAGGCCGAGGCCGCGCACCTCCCGGATGCGCCGCGTGCGCGCGGCGATGGCCTCGAGGCCGGTGCGCAGGTGGGTCCCCATCGCGCACACGTGGGCGAGCAAGGCGGGGCGGGTGAGCTCCGTCACCGCGGCGACGGCGGCCGCGCAGGCGACGGGGTTGCCGCCGAAGGTCGTGCCGTGGGAGCCGGGCCCGAGCGCGGCGGCGGCCGACGCGGTCGCGAGCATCGCGCCGATCGGGAGGCCGCCGCCCAGCGCCTTCGCGATCGTCACGACGTCGGGGACGACCGCGGCGTGCTCGTACGCGAACACGCGTCCCGTGCGGCCGAGCCCGGTCTGGATCTCGTCGAGGATCAGGAGCAGGCCGCGCTCGTCGCAGAGGCGGCGCAGCCCGGGCAGGTAGTCGGGGCCCGGCGTCGCGATGCCGCCCTCGCCCTGGATGGGCTCGACCATGATCGCCACGGTTTCCGGGCGCACCGCGGCGCGCATGGCCTCGAGGTCGGCGAACGGGACGAGGCGCACGCCGGGGAGGAGCGGGAAGAATCCCTGGTGGTACTTCTCCTGTCCGGTGGCCGTGAGCGTCGCGAAGGTGCGGCCGTGGAAGGACCCGGTCGTCGCGAGGATCTCGTAGCGCCCGCCACCGGCCGCGGCGCCCCAGCGCCGTGCGAGCTTCATCGCGGCCTCGTTCGCCTCGGCGCCGCTGTTGCAGAGGAACACGCGCTCGGCGAACGAGACGTCACAGAGCAGCGTCACGAGCCGCGCGACGGGCTCGGTGTGGTAGTGGTTCGAGACGTGGAGGAGCGTCGCCGCCTGGCGCTGGACGGCGTCGACCACGGCGGGGTGGCAGTGCCCGAGGCTCATGACCGCGACGCCCGCGAACAGGTCGAGGTAGCGCTTGCCCTCGGCGTCCCAGAGCTCGGCCCCGTGCCCGCGCACGAAGGCGACCGGCAGCCGCGCATAGTTGCCGACCTCGTGTGCGGCGGTCTGGGCGATGATCTCGGCGGTGGTCATGCGCGCGCGAGTCGTCGCCGGGTCGTCCGCCGTATCGCGGGGACGATCTCGGTGCCGACACCGCGGCTCGTCAGCACCTCGAGCAGCAGCGCGTGGCGCACGCGCCCGTCGATGATGTGTGCTTGCTGGACGCCGCCGCGGATCGCTTCGATGCAGCATTCGACCTTCGGGATCATGCCCGCGGCGATCGTACCGTCGGCGATCAGGTCCTGCGCGGCGTCGGCGGCGAGCGTGGTGAGGAGGGTGCCGTCGCGGCCCTTCACCCCCTCGACGTCGGTGAGCAACACGAGCTTCTCCGCCCGCAGCGCCTCGGCCACCTTGCCGGCGACGACGTCGGCGTTGATGTTGTACGTCTGCCCGTCGTCGCCTGCCGCGGTGGGGGCGATGACCGGGACGAAGCCGCTGAGGGCTTCGATCACGCGCGGGTTCACGCCGACGACCTCGCCCACCAGCCCGAGGTCCTCGCCGCTCGTCCGCCGCCGTGCGACGACGAGCTCGCCGTCCTTGCCCGACAGCCCGACGGCCTTTGCGCCGTGGCGGTTGAGCAGGGCGACGATCTGCGTGTTGATCTGTCCGACCAGGACCTGCTCGACGATCGCCATCGTGGCCGAATCGGTGACCCGCATGCCGCGGACGAAGCGCGGCGTGATGCCGGCGGCCTTCACGGCCGCGTCGATCTGGGGGCCGCCGCCGTGCACGACGACCGGGTGCATGCCGACGTACTTGAGCAGCGCCACGTCCTGCGCGAACGAATCCTTGAGCTCGTCGCGATCCATGGCGTGGCCCCCGTACTTGATGACGAGGACCTTGCCTGCGAACTGCCGGATGTACGGCAGCGCTTCGAGGAGGACGTCGGCTTTCTCCACCGGGGTCACGGGGGCCTTATGCCTTCTGCGGGCGGACGGGACAACTCGAAGTGGGGCGCCGGGTCCCTGCGGCGGGGACGCGATTGACAAGCCGCTCGACCGAGCATAGCCGACGTCGACCTGTCCCCCATGCCGCGCACGCACCCGTTGTTTCGTGTCAGCCCGGACGATCCCGCCTACCAGCGCGCGGCGGCGGCGGAGGCGGCGTTCTGGGGCACGCCGCACCCGTTCGGTCTCGAGGGCGACGAGCTGGCCGGGCCGCCGGTGTTCGGGCCGTCGGAGCGGCACAGCAACGCGCGCTACACGGGCGACCCGGAGGTCCCGTGGCACGACGCGATCGCGCGGTCCGGGCCGTTCCATCGCGCCCTCGTGCTCGGGACGAGCGCGCTCGGCATGGAGGCGCGGCTCGTCGAGACGAATCCCGGCGCGCACTTCACGTTCCTCGACATCAGCCCGGGGGCGCTCGCGCGGCGTGCCGAGCACCTCGGCGCGCGCTTCCCCGGCCGCGTCGACACCCGCGTCGGCGATCTCAACTTCGTCGACCTGGAACCCTCCTGCTACGATCTGATCGTCTCGTCCGGCTCGGTGCACCACGTGACCAACCTCGAGTACCTCGGGGCGGCGCTGAACGCCGCGCTCACGCCCGGTGGCTACTTCTTCCTGCAGGACTACGTCGGCGAGCCGCGCTTCCAGTTCGCCGCGGTGAAGCGCCGGGTGTTCGAGATCATCCACGACCGGGAGATCGCCCGCGAGGGGAACCGCCAGCCCGGCGTGCGCTGGCTCGACACGAGCGACCTGAGTCCGTTCTGCGGCGTCCGCTCCGACGAGGTGCTCCCCGTGCTGCGGTCGGCTCTCACCGAGGTCGCGGTGCGGACTGCCGGTACGCTGCTCGTCCCCATGATGCGGAGCCGGCCCTTGGACGAGGGGCGGACGATCTCCCTCCCGTGGCACCGGCTCGCGTGGGCGCTGCTCAAGCGACGACTCCCGTGGCTGCTCGGCGCGCTGCCCCGGCGGTTCGAGCTCGCAGACACGCTGTGGTACGAGCTGATTCTCGCCGGCGACGTCCTGGCGGACGCCGGGCTGCTGCAACCGAGCACGGCCTTCGCGATCTACCGCAGGCGTTGAGCAGCCGGTCGTGCCGTGAGCCCGTGCTGCCGGAGGCGCCAGACGAGCAGGTCGATGCGGTCCTGGCCGAAGAACGGCTCGCCCTGGAAGACCATCGTCGGCACGCCCCAGTGGCCGGCGGCGCCGAGGGCGGCGTGGTTGGCGTCGAGTTCGGCGTCGATCGCCGCCTGCTCGCGTGCGATGGTCGACTCGAGCTGCGCGAGGTCGAGGCCCGCGCGGCGCGTCGCGGCCGCGAGGTGATCGCCCTGATCCCAGCCGTCGACCGTGCCGCTCCAAAGGAGCCGCGACACCTCGTCGATGAAGGCGAGGCCGCGGCCCGCGCGTGCGGCGGCGACGCCGAGGCGGGTGAGGCGCCAGGCGTGCGGCTGCTCGGGCGCGATCCGGCGCGTGACGAACTCCTGGACGACCGGGTCGGGACGCGGCCAGCCGAGGGGAAGGCCGAGGTACTCGGCCGTGCGCGCCGCATCGCGCAGGATGTAGAGGGGCGCGAGCGGGTTCGCGAACACCTTGTCCGGATCGCGGAGGGCGATCGGGAGGACCGGTCGCACGGCGATGGCGACGTCCCAGTCGCGGGCGAGCGCGACCAGGCGTGGCGTTGCGAGGTACGAGTACGGACTGCGAAAGGACCAGAACAGGTCGACGGCGAGCGCCATGGAGGCTCTCTACCTGCGGCGGAGGGACGATGGAACCCGAGGCGGCGAGTGCGATAGGAGGGACGATCGTGGCCGCGCAGGCGATCGTCGAGGCGGACGGGTTGGTCAAGCGGTACGGAGCGCGCGCGGCCGTCGACGGGTTGTCGTTCGCGGTCGCGGCCGGCGAGTGCGTCGGCCTCCTCGGCCCGAACGGCGCCGGCAAGACCACGACGATCCGGATGGTCACCTGCTACACGATGCCGACCGCCGGCGCGCTGCGGGTCCTCGGTCTTCCGGTGATCCCGGCCAACCATCCGCCGATCAAGGTACGGCTCGGGATCGTGCAGCAGGAGGACAGCCTCGACCCGGACCTCGGCGTCGAGAAGAACCTGACCGTCTTCGCGCGCTACTTCGGGATCCCGTCGCGCGAGGCCGCACGGCGCGCGGCGGAGCTCGTTCGCTTCGCCGAGCTCGAAGGGTATCGCGCCGCGCGCATCGGTACGCTCTCCGGCGGCATGCGGCGCCGCCTCATGCTCGCGCGTGCCCTGGTGAACGAGCCCACCATGCTGGTGCTCGACGAGCCCACCACCGGACTCGACCCCCAGGCGCGCCGGCTCGTGTGGGAGCGCATCCGCACCCTCAAGCGCCAGGGAACCACGATCCTGCTCACCACCCACTACATGGAAGAGGCCGCGCAGCTCTGCGACCGCGTGATCATCATCGACCGCGGCCGCATCGTCGCCGAAGGCATCCCGGCGGAGCTGGTGCGCGAGCACGTGGGCGTCGAGGTCGTCGAGATCGCGCTCGGCGACGACGGTGCGGTGGACCCCGTGCGGCTCGCGCGCCTCGGCGGTGGGCCGTGGCGCACCGAGCAGGTGGGCGACGTGCTCTACCTCTACGTGAGCCGACTCGGGGCCGAGCCACCGCTCGACGTCCTGGCCGACGTCGAGTTCACGCGCCGGCGGGCGACGCTCGAGGACGTGTTCCTCACGCTCACCGGGCACGGGCTGCGCGAATGAGCCCGGTGTGGCCGACGCGGCGGGCGTTCGCGGTGTGGTGGCGCAACCTCGAGTCGTGGAAGCGGTTCGCGCCGTCGTTCTTCGCCTCCGCCCTGGGCCAGCCGGTGTTCTACCTCCTGGCGATGGGTTACGGGCTCGGTCGCTTCGTCACCGACATCGACGGCGTCCCCTACTCGGTGTTCCTGACGCCGGCGATCGTGGCGATGGCGGCGATGAACAGCGCCACGTTCGAGACCACGTTCGGCGCCTTCACGCGCATGACCGAGCAGCACACGTACACGGCGATCCTCGCCACGCCGTGCACGGTCGCCGACATCGTCGCCGGCGACGTGCTCTGGGCGGCGACGAAGAGCGCGCTGTCGGCGAGCGCGGTGGTGCTCGTCACGCTGCCGTTCGGGCTGTTGCACGGCGGCGGGCTCGTGCTCCTCCTCCCGGTCGGGTTCCTTGCCGGCCTGATGTTCGGCGCGCTCGGCATGATCGCGACCGCTCGCGCACCGGGCTACGACTACTTCAACTACTACTTCACGTTCGCAATCTCGGTGATGATGTTCCTGTCGGGCGTGTTCTTCCCGATGGCGAGCCTGCCCGCCGGGATGCGTGCGCTCGCGTGGCTCATGCCGCTCACGCACGCGGTCGTCCTCGCGCGCGCCTGCGCGCAGGGCGTGCTCGACCTGCACGTCGCCATCGCGCTCGCGTGGATGGCCCTCGTCACGGTGGTCGCCTACGCGCTCGCCGAGCGCCTCATTCGCCGGCGGTTGCTGGTGTGACGGCTCAGTCCCGGCGCGCGCGCAGGAACCCCCCGACGCGCTCGATCGCCTCCTGGCCCTCGGGGAGGATGGCGGCGAATGCGTGGAAGACGTGGATCATGTCCTCCCACAGCTCGAGCGTGACGTCGACGCCGGCCGCCTGGGCGCGATCCGCGAGGCGCGTCGAGTCGTCGAGAAGCGTCTCGGCGGTGCCGACGTGGATGAGGAGCGGCGGCAGGCCGCGGAGGTCGGCGTGCAGCGGGGCGGCGAGCGGCGTGCGCGGATCCTGGCCCCCGAGGTACATCGCGGCCATCTGCCGGAGCCCGCCTGCGTCGACCATCGGGTCGGCGTCGGCTTTGGTGCGCATCGACTCGCCGGTGCCCTCGAGGTCGACCCAGGGCGAGAGGCACACCCCGGCGGACGGCAGCGGCACCCCGGCGTCGCGCAGCGCGACCAGCGTCGCCACGGTCAGGCCGCCGCCGGCCGAGTCGCCCGCGACCGCGAGGCGCGCCGGCGAGTGGCCCTCGTCGAGCAGCCAGCGGTATGCGGCGGTCGCATCCTCCAGCGCAGCGGGATGGGGGTGCTCCGGCGCGAGCCGGTAGTCGATCACGAGCACGCGTGCGCCGGCCGCACGCGAGAGCCGCGCGGCGAGGTCGCGGTGCGTGGTGATCGACCCGATGACGTATCCCCCGCCGTGCAGGTAGAGGAGGGCGGCGTCGGGGGCGGCCCCCGCGGCGGTCACCCACTCGGCGGGTACGCCCGCCGCCGTGACCGGCTCGCGCAGGACGTCGTCGGGCAGGGGGATCGCGGCGGTGAGGGCCTCGATCCCGGCACGCATCTCGTGCGGGTCGAGCGTGGCCGGGCGGGGCCGCGAGCGCAGGAGGGCGATGACGGCATCGAGAGTGGGGCTCGGCATGTGGGGGGCCGATACCCGGTTCGACGCCGCCGAGGCAAGCGGTTGACACCCCCTGGTCGCAGGCGGTTCGCTGGCGTGCTCGAAACACGGCGCCCCTCGCCATAGAAAGTTCATGGATGCTCCCACGCGACCCCGTCGTGCGGCGGTTCACGGCCCGCTACCTGATCGGGCTGGGACTGGTGTGGCTCGCGGCCCTCATCGGTCAGGCGGCCGTTCGGCTCGCCCTCGAGCAGCGGGCGGTGGATATCGCGTTCTTCGCGCAGGCCGTTCAGCAGCGCGCGCGCGGTCTCGAAGCCGCCGACAAGGCGAGCCGCATCGTCGAACGGATGGACGACGCGGTGGAGCGCGGCCGGTCCGCGGAGGTCGACGAGCTGCTGCGGGATTTCGAGCGCGCGCAGCAGGACCTGCGACGCGGTCGGCTTCCGTCGGGCGCGACAGCGAAGCTGACGCCCGAGATGCGCCACCTCTTGGACGAGGTCGAGCCCCCGTTCCGCGCGCTGCACGGGGCGGTGCGGGTCACGGTGGCGGTGGCGGAAGCGCCCGCTGCCGTCGCCGAGCGCACGGACGTCCTGCCGACCGTGGAGACGATCACCGCGCACGGGCGCTCGTTCGCGCGGGGCATGGATTCGGTCCTTGCCAGGGCCCGCCAGGAGATGAGCACGCGTGCGGTCGAGCTGCGCCGCCTGCAGGTCGTCCTGCTCGGGTTCGTGCTGGTGGTGCTCGTGCTCGAGGCCGTGTTCGTGTTCCGGCCCGGCGGTGTCGAGGTCGCAGGCGTGCTCGACGCGCTGCGCGCGGCGGCGGCGGACGCGGCGCAGCACGCCGAGGAGGCGGGTGCGCGCGCGGCGGCGCTCGAGGCCGAGCTCGCGGCGGCGGGAGCGGCCGCGCAGGGCAAGTTCGGGTACCTCGCAGGGCTGAGCCGCGACCTGCGCACGCGCATGACCAACATCGTCGGAATGACGAGCCTCGTGCAGGAGACCGAGCTCACCCCGGAGCAGCGGGACTACGTGGACGCGGTGCGCTCGTCGGCCGATCACCTCGAGGAGCTCGTCAACGACGTGCTCGACCTCACGGAGCTCGAGGCCGGGAAGTTCGCGCTGGGCAAGGAGGCTTTCCGCTTGCGGCGCGTTCTGGCCGATGCGCTCGCCGCCCCGGCGCGCGCGGCCGCGGCGAAGGGCACCGAGCTGGTCTGTCGGATCGGGGTCGACCTGCCCGATGCGTTCACGGGCGACGGCCGGCGCCTGCGGCAGATCGTCACCAACCTGCTCGGCGCGTCGATCGAGAGCACGCGTCAGGGCGAGGTGGTGCTCGCCGTGCACGGCGTCGAGGGAAGCGCGGGCGCGGTCGCGTTCGAGATCACCGACACGGGAAGCGGGCTCCATACCGAGGCGCAGCGGGCGCTCGGGGCGACGAGCGGCGCGGTCGACGGCGCGCGGCTCGGCCTGGGCGTGACAGCGCGACTGGCCGCGATGATGGGCGAGCCCATCGTCGTCGAGTGCACGTCCGGCAAGGGGAGTCGGCTGGCGTTCACGGCTCGGCTCGCTCCGGATGCCAAAGCGCCCCCCGAGCTGCCGCCGCCGGAGCTGGTCGGCCTGCCGGTGGTGGTGATCGACGACAACGCGGCGGCCCGCGACGCGGTGGCCGACATGCTGCGTGGGCTCGGGATCGAGCCGGTCGTGGCCGCTACCGCGCCGGCGGCCGCGACGGCGTTTGCCGCGACCGGTGCCTCGGCCCCCGCCGTCGTGCTCGTCGACGCGCGTCTCGGCGGCGCGGCGGCCGCGGACGTGGTCGCCAAGGTGCATGCCGCGGCCGCGCTCGCGACCGCGTCGCTCGTCCTGCTCGTCCCGCCGGGCGGGCGCGGGACCGGCGAGGCCGCCGAGCTGCTGCTCGCCAAACCCGTGCTGCCGGCGGCCCTCGTCGATGCGCTCGCGCTCGCGATGGCCGCGGGACCGGAAGAGTCCGCGACCGCGCCGGCCACGGACGCGGACCCCGAGGCGGTGGCGGACGCGGCCGGCGACCCGGGGGCCGCGGCGCCGTACCCGCTCCAGGTGCTGGTGGCGGACGACAACGCCGTCAATCGCCTGGTCGTGGTCCGGATGCTCGAGAAGCAGGGCCATCGGGTCGTCCCGGCCGCCGATGGTGCCGCCGCGCTCGCGGCGCTCGACGACGGGGATTTCGACCTCGTCGTGCTGGACGTCGAGATGCCCGAGATGGACGGCTTCCAGGCGACGGCCGAGATCCGCGACCGCGAGCGCCGGCGCGGCACGCACGTGCCGATCGTCGCCATCACGGCGGGAGCGCTCGAGGGGGAGCGCGATCGCTGCCTGGCGGCCGGGATGGATGCCTACCTCGCCAAGCCGGTGCGCGCAGAGCAGCTCGTGGCGACGATCGCCGCGCTGCGGCCCGGCGCCGCGACGCTGGCGCCCGATCCCGTGCCCGAGGCGCCCTTCGACGACGCCCGGCTCGTCGAGTTGGCGGGAGGGAACGCCGATGGGGCGCTCGACGTCGTCCGTCAGTTCGGCGAGGACACGCGCCGCGCCTTGGGGGCGGCCCGTGATGGTCTCGCCGCGGGCGAGGCCGACCGCGTGACGCGCGCCGCGATCCGGCTTCGCGGGACGCTCGGGGCGCTGGCGGCGTGGCCGGCGTACGGCCCCGTGCAGCAGCTCGAGTCGCTCGGGCGCTCGGGCGAGCTCGACGCGGCGGCGGAGACGCTGCAGGTGGTCGAGGGCCTGCTCGGACAGCTCGAGGCGGCGCTGGTGGCGGCGAGCGACCCGGCGCCCGTGGTGGACCACACCGAGGCGGCCGCCGAGCCGGTCGTCGCGGACGCCGAAGCGGGTCCGGCCGAGGGCGACACGCCGGACGCACCCGGCTGATCAGCGCAACCAGTCGAGGCAGCCGGCGTGTGCGAGGATCGGGTCGAGGGCGCTCCGGTCGGCCACCGCCGCCCAGCGCGCGCGCAGCGCGTTCAGCGACTTGGCGTGGTACTTCTGCACGTCCTGCGTGAACGGCGCGCCATCGAGCGTGCAGGTGAACCGGGTTTCGCCGGCCGCGAGCGCGCGGGCGTTGGCCGTCGACCAGGGGAGGAACATCCCCCCGATCTCGTCGCGCAGGAGCGCCTCGAGCGTCGGCGCGAGCGCCGCCCACGGCTCGAAGTCGCCGGTGGCGCGCGGCGCGAGCATGCGTTCCGTCCATGCCGCGACGTGCGGCGCCGCCGCGCGCATGATCGCCCCGGGTGTGGGGTCGGTGAGGCACTGGTAGAGCTCGGCGTAGAGGCCGAAGTCGCCGAAGGCGGGACGGCCCCCGAAGAGGTACGGGCGGCTGGCGAGGTGTGGCTCGAGGATCGCGAGCTGGCGGCGGAAGGACCTTTCGATCGTGTCCTTCGTGGCCGGCGCGGAGCCGACGAAGGCGAGCCGGCCAACCATGCGTCCGCGGATCATCTCCAGGGCCCCGGCGCGCTGGTCGTCCGGGAGCCCCGGCATCATGCTCGACACGAGCCGTGCCGCGGCCGACTCCTGGTCCGGCGGGTAGGACCAGCGGTAGTGGAACATCGGCTTGTTGGCCCACTCGTCGCCGTACTCCTCGATCAACGCCGAGAGAAACGCGAGCGCGGGGTCGGTTGGATGGATCGACGGCTCGGGGTGGCGCGTCTCGAAGTGCTCGATGATCGGCGTCGAGTCCTGCAGCACCTGGCCGTCGGGCCCGACGACGAGCGGCACCAGCGGGAGCTTTGCCCAGCGGTCGAACTCCGCCTGGGTCGTGCTGTCGCGGACGATCCACTCGTGCGGGATTCCTTTGTAGCGCAGGTACGAGCGGACCTTGATCGAGTAGGGAGAGAGCTCGTTGCCGAAGAGGCGGTACACGGCGGATCTCCTCAGGTACGGCGGATGAAGTCGACCACGACGCGCGCCAGCTCCTCGCCCCGGTCCTCTTGCAGGAAATGTCCGCCGCCGACGATCGTCGTGTGCGCCTGGCCCGCGGCGCCAGGGATGCTCTGCTGGAGGAGGCGGTCGGCGCCGCCGGTGA
The DNA here is from genome assembly GCA_046327955.1 of Binatia bacterium. GTDB lineage: Bacteria > Desulfobacterota > Binatia > DP-6 > DP-6 > JAXLXP01. The sequence goes on along the minus strand of JAXLXP010000009.1, from coordinate 31,413 downwards.
TCGGGTCCTGATCGCTGAACGCGGTGAGAAAGGGCTTGCGGAACGTCGCCAGCGCGGCCCAGGCGCGGCGATTGGGCTCCGCGGCCGGATCGTCGGGCGTGGTCGGTACGAGGAGCGGGAACTGCCGTGCTCCTTGCGTGAAGCGGTCGTCGGGAAAGGGCGCGTCGTACGCGGCGATCACCTCGGGCGGGAGATCCGTGACGCAGCCGCCCCGCACGATCCCGCCGACGTGGAAGTCGGGGGTCGTCTGCGAGTACTGCTTCCAGGCTTCGAAGGCCGGCCCGGCCGGCACGTCGCCGGTGGGCAGAAACGTGTTGGCGGCGACGACCCGCGCGAAGCGTTCAGGGTGCTCGGCGACGAGGCGGAGCCCGATGAGTCCGCCCCAGTCCTGGCAGACGAGCGTCACGTCGCGCAGGTCGAGGCCGGTGAGGACGCCGCGCATCCAGTCGACGTGTCGCTGGTAGGTGTAGTCCTCGCGTCGGGCGGGCTTGTCGGAGCGGCCGAAGCCGGGCAGGTCCGGGGCGATGGCCCGCAGGCCCGCGGCCGTGAGGATCGGGATCAGCTTGCGGTAGAGGTACGACCACGACGGCTCGCCGTGCAGCAGCAGCACCGGCGCGGCGGTGTGCGGCCCCTCGTCGACGTGGTGGATGCGGAGGCCGTCCACCGTGAGGTAGTGCGGGGCGAACGGGAAGCCGGGCAGCTCGGCGAAGCGCTCCTCGGGCGTACGCAGCAGCTCCATGGCGGTCCCTTACGGCAGGGGTCGCATCGACACAAGCCTCGGCGATCGTGTTCCCATGGCACGTCGTCACGGTGCCGCGCGAACTCCCCATGCGGCGGGCGACCGTCGATGGAGACTACCGGGTGCCCATCGTCACGCGGCGGCGGGGTGGCGCCGCGCCTGGTGGCCGGCGATTCCAGAAGTAGTTGAAGTTGTCGTTCGGCGTGAAGCCGGGGTCGAACGACTCGAGGTCCCCGCCAGTCGCCTCGTGGGCCCGCCAGCGCTCCCAGATGATCGTCGCCGGGCAGTCGTAGCAGACATGGTCCTTCGCGGCCGACGAGGCGCGCGAGTGGTACATCTCGCGCGCCTGGCGGAAGCGCTCCCCGTTCCACACTTCGCGGAACGTCGTCGCCCCCGGCGTCCCCGGCGCAAGGGCGAGCTGGCCCATGTCGTCCTCCCGATAGAACGTGCCGCAGCACGGGGCGACGCCGCCGTCACTGTTCACCACCGTCTGGTTCCACAGGAAGAGACACGGGAACGGCCTGATCTCGTCCTTGAAGTGGAAGAAGCCGTCCCGCTCCCACTCTTCGCCGACGAGCCAGCCCTTCTCCATCGAGATGCCCATCTCGAGCTCGCGTGCCATCGCCTTCGCGGGCTCGACGTCGAATACGTTGTGGGGGAAGATGTGGAAAGCCCAGATCATCTGCGGGGTCTGCGCACCGAGGCGGCGCTTGGCGTCGCGTACCTTCCGACAGTTGTCGAGCACGGTGGCCAGGTCGCCGCCGACCCGATACTGCTCGTACGTCTCCTGCCGCGCCCCGTCGATCGAGACCCCGAGAATCGTCAGGCCCGACGTGACCAGCTCCTCGGCGCGCGCATCGTCGAACGGGAAGCTGAAGTTCGTGTTGGCGACGGTGCCGATGCCGCGATCGGTCGCCTCTCGGATCATCGTGCCGATCTGCTTGTTGAGCAGTGGCTCGCCCCAGTTGCAGAACTCGACCTGGAAGAGGCAGTCGCCCATCTCGTCGAGCAGGCGCCGGTAGAGGTCGAGGGGCATGGTCTTGCGCGGGCGGCTCACCTGCCCGTCGCCGGTGAAGCACGCCGGGCAGCCGAGGTTGCAGGTGTTGATCGGCTCCACCGTGAGCTTGAGCGGCAGGCTGCGCACGCGCGTGGTCTGGTAGCGCATCTCCCAGCGGCTGCGGTAGCAGTTCAGGAGGCGCTTCCGCGTCAGGCGCGCGCCGGGATACTGCGGTGGCGCGAGGAACATCCGCAGCCCCCGGAGCCACACTGGCTCGTGATCGAAGAGGAACCGGTCCACGCGCCGGAGCAGCCGCCGTCGGATGCCGAACCCCACGTCGGGGCCGTAGCTCGATTCTCTCGCAGGCGTCAATACGGGGTCCCGACGAGGGAGCGTCGGGTCGCACGGCGGCAATCGGTGATGGAGTTGAAAATGATATGCGTTCTCAGTATACCCTCCTCCCGTGCGCCCCCGGAAGGAGACGGAGATGACACGACTCACCATGGCAGGTCTGCTGGCCGTCGCGGAGATCGCGCGCGCGGCGGCCCCCAGCGTCAGCAAAGACCCACGGGACGTCCCGCCGCCGATCTCGCGCAACCACCCGGAGACCGTCACGATCGACCTCGTGGCGCGCGAGGTCGTCGGCGAGCTCGCGCCCGATCGGCGCTACTGGTTCTGGACCTTCGCGGAGAAGCGGGACGGAGTGGTCGGTCCCGGGACCGTGCCGGGGCCCATGATCCGCGTCCGTGAGGGCGACACGGTGGTGGTGAACCTCACGAACGAGCCCGGCGGCATCGAGCCACACAACCTCGACTTCCACGCCGGCATCGGCGCGATGTTGGAGGACGTGGCGCCGGGCGAGACCAAGACGCTCCAGTTCAAGGCGACGCGCGAGGGGGGCTACATCTATCATTGCGGTGCCGAGGGCATGCCGTGGGAGCACGTCGCGCACGGGATGTACGGGCTCATGATGGTCGAACCGCGTGGCGGGCTGCGGGCGGTCGACCACGAGTTCTACCTCGGGCAGGGGGAGTGGTATCCGGGCCCCAACGTGGAGCACCCGGAGGTCGACGCCGACTCGCTCGACGAGGACAAGGCGCTCGCCGAGCATCCGGACTACGTCACGTTCAACGGGCACACCAAGGCGCTCACGGATCCCGCGATCTTCGGCGATGCGGTGACGGTGGCCCGCGGCGATTCGGTGCGGATGTTCCTCGTCTCGGGGGGGCCGAACCTCGGGTCGAACTTCCACGTGATCGGCCAGATCTTCGATCGCGTTCTGACGGGCCACCACCTCACGGCGATGCGCAACGAGGAGACCGTCTACGTGCCGCCGGGCTCCGCCGCCGTCTTCGAGTTCCAGGCGCAGGCCACGGGCGATTTCCCGATCGTCGACCATGCGCTCTTCCGCGTGCCCAAGGGGGCCGCGGGTCTGCTGCACGTCAGGTAGGGGGCGTGAGCCCGAGCCGCCGGAAGGCGATCGCGACGTTGCGCAGGTAGAAGTCGGGCCGGAAGAGCTCGGCGAGCGGCTCGGCCCCGAGCAGCGCGGTGACGCGCGGCTCGCGGGCCGCCAGATCGCGGAGGTGGACGCCGGTGTCGAGTGCCTGCTGGGCGAGGCCCTTCACCAGCTCGTACGCCTCCGTGCGCGCGATCCGCTCGGTGTCGAGCAGCGTGTTCAGCAGTCGGGAGGCGTAGATCGCCCCATGCGTCCGCTCGACGTTCTGCGCCATCTGCTCGGCCTGCACGACCAGCCCCGCCAGCACCGTGTCGACCAGCCGCGCGGCGTAGCTGAGCGCGCCGAAGGCGTCGGGGAACGTGAAGCGCTCGGTCGAGGAATGGCTGATGTCGCGCTCGAGCCAGAGGTCCATCGCCTCGAGCTCCTCGAGCGCCGCGCCCCGCACGCGCCGTGTCAGGCCGCGGACGCGCTCGCAGAGCTCCGTGTTGCGTTTGTGCGGCATCGCGCTCGAGCCCTGTTGGTGCGCGGGATCGAAGGGCTCGCGCACCTCGCCCAGGTCCGTGATCGCGAGCAGGGAGAGGTTGACCGCGATGCGCGAGAGGGATCCGGCGCACACGGCGAGGAGGGCGATCACCTCGGCGTGCCGGTCGCGGCTCACCACCTGCGTCGGCGCCGGGTCGACGCCGAGGCCGAGCAGTGCCAGCGCCCGTTCTTCGAGCTCGGGCCGGATGAAGATGCTGGTGCCGACCTCGCCCGAGAGCTTGCCGACGCCGATCACGGCGCGGGCGCGCGCGATTCGGTCGAGGCAGCGCTGCGCTTCCGCGTACCACCCGAGCACCTGGCGGCCGAAGGTCTGGGGCACCGCGTGCTGCCCGTGCGTGCGGGCCATCTGGAGCGTGGTCGCATGCTGGACGGAGAGGCCGGCGAGGCGCCGGGTCAGCTGCTCGAAGTCGCGGCGCAGGACGTCGAGCGAGCGCAGGATCTGGAGTGCCATGCTCGTGTCGAGGACGTCGCTCGACGTGTTGCCGCGGTGGATGAAGTTGCCGAGCCGGGGCGGCAGCCTCGCCTGGATGGTGCGCAGGAGCGTATTGGTCTCGTGGCCTTTTGCGCGCGTGAGCGCGGCGACCTCGGCGTCGGTGAGGGTGAGCGCGGCGCGCAGCTGCTCGAGCTCGGGCGCGGTGGGGGCGCCGTCGATCTCGTGCATGGCCCGACACTCGGCGAGCCAGATCGCGACCTGCGCCTCGAAGTAGCCCGCTGGCTCCCAGAGGCGTGTGATCTCGGGCGTCTCGGCGGCGTAGCGGCTCGGCAGGGGCATGCCCTTCTGGCTCTAACATGCTCGTGGCGCACGGACCACCGCGGGGAGAGGCACCAGACGGCGCGTTGGCTCGGAGGCTGACCCGGGGCGCGTTCTGGTGTAGACAGCGAGCGGTCGTGGGGGGCATGGGCAGACTGGCCTTCGGTCTCGCGATCGCCGCTGGTTTCCTCTGGCTGGCGTTTCGCGACGTGCCGCTCGGAGAGCTTCACGCGGCGTTCGCGCAGCTCGAGCCGCGCTGGCTCGTCGCGGCGGTCGCGATCAGCGTGACGCTCCAGGTGTTTCGCGCCTGGCGCTGGCAGCTCGAGCTGCGGCCGCTCGCGCGTGTTCCCCTCGGCGTGCTCTGGCCGGTGACGAGCGTGGCCTACATGGCCATCAACGTGCTCCCGGGCCGCATCGGCGAGGTCGTACGGCCGTGGCTGCTTTCGCGTCGGGCGCCGGTCAGCTTCTCGAACGTGGTCGGAAGCCTGATCGTCGAGAAGACGATGGACTCGGCCGTGATCGTTTTCTACATCCTCCTCGGGCTGCTCACGACCCGCGACCTGCCGCTCCTGGTCCGCCGCGGGGCCCTCGTCCCGGCCGCGGCCTTCGTGGCGCTGGCGGTGCTGGTCGTGCTCCTCTGGTGGCAGGGCGAGCGCTTCGTCGACCGGTGGATCGCGCGTTGGCTGCCGGTGCGCCTCGGGGCGCGGGTGCTCGCCGTCGCTCGGGCGCTGGTCGAGGGGATGCGCGTGCTCGGCGACGCGCGCCTGGCGTCCGCGGTCTTCGTGGTGTCGCTCGCGCTCTGGTTCCTCCCGATCCTCTCGAGCTGGGTGATGATCCGCGCCTTCGACCTCGGGGCGCCCTTCAACGCGGCGCTGGTCGTGTTCATCTTCATCGGGTTCGGCACCGCGCTGCCGCAGGCGCCGGGGATGATCGGCACCTATCAGTACGCGTGCATTCTCGCGCTCGGCCTCTTCGGGGTGCCGCAGTCGCGGGCGCTCGCCTACGGCCTGGTGCTGAACGCGGTCCAGCTCGGCACGCTGGTCGCGCAGGGGCTGGTCGCGCTGCCGCTGGCGGGAGTCTCGCTGCGCGACGTCGTCCGCGCGCGAACGTCCGCTGCGCGGTGACGGCGCGCGCGGGGCGCGCGGCTACAGGATGAAGCGCGAGAGGTCCTGGTCCTGCAGCACGCCGTCGAGCTGGTCGCGCACGTAGGCCGCGTCGATCAGGATCTCGCGGCCGTCGAGCTCCGGCGCGTCGAACGACACCTGGTCGAGCAGGCGCTCCATCACCGTGTGGAGGCGGCGTGCGCCGATGTTCTCCATCCGCTGGTTCACGTCCGCCGCGACCCGGGCGATCTCCGCGATGCCGTCCTCGCGAAACACGAGGCGCACGCGCTCGGTGTCGAGTAGCGCGGCGTACTGGCGCGTGAGCGCGTTCTCCGGCTCCGTGAGGATGCGGATGAAGTCGGCCTGCGTGAGCGGCTCGAGCTCGACGCGGATCGGGAAGCGCCCCTGGAACTCCGGGATCAGGTCCGACGGTTTGGCGACGTGGAAGGCGCCCGAGGCGATGAACAAGATGTGGTCCGTGCGCACCGGGCCGTACTTCGTCGAGACCGTACAGCCTTCGACGATCGGGAGGAGGTCGCGCTGCACGCCCTCGCGCGAGACGTCGGGCCCGTGTCGCGCGTCGCTGCCCGCGATCTTGTCGATCTCGTCGACGAAGACGATGCCGGACTCCTGGACGCGGCGGAGCGCTTCCTGCGTGGCGGCCTCCTGGTCGACGAGCCGCGCCGCCTCCTCCTGGGCGAGCGTCTCGAGCGCCTGCGGCACTTTCTGCCGCACCCGGCGCGTCTTCTTCGGCATGAAGTTCTGGAACATCTCGCGCAGGCCCTGCTCGACCTCTTCCATGCCCTGCGACGTCAGGACCTCGATGTTGAGGGGCGACGCGGGCTTTGCCATCTCGAGGTCGACCTCGCGGTCGTCGAGCTTCCCGGCACGGAGCATCTGGCGGAGCTTCTCGCGCGTCTCGGTCTGGGTGTCGGGCGCCGCGGCGGCGGCCGGCTCTGCGCCGGCGGCGTGGATGCGGCGCTCGGAGCGCGCGGGCGGCAGGAGCAGGTCGAGGAGGCGGTCTTCGGCTTGCTCGCGGGCGCGCGTCTGGACCTTCGCCTTCTCCTCCTCGCGCACGAGCGTGATGGCGAGCTCGGTCAGATCGCGGATGATCGACTCGACGTCGCGCCCGACATAGCCGACCTCCGTGAACTTGGAGGCCTCCACCTTGATGAACGGCGCCTGCGCGAGCTTGGCGAGGCGGCGGGAGATCTCCGTCTTGCCCACGCCGGTGGGCCCGATCATGATGATGTTCTTGGGCGCGATCTCGTCGCGCAGGGGCGGGGCGACGTGCATCCGCCGCCAGCGGTTGCGGAGCGCGATCGCGACCGCGCGTTTCGCGGCCCGCTGGCCGACGATGTAGCGGTCGAGCTCGGAGACGATCTCGCGCGGCGTGAAGTCGGCCATCAGGCGCTCTCGAGTTCCTCGACCACGAGCTGGTCGTTCGTGTAGACGCAGATCCCGGCGGCGATCCGCAACGCCTGCTCGACGATCCCGCGGGCATCGAGGGTGGCGTGGCCCACGAGCGCGCGGGCCGCGGCCAGGGCGTAGTTGCCGCCCGATCCGATCGCGCACACGCCGTCCTCGGGCTCGATGACGTCGCCGGTGCCCGAGATGATGAGCGACGATTCGCGGTCGGCGACCACGATCATGGCCTCGAGCCGGCGCAGCATGCGGTCGGTGCGCCAATCCTTGGCGAGGTCGACCGCCGCGCGCCGGAGGTTGCCGCCCACGGCTTCGAGCTTCGCCTCGAAGCGCTCGAAGAGCGCGAGCGCGTCGGCGCCCGCGCCCGCGAAGCCGGCGAGCACCCGGTCGTGGTAGAGGCGGCGGATCTTGCGGGCGTTGCGCTTGAAGATCGTCTGTCCGACGGTCACCTGGCCGTCACCGCCGAGCACGACGCGGCCACCGTGGCGGACGGCGAGGATGGTGGTCCCGTGGACCTCAGGCACGAGGGTGGGCTTGGTCATAGGCGTCCATGAGCCGACGGAGGTCGACGTGCGTGTAGCGCTGCGTGGTGGAGAGGCTCGCGTGGCCGAGCAGCTCCTGGATGGCGCGGAGATCGGCTCCGGCGCCGAGGAGGTGGGTGGCGAACGTGTGCCGGAGTGCATGCGGCGTAGCCGCGGTGGCCGTAGCGCTGGTGAGGACGTAGCGGCGCATCAGGCGGGCCACGCTGCGCGCGGTGAGCCGCCCCCCGCGCGCGTTGCGGAACACCGCGCCCGTCCGGATGCCGCCGAGCGCGTCGGCGTAGGCGGCCAGCGCTGCCAGCGCGGGGCGGCCGATCGGCACGACGCGCTCCTTGCGGCCCTTGCCGAGAACGCGCACCAGGCCGCCGTCGCCGTCGATCGCGTCCCAGTCGAGGCCGACGAGCTCGCTCACGCGGAGCCCCGACGAGTAGAGGACTTCGAGAATCGCGCGGTCGCGGAGGTCGAGCGGTCGGCTGGCGGCCGGGGCGACGAGCAACCGGTCGACGTCGTCGAGCGTCAGGTGCACCGGCAGCTTGCGCTGCGTGCGCGGCGTGCCGATCCCCGCCGCCGGATCGGTCGGAAGCTGGCCCGTGCGGTGGCAGAAGTGGAAGAAGCCCCGCACCGCGGCGAGCTTGCGTGCGATCGACGTGCGCTCGGCCTGGCCGTCGAGCGTGCGCAGCCAGTGCCGGATGGTCGCGGGCCGGATCTCGCCCAGGGGAACGTCGCCGGTGCCGGCCAGGAGCTGGCGCACGTCGGCCAGGTATGCGCGCAGCGTGTGCGGCGAGACGTGTCGCTCGTGCCGGAGGTGTGCGGCGAACGCGTCGAGCACCGCGCTCGGGCTCACCGTGCGGTTTGAGCACATCCGGAAGCGATGGTATCAATGCCCATCGGGCGGAACAAGGTGACGGCGGCGACGGTGCGGGCGGTGGTCCTGCTGGCGATGTTCCCCGGAGCGGGCTGTGGCCCCGATCCGTCCACCGCCCGCGGCGCGGCCGAGCGATTCCTCGACGCGCACTATGTCGCCATCGACCTGCGCGCCGCGCGCGACCTCACCAGCGGTCTCGCGCGGCAGAAGCTCGACGGGGAGATCGCCCTCGTCGGCGACCAGCAGATCGACGACACGACGCGCAAGCCGCTCGTCCACTACAAGCTCCTCTCCGAGCATCCCGAGGCCGCCGACGCCGCCAGCTTCGCCTTTCTCGGTCAGATCACCGTGCCCGACGCGGACAGCCTCGAGCGGCACTGGCTGGTCACCGTGCGCCGCGAGGGTGGTGTGTGGCGCGTCACCAACTACCAGGAGACTGCTGAGTGAAGGTCCGGCGCTGGCTCGCCCTCGCAGCCGCGGGCGGGACGGTGATGGGGATCGGGCTCGCGGTGGCCGGTGCGGTGGTCCGTCACGGTGGCCCGCAGGTGGTTGCGGCGGCCGGCCATGCCCTCGGCCGCGAGCTGGAGGCCGACGCCGTGGGCTTGCGTCTGCGCGGCGGGCTCGGCGTCGAGCTTCAGAACGTGCGCATCGCCGACGACCCCGCGTTCGGCGGCGGCGAGCCGCTGCTCACCGCGCGTCGTCTCGCGCTGCAGGTCCGGCTGCTCCCGTTGCTCGCGCGGCGGATCATCGTCTCGCGCGTGACGATGGAGAGTCCCATCGTGCACGTGATCCGGCGGGCCGATGGGCGGTTGAACATCGAGTCGCTGCGGCCCGCTCCGCCCCGCACGGCGGCCCGGCAGCTCGCGACCATGGGGGCGGCCGTTGCCGCACCGGCATTCGCCGTCGATCATCTCCGGATCCGCGACGGGACCGTCCACTACGCCGAGCTCGGCGACGGGCGGGCGCTCACCGTCTCCGGGCTCGACGCGGAGGTGGACCGCAGCCGGCGGCCGGGTGTGCTCGCGGTGCGGGGGAGGGCAGCGGTGGAAGGCGGTGGCGTCGTGCTGGCGGCGATCGAGGTGGACGGGACGGTGGCGCACGGCGCGGAGCCGCCGATGTTCAGCGGCACCGTGGGGGCCGGGCCGGGCAATCTGCCGGTGGGCCGTCGCGCGCTCAGCATCCAGCGGGTGACGATCGCCGGCGACCAGCTCACGCAGACGGCGCCGCTGCCGATCGAGCTCGACGGCGCCCTCGCCGGGCAGGGCACGCGCATCGAGCGACTGCACGCGAAGGGGACGGTCGAGATCGGTGGTCGTCGCCCGATCTTTCGAGGGACGGTCGAGGGCGGGCCGGGGACGTTCGGGACGGTCGCGGTCGCGCGCGTCGAGGCGGAGGTGACGATGCGCGGCGACCCGGCGGCGCGCTTCACGCTCGACGAGGGCCGGGTCCCCGGTGCGGGCCTCGGCCCCGGGGCACTCGGTCCATTCGAGCCGTTGCTCGGCAGCGGTCCTGCCGGCCGGCTGCGCGAGCGCTTTCCCGATCTGCTCGGCGGCGAGGGCCTCGCCTTCACGCGCTGCACGGGTGTCGCGCAGCTCGGGGCGGACCGGGTGCGATTGTCCGATCTCGTGGTCACCGCGCCCAGCTATACGCTGGAGGGCGGCGGCACGGTCGGTCATGCGGGCGAGCTCGACCTCGCCGTGCGTCTCACGCTCGGGCGTGCGCTCGGCGACGAGCTGCTCGCGGCGCGCCCGGCGCTGCGCGCCGCGATCGCGGCCACGGACGGGACGGTGACGGTCCCGCTCCACGTCCACGGGCAGGGCGCGCACCCGCACCTGACGCCCGCCCCCGAGTTCGTCGGCCGGGCCGCGGCCGGCCTCGCGCAGGAGCGCGGCGTCGAGGGCGTCGTGGGCGGGCTCCTCAACCAGTTCCTCGGCAGCCGGAAGAAGAAGTGACGATGGCGGACGTCCTGCGGCTGCTGCGCGGTACGCTCGGGCTGCGCCCCTACGTGTTCGTGTTCCTGATCGTGTACCTGGTCGCCGCGGTGGCGCGGCTCGGCTGGCGTCGCACGGGCGTGTTCACGCTCATCGCGTGGGCGGTCGCGTACGTGGCCGAGTGGTCGTCGACCCGCATCGGTGTTCCGTTTGGGATGTACGTCTACGTGGACGCGACGCGGGGCCAGGAGCTCTGGCTCTCGAACGTGCCGTTCTTCGACTCGCTGTCGTTCAGCTTCCTCTGCTACGTCGGCTGGGCGGTGGCCCTCTTCTGCTACGCGCCGCTGCTCGTCGTGCCTGGGGACTTCCAGGTGATCGACACCCCCGAGGTGCGTGGCTCGCGGCGCGTCCTGCTCACCGGGGCATTTCTCACGATGCTGCTCGACGTCGTGATCGATCCGGTGACCGTGCTCGGCGAGCGGTGGTTTCTCGGGCGCATCTACTATTACCCGGATGGGGGCGTGCACTTCGGCGTACCGCTCAGCAACTACGCCGGCTGGTTTCTCGTCGCCCTGACGACGATCGCGCTTTTCCAGGCCGTCGACCGCCGCGTGACGTGGTCGCGGCCGGTGGCGGGCCGGCTGCCGTACGGCGGTCTGGTCGAGGTCGGGATCTACCTTGGCATCGCGGCGTTCAACCTCGGCGTGACGTTCTGGATCGGGGAGCGGCAGCTCGGCGTGGCGGGCTGTCTGGTGTTCGCACCGGTCGCGGTGTTGCTGCTCTCGCATCCGCTCAACCCGATGCGCCGGATCCAGCGGCTCTGAGGCCGTCAGGCCGCGCAGACGAAGTCCTCGGTCTCCGCGAAACCGAGCCCCGCGAGCGTGGCGCGGATGAGGCCGCGCGCCGCCTCCCCGGCGACCGATGCGACGATCCGCGTCTCGCGCAAGGCGGCGAGCGCGGCGGGTGGGACGACCGGTGCACCGTGGATGCGGTTGCCGAGGCGGCCGGGGTGGACCTCGACCACGTGCGACGGGCGCTTGCCGTGGACGAGCAACGCGCGGCGGAGTGCCCGGCCCGTGCCGCCGTAGCCCCAGAGGACGTACTCGTCGCGGCCGGCGAGGAACTGCGCCGCGAGGAACGCCGCCTTGCACGCCACGATCCGGTCCCGGGCGTAGGCCCGCCCGGTGCGCGTGAGCCGGCCGGGCGAGTCGCGCCAGCCGAGCAGACGGCGCGGCAGCACGGCGAGGCGGTGCCCGGCGCCGAGCAGGCGCAGCACGAGGTCGTAGTCCTCGGGCCAGCCGCACTCGCGATAGCCCACGCCAGTGAGCACGGCGCGGCGGATCATGAGGGTCGGGTGCACGATCGGGCATTCGACGAACGCCTCGGCGCGCACGCGGGCCGGCGCGTCGATGCCGTTGAGCCAATGCTCGTAGGCGCGGAAGCCGTCGCTGAGGCCCCGCCGCGGGAAGACGCGGACACGCGAGCCGACTGCGGCGAGCTCGGGGTCGTCGAGGGCGGCGCGCTGGGCGGCGAGGCGCATGCGGTGCATCACGTCGTCTGCGTCCATGCGCGCGACGAGCTCGCCTCGACAGTGGGCGAGCCCGGCAGTGAGCGCGGCCACCAGGCCACGGGCGGGTGTCGCGACGACGCGGATGCGGGGATCGGCGGCGGCTGCGGCCTCGGCGACGGCGCGGGTGCGGTCGCGGGAGCCGTCGTCCACGAGGACGCACTCCCAGTCGCGCTCGGTCTGCCGGGCGAGGCTTGCGAGGCAGGCCGGGAGCGTCGCCGAAGCGTCGCGCGCGGGGAGCAGCACCGAGATCGCGGGCACGCCGGGAGGACTATCCACTCCATGGGCGGTGTGCTAGGCCCGGGGCCTCCATGACCGTCGCCCGCGTCACCGAGATCATCGCCGCGTCACCGGACGGGTTTCGTGAGGCGGTCGAAACCGGCGTCGAGCGCGCGGCGCGGACGCTGCGGGGGATCACGGGCCTGGAGGTGCTGCGCAAGACCCTCAAGGTCCACGCCGGGCTCATCCGCGAGTATCGGGTCGAGATGAAGATCACGTTCCTGTTGGAGGACTAACGCGAGCCATGGCAGTTGCCCGCATCACCACGGTCATCGGCGCGTCGCCGCACAGTTGGGAAGACGCCGTGCGCAACGCGCTCGAGCGCGCCAACCGGACGTTGCGCGGGATCACCGGGATCGAGGTGCTCAAGGAGAACGCCGCCGTCCGCGACGGACAGATCGCGGAGTACCGTGCCACCGTGCAGGTGACGTTCCTGCTCGAAGGGACCTGAGCGTGTCTGCGTCCTCCGACCGGATGACCGCGCTCGACGCGGCATTCTGGAACCTCGAGCGGACCGGGCAGCTCCTCCACGTCGGTGGCGCCTACACGTGCGAGGGCACGCTCGATTTCGAGCGCCTGGTGGACGACCTTCGGGCGCGATTGCACCTCGTCCCGCGCTATACGCAGCGGGCGGTGCCGGTCCCGCTGGCGCTCGCGCACCCCACCTGGGAGCCGGACCCCGACTTCGACATCGGCAACCATGTCGGACGTCACGTGCTGCGGCCGCCCGGGGATCATGCGCAGCTCGTGAGCCTGATCGGCCGGCTGTTCGCGCAGCCGCTCGACCGTCGCCGGCCGCTGTGGGAGTTCCACCAGATCGACGGCTATCAGGGCGATCGCTCGGTGCTGTTCTCGAAGGTGCACCACTGCATGATCGACGGCGTGAGCGGCGTCCAGATCATGAGCGTGGTGTTCGACGTGACGCCCACGCCGCCGCCCGTCGCGCCGCCGCCGCCCGCGCCGCGACTGTCGCCGCTGCCGTCGCCCATGACGCAGCTCGCGCGGGCGTTCGACGACGAGGCACACACGGCGGTCGAACGGGTGCGGGGCGTGCGCGCGCTGGTGGCCGAGCCCGCGCGGGCGGCGGCGGAGATCGTTCGCACGGTCGGCTCGCTGGCGACGCTCTCGCGCGTCTTCCTGGAGGGCGTACCGCCGACGCCGTTCAACGGCCACGTGAGCGTGCTCCGCCGTGTCGTGTGGCAGACACTCGACCTGAACGCCGTGAAGGCCGTCAAGAATCGCCTCGGCGGTACCGTGAACGACGTCGTGCTGGCCACGATCAGCGCCGCGCTGCGGGCATACCTCGAGGCGCACGGCGTCGATCCCGACGGGATGGAACTGAAGGCGCTCGTGCCCGTCAACTTGCGGACCACCCAGGAGCACCTGAAGCTCGGCAATCGGGTGTCGTCGGTCGTGGCGCCGTTGCCGGTCGGTATCTTCGATCCGCTCGAGCGCCTGCGGCAGGTCCGCGCCGCGATGCGGCAGCTGAAGCGCGCGGGCGAGTCGGAGCAGATGTCGCGCGTGCTCGACCTCATGGCGCTCCTGCCGCCGGCGGTACAGCGGCCCCTCGGCTGGCTCCAGGTGCAGTCGGCGCCGGTCAACACGATCTGCACCAACGTCCCCGGGCCGCCCGTGTCGCTCTACGTGCAGGGGAAGCGGCTCGAGACACTCGTTCCGATCGTCCCGCTGGCGCAGGGCGTCGGGCTCGCGTTCGCGATCCTCAGCTACGCCGACACGATCACGATCGGGCTCACCCTCGACCCGGCGCTCGTGCACGATGGCGACGCGATTTGCGACCTGCTCCAAGCGGGGTTCGACGAGCTGCGCGCGCTGGCGGGGATCGATCGGCCGCCGCGCCGGCCGTCCCTCGCCGGGGCCGGGCCGGAACCCCGCATCGAGCCACGCCCGATCCGCGTCGCCTGACGCCGGAACGGCGGTTGCCTGACCGATCGGTTCGTAGTACCCGATCGGGCGCGGAAGCCATGTATGACGTCGTGATGTTTGCGGCCCTCGGCTGGGAGGCCCGGGCCGTGGTCGCGGGGCTCGCCGCCCCCGAGGCAGCGGGGCAGCCGGGCGCGTGGCGGGGGCATCTCGGCGACGGCGCGTCGGCGCTGGTGGTCGCCACCGGTATCGGCCCGGCGCGGGCGGCGCGTGCGGTCGCGTCGGCGCCTGCGGGGCGCCTTCTCGCGACGGTGGGCTGCGCCGGCGCGCTCGTCGCATCGCTCCGTGCCGGTGATCTGGTGCTGGCGAACGCGCTCGTTCCGCTCGATGGCGCGGGACGACCCGGGCCACCGGTCCCGGTCGGCGGGGAGGCCGTCGCCACATGGGCGACCCGCCGGGGCCTCGCGCTGCGAGTGGGGCCGATCGCGAGCAGCGCGTGCGTGCTCGAGTCGCCAGCCGGCAAGGCCGTCGCCGCGGCGGCCGGCGCGCTGGTGGTCGAGATGGAGAGCGGTCCGATCGCGGCGGCGGCGCGCGCGCGTGGCGTCCCGTTCGTCGGCCTGCGCGTCGTGCTCGACGAGGCAGACCAGGCGGTGCCGCTCGGAGTGCTGGCCGTCGACGGGCAGGGCGAGGTCCGCCCGCTCCGGGCGGCCGCCGCACTCGCGTTGCGCCCGCGGCTGATCCCGGCGCTCGCGCGGCTCGCCCGCCAGCGGCGACTCGCCGAACGCCGGCTGCGCGACGGGATCGGGTTGCTGCTCGGAGGCGGGCTGGACGCGTTCGGGATTGCGCCCCGCGGTGCGGGTGCTGCCGCGGGCTGACGCCCGCGAGAGGGGGGGAGTCGATGCGGTTTCCGCTGCACGTGGCGACCGACATGATGAAGTGGCAGGTGCGCAACTGGTGGGCGGGCAACGCGCGCGTACCGGTCGTGCTGATGCTCGAGCCGCTGCACACCTGTAATCTGGCCTGTGTCGGCTGCTCACCCGAGCGGTGGTCGGGCGAACTCAAGGACCGGCTGCCGCTCGCGAAGTGCCTCGAAGCCGTCGACGACTGCGGGGCGCCGGTCGTTTCGATCTGCGGCGGCGAGCCGACCGTGTATCCGGAGATCGTCGAGCTGGTCGAGGGCGTGATCGCGCGCAAGCGGCACGCGATCATGTGCACGAACGCGATCCTGCTCGATCGCTTCTACAAGAAGGCGCGCCCGGACCGACGGCTCTCGATCAACGTCCACCTGGACGGCATGCGGGAGACCCACGACTTCGTCGTGCAGCGCAAGGGTGTATTCGACCAGGCCGTCGCGGGGATCCGGGAGGGCAAGCGCCTCGGGTACTACGTCTGCACGAATACGACGGTGTACCGTGAGACCTCGGTCGACGAGATCGAGGCGATGTGCGCCCTGCTCACCGAGCTGGACGTCGACGGGATTCTCCTGTCGCCCGGCTACCACTACGAGGCGCTCGAGGGGGAGGATCACTTCCTCTATCGGGACGAGATACACCAGAAGTTCCGGCGCATCCTCGACCTCTCGCAGCGCTACCGGAAGATCTCGTCGACGCCGCTCTTCCTGCAGTTCGCCGCGGGGCTGCGCGACTATCCCTGTACGCCGTGGGGGAACCCGACGTTCACGCCGCAAGGTTGGAAGGGCCCGTGCTACCTGATCGGCGAGCGGTACTACGGGTCGTGGCGGGATTTCTTCGGCGGCGTCGACTGGGACTACTGGGAGTCCCGGCAGGACCCACGCTGCCGAAACTGCAAGATGCACTCCGGCTTCGAGCCGTCGGTCGTTCGCAAGCTCGGCGGTAGCATGTCGGACGTCGTGACGATGGCCCGCTGGCAGCTCGAGGACGTCCGCAACAGCGCCTGAGGCCGTGTCGGTGGCGGCGCGGCTCGCTCCACGACCCGTGCGGGTGCTATAGCGGACGCGGGGCTGCGCGGCATGTGCCCGCGCGTGCTCGCGAGAGCCTGCCGCACCGCACGACGATTCCGATCTGTGGGAAGCGGTTCGCGCCGCGGCCCGATCTTCCCCACGCTCCCGGAGATCCCGCGGCCGGAAGACGAGAAGTGACGCGGCTTGGCGCGACGCGCCGAGCGGCACGAGCCGTGCTACGTGACTTCCGCTGGAGGGGCCACCATGGATGCTCGTCTTCGTATCGCAGGGCTCGGGTTCTTCGTGCTGGCGGTTGCCGGACGGGGGTCGGCGTGGGCCCTGGAGATGACGACGCTCGCTGGCCAAGGGCCGGCGAGGACGGAATGTGTCACGGTGCTCCGCGGCACGGGGACGGCGTTCCCGGGCGGCTCGGCGCGCGCGGCCGGGCTTGCCTGCAACGGTGGCGAGCCGTGTAAGGTCGCGGGGGACGTGCAGAGCACGCCCTGCCGCTTCTCGCTCTCGCTCTGTATCAACGCCGCCGAAGCGGCCGGCAAGTGCGCTCCCAGTGACGTTGTCCGCATCAAGCTGAAGGGCTCCGCGGGACTCGATGTGGGCGGGCTCGAGGCGGCGGTCGCGGCGCTCGGTCTTCCGAGCGGTGCAGCACGGTGCACCGAGCCGGTGGACGTGATCGTGGGGGTCGGTGGTCTCGACGCCCACGGGGCGCTGCGGGCCGGGAGGGGCAAGCTGGTCGTCCGGGCGGTCACCTCGCGGGGACGGATCGACAAGGACGAGTACAAGCTCGTCTGCAACCCCGGGGTGGGTCCGACGATCACCGGTGGTGGCGGGGAGACCCCGACCACGACCTCGACCTCCACGACCACCACGACGACGCTCCCGCCGCCCCCCCCGGCGGGCGTGCCGGGCGCCGGCCTCGCCAGCAAGATCCTGGGCGCGAACGTGTCCCCGGCGGGCTTCGTGACGGTGCGCTTCACGCTCACGGACACGGCCGGAGTCGGCGTGCTGCCGAGGACGGACATGACCACCAACCCGCTCGAAGCGCGGGTGCGCTTCACGATCGCGCGTCTCGAGGAAGACGTGCAGACGGTGCCGGGCGTGCCGGACTTCAGCACCACCTTCACCCGCTACGTGAACTACGTGAAGAACTCGGTCGGCCAGCCCGCGTACGATTCGGGCGGGCGTCTCGGCACGGAGGACGCCGGCGCGGGCCTGTTCGTCTACACGTTCAAAACCACGCTGCCGGCCGGCTTCAGCGGTCTCACCCACACCATCGGTGCCCAGGTGGAGCGGAGCCTCGACGGCGTCACGCTCGCGACCAATCCGATCTTCGACTTCGTCCCAGACGGCAGCACGGACATCACGCGCCACGAAGAGACCACGACCGCGCAGTGCAACCAGTGCCACAACCCGCTCCAGGCGCACGGCGGCAACCGGCGCGAGGTGCGGCTGTGCCAGCTCTGCCACACCCCGCAGGCGATCGACCCCGACACGGGGAATTCCGTCGACTTCAAGGTCATGGTGCACCGGATTCATCGCGGGAAGGATCTGCCGAGCATCGTCGACGGGCCCGTGGGGTCGAAGTACTCGATCATCGGCTTCGGCAGCGCGGAGCTCGTGTTCGGCCAGCGCGTGACGCTGTGCCGCGGCGGGCGACATGCGGCGACGACGTGCGTGACCGACGCCGACTGCCCCGGCGGCTCCTGTGTCGCCTCGGTGTCGACGTGCGCCGGCGGCGACCGCGGCGGTCTCACGTGTGCGAGCGACACCGACTGTCCGAACTCGACCTGCGTGACGGCGGGCAAGGCCGTCGGCGTCGGCTTTCCCCGCGACCTGCGTCGCTGCGAGACGTGTCACGGCGCCGGCGCGACCGCGGCGGCCCATCGCGAGCGGCCGTCCGCCGCTGCGTGTACGTCGTGTCACGACGACATGGATCCGACCGTTCCCGAATCCGAGGGACACCACGTCGCGGGGGCGCAGCCGGATGCCCTCTGCCGCGTCTGCCACAAGGCGAGCGGCGAGGAGTTCGACCTCTCGATTCCGGGATCGCACACGATCCCGGCCCGTTCGACGGCGCTCGCCGGCCTGCGCGGCGAGATCGTGAGCGCGGTCGGGACGGCGAACACGTCGCCGACGATCCGCTTCCGGATCACCGACGGCGCGGGAACGCCGCTGCCGTCGCTGTCGACCATGGGGCGCGTGGCGTTCGCGCTGAGCGGTCCCGGGACCGACTTCGGTGGCGCCTCGGTGGCGCTGCTCAGCCCGACCGCCGCTGGGCCGGGCAGCTCGGGTACGCTCACGGGGCCCGATGCCGACGGCGTGTACACCTACGTGTTGTCCGCGACCAACAAGCTGCCTCTCGATGCGACCGGAACGTGGCGCGTGGGCATGGAGGCGCGTCGGTCGGTGCTCGTGAATGGGGAAGACGTCGAGGAGGCGCTGGCGAATCCGGTCCGGGATTTCAACGTCGACAGCCCGTCGAAGCCCGTCGTGGCACGACGCACCGTGGTGACGACGGCGCGCTGTGCCGCCTGCCACGGGACCTTCTCGGTCGACTCGAGCATCCACGGGAACCTGCGCAACCAGGTCGAGTACTGCGTCGTGTGCCACAATCCCAAGGGGAGCGACTTCGCGCGCCGGGCGCGGACGTTCTGTGCGGTCACGTGTGGGGCCAACAAGGTGGCCGACACCACGGCAGGTCCTGACGACGTGCAGCTGATCGCGTCCGGCGCCTCGTGTACCCAGGCGGACAGCTGCGCCGTGGCCGTCGGCCCCAACGGCGTCGCCGACACCACGGCCGCTGGCGACGATGTCCAGCGCGTCGATGCGGGAACCGGCGCGGCCGACGCGACGAGCGCGTCGATCGACTTGAAGTCCATGATCCACCGCATCCACTCGGGCGAGGAACTCGAGCAGCAGCCGTACGTGATCTACGGCTTCGGTGCGACGCCGCGCGGATTCACGCCCAACGACTTCGGCGACGTGCGCTTCCCGGGCAACCGCGCCAATTGCGAGAGCTGCCACGCGGCCGGCACCCAGCTGCTGCCGCTGCCGGCCGGCGTGCTGCCGACCAGGACGTCGGTCGTGGCGCTCAACCCCGACGCGAGCAAGTGGGGCACGGCGCCGTTCCTGGACGCCCCGACCGGGTCGATTCCGCCGATCCAGGATGCGTGTCTCTCCTGCCACGACAGCGAGGCCGCCCGCGCCCACGCCACGACCAACACGACCGGCGACGGCGCAGAGGCGTGCGAGGTCTGCCACGGCGAGGGCAGCCTCCTCTCGGTTTCGTCGGTACACGCCGGCTCGTGAGCGAGGTCCGAGCCGATGACCCAGGCGGGTCGGCCTCTAGAAGTCCCAGCGCTTGGTGAACTTGATCGCGACGATGGTCGCGCGGTAGTCGTTCCCCGGCAGCACGCGTTCGGTGTAGTCGATCATGCGGAGCTCGAGTGACGGCTCGAGCAGGCGGTGCCGCCACGTGAGCGAGGCGCCTCCGTCGATGCGATCGAGGTCGAAGAAGCTCTGCCGTCCCCCGGGGGCTTCGAGGCGCGGGCGGAGCCGGTTGCTCGAGCGCACGTAGGCGACGTCCCAGCCGCAGGCCCAGGGCTGACCGAGGAGCGTGAACTCGTACTGGAGGGCGGACTGGAACACGTCCTCCGTGCCGTTCTGGAGCGAGGTGTTGGTCGCGTAGAGCGGGGCCGTGAGGATGTCGGCGCGACTCGAGAGGTCGCGGCGCGTGTAGCCGGTGAGCAGGCTCATGCCGGCGACCGGTGCCATCGTGAGCGTCACGCTGTTCCCGAACGACTCGGCGACGCCGTGGAACGTGTCGTTGGTGCGGTGGTCGGCGACGAGCTGGTAGCGCAGCGAGATCCAGTCGCGCGGCCGCAGGGTGAGTCCGAGCGTCCCGCGGTTGCGGTAGGTGAGCGTGATCTCGCGCTCGGGCAGCGGCGGCACGCTCGCCGCGTCGCCGGGCGTGGCCACTGGGTCGTCGATCTGGGTGTTCTCGTAACTCGCTGTGAGGTCGAGGAACGCCCAGGGTCGCCAGCGCGCGCGGGCCACCGCGCCGACGGCATCGGTCGATGTCGCGATGCGGCTGGTCGGGAAGTTCACCTCGCGCTGGCTCCACCGCAGGCCCGCGCGCAGGTCGAGGTTCGGGCGGGGCGCGTACTCGAGCGCGGCGGTGACGCGGTGAACCCGTACCTGATCGCCACTGTGCGCCGCGAGGTAGCCGAAGGTGCTCGTCTCGGTGACGTCGCCGCGCTGGCTGCGCTCGTCGTAGCGGTAGTCGGCGTGCAGTCGGGTGTGCTCCGTGAGCCCGACGAGCAGGCCGGCGTCGGCCACGTGGGTGTCGAACGTGGCGTCCGCCGTGCCACGGGTCGCGCCGTTGGGCACGAGCCCTGGGACGGTCGCCGTCCCCTGTTCGCGCAGGAAGCGCTCGACCCCGAGATCCGCGTGGCTGTAGTAGTAGCCGCCGTCGAGCTCGACACGGTCTCCGACCAGCCGACGGGCCCGCACCGTCGTGGCGGGAATGTCCAGGTGCTCGCTCTGGTCGCGGTAGAGGACGCCGAGGCGAGTCCCGTCGGCGGGATCGAGGCCGGCCGGGTCGAGGACGTCCTTCAGCGTGCGCTGACGATCCACGCGCCGGTACTCCTGCTGCAGCAGGAGGTCGGTGCCGACCACCGAGAACTCCGACCCGACGCGGCCCACGTGCGTGACGTCGTCGACCGGTGCGCGCAGGAGGAAAGTGTCCCCCGCGGGAACCAGGACGGTGGAGATCGAGCGCCCGTCGCGCTCGAACAGCCGATAGCCGGCGAAGAGCGTCGGCAGGTTCGTCGGGTGGACGGTGAGGTCGACGGTGCCGTTGGTACGCACGAAGTTCCAGTCGTGGAGGTCGTCGGGGCGGACGTCGCCCGGGACCGCGGCCTCCCAGAGCTGCGGCACGGCGTAGTAGTAGCGCGAGCGCGTGAACGCGGCGCGAAGATCCCAGAGCCCACGATCGGCGAGCGAGAGGCGATAGCGCTGCACGGGCTCGTTGCCGGGCGTGGCGATCTCGAGGTGGAAGCGGTCGAGGTGGGACTGCTCGGGTGCGATCGCGTGCCCGTCGGCGGTGAAGTCGAAGAGCCGTGGGCCGTCCGGCAGGTCGTAGTCCTCGCGGTACTTCTGCCTGGAGCCGCCGACGTCGACCACGCGGTAGCCGGCCGTGGTGACCGTGTCGACGGTGTAGCCGGGAAGAAGCCCCAGCCGCTCGTTGGCGCGCGCCCCCGGCGCGGCGGCGAGCAGGAACACGAGGGACAGGGTCGACCACCGGCGCATCGCCTACGGCTCCAGGAAGCGCGGGTCGACGTTCGACCCGTGGATGTCGGCGTGGCAGCGCGTGCAGTCGCGATAGCGCGGCTGGACGTGGTTCGCCGGCGTGACCGCGTGGCACTCCGTGCAGAGCTGGGCCACCTGCTGGCGGATGAGGAGGTGGCGATTGGTGCTGCCGTGCGGCTCGTGACAGGCGGCGCAGCCCTCCGTCACCGAACCGGCGTGCTCGAAGACGAACGGGCCCTGGACCTCGGCGTGGCACGTGAGACACGGGCGGTCGTTCGCGCCGCGTAGCGCGGCGCGGTCGCGTCCTCCGTGCGGCGTGTGGCAGTCGATGCAGCGCACCACGCCCCGGTCGACATCGTGCCGCTCCGGTAGCGCGAACTGCGCCTTCACGTCGGCGTGGCAGCCGTAGCAGAGCTTCGGCGGCGCGGCCTGGAGCAGGGGCTCGGCGCGCGCGCCGTGCGCCCCATGGCAGTCGGTGCACGCGATCATCGCGTGGGCGCCGCTCTTGAAGGCGTGCAGGTCGCTCGCGCCGCCATGGCAGCGCAGGCAGGGTGCCGCGCGCTCGGCGGCCCCGCGCGTGGCCTTGAAGCTCTCGAGGCCGCCCACGTCCGCTCCGCCGCCGGCCTCGGCGTGCGCCGAGCCCGGGCCGTGGCAGGCCTCGCAGCCGCGCTGGGCCTCGGGCCGCGCGGCGTCGGCGAGCGCGGCCCCGTGCGGGGTCTTCGCGAGCGAGTCGCTCCGGTCCTGGTGACACGCGGCGCAGGTCTCGTCGCCGACGCGGGTCGCCGCCGGCGCCGGGGGCTCCTCCGCGGCTGCGACGAGACTTCCCGTCGCGAGGAGCGCGGCGATCGTGACGGCGGCGAGCGTTGTTCGCATGGGGGTCACTGTTGGGGCGCGAATCCGTCCGCGTGGCGGTGGCAGGGGAAGCAGGGCAGCGTGAAGTGTGGGTCGCCGGTGCCGTCGGCGCGATAGAAACGGGTGGTCTCGTGGCACACCTCGCAGAGCCCGGTGCCGGGGGTGGAGGCGCTCGCGTAACTGCCGTCCGCCATGCCGTCGCGATTGTCGAGGCGGATCGGATGCAGCGTCCCCTGCGGCGTCCGGATCTGGTCTCGCACGAGGCTCACGTTGCTGCTGCCGTGCGGGTCGTGGCACTGCGCGCACGCGACCGCGTTGCCGCCGGGCGCGTGGGTCGCGGGCGTCGCGTGGCAGTCGGTGCATGCCGTGACGGCGCGGTGGTCCTTCCCCGGCGTCGGCGAGACCTCGGCGTGGCACCCGCCGCAGTCGAACCGGTCGTGATGGTCGCTCGGCGTCGCCAGCCGCGCCGTCTCGTCGGCGTGGCAGATGGCACAGTTGTCCTTGGTGGCGACGGGCTGGAAGCCGACCGCGTGATCGTGACAGGCCGTGCAGCGGTCGGTGTAGTGCGCCGCGCTGCGACCGTCGGCGGCGTAGGCGGTCGTGTCGCGATGGCAGACCTCGCACAGCCCCGTTCCCGGACGAGCAGCGGCGACGAAGTCGGCGCCGGTGAACTGGATCGGCGCCCGTCGCGGACCGGGCAGGCGGATGCGTGGCGAAACGAGGCTCGCGTTCGACGAGCCGTGAGGGTCGTGGCAGGTGAGACAGCGCCGCATCGGCCCGGGGCGCGGGTGTCGTCCGCGGACCGGGTGCGCGGCCTCCGCGTGGCACTCGGCACACCGGCGGACGGCGCGGTGCCCCGGCCCGACGGTCGCGCCGCGACGATCGGCGTGACAGTCCACGCAGCGCACGCCCGGCGCGTGCCCGTCGGTCGTCCAGAGCTGCGCGGCCGTGCCGGCATGGCAACGCGCGCAGATGCCGGCCGCGTCGACGGCGGTCTCGCCAGCGACGGCGTGGCCGCGAGGGAGCAGCACGATCGGCACGGCCAGGAGCAGCCAGAGTCCTATGCGAGATCCCATTCGGCCAGCTCGTCCGCGGACCGGCGCGCCAGAGCCGGGGATCCGGTACCTGGCAACGTGGGCGGGCGGCGCGTGGATCAGTTGCCGCCGGCGAGGGCCTTCGCCCGCGCCGCCGCGGCCTCGATGTCGGCGTCGGCCATCTTGGTGACGAACCCGGCGTGCTTCTTGTTCTCCTTGATCGCCTTCGCGAGCTCGGCCGGGGCAGTGCCCGCGACCTTCGCATCGCCGGCGAGCGGCGGCACCTTGAGCGTCTT
Organism: Binatia bacterium; assembly: GCA_046327955.1. Classification (GTDB taxonomy): domain Bacteria; phylum Desulfobacterota; class Binatia; order DP-6; family DP-6; genus JAXLXP01. The sequence goes on along the minus strand of JAXLXP010000009.1, from coordinate 7,909 downwards.
GGCCACGGGGCTGTCGGCCTGGCCAGTTTCGCCGTGGCACTTGGCGCACTGCGCCTTGTAGACCTCGGCGGAGTCGGCGGCCCGCGCGGAGCCCGTGGCGAGGGCAATCAGGGCGATGGCACTCACGAGCGCCCGCAGCATCGTCGTCATCGGAGCTTCCTTTCTCCCGGTGCACCCGCGGCCGATTCGGCGCTGCGGGGCACGGTCGCTAGAAACCCGAGGGCGGGACGACTGTCAAGGTGGGCAGCCTCAGGGGCCGCGCCGGGCGGGCCCGCCCGGCGCGGCCACGTGATGGGGCGGGCCCTAGCGTGCGAGGTCGACGACCGGTGCGACCGCGGCCAGCGGGATGAAGCCGTCGTCCGGCAGCGCGTGCCGGGCGGCGAGCTGATCGCGGAGCCGTTTGGCGCCCTCGTGCGCCTGGGTGGTCACGGCGTTCACCAACCAGGCCTGCCAGTGCGGTTCACCGGGGTTCACCTGGATGCTGGTCGACACCGCGATCTCCCGTTCGTCGTGATCGTCCGCAACGAGCTGCAGCGTGATCACCAACCTGGCCCCTCCTTCTGCACACCGGACGGCGGAGCAAGGCCGGTGCCAGAACAGTGCGCCGCGCCGGGCGCGGGTTTCCGGTCGTGTCCGATGCCGGGGTCTTGCACGACTGAGCCATCCGCGGCCCCTCGTGCGCGAATGCGCGCCGCGCCCGCTCGCCTTCCCGAGCGGGGCTGCTAAGATGCGCCCGCCCGATCTGGGGTGGGGTGGATGATGGGGACCCAAGCTCCGGCAGCACGAGAGACCGATCTGCGCCTGGCCGCCGAGGAGCGGTACCTGAGCTATGCGCTGAGCGTCATCACGGCGCGTGCGCTGCCGGACGTTCGCGACGGGCTCAAGCCGGTCCAGCGTCGCATCCTCTATGCGATGTACCAGAACCTCCGCCTGACCGCGGGGTCGCGGCCACGGAAGTCGGCTGCGATCGTGGGCGTGGTGCTGGGGCAGTACCACCCGCACGGCGACCAGGCGGCGTACGAGGCCATGGTCCGCATGGCGCAGCCGTTCGCGCTCCGCTACCCGCTCGTCCACGGCGAGGGGAACTTCGGCTCGCTCGACGGCGACAGCGCGGCGGCCTACCGCTACACCGAGGCGCGCCTCACCGCCCTGGCGGAGGAGATGCTCGCCGACATCGACGCCGAGACCGTCCACTTCCGCGCCACGTTCGACGCGGAGCGGGACGAGCCGGTCGTGCTCCCGAGCGCGGTTCCCCAGCTCCTCGTGAACGGTGCCACCGGGATCGCCGTCGGCATGGCGACGAACATTCCACCGCACAACCTGAAAGAGGTCGTCGCGGCGCTGGTCGCGATGATCGACGACCCCGACCTCGACGTGAAGGGGCTGCTCCGTCACGTGAAGGGCCCCGACTTCCCGACTGGCGGCGAGGTGCTCAACTCGAAGAAGGAGCTGCGCGACATCTACGAGACCGGGCAGGGGCCGATCCGGCTGCGCGGCGAGTACACGGTCGAGGAGCTGCCCCGCGGGCGGCGGCAGATCGTGGTCACCTCGATCCCGTACGCGGTCAACAAGGCCGAGATGGTCGAGCAGATCGCGCAGCAGATCATCGCCCGCAAGCTCCCGCAGATCACCGACGTGCGCGACGAGTCGACCGACGACGTGCGCGTCGTGCTCGAGCTCAAGAGCGAGGCCAAAGCCGAGGTGGCGATGGCGTATCTCTACAAGCACACGCCGCTGCAGACCAACTTCAACGTGAACCTCACGTGCCTCGTGCCGACGGCGAACCCGGCGGTGGGTCAGCCTGCGCGCGTCTCGCTGCGCGAGCTCTGCCGGCACTTTCTCGACTTCCGCCTGGAGGTCGTCACCCGCCGGCTCGAGCACGAGAAGCGCAAGCTCGAGGAGCGCCTCCACATCCTCGACGCGCTCGCGAAGATCTACGATGACCTCGACCGCGCCATCCGCATCATCCGCAAGGCCGAGTCGCGTCAGGACGCGGCCCGGCAGCTCATGGCCGCCTTCGCGCTCGACGAGGTGCAGGCGAACGCGATCCTCGAGATCCGCCTCTACCAGCTCGCCCGGCTCGAGATCCAGAAGATTCTCGCCGAACGTGCGGAGAAGCAGAAGCGCCTGCGTGAGATCGAGGCCCTGCTCAAGAGCCCGAAAGCACGATGGAAGCTCGTCCGCGAAGAGCTGGTCACGCTCGCCGAGACGTACGGCGATCGCCGCCGGACCGCCTTCGCAGCCGGCGAGGAGCTCGAGTACGATCCCGAGGCGTACGTCGTGCACGAGGACGCCACCGTGGTGCTGTCCCGCGACGGCTGGGTGAAGCGCGTGCGCGAGCTGAAGGACCCTGCCTCCACGCGGCTTCGCGAGGGCGATGCGCTCGCCGCCGTGCTCCCGGGCTCGACGCGCGATCGCCTCGTGCTCTTCTCGTCGCACGGCAGCATCTACGTGCTGCGGGTCGCCGAGGTCCCTGCCACCACCGGCTACGGGGAGCCGGTCCAGTCGCTGCTCAAGTTCGGCGACGGCGAGCGCGTCGTGGTGGCACGGCTGCTGCGGGACGAGGCCCCGGCGCCGGGGCCGGGCGCCAAGCCCGGGGAGCAGGGCGTGCTCTTCGGCACCGCCGGGGCGAAGCGGCGCGAGGACAAGGTCGTGCAGCCGGTGGTGCTGGTCGCGACGCGAGGCGGCTACGGCTTCCGCACGACCCCCGACCTGACGGAGACGACGCGGGCCGGGCGGCGGATCGCCCGCGTCGGGGAGAACGACGCGGTGGTTGCGGTGACGCCGGTTGTCGGGCCCGTGGTGGTCATCGCGACCGCGCGCGGCAAGATGCTTCGCTTCGTGCTCGACGAGGTGGCGGAGCTGTCCGGCCCCGGACGCGGCGTGATCCTGATGAAGCCCGACGCCGACGATCAGATCGTGGGCGCGCTCGCGCTCGGCCGCAAGGCGAAGTTCGTCGCGGTGATGGAAGACGGTGGCGAACGGGATTTCCACGTGGAGGACGTGCCGGCGGCACACCGCGGCGGCAAGGGACAGAAGGTCGTGAAGCGCGGCCGCGTGACGGCGCTCCGGGCGGAGGGCTAGCGCGATGGCCGCGACCTATACGGCCAAGGACATCCTGGTGCTCGAGGGCCTCGAGCCCGTGCGGCGCCGGCCGGGCATGTACATCGGCGGCGTCGACAAGGCCGGGCTGCACCACCTGCTCTGGGAGATCGTCGACAACGCGGTCGACGAGGCGATGAACGGGCACTGCGACCACATCACGGTGACGCTGCACGAGGACGGCGAGTCCGCGACCGTCGCCGACAACGGCCGCGGCATCCCGGTCGACCGGCACGCGAAGTACAAGAAGTCGGCGCTCGAGCTGATCCTCACGACGCTGCACGCGGGCGGGAAGTTCGAGGCGAAGAGCTACTATCACTCGGGCGGCCTGCACGGCGTCGGCGCGTCGGTCGTGACCGCGCTCTCCGAGAAGCTGGTCGCGCGCGTCAAGCGCGATGGCGCGGAGTGGGAGCAGCAGTTTGCCCGCGGTGTCGCGACGGGCGCGCTCAAGAAGGTCGGGTCGGCGCGCGGGAGCGGCACGACGATCTTCTTCCGGCCCGACACCGAGATCTTCGACAGCGTCCGCTTCGACGCGAAGGTCATTGCGGAGACGCTGGAGGCGAAGGCGTACCTGCACGGCGGGCTCACGGTCACGTTCCTCGACGAGACCGCGGGAACCCGGGTCGTCTACCACTACGAGGACGGGCTCAAGGCGTTCCTCCAGAAGCTCGTCGCCGAGCGGAAGGACGTCCCTCTCGGTGGCGAGGTCTTTACGGTCCACAACACGCAGCAGGAGGACCTGCACCTCGACTGCGCGCTCGCCTGGACGGAGTCGACCGAGGAGCGCGTCCTGTCCTACGTGAACAGCATCCCGACGTCCTCGGGCGGCGCGCACGACGCGGGGTTGAAGGGCGGGCTCACGAAAGCCGTTCGCAACTACCTCCAGGTCCACAATCTCGTCCCGCGTGGGCTGACGATCGCGGCCGAGGACGTGCGTGAGGGGCTGGTCGCGATCATCGCGATCAAGATCCCGACCCCGCAGTTCCAGGGCCAGACGAAGGAGCGCCTCAACAACTCCGAGGTCACGCCCATCATCGATGGGATCATCCGCACGGCGCTCGAGAACGCGCTCAACGCGAACCGCACCGTCGGCGACGCGATCGCCAGCCGCGTGATCCTCGCCGCGCGGGCGCGGAGCGCGTCGCGCGCCGCGGCCCAGCAGGTGCAGCGCAAGGGCGCCGTGTCGCACCGAATGAACCTGCCCGGGAAGCTCGCCGACTGCTCGTCGACCGATCCGAGCGAGTGCGAGCTCTTCCTGGTCGAGGGCGACTCGGCCGGCGGGTCGGCCAAGCAGGGCCGCGATCGCGGCTTCCAGGCGATCCTTCCGCTACGCGGCAAAGTGCTCAACGCCGAGCAGGCGTCGACCGCCAAGGTGCTGACCAACAAGGAGCTGTCGGACATCGTCTCGGCGCTCGGCTGTGGGGCGGGCAGCGAGTTCGACGCCGGCAAGCTCCGCTATCACAAGATCGTGCTGCTGATGGACGCCGACTCCGACGGCAACCACATCTGTACGTTGCTGCTCACGTTCTTCTACCGGCATCTGCCGGATCTCATCCGGCAGGGCTACGTCTACATCGCGCAGCCGCCGCTCTACCGCATCGAGGCCGGCAAGCAGGTGTCGTGGGCCAAGGACGACGCCGAGCGGGACCGGCTACTGGCGAGCGTCAACGGCAAGCGCGACCGCGTGCAGGTGCAGCGCTTCAAGGGTCTCGGCGAGATGAACCCGAGCACGCTGAAGGAGACGACGCTCGACCCGCGCCGCCGCGCGCTGCTGCGCGTGGCGATCGTCGACGCCGAGGCGACGGAGCGGACGATCCAGACGCTCATGGGCCGCGACGTGGCGCCGCGCTTCGAGTTCATCATGGAGCGCGCGCCGCGGGTGGAGGAGCTGGACGTGTGAGCTGGGAGGGGGTGAGGCTCCAACCCAGGCGACGGCGTGCGGGCGTCGCCGCGCGCGTCACGCGAGTCGCAGGTCGAGCGCGTGAGAGAAGACCCCGTCCTTTGCGATCTCGACCAGACGGCCGCAGAACTCCCGCCGCATCATCTCGTCGAGTAACGCCGGGTCGTCGCTCCGCGCGACGGTGCGCTCCGCGGCGGGCGTGTCGCAGACGGCGACCGCGTACGAGGCGTGGCCCCGCTGGAACACCACGGTGTATCCGACGATCGTCGCCGGACCGACGTAGTCGTCGTTCAGAGGCAGCGGGACGTCCCGCTCGGCTACCGCCGCGGTGATGTCGTCGTAGCCGTAGCCGCGCGGATTCGGCTGGTTCGAGAGCAGCACGATCGCCTGCTTCCCGAAGATGCCGCTCAGGTTGGAGACCAAGCCGAGCCGCCGCCCGGGCACCGTATCCGCACGCAGCACCTCGACCATCCGCGCGGTACCTTCGAGGCTGAAGTGGTTGAACGGGCCGCCGGCGAACGGCATGGCGCCCGTCACGGTGAGCGGGCAGCCCGGCGCGAGGCGCAGGTCGTGCGCGAACGACTGGATCGCGGCCGGGAAGCAACTGTAGAGCTCCGCCGCCGTGACGTCCTCCGTCGAGGCGCCCGCCAGGTCCAGTGCCCGCTCGCCCGCCATCACCGTGCCCGGATGGCTGTCGAGTCGTCGCTGCTGCGCGAGCACGACGACGTGCCGCGACTCGACCGCTGCCACCGGGAAGATCCATTTCGCGCGCGGCACACCGACCGCTTCCGCCTTGCGCGCCGAACACACCAGGATCGCGACGGCGTGGTTCACGGTCCACTGGGTGCAGTGGCGCGCCGTGTACGGGAAGGCCTGCATGGCATTCCCCGTCGACGGGTCACGAATGTCCTCGACGGCCACCGCCTCCCGCGACCAGGCATGGGGGTTGGCTGCCGCCACCGTGCTGAACTCGGAGTAGAGCCGCGCCACCGCGTCCCGGTGCTCCTCAACCGACAGGCCCTGCCGATGTCGCAGCGCCGACTCGATGACGGCGAACAGCGCGATCGGCGACTGCAGGCCACGTGCAATCTCGAGCTCCGAACAGACGGGATCCGGCGACGTGTGGCGTACGTCCGGCTGCTCGGCTTCGTCCTGCGCCGTGTCCGGGACCGGCGTCTGCGTGAGGGTGGCGCGCAGCGCGCGGTATTTCGCCTCGCCCCCCGCGACCAGCCCCACCTCCTGCTCGCCGGCGGCGATCGCCCGGCAGACGTCGTTGAACGGCATGAGCTGCAAGGTGCCGAGGCCCGCGACGATGCTGCGTGCCCGCGGGCAACCGAGCGCCTCGCCGATCAGCTTGCCGGGGTTGGGGTAGAGCCAGAGGCCCTGGGGGACGGAGATCGACTCGATCTGCCCGAGCAGCGCGCGGGACCCGGCGTCGTCGGCCGCCGTGCGGGCGGCCTCGATCATCAGCCGATAGGCCTCCGGGCACTGCGTGGGATCGTCGGTCTTCTCCTGCCGGAAGCCGATGCCGACGATGACCGGCGTCGTGGGTGCGAGCGTGTCCAGGGTCGTGCTCGCGTCACTCGCCCGTGTAGACGGGCTTGCGCTTCTCCTTGAAGGCCTTCATTCCCTCGCGCGCGTCGTGGGTGCCGAAGATCGGCGAGCCGACCTCCAGCTCCCGCGCCAGCGCGTCCGCCTCGCTGACGCTCTCGTCGACCTCACGCAGCATCGTCATGAGCGCGCGAATCGAGAGCGGGCCGTTCTCGCAGATCTCCGCGGCGATCTTCCTGGCCTCGGCGAGCGTCTGACCGCTCGGGACCACCCGGCCGACGAGCCCGAAGCGGAGCGCCTCCTGCGCGGTGACGTGGCGGCCGGTGAGCAGGATCTCCGCCGCCAGGGTGTAGGGAATCTGCCGGCGCAGCCGCACCGACGATCCGCCGAGCGGAAAGAGGCCGCGCTTGGCCTCGGTGACGCCGAAGACCGCATCCTCGGCGGCGACCCGAATGTCGGTGCCCTGGAGGATCTCGGTGCCGCCCGCGACCGCGTAGCCTTCCACCGCCGCGATGATGGGCTTCCTCGGGCGGTTGTGGCGGAGGAGGGCCTGCCAGTGGATGTCGGGCACCTCGGACATCAGTTGCATGAATGCGTCGTCGGTCTCGCCGGCGCCCATCGACTTGAGGTCGGCGCCGGCGCAGAAGACAGCGCCACGCCCGGTGAGGATCGCGACGCGCAGCTCGGGGTCGTCGTCGAGCGTGCGCCAGGCGCGGTACATCCCCGCCAGCATTCCACTGGAGAGCGCGTTCTTCGCTTCGGGTCGATTGAGGGTGACGGTCAGGACGTGCCCGTCGCGCTCGAGCAGGCAGTGGTCGGCGTTCATGAAGTTCCTCTCCGTGCGTCGCGAAGGCGCGCCGGGCGACCGCGGGGACGGAGCACCACATCGCGCGAGTCGAACACAACGGGCACCACAGTAGGCGAGAACGGGACGGCTGTCACGGACGGAGCGGGAGAGGCCCGGCTCGCGTCAGTAGTCGTGCTCGACGCGGGCGATCCGTGTGAAGTACGCCTCGAACCAACGCGCCTTGCCCATGTTCTTGGCGTACTGGTGCCGCGCGTGCTGGCGCCAGACCTCGATGGCCTCCAGCGAGCGCCAGTAGGAGACCGCGAGCACGAAGTTGCCGTGAAAGCAGGACTCGATGTCGAGAAAGCCGTCGACGCCGCGGGCCATTTCGGTGAGGCGCTGGGCGAGCTCCGGAAACCCGCTCGCGTCCCCGGAGAGGACGGTTGGGGCGATGACGGCGTAGTAGGGCGGCGCTGGGGTCTTGGCGATGTGCAGCCTGGCGCCGAGTGTCCCGCGCCGCGTGACATCGGTCCGATTGTCAACACAAAGTACAAATGTCCGCTTCGCTC
>JAXLXP010000008.1:0-293269 GCA_046327955.1 Binatia bacterium | reverse complement strand
GCGTACCGGTTCTTCGCCGCGGCGTTCGACTACCCGGACGAGGATCTCGTCCAGGCCATCCGGGCCGGCGAGCTCGTCGAGACGCTCCGCACGCTGCTCGGCGCCGCGAGCCCGGGCGTCATCGGCGAGATCGACTGGGAGGCGCTCGCGATCGCCGGCGGCGACGACGACCTGGCGGTCGACTACACGCGGCTCTTCGACGTCGGCGTCTCCGGGCCGCCCTGCTCGCTCTACGGCGGCATGTACAACAGCGCACGCATGCAGACGATGGAGGAGGCCGTCCGCTTCTACAATCACTTCGGCCTCACCCTCTCCGAGAGCCCGCGTGAGCTGCCCGATCACCTCACCACCGAGCTCGAGTTCCTCCACTTCCTCGCCTACCGCGAAGCCGAGGCCATCGAGCAGGGCGAGGACGCTGGCCCGTTCCGGCGCGCGCAGCGCGACTTCGTCGAGCGCCACCCGGGCCGCTGGGTACCCGAGCTGCGCGCCCGCCTCGAAAAGAACGAGCCGCCGCCGTTCCTGCGTGCGCTCGTGGATTCCCTCGCGCGCTTCCTCGCCCGTGACCAGGCGCACCTGGTCGGGCTCGTCGGGCCGGCGCCCGCGTAGCGGCCGGCGCTACTTCTCCTCGTCCGTCGCCGCGGCCATCATCTCCTGGAGGATGCCCGGCACCTCGTCGCCGAACACCTCGCTCAGCCCGTACTGCTCCTGCAGGAAGCGCAGCTCCTCGCGACGGTAGGGAAGCGGCGCCGTCGCGCAGAGCATCTTGGCCGCACGCAGCTCGGCGACCACCCGCTCGTCGCGCGGGAACGCTTCGCCCCAGCGGTTGAGCGAGAAGCGCTCGCCGAACGGCAGGCGCGGCCGCTGCCCACCCGCCTCCGGGTCCTCGGCGGGATAGCCGACGGTCTGGAGCGCGAGCACCTTCACCTCGGCGGGCAGCGCGAGGACGCGCCGGAGCTTCTTGTCGTTCGGGCAGCCGATGAGGCACGTGCCGAGCCCCGCCTCGTAGGCGACGAGCGTCGCCTGCGCGATGCCCTGCCCGCAGTCGAGCTCGGTGAGGCCGCCCTGCTTGATGTTCTCGGCCGCGGCTTCGAAGAATGGAATCAGCGCCGTATCGAGGTAGTCGTGGCTCTTCTTCGGCTCGACGCCGAGCGCACCCGCATCGACCAGCTCATGCAGGCGGCGCCCCTGGCTGGCGATGCGCGACCAGTCGAGCGTCCACACGATCACCACCGGAGCCATGCGAAACTGGAAGCCGCCGATGGCCGTGCCCGCGGGGAGCGCCGCGATCACCTCGGGCGCCGCCGACGCCCGCTCGATCACGACCGCGCCGAGCGCCTGGACGTTTCCCCAGAACGACGCGAGCCGTGCGGCCTCCAGCATCTTCTGTATCTTCTCGCGCTCGACCGGCTTGTACGGGCGCAGGAACCGCATCGAGCGGCGACGACCGATGACTTCCTTCAGCTCCATCACAAATCCTCCCTGCCCTTCTCTACTGCCTCGCCCGAGCGCATTCCAGGCGGTAGGGGGGCGCCCATCAGCGGCGCTTCGGCGGTGCTACGGCCACCGAGTTCCCGGGCGCCTTCGCCCTGCGCCGAGACGACCACCGCGTCGGCTGGGGGTCGACAGCGCGGCGGGGGGGTACTATACGCGAGGGCACACGCGATGAGCACGGACTCACACGGGGACGGCGGCGACTGGCTCACCCAGCTGATGCGCGACTTCCAGGACCGCCTGACCTGCGGGCTGTACGAGGCGATCTACGACCTCGAGCAGCCGGCGCTCGAAACCCTCATGCAGGCCCAGGCTCGCACCTGCGCCGCCGCGTTCCTCGACCTCACCGGCCTCAAGGTCCCGCAGCCGCTCGACGAGTTCTTGGTCACCATGCAGACCTGCGGGCCGAGCCAGATCGAGATCACCCGCGACGGAGACGTGATCGACTGGCGCGAGCGGCACCAGGGCGAGTGCGTCTGCCCCTTCGTTCGCCGCGGCGTGGTTCGCCTCGACCCGAAGCTCTGCCTCTGCGGCGCCCACTGGGTCGAGCGCCTGTTCGCCACCGTCACCGGCACGAAGGTCGACGTCGAGATGGTCGAGAGCGCGGCGACCGGCGCTCAGGACTGCCGGTTCCGCATCACACTGCGGGGGTCGCTGCTCGAGCCCCCGCGCTGAGGGCCCGGCTTCAGCGCTTCGCGAACGTTCCCACCGGTGCGACGTGGATGAGGTAGTCGCCGTCGCAGCGCTGCTCGGTGTGGGCAGCGTAACCGCGCAGCGCGAGCTTCTCCGCGAGGTGCGCGGGGGGCTGGAGGCACTGGACCAAGAGCTGTGCGTCCGGACCCAGCTCGCCGAGCTTCTCGAGGATCGCAAGCGTGAGCGCGTTCGGCTCCGCACCACTCAGCTCGAGGAGCGTCGGGGACTGCGGCGCGGCCCCGGTCGCGTTCTCGCAGTAGAACCAGACATGGACGACCGTCCCGTCGCGCTCGGTGTGGTGCGTGCGGCCGAACGAGCGCAGCACGCCGTAGAGCGGAGCTGGCTCGAAGGGGGCGATGAGGTGCAGCGCCTCGTCGGAACCGAGCTCGCGGACGGTCCGGACGATGAGATCGAACGGCTCCTCGCCGCGTGCGAGCAGCGGGCGCACGTCGAGCTCGCGCGCGCCGCGCACCCCGGCGGCGGCGACCGGCTGGGGAAGGGCTTGGCTTGCCATCGTCGTCTCCTTCAGACCCGGGGCTTTCCGATGCGCACGCGCCACACGTCGGGGCCCTTCTCCAGGTACTCCCACTCGAACTCGCCCGCGTGCTCGGCCGCGAACTGATAATAGAGCGGCTTCGGATCGTGGTCGTTCACGAGCGTGAACGACTGGCCGGGCGCCAGCGCGTGGAACGTGCCGAAGATCGTCGGATGCCGCTTCGGCGGGGGAATCTGCCGGACGTCGAGCGCGGTGCCTGCTGCCTCGGTCGTCATGGTGCCACCTCCGCGCTCTCGACGATCCAAGTCCCATGCCTACACGCCAGCCGTATTCTTTCCGCATGAACGGGTCGATCCGACAACGACAACGGTTGTCATTCCGACCTCATTAGGTAGTATCGACAACATGCGAGCCACCCTCCGTGCCCTCGGACGCGCGGCCGTCGAGCTCACCTCCCGACACGACCGAGCGGCCGTGCTGGACGCCATCCTCGGTGAGCTCGAGCGTCTGGTCCCGTTCGACGTCGCGGCGCTGCTGGTGCTCGACGGCGACCTGCTGCGCGTGGTCGCCGGGCGCGGCTTCCGGCGCGACGCCCACGTCCACGCGCTCCCCTTCCGCCGGGGCGACAACCCGCGGCTCGCCCGCGCGCTCGAGGCGCGCGGCACCGTGCGCTTCACGGACCCCCACGAGGCCGACCCGTTCGACGGCCTCACCGAGCACGCCCTCCACCGCCTGCACTCGTGCATGGCCGCCGCCCTGCGCGTCGACGGCCGGCTGCTCGGTCTGATCACCGCCGACGCGCACGAGGCCGCGCGCTTCGACGACCATCACGCCGAGCTGCTCGAGCTGTTCGCGGCGCTCGCCGCGGTCGCGATCCGGAACGCCGACCTGGTCTCCGAGCTGGAGCACGCACGCGCCCAGCTCGAGGGCGAGGTCGCCACGCTCGCCGAGGAGATCCGCGAGAGCGCCGGCGGCACGGAGATCGTCGGCGACTCGGCCGCCGCGCGTGCATTGCGCGAGGAGATCGCGCTCGTCGGTGCCACCGACACGACGGTGCTCATCCTCGGCGAGACCGGCACCGGCAAGGAGCTGGTCGCGCGCGCACTCCACGCGACCTCGCCGCGCCGCGACCGGCCCCTCATTCGCTTCGACGCCTCGGCGGTCGCCCCCACGCTGATCGAGTCGGAGCTCTACGGCCACGCGAAAGGCGCGTTCACCGGCGCGGTCGAGCACCGCGCCGGGAAGCTCGAGGTCGCCGACGGCGGCACCCTCTTCCTCGACGAGATCGGCGAGCTGCCGCTCGACCTCCAGCCGCGCCTGCTGCGTGCGGTACAGGAGCGCGAGATCGAGCGCGTCGGCGAGCACCGCGTGCGGCGCGTGGACGTCCGCATCATCGCCGCCACCAACCGCGACCTGGCGGCCGAGGTCCGGGCGGGCCGCTTTCGCGCCGACCTCTTTCACCGGCTCGCCGTCTACCCGATCCGCGTGCCGAGCCTCGCCGAGCGCCCGGACGACGTCCCGACGCTGGCGCGGCACTTCGCCCGCAAGCTCGCGCCGCGGCTGCACCTCGACGGCGTCCGATTGGACGACACGTTCCTCGACGAGCTCGGCCGAGCACCGTGGCCGGGCAACGTGCGCGAGCTCGAGAACACGATCGAACGGGCACTGGTCCGCGCTCGCGCGCGTGGGCAGCGCACCGTGCGGCTCGACGGCGCCGCCGCACGCGGGCTCGGTCTCGGTGAGCCCGAGGAGCGCACGCGACCACCGCAGCGCCCGCCCGGCAGCGACCTTCCCTCGTTGCGCGCGGCGACCGACCGGTTCCAGCTCGACGTCATCGAGACGACGTTGGCGGGAACCGGCGGCAACCTCGCCGCGGCCGCGCAGCGGCTCGGCGAGGACCGCTCGAACCTCCACCGCCGCCTCCGTCGCCTGCGAAACGCGGCGGGACGCAACGGGCGGTGAGCACGGCGAAGGAGCCCTCCGGCGACGGCCTCCTCGGGTGCGAGCGGGCCCCGGCCAGTGCGGCGACCCGCACCCCGGGGGCCTCTAGCCCTGCCGCGCGACCGCGGCGAGGCGCCCGAGCATGACGGCTACGAGATGCGCCACGAGTGCCCCCGCGAACAGCCACGCGAGCCCGACGTGCACCAGCGCCGTACCGTCCGCCAGGCGCGTCGGCAGCATATCCGCGATCCAGAGCGCCATGCCGGTCACGGAGACCAGCAGACCGGCACCGAGCGAGCCGACGACGTGAAGGCGGCGCCAGAACAGGAGCGCGCCAGCGCCGTCAGCCTCCTTCGGTTGGAACAGCGCACGCCTGGCGATCAGGAGGGCCAGGAGCGGCGCCACCATGAACGCCACACCGGTCCAGTCGTGCGCTGCCGAGATCTGCGGGCCGAATCCGCCGACCAGCCGCGCGCGCGCCTCGGGAAACTCGATGAGAAACCCGGTCACGAGCAGTGCCACCGTCGCGGCGGCGTGCGCGGTGTGGAGCGCCCAGCGAATCACGGCGACGTTTCGTCCCACTCGACTCCACCAGAAGCCGGTCCGCGGTCGTCGCGTTATGACCCCTGTCATACCCGCCTCGATTCTCCGACACGTAGGCGGAGGATGGCGGGCTCGCCGCCGCACGGAGGTCGCGATGCGCATCCTGTTCACGAGCCCCTGGGGGCCGCGACCACTGGTCGACGGCCGCGACCCGCTCGACCCGTTCACCGGCCAGCTCTCGCCCAGCCAGGGACCGTACGCGATCACCCTGCACGGGCACTACTGGGCGTACTACCTGATGGCCGAGAACCTGAACGCCGAGTGCTGCGTGCTCGAGCACCCGACGCGCGCGGAGTTCGAGGCGGAGCTGCGCCGGGGCTACGACCTCCTCGGCCTGCAGCTCAACTGGAACACGCTGCGCGACGCGGCGGAGATGATCGCCTGCGCGCGCACGGTGGCGCCGGCCACCAAGATCGTGCTCGGCGGCTACGCCCTGCCGCAGGTGCTCGACCCCCTGCCCGCCGATCGTGCCGTCGCCGACGTGATCCGCGCCGGCACCGACCACTATTGCCGCGAGGAGGGCGTGCGCTTCATGCGCCGCTTGATCGGCGACACCCCGATCGACCGGCCGATCACGCAGTTCACGCTGCCACGCTCCGGCGGCTACCTCGCCGCCCTCGGTCCGGCGGCGCGCACACTCGTCTCGCACCCGGTCCTGGTCGCGCTCGGATGCCCAGCCGGGTGCGACTTCTGCAACACGTCGGCGTTCTTCCACCGCAAGAAGCTGCAAGTCGCAGAGCCCGAGCACATTCGCGACGTCATGCGGCACCACCTCCGCGCCGACGCCGCGCCCTACGCCCAGTTCGAGCTGTTCGACGAGGACTTCTTCTGGGAGCCCGACTTCTCGCGCCGGCTGGGGGGCCTCCTCCGCGACGATCCCGAGACGCGCAGCCGCGCCGGGTACTTCACGTTCGGCAGCGTGCGGACGCTCTCGCGGCTCGATCCCGAGGAGCTGGTCGCCAACGGCCTCGCCTCGGTGTGGATCGGCGTCGAGTCGACGCTCGACGACGCGCTCCGCCCGGGGGAGCACCTCGGCAAGCGCAAAGGGCGCGAGCTGGCGACGCTGTTTCGCGACCTGCGCGAGGTCGGCGTGCAGATCATCGGCTCACTCATCCTCGGCTTCGACTTCCATACGCCCGCGAACGTCGCGCAGGACGTCGACGCGTTCGTGGGGCTCGACCCGGCGATCTCGCAGGTGACGCCGCTCGTCCCCTGCGCCGGCACGCCGCTGTACGATCGGCTGAAAGAGGCGGGCCGCCTCGACCCCGCCTTCGGCTGGACGGCGAGCGGCTCGTTCCAGGATCACCCGCCGATGGCCCCGCAGCATTTCACGTGGGAGGGTCTCCGCCAGGTGATCGACGACGCAAACCGCCGCCTCTACCTCGAGACGGGGCCATCGGCGCTCAAGACGCTCGACGTCGCCCTCCGCGGCCACCTGCGGCTCCGCTCCCACGCCGACCCGCTGCTGCGCGCCCGCGCGCAGCACCTCGGCAACGTGGCGCAGCAGCAGTACCCGGTGCTGGAGGCGATCCTCGCCCACCCGCCGTCGGCCGCCGTCGCCGACCGCGCGCGCGATGTGCGCGAGCGCTGGCGGGAGTCCTTCGGCGCGCCCGACGAAACCCTGGTCCAGCTCGGGCACGCCTTCGCCGAGCGCATCCGGGCGCACATGGAGAATCCGCCCGCCCCGCCCACCGAGGTGAAGGCACCGACCCGCTGGACGTGGTACCGCCCCGGCGAGCCGCCTCGGGTACACAAGCAGGCCGCGTGACCGACGGCCCCGGACGGGCGCGAAGCTTGCAGCGGGTCGGTGATCGATGACTATGCCCCAGACGCACCCGCGCCTCCTTCCCACGGACGGGATTCCCGTCCCGACGCTGACCGCGTACTGCGAGGGCGGCGGCTTCGCCGCGCTTCGGCACGTCCGGCACGCCGGCGTGGTCCCGGTTCTCGAGGAGATCGAGCGCGCCGGCCTGCGCGGCCGCGGCGGTGCCGGCTTCCCGACCGCCATGAAGTGGCGCGGCGTGCTCGACAGCGGGTCGGGCACGCGTCACGCCGTGTGCAACGGCGCCGAGGGCGAGCCCGGCACGTTCAAGGACCGCCTCCTGTTGCGCGCGAACCCCTATCAGGTGCTCGAGGGGCTCCTCATCGCGGCAACGGTGATCGGCGCGCCGCGGGCGTTCCTCTGCCTCAAGCAGTCGTTCGAGGTCGAGGCAGCGCGGGTACGCGCCGCCCTCGACGAGCTGCGCGCCGTCGGCGTGCTGGCGCACGGCCCCGAAGTCGAGATCGTCCTCGGCCCGGAGGAGTATCTCTTCGGCGAGGAGAAGGCGCTGCTCGAGGTCATCGAGGGCAACCTGCCGATGCCGCGCGTGCTACCCCCGTACCTCGAGGGCCTCTTTCGCAAGCCGCCCGACGCCAACCCGACGCTCGTCAACAACGTCGAGACGCTCGCCAACGTCCCCCACATCCTGCGCCACGGCGCCGATTGGTTCCGCCAGGTCGGCACGACCCGGTCGCCGGGGACGATGGTCTTCACGCTCACCGGCGACGTCCGCCGCCCCGGATGCTGGGAGCTACCGCTCGGCACCCCGCTGCGGGTGCTGGTCGAGGGGCTCGGCGGTGGCGTGGCGGAAGGGCGCACGCTGCAGGCGATCTTTCCGGGCACGTCGAATGCCGTGCTCGGCGCCGCCGACCTCGACCTCGAGCTCGACTTCGACGTCCTCCGCGCCGCCGGCTCTGGCCTCGGGGCGGGTGGCTTCGTCGTCTACGACGACACCGCGTGCATGGTGACCGCCGCGGCCATGTACTCGCGGTTCTTGTACGTGGAGTCGTGCGGCCAGTGCCCGCCGTGCAAGTTCGGGTCGGGCGAGATCACGGCCTACCTCGAGCGGCTCGCCCGTGGCGCCGGCACGCACTCCGACGTCGACACGGCGCACGCTCGCTGTCAGGTCGTCGCGCAGGGCAATCGCTGCGCGCTGCCGGTCGGCGAGCAGGTGCTCGTCGAGAGCCTGCTCCACCGCTTCGCCCCCGAATTCCGCGCGCACTTCGGCAGCGCCTGCCCCCGCCCGCGCTCGCTGGTGCTGCCCAAGATCGCCGATCTCGACCCCGCCACGGGTACGGTTCAGTACGACACCACGCAGGCGAGCAAGCGACCCGATTGGACGTACGGGCCGGGCTGAAGCCCGGCGGGCGGGCGTGTGCTACTGCCCGCCCCCCGTCTCCATCGCCGTCTTCCACACGAACATCCGCACGCTGTCGACCTGATCGGGGGTGATGTCCGTCACCTGCATGCGGGTGTTCGGGTCGAACTTCTTCGGGTTGATGATCCACTCCCGCGCCCACGCGTAGTCGACGCGGCCGGCGACCTTGATCAGGTCCGGCCCCTGCTGCGCGGCGAGCGGTGTCTCGATCACCTTGCCGAGCGTGTGGCACTGCGCGCAGCGCAGCACGAACAGGTTCTTGCCCTCCTCCAGCTTCGCCGCCGGGAAGGTCTTGGGATCGGGCAGCACGAGTGGCTTGTCCTCGCGCTTGCCGACGGCCGCGAAATACTTCGCCATCGCGTCGATCTCGTCCGGCTTGATGCCGAGCCGGGGCATCACGTACGGGCGCCACGGGTAGATCTTCCCATAGCCATCGGGCGACTTGAGGAACGTCCGCACCCACTCGGGCGAGAGCTTCTGCGAGACGAGCCGGAAGTCCGGCCCGACCGCGCCGCCCTTGCCGTCGTCGAGGACGTGGCAGCCTTGGCAGGAGTATCGCGCCGCGACCGCGCGCCCCGCGGCGACCGGGTCCGACGGCAGCGGCTGCGCCGTCGGCTTGGCCTGCAGGGATTGCAGGTAGTGGACGACGGCGATGAGGTCGGGTTTCTCGATCACGTCGCCGAAGGCGGGCATGGGCGTGCCGTCCATCCCGCAGGCGATCCGGTAGAAGACGTCCTTCGCGTCGCTGCCGCCGCGGTAGACGCCGGTCGTGAAGTCGCGCGGTTTGATCGGGCGGCCGTCGCCGTCGGCGAGGCCGTTCGCGGATGGGCCATCACCCTTGCCGGCGTCGCCGTGGCAGGCCGCGCAACCCGCATCGACGTAGAACTGCTTGCCCTTGGCGATCGTCTCCGGGGTCGCCGCCGGGATCGCCCCCGGATCGGCGAACGGCGTCGGCTCCTGGCCGTCGATCAGGTCCGCGACCTGGAGCACGTAGGCCGCCATCTTCTTGCGATCGGCCTCGGGGAGGAAGGCGAAGCTGGGCATCGCGGTGCCCGGCACGCCGCGCTCGATCACGCGCAGGATGTCCGCGGTCATCGGCGGCTGGCCGGACGGGGTCGTCCGGAACTTGAAGACGTGCTTGGTGAAGTCGCGCGGGCGGGGGTCGACGAAGTCGGCGGCCGGGCCCGCGCCGTCGCCCCGCTCGCCGTGGCAGCCGCTGCAGTTCTTCACGTACAGCGCCTTGCCGGCCATCGCATCCAGGTCGGTCACCGGCCGCTCGGCCGCCGGCACCCCGGTGGCGATCCCTGCGATCACGAACACGAACACGATCACCTTCATTGCACCTGACTCCCTTTCGACTCCGGTCCCTGCGCCCAGCGCTGCGGCTCGCGCAGCAGGTCCTCGAGACGGACGACCTCGCCGCCCTTGGCATCCGCGAACCCGTGCGCGGACTCCTCATCACCGAACGCCACCAGGCCGTGTCCCATGGGCGTCGTCGCGCCCGGCGCTCGGACCAGATACGCCCCGAGCAGCGGCACGAGTCGCCCGCTCGCGTGGTCTTCGACCCAGGCCTCGGGGATCTCGCGGTGCCGCTTGAGCATCGCCTGCAGCAGGCACCCGATGTCGTCGTACTTCGTGAGCTGGCCCTCGGCGTCGCGCATCTCACCCGCCCAACCAGGCTGCGAAAGGTGCATACGGCAGTAGGCACAGGTGTCGCGACCATACGCGATCACTTCCGACCCCGTGCGCGGTCCCGGCCAGAGGAACACGACCGCGGCCACGACGAGCGCGACTGCCACGGTGACACCGGCCACCGCCCGCTTCACGTCACGACCGCCTTGCGGAAAATAGCGTAGCCCGCCCCGAGGAGCGCACCGGCGATCGCCACCAGCAGTGCCACGAGCAGCGCCACCAGCCCGGCCGTACCGAGATGGTCGATGCCGAAGATGCCGACCGGCCCGAGCACCTCGAGCCGGTCGGTGAGCGCCAGCGTGCCGAGCACCCGCGCCTGCTCGACCGGGTTGAGCAGTGCGAGCAGGAACACCTGCCCTGGCGCGAGACTGCGCGCGATCGCGAGCCCGATCGTGCCGAGGTCGGACACGTACACGATCAGCAGCCACACCGAGAACGCGGCGCCGATCACGCGAGCGCGCGAGCGCAGGGCCACCGACAGCAGCGTCCCGATCGCCAGCGTCGCCGCGCCGAGCAGCACCGTGAGCCCCACCAGCGTCGCGAAGGCACGCGCGTTTCCGCCGACGCGCAGGCCGACCAGCAGGCCCGTGGTCCCGAACCCGACGAAGATCGCCGCCGTCACCGCCGCCAGCAGCCCGAGGTATTTTCCCGCGAACACCTCGAGCCGCGTCACCGGCTGCGCGAGCAGCATCGCGAGCGACTGATCCTCGAGCTCGCCCGCGATCCCGAGGCCACCGAGCGACAGCGTCACGAGTGGGACGAACAGGAGGGCGAGGTTGAGCAGGCTCGCGGTGGTGCGGTCGAAGCCGGCCAATCCCGAGCGCTGTGCGCCGGCGAGCCCGAGCAGCGCGAGGCCGAGCGACAGCACGAGAAAGCAGCCCGCCGCGAGCACGAACCAGCGGCTGCGCATCGCCTCGCGCAGCTCGCGCGCCGCGATCAGGGCGGCCGTGCCGAGTCTCATCGGCGCTCCCGCCACGGCGCCATCGGGATCACCCGCGCCCCGCGCTCCGGCGCGGCGACCAGCCGGCCGCGGTCGACGTGGAGAACACGGTCGGCCAGCGCCGCCACCTCGTCGGTGCGGTGCGAGGCCAGGAGCAGCGTCCGCTCCCGGCCGCGCAGCTTCGCGGCCAGCTCGAGGAACATCGCCTGCCCCTCCTGGTCGAGGCTGGCGGTCGGCTCGTCGAGCAGCAAGACCGGCGGGTCGCCGACCAAGGCGACCGCGAGCGCGAGGCGCTGCTGCATCCCACCCGAGAACGTCCGCACCCGCTCGCCCGCGTGCGCCTCGAGCCCGACTGCGGCGAGCAGGGCCGTCGCCCGCCCGGGATCGACGCCGCGCAGGCGCGCGACGAACACCAGGGCCTCGGCCGCCCGCGCGTCGCCGAACGCGGCTTTCTGCGGCACGTACCCGACGAGCCGGCGGGCGGCGACCGGCTCGCGCACGACATCGTGCCCGCCGATGGTCGCCGAGCCCGCGAACGGCACCAGCCCGAGCAGGCAGCGCAGCACGCTCGTCTTGCCCGACCCGTTCGGACCGACGAGCGCGACGGCCTCGCCGCGCGCCACGGCGAAGGACATGCCGTCCAGGATGATGCGGCCGTCGATCTCGAGACCGAGGTCGCTGGCCGCGATCACGCGAGCACCCGTCGAGCCGCGAGACAGGCGAGGCCGGCGCCGCCGAGGAGGAGGCCCCCGACGAGCGCCAGCTCCGGGCCCGCCGGCGCCGCGCCGTCCCGACCCGTGGTCCACGCCGTCAGCGGCGGCGTCACGAGCGGGTGCGGGTCGGTGAGCTTGGGTCGCGGCGCGAAGATCGGGAAGAGCCGCGACGCGAGGTCGATCGCCTCCGCGCCCGGGGTTCCCTCGAAGAAGGCGAGCGTAGGGTGCCGGTCGGCGAGCACCTCGTACGTGCTCTCGGCCCGGTAGGGGAGATCCGAGACGCCGTCGCCGTCGCGATCGTACACCAGCCCGTCGCTCCAGTAGTTGCCACGGCCGTCCACCGCCCAGACGTTGTCCTCGGCCGTCCCCGTGCCGATGACCTGCACCTGCGTGCGGTTGCCGACGAGCGCGTTCTCCCAGAACCGGATGCCGCGCGAGAGCGGCTGCAGCGCGAGGCCGACGTCGTTGCGGGCGACCAGGTTGCCGCGCACGTCGACGCGCCCGCCGCGCGACTGCGGGGCTCCGTCGAAGAACATCCCGGTCGCGTTGTGGACGAAGCGGTTGCCGACGACGAAGACGTCGTCGGAGTCCTTCAGCAGGAGGCCGAACGCCGCCGGACCGTCCGAAAACGAGAAGGCGTTCTCCGTGAGCTCGATGCGGCGGCTGTACATGATCGCCGCGCCGATCTGGTTGTCCTCGAAGCGGTTGCGCCGAAAGACGTTGTCGTCCGAGTACATGTAGTGGAGGCCGTAGCGGCTGGTGCGGACGACGTTGTCCTCGGCCACCGTGCCGGCCGAGTACCACACGATGACGTCGCGGCTGCGCTCGACGTGGTTTCCCGCCAGGCGGCACCCGTGCGAGTACCAGAGCCGGATCCCGTCGCCGCGGCGGACGTGGGGCAGGTCCTTGCCGATCACGGTCGAGCCCTCGATCACGCAGCGATCGGCCTGCACGGCGAAGACCCCGAACAGCGTGTCCTCGATCCGCGTGTCGACGATGCGGACCTCCGCGGCCTGCTCGATGCGAATGCCGGCGTCCTCGGTCGTGTAGCCATCGCCGCTGTTGCGCACGGTGAGCCCGCGCACCTCGACGCCGGGGGCCGTGATCCGCAGGACGGTCCCCGTGCCGTCACCGTCGAGCACCGCGCCGGGGCGCCCGACGAGACGCACGGGACGATCGACCGTGACGTGCTCGTGCCACACGCCGGCGGGCACGGCCACGGTGTCCCCGTCGTGCGCCGCACGCAGGGCCTCCGCCACCGAGCCGTAGCTGCCGCCCACGGCCAGCTCACCCGCGTGGCCGGTGGACGCGAAGAGCAAGGCCACGCCGGCACCGGCCATCGCCGTCGCGGACCGGCGCCGCCGCCCGGCAGCCAGCGGCGCCGCAAACACCAATCCGGTCCCAAGCAGTCCCGCGAGCGTCGCGAGGTAGAAGCCGGTTCCCATCTCGGCCGAGACCTTGAACTGGCCGACCTCGTAGGTGCCGAAGAGCTTCGGGTCGATCCGGCTCACCGTGAGGTTGAGCGCCGCCTCGGGGTCCCGCTGGTTCACGGCCTTCGTCATCCAGACCTTGAGGTCGGCCAAGACCAGCGGCGGCATCATCAGGGTCGGCAGCACCGCGAGCACGCGGAGCCACCGCGGCCGGAGCCAGGGTGCGGCGGCCATGCCGAGCACCGCTCCGGCCATGCCCACGGGAGCGAGCGTCCGCTCGATGTGGGCCAAGGTTCCCATGGGGCGGATGCCGACGTAGTGGCCGAGGAGGTCGACCTCGCGCACGTCGCCCTCGACGTCACGCGGGCCGACCGCCACGACCAGGACGCGCTGGCCATACTGCGGGGCCTGGGACTTCATGACCCACCAGGGAAGAAACCAGGCCGCGACCAGCGCCACCGCCGCGACCAGCGCGATGGTCACGCTGGCCACGGCGTCCGGCACCCGCTCGGTGCGGGGAGCGTCCATCAGTTCTTCGCTCCGGCCTTCGGTTCGACGAGCAACCAGCCGGTGAACTCCATGTGCAGCGCCGAGCAGAACTCGGTGCAGTAGTAGGGGTAGGCCCCCGCTTTGCTCGCCACGAACTGGGCACGCTCCGTGGCCCCCGGGTCGATCGAGAGGTTGATGTTGTACCCGTGGAGACCGAAGCCGTGCGTGGCGTCGCGCGCGGTCTCGACGTTGGTCCAGTTGAAGACGACCTTGTCGCCTTCCTTCACGCGCACGATGTCCGGCGTGTAGTGCGAGCGGAGCACGGTGCCGTTCACCGTGACCGTGTTGCCGTCGCGCTTGATGGCCTCCTGGCCCTGCTGGGTGGCGTACTGCGAGTGCTTCATCGCGAGCGGGTCGAAGCCGACCTCCGGATAGGTGGTCCACGCCTGGATCATCTCGACCGGGATCATCATCGAGTTGTGCGGTTCGCCGATCGTCGGGGTGTCGGAGAGGACGCGCATCTTGTCGCCACTGATGTCGATGAGCTGGAGGTTCTGCGGGTGCAACGGACCGAGCGGGGGGAATCGGTCCACCGACCACTTGTTGAGCGCCACGAGGTACTTACCCCACGGCCGCTTCGTGTTCGAGCCGGGCGCCTGGAGGTGGCCGATGTTGTAGTGGACGGCGACCTTGTCGACGACCTTCCATGCCTTCTCCGGCGGGTTGTAGGGCGGCCCGATCGTCCACTTGACGACCGTCGAGTCGAGGAAGTGCGACGTGTAGCCGTTGCCCTGGCTGTCGAACACGCTGTGGAGCGGACCGAGACCCGTCGGAATGTGCGCCTCGAGACAGGCGTCGTACTTGAGGATCGGGACCCCGAAGTCGTCCTTGCCCTCGAAGTTCTTGTCCGCGATCGCCTTCTTGATCTTCTCGACCGAGTACGCGCTCACGTGGGGGTCGAGCTTGCCGGAGACGATCACGTACTCGCCGCCGGGTACCAGATCGACGCCGTGGGGGCTCTTCGACTCGGGCACGAAGTACAGGATGCCCTCGGCGACCGCGGTCGAGATCGGGATGACCTTCATGCCGTTGATCGTCTTGATCTTGGCCGGGTCCTTGGCGACCTGCTCCGCCTTCTTCCAGTCGACGACGTGCATGAAGTCCATCTCGTGCTGGGAGGAGCCGACCTCCATCGGCGGCTTGCCCTCCAGCGTGCCGCCCGTGGCCATCTCGGTGTTCATCGAGTTGATGAAGAAGAGCCCGTCCGATGGCCCGCGACCGGCGATCGAGAGGTCCTGGAAGTACGGCGGCAGCTCGATCTGGAAGGACTCGTTCTGGATGACGTGCCCCTCCTTCCGGTCGAAGCGCAGGAAGCTGACGATGCCACGATACTTGGTCTTGTAGTCCTCGATCGGCGCGTAGCTGTTGGCTGCGCCGAGCGGCGTCGGGAAGAACGAGCTGACGACGACGTACTCGCTGTTGTCGGTGAACACACCGTGGTGGTCCGAGCTGGCGTTCGGGATCTTGAAGATGCTCTTGGTCTTGAAGTCCTTCATCGACATGATCGCGAGACGGCCCGCGCTCTTGTCGGTGCCCGCGATCCACTCGCCATCGTACTTGCCGTTGGTGAGCGAGATCTGCGGATGGTGCAGGTCACCCCACGTCTGCGTCGGCAACCCCTCGCCGAAGCTGCCCTTCTTGAGCACCTCGGCCGCTGCCTCGTCGCCCTGGCCCCAGCCCTGCCACGGGTCGGGCGCGTAGACCGGGACCTCCTTCAGGAGCCGCATGGACGGGATGCCGTAGAGCATCACCGTGCCACGGTGCCCGCCCGAGGTGAGCATGACGAACTCGTCGTACTTCCCCGGCGGAACGAAGACCTTGAGGGCCGCCGCCGCCTCGTCCGGCGTCAGGCCACGTTGCTGGATGATCTCGTCGAGGGGATTCCCACCGCCGGTGGGGGCCGCCTGACTGGTGGCGACCGTGTCCCCGCCGCGGGTCGCGACCATCAGGGCCGCCCCGCCGACGACGAGCGCTGCGAGCATCACGACACGCGATGTTTTCATGGTCGCTGCTCGAAGCAACTTGCGTACCGCCATGCGTTGCAGGCCTGCGAGGACACCGCCCGACCTTCGGGCCAATGGACTTTCCCGACGACGGGACCCGGTTCTCATGCCGCCTCCCGCCCGCCGGAAAGACCCGCGAGGCTTGCTGGCGCGGACGCGTATGACGCGCGTCATACGACCTGCCGGAGCCACCGGTGCTACGCTCGCCTGTCCGCCGGAGGACCCCGAGATGCCGCTTCCTCATCGTGTTGTCGTGCTCCTCGTGGCGCTCTGCGCGCCCGCCTTCGCCACCCAGGTCCCGACCACGCTGGAGGACTTCCACGTCCCCGGCACGCAGGTCGGGGACGTCACCCCGGGCACGCTCTACCGCCCGAGCATGTGCACGGGCTGCCACAGCAATTTCGACGTCGACAACGAGCCCTACGCCACCTGGTCGGGCAGCCTCATGGCCCACGCGGGTCGCGACCCGCTGTTCCGGGCACAGATGGCCACCGCCAACCAGGACGCCGCCAACGTCGGCTATTTCTGCATGCGCTGCCACGTGCCGATGAGCATCGTCTCCGGCCATGCCAACCAGCCCGACGGCAGCACGCTCGACGCCACCGACCTCGACGGCGTGAGCTGTCACTTCTGCCACGCCATGGTCGACCCGATCTACAAACCGGGCGTGAGCCCGGCGGGAGACCAGGCCATCCTCGCCGGCCTCACGGCCGTGCCCGCGCACTACGGCAACGCCATGTTCGTCCTCGACCCGACCGGCACGCGCCGCGGCCCGTACGACGAGCCGATGGCACGCCACGCGTGGATCTGGTCGCCGTTTCACCGCAGCGGCGACATGTGCGGCACCTGTCACGACGTCGGCAACGTGGAGACCACGCTCACGCCGGAGGGCACGTACCGCTACAACCCCCTCGACCAGCCGAGTCCGACCGAAGACCTCCACCAGCAGTTCCCGCTCGAGCGCACCTACACCGAGTGGAAGCTGTCGGCGTTCGCCAACGGCGGCGTCGACATGAACGGTCGCTTCGGCGGCGACGCCACGCGCGTCATCGAGACCTGCCAGGACTGCCACATGCCCCGCTACGAGGCCCAGGGCTGCTTCGAGGCAATGGCGCGGCCCGACCTCGCCCGCCACGACTTCGCCGGCGCCGCCGCGCCCGTCCTCGACCTGATCGCCGCGCACTACCAGGGCGATCCCGACGTCGACCAGGCGGCGATCGCGCGCGCGCGCGCGAAGGCCGTGAGCATGCTCCAGCGCGCAGCGTCGCTCGCGCTGCGGCAGGACGCTGGCGACCTCGTCGTGCGGGTCACGAACGAGACCGGCCACAAACTGCCGACCGGCCACATCGAGGGCCGCCGCATCTGGATCAACGTCCGCTTCCTCTCGCCGACCGGCGCGCTCGTCGCCGAGCACGGCGGATACGACACGGCGACCGCGACGCTCGACGAAGCGAGCACCACCGTCTACGAGATGCACGTCGGTCTCTCGCCAGAGGCGGCGGTGATCACCGGCCTGCCGGCCGGCCCCACCGGCCACATGTCGCTCGCCGACACGATCGAGCACGACAACCGCATCCCGCCGCGCGGCTTCACGAACGCGGCCTTCGTCGGCGGCGGGGCCCCGGTCGTCGGCTGGAGCTACCCCGACGGCCAGTACTGGGACGAGCGGCACTTCTCGGTGCCCGCCGGCGCCGCGCACGCCGAGGTCGCGGTCTACTACCAGAACACTCCGCGCGACTACATCGAGCACCTGCGCGACGGCAATCACACCGACGCCTGGGGCACGACGCTCCATCAGCTCTGGACCGACACGGGCAAGGGCGCACCGATCGCGATGGCGACCGCTGTTCTCGACGTCGCCCCGGTCTGCACGACCGTGACCAACTCGACCCAGACGCGGCGCACGCTCGTGCGCTCCGGTCAGGTCGCCACGCACGGGAGCTTCCGCCTCGCGGCCGCCGGCACGTTCGCCCCCGACACGACTGGCCTGGCACTGACGATCACCGACGGAGCCGGCGCGCTCTTCGCGGGGGTGCTCCCGTCCGGCGCGCTCGTCCCGAGCGGCGGCGGAAGGCTCTACCGCTATCAGGGGACCGGCGCGATCACGCGCGCTCGCCTGCGCATCGACCGCGACGGCGTCACGGTCCGCTACGCGCTCCGCGGCCGCGGCACGACGCGTGCGCTGGTCGCGGGCACGGGCAGCACCATCGTGCAGACGGGCGACCGCTGCTTCGCGGACACCGCCGACGTCTGCACCGCCTTCCCCAGCGGCTGGGGCACCTGCAACTGAGCGGGCCCGCGGCTCAGGAGGGTGCGCCGGTCGCCGCGTCGAGCTTCTCCACTCGGGACACCGTTCCTTCACGGTCTCTCTGCAGGAGGTAGACGTCGCCGCGGGTATCCACGTGCGGCGTCCCGGCGACGACCCAGTCCGTCGAGTTGCCGACGCAGTACGTCCGGCGCCAGCTCTCACGACCTGACCGCCCCGCGAGCTTCGCAGCGGTGCAGTACCATGCAGCGGCGAGGTCGCCACTGCTGCCCGCTTCGGCCACGAGCTCCGCCCACCCCGGCCTCCGCCACGACCGAGGCCACATCGTCAGGCCGGACGGCCCGCGCAGCTTGACGGCGGCGAGGCGGCGGAAGCCGACGCCACGATCGATGTTCTTCGGATTCATCCCGCCCAGCAGCAGCACATTGGCCGCCGCATCCACGAGGAGCGACCCCGTGACGTACATCCCGGGAGCCGTCTGGTCTGGGACCCTCGCCGGCACGCTCCAGCGCGACGCGCCGTCTGCTCCCGCGAAGCGCCGGAGCAACGCATCGGACACGATGGTCTTGAGCAAGCCGCCGTCGCACCGCACCTCCTCCTGCCCGCCTCGAGGCCACGGCCGCGCACAGAGGTCTGCTGCGCCTGGACATCCTGTTGGTTCCGCTCGAGCCGTTCGCCGAGCGCGTCTGGGAACTTCGCCGTACCGTTACCGGCGGCGACGCCTGGTACGTCGCGGTCGCCGAGACGTACGCCCTTCCGCGCGCGACTCTCGATCGCCGGTTGAGCAACGCGTCCGGTCCCTCCTGCCCGTTCCTCCTAGCCCGTGGCCGCCGGACGGCTGTGGAGTCCGCGAAGCGGCGCGCCTATACTGTTCGCGGATGATGAAGCTGCCGGCGTGGGCGGTGGACAATCGCATCGCGGTCGCACGGGAGGCCGCCCCGTATCGCGGCCTCTCCACGGACGAGCGGCTGCGCCTCACGGCTCTCGCCTGCCGCGGTGCCGCGCGCCAGCTCGCGGGCCGCGCCGATCGGCGCCGCCTCCTGGATCATCGCGATCCTCTCCCGCCGAGCACCGTCGCCGCACTGGCGCGGCTGCGACACGAGCGATCCCGATCGTGAACGCCCAACCCGCCGACGCCTTCGACGCCGCGCTCCGCGTCGCCGATGCGCTCGATCGGGCGGGGGTTCCGTACGCGCTCGGCGGCGCACTCGCGTATGGCCAGTACGGGATTCCGCGGGCCACGAACGACGTCGACGTGAACGTCTTCGTCACCCCCCCCGAGCTCGGCCCCACCGTCACCGCGCTCCAGACGCTCGGCATCGCGCTCGACATCGTCACCGCACAGCAGGCCGCCGAGCGCGAGGGTCTGTTCGTCACACGCTTCGGCGACTTCCGGCTCGACGTCTTCACGCCCAGCATCGACTTCTCGTGGGAAGCCCTTCGGACCCGAGTCCGACATCACCTCGAGGGACGCGACGTCTGGTTCCTCTCGGCCGAGGCGCTCGCCGTGTTCAAGCTTCTGTTCTTCCGCGGCAAGGACGTCGTCGATCTCGAGCGGCTCGTCGCGGTCTCCGGAGACTCGCTCGACGCCGGGTACGTTCGTACTCAACTCGTTCGCATGATGGGGCCGGACGATCCCCGCGTCGCTACCTGGGACCGCCTCTGGCAGGAGCACCGGCCGCGATGACGCCGCGGCGCGGGCGACTCTGCCGAACCCGCACGGTTCCCGTCGTTGACGACGTGACCCGGCATCGCGAGCGTTCTCAGAACGGATAGTCGCAGCGCCAACCGGCGTACGGCCCGAGCGCAAGCGCCGTACCCGCAACATCCGGCTCGACGCCGAAGCAACGTTCGACCCCTGGTCCGCCCGGCGGCGTCACGATCGCCGTCACCAGGAAGCGGCTGGTCGACGAGCCGAGAATCTCGTGGAGCCAATTCCGCTCGACGTCGACGAGGGTGATCGTCGCTTGCGCGTGCTCCGCTGAGCGCGCCCTGATCGCCGCGACGATCACCTCGTCCGACGGCCGCCCGTGCCAGCCGATGCCGAGGCCGCCGAGCGTTACTCCAACGAGGGCATATCCGAGCTTGCGTCGCAGTTGCCGGCCGACCACGACGCCGGTCGTTGCAACCTGCATGCCTGCTCTCGTCGAGTCGCGACGCTCCTCCCGAAGAGCCTGGCCCGATGGCACCGAAGCCTTCCCGACGCGAGACCGGCCGCGAGGATACGGCCGCGGCGCGCACGTCTCATCCCTGGTCGCAGCATCTCCCTTCCTGCCTCCCAGGCCCGGGACCGTCGCGGCCGTACTGTCGCGGCGTTGGATTGGCACCCGCGTCGCCAGCCGCTTGAGCGGCAGGCGACCGACAGGTCGCACCCCGATGAAGCCGTACATGCCCGCGACACCGATGCAGATGCCGCAGCCTCTGCGATTGAACGGCCGCAGCCGAGAGTGGGACAACTGTTGCCTGCCGCTCCGCCAGATTGTACGGGGAGGGCCCACTGGAGGACGTGACGATGCCTTCGATCTCTTCGTACCACGTGCGGGTCACCGCTCTGTTGTGGGCCACCGCCCTGGTCGTCGCGGGGCTCGGGATGCTGGCAGCGCCGGCCAGCGCGGCGACGGCGTGTGCGAGAGACTGCCGGGCCTCGCAGAAATCCTGCAAGGGCGCCGCCGTACAGCAGTTCGATTCGGCCAAAGCGGCATGCATCGGCGGCGGACGAACCCGCAAGCTGTGCGTGCGGCAGGCCGCGGGCGTCAAGACCGCCGCCATCCGAGCGTGCGGAAATACGCGCCGAGCCTGCGTGGGATGTTGCACGGACCCGGCGACCTGTTGCGCACCGCAGTGCGCCGGGAAGGCGTGCGGGCCAGACGGCTGCGGCGGTACGTGCGGGACGTGTGCCGCGGGAACGAGCTGCGATGCATCCGGACACTGTGCCGGCGGAAACTGTACCCCGGACTGCGCCGGGAAGGCGTGCGGGCCGGACGGCTGCGGCGGCACGTGCGGGACGTGTGCCGCGGGAACGAGCTGCGGCGGAGGCGGACAGTGCACCTGCACGCCCCAATGCACGGGGCGGACCTGTGGTCCGGACGAGTGCGGCGGCTCGTGCGGAATCTGTTCTGCCGGAACAAGTTGCGACCTCTCCGGGCACTGCGTCGGCGGGGGTTGCACGCCCCAGTGTGCCGGGAAGTCGTGCGGCCCCGACGGGTGCGGCGGCGTGTGCGGCACCTGCGCGTCGCACTCGACGTGCTCGGCCGATCAGAAGTCGTGCGCCTGCGACGGCGGCTACCTCCCGGACCCCACGTTCACCAAGTGCGTCCAGTTGGGCGGGAGCTGTGTGGGCACGGGGGTCGACCAGTACGGCTACTGCGCCGACGGCAACACCTGGGTATGGTGCGACGGCCGCCACGGCGTGACATCGATGAACTGCCCGGGCGCCGTCGGCACGCAATGTCTCCGCGATCCATCGAACCCGCCCTGGGGCGCCTGCGGCTGCGGGGCGATCGACATGTACAACGGCACCTGCGGAAATTTCGGCGCAAGTGCGAACGAGCTCCACTTCTTCTGCTCGCCCAAGGGAATTCTGTTCGTCAACAACTGCAAGGCGTACACGGGGCACAGCACGGGTCTCTGCAGCACGCTGGTGACGGCCTTCGGCCATCAGACCATGTGCTTCTGCTCGCCGTGCGTCACCTATACCGGCGGCGTTTGCAGCGCCGCGGGGCAAAGCTGCAGCCCGAGCGGGAACATCTGCACCTGCTCCTAGGGACTCGGGGCGGCATGCGGGCGAGTCGGATCCTGGTGTCACTCGTCGTCGTTTCGGCCGTCGCGGCGTTCGCGACGTCGTCGCTGGCCGCGAATGCGTCGGTCGAGTCGTCGGGCCGTATCCTCAAGGACGGTGTTCCGTGGTTCCCGCTCGGCATCTACCACGTCTCGTGGATCGGCGACCGCCAGGGCGCCAAGGCCGTTGGCGACCTGCACGCGATCGCCGACGCCGGCTTCGACCTCGTGCATGCCACGGTGGACGGGCGCGACGACATGATCACGCTCTTCGACGCGGCCTCGGCGCGCGGGGTGGAGATGATCGCCGAGATCCCGTGGCCCGAGGGCGGCCCCGGCGACTTCGTGAACAAGTGGAAGTCTCACCCGTCCATCGTCGGCTGGAACATCCGCGACGACTTCAACGCGCCCACGTTCGGTCCGGTCGCGCATCCGCCCGCCGAAGTCGCCGCGCGCCGCGACGTGATCGAGGGCCTCGACCCGAACCGCCTCACCTACGCGAGCGGAACACCCTTCCCCGGCGCCACCGTCGCGCCGTACGCCGGCACGATGGACGTCATGGGCTTCCAGAGCTACCCGATCGCCGAAGAGAGCTATCCCGCCGAATACGAACTCGAAGAGGCGATGGACGAGTTCGACTACGTGCGGGCCCAGCTCGCCGGCACCCCCCAGGCCTGGGTCGCCAACGTGCAGTCGTACAAGTGGAAGAGCGCGCTCGGCCGCTACCCGACACTGCGCGAGGCGCGCAACCTGCTCTATGCGCCGCTCATCCGCGGCGCCAACGGCATTCTCTGGTACACGATGTGGGAGGGCAGTGGAACGCTGCTGCCCTCGGCCGCGCCCGCGCTGTGGGCCGATCTCTCGAA
Source organism: Binatia bacterium (assembly GCA_046327955.1). GTDB lineage: Bacteria > Desulfobacterota > Binatia > DP-6 > DP-6 > JAXLXP01. The sequence continues at coordinate 270,612 of JAXLXP010000008.1, read as the reverse complement.
GCAGGTCGCCGAAGTGAAATCCCTGCGCCCCTTCCTGCTCGACGGCACGCTGCGCGTGGTGCCGACCGGTCTCGAACGCGTGCACGCGGGCCTGTGGCAGCTCGACCACCAGGTCGTCGTCGCCGTGCTGAACACGCATCGCACGTCGAGCTTCGCCGTCTCGCTCCCTCTCCCCGGACCGGCCTACGCGGCGATCGCCGCGATGTTTCCCTCGCGCAGCGAGTCGGGAATGACGGTGAGTGCCGGCAACCTCGAAGGCGAGATCGGCCCCGAACAGGTCCACGTCTACATCCTCGACGAGACCGTCGCGGGCAACGCATCGCCGGTCGCGACCATCGCCGCCGCACCCGCCGAGGTCGCGTACGACCAGGTCCGCTCCTTCGATGCGAGCACTTCGACCGATTCCGACGGCACCATCGCCGGGTGCGACTGGGACTTCGGCGACGGATCGTCCGCCACCGGTGTCACCGCGAATCACTCCTGGGCCAGCCCCGGAACGTACTGGACACGCCTGACCGTGCGCGACGACGGCGGCGCGACGGCGACGGCGTTTGCCCAGACCGTCGTCACGCGCACGTCACTATGTCCTTCGTCGCCGGTCGCCGGCTGCGTCGCGGCGTCGGGCTCACTCAAGCTCTCGATACCGGCCGCCGCCGACAAGCGCTCGCTCCAGTGGAAGTGGCAGGAGGGCAGCGTCGCGTCGTTCGGCTCGCCGGCGACGACGACCGAAATCGCGCTCTGTCTCTACGACGCGGTCGGCCGCCTGCTCGCCACCAGCACCAGGCCCGACGCCGCGCAGTGGACCGACGCCGGCTCGGCCGGCCTGCGCTTCAAGGATGCCGACGCCAGCCCGAGCGGCATTCGATCGATGAAGCTGCAACCGGGACCCGGAACCGCCCGCGTCCAGCTCAAAGCCAGGGGGGCCCACCTCGACGCGGTCCCCCTTCCCCTGGTCCCACCCGTCGTCGTCCAGCTCGTCGGCTCCGACGCCCCCGACTGCGAGGAGACCGTGTTCGGCAGCGGCGACATCGCCCGCAACGGGGACGGGCGCTTTGCGGCTTCGCTTCGCTGAGGTTCCCGACCGATGCGCGGCGGGACATGACGAGGCTGGAGCGCAGGCACGCAGGCAGCGCCTGCGAGCACCTTAGCCGGGCAGACGGACGCCGGATGTTGCGCGCGTGCTGCGGCCACGGTATCCCTCCCGATCTGTTGGCCACGCGGTGCTGCCGATCGCCTCGCCTTCTCGCGCTCGGACTCGGGCTCGCGATCACCGCGGTCTTACCGGTCCCGGCAAGGGCCAGACCAACCAGGGGACTGTCCCTCGCCGTCACGCTCGCGCGCAGCGGCCACGGGGATCTCATTTCGGCCGTCGGTGGGCCAACCTCCATGTCGGAGGATCTGGTCCACGCCGACTACGCGTGGCAGGCGACGTGGCGCTTCGCCGATGTGGTGATCACGCGGGCGTCGCGGAAGGCGAAACGCTCGCACGTCAAGCTCGCTGCGGATTCGGCCATGACATTTCCGCGGACTGAGGAGCACATCCTCGAGTTCGACCCGGGGAGCGGGAACGCTCCGAACCGGATCGACGTCTGCAATGTCCAACTCACGACGCCGGAACGGTTCGCGATCGAGGGGCGGCTCACCATAGGCAGCAAGGCGCGGCCGTGGACCCTCGCCGTCGGCGTTCCCGGCGTCGGGGTCAACCAGCAGTTGTCACAGACCCCGTGCGGCGAAGGCAGCGGCGCCCCCGAGGATGGGACGCTCTTCTTCTCGGGCCAGTACATCGCCGTGCACGACGTGACTGGGACGGCGGGCATTCCCGGCGCGAACCACGGTCTCGTCTTCGAGTTCGCGGGACCGTGGGCCACGGTCGATGCGTGCCGGCAGGCGGTCGCCCGACACGCCAGCGACGCGGTGCAAGACGCTGCCTGCACGACGCACGTGCGCTTGCCGGTGACCGACGACCGTTTCCAATACGATCAAGGCCAGTCCCACTACGCGTATTCGTCCGAGGGCGACCTGAGTCTCGTGCTCCGCTTCCAACCCGCGCGCCATGGGGGGACGTCGGGCGGCGGGAACTCCGGGGGCGGAGGGGGCTCCGGGAGCGGCGCGTGCATCGTGCCGGCGCTCGAAGGCCAGCCACTTACGGAGGCGGCGGACCTGCTCGTGCAGGGGCACTGTTCCCTCGGGACGATCGCGGAAGAGACCTCCGACACCGTTCCGCCCGACGTCGTCATCGCGCAGCAGCCCCTGCCTGGCGCGCAGTTGCCGCTGCCGGGCCCGGTCGACCTCGTGGTCAGTCAGGGCGCGGCGCAATAGGCGAACGGGCACGGCGAGCGCGCCGCCGCACAGGTGACGGCGATCGGCTCCGCGAAGGTCGGGCTCATCGGAGCGCAAGTCACCGCCGTTCAGGGCAGCGGGCCGAACGATACGGCGTTGTTGGTCTCGTCCATCTCGGCCACGGCGTTGGTGGCGTCGACGACCGCGATCACATACTGCCCGGAGGCGCTACCGCCCTGGAGCCGCACGCCGAGCCCCTTCTTGCGAGCCTGGCCCGCCCGCTGGGAGGGGATCTTCGCCTCCTTGAGCAGCGTCGCGCCGTTATCCACCGCCGGCGTCGCGGACAGGTAGCAGCGCAGCAGCGACGGACTCGCCGGTGCGGAGCCCTGATTCACCACGAGGACTTTGCCGCGCAGTCGGCACCGGACGTTCTCCTCTGCCCCGATGCACCTCTGGGTCAGACTCAGCCACTGCGCAGTCAGGTCCGCCCCGGTACCGCCGAGGCCGGCCTCCGTCACCGTGAAGGTCGCGCTGCCGATCGCGAGCGTGGCGGTCCGCGCCGCGCTGCTCGTGTTCGGCGCGACGGCGTAGCCGACGGCTCCGTTGCCTCCGCCGGCGCCGGGCGACGTGACGGTCAGCCAGGGCATGTCGCTGCGCGCAGTCCAGGGGCACCCAACAGCGGTCGTGACGGCGACGCTGTCGCTGCCGCCGCCGGGGCCGAAGGTGCGCGCCGTGGGCGTCAGCCCATAGGTGCAGCCGGGCGCACCGCCGACGTCCACCGTCGCCGTGCCGAGATTCGAATCGGTCGAACCGTCCCAGGCGGCGAACGTGAACGTGTCGGTGCCGGTGAATCCGCCGTCTGGGTAGTAGGTGGCGGCCGTCCCCGACAGGGCGACGGTGCCGTGGCCGGGCTGGGAGACGACGCGCAGCGTGAGGGGATCGCGGTCGGCGTCGCTGGCGATCAGACCGAGCCGGAGCGACGTATCGACCGGCGTCGTCGTCCGGACGTCCTGCACGGTGGGCGCGCGATTCGGGTTGGCGTTCTCGCCATCCGGGCCGGCGTGGCACGTGTAGCAGCCGACCTGGAAGCCACGCCACAGGCGCTTCGATCCGAACGCCGAGATCGTGCGATCGGCCTGCGAGCGCGACAGGACCGTGCCGCGGAGGTCGGCGCCGTGGCAGGCGGTGCATGCGCTCGCGCCAGCCTGTTCGACCGCATCGGGGTGCTGGCTCACCCAGCTCTGCCCCACGGGGTGCATGCCGTGCGGTCCACCACTCACCGTCACGGGCTGCGTGCCGTGGCAGCTCGCACACTCGACGAGCAGACCGACGTGCCCCTGTCGCTGGACGCTCTGGATGTTGTCGTTGCGGTGCGAGCTCGGGAACTCCGCGTGCGTCGAGCCATGGCACGCCTCGCAGGCGAGACCCCCATGGCCGTACGAGAAGCGGTAGAGCGACAGTCCCGCGGCGGGCTGATTGGGGTTGGTGGCGAACGTCTGGTCGACGGCCTGCCGGAGGTGAGCCGGTGCGTCGAACACCGACGTGTACCGGATCTGGCCGTTGTTCCGGGTCGCCGTGCCGCTGTGGCAGTTCTGGCAGGTGGGCTCGTTCAGCCATCCAGTTCGTGTCGGTGCGGCGACCGTGGTCATCGTGCCGTGGCAGCTCTGGCACTGCATGGCGAGCGTCCCGTCGGGCGCGACGGCGACGCCCATCGCGCCGCGGAGACACTTCGTCTCCGAGCCCGGATGACAGCGGTAGCAGGCGGAGCGATTGTCGGTCGCATCGAGCGAGCGCTGGGTCAGTGGGTCGACCACGGCGGCATGGCGCCCATGGATCGCCTGGGTCAGTGGCCGGATGCCCGGCTGTCCACTGCCGGGCAGGGCCTCTGAGAGGTGACAGCTGGCGCACAGGATGGACTTCCCGTTCGTCGTCACGGTGGCGTAGAGACCCGCGGCGTCGTATCCGACGGTGGCGAGCGCCGCGCTGAAGATCGAATCCCCTGTCTGCCGCTCGTCGTGCAGGCGCAGGATGTTGAGACGCATGTCGTGCTGCGGGTCGGGATCGTTCACCCAGCCGGCCGCCGGCCGCGCGGCCGGCCCCGCAGTCGAGGCGTGGCAGGTCTTGCAGTCCATCTCGTCGGAGACGGGCAGCACGATGTCGGTGGTCGCGAGAATGGTTCCCGTCGGGCTCCGCGCGACCAGGTGCATGAGTGGGTACGGGTTCTTGTTGCCCGCGTCGTCGTAGGGGGTGATCGGTACGCCCTCGGCGATGAACCATCCGCGCGCAACATCGAACGACATCGCCTTGGCGCCGTTGCCGGGGCCGGGCATGCGAAGGCCGGTCAATCCCACGTCGACTGGTAGGGACGTGCCGAACAGCGCCAGGACGTGGTCCCAGAAATTCGTCTTGCCGGCGGACGTCGTGTTGATCGAACCATCGGGATCGGCGGTAGCCTCGTAGGTCACCGTGATACCCGCGGGACTTGCGACGATGCGTCCCTGCGGGTCGATCAGCTGGGCGTGAATCGTGTTGTAGGGGGGGAGGAGCGAGAGGACGGTGTAGTCCCCGTCCATGCAGTGCATGCCCAGGTTGTTCCAGCCGATGAGCGTCCACGTTCCCGCGACTGCAACGGTCGTGTGCACGGACGCGACAACGACCAACGCCCACATGAGGTTTCGTCCTCTCGCCATGCCCACCACAGCAACGCGCATGCCGGCCACCCGGATCGAATGCGCGGCGGGAGACCGACGGGCTCCCTGCAAGGACCTGCAGCGCGGTGGAGATGTTGTCGCGGAGTCTTGCAGGGAGAGCCCGCGTTGCGCCGTTCGCCCGCCAGACATTTCCGGACGGCCGAACCTGGTCGCGGGTCTGCTTTCGTGTGCCCTCCCGCCCGGGGGACACTGTCGACGCCAACGGCGACGCTTCCCGGGCTCCCCCCGTCGCGGAGCAGCACGACGCGCACCGACTCGTCGGCCTCGGCCCCGTCAAGGAACGACCGCCACGCCCGCGAGGACGCAGACCGCCGCGTAAAAGATCCACTCAGTGACGCGAGATCGCCTCGTCCATCTGACCGAGGCTCACGCTCCGCCGATGGAGGTCAGGGGATGTGAATGCACTGGAAACCCGTCGCTCCCGCCTCGGTGTTGTAGCAGGAGAACCCAGCGCAGCAGAGCGCACCGCCGATCGTGCAGGATGCCCCAGGCGCGACGCACGGGAGACACTGGAACCCCGTCACTCCGGTTTCCGTATTCGCGCACGCCAGCCCGGCGCAGCAGTTCGAGCCCCCGCCAGCGGCGACACAGGACTGTGCGAAGCCTACGCAGGGGGCCACGGTGGTCGAGGTCGTCGACGTGCTGGCTGTCGTGCTCGTGCTCGCCGTGCTCGTGGTCACGGTGCCGCACACGTTCGGAGTTTCTACGCCGCACACCGCGGGCGGCGCGCACTCACCGCAATCGAGCGTGTCGGGGCACGAGCCATTGCCGACGAGCCCACAACCGGCCCCGAGCTCCGCGCACGTGCGGGGTGTGCAACAGGAGCCCTTGCGGCGCTTCCCGGGCTTGCTCTTGGCGCACACGCCGCCGCAGCACTTCGCGTTCTTGCGACACGAGGCCCCGTCCTCTCGGCACGCAGCGAGGGTATCGCCCACCGGTACGGCGACCGCGAGCACGAAGGCCACCACCAGCACGGAGCACCACGAATGGCCACGGCTACGTCGAACAGGCATGACGCAGACTGCGCGTGCGGCCTTCGAGTTGTCAACGTCGCCAGTGTCCGAGACGCCCGAGGATGCCTCTAAGAAGGCGAAGGCGCTCAGTCACCGAGTGCATCGAGCGCACCTGCGAGTCTGGGGTGGTCATCTCGCGCGCCGCGCGGCACGACTGCCGAGATTCGCGAAGACCGAAGGCCAACGGGGATGGCCGGCTCGTCATCGCATCACCCGCAGGCGCATCCGCCGGAGGTCTCCCCCGCCGGCACTGCCCCTGTCGTGGTCTGCTCGATGAAGGCCGCCATGAAGTCCTGCGACTTGGCCGCGACCTTCATCGCAATGGCGACCGCTGCCCGGACCTCTCGATCGGTCACGGCCAGCTTGTCGGCGGAACCGTAGAGCGTGGCGAAGCAGTGCTGGCACCTCGCTGCCGCCGCCGCACCGAGCGCGACCAGAAGCTGGGTCTTGGCGTCCAGGACGTATTCCATGGCTAGGTCCTCCTTGCTCGCGCGGGCTTCGCATCCCGCGCCGTGGACGAACGCTTCGGGCTCTTCGGCGCACACACCGGGGTGCCATCGCTCGCGGGCTCACACGCGCAGTCCGCGCGGCACACTTCGCGGAGGCGTCTCCTCGCCCGGTGCAGGCGAACTCGCGCGGTCGCCGTCGAGCAGCCGAGCGCGGCGGCGACCTCCTCCAGCGGCATGTCCCCGAAGTCGTGCAGGAGCAGCACACGCCGCGGCCCCGGCGGAACCTGACGGGTGGCGTCGAGCAAGCACTCGTGGGTGACCTGCTGATCGTGAGCAACCTCCACACGGTCCGACTGGAGGGCTGGTTCGAGGGCGTCGAGCAGCGCGGAGACGGATACCTCGACGTGGCCTTCGGGACGGGCAGCGGTACGCCGGACGTGATCCCGCCAGACGTTCAGGGCGACCCGTCGCGCCCAGGTGGTCAGCGCCGCCGCGCCACGGTAGCGCGGGAGGCCGCGCAGGAGGTGGACGAAGGCTTCTTGCGCCAGATCGTCGGCCAGATCTGCGTTGCCTGCGCGGCGCGCCAGGCAGCGAACCAGTTCTTTCCGAAGGCCAGCTGCGGTCTCGGGGTCGAGCCCGGCGCTCGGTCCAGGCATTCTCCGTGAAGTGGACATGGGCACGACCTCGGTCACGCCCTTCTAGACGGATCGACCTGCCCGGACGTTACAGAGCCCTCGGGCACGGCCATCAGGTCTGTTGCAGTTTCTGGGTTCAGGGGTCGCCTTCGGCATCGGACCGCTACTAGCGCGACAGCCGCCAGAGCCAGAGCCAGAGCCAGATGCAGAGCCCGCCGACATCATCCCCGACCAGCAGGCTCGGCGGCGCATCGTGCGCTTCCATGGCCTCACGAATCCCAGGGCGACGCGCGCTCTCGCCGAGCTCTGTGCCCTCGTCAACAAGGAAGCCTCCATCTATCCTGGCACCAACCCCGGCTCCACGTCGAGACCCCGGTTTCGCCGGAATGATCACGCATGGGTCAGGAGCCCTGCATTGGCGGTGCACTAGCGCGCGCACCGGAACCCGAGGCCGCCGCCCGCGAGCGACGGGGAGCCGAAGCCGTAGACGGCGAAGACCCCCGCATCGGTGCCGTCGTTCCAGTAGCCGCCGCGGATCAGCGCGCCGGCGAGGTTATTCGTGCCGTTGCCACCCATGCAGGTGCGGTCGTCGCCCAAGCTGCTCGCCCAGTTCGTGCAGCCCGCCGGCTGCTCGCCCCAGTCCGCCACCAGCTCCTCCACGTTTCCCACCATGTCGAACACGCCCCACGCCGACTTGCAGCTCGACCGCGAGCCGGTGTCGACCGGGCCCGGGGATTTCACGTCGCAGTCCGTCCTGCCATCGTCCGTGCCCGGGTCAGGCGTCCCGGCCGCCGCCCGCTGCCACTCCTCGTCGGTCAGCAGCCGCTTCCCCGAGAGCGCGCAGGCCTGCTCGGCCTGGAACCAGGTGACGCAGGCCGTGGGCAGCACGCCCGCCACCGACACGGCGTAGAGCGGGCCCGTCCAGTTGCCGTTGGCCGGGAACGTCCCGGGAAAACCCGGGGTGCACGACGATGACGGGCTCACCTCCGTCGCCCCGCCGCCCGCCAGGTCGGCCAGCGTCACTGTCCCCTGCTGCACCCTCGCGAGCAGCGACGTGCTGGCAGCCGGAATGCTCCACACGCTCGCCTCGTACTTGTCCACACACGTCGTGCCCACCAACACGGAATCCGCCGGGCACGTCGTCAGCGGACCGACGCCCGGCGGTCCCTGCGGCCCCACGGCCCCAAACTGCGCGAGATCGACCGCTGCCTCCTTCTTCTTGCATGCGACCCGCACGAACACTGCCCCGGACTTCTTCTGGCAGAGTACGGCAGCGGGCGTCGGCGCGGCCACCCCCAGGCAGCACCCGAGGGCCGTCGCGAGGCGGACAGGGCTCGTCATCATCGTGATCCTCCTTGCAGCGTCAGGGGGGGGGGCAGCGCGGGGCCCCAGCTCGCTCAGCGATGCCGGCATGCTCTCCACGGGCCGAAAGGTGTCGTCTCAGTTTACACTCGTCAATCTGCAGCTCGCAGCTTGAGCTTCGAAATGATGGGGAGCTGCATCATCGTCGGATTCGCATTCGACGTATCGACCTCGAAAGCAGTGCAGACACACTTGTCTAGGACGTCACGCTCCATCTGCAGCCGCTTCGCGTCTCGCCGCAGCCGAGCCAACCCCTCGCGCTCATCGGTCGTCAACACCCTCGGGCGTCCCCGACCGGCATCGACCTCGGCCTGCCGCACCCACGTGCGCAGCGCCATCTAGTTCGGATCGAGCTCGCGCGCGATCGTGGCGAGACTCGTCTGTACCCACCGATCCGTCTCCGCCTTGAACTCGGGCGAGAACGATCGCCTCGTCCTCCGCTTCCCCATGACCCTCTCCTACCGCACTTTCGTGCGAGTTGGGATGTTCATGTAAATTCTCAGTGAGGATGCGCCATCCATTCTCACCCAAAATGTGCCACGGCTTGCGGCCAGCCCCTTCGACCGTCACCGAGCGGTTGGGGGGGTGGCGGAGGATGCTTGGAGCCATGGCACGAAGCACGATCCATATACTTACGGAAGCGCGGTCTGACGCAGACAGCGATCGCCGCGCAGGTCGGCTGTGAGCGACGCACGGAAGCCCGGGCGTTGACGCAGCCCGAGGGACACCGCTGTCGGCGCCGGATCCCGCTCAGCGCCTGGGCGGGCTGGGAGCCAGCGATCGGGCAGTGGCTCGACACCGGGCTGCCCGTGAAGCGCATGCTCGAGCTGGCGCGTGCGGACGCGACGACGCCGTTCACGGCGAGCGCGGCGACCTGGTATCGGCTAGTGCAGCGGCAGCAGCGGGCGCGAGCCGCGAGTGCGCCGCCCGTGATCCGGTTTGAGGGGCTGCCGGGGGAATTTCTCCAGGTCGACTGGGGCGAAGCGTGGATCCAGCTTCTCTCGTATCGTCCTGGAGATGCGCGGTTCGATTCCGTGAACGCCGAGGTCGGTGCCATCGCGGGGACGTGATCGGAGCACTCCTATTGGTTCGACCGGGCCGAGCGCCAGTTCGCGCACCCGTTGACGCTGCGGCTCACGCTCGAGTGAAGGCCGCGCCGGTCCGGAGCGGCCTTCGCTGCGCTCGATCACGAGGGCGGTGGACTCCGACACATGCGCATCGCTACGGATAGCGCCGCGCCTGGACAGGGCGCACGCGGGTCGGCTAAGGTCCGCCGCTCGTCGCAGCCCCAGGTCCTGCGCGCACGTCATGTTCCGCATTCCGGCCGGCCGCCTTCTCGTTCTCGTGGCAGTGTTCCTATGGCCGGCGGGGCTGCTGGCCGCGCCGCCGGGCTGTCCGCCGGCGGAGTTCGTGGTCGAGGGCCAGCCGCTGCAGGTGGGCGCGGGCCGGACGCCGGCGGCGGCGGTGGCGGTGTTCCGGGAGCCGGCGGTCGTCACGCTGGGGCACACCTGCGTCGCACAGGATTCGATCGTACGGGCGCGGCGCCGCGGGACGACCGTGCGCGCGACCTGGCGCTGCGAGGGGCTGGCGAAGCCGCTGCGGCTGCGGGGCCGCATCGCCGCGGCGTGCACGACCCTCACCGCACGGCTTGCGATCAAGGGGAGGAAGCCGCGGCGGTTCTTGGCGCGTCGCGCGGCCCCCGCGGGCGAGCGCCTCGCCGGCGACCCCGCTGCGCCGCTGCTGAGCGTCCTGCGCGACATCGACCACGCCACGCCGCACCCCCCGAGCGCGATCGGCCTCGACGCCGACGGCCGCGCCGTGGCCCGCCGGGTGCTCGAGGTGGCGTTGGCCCCAGAGGCCACCGTGGCGCAGGCCAACGCCGTGCTCGACGCCCTCGGCGGCGGCGTGGTGAGCGCGCTGGCCGGCGTGCCGCTCCTGGTGGTGAAGCTGCCTGATCCCGGGTCGGTCGCCGTGCTCGAGGATCTCGTGGCGCGCGTCGGGCGGCTCGCGGGCGTGCGCTTCGCGCATCTGGCCTATCTGCCGCAGCCGGACCTCGTGCCGCCGAACTACTCGCGGCCGTTTGCACCCGCGGAGCCGCCGCGGCTCGACCACCACCTCGCCATCCGCGCCGGTGCCGCCTGGAACGCCCGGGCCGCCATGCAGGCGGGCCGCGAGCCCCTCGTAGTCGTCATGGACTACTTCGGCAACGGCGTGCCGGACCACACGCTCAACGACTTCACGCCGACGGCCGATCCCGACTTCGCCACCGGCAACCCCTACGACCACGGCTATCACGTGCTCGGGATCATGGCGGGGCGCTTCGGCGGGGCGCCGACCGCGGCCGGGCAGGTGACGGGCATCTATCCCCGGACGGTGCAGTTGCGCGCGGTCGAGCTGAACCAGGCCACCGGCACGATCGACGTCCCCACCGGGAGCAACCGGGCCATCCAGCGGCTCGCCGCGGCGGGGGGCAACGCAGTCCTCAACACGAGCCTCAATCAGTGCACGGTCAACTCGGGTGCAACCTGCGGCAACGCCGCCAACGCGATGCTGGAGGCGGTGGCGTGGATCCAGCGCGTACGGGGCGCAGGGCTCGAGGGCCGGCTCTTCCACGCCACCTCGACGGGCAATGCGAGCGACAGCCCGCTCGCCCCGGGGGGCGAGACGAACAGTGCCTTCAGCGCGGCGGCGGTGCTGGCCAACCTCACCGACGGCGTGCAGTCGGTACCGAACCTCCTCAACACGCTCGTCGTCGACAACGCGGCGGCAACGACGGTCCAGCCATTCACCCCCCTCTGCCTCAACGAAGGCTCGAAGACCGGCGGGCTCGTAGCGGGCATTGGCACGGAGGTGCTCTCGTTCAGCGATTCCATCGGCGCCCCGGTGAGCTGGTCGGGCACGTCGATGGCCACACCGCAGGTGGCGGGGTTGGCGGCCTATCTCTGGGCGATCGAGCCCGGCCTCACCGCGCCCGAGCTGGCGACGCTGCTGCGCGTGACGGCCCGCCCCGTGGGGCTCGATACGGCGCCCGAATGTCATCCGGCCCTCCCGCCGGCCCCGGTCGTCGACGCCTACGCGGCCGTGCTCGCGCTCGACGACGTCGTGCTGCCGGAGCCCGCGACGGCCCCGGTGCGCCTGGCGCTGCTCGACCTCGACGACGACGGCCGGTTCGACGACACGGACGTCGCCGCGTGGCTCGCGGCGCTGATCGACCCCCTGACGGACGACGTCGTGCAGCCGGCCGACCCCGACTACGGCCGCCATGATCTCAACGGCGACGGCTTCACCGGCACCAACCGCGCCGAGCGGTTCGACCTCGACCGGGTGGGCTCCGCCCCGCACGGGGCGTCGGACCACGGCGTGGCCGTGCAGACGATCGCCGGAGCGGACGTGCCCTTCGGCGAGGCGGCGCTCACCGACCTCGACATCCTCTGCTACTACGCACACTCGGACCTGTTCAGCACGACGGCCGGGACGACGACCCGGGACCGGGAGCTGGGCCTCAAGCGCTGCGTGCGGGTGGTGGTGGACGTGACGCTGCCGGCGCAGGTGACGGCCGGCACGGCGGCGCCGGTCACGGTGCGCGTGCAGGCGGCGGGGAACGACAGCGCGCTCGTCCCGCTGGCCGGCGTGCACGTGGCGCTCTCCGCCACCGGCGGCTCGCTCGGCGCGACCACCGGGGTGACGGATGCGCAGGGGGTCGTCGCCACCACGGCCACCGCGACGCTCGGGGCCGCCACGCTGCAGGTCACGGCCGAGGCGCGCAGCGCCCCCGATGGCACCGTGCTCGATGCGGACGATGCCCAGGCCACCGTCGACCAGCCCACCGGCTCGCTCACGTTCAGGGTGGAGATCGCCGAGGCCAGGGGGCAAGCCGGGTACGGCATCCGCATCTCGAGCCAGCGCGGCAAGTACAACGTGGAGCTGGAGGACAACGTCTTCGGCTCCCCCACCGATACCGAAGTGCCCATGAGCGCCTCGCGCTCGGGCGAGGGGCAGACGCCCGATGGGCTGGCCCAAGCGAACGTCGCGAGCGCGGCGAGCGGCAACGTCGCGTCCCAGGCGGTTGGGGACGAGCTGATCGTCACGGCCGTCGCCACGGCCTCGGCGAACACCAGCTTCAGTTATGCCGATAACACGAGTGGCGGCGTGGCCGGCGGGACCGGGCAGGCACAGCTCCGCGTGAAGATCTTCGCTTCCGACCCGGCCGCCGACTTCGGCTACGAGATCGGCGGCACGGTGAGCAGCGTCCTCGATCCGGGACAGATCACCATTCCAGGCGGCGGCACGATTGACACGCACACGCGCGGATACGTGAGCACGTTCGCTTCCACGCCCGTGGCCGATGTCGTGAGCCAGGCGGCCGGATCGAGGACCGTTGCGTTCTTCGCCAGCGGAGAGGGATGGAACGGCATGAGCGTCATCATGACGTCGCAGGCGATCAACTCCACCAGCTCTCTCGCCGGCCCGATATCGCGGGGCCTCTTCGCGCAGAACTCGGTGGCCCTCACCCTCCGCCTCTTCCCGCTCGAGGGCTCCACCACGACCACGACGAGCACCTCCACCACCTCCACCTCGGCCAGCATCTCCACGACCACCGCCACCTCGTCGACCACCACCACGACGCTCTTCGTTCCGGGCGGCGGGCGGGACCCATACCGCGTCTACGCCGCGACGGGGCCCGACGCGCCCACCGTCGCGCTCGTGACCCAGCTCGGCGCGGAGACCGTCGATCTGGGAACGGTGCAGCTCTACCTCGCGCCGGCGGGAGTCGATGGAGCGCAGCCCGCGCCGCAGACGACCGCGCTCACCTGCTACGATCATCCGGGCGCGCCGTTCGCCGGCACGGCCAACATCGTCCATCGCTTCGGCAGCCAGGCGCTCACGCTCGGCGACCCGCTCGCCCTGTGTGTCGCGAGCGAGGCTGGCGCCCCGATCGACGACTACGTCTGCCATGTCGCCAGTGGCAACGCGCTGTCCGAGGCGCACGACGTCACCGACGCGTTCCAGACGCAGAGCCTCACCCTGGGGGCGCCTTTCGCATTCTGCGTGCCGGCGGGGGTCGACGGCGGCAGCTTCGTCCACCCGCTCGACTACCTCGCCTGCTACCAGACGACACCGTCCGGCGCCGCCGCGGGGCCGGTTGCCATCCAGACCGCGTTCCACGCCACAACGATCACTGCCGGCGCCCCGACCGGCGTTTGCGTGCCCGCGCTCGCGCTGGTGACCCCGAGCCCCTGAGCCGGTCAGTGGTGGTGGCCGCTGTGCTCGTCGTGGCCACCGGGCACCGGGACGACCAGCCTCGGGATCTCGCGGGCGAGGTCGCCCCGGACCTCGACGCAGCGGCGCGTGACGACGCCGGCGTCGAACGTGCGGCGGGTGATCGCGAGGTTGCTCACGAGCGTGCCCTCGGCGTGCAGGACCAGGATGTGCCGGGCCGCCTCCTCGAGCGTTCCCAACGCCGCGCCCACCGGGATCCCGAGCACCCAGGTGGCGCAGGAGCGCCCCACGGCGCTCGGCCGCAGGAGCTTGGTGGCGACCACCTCGGGCGGGAAGCTCACGATCCCCAGCCGCCCGTGCGTGGTCGTGCAGCCCACGAGCGCGAGCACGAAGACCAGCAGGGGGGGTGGCGCCGCGCTTCAGAACCCATACGCGGCCTTCAGCTCGGGGGCCTTCTGCGCCAGCATCTCGGCGAGGCTCACCATCGCCTTTCACTGCCGCGGCTCCCCAGCTGGCGCGGCCCTCGGCGTCGCACCACTGGCCATCATGGAGGTCGGCGCGTGGCGCGAGCGCCTATCTCCACCTCGTCCTCTCGTGGCATGAAGGGAGTCGATGGGTACCCCGTTCGACGACGACACCTACGTGAGCCTGCGCAGCTACAAGCGCGACGGCAGTCCGGTGGACACACCCGTCTGGGCGGCACCGCTCGAAGGCACGCTCGTGGTCTTCACGTTGCGCGACTCCTTCAAGGTGAAACGCATCCGACGCAACCCGCGCGTGCAGGTGGCGCGCTGTGGGATGTTCGGTGCGGTATCGGGGACATGGCGCGACGGCACCTGCCGGATCGTCGAGAGTCCCACAGACGAGGCCCGCGCCTACCATGCGCTCGACGCGAAGTATGGCTGGCAGATGCGGCTGGGCACACTCATGCGCCGATTCGTCGGCGGGCTCGAGAAGCGGATGATCCTCGAGATCACCCTGGACGGCTGACGGGGTCGTCCCCGCGACTGCGTCGCGGGTCGGTCTGCTGATCAACCGCCGTGGGGATCGACCACCGCAAACACACCCGTGAACGGCGGGCGCTGCGCCATCAGGATCTCGCGCCCGCCGGCCTCGAACGCCTGGATGATCGCCTGCACCTCCGCCGGCGCCTCCAGCGGCGAGCGCTCCGGGAACGGCGGCGCGGGATAGTACTCGAGGCCGAGCTGGATCGCCTTCGCGACCATCTCCCCGGCGATCAGTTCGGTCAGGAACAGGCCGGCGTCGATGCTGGCCGACACGCCAGCACTGGTCACGTACTTGCCGTCGCGGTGGTAGCGCTCCGCGACGAACTCGACGCCGTGCGCGGCCAGCCGATGCCGGTAGAACCAGTTGGTGGTGGCACGACGCCCCTTCAGGATGCCGGCGGCGGCGAGCACGCCGACACCGTTGCATATCCCCACGGTCCACGTCGACGTGCGGTCGAGCGCGCGCAGGTGGTCGAGAAATGGCTCGTCGGTCTCGCGGACGTAGCCGCCGGGACCGCCGGGCACGTAGAGGATGTCGGTGCTGCCGACTTCGGCGAAGTCGCGGAACGCGAGCAGGCCGAGCCGGCGCGTGTCGGCGGCGACGATGCCGCGGCGAGCAGCAACGAACTCCACCTCCATGCCGGGAATGCGGGAGAGCACTTCATAGCCGCCGATGGCGTCGAGGGCGGTGACGCCGTCGTAGAGGACGATCGAGAGTTTCATCGGGATCTCCGTTCAGGCCGACAGCAGTTGCCGTTCGGTCGCGATGGCGGCGCGGACGCCGGGGCGGCGCTGCATGCGATCGAGGTAGTCGGCCAGCGCAGGCCACTCGCCGAGTGAACCGTTCCGGGTCTTCCGGAGGCTGGTCTAGTTGAGTCCGACCCCCACGCGTGGACCCGGCGGCCCGCGTCCTGGGCAGCGCCCTGCTCGGCCCAGCCGAGGTGCGCAGGAGCCGTTCGCAAGCGCCCGGTAACAGCCGCTGTGGCGATCACTCCTTTGCCCAGGGATCGCTGCCGCGTAGCCAGTCGAAGCGCGCCTGCCTGCCCGGATAGTTTGTGCCGCGAGTCCAGACTGGCAGGGGGTTGAGAATGAGTGTGCCGGGCAGTGGCGGCTTACTGAGGTCGTCGACCAGGCGGACTTGATACGAGGCGCCGAGGAACAACCGCTGCGCCATCCCCTGGTTGAACACGCGCTCGGTCACGACATCGCGCTGGACGACCATCTGGGTCACGCCCGCGTTGGCCGCAGCCAGCAGCTCCGCCCCCGCGATCCAGCGCAAGGCCAGACGCTGAAAGTTGCGGTAGAATGCGAACTCGCCGTCGCGCCAGAGGCGCGGTTCGGCCCAGGTCACCTCGACGACGAGAATCAGTGCGACGATCACGACCGCCGCCGCACGACCGGCGCGCCCCAGGGCGCCTGCCGCCGCCATTATCGCGATGCCGAGGCCGGCTGCCGCCGTACCGACGTAGTACGTGTACACGTGCCCGGGCAGCAAGAGGATCGGAGCCAGGGCGGTCATGAACAGCAGCAACCCAAACAGAATGCGCCGCGCCACGATCGAGACCCGCGCCGACCAGGCCGCGGCAGCGGTGATGACGAGCATGACGACGGCGATTGCATACCACTTGGGCGCGTCCGCGGCCGGGTCGAAAATCAGGCCGAGCGCACACCCGGTGTAGAATCCGAGCAGGCGCAGTGAGGCCGTCACGTCGATCACCGGCTGATAGTTCAAGCGGATGACGGCGGCCCCGACCGGATTGGGGAAGTCGCTGTCCAGTCCCCACCGCATGTATGCCATCTTGAAGATGGCGTAGCCCAAGGAGACGACGAAGAAGGGCGCGAGGCGCGTCGCTGCAGAACGCCACCGATCCTGCCGAATGAGAACCGAACCCAGCAACAGCGCCACCGGGAGAGTGATGGCATGCTCGCTCGACAAGAGCGCGCCGATGAAGCCGGCGAAAGCCGCCGCGCGACGCAACGCCCCTGGTCCGCCGGGTTCGCTTCCGCCGAGCCAAATCCACAGGCTGGCGAGATACCAGGGCACCGTCCCCGTCATACTGTAGAGAGCGATCCAGTACACCGCGATCGCATGCCCGGGGGCAGCGGCATAGACCAGCGCGGCGCCCAGACCGAGCCAACGCGAACGCAGGGGTCGTCCCGTTCTCTGTTGAACGGTCGAGAGCGGCGGCTCGGTTGACGGGCGTCTACGCGACCTCCTTCTTCGTGTCCAGAGTTCGGCGATCGAGTGCGGCGATCAGCTTCGGAATGTCCGTGTAGCCACGGACGCGACGGAAGCTTCGACGTGCCTCTTCGAGCCCCGCAGCGATCCAACGGACCAGCATGTGGCCGTCTCGCCATCGTCGCACGTTGCGGACGAAGTGCCCGACGAGGCCGTTGAGGTTCTCGATCGCGTTCGTCGAGCGCAGTGTGCGGTAGAGGGCGCCGGAGACGCCGAGCTGTTGCAGGGTCAGCGTCTCGTCGAGTCCTTCTCGAAGGGAAGCGGCAGCTCCAGGGTGCGTGCGGTGGAGACCGGCAGCGAGTTGCTCGAGACGACGCCGCGCGAGATCGGCATCGGCCAGGCCGCGCTTCGTTGATCGCCTTCTTCACCCGAGGCCGCATGGCTTCGGGCAGATGCTCCAAGACATTCCGTCTCTTGTGGACGTGGCAGCGATGGACGAGGGCCACGTCCCCACACGAGTCTCGGATCGCTTTCCGAAGTCCCGTCCCGCCGTCGATGACGAACAGCACCGGGCGGTCGAGATCGAGACCTCTCTGCCGCAGATCGGCGAGCAATCCCTTGCACACTGTCGCGTTCTCCGTCGTCCCCTCCCGCAGGCCGAGCACATGCTTCACCCCGTGCGAATCGAGGCCCAGGACCAGGAGAATCACGTGATCCCGGAAATGGAGTCCGTCGATGAAGAGGACGCGGATGTCCAGGCCATCGAGGGGCGCCGCCATCCACGTCGTGAGCTTGTGGCTGGTGAGCGCGACGAAGCGACGGGACACGGCGCTCTTCGAGATCGCTCGCTCGGTCACGTGGCCCGGCAGCGGATCGAGCGTGCGACGATATTTCCGCGTGGCGACGCCAATGGCCATCTGTTCGAGCGTGTAGGCGTCGAGGGGGTCGTGGGCGCTGGCGTAGCTGAAGCTCGGCAAGTGGAGCTCCTTGCCGTCTGTACTGCGCGCTCGAAGCCGGGGCATCGAGATGCGCCGCCCCCCGAGCACGACCTCACTCGGTGCACTGCCCCCTCGGATGGCGCGCCGATCGGGATTCGGGAGATTCTTCGGCCCGCAGAGTTGCTCTCGGTCCTGTTCCATCATCGCCTGGAAGACCTGCTGGCCCGCGGTCAGGCAGAGACCGAAGAACGACGTCTTCATGTCAGCTAGCACGTCGATCAGCGGCAGCGGCACCTGCACGCTCACGGCCGGCGGGGCAGCGGGGGCTTTCTCTGCGGACGATCCTGTGCGACTTCTCTTCATGGCGGCTTCCTTTCCCTTGGTTGTGGTGACCCGTCCTTTACAGGACGGGGAAAGGAGCCGCCGCTCTCTCTGGTTTCAGGTCAGCCGTTCAGCAGATTCCGGGACATCCCCCGAACGCAGGGCAATCGAGGCTATGCCGTAGACCAGGAATGCGTTGCACACGTGGGCGAGGAGGTGGACCGCGTGATTTGCCGCCGCATCGTACCCCACCAGCTCGCGCAGAGCGGTGAAGTAACCGATCTGCGAGAGAGGCCGGTAGAGGAAAAAGGCGGTGCGGCCGGGCTTGAAGACGTCTTGCACACTCCTGACCCGGCTGGCGTCCCCGAGAAGCCAGTAGTCATCGAAGTGAAAGAAGTAGCTCGTGCAGTCGCCGTAACGGGCGACATACCACAGGAGCAGAAGGGCGAAGACCAGGACCCCAGTTACCACCCTCCGCCGCACGCTCAGGGCTCCACCGTGTGGCATGTCGACGCTCGCGGAGTATCGAAGCGATCGTGCCCGTGTCAACAACGACGGGCGTGGGGTGCACGCCGGACATCTCACGGCCGGCGGACTGCAACGTCACGGCTCGCCGTAGCCCGTCCGTGGTTGACGGGCGCACACGCCGCACGGTTGTCGGCAATCCCGTTGCAGTCGTCGTCGATCCGGTTGCCCCAGATCCCGGCACCCCGGCCGGCGCTCACGCCGACGTTAGGCTCGTGGGGCTCCCGTGGCCATGGGCGGTGGCCCGCCGCGCCACGCCACCCGCGCTTGCTCGGGCTCGGCCCGGGCGGTACGTCTCGGCCCCATCATGGGAGACACGAACGGCTTCAAGCGCTTCGCCGGGACCCCCGGCTACATTGCCTCCGGCCCTCTCGTCGACGCGGTCAACTGCGCGATCGCGCTCGAGCGGCCGCTGCTGCTGAAGGGCGAGCCCGGCACCGGCAAGACCGTGCTCGCTCGGCACGTCGCCGAGGGCCTCGGCATGCCGATGCTCTCCTGGCACATCAAGTCGACCACCAAGGCCGCCGACGGTCTCTACGTCTACGACACCGTCCAGCGCCTGAACGACAGCCGCTTCGGCACCGGCGACGTCGCCGACATCGCGCGCTACATCCGGCTCGGACCACTCGGGCAGTCGTTCGCCGCCGAGGACCGCCACGTGCTCCTCATCGACGAGGTCGACAAGGCCGACCTCGAGTTCCCGAACGACCTCCTGCGCGAGCTCGACGAGATGCGCTTCTCGATCGTCGAGACCCGCGAGGAGGTCCTCGCGCGCCACCGGCCGGTGGTGATCATCACGTCGAACAACGAGAAGGAGCTGCCCGACGCCTTCCTGCGCCGCTGCATCTTCCACTACATCGAGTTCCCCGACCCCAAGCTCATGCGGCAGATCGTCGCCGTGCACCATCCGCACCTCGACACGAAGCTGCTCGACCAGGTGCTGATCAAGTTCTACTGGCTGCGCGAGCAGAACGATTTGCGGAAAAAGCCGTCGACGTCGGAGCTGGTCGACTGGATCAGCGCGCTGCTGCGCTCGGGCCTCTCGCAGCAGCAGCTCGAGGCGCACCTCCCGTTCGTCGGCGCGCTGCTCAAGAAGGAGCAGGACGTCGACGCGGTTCGCACCTTCGACGAGCGCGGCGGCCGCTACCCGCAGAGCTGGGCCGAGCTGGGCCCGCGCTACAACCAGTAGGCGCCATGTTCCTCGACCTCTTCTACGGGCTGCGCGACGAGGGCGTGCCCGTCTCCATGCAGGAGTGGCAGACGTTCCTGCGCGCGCTCGAAGAGGGGCTGCACGGCTCGAACCTGCTGCGCTTCTACCACCTCGGCAAGGCGTGCCTCGTCAAGAGCGAGACCTACTTCGACGCCTACGACCGTGT
Source organism: Binatia bacterium (assembly GCA_046327955.1). GTDB lineage: Bacteria > Desulfobacterota > Binatia > DP-6 > DP-6 > JAXLXP01. The sequence continues at coordinate 250,596 of JAXLXP010000008.1, read as the reverse complement.
CTTCGCGCGCGTCTTCCAGGGCGTCGAGGGCGCCTTCGGCGAAGAGGTCACCGACCGACTCCTCGACTGGCTCCGTGACCCGAAGAACTTCCCCAACCTCTCGCCGGAGGAGCTGGCCGCGCTCGAGCAGCTCTCCTCCGACGAGCTCATGCGCCGCTTCCTCGAGCGCCTGGCCGAGCAGACCGAGCGCCACGACGGCGGTGGCAAATGGGTCGGCACCGGCGGCAAGTCGCCGTTCGGGCACGGCGGCCAGCACCCGACCGGCATCCGCGTCGGCGGGTCCGGCCGCTCGCGCTCGGCGATGAAGGTCGCCGAGGAGCGCCGCTTCCGCGACTACCGCACCGACCTGACGCTCGACGTGCGCAACCTCCGCGTCGCGCTGCGCCGCCTGCGCCAGCTCACGCGCACGGGCCTCGCCACCGAGCTCGACCTCGACGAGACCATCGACGAGACCTGCCGCAACGCGGGCGAGATCGAGCTGGTCTTCCGCGCCCCGCGGCGCAACGACGTCCGCCTGCTGCTCCTCATGGACGTCGGCGGCACGATGGACCCGTACCACGAGCCCGTGAGCCAGCTCCTCACCGCACTGCACGAAGAGCACGGCCTGCGCGACCTCGAGGCCTACTACTTCCACAACTGCGTCTACGACCACGTCTACCGCGCGGCGCGCATGCTGCGCGCCGACGCGCTGCCGACGGCCGATCTCCTGCGCCGCCTCGACGCGCGCTGGAAGGTCGTCGTGGTCGGCGACGCGGCGATGCACCCGTCGGAGCTGCTCGAACGCTTCGGCGGCATCGACCCGCGCGTCACCACGCCCACGCCCGGCGTCGTGTGGCTGCACCGCATCGCCACCCACTTCGACCGCACCGCCTGGCTCAACCCCGAGCCGTCCGACACCTGGGACGACGCCCACACGACGCGCGTCATCCGCAAGCTCTTCCCCATGTTCCACCTGAGCGTCGACGGGCTCACCGCCGCGGTGCAGGCGCTGGTCGGCGCGCGCGCCGCGGCGCACGAACACCCTTGACCGGCGCGTCGTCCACCGCGTAGTACCGGGGAAGAACAGGGTCGACGGCTGATGCGCGCCGTACCACGCCGTGCTCGGAACTCGACGCCTCGCCGGCGCCTGGCCCGTCTGCCCTCGGCGAACCGCGGGCCACTCCTGCGTCGCCGGCTGGGCGTCACGTCGGTCCTGCTGATCGGCGCTCTCGTTCCGAGCCACGCTCGGGCAGCCGCAGAGGTCACGGTCGTGGAAGCCTCGGTGGGGATGAGCACCGCGGCGCCGCCCGCCATCGGCTACTTCGTGCCCGACGACCCGGCGCTGTCCTCCTCCTCGACCACCGAGGCGGAGCTGGGTCCGCACGACGACCACTCGGACAGCTTCTTCACGCGCCGGAACGTCTACCGAGCCGAGGACCGGGTGAACAGCGCACGCCTCTTCGGCATCCACGCGGCCCCGGTGCGCGGGAACGTCGCCGCCGGCCACTCCTTCGCGGTCGCATCGGGGTTCGCGGATGCGGGCAGCGACGACCTCGGCGGCGGCGACCTCGGAGCCTACGCCGAGGCCGGCGCCGGCTTGGGGGGCAGGTCGAAGGCCTCGGCCGAGAGCGACACCGAGGTGCGCTATCACGTCACGATCGCGCCGGGAACGACCGGTCTCGCCCCGGGGTCGCCGATCGAGGGACTGCGCTGGGAATTCGGCGCGCACGGCGCGCTCGATCTGTACGGGCACACGTTTCCGAGCGCGACCGCGGCGAGCGGGGGAGCGTCCTTCACCGCGACGCTCTACCGGCAGCATGGGGCCATCTGCGGCCCCGGGGCGATCGTGTGTCCCCACGGCGCCGTCGCGGCGCGCGCTTCGCTCGGCCTGGGCGCGAGCATCGTCGACCTCACCCCGGCCGACCCAGGAGACCCGACGGGGCAGGTCACGAGCCAGTTCGACTGGAGCGCCATGCGCAACACGGGCGCGCTCAGAGCAGGCGAGGTCTTCCACTCCGGCAACAGTGCCAATCCCAACGTCGGCGGTGCCGAGGTCGCGCAGGACCAGGACTTCTCCCGCTCGATCGCATTCGACACCGGCAGCCCGCCGTTCGCCCTCGATGGGATCGACTTCAACGCGACCGTGGGCGAGACGCTCGCGTTGGAGGTGAACCTCACCGTCACGGCCGCAGTCGGCGGCGGGGGTGGAAACGCCGAGGGCCTCGCGCGGCTCGACTTCTTCCACACGGTCAGGAACCGCGTCTTCGATCCGCAGCAGCGCGGAGTCGAGATCACCTTCGACATCGACCCCCTCCCCGCGACCAGCTCCACGACCACGACGACCTCGGTCACGACCACCACGCTGCTGCCGTGCGGGCCGAGTTCGACCTGTGACGACGGCGATCCGTGTACCGTCGATGCTTGCGACGCGACCGCGGGGTGCGAGTCGCGCCCGGTCACCGCGAACGACCTGGGAAGCCAGGTTCCGGCGTGCAGCGCGCAGCCCGTTCCAACCGTCGTCGGCAGGAAGCTGGCGCAGGGGTGCACGCGCACCAGCAAGGGACTCGCCGCGGGCACGACGAAGCCCGCCAAGCGGCAGTTTGCGAAGGCGCTCCGCGTGTTCGCGCAAGCGGCCCAGGCGGCGGGCCGGGCGAAACGACGGGTCTCGCCCGATTGCAGGCATGCACTCCGCAGCTTCTTCGCCGAGACGCGCGCGTACGTCGGGCGGCTCGAGCGCAACGTGCGTGCGCCGTCGGCGGAGCCTGCACCGCCACGCTACTCGGCCGGCGCCCGCGATTAGACCGCCGGAAGCGGCTTCGGCGGCTCGAGGCGGCCGAGGAGGTCGTAGAGCGCGGCGAGAACGTCCGTGGTGGTGACGATGCCACACAACGTGCCGCCGCCGGCCACCACCGGCAGGCAATTGATCCGGTGGAAGCTGAGGAGGTCGATCGCGTCCTTCACGGACGTGTCGGGCCGCACGACGATCGGGTCACGGTTCATGATCGACGCCACGCGGGCTGCTGCCGGGTTCGCGCCACGTCCGATGCACCGGAGCACGTCCCGGTCCGAGATCACACCCGCGAGCCGCCCGGCACCGTCGACCACCAGGAGGTGGCGGAAGCCGTTCCCCCCGAGAATCTGGATCACCTCCGCCACGGACGCCTCCGGCGACATCGTGACCACGGTGGTGGTCATGATGCTCTCGATCGTCCCTGGCCGGCCCTGCCGGACTGCGTTCGCGTCGCGACTCATTGCCTGCTCGTTTGCCGTGAGAGGCTCCCCGCACTCTCGGCATGTCTCGACCAGACCTTGAGGCCGGCGGCCTTGCGGATTGTCTGCGCCGGGAGCGCATGCTACCCCGGCGGCCCGATGCGCGAGATCGCCAGTGGACTCGAGTTCCCCGAAGGCCCCGTCGCCATGCCCGACGGGAGCGTGCTCCTGGTCGAGATCAAGGCGGGCACGCTCACCCGCGTCACGGCCGACGGCCGCGTGGAGCGCGTCGTGCGCCTCGGCGGCGGACCCAATGGCGCGGCGATCGGCCCCGACGGCCGCGTGTACGTCTGCAACAACGGCGGCTTCGAGTGGCATCGGGTCGGGCCGCTCACGGTCCCGGGGGAGCAGCCGGCCGATTACGGCGGCGGCCGCATCCAGGTGGTCGACCTCACCAGCGGCCGCTTCGAGGACCTCTACACCGCCTGCGACGGACGCCCGCTGCGCGGCCCGAACGACCTCGTCTTCGACACCCACGGCGGGTTCTGGTTCACCGACCACGGCAAGATCCGCGCGCGCGAGCGCGATCGCGGTGGGCTCTACTACGCGCGCGCCGATGGCTCGCTCCTGCGCGAGGTCGTCTTTCCGCTCGACGCCCCGAACGGCGTCGGCCTCTCGCCCGACGGGCGCACGGTCTACGTCGCCGAAACCTTCACCGGGCGCGTCTGGGCATGGGAGGTCGTCAGGCCGGGCGAGGTCGTCGCCGGCGCACCGCTCGCGCCCGGCGGCGGGCGGCTCGTCGCCGGCCTCGCCGGCTACCAGCTCCTCGACTCGCTCGCGGTCGACGGCGCCGGCAACGTCTGCGTGGCGACGATCGCCAACGGCGGCATCACCGTGCTCGCGCCCGACGGCAGCGCGGCCACGCACGTGCCGACCGGCGACCCCCTCACCACCAACATCTGCTTCGGCGGGCCGGACCTGCGCACCGCGTACGTGACGCTCTCCGGCACCGGGCGCCTGGTCGCGCTCGACTGGCCGCGCCCCGGGCTGCGGCTCGCCTACTGAACGCGTGGCGCTGCTCGGCCCGGCCGGCGGTCTCGTCTACCACTGGCGCGCGCTGCGCCACCGCCGCCGGCTCTGGTCGCGCTTCACGACGCCGCTCGCGGGCTGGCTCGCCGAGTGGACACCGCCCGAGCCCGCGCTCCTGCTCGTCGGGCCGAGCGCCGGATGGTGCCTGCCGGCCGCGTTTCTCGCGCGCTTCGCGACCATCGATGCGATCGAGCCGGACCCGCTCGCCCGCGTCCTCCTCGCGCGCCGCTTCCCCGGCGTCGCGGCGCGTGTCCGATGGCACGCGCGCGACCCGTTCGCGAGCGCCGCGGCGCTGGCAGCGCTCGGCCGAGACTTTCCCGACCATGCGCTGCTGCTCGCGAACGTCCTCGGCCAGCTTCGCGACGTCCACCCCGGGCGGCCCTGGCGCGCGGGCCTCGCTCCGCTCCTCGCCGGCCGCTCATGGGCGAGCTTCCACGACCGCCTTTCCTGCGCACTCCCGCTCCACCTGGACGACGTGAGCGAGCCATTCCCGCCGACCGTGCGCGACGAGGAATTGCTCGCGCGCTTCCACGCGGGCCCGCTGCCGAACGTCGTCGAGGTCGACGACCACGAGACCGCCGACCTCTTCCCGGACTGCCCGCGCCGCTATCTCGTGTGGGTGCTGCGCCCGGGACGGTTCCACCTGATCGAGCTCGTCCGCAGCGGCGGGTGAGACGGCGTGCGCGTGGCGCCTCTCAGCGAGCCGTGCGACCTGACGGCCCGGGCCTCGGTCGCGCGCTGGTTCGGCCTTGCCAGGCACGCGGACGCCTTTCGCCTGTCGAGGCGCAATCGTCCTGCGCCGCGACGTCGCCAACGCCGGCAGGCGCCCGCTGGTGCGCTTGCTCCCCCGAGCGCCGTCTATGCGGCGACCGCGGTATCCACAGAGGCGCAGGTCGGTGTCGGCGGTGACGGCCCGCTTCCCGGCGACGATATCGCCGATCCGCTGCGCCGGCACGCCGATCTCCCTGGCCAGGCGGTATTGCGACAGCCCCATCGGGATGAGGAATTCCTCGCGCAGCAACTCGCCGGGCGATACGGGCTTCACCCTTGCCATCGTTCTTTCCTCTTCTGTGATAGTCCGCGATCTCGACGTCTTCCGGGCCAGCGGCCGTCCATCGGAAGCAGATGCGACACTGGTCGTTCACCCGAATGCTGTCTGGTAGTGGGCACGACCACGATGCCCGGACTTCCGGCGTCGATGACGGCCGTCGACTGAATGACGACGACGGGACAGACCTTCCTCGGTTTGGGTGGTTGGCGCCCGGTTCGGCATGCCATTCTGCGCGACGCAGCCCCGCACGAGCCCGATCGCCGGGAGCTTGCGAGCGACGGTGCCACCACCCCTTGACGGCCGTACCCGAAGCAACCTAACTACCCGTTGACTTCGAGGCACGCCCGTCACGCCGCCCGTTGGGCGGTTGGCTGGAGGTCCGGGGATGCACTCGTGGCTCGTACGGTACGGCTCCGCCATCGTCGCGGTCGCGGCGGCGCTCGCGATAGCGGTGGTGTTCCAGCACGAGTTCGGGCAGGCCACGCTCTTCGCGCTCACCGCCGCGATCACCTCGGCGGCCCTCTACGGCGGCGGGGGACCGGCGCTGCTCGCGATCGCACTGAGCGGACTGGGTGCGGGCTTCCTCCTGTTCCGGCCGACCGGTTTCCTGGCCGTCGGCGGCGACCCGCTGCCGCGATTTGCCCTGTTCATCGCCACGGGATTGCTGATCGCACACGTGGGAAGCCGCCGCCGTGCGGCGGCCCTGTCGGCGGACCGGTACGCGCGACGGCAGGCCGGAATCGCCACGATCGGCCGGCGGGCACTCGCGGCGAAGGACATCGGCGAGCTTCTGGACGAGGCGGTCCGCGTGGTCGGAAACGTCCTCGAGGCGGAGTACTGCAAGGTGCTGCAGCTCCTCCCCGACCGGAGCGGGCTTCGCCTGCAGGCGGGCATCGGCTGGCGGGAAGGGGTGGTCGGCAGAGCCGCGGTCGGAATCGACCGCGATTCGCAGGCGGGGTACACCCTCCTCGCGAAGGCACCGGTGGTGGTCACCGACCTGCGCACCGAAACCCGCTTCAGCGGGCCCCCGCTGCTCCACGAGCACGGCGTGGTGAGCGGTCTCAGCGTCGTCATCGGCGCAGCCGACGACCCCTTCGGTGTCCTTGGCGTACACACGCGCCGGCAGCGCACTTTTTCGGCGGACGACGTACACTTCCTCGAGGTGGTCGCCGACGTCCTCGCGCAAACCATCCGTCGCGCGGAGGTCGCCGATCGCCTCAACCTGGTCCTCAACCAGCTCCCCGCCTTGCTCTGGACCACCGACAGCGAGCTGCGAGTGACCTACCGAACGGCGAGCGCGGCGATGCAACGGCGATTCCATGTTCCGGATCAGGGGACGAGCATCATCGAGCACCTGGCGGCGGCCGACCCGGCAAACCCGTCGATCGAGGCCCACCTTCGCGCCCGAGCCGGCAGTTCGACGACCTTCGAAGGCAACTGGGAAGCGCGCTCGCTCTATGGGCATGTGGAACCGCTGCGGGATCGGGCCGGCAACGTCGTGGGGACGATCGGGATCGCCGAGGACGTCACCGAGCGAGTCGAGGCGGAGAAGGCGCTGCGCGAGGCGCTCCAACGGCATGCCACCGAACTGGAGGAGCGCGTCGCCGAGCGGACCGCCGCCCTCGAGGAGACCAACCGCGAGCTCGAGGCGTTCACCTACACCGTCTCCCACGACCTGCGCGCACCCGTGCGTGCCATGCAGGGCTTCTCGCAGGCGCTGCTCGAGGATTACGGCGATCGCCTGGACCACACCGCGCGCGAGTACGTCACCCGCACCGTGGCCGCCAGCGCGCGCATGGAAACGCTCATCCAGGATCTCCTCGCCTACAGCCGGCTCAGCCGGGCTCGACTCGAGGTCCAGCCCGTGGGGCTCGACGACGTGGTACGGGAGGCACTGGCGCAGGTGGGAGAGAGCGCTGCCGAGGTCGGGGTCCAGCCCAGCCTGCCCCGGGTGCGCGCGCACGCGGGCACGCTCACGCAGGTGGTCGCCAACCTGCTCGGCAATGCCGTCAAGTTCGTCCCGCCCGGCAAGCCCGCGCGCGTGCGGGTATGGGTCGAGCGGCGGGAAGGGCGCGTGCGTCTGTGGGTCGAGGACGAGGGAATCGGCATTGCCGCGGAACACCAGGAACGCATCTTCCGCATCTTCGAGCGCCTGCACGGCCAGGAAACGTACCCCGGAACCGGCGTCGGGCTCGCCATCGTGCGCAAGGGCATGGAGCGTATTGGCGGGCACGTGGGCGTCGAGTCGAGCCTGGGCCAGGGCAGCCGGTTCTGGGTCGAGCTGCCGGAAGAGGAGGCTACATGACGTCGAACGTCCCGATCCTGCTCGCCGAGGACGAGCCCGACGACGTGTTCCTCATCCGCCGGGCGTTCGTCAAGACGAGACTCGCCGTCCCGCTGTACACCGTGAGCGACGGTGAGGAAGCCGTGCGCTACCTGGCGGGCGAAGGGGCGTACGCGGACCGGAGCCGCCACCCGCTCCCGGTCCTGCTGCTCCTCGACCTCAAGATGCCCCGTCGCTCGGGTTTCGAGGTGCTCACCTGGCTGCGCTCGCAACCAGGACTTCGACGCCTGCCCGTGGTCGTGCTCACGTCCTCCGCCCAGTCGAAGGACATCGACCGGGCATACGACCTGGGCGCCAACTCTTACCTGACGAAGCCGGTCGCCTTCGACGATCTCCTCACCGTGATCAAGACGCTCGGGGTGTACTGGATCGTGCTGAGCCATCTGCCGCAGCTCGATGCGCGCAACGAAGGCGAGACGCCATGAGGGGCGAGGCGCCGCGAATGGACCTGTCCGCACGCCGTCGGCTTCGAGGATGGGCACGAGCGACGGTCCATCGCCCCGGTCCTCCATTCCGGAGAACCGGATGACGGCGTCGCATGCTCGGGTCGCGTCAGGGCAGGTCGAGCAGCTCGATCGCACCCGACCCGCGGCGCACGCCGAGGCGGAGCGGGCGCGGCATACCGCGCGGCGGCACGCTCACCTCGGCCCACAGCTCCTCGCCCGCGGGACGTCGCGACGGGTCGGGCACGTGCTCGGGGATGAAGAAGGCGATCGGGTCGCGCAGCGCCACGCGGCCGGCATTGTCGGGCGGTCGCAGCCGCAGCCAACTATCTTTGACGGACGGGAGCGCGACCAGCCGATCCCCGTCGACTGCGAGTGTCACCCCACCATCGGCGGGCTTGCCCCGAACGTGGACCTCGAGCGCGAGGCTCACGTACCGGCCGCGCAGCGGCGTGTCGGGGTCGAACGGGACCGTCCGGGCCCACACGCGCGGCAGGCGCGCGCGGTCGGCGCGGTAGCGTGCGCCGACCGCCAGCAGAAGGAGCACTTGCAGCGCCGCGAGCACGAGCCCTCGCCGCCCGATCGTCACGCGACCTCCTGGACGCGCGCGACGACCCGCCGGCGCAGGCGGTCGAGGAGCCAGCCACCGACCAGGAACAGCGCCCCCAAGCCGACGAGGCTCACGGCACGACCGAGTCGATCCATCACGGTCGAGGAGTAGAAACCGAGCACCGTCAGCGCGAAGCCGGCGAAGCCGAGGTTCACGCGGCGTGGGCTCGCCTCGCGGATGCCCCACGCGATGAGGACGAGCGTGGAGATGCCCCACCAGAGGTAGGGCCACGCGCCGGTCCAATGGACGATCGCCAGCGGCCCCGCGGGTCCGATCAGCACCCACACCGCCGCGACCGCGAGCACCATCGTGCCGGTCATGCCACCGAGCACACCGGCCGCCAGCACGGGACCGGCAAACGCGACGATCCAGCCGACGACGTAACGGCCGGTCCGACCGTCGGGCGGCACCCAGCCCGGGGCACCACCGTCGATGGACGCGAGCGCCAGCGCGCACGGCAAGAGCGCCAACGCCCCGACCCAGGCGAGTGCGCGCCGGACCGGACGGCGCGCCGCCGGCCGCTCCGCGGCGAGATAGGCGAACGCGGCCAGCAGCAGACCGCCGGCCAGCACCGCCTGGTCGACTCGTCCCCCCGCGAACCACGACCGCCCGACCCATTCGGCGGAAAGCCACGCCGGCACGAGCACCGCGGCGAGCGCCGCCTGCGGCCAGTCGAGCAGCACGAGCCACCCGAACGCCGCACCGGCCGCCCACAGCAACACGCCGGTCGGCCAGTGCGCGTCGAGATGGAATATCTGCCCGGTGAGCGCGATCCCCGCCCCGAGCGTGACGGTGCCGACGGCATGGAGCGTCGTGGCGAGCGCACCCGAGGCAACGGCGAGCGCTCCCGCCACGTGGAACCCCGCCACCATCGCAACCACCAGCGCGAAGCGCTCGTGCGGCGCGAGCCCGTCCCAGTGCGCGGCGACGAACAGCAGCACGCCGGCGCCGACCAGGATACCGCCCAACGCGCCAGCCACGACCGCCGGCCATCGCAACCGCTGCACCGCCGGACGCTCGCGCTCGAAGTCGCGGATCGCGGCCGCCGTGACGCCGTCGATCACGCCGGCGGCGAGCCAGCGGTCGAGGAGGGCGTCGACGTCGTCCCGCGCCATGCCCTCAGACCGCGACCGGCCCCGCGGTGAAGACGTCGACCTCACGAAAGCGGCGAGACGCGTTCACTTCGCTCGCTCGTATGCCACCGCCGGGGCGTCCGTCAACGCGGAGGGATCATCGGGTCCCCCCCTGGGGTGGGGCGTGGAGCGCGGCGCGGTCGAGCGCGGCCACGATCGTGGCGAGGTCGCCGGGCGCCGCCAGCGCGCGCTCCACCGCGTGCGCGACCTCGAGCGGCAGGCGCACGAGCGCGCCGCCCGCGAGCGCACGAGTCGCAAACGCCGCCGCCAGCCGGGCATGCGCGGCCGTGGCCTCCTCCGCTGGCACGCGGCGCGCGCCGTCGAGGTCGGCGAGCGTCGGACCGGCCGGCGCGTCGTGCAGGAAGCGACCCGGGTCCGCGTCGGGCAGCACGACCCCCGCCAGCGCGACCGCTCCGAGGAGCCGCGCCATCGCCGCCGCCAGTGCGAGCGCCGCACGCGGGCCCGAGGGAGGCTCCGCCGCGAGCGGCCGCCCCGGAGCCGCCACCGCGACGTACGGGCTCCCGTGCGCGACGCCCTGCTCGACCACGACCGCGACGCTCGGGACGGCGAGCACCGCGTGCAGCGCCGCCTCCCCGGCGAGCCGCGCGGCGGCGTCCGCGCTCGCGGTTCGCACCCACACCGGCCGCTGGCCGTCGAGCCAGAAGCCCGGCGCGAGCCGCCCCGCGGCCGGCACGTCGGCATCGAGCGCGACCCGCCCGAGGCGGCGCGCGTCGAGCGCCGCGACCCAGCGGTCCGCCGTACGACTCCCCGGCTGCGCGCATCGCAGCTCGTCGAGCACGGCACGGGCCCGATCGTCGGCGTGCCGCGCCAGCAGCTGCGCCGCGCGCCGCAGCGCGAGCCGGCCGTGGGCGCGGCCCGCACGGGCGAGGCTCGGCAGCAGCACGCTGGCGGCGCGGTCGGCGAGTGCCGGCGGCACGGCCGGATCGAGCGCGACCTCGAGCATCGCGGTGCGCAGGCCCTCGTCGTACGCGCGCACGGCCGGGTCGGGGGCGGCCAGGACCTGCTCGAGACCCGCCAGCGCGAGCGCCGGCGGCGGACCGACGTCCTCCCCGGCCCCGACGCGCGCCTGCAGCGCGTGCAGCGGGCCGAACGCCTCACGCACCGCACCAGTGAACGTCGCTGCCGCGGCGTCGAACGCGCGCCGGAACGCCGGCAGGCCGAGCAGTCCGAACAGCACCTGCACGCGCTCGTGGCCAGCGAACGTGTCGAGCAGCACCTGGAGGAGGCGTGCGAGCCGCGTCGGCGAGAGAGCCTCGAAGTCGAGCCGGCCCACCGCCTCGGCAAACGCGGCCGCCGCCTCTTCGCGCACCCGCACGTGCGCGAGCGCCTCGAGGTAGGAGAGCAGCACGCCGTCGTCGGCGGTCACGCGCAGCGCGCCGGCGAGCATGCGGGCGCGCGCCGCCGCGTCCGACCGCAGCGGCTCACGCGAGATCGCCGCGTCGAGCACCGCCCGATCGAGCTTGCCGAGCAGATGCCGACACACGCCCCGATCCGTCGGCTCGCGCTGACCGTTCACGAGCAGGTCCTCGGCGGCGTTGAGCTTGATGCGCAGCGCCTCGCGCCAGCGCCGCAGGAACGCGAGGTGCTGCCTCATCTCTGCGACCTCGGCCGGACCGAGGGGCTCGGAGGCCGGGGCGGTCGCGGCCAGGCGGCTGGCCTCGGGGATGAGCGGCGCGGCGGGCCGCGCGCGGTCGTCGCGGCGGTGGCCCCGGCGGTGCCGGCGCCCTGGGCCCGACCCGCCCCCGCGGCGGCTGCCCCCGTCCCGGCGGACCGCCCATGCGAGCACCGCGCACACGCCGGTGGCCGAATCGAAGCCGGGGCGGAGCATGGGCGGCGACCCTACACCACCGCCGACCGCCGCCACCAGGGTCAGCCTTGCCCCTGGCCCACCCGCCGCCTATGAGGCCACCATGGATCGGCTTGCAGGCAAGATCGCGCTCGTCACCGGTGCGGCACGCGGCATCGGCGCCGCCATCGCGCGGCGCTTTCGCGACGAGGGCGCACAGGTGATCGTCAACGACATCGACGCCACAGCCGCGGAGCAGACGGCCACCGCGCTCGGCGGCACCGCGCTCGCCGGTGACGTCGCCGACTCCTGCGCCGTCGCGGCCATGTTCGCCGAGGTCGCGGCGCGCTTCGGCCGCCTCGACGTGCTGGTCAACAACGCCGGCATCTCCGGCATCGAGGACGCGCCCCCCGAGATGGCCCAGATGCTCGGCCTGGTCGGACAGCAGCAGGCAGCCGAGCGGGCTGCCGGCGGGCCGGTCACGACGCACCTCGACGTCACGATGATGCTGCCCGACGTGGCGTGGCACCGGATGATCGCCGTGCACCTGGACGGGACGTTCTTCTGTACGCGCGAGGCGCTCAGGATCATGGCCCCGCAGGGCTCCGGCTCGATCGTGAACATGGGCTCGATCATGGGCACGACCAGCCGCGCCGGTGCGCCGCACTACAGCGCCGCCAAGGCCGGCATCCTCGGGTTCACGCGCGCCGTCGCACGCGAAGCGGCGACACGCAACATCCGCGTGAACGCGATCGCACCCGGCTTCGTCGCCACGGCGATGACCGCCCCGCTCGAGGGGCTCCGGCGGCTGATCGAGACCGACACACCGATGGGTCGGTTCGGCACGCCCGACGACGTCGCCTGGGCCGCGGTCTACCTCGCCAGCGACGAGGCCGCGTTCGTGACCGGGCAGGTGCTCTCGCCGAACGGCGGCTACTACATGAGCCAGTAGGCACGCCCATGGGCACACCGATACGAAATAAGCATTGACCGCTTCGCTCGCCCCGCCCTAGAGTCCGCCGGCCCCGGCCACTGCGCCCTGAGGAGGACTCCATGCTTGCACTTCGTCGCACGTCGCTGCGGCCCGCCACAGTAGCGCTCGCGCTCTGGGCGAGCGCCGCGCACGGACAGCTCATCGACCGGACCCTCGCCCCCAACGCGGCCCACGAGGGCATCGCCAAGACGCTCGCACAAGAGATCGGCGCCGGACGGGGGAACGCAACGACACCGGGCTCGTCGCTGTTCATCATCCGCCGCGACCCGTTCCGCGCGATCCGTCGCGGTCGCCAGCTCTTCCAACGGAAGTTCACGCACGCCCAGGGACAAGGCCCGCGCGCGCACGACGGCGTGGGCGACGTTGGCACCGACCTCGCCATCGGCGCCGGGCTCTCCGACAGCTGTGCCGGGTGCCACGGGCGGCCGCGAGGGGCGGCCGGATTCGGCGGGGACGTGGCGACCCGCCCCGACAGTCGCGACGCCCCGCACCTCTTCGGCCTCGGGCTGAAGGAGATGCTCGCCGACGAGATCACGCGCCACCTGCGTGCGATCCGCTCGCGAGCCATCGCCCAGGCGAGCCTCGGCAACGACGCCGTCACGCTGCCACTCGCGAGCAAGGGCATCGACTACGGAACGCTCACCGCACGGCCCGACGGCTCGGTCGACACCAGCCGCGTGCAGGGGGTCGACGCGGATCTCCGCGTGCGGCCGTTCTTCGCGCACGGCGGCACCGTGTCGATCCGCGAGTTCGTCGTGGGGGCGCTCCACAACGAGATGGGCCTCGACGCGGTCGACCCCGACACGGTCGCCGCCAGCGGCGGCGGCAGGGTCACGACCCCGGCGGGCATGGTGCTCGACGGGCGGATCGACCACCTCGAAGCCGCGCCGACGGCCGACCCCAACGCCGATCCCGACGGCGACGGCGTTCGCAACGAAGTGCCGACGAGCCTCGTCGACTTCCTCGAGTTCTACCTCCTCAATTACTTCGCGGCCGGCACCGGCGAGCAGACCGAGGGCATCGCCCAGGGCCGCACGCTGTTCGGGCGCATCGGCTGCGCGTCGTGCCACGTCCAGAACCTCGTGGTGAACCGCGACCGGCGCGTGGCATCGGTCGAGACCGCGTTCGACCCGACCCACGGCATCCTGAACCGCCTCTTCGCCACCGCGACCCCGCTGCACGACACCCGGGACGACGGGAAGGGATTCCCCGCGCTCCACCCGCCGCGCGGCGCCCCGTTCGTGGTACGCAACATCTTCACCGACTTGAAGCGCCACGACGTGGGAGCGGCCTTCCACGAGCGCGACTACGACGGCTCGGTCCGCACCCAGTTCCTGACCACGCCCCTCTGGGGCGTCGGCTCGACCGCGCCCTACGGACACGACGGGCGCAGCATCAACCTGACCGAGGTGATCCTCCGTCACGGCGGCGAGGCGCAGGCCGCGCGCGACGCGTTCGAGCGTCTCGAGGCGGAGGATCGGCTCCTGCTCCTCGACTTCCTGGGCTCCCTGATCCTCTTCCCGCCCGACGACACCGCCTCGAACCTCGACCCGGGCAACCCGGCGACCTCGGGCTTCCCGCAGTTCGGCCACGGGAGCATCCGGCTCGGCGTGCTGTTCAACGACCCGACCGACCCCGAGTGACCGCCTGACCGCGAGGGCGTGGCGGCCAAGTCCGGTCGCCACGCCCTTGACCCGGCGGGCACCCTCGTGTGAGGTCCGCGCATGCGCGCTGTCGTGATGCGGAACCGGGCGCTCGTCGTCGACACGCTCCCCGACCCGGAGCCCGGCCCGGGCGAGGTCCTGGTGAAGACGCTCGCGTGCGGCATCTGCGGCTCGGACCTGCACGCGCTCCGGCACATGGACGAGTTGGTCGACGCCGCGGCCGACACCGGCGCGCCCTTCGTCCTCGACCCGGCAAAGGACATCGTGATGGGGCACGAGTTCTGCGCCGAGATCGTCGACTTCGGCCCGGGCACGCAACGAACGCTCCAGGCCGGCGACCGGGTCGTCTCGATGCCGATCGCATTCGGGGCGAGCGGGCTGCAGGGCATCGGCTACTCGAACGAGTACACCGGCGGCTACGGCGAGCTGATGCGGCTCGCGGAGCTGTTCCTGCTCCCGGTCCCGAACGGTCTCTCGTCCGACCACGCGGCGCTCACGGAGCCGATGGCGGTGGGGGCGCACGCGGTGAACAAGGCGCGGCTCGCCCCGGGCGACGTGCCGCTCGTGATCGGGACCGGGCCCGTCGGCCTCGCCGTGATCGCGGCGCTGCGGCTGCGTGGCGTCGAGCCGATCGTCGCTGCCGATTTCTCGCCGCTGCGCCGCCGCCTCGCCGCGCAGATGGGCGCGCACGTCGTCGTCGACCCCGCCGCACGCCCGGCGATCGAGGCCTGGCGCGAGGCCGCCGGCGCGCGCGCCTGCGTCGCCTTCGAGTGCGTCGGCATACCCGGGCTGCTCCACCAGGTGATGCGCGACGTGCCGCGCGAGACGCGCGTCGTCGTGGTGGGCGTGTGCATGGAGGACGACCGCATCCGGCCGGCGCTCGGCATCAACAAGGAGCTGAGCCTGCAGTTCGTGCTCGGCTATCAGCCCGACGAGTTCGCGCAGACGCTCACCGACATCGCCGAGGGCCGCCTCCCGGTCGCGCCGCTCGTGACCGGTCACGTCGGCGTCGACGGCGTCCCGAGCGCCTTCGAGGCTCTGGCGCAGCCCGACGCGCACGCGAAGATCCTGGTCGAGCCCTGGCGCTGATGGTGAAGCTCGTCCTCCTCCATCGCCGCCGGACGGACGGCTCGCCCGCGCGCGCCGCCGAGCGCCTCCTCGGCCACCATCCGGCGATGCGCCGCTGCGTCGTGAACGTCGTCGAGCGGAATCCCCCCGACGCCACCGCGCTCGACGGCATCGACGAGCTCTCCTTCGACGCGCTCGCCGACGCCCGCGACCTCGCCGGCCTCCTGGACGGGGTGGATGCCTACCGAACCACCGAGCACGTCCACAAGGCACCGCCGGCGCCCCCGCCGACCACCGGGCGCTCGCCGGGCGTGAAGCTCGTCTGTCCCGTCGTACGGCGCAGCGGCATGAGCCACGCCGAGTTCGTCACGCACTGGCTCGATCGCCACGTCCCGCTCGCGTTGCGCCACCACCCCGGGCTCGCGAAGTACGTCACCAACGTCGTCGACGAGAAGCTCTCGGCGAGCGGACCGGACCTCGACGGCATCGCGGAGTTGCACTTTCCATCGCCCGAGGCGCTCGCGACCGCCATGTACGATTCGCCCGACGGCGAGCGCGTGATCCGCGCGGATGTCGCGCGCTTCATCGGGCACGGCGTGGCGTACCGGGTCGCCGAGTACGTGCAGAAGTAGGCCCGGCGGTCACCAGAGCACCGGCGTCGGCAGGAGACGGTTGCGCGTCGTCCCGTCGCCGAGCTGGCCGCGGAGGTTGTCGCCCCAGCAGCGCAACGTCCCGTCCGAGAGCCGCGCGCAGGTGAAGTAGTCGCCGGCCGCGACCTCGGCGGCGGCGCCGAGCCCCGTCACCGGCGCCGGCGACGGTCGGGGCGTCCCGGTCCCGTCGCCGAGCTGCCCGAAGAGGTTGTAGCCCCAGCACTGCACCGTCCCCCCAGCCTGGCGCGCACAGGTGGGGAACGCCCCGGCCGTCAGCTCGACGACGTCGGCGAGGCCGGGCACGGCCGTCGGCAGCGCGCGCGGGTCGGTGGTGCCGTCACCGAGCTGGCCGAAGCTGTTCGCGCCCCAGCAACGGACGGTGCGGTCGGTGAGCCGCGCGCAGGTGTGGTAGTCGCCCACGGCGACGCCGGCCACGCCGGCGAGGTCCGGCACGGGCGTCGGCACGGCCCGGTTGGTCGTCGTGCCGTCACCCAGCTCGCCGTAGAAGTTGCCGCCCCAGCACTCGACCGTGCCACCGGCCAGTCGCGTGCAGACGTGCGAGCTGCCCGGGACGAGGGCTCCGACGGCGCCCGTGGTATGCACGCGTACGGGGGCAGCGCGCGGGACGGTCGTCCCGTCCCCGAGCTGGCCGTACTGATTGGTGCCCCAGCACCGCGCGCTCGAGTCCGCCAGGCGTGCGCACGTGTACGCGCCGCCCGCCGCCACCAGCTCGACCTCCGCGAGTGACGCTACCGGCGTCGGCACGAGCCGGTTCGTCGACGTGCCGTCGCCGAGCTGGCCCGCCGTGCCGAGGCCCCAGCAGCGCACCGTACCGCCGCTCACCAGCGCGCAGGTGTGCGAAGCGCCGGTGGTGACACCGAGCACGTCGGTGAGGCCCGGCACCGCCGTCGGCACGAGGTGGCTGGCCGTCGTCCCGTCGCCGAGCTGGCCGTACTGGTTGTGTCCCCAGCAGCGCACCGTGCCGTCCGTCCCGCGCGCGCACGTGTGGTAGCCGCCGGTCGCAAGGCCGGGCGCCACGTCGGGCGGAAGCACGATCGTGGTCGACGTCGTGCTGGTCGACGAGGTGGTCGGTGGCACGATGGTCGTGCTGCTCGTCGAGGTGGTCGTGGTGGTGGTGGTCGTGGTCGTCGTCGTCGACGAGCTGGTCGAGGACGTGGCGGTCGTCGACGTCGTGGGCTCGGTCGTCGTCGTGGTGCTGCTGCTCGTGGTCGACGTCGTCACGGTCGACGAGGTGGTCGGCGTGGTGATCGTGGTCGTGGTGGTCGTGGTCGTCGTCGAGCTGGTCGAGGACGTGGCAGTCGTCGACGTCGTGGGCTCGGTCGTCGTCGAGGTGCTGCTGCTCGTGGTCGACGTCGTCACGGTCGACGAGGTGGTCGGCGTGGTGATCGTGGTCGTGGTGGTGGTCGTGGTCGTCGTCGAGCTGGTCGAGGACGTGGCGGTCGTCGACGTCGTGGGCTCGGTCGTCGTCGAGGTACTGGACGTCGACGTCGTCGTGCTGCTGGTCGTCTCCGTCGTGCTCGTCGAGGTCGAGGTCGACGTCGTCTCGATGCTGGTCGTGCTCGTCGTCGAGGCCGGCGTGACTTCCGCGCCGCAGGCGCGCTCCGCGAGCGCGACGTGGCACGGGCCCGACTCGGCGCAGAAGATCATGCCGCACTCGAGCTCGAGCGCGGCGCACGTGCAGGCACAGGCGGTCGCACGGCAGCGGCGGGTGCAGCGATCGACGAGGGGACGGCATGCGTCGATCGCCGCGCACGCGCACGCCGGCCCCGTGCAACTCGGCGGCGCACCGGGCGCGAGCGCGCAGGCGCCGGCGCGCGCATTGCGCGCCACCAGCACGCGGCGCACCCCGTCCCCGATGCGGAGGACGCCGGTGAGGTTGTGGCCCGCGCGATCCACGATCGCGCGCAGGGTGACGGCAGCCGCACCCGGCCCGCAGCGCCACCGCACGTCGAGGCGCGTGCCCACACGCCGGCCATCCCCGAGCCGGAGAGGACGCAGCCGCGCCGGCGCTGCTGGACAGGTCGTCCCGAGCGCCACCGAAGGGCGTCCCGCCCGCGATCGGACGACAAGGACCGTGGTGTCCCCCGCACCGTCGAGCAACGGGGCGCCAGCGACCGCGAAGCGCCCGTGCAGCATCCGACCGGGTGCGGCCGCGGGCACGAGCACGCCAACCACTACCAACAGCGCGCAGGCACACCCCACCCCGCGGCCGTTCCCCCGCTCCTCACCTCTCCACCTGGCCGCGCGCGGACGGGGCCTGTGCCCCGTGCCGAGCGGGGCCATCGCCCCCACCGGCACGCGGTCCGCGTATCACACTGGCGCGAGCGCCGCGAACCCCTCGGTCGCCACGGAGCGGGAGGTCAGCGTCACGAAGTTGACGGTCTCCCGGACTCCAGCCCCGGCGAACGACTGCCGAAACTCCTCCCTGAGGCCCTCGCTTCGATGACGGACGACGTGCACACGGAGGACCCGCGGATCCGCATCCTGGTCGACCGCGTGCGCTGGGTCATCTGGCTGCACTGGTCGGCCGGCACGACCCTGTTCGTCCTCACCCTGATCATGTGGTCCGTGTCGCCGCAGGCGGCCGACCTCTGGTTGGCGGGCGTGCTGATCGGCGCGGTGTTCGCCTACAACGGCCTCGCCGCCCTGGCCGTGCGGTGGTGGCTCGACACCCGGCCGATCGGCTTCGCGATCTTCTACCGCATCACGATGAACCTGCTCGCGATCCTGGACGTTCTCGTCCTGGCCGCCGGCGGGCACCTGAGCGGAGGCCCCGAGGCACTCGGCCTGCCGGCGTGGGTCATCGTCACTTGCGTGTACGGCAGCTACCTCGCCGCCACGGACGTTGCGCTGCTGGCCGCATTCGCGGCGCTCACCATGGGCGCGCTCTTTTTGGGCGAACACACCGGCTGGCTCACCCATCATTGTCCAGCCTTCCTGCCCGGCTTCTGCCTCAACCAGAGCGTCCCGTTTCTCGTCGTCGAGTGGGTGACGATGACGTTCGTGCTGGGCCTCACTGCGTACCTCGCCGCGTCCGTGGGCGGGAGCCTGCGGCGTCAGGAGAAGCGCGCCCGCAACCTTGCCGCCGAGCGCGGCCAGCTGCTCGACGACCGTCGCGCACACGAGCGACATCTCGTGCGGCTGATCACCGAGGTCGAGGAGGCACGCCACCGTGCCGAGGAAGGCGCTCGCGCAAAGAGCATCTTCCTCGCCACGATGAGCCACGAGATCCGCACGCCGATGAACGGCATCCTCGGCATGACGGAGCTGCTCCTCGGCACCGCGCTCGCGCCCGAGCAGCGCGAGTTCGCCGACACCGTGCGGACGAGCGCCGAGGCCCTGCTGACGATCATCAACGACGTCCTCGACTTCTCGAAGATCGAGGCCGGCAAGCTCGACCTCGAGCACATCGACTTCGACCTCCAATCGACCGTCGAGGAGACCGTCGAGCTGCTCGCCGGGCGGGCGCATCATCAGGGAATCGAGCTGACGACGCTCGTCGACGCGGCGGTCCCGACGACGGTGGCCGGCGACCCCGGGCGGCTGCGCCAGATTCTCCTCAACCTGCTGAGCAACGCGGTCAAATTCACCGAGCAGGGCGAGGTCGGCGTGCACGTGACCCTCGTCGAGACGCGGGGCGACGACGTCCTCCTCCGCATCGCCGTGCGCGACACCGGCATCGGCATCGCCCCCGATGCGGTCGCGCGCCTCTTCCTTCCATTCGAGCAGGCCGACGGCTCGACCACCCGCCGCTACGGCGGGACGGGGCTCGGGCTCGCGATCTCGAAGCGACTGGTCGAGCTCATGGGCGGCGCGATCACGATCGAGAGCACCCCCGGGGCGGGCAGCACGTTCGCGTTCACCGCGCGCCTCGGCACGGCGACGGCGGCCACCGGCGACGATCCGCCCGACGCGACGCCGCTCCGCGGCCTGCACGTCCTGTCGGTCGACGACAACGCGACCAACCGAGCCGTCCTGCGCGCGTACCTCGGAGCCTGGGGCATGCGCGTCGACGAGGCCGAGGACGGCCCCGCGGCGCTGCTCCATCTCCGCGAGGCACGGCTCGCCGGCACGCACTACGACCTGGTGATCCTCGACTACCTCATGCCAGGCATGGACGGCCTCGCGCTCGCCCGTGCGATCGCGGACCACGCGGCGGTGGCCGGCACGCCGATCATCTTGCTGTCGTCGTACACGGATCGCGGCGTCGTCACCGAGGCCGCCGCCGCGGGCATCGTGACGGCGCTCACCAAGCCCATCCGCCGCTGGCGCTTGCTCCGCGAGATCCGACAGGTGCTCTGCATCGACGCGCCCGCGGCGCGCAGCCGCCATCCCGCGAGCGCCAACCCGGCGACGTCGTCGACCGCTCGGGGGTTGCGCGTGCTCCTCGCCGAGGACAACCGGGTCAACCAGCAGCTCTTCCGCGTTCTGCTCGGCCGCCTCGGCTGTGACCTCGCGGTGGCCGCCGACGGTCGCGAGGCCGTCGAGCTCTTCTCGCCCGGCCGCTTCGACGTGATCCTCATGGACTGCCAGATGCCCGAGCTCGATGGCTTCCAAGCGACCCGGGAGATCCGCGCGCTCGAAGCGGCGGGCCCCCGCACGGCGATCGTCGCGCTCACCGCGAACGCCCTCCAGGGCGACCGCGAGCGGTGCCTCGCGGCCGGCATGGACGACTACCTGCCGAAGCCGTGCACGGCCGAGGACCTGCGCCGCATGCTCGAGCGGTGGGACCCGCGCACGGGCGCCGCGGCCGACGCACCCCCCGCGTCGCTCGGGTGAGGGCGCCAAAGAACGCGCACCGGCCCCGACGGCCCCGTTCTTCAGCACCCGGACGAGGGACGACACCCCGACTCCGCCGCGTCCTCCTTGCGCGCTCGCCGATCGAAGTAGAGCGGTAGAGCACAAAGGCGCCGGCGAGCATCTCGCCGACCGTCAGTGCTGGGACCGGAGTGGGACGCAGCACGGGCTCGTGCTCTCCTGCATGCTACGGAGCGCTTCCTCGGGCGCAAGCCGTGGGCTACGGTCGGACCGTGGCCGACGCCGACGAGTACGAGGGCGCAGGGGCGCGGTACTACGACCCCACGTATGCCCTGCTGCGCGATCCGAGCGGCGACGCCGCGTTCTACCGCGCGCTCGCGCACGAGAGCGGCGGCCCGGTCCTCGAGCTGGGATGCGGGACCGGCCGGGTTCTGCTGCCCATCGCGCGCGCCGGAATCGCGGCCACCGGGCTCGACCGTTCGGGCGCGATGCTCGCCGCGCTGCGGGCCAAGGACCCGCCCCCGCACCTTCATCTCGTCTGCGCCCCGATGCAGGACTTCGACCTCGGAGGAGCGCGCTTTGCGCTCGTGTTCGCGGCGTTCCGGGCCCTCCAGCACCTCCACACCGTCGACGACCAGCTCGCCTGCCTGCGCGCCGTGCGCCGGCACCTCGCGCCGGGAGGGCGCTTCGCCTTCGACGTGTTCCATCCCGACCCGGCGCGGACCGCGCGCCCGCGCGAGCCCGAAGAAGCGGACGCCCGCTGGGTGCAGGACGGGTGCGAGGTCATCCGCTTCGTGACGGTCACGCGCGACGTTGCCACGCAGACGCTCACGGCCGCGCTCCGCTACGAGCGCCGCCACGGCGGCGCCGTCGTCGGCGTGGAGCACGAGCGCGTCCGCATGCGCTGGTTCCACCGCTTCGAGCTCGAGCACCTCCTCGCGCGCGCGGGCTTCACGATCGAGCGACTGCTCGGGACGTTCGACGGGCGCCCATTCGACGCCGACGCGCCGGAGATCGTGATCGTCGCGCGCGCGGAGTAGCGCCCGGCGCTCAGCGGCGCACCGGATACTTGGCCAGCTTGCGCTGCAGCGAACGACGGTGGAGGCCGAGGCGTCGCGCCGCTTCCGAGACGTTGCCGCCCGAGTCGCCGAGCACGCGATTGATGTGCTCCCACTCGACACGCGCGAGCGACGGCACGTCATCCGCCTCGCCGAGGGCCGCCGGCGCGGGCCACACGTCCGCCGGCAGCGCAGCGCGGGCCAACCCACCCAGGATGTCGTCGACGTCGGCGGGCTTCGTGAGGTAGTGCGCCGCACCCAGGCGGAGCGCGTCGAGCGCCGTGGCGATGCTGCCGTACCCGGTGAGGACGACGATCGCCGTCGCGGCGTCGAGCGCCTTCAGCCGCCGCACCACCTCGAGCCCGGACCCGTCCGGCAGCCGGAGGTCGACCACCGCGGCCTCGGGTGGGTCCTCCGCCGCCGTGACCAGGGCGCTCTGCGCGGCCGCCGCGGTGCGCACGTCCCAACCGCGCTGCTCGAAGGCGCGGGCGAGGCGTCCGCGGTACACGTCGTCGTCGTCGACGATCAAAATTGAGCGCGCCAATTCAGCCGGCATGCGCCAGCTCCGCGCCAAGCGGCAGCTCGACCGCGGCCGTGACGCCGTGGCCTGGCGTCGAGTCCAACGTGAGCCGCCCGCCAAGGCCGTCGAGCAGCGTGCGCGCGAGAAACAGCCCGAGCCCCATGCCGCGGCCGGGCGGCTTGGTCGTGAAGAACGGGTCGAGCGCCCGCGCGAGCACCTCCGGCGTCATCCCCGGCCCATCGTCGCGCACCGTCACGTGCAAGCGACCATCCGCGGCGCGGACCGAGATGCCGACGACCTGCCCCGCGCCCGTCGCGTCGAGGCCGTTGCGCACGAGGCTCGACACGGCGGCCACCAGCGCACGGCGCGGCACGGCGACTGGCCGTCCGAGCGGCAGGCCCTCGATCCGAACGCGCGCCGCTTCCCCGGCCGGCAGCCCGGCCAGGACGTCGCCGACGAGGGTCTCCACGGGGACGCACACCGGCACTTCACCGCGCACCTCGCCCGCATCGCTCGCGAGCCGGTCCAGGATCGCGCGGCAGCGCTCGACCTCGGCGCGGATGAGGCGCGTGTCCTCGAGCAGCGGCGCGCTGCGCGCCTCCGGCAAGCGCCCGACCGCTCGCTCCAGTTCCCGCGTCGCGATCGCGATGGTGCCGAGCGGCGTGCTCAACTCGTGGGCCGCTCCCGCCGCGAGGGTGGTGAGGCCGGCCAGGCGCTCGTGGCGCGCGGCACGTTCGCGCACGGCCGCGATCTCGGCGTCGCGCGCTTCGATCGCGGCCGAGAGGTGCACGACGAAGTACGCGATCAGCGCCGCGGCCACGACGAACGCCACCAGCATGCCTTGGAGGTGGAGCGAGAACGCCCCGCCGTGCACGTGCTCTCCCGGCAGGCCGAGCGGCAAGGGAGAGAGGAACAGCGCCGCGTAGCACCCCACCGAAAGGCCCGCGACCGCCATCGTCCAGCGCGCGCCGAGGACGACCGCGGCCAGCGCGATGTGCACGAGATAGAGGACGCTGAACGGGTTGAAGGGTCCGCCGGTGGCGTGCAGCAGGCCGGTCAACAACAGCGTGTCGAGGCCGAGGACGGCGCCGCAGGCCAGCGGCGCGACCGGACGCAGGCGGCCGACCAGGCGCGCCAACACGAGGTTGGTCACGCCGGTCGCAGCGACGAGCGGGAGCAGGCGCGCGAGCGGCAGCGCGATCCCGAGCCCGAGGCGCGTCACCGCAATCGTGAGGAGCTGCCCGACCGCGGCACCCCAGCGCAGGCGGACGAGCCACGGCAGGCTCACCTCCGCACGGGACTCGAGCGGTGGCAGACGCGCGCGAATCTGGCGGGAGACGTCGGTCACGGGCGGGCGAATCATGGACCGGGACACCGGGCGTCGCAACGGGGTCGCGGCTGCAGTGGGGGTGCGACACGTTGTCACACCCCGTTCCGAACGATTTCCGGCGTTGCTAGAGGACCAGCATGACGCTCGCGCTGCGCCTCGCCCTCCTCGCCGCCGTCGCCCTCGCCAGTCAGGCCGAAGCCGAACCCGGCGAGGGGACGGACACCGCGACCCGCCTGCCGGAGGTCGTCGTGACCGGGACGCGTGAGACACCCCCCCGGCCGACGACCGGCGACACCGCCACGCTGCTCGAAGCCCAGCCGGGGGTGAGCCAGTACACGGCGGGCGGCGTCTCCAGCCTGCCCGTGCTCCATGGCTTGAACGACGATCGCATCCGCGTGCTCGTCGACGGCGTGGCGCCGACGTCGGCGTGCGGCAACCACATGAATCCGCCCCTGTCGTACATCGACCCGAGCAACGTGGCGACGATCGACGTGATCGCGGGCATCACCCCCGTCAGCCAGGGCGGCGACAGCCTCGGCGGCACGATCGCGGTGACGTCGCCGCCCCCGGTGTTCGCCGGTCCGGACGAGACCCTCCATACGGAAGGCAGTCTATCGGGCTTCTTCCGCAGCATCAGCACGGGCGCCGGCGGCGCGCTCGCGACGTCGGTCGCCACCCGCCGGCTGAGCCTCGCATACAGCGGCGCCGTGGAGCACGTGAAGAGCTACGAGGACGGCAACGGCGACACGGTGCGCTCGACGCTCTACCAGGCCGAGAACCACGCCCTCACCTTCGGCGCGCGCGAGGGTTCCCACGCGTTCGTGGTCAAGGGCGGGCGCCAGCACATCCCCTACCAGGGCTACGTCAACCAGTACATGGACATGGTGCGAAACGAGGCACACTTCGTCAACGCGAGCTACGCGGGAACGTACGCCTGGGGCACCGTCGACGCGCGCGCGTACTGGCAGGGCGTCGAGCACGAGATGGGCTTCTTCTCGCCGGAGAAGACCGGCGAGATGCCGATGCACACGCGCGGCACGGACCTCGGATACGTGGTGAAAGCGAAGATCCCCGTGGTCCAGCGGCACGACCTGCGGATCGGCACCGAGTTCCACCGCTTCACGCTCGACGATGCGTGGCCGCCGGTGGCTGGCTCGATGATGATGGCGCCGCGCACCTTCGTCAACGTGAACGACGGCGAGCGCAGCCGGTACGGCCTCTTTGCCGAAGCGGAGTCCGCGTGGAGTCGCGAGTGGACCACCCTGGCCGGCGCGCGGATGGATCTCGTCGACACCAACGCCGGGCGCGTGCAGCCGTACGACTGGCGCGATCCGATCCCGATGGGCGGCATGGGCGGGATGGGCGGCGGGATGGACAACCCCGACGCGCGCGCCGCACGGGCCTTCAACGCGCTCGAGCGCTCGCGCCGCGACGACAACGTCGACGTGACCGCCCAGGTCCGCTACGAGCCGAATCCGCTCTCGACGTACGAGCTCGGGTACGCCCGCAAGACCCGCTCCCCCAACCTCTACGAACGCTACGCGTGGGGCCGGGGAACGATGGCCATGGCCATGATCGGCTGGTTCGGCGACGTCAACGCCTACGTCGGCAACCCGAACCTCGAGCCGGAGGTGGCACACACCGTGAGCACCACGCTCGGCTGGCACGATGCCGCGCGCACGCGGTGGACGTTCGTCGTCACGCCGTACTACACGCGGGTGCAGGACTACATCGACGTCGATCAGATCGGCACGTTCCATCCCCGCATGGCGATGCAGGTCACCCGGGCCAAGCTGCAGTTCGCCAATCACGACGCCGAGCTGTACGGCGTCGACGTCTCCGGACGCGCCCGCCTGTGGGACCATCCGACCGTCGGTCGTGGCGAGGCGACCGGGCTCGTGGGGTGGACGCGCGGGCAGCGGGTGGATCGGGACGGCGATCTCTACCAGATGATGCCGCTCAACGCCCGCCTGAGTCTGGCGCACACCCTGAGCGCGTGGACCAATGCCGTCGAGCTACAGCTCGTGAACGACAAGGACCGCGTCGACCGCCTCCGCCTGGAGCCGAAGACCGCGGGGTATGCGACCGTGAACCTCCGCACCGGCTACCAGTGGAAGCGCCTGCGCGTCGACTTCGGGATCACGAACCTGTTCGACACGTCCTATCACCTGCCGCTCGGTGGCGTGGACTACGCCGACTGGAAGGCCGAGGGGGCCGTCGGGCAACTCGGCGCGGTACCCGGCCCTGGCCGATCGTTCGACGTGGCAATGGTGCTCCGGTTCTGACGCAGACGCGCGAGCGCTACACGCCCCGAAATCGCGCCGGGCGTTTCTCCAGGAACGCCGCCACGCCCTCGGCGTAGTCGGCGCTCTCGAAGCACGCGCCGATGAGGCGGCCGACGGCCCCGACGTCGCGGCGCTCGGCGTCGCGGCGGACCTCGGCGATCGCGCGCTTGGCCGCCCGCAGCGTGAGCGGCGCGTTGCGCGCGATGTCGCGCAGGTAGCGCAGCGCGAAGGCGTCCAGCTCGGCCTTCGGCGCGACCTGGTTCACGAGCCCCAGGCGCAGCGCCTCGGCCGCCGTGTACTGGCGCGCGGTGAAGAACAACTCCGCCGCCGCCGACGCGCCCACCAGCTCGACCAACCGCTCGACGCCGGACAGGTGGTAGCCGAGCCCGAGGCGCGCGGCGGGCAGCGCGACGCGCGCGTCGTCGGCGGCGATGCGGAGGTCCGCGCTGGCCGCGAGCGCGAGGCCGCCGCCGATGCAGACGCCGTGGATCACCGCGACCACCGGCTGCTCCACGGCCGTCAGCGCCGCGAACGCGCGCGCCGTGACCTCCTCGTATGCCCGCGCCGAGGCGGCATCGCGACGCCGGGTGACGAACTCCGAGATGTCGGCGCCCGACGCGAACGCCGCATCCCCCGCGCCGCGCAGCGCGAGCACGCGCACGGTCGGGTCGGCGGCGAGCGCGGCCACGGCATCGGGGATCGCCTGCCACATCTCGAACCGCACGGCGTTCAGCCGATCGGGGTTACGCAGCTCGAGCCAGGCGATCCCCTCCGGTTCGCGCCGCACGTCGATGCCGAACTCGCTCATGCCCCGTCGTACCCCATCGGGTTGCACCTGCGCCAGGTTTCCCCGATATGACTCCCGGCGTGGGGCGGATGGGGATTCGGGCCACGGCGGCCGCAACGGTGCTGACGGGCGTGCTCGCCGGCTGCACGAACAACCCCTACCCCGACGCGGACGCGCAGCGGAAGATCCTCTACCTCTCGTTCGCCGACGCGCCGAAGACGCTCGACCCCGCCGTCGCGTACTCGACCGTCGATCACGCGGTGATCGGGAACGTCTACGACACCCTGCTCGAGTACCACTACCTGCGGCGCCCCTTCACCCTCGTCCCCGGGCTCGCCGATGGCGTCCCCGGGCCGGAGCCCGGGACGAACGGCCACGTCACCTACCGGTTCCGGCTGCGCGCGGGAGCACACTTCCAGCCCGACCCGTGCTTCGCGCTCGGCGGTGACGGCCGCACGACGCGCGAGATCACCGCCGCCGACGTCGCGTTCACCCTCGCCCGGCTCGCCGACCCGGCGGTGAACAGCCCGGTGGTCGAGACGTTCGCACGCGTGCTCGGCTTCACCGCGTTCGGCGAGGCGCTCGCGGAGCGCCGGAAGACCGACCCCGACTTCGCGGCGCGGCGCATCGACGAGCAGTACGCGCGCGCGGGTGGCATCGCCGGCGTGCGCGTCGGGAGCGCGACCGAGATCACGCTCGAGCTGACCGAGCCCTATCCGCAGATCCTCTACTGGTTCGCGATGCCGTTCACGGCGCCGCTGCCGTGGGAGGCGGTGGCGTTCTACGACGGGCGCGAGGGCCGACCGCCCCTCGCCGAGCATCCGGTCGGCTCGGGCCCGTTCGTGCTGGCGCGCTACGACAAGCGCAGCCGCATCGTCCTCGAGCGCAACCCCGAGTGGTACGGGGCGCGACACCCCGAGTGGCACGCCCCCGGGGCCACGTACCCATCGGAGGGCGAGCCCGGCGACGCCGAGCGCGGGCTGCTCCCGCCCGACGCCGTCGGCCGGCCCCTGCCCTTTCTCGAGCGCATCGAGTTCCGCCGCGACCCCGAGGCGATCCCGTCGTTCACGAAGTTCTTGCAGGGCTATTACGACAGCGCCGGCATCATCAAGGAGAGCTTCGATCGCATCGTGCGCGAGGACCAGATCTCGCCCGACATGGCCGCGCGCGACGTCCACCTCGTCAAGACCGTCACGCCCGCGGTCTACTACATCGGCTTCAACATGGACGATCCGATCGTCGGCGCGAGGGCGGGCGAGCGCGGGCGCAAGCTCCGGCAAGCCATGAGCCTCGCGATCGACGCGCGGGAGTTCGCGCGCGTCTTCATGAACGGGCGGGGCATCCCGGCGCAGTCGCCGCTGCCGCCCGGCATCTTCGGCTACGACCCCGACTACGCGAACCCGTACCGCACCGTCGATCTCGATCGCGCGCGCGCCATCCTGCGCGAGGCCGGCTACCCGGGCGGCATCGACCCCACCACCGGAAAGCCGCTCCACCTCTCGTTCGACGCGGGCGACACCGGATCGCGCTCGCTCCTCATGTTCCAATTCTACGTGAACGCGTGGCGGCCGCTCGGGCTCGACGTCGAGATCGCGGCGACGAGCTACAACCAGTTCCAGGAGAAGATCCGCAAGGGCGCGTACCAGATCTTCCAGTGGGGCTGGGTGGCCGACTACCCGGACCCCGAGAATTTCCTCTTCCTGCTCCACGGGCCGACGGCCAACTCGAAGAGCGGCGGCTCGAACTACGCGAACTTCGCCGACGCCCGCTACGACGCGCTCTTCGACCAGATGAAGCGGCGCGAGAACGACCCCGAGCGGCTCGCCGCGATCCGCGAGATGCGCGCGCTCCTCGAGACCGAGCGCCCGTGGATCGAGCTGTTCCATCCCGAGGACTACGCGCTGTTCCACGGCTGGCTCCAGCACGTGAAGCCGGTCGGCCTCTCGATCGCGACCGCGAAGTACCGCGACCTCGACCCCGCGCTCCGCGCCCGGCGGCGCACCGAGTGGAACCGCCCGATCCGCTGGCCGGCGTACGCGCTCGCGGCCCTGGCGGTCGCCCTCGTGGCGCCCGCGCTGGTCACCACCATTCGGAGGCACCGCTAGATGCTCGCGTACACCGTTCGGCGCCTCGTCCAGGGACTCGGCACCGTCCTCGGCGTCCTGCTCTTCCTGTTCCTCCTGTTCTTCAGCCTCGCGACGCCGGACGACATCGCCCGTCGGGCCGTCGGCGAGAAGGCACCGCCGCCCGTTCTCGCGCAATGGAAGGCGAATCACGGCTACGACCGCCCGCTGCTCTGGAACCCCACCGCGCCCGCCGACACGCTGCTCGCCGACCACTTCCGCCGCATGCTCACCTTCGACTTCGGCACGAGCGACGCGGACGACACGCCGATCGCCGCCCGCCTGCGCGAGGGCGCCGGGCCGAGCCTCGCGCTCACCACACCGCTGTTCGCCATCGACCTGATGCTCGGGATCGGGCTCGCCCTGGTCGCCGCCTACTTCCGCGGCACGTACGTCGACCGCCTGCTCACCCTGGTCGCCGTGCTCGCCATGAGCATCGCGGGCGTCCTCTACATCATCGGCGCGCAGTGGCTCCTCGGCAAGGAGCTGCGCTGGTTTCCGCTCTCGGGCTTCGACCCGGCGGCGAGCGTGATCGCGCGCTTCCTCGCGCTGCCCGTGATCGCCGGGACGTTCACGGGCATCGCGAGCAACGTGCGCTACTACCGCACCGTCTTCCTCGAGGAGATCCGCCGCGAGTACGTGCGCGCCGCGCGGGCGCGCGGCGCCAGCGAGTCACAGGTGATGCTGCACCACGTGCTGCGCAACGCGCTCATCCCGATCCTCACCAACGTCGTGATCGAGATTCCCTTCCTCTTCATGGGCGCGCTGCTGCTCGAGTCGTTCTTCGGGATCCCGGGGCTCGGCTCGATGACGGTGGACGCCATCCACGCCAACGACTTCGCGACGCTGCGGACGATGGTCTACGTGGGCTCGCTG
This sequence comes from Binatia bacterium, assembly GCA_046327955.1. Lineage (GTDB taxonomy): Bacteria > Desulfobacterota > Binatia > DP-6 > DP-6 > JAXLXP01. The sequence goes on along the minus strand of JAXLXP010000008.1, from coordinate 220,796 downwards.
CTCTTCATCGTCGGGCAGATCCTCACCGACCTCTCCTACGCGGTGGCGGACCCGCGCGTGCGGCTGGAGTGAGCGATGGAGGCACACGTCGTCGGGAACCTGATCGCCGCCGCCACCGCGCTCCTCGCGGGGTGGGTGCTCGCCGGCAGCCCCCGGCGGCGACGCCTCGCCGCGACGGTCGCGCGCCGCAGCCCGGTGCCGATGGCGGTGGTGGGGCTGTTCGCGCTGCTCGCCCTGCTCGACGGGATCTCGTGGCGGGGCGGCGACGCGCTCGGCAAGCCCCGCACCGTGATCGATCGCCTCGCCCCGCCCGATTTCCGCGAGCGCAGCTACTCGGCGCCGCTCGCCGACCGCGAGTTCTACGGCGGGGCGCCGCTGCGGTCCCCGGGCCGGCACCTGCTCGGCACCGACATCCTCGGACGCGACACGTTGCTGCAGACGCTCAAGGGCGCGCACGTCGCACTGCTCGTCGGCGGGTTCACGAGCCTCATCGTGATTCCGCTCGGCCTCGTCTTCGGCGTCGCGGCGGGCTACTTCGGCCGGCGCGTCGACGACGCGATCGTGTTCGTCATGTCGACGCTCGCGTCGATGCCCGGGATCCTGCTCCTGATCGCGCTCATCATGGCGCTCGGGCGGGGCACCGCCCAGGTCTGCGTCGCGCTCGGCGTGACCAGCTGGGTCGGCTTCTGCCGCGTGCTGCGCGGTGAGACGATGAAGCTGCGCGAGCTCGAGTACGTGCAGGCCGCGCGCGCGCTCGGCGCCTCCGCGCCCGCGATCCTCGCCCGCCACGTGGTGCCGAACCTCATGCACCTGGTCGTGATCACGTTCGTGCTGCTGTTTTCCGGGCTGGTGCTCTCGGAGGCCGTGCTCTCCTGGCTCTCGATCGGCATCGAGGGCAGCTGGGGGCAGATGATCGACCAGGCGCGCGACGAGCTGTCGCGCGACCCCGCGATCTGGTGGAACCTGGCGGCGGCGGCGAGCGCCCTGTTCGGGCTCATCCTGTCGGTGAACCTGCTGGGCGACACCGTGCGCGACGTGCTCGATCCGCGCGGATGATCCGGCGCGGCGCACGGTCGCCCGAATCGCCGACTCCTGCTATGGGCACGTTCGATGCCCTTCACCCTCGCGCATCCAGCCGCCGCCGTGCCGCTCCGGCGCGTGCTGGGACGCACCGGGATCCTCTCCGCGCTGGTGATCGGCAGCATGACGCCCGACTTCGCGTACTTCCTCCCGATCGGGATCACGCGCGGGCAGAGCCACACGCCGGCGGCGCTCCTGTGGTTCTGCCTGCCGATCGGGTTGGTCACGTACGTCGCGTTCCACGGGCTCGTGAAGCGGCCGCTGATCGCGCTGCTGCCGGTGCGGCTGAGCACCCACCTCGCCGCGCTGGTGGCGCCGCCGGCGGTGCCGGGTCCGGCGTTGGCCGTCGCCACGTCGCTCGTCGTCGGGGCGCTCACCCACATCGTGTGGGATTCGTTCACCCACGGCGGCGCCCCGGCGATCCACGTGCTTCCGAGGCTGCGGACCGCGGTGGTTCCGATCGGTGTCTGGGACGTGCAGCTCTTCAAGCTCCTGCAGCACGCGAGCACGGCGCGCGGCCTCGCCCGGCTCGGGCACTGGGCGTGGCGGTGGTACGCGACCGCTCCCGTGCGGCCGCACGCTGCGACACCCACCCTCTCGCCCCGGGCGCGCGCGCTCGGGGCGCTCGCGATCGTCGCCGCGACGATCCTCTTCTCCGCGACGGCCGTGGTCGCCGCCCTGCGCGGGCCCGCCGGCGCAGATGCCATCCGCCGCGTGGTCCATCGCGCGGTGGTCTCGGGGATGATGGGGCTCGGCCTCGGCCTGCTCGGCTTCAGCGTCGCGTGGCACGTGTGGGCCCGGCTGCGGCGAGACGCCGGTGGCGCGCCCTAGGACGCCGCCCCCGACACACGCCACCCCTCCGCCGTGACGAGCGCCGCCACGCGGCGGCGGATGTCGTCGCGGATCGCGCGCACCGCGTCGAGCGGGCGGCCCTTCGGGTCCGCGACCGCCCAGTCGACACGGCGCAGCCCGGGGACGAGCGGGCAGGACTCGCCGCAGCCCATCGTGACCAGGAGTTGCGCGCCGCGCGCCAGCTCCTCGGTGAGGCGAGTCGGCGCCGCCCGCGTCAGGTCGATCCCGACCTCGCCCATCGCGCGCACGACCTCCGGATGGACGGCCGCCGCCGGGGCCGTGCCCGCGGAGATCGCCCGCGCCCGGCCCGGGTCGGCGAGCCGGCCGAAGAACGCCGCCGCCATCTGTGAGCGGCCCGCATTGTGGACGCACGCGAAGATCACCACCGTCACGCCGCCGCCTCCGGAAACCAGCGCGCCCGCAGTCGGAGGGCCACGGTCACCAGGCCGATCAGCACGGGCACCTCGACCAGCGGGCCGATGACCGCGGCGAATGCGGCGCCGTGGTGGATGCCGAAGGTCGCGACGGCGACGGCGATCGCGAGCTCGAAGTTGTTCGAGGCGGCCGTGAAGGAGAGCGTCGCCGCCTGCGGATACGTCGCCCCGACCAGCCGGCTCGAGACGAACGACAGGAGGAACATCGCCAGGAAGTAGAGCAGCAGCGGCGCGGCGACCCGCACCACGTCGAGCGGGAGCTGCACGATCGCCTCGCCCTTGAGCGAGAACATCACCACGATCGTGCCCAGGAGCGCGACCAGCGTGATCGGGCTCACCCTGGGCAGGAATCGCTCCCGGTACCACGCCTCGCCGCGCGCTCGGACCAACAGCCGCCGGGTGAGGAAGCCCGCCGCGAACGGGATGCCGAGGTAGATCGCGACGCTCTGCGCGATCTCGAGGATCGTCACGTGGACCGCGACACCCTCGAGCCCGAGCCAGCCCGGCAGCACGGTGACGAACACCCAGGCGTAGAAGGGAAAGAAGAGCACCTGGAAGATCGAGTTGAAGGCGACGAGCCCGGCGCAGTATTCGCTGTCACCGCCGGCCAGCTCGTTCCAGACGATCACCATCGCGATGCAGCGCGCGAGGCCGATCAGGATCAGCCCGACCATGTACTCGGGGCGGTCGCGCAGGAAGGTTACCGCGAGCGCGAACATCAGCAGCGGCCCGACGAGCCAGTTCTGCACCAGCGAGAGCGCCAGCACCCGCCGATCCCGGAACACGCCGCCCAGCTCCTCGTAGCGCACCTTCGCGAGCGGCGGATACATCATCAGGATCAGGCCGCAGGCAATCGGCAAGGACGTCGTGCCGATGCTCAGGCGGTCGAGGAACGGCACGAGGCCGGGGATCAGCCAGCCGAGCGCGATCCCGGCGCCCATGGCGAGGAAGATCCAGAGCGTGAGCCAACGGTCGAGGAAGCCGAGCCGCCGCACGGCGACCTCAGCCCCGGCTGCCGCGTGCGACCCCACCGAATCCCTTCCCCCGCCGCCGCGCGGCGGGGAACACCAGCGCCGCGCGGAGCACGTCGAGGCGCGCCGGCACCACCCGATAGTAGACCCACGTGCCGCGCCGCTCGCCGGCGATCAGCCCCGCATCCGCCAGCAGCTTGAGGTGATGGCTGACCGTCGGTTGCGACAGACCGAGTGGCTTCGTCAGGTGGCAGACGCACGCCTCGCCGGCCGGCTGCGCGGCGATGAGGCTCAGCAGCCGAATCCGCGACGGGTCGGCGATGGCCTTGAAGGCGGTGGCGAGCCGCACGGTCTCGCTCCCGCGCAGCGGGCGAGCGAAGAGCGGCGGGCAGCCGGGGACGACCTTGGAGGCGGCCACGCCGGTGAATTGACAGACTTCGATGCACCACGCAACGGGGGACGGTCGTCGGTGCGCCAGCCACCGCGGAGGTCCGATGAGCTGACCCACGGCGTCCCCGGGACGTCACACCGGCTGCGACGGCGAGAGCGGGGATTATCACGTCGCTCCCAAGCTGCCGCCCCGGCCCGTTTAGGATCCCCCAGCCCCCTGGCCGCTTCGGGTCCCGACGAACCCTCGCGCACGAAACCATGACGCGACCTGCCATTTGAACTCGCCGCCCCCATGCGAAAGAAGGGGAGGTCATGATGAAGCCGACCGGGTCCGCCCTGATGGAGAAGCTCGTCGCCCTCTGCCGAAGGCGCGGCTTCATCTTCCAGTCCTCCGAGATCTACGGCGGGATCAACGGCTTCTGGGACTACGGCCCGATGGGGGTCGAGCTCAAGAACAACCTGCGCGACTGGTGGTGGGACAGCATGGTCCGCAACCCGCCACCCGGGCCCGACGGCCGCGAGATCGACATCGTCGGCCTCGACTGCACGATCATCAGCCACCCGAAGGTCTGGGAGGCGAGCGGCCACGTCGGCGGCTTCGCCGACCCGATGCAGACCTGCCGCCAGTGCAAGCGGCTCTTCCGCGCCGACCACGTGCGCGAGGCACTCGAGGAGAGCGCGTGGGTCAAGTCGTTCGCCGCCGCGACCGGGAACCTCGAGCGCTGGGCGGAGCGCGAGGGCAAGAAGGTCGCCCCGGGCCTCGCCCTGGTGCGGAGCCCGGCCACGATTCTGCCGGCGGTCACGGCCGCGCCGGACTTGGGCTTCCGCATCCACGCCGCGGCAGGCGGCGCCGCACCGTGCCCCGAGTGCGGCGGCGACCTCACCGAGCCGCGACAGTTCAACCTCATGTTCGAGACCTTCGTCGGCGCCGTGCGCGACGAGGAGGCGAAGGCCTACCTGCGCCCCGAGACCGCGCAGGGCATGTTCTTCAACTTCAAGAACGTGCTCGACTCGACGCGCGTCAAGGTCCCGTTCGGCATCTGCCAGGTGGGAAGAAGCTTCCGGAACGAAGTCACCCCGCGCAACTTCATCTTCCGGTCGCGCGAGTTCGAGCAGATGGAGCTCGAGTTCTTCGTCCACCCGAGCGAGGCGACGCGATGGTACCAGTACTGGCGCGACACCCGCTACCAGTGGTGGTGCCACCTCGGCCTCGCCGGCTCGAACCTCCGCCTGCGCGACCACGACCAGGACGAGCTGGCGCACTACGCCAAGGACTCGGGCGGCTGCTGCGACGTCGAGTACGCGTTCCCGTTCTCGGGCGAGAAGGGCTTCAGCGAGCTCGAGGGCATCGCGTACCGCGGCGACTACGACCTGTCGCAGCACCAGAAGGCGAGCGGCGCGAAGCTCGAGTACTTCGACCAGGAGCGCAACGAGCGCTACCTGCCACACGTGATCGAGCCAGCGGCGGGGCTCACGCGCGGCCTCCTGGCCGTGCTCTGCGAGGCCTACACCCTCGACGAGAGCCGGCCGTCCCCCGAGCTCATGCGCTTCCACCCGCGCCTGGCGCCGATCAAGGCCGGCGTCTTCCCGCTCGTGAACAAGGAAGGGATGCCCGAGATTGCGGAGCAGATCTACCGCGACGTGCGCAAGCAGATCGGGCCGGCGCAGTACGACGCCAAGCAGAGCATCGGCAAGCGCTACGCGCGCATGGACGAGGCCGGCACGCCGTTCTGCATCACCGTCGACGGCGAGTCGACGCAGGACCAGACGGTCACGGTGCGCGACCGCGACACCGGCAACCAGGTCCGCATCGCCGCCGACCAGGTCGTCGGGTGGCTGCGGGAGCGCATCTGCGCGTGACCGCACCTGCGCACCCGGCTTGTCTCGCCCCGGCGCGCTGACGTACGCTGGCCCGCATGTCGCAGGATCTGGCCTGTCTCGACGCCACTGGTCACGCCGAGCTCGTGCAGCGCGGCGAGGCGCAGCCGAAGGAGCTCGTCGACGCCGCCATCGCGCGCATCGAGCGGGTCAACCCCCAGCTCAACGCCGTCATCATGCCGCTCTACGACAAGGCCATGGCCACGGCGACGAACGGCCTGCCCGACGGCCTGTTCCGCGGCGTACCGTTCCTCCTGAAGGACATCTTCGCCACCGCGGAGGGCGATCCGTACCACATGGGGCTCCGGCTGCTGCGGGACGTGCGCTTCGTGGCCCCGTTCGACAGCTACCTCGTGGCCAAGACCAAGGCCGCGGGCCTGGTCTGCGTCGGGCGCACCAACGTGCCCGAGCTGGGCGTCCTGCCCTCGACCGAGTCGGATGCCTACGGCCCCGCGCGCAATCCGTGGGACCCCGAGCGCTCGACGGGCGGCTCGAGCGGCGGCGCGGCGGCCGCGGTCGCCGCCGGCCTGGTGCCAGTCGCGCACGCCAACGACGGCGGCGGCTCGATCCGCATCCCCGCGAGCGAGTGCGGGCTCGTCGGCCTGACGCCGTCGCGCGGCCGTTCTTCGCTCGGTCCGCTCATGGGCGAGGCCCTGGGCGGCTTCGCCGTCGAGGGCTGCGTGTCGCGCACCGTGCGCGACACGGCGACCTTCCTCGACGTGATCTCCGGCGCGATGCCGGGTGACCCGTACACCGCCCCCCCGCCGCCGCGGCCCTACCGCGTGATGGCCGGCGCCATGCCCGGCCGCGTGCGGATCGGCGTCATGACGCGCACGCCGGGAGGGATCGGCGCGGTGCACCCCGACTGCGTCGCGGGCGCACAGCGCGCGGCCACGGCGCTCGCGGCCCTCGGCCACGTCGTCGAGGAGTCACACCCTGCCGCACTCGACGAGCTCGAGGCCGGGCAGCACGCGACGGTCGTGTGGGCCACGTATCTGCACCACCTGATCGACGAGCTCGCACCGCTCTACGTCGGCCGCCGCATCACGCCCGACGACGTCGACCCGCTCAACTGGGCGCTCGCCGACATGGGCCGCGCCGTCGGGGTCGGCCAGTACCTGAACGCCCTCATGTGGCTGCAGAGCCACACGCGCCGGGTCGCCCAGTGGTGGGCCGACGGGTTCGACCTGCTGCTCACGCCGACGCTGCCCGAGCCGCCGCCGCTGCTCGGGCACTTCCGTCCCACGGCCGACGATCCGGTCGCGTGCGGCATGCGGGCCTCGGCGTTCGCGTGCTTCACGATGCCGTTCAACGTCACCGGCCAACCCGCGATCTCGCTGCCCCTGCACTGGACGGCGAGCGGGCTGCCGGTGGGCGTGCAGCTCGCCGCGGCCTACGGGCGCGAAGATCTGCTCATCCGCGTCGCGTCGCAGCTCGAGCAGGCGCAGCCGTGGCGAGACCGCCGGCCGCGCGTACACGCCTGAGCGCGCGCGACCGGCGTCACGCGGGCCAGCGATGGTCCCGGAAGCGCTCGCGCAGCTCGCGCTTGGCGATCTTGCCGACGCTCGTCCGCGGCAGGCCGTCGACCACCACGACGTCGTCGGGCAGCCACCACTTGGCGACGTGCGCCGCGAGGTGCGCGAGGATCTGCTCCCGCGTCGGGGCCGCCCCGGGACGCAGGACGAGACAGGCGAGCGGCCGCTCCTGCCACTTCTCGTGCGGCAGGCCGATCACCGCCGCCTCGAGCACGTCGGGGTGTGACTGGAGCACGTTCTCGAGCTCGACGCTCGAGATCCACTCGCCGCCGCTCTTGATCACGTCCTTGGCGCGGTCGGTGATCTGCACGAAGCCGTCGGCATCGATGTTGGCGACGTCGCCGGTCCGAAACCAACCGTCCTGGAACGCCTCGGCCGAGCGGAAGTCGTTGTGGTACGCGCCCGCGATCCACGGGCCGCGCACCTGGAGCTCGCCGACGCTCTTCCCGTCCCACGGCAGCTCGCCTCCGTCGTCGCCCACGACACGCAGCTCGACGCCCGGCACCGGCGGCCCCTGGCGCGCGCGCAGCGCGACCTGCTCGCCGTAGGGCCGCCCGCGCATCCAGCTCCGCGGCCGCGACACGGTGGCCAGCGGCGAGGTCTCGGTCATGCCCCACCCCTGCACGACCGGGACCCCGAGCCGATCGAAGCGCTCGATCAGCGCCGGGGCCACCGCCGAGCCGCCGCACATGATCATGCGCAGGCTCGAGAGGTCGAAGCGCTCCTTCTCGATCTCGCCCAGCATGCCGAGGAGCACGGTCGGCACGCCGCCGGTGAATGTCACGTGGTGAGCCTGGATCAGCTCGAGGATGTCCCGCGGCGTCGGCTGGGCGCCGGGGTACACCTGCGTGGCCCCGACCATCGTCGCGCTGTAGGGCAGGCCCCAGGCGTTGGCGTGGAACATCGGCACGACCGGCAACACGACGTCGGCCTCGTGGATGCCGATCGCGTCGGCCATCGCGTGCGCGAACGACTGCAGGACGAGGGCGCGGTGGCTGTAGACGACGCCCTTCGGGTTCCCCGTCGTGCCGGACGTGTAGCACATGCCGGCCGCCGTGTTCTCGTCGAGCCACGGGAAGGCCGTGTCCTCGCGCGCCGCGGCAAGGAGCTCCTCGTAGGCGTACACCGGGGCGAGCGACGTCGCCGGGAGTGGGCCATCGCCCATCACCACCCAGGCGCGTACGGTCTCGAGCTGCGGCGCCAGCGCCTCGAGCGCGGGGACGAGCGACTCGTCGACGAAGATCACGCGGTCCTCGGCGTGGTTGGCGATGTACGCGATCTGTTCGGGGAAGAGGCGGATGTTGAGCGTGTGGAGCACCGCCCCGCTCGCCGGCACCGCGAGGTAGAGCTCGAGGTGGCGGTGCGAGTTCCAGGCGAAGCTGGCGACCCGATCGCCGGAGCGCACGCCGAGCTGCTCGAGGGCGCCGGCCAGCCGCCGTACGCGACGGTCGAGGTCGGCGTAGCTCGTGCGGCTGATGCCGCGGGGCGTCCGGGACAGGATCTCCTTGTGCGGGAAGAGCCGGTGGGCCCGGTCGAGCAGGTGCGTGACGGTGAGCGGGAACTCCATCATCGAGCCGCGCATGCGGCTCGCCTACCACAGGGGCGCGCCGGGTCGCCCTCGACCCGGCACGCCCCCGTGACTCACGCGGCCTTGCGCACGGGCCGGAGCGGGGTGGGCTCGGAGTGCGGGGGAAGGGATTGGGTACGCTCGGCGCGATCGCGGCTGCGGAGCACGAGCAGCACCACCCACAGCGTCGAGGCGAACGCGAGCGGGGCCAGGGCCGACAGGTCGAAGCTCGAGGTGAAGCCCGGGAGGATGAGCTCCATCGGGTTGCTCGCGACCGTCGACATCACCGGATCGATCACTCCAGGCAGCATCGTCGTACCCTCCTGCGAGCCTGCAACAGCAAGCGCGATGCCAATCACCTCGCTTCGAATTGCCGGCAATTCTCGCGGGCCACTGCATTCTTTGGTTTGCACCGCGGCCGCTGGCCGCCAACCGGAGTTGGCATCCGGCGCCCTCGACCCTCAAGGCGTGAAACCACGGGCACGCATCGGCTTCTAACCACCACACCAGACTCAGTGAGCGCGAAGGAGGACATGTCGATGAGCGCCAAGGAGATACTGATTGCCGGTGCGGCAGCCACGCTGTTTCTCACCGGAGCGTTCGCGGCCCGAGCGGCCCAGCCCGAGGGCAGCGAGCAGGTCGTCTGTTCGGGGGTCAATGCCTGCAAGGGTCAGGGCAGCTGCAAGACCGAGCACAACGCGTGCGCGGGGAAGAACGGCTGCAAGGGCCAGGGGAACAGCAAGATGTCGGCAGCCGAATGCACCGCCAAGGGCGGCAAGGTCATGAAGACCGCCGAGGCGAAGTAGGGCTGGCGGATCCAGGGGACCCGGGGTGTACGGCCCCGGGTCCCGCCCCCACCGCAATGGCGTTCTTCCCCCACCTCGGACACGGCCTCGGCCTCCGTCCACCGCACTATCCGCGCATCCTCGATCGGACGGCCCGGGCCGATTGGTTCGAGGTCATCTCCGAGAACTTCATGATCCGCGGAGGCCGGCCACTGCGAGTTCTGGCGCGGGCCCGAGAGATCGCTCCGATCGTGCTGCACGGCGTGTCGCTGAACCTCGGGGGGACCGACCCGCTCGATCCCGCGTATCTCGACGCGCTCGCGGAGCTCATCCGGCGCGTCGAGCCGCCGTGGGTCTCCGATCACCTCTGCTGGGGTGCGTTCGGGCGACACTACGCCCACGATCTCCTCCCTCTTCCCTACACGGCGGAGGCGCTCTGGAACGTGGTGGACCGCATCCGCCGGGTCCAGGACCGGCTGGGGCGGAGGATCCTGATCGAGAACGTCTCGAGCTACGTCGCGTTCACGTGCTCGACCATGCCCGAATGGACGTTCCTCGCCGCTGTCGCCGAAGAGGCCGACTGCGGCATCTTGCTCGACGTGAACAACATCTACGTCAGCGCCTCGAATCACGGCTTCGCGCCGTTCGACTATCTCGACGGGATTCCCGCCGCGCGGGTCGGACAAATCCACCTCGCGGGACACACGGACGCCGGCACCCACCTGATCGACACCCACGACCATCCGGTCCCACCACCCGTCTGGGACGTCTATCGGGAGGCCGTCCGCCGTTTCGGGCCCGTGTCGACGCTGATCGAACGCGACGATCACATCCCGTCGTTCGAAGAGCTGGCCGCGGAGGCCGAGCACGCGCGCGCCGTCGAGGCCGAGATCACTCGGGAGGTCGATCCCCATGCGCACCGCCGAACTGCGTGAGCTCCAACGTCGGTTCTGGCTCGCCCTGGCAGGCGATCCGGGCGGCGAGGCGCCCCCCGCCCTGCTCGCCGCGATCACGCCCGGACCCCGGCTCGCGCCGGCCACGCGTTTCCAAGTCTACGCCAACGCCTACCTCTGGCGCCTCCTCGACGTGCTGCGGGGCGACTTCCCGCGCGTCGCCGCGTGGCAAGGGGAGGAGGAGTTCGCCGCCGTTGCGCACGACTATTTCGCCGCGACCCCCTCGACGCATCCTTCGCTGCGCCACCTGGGCGCGGCGTTTCCGACGTTCCTCGCCCGGCATGCTCCCGACCGGGCCTTCCTCGCGGACCTCGCCCGGCTCGAATGGGCCCGGGTCGAGGTGTTCGATGCGCCCGACACGACGCCGGTCACGGCGGCCGCGCTGCGCGCGGTCGCAGCGGAACGATGGCCGATGCTTCGCTTCACGCCGGTGCCCGCGCTTGCCGTGGTCCGCTCCGCTTGGGCAATCGACGCGGCCTGGCGCGGCATCGACGCAGCGACGCCTCCAGCGCGCGTCGCGACGGCCGTTCGCGTCTGGCGCGGCGCCGAGGGCTCCGTGCTCCAGGCGGCCATGGACTCGACCGAGGCAGTCGCCCTCGAGCGCCTCACGGCCGGCGAGCCCTTCGCGGCGATCTGCGGGGCGTACACCGGGCTGCCCGATACCCAGGCCGCCGCCGCGGCGGTCGCGCAGCTGGCGCGCTGGCTCGAGGATGGCATCCTCGCCACGGCCGGCTGAGCCGCGAACCGCTCACACTGACGACGCCCGAGACCCGATCGGACCGCGAACCACGAGCGCGTCGAGCGACACGGCGCCGGGACCGGACACGACGATCGTGACCAGCAGGACGACGTAGAGGAACTCGGCGGTACCGAAAAGCCCTCCCACCCCATCGATGTCCGGCCACAGCGCCGTCGCGAGGGCGACGGCCATCGTCCCGATGAGGGGCACGGCACACAGCCGCGCCGCCAGGCCGACGAGCACGAGCACGCCGCACCCGAACTCGGTCATGGCGACGAACGGTGCCTGGATCTGCGGCGCCGGTATCCCGAGCTCGGTGAAGTAGTCGATGACGTGTGGGAGGTTGTGCAGCTTCCCCCAGCCGGAGGTCGCGAAGACGTACCCGACCACGAGCCGCGCGAGCAGCGGCGGAACGTACTGCACGCGACCGAGCAGGCGGAGCGCGGTACGGCGAATCGCTGCGAGGGTGCGCATCATCGGGGCTTCTCCTCCGACGGTTCGATGCCGACCCGCGGCTGCGGTGTCGGAACACGCGCGTCGACGCGACGTCCGCCGCGACCGGGGCGGCACGCGGTTACCGCCCGCGGTCCCCGCGTGCCGCGAGAACGGCCCGGACGAGGCTCTCGAGCGTCTCCTGCGGGATCGAACCGCTGGCGCGCCCGGCATCCCTCGCCAGCCTGATCGTCGCGGCATAGCTCCGCAGGTACGCGACGCACACCGGACACGCCGTCAGATGAGCCTCCAAGGCCGCGCGCGTCTCGGGACCGATCTGGCCGTCGACGTAATCGGCGAGAACCCGGTTGAGCTCGCAGCAGGTGACCTCAGCGGGCAGAGCACTTCCCTCCCCGGACGCCGGGGCCGGAGCTACGGACCGATCGGGGTTCTCTTTGCACCCGGCCATTTGGAGGGGCTCGAGCAACGGGACGCGACCCGCGCCTTTGATGCGAGAGACCCCGACCGGGTTTCATCCCCCACCTCGACCCAAGCGCGACGCGGATGGTATCTGGCCGGGAGACGGCCGTGAACGAGACGCGCACACCCTCCCTCTCCCTCCCGGACGATACCGCGCTCCGGGACATCGTCCAGGGCGTAGAGGCCGAAACCGGCGACCGCTTCTTCTTCTCCCTGGTCCGCCATCTCGCATCGGCCCTGGCCGTCCAGTACGCGTTCGTCTCCGAGCTATCGGACGATCGCCAACGGTTCCGCACCCGCGCGGTCTGGGGGCGCGGCAGATTCCTACCGAACCTCGAGATCCCGGTGGTCGGCACCCCGTGCGAGGACGTGCTCGGCGGCCAGATGTCCCATCACCCCGACCGTCTCCAGGAGCTGTTCCCGGACGACACCGGCCTCGCCGACTGGGGGGTCGTCAGCTACTGCGGCGTTCCGCTGCTCGATTCCGAGGGCCAGCCCGTCGGTCACCTCGCCATCTTCGACGACAAGCCGATGGTCGATCCGCGCGGGATCCCGATCCTGCGTATCTTCGCGGCCCGCGCGCGGGCGGAGATCGACCGCCTCACCGCCGAGGCCGCGCTCCGCACGAGCGAGCAGCGCCTGGCGCGGATCCTCGACTCGGCGATGGACGCGATCGTCACCTTCGACGCCGATCGCCGCATCCACCTCTTCAACGCGGCAGCCGAGAAGGTCTTTCGCCGCCCGGCCGACCAGGCCATCGGCCGCCCGCTCGACTGGCTGCTGACGAGCGAGCTCCGCACCACGATCGATCGCGCCGTCGCCGCCGCCGTGAGCGGCGACCTGGGCAGCCACCTCTGGGCGCCAGCGGGCGTCACCGCACGCCGTGCCGACGGCGAGGAGTTTTCGATCGAAGCCACCCTCTCCCACGTCGACGTGGGTGGGCGCACGCTCTACACGGTGATCCTCCGCGACATCGACGAGCGCCGGCAGGCCGAAGCGGAGCTGCGGCGGCTCGGGCTCCAGAACGCGTATCTCCAGGAGGAGATCCGGGCGGTCCACAACGTCGACGAGATCGTCGGCCAGAGCCGTGCCCTCGCCGACGTGCTCGAGAAAGTCCGCCTGGTCGCCGGCACCGACTCCTCTGTGCTCATCTTCGGCGAGACGGGGAGCGGGAAGGAGCTCGTCGCCCGGGCCGTCCACTCGAACAGCCCGCGGCGGAGCCGGCCGCTGATCAAGGTGAACTGCGCCGCTCTGCCCGCTGGCCTCATCGAGAGCGAGCTGTTCGGCCACGAGAAGGGTGCCTTCACCGGGGCAACGGAGCGGCGCATCGGGCGATTCGAACTCGCGCACCGCGGGACGATCTTCCTGGACGAGATCGGCGAAATGTCGCAGGAGCTCCAGACGAAGCTCCTGCGCGTCCTCCAGGAGCAGGAGTTCGAGCGGGTCGGCGGCCGCGACACCATCCGCGTCGACGTCCGCGTCGTCGCCGCAACCAACCGCGACCTCACCCGCGCGGTCGCCGACGGCACGTTCCGCCGGGACCTCTACTACCGGCTCAACGTCTTTCCCGTCCGTCTCCCCCCGCTCCGCGAGCGCCCCGAGGACATCCCGCTTCTGGTGCACTACTTCGTCCAGCGGTTCGCCGCGAAGATCGGCCGCAAGATCTCGCACGTCTCCCGCGCCACCCTCGAGCGACTCGGCGCCTACGAGTGGCCGGGCAACGTCCGCGAGCTCGAGAACGTGATCGAGCGGGCAGTGATCCTCTCCCCCGGGCCGGACCTCGAGGTGGGTCCCGAGGTGGTCACGCCGGCGCCAGGCGCGGCCGCTCCCCGGCCCGCTGCGGACTCCGGCGCCGGCGGCGGCACGACGACGGCCGGGCTCTCCCTCGAGGAAGTGGAGCGGACCCACATCGTCAGCGTGCTCAAGCGGACCGGTTGGCGAATCGACGGCCCGAACGGTGCCGCCCGCCTTCTCGACGTCCACCCGAGCACCCTTCGGAGCCGGATGAAGAAGTTCCGCATCCAACGCAGCATCGAGGGGCTCTCGTAGATCCGCGAGATATCGCGGCACACCGCTGGTCCGGGACCGCGATCGTCGTACCGAATTCCCTTGCCGGCGCCGCATTCCGGCGGCCACCGATCATCGCCCGTGGCGGGTACGCGCCTTGCTGAGTGACCGGCATGCTCAGAATCACCGAGGCGATGGGGAACGGTGCGGTCGCTCGGCTCATCGTAGAGGGACGCGTGGCCGGAGACGCGCTCGAGGCGCTGCGTGCGGCGACGGAGACGCTCCTGGCCAGTGGACGCACGGCGGTCCTCGCCCTCGATGGCGTGACGTTCATCGATCCCGAGGGCGCCGCGCTGCTCCACGCGCTGATGGCGAAGGGGGCAGTGCTCCTCGGCCAATCGGGCTTCGTCACCGAGCTCCTGCAGGAGGAGGGCGCCGCGGCGGCCCGCTCCCACACGCGGGCTCGTGCGGCGGGTGCCCGCGATGCGGGCCTCGTCGAGCGAATCCTGGCCGGCGACGAGACGGCCTTCGAGGCGATCGTCCGTCTCCACGGAAGTGCGATGCTGGCGACGGCGCGGCGGTTCTTCACGTCGGACGACGACGCGCGCGACGTCGTCCAGGACGCATGTCTGTCGGCGTTCCGATCCCTCGCGCGATTCCACGGCGGGGCCAGCCTCGCAACCTGGCTGCACCGGATCGTCGTCAACGCCGCCCTCATGCGCCTACGCACCCGTCGCCGTCGCCCGGAGGACTCGATCGAGGCCCTGCTCCCCCGCTTCGACGACCAGGGACACTGGGTCGAGGGTGCCGCACAGTGGCGGGGCGACGCCGTCATCGAGCGCGACGAGCTCCGCGCGACGGTCCGCGCCTCCATCGATCGCCTGCCCGACACGTATCGGTGCGTGCTCGTCCTGCGCGACCTCGAGGACCTCGACACAGGCGAGGTGGCAGACCTCCTCGGCATCACGCCCAACGCGGTGAAGGTCCGGCTGCACCGCGCGCGGCAGGCGCTCCGCACCTTGCTCGAGCGCGTGCTCGCACCGGACCGCCACGCTGCGGCGCCCGACGTCGACGCGCCGGTCGCTGGCCGGGCGGCGTGACCCCTCAGGCGCCGCCCGCGACCGGCGAGCGGCGCCAGCGGATCGCGGCGACGATGCGGACGAGGAGGAGCACCACGAGCACGGCCGCGTACGCGGCTGGCTCGCGCACGTCCTTCTTGACCCGCCAGGTGAAGTGGATCACCCCGAGGGCCGGCGCCACGTAGGCGAGGCGGTGGATCGCCTTCCAGCGCGCGTAGCCCAGCCGTTTGACCGCGCCGCTGGTCGAGGTCGCGGCGAGCGGGAGAAGGAGGGCAAACGCTGCGAACCCGACGAAGATGAACCGCCGCTTCGTGACGTCCTCCCACATGGCACCCCAGTCGAGCCCCTGGTCGAGCACCGCGTACGTGGTCACGTGAAGGAGCGCGTAGAAGAATCCGAACAGGCCGAGCATCCGGCGGAGCCGGATCGGCCAGGTCCAGCCGACGAGCGTCTTGACGGGCGTGCAGGCGAGCGCGGCCACGAGGAAGACGAGGGCGATCAGGCCGAGCTGGTTCATGGCCTGCGCGATCGGATCCGCGCCGAGCTCCCCGCGCCACGCCCGCAGCAGAATCGCCCCCAGCGGGGCAAGCGCGCCGGCGACCACCCCCGGCGCGAGCCACGGCAGCGGCCGCGCGCGCCGCATCGTCAGAAGTTCGCGCGCAGGTCCATGCCGGCGTAGAGCCCCGCCACCTGCTCGGCGTAGCCGTTGAACGGGAGCGTCGGGCGCCGGGCGCGCTCGCCGATCCGGCGCTCGGTCGCCTGGCTCCAGCGCGGGTGGTCCACCGCCGGGTTCACGTTCGCGAAGAAGCCGTACTCGCGCGGCGCGGCGACGTTCCAGCTCGTCGGCGGCGGCGTCTCGGTGAGGCGAATCCTCACGATCGACTTGATGCCCTTGAAGCCGTATTTCCACGGCACGACGAGGCGCAGCGGCGCGCCGTTCTGGTTCGGGAGCACCTTGCCGTAGAGCCCGACCGCGAGGATGGCGAGCGGGTGCATCGCCTCGTCGATCCGCAGGCCTTCGACGTAGGGCCAGTCGAGAACCTGGCGGCGCTGGCCCGGCATCTGCTCGGGGGCGAGAAGGGTCGTGAAGGCGACGTACTTGGCGCGCGACGTCGGCTCGACGCGCTTCAGCAGGTCGCCGAGCGGGAAGCCGACCCAGGGGACGACCATCGACCAGGCCTCGACGCAGCGCATGCGATAGACGCGCTCCTCGAGCGGGAACCAGCCGAGGAGCTGGTCGAGGTCGACGACCTGCGGCTTCTGGACCTCGCCCTCGATGCGGACGGTCCACGGGCGCGGGCGCAGCGTGTGCGCGTTCTCGGCGGGATCGCGTTTGTCGGTCCCGAACTCGTAGAAGTTGTTGTAGGAGGTGACGTCGGCGTACGGGGTGAGGAGCTCGTCGGTGCTGTAGGCGCTGTGCCGCGCGATCGTGAGCTCGGAGCCTCCGGCATCGGCCGCCAGCGGGGACGGCCGGGGATCGGCCCGCCCTCCCCCGCTCAGCCAGAGCAGGCTCGCCCCGACCGCCGCGCTCGTCGCCCCGAAGAGGACCGCGTTGCGCAGGAACTCCCGCCGCCGCAGATAGACCGACTCCGGCGTGATCTCCGAGGCGGACGGGCTCTTTCCCAGCTCGTTCATGGACGCTCTCGCTGCACGGATACCAGGGACCTGCGGGTGAATGCGATACCGCCGGTTGGATGCCGGGGGGATCGTCCGGGTTCCAGCGAGGACTCGGTGGGGTCTTGCCCACTTCGTCGACCCGTGCCACGAACCCCCGAATGGCCATCGTCAGGGTGGGGGACGTCGATCTCTATTACGAGGAGCACGGCAGCGGCGACCCGCTGCTGCTGATCATGGGATTCGCGACCGACTCGACCGGCTGGCTGCTGCAGACCCCCGACTTCGCGCGCCACTACCGCACGATCGTGTTCGACAACCGCGGCGTCGGTCGCAGCGCCAAGCCGCCCGGTCCCTACACCATCCACCAGATGGCCGACGACGCCGCCGGCCTGCTCTCCGCGCTCGGGATCGAGCGTGCCCACGTGCTCGGCATCTCGATGGGTGGCATGATCGCGCAGGAGCTGGCGTTGCGTCACCCCGGGCGCATCCGCGCGCTGGTGCTCGCCTGCACCTACCCGGAGCCCGACGCCGACGTCGAGCGCACGCGCGAGTTCACGCTCACGCAGCTCGGCGGCTCGGTCTCGGCAACGGGCGAGGCCAAGATCGACCTCTCGGCGCTCGACCCCCTCACGTTCTTCCAGCACCTGCTGCCGCTCGTGTTCAACCCGGAGTTCCTCGAGCGCGAGCTGCCCCGGCTCATGCCGCTGTTCTCCGGCGTGCTCACCTACGGCTTCAGCATGGAGGCGATCCTGGGCCAGCTCTCGGCCGTGATGGGCCACAAGGCCACCGACCGCCTCCACCAGATCACGGCGCCGACGCTCGTCTTGACCGGCGATGCCGACCGCCTGATCCCGCCCGCCAACTCCGACGTCATCGCGCGCCACATCCCAGGCGCCCGCCTCGTCACGTTCAGCGGCGGGAGCCACGCCTTCAATCTCGAGATGCCGAACGCGTTCAACCGCGAGGTGCTGGACTTCCTCGGCACCGTCCACACGTAGCGGCTGACCCGTCGACTCACCGCGCGGCACACGTGTGCCTCCGCCGACACGCCGGCAGCCGACAGAGCCCGAAAACGCGGGAGCCGGCCGCCGGCCGCCGCCTTGCACTGTCTCCCCTCCGCGCAGAAGGGGCCGGATGGCATGCGCCATCCCGCAGAAACGGAGGGGCATCGTGCTGGACGAGAACGTGGTGGAGACGCGGCCGCGCAACGTGCGCGTCCTCTTCGAGATCGCCGCCGCCCGCATGGCGGAGACGTGGCTCGCGGCGGGCCAGATGTGCGTCTCCGCGGGTGACATGCGGCTCGCGCAGGAGTTCCTCGAGGGCGACGGTTGGACCGTCAGCGACGCCCCCGGCGTCCGGGTCCGCCTCGTGCGCGGCACGGGTCGGGCGCAGGAGATGACCCGCGAGGACGCGGTGCTGATGGCGCTGCGCAGTCTCGCGCGGCGCGTCTGACGGCCGTGCTCCGCACCCGCACCGTCACCCTGGGCGTGCTCCTGGGGTGGGCAGCCGGCATCGCGACGGCATGTCTGTGGGCGCGCGGCGGCGCGACCGTCCGCGCCTGCGTCTCGCGCGCCGACGCCGCCATCCGGCTCGTGCACGACGACCCGTGCGCGAGCGACGAGCGACCCGTCACGCTCGCCGTGATCGGACGCTGAGAGCGAGCTTCACGTGGTGCCGTTTCTCCCGTAAGAGAGAGCACCATGAGCACGATCACGGGTGGCGAGCTCCTGGTGCGCTGCCTCGCCGTCGAGGGCATCCGCTTCGTCTTCGGACTTCCCTGCCCCGAGGTGGACCCGATCCTCGCGCAGCTCGACGCGCACGGGATGCGCTTCGTGCCCGTCCGTCACGAGGCCGCCGGCGTCCACATGGCCGAGGGCCTCTACAAGACGACCGGCCAGGTCGCCGCCGTGCTCGGCAATCCGGGACCCGGCTCCGCCAACCTCCTCCCCGGCGTGATCACCGCGCGGCACGAGGGCGTACCGGTGCTGGTCGTGACCGCGCAGCACCGCCTCGGGACCGTCTACCCCTCCCCGCCGTCGACCTTCCAGGGGCAGGACCAGCTCGACGTCTTCCGGCCGGCCGTGAAGTGGGGCGGCCCGATCTTCGCCTGGGAGCGCATCGCCGAGGTCGTCCGCATGGCCTTTCGCGAGATGTGGATCGGCCGGCCGGGTCCGGTGCACGTCGAGATCCCCGCGCCGGTCCTGTACGCGACGGGCGATCCGAGCACGACGGCGATCCTTCCCCCGGAGCGCTACCGTCCCCCGTCGCCCCAGCCCTCCGAGGCGCACCTGCACGCGGCCGCCGACCTGCTCGCAGCCGCCGCGCGCCCGGTCGTCGTCTCCGGGGCGGGCGTGGATCGCGGTGAGGCGAACGAGGCGCTCGTGCGGCTGGTGCGGATCCTGGGCTGCCCGGTCGTCACCACGATGGCGGGCCGGTCCACCGTACCGTTCGACCATCCGAACCACCTCTACGGGTACGGCCCGGGGGCGGACGCCGCGCGCCAGGAGGCCGACGTCATCCTCGTCGCCGGCTCACGGATGGGAAACCTCGACCTGCCCTTCGACAAGTACTGGGGCGATCCCGCGCGGGCGAAGCTCGTCCAGATCGACGTCGACGCGCGCAACATGGGCGTCACGCGGCCACTGACGCTGGGGATCGTCGCCGACGTGAAGACGACGCTCGCGGCGCTGGCGGATCGGCTCGAAGGCCGCGGGCATCGGCCACGCGGCGGAGAGGATCTGGCGCGCTACCGCGAGCTCGGCCGCGCCTGGTGGGACCGGCAGGTGGAGCGGGTCGCGAGCTGGAACGGGCCAGGCATCCATCCGGCCGATGCCATGCGCGCCGTCGGCCGCGCGTTCGGCCCGGACGCCGTCTACGTCACCGACGGCGGCAACACCTCGCTCTGGGCGCACTGGTTCCTGCCACCCACGCAACCGCGCTCGTACCACAGCATCCTCGAGCTCGGCATGCTCGGCACCGGGATTCCGTCGGCCATCGGGGCCAAGCTCGCCGCGCCGTCCCGCGAAGTCGTCTGCGTCACCGGCGATGGCGCCGCCGGCTTCAACTTCATGGAGATGCAGTCGGCGGCGCGCGAGGGGCTCAAGATCACGACCGTGGTCTTCGCCGAAGGCTCGTGGACGATGGAGGAGCCCAACGAGCGCCTGCTCTACGGACGGACGTTCGGCACCGCGATGGGCAGCGTCCGCTGGGACCGCGTCGCCGAGGGCCTTGGCTGCGACGGCATCCACGTCGATCAGCGCGCCGCGCTCGACCCCGCCCTCGAGCGCGCGAAGCGATCCGACGCGCCGACCGTCGTCTGCGTGCGCACCGACCGCGACGCCAACCTCGCGGTGCCCGAGGACCTGCTCATGCGCTTCATCGAGGTCTACCAAGGCCCCATCCCCGGCCCGGGATAGATCCCGGCTCGGCACTGCACGCGAGCCCGAGACGCCCGGGAGCTCTGCCGCACCCCGCCGCGTGCGTCCCACGCATGCCGCGCCGGCTCTGCCGGCCGCGGCACGGCGGTCGCGCGGCGCCGCCCGTACCACGCTCGGGTCCGATCCCGACCCGAGACGCGTCTCGGGTCGGCGTTCTAGAGCTTCTGCGCCGCGTGCAGGGCGAGGACCTCGTTGCAGCCGTCCTCGATCAGTGACGCGCGCGCGTCGCGCAGCAGCTTCTCCATCGGGTACTCGTGGCTGAGGCCGTTGCCGCCGAACACCTGCAGCGCCTCGCTCGCCACCTCGAAGGCCGTCTGGGTCGACGTCACCTTCGACGCGACCGCGTACTGCACCGCCGGGAAGACCCCGGGCTCCGCGCCGAAGAACGGGTTGTGCACGATGTTGAAGAGCAGCGCGCGCCGGTTGAGCGAGCGGGCCGCCTCGATCTTGCGGAACATCTCGAACAGCTTGAGCTTCACGGTCTGGTGCTCGATGATCGGCACGCCGCCCTGCACACGCTCGCGCGCGTAGGCGAGCGCCAGCTCGTACGCCGCACGCGCGGCGCCGACGAACGTCGCTCCCATGTAGCCGTTGGCGGTGCTGAGGGTCAGCTCCATCCCCAGGCGATACATTTCGGGGAGCACGACCATGTTCCGCGCCGGCACGCGCACGCCGTCGAAGAAGATCTCGCCCTGGGGCAGTGCGCGCTGGCCGAGCTTCTCGAGCGGCCGGCCGCGCGACACGCCCGGAGAGCCGAGATCCACGAGGAGGACACCGAAGCCCGCGGGCCCGCGGCCGTCGTCGACGGCCGTGTACAATGCCGCCGCCTCCGCCACCGGGCCGTTCGACACCCACGCCGCCTTCTGGCCGTCGACGACCCACGCGTCGCCGTCGCGGCGCGCGACGCAGTTGGGCTTGCGCAGGGCCGGATGCCCGTCGGCGTCCAGCAGCGCGAGCGTGTCGCTGCCGTGATCGGGCTCGGTGATCGCCCAGCACCCGATCTGGCTCGCCGGGAAGGCCGCCGCCAGCTCCGCGTCGCCGGAGACCTGCGCGAGCATCGCGGGAAACTCGGCGGCGCCGAGGCTGATCGCGAGCCCGGCGTCGCCCCAGCCGAGCTCTTCGGTGACGACCGAGCTGAGCCGCGCGCGCTGCGCGAGCGAGAGGTCGGACTGCGGGCTCGACAGCAAGCGCACCCCGAGCGCGTCCCACTGCCGGTGCACGTCCCAGAACAGCGACCGCCGCGCGATCACCTCCTGCGCCGAGAGCCGATCGAGCGCGCGGCCCGCGGGGCGCATCACGTCCGCGGCGAACGTGCGCACCAGGCCGCGGATGTCGCGCTCCTCGGCCGACAGGTCGAAGTCGATGTCCTCGGGCGTCATGATTCCCCCGTGGTTCCTCGGCCGAGGTCGGCAATGACCTGCCTCGCGGCCTCGAGCAGCCCCTCGGCGAGCACCTCCCCCGCGGCCATGCGCTCGTCCTTGGTCTGGCCCTTGGCCCAACGCGCATACAGCTGCTGCACGACCACGGCCATCTTGAAGAGCCCGAAGGCGTAGTAGTACGGCATGCGGCTCACGTCGCGCCCGCTGCGCGCCGCGTAGCGCGCGATCGCCTCGGCCCGCGTCATGAAGCCGGGCGCCTGCGACGGCATCGCGGCGAGGAAGGCCATGCTCTCCCCGGGCTCGATCCACGCCGAGAGCAGCGTGCCGATGTCGGTGAGGGGATCGCCGATCGTACACATGTCCCAGTCGTAGACCGCGACGCAGCGGCCGGGATCGTCGACGGCGACCGCCAGGTTGTCGAGTCGCCAGTCGTTGTGGACCAACGTGGGCGGCGGCGACGGCGGGAGGTGGCCCATCAGCCAGCCGATGACCTCCGGCGCGCAGAACGCCTTCGTCTTGGCACGCTCCCAGCGGTCGGCCCAGCCCTTCACCTGCCGGAAGAGGAACTTGTCGGGGTCGCGGCCGAGGTCGTCGAGACCCGCAGCCTTCCAGTCGACGGCGTGGAAGTCGGCGAGCGTGTCGATCAGGGTCTCGGAGAGCCGGCGGGTCTGCGCCGGGTCGTTGCCACCGCCGAACTCGGGCGGGACCTCCCGCCGGACGACGATGCCGTGGCGACGCTCCATGACGAAGAAGGGTGCCCCGATCACGGCCGTGTCCTCGCAGAAGACGAACGCGCGCGGCGCGGGCGGAAAGACCCGGTAGAGCCGCGAGAGAGCACGGTACTCGCGGCTCATGTCGTGCGCGCCCGGCGCGATGTCGCCGTAGGGCGGGCGGCGCAACACGTAGCTCACCCCCGGGTAGTGGACGAGGTACGTGAGGTTCGCGTGCCCCCCGGGGAACTGCCAGATGTCGGGCACTCCCGCGATGCCGGGGATCTTCCCCTCCAGGTAGCGTCCCACGGCCGCGGCGTCGATCTCTTCGCCAGCGCGGCAGGGGGCAACGTCGGGATCGGGGGGCCGTCGCTCGGTCATCGGGTCGTACATGTGGCGCAACTGCGCCGGCTGCGTCAACCGCGTCGGAGGCCCCGCGACCGGGTAGTCATCACGGGAACCACCGCGCTACAAGGGTCCACCATGGCGAACCTGGCGGCGGAGTTTCACCCCCGACGGATCTTCGACCACCCGGATCCGTACCCGGTCTTCGCGGCGGTCCGCCATGCCGACCCGCCGGTGGAGAAGATGGATCTGTTCACACGCCGGTGCGCGCTCGTCACCACCTACGACGACTGCGTCACCGTGCTCCGCGACGCCGACACCTGGTCGTCCGCGTCGAACGACCAGGTCGGCATGATCATGGGTCGCACGCTGATCGAGATGGACGGGCGGGAACACACACGCCACCGCCAGCTCGTGCAGCAGATGTTCGTCCCGAAGTACCTCGACGCGCTCACGCCGGTGCTGGTGGCGCTCGCGCACGAGATCGTCGACGAGTTCGCGCGCGACGGGCACGCCGACCTCGTGCAGCAGTTCACGGCGCGGTTCCCGGTCCAGGTGATCGCGCACCTGACCGGCGTACCGCGCCGGGACTATCCGCGCTTCGTCGGCTGGGCGGAGGACATCGTCGGGTTCGTGCGCGACATCGCGCGCGGCCTCGACGCCGCGGCCGCACTGCGCGAGTACCTCCTCCCGATCGTGCAGGAGCGACGCCGCGCCCCCGGCGACGACGTGATCTCGAAGCTCGTCACCGGGGCGGTCGACGGCGTCGGGCTCACGGACGACGAGGTCGTGAACTTCCTGCGCCTGCTCATCCCCGCGGGGGCCGAGACCACCTACCGCCTCATCGGCTCGACGCTGTTCGCGCTGCTCGCCAACGACCTGGTCGAGCGCGTGCGCGCCGACCGCACGCTGGTCCCGTGGGCGCTGGAGGAAACGCTGCGCTGGGAGACGCCGGTCCTGTTCGTCTCGCGCCTCTGCACCCGCGACGGCGAGATCCACGGCGTGCCGGTCGCGAAGGGCGAGGTCGCGATGGTGGTCATCGCATCCGGCAACCGCGACGAAGCCCGCTTCGCCGACCCGGACCGCTTCGACCTCGACCGTCGCGCCGAGGACCACCTGTCGTTCGGCTTCGGGCGGCACCACTGCCTCGGGTACCACCTCGCCCGCCAGGAGGCGCGCATCGCCATCGACGCGATCCTCGACCGTCTGCCCGAGCTGTGCGTCGACCGTACGGCGGAACCCGCACGCATCACGGGCCTCGCCTTCCGATCACCGACGGCGTTGCCGGTGCGGTTCCGGCCCGCGTAGCGCCGCATCAGCTCACGAGGTCGGGGAGCAGCGGCAGGCGCATCTTCGCGGTCTGGCGGCGAACGAGGTTCGGGAACAACGCGCGCGCCACGTAGGCGATGCCGACGTGGCGCGGCACGGTGACCTCGAACGCGCCCCGCTCGAGCGCGTGGAGGACCGCGCGTGTGAACACCGGCGGCTCGACGAACTGGGCGAGCGCCGGCCGCGGCATGCGCGCGATCACGTCGGGCGTGAACATCTCCGTCCGCACGAGCGCCGGATAGACCGCCATCACGTGGATGCCGAGCGGGGCGAGCTCGATCGCCAGCCCCTCCGAGAGCCCGGCGACCGCGAACTTCGTCGCAGAGTACGCCACCTCGTCGGGCTGTCCGAGCCGGCCCGCGACCGACGAGAGGTTGACGATCCATCCGCGACCCTGCCGTCGCATCACGGGCAGCGCCGCCTTGATGGCGTACACCGTGCCCATGAAGTTCGTCTGCATCATCCGCGCGATGTCGTCGACGTCGTGGTCCTTGAACAGCGTGTGGCGGTTGTAGGCGGCGTTGTTGACGAGGAGGTCGAGCTGATCCCAACGCGTCACGACCTGCGCGATGGCCGCCTCGACGCTGGCGCGGTCGGCGACGTCGCAGGCGAGGGGCAGCGCCTCGCCCGAGGCGCGGCCGATCTCGGCCGCAAGCGCCTCCAGGCGAGCGAGCCGGCGCGCGAGCAACGCGACCTTCATGCCACGCCCCGCGAGGTCACGCGCGAACTGCGCACCGATCCCGGCCGAGGCCCCGGTGATCACCGCGACACGGCCGCGGTACTCGGCGAAGCGCGCCATGGGTGTCGGCTCAGCCTCCGCCGGAGGGGTCGTCCCCGGGGAGCACGCGCATGGCGAGGCCGACCAAGCGCGGCACGACCCGCGGCCGCAGCAGGCGCTGGTCGTACTCGGCGAGGCGGCGCGAGTTCTCGCCCATGCACGTGAGCGCGAGCTTCTTGAGCGTCATGTCGCCCGGGTCGGCCAGCTCCTCGGGGACCTGCATCGTGAAGTCGTCGCCCGCGTCGGCGTCGCGAAGCTGAAGCGCCGTCTTCACCCGTCCGAGCGCCTGGAGCGCAACCCCCGCGGTCCGGCGCACCGCGAACCACGGCCGCACCACGAGCGGGAGGCGCCGCTGCCGGTGGGCCGCCCAGTTGGTGAAGAAGATGATGTGGCGTGCCTCTTCCTGCATGACCCCGTCGAACACCTTCACCAGCGGCGCCGGAAAGAAGCCCGTGTCGGAGGCCACCTTGAAGAGGCCGAAGGCGAAGAACGAGTCGAAGCACTCGCCGTAGCCCATCCGCACGAAGCCCCACTCGGCGTCACGCGGCCGGTCGCCACCCCCGCCGGGGATCGTGATGCCGTAGCGCTCGAGCAGGCGCTCCAGGAGCTGGGCGTGACGCTCCTCCTCGTACGCCTGAAGCGCGATCGCCTCGCGCAGGACCGGATCCTGCTCGACGTCCGCCATCCGGCGGACGCGGGCCGCCGCGGTTCGTTCGCTCGAGACGGCCTCCTCCCAGAACGGCAGCGAGCGCAGGCGCTGGAGACCCGCGGCGTCGAGCTCGGGCCACGCGACGTCGCGCGGCTCGTAGGGGCGGAACGTCTCGGTGAACTCGCGGCAGAAGACCCGCTTGTGCTCGTCGGAGCCGATTCGCAGCTTCGTCATGCGCCTCCAGACCGATGTTCGTGGGGGTATAGCGGGGCCGGATGCACGGAGCAAGGCGGGGGTCGGCACAATCCTTCAGGCTATCTAGCACGTACGGATCCGGGCGGCCCGGGGACCGCCGCGCGTTGACTGGCTCCCGTTGCTCCCGTAAGCACCGACGACATGCGTCTCGGCCGGTTGCTCCTCGTCGTCCTCCCTGCCCTCCTCGTGGGATGCGGTGGCGGATCCGAAGCCCCGGTCGAGTCGCGACCGGCGACGCCCCTCGACCTCGGCACGACGGGCTCGATCGCCGGCGTCGTCCGCTTCGAGGGCACCCCGCCCGCCGGGTCGACCGTGCGGGTGTCGAGCGCCGCCGAGTGCGCCGCGCAGTATCCGAGCCCCGACGTCCCTGCCGGGGACGTGCTCGTGAAGGACGGCCTGGTCGAGAACGCGTTCGTCTACGTCAAAGCGGGCCTCGGCGACAGGATATTCGCGACGCCCAGCGAGCCCGTCGTCATCGACCAGAAGGGCTGCCTCTACCATCCGCGCGTCGCCGGGGCGCGTGTGGGCCAACCCGTCCGCTTCACCAACAGCGACCCCCTGCTGCACAACATCCACGGCACGCCCGACGCGAACTCGGGCTGGAACTTCAGCCTCGGCATGAAGGGCACCGACCGCACGATGCGCCTGACCAAGCCCGAGGTGATGGTCGCCATGAAGTGCGACGTCCACCCCTGGATGCGCGGCTACCTGGGCGTGCTCGACCACCCGTACTTCGAGGTGACCGGTCCCGACGGCCGCTTCGAGCTGCGCGACGTGCCCCCGGGCGAGTACGTGGTCGCCGCGTGGCACGAGCGCTTCGGCACCCGCGAGACGCGGATCACGGTCGCCCCCCGGCAACGCGGCGAGGTTGCATTCACGTTCACCGCGCCCTGAGCGGCGCAAGGTGCACGCGGTCGCGCTGATGGCGACTTGCGAGGAACGAATGTCGGCTCGCGCGCCGAGCGGGACTCGGCCGGATTACCCAGAGGGCTTCATATGAACGGATCGGCGGCTGTTAAGGGAAGGGGATTCTATATCACGCGACATGCAGAACCCGGGTTGAGCAAAGTCCCGGCGGTCACGCTGGGCTTTTGGGCGATCAAGATTCTGGCTACGACGTTGGGCGAGGTCGGCGGAAACGCCGTGACGATGGCGCTTGGGCTTGGCTACTTCGTCGGCACTGTCATCTTCGTTGTGCCGCTCCTTTTGGGGGTCGCGGCCCAGATCAGAGCAAAGCGTTTTCACCCTTACCTCTACTGGACCGTGATCACGCTCACCACGCTCGCAGGAACGACGCTTGCGGACTTCTTCGACCGGTCGCTCGGCATCGGCTACGCAGGCGGCTCGCTGTCGCTCTTCACACTCGTGCTGGTGGCGTTAGGGTTGTGGTACCGTTCGATGGGATCGATCGACGTACAGACCGTAACCTCGCCCAAAGCCGAGTCCTTCTACTGGGCAACGATCATGTTCTCCCAGACGCTCGGGACTGCTCTCGGGGACTGGATGGCCGACGACACGGGGCTCGGCTACAACGGGAGCGCGCTTCTTATCGCGGCGGTCCTCGGGGTGACGGCGCTCCTTTACTTCTACACGAAGGTCTCCCGAACCCTGCTTTTCTGGGCGGCTTTCATCCTCACGCGCCCGCTCGGCGCGACCGTGGCCAACTCGCTGGATAAGCCTCTCGACAAGGGTGGCCTCGCGATGAGTGACATCACCGCGACATTCGCTATCGCTGCAATCATGACCGTCGCCCTATTGCTGATCCCCCACCGCTCGGGCGACGAACACTGAGTGCCGTTCCTCGCTCGTCTGGTAGGGCCCGGAGTGAGTCCACGTCGGCGCCGCTTCACTGGATAGCTGGCGCACCTGCGAGCTTCCCGCGGGAGGGAAGGGGAGAGGCACGGCACCTATCGTCTAGCCAGACGTTGACAGTGGTGGCTCGCGGGCGATACCTTGTGGTGACGTACACGCTGGCGATGGGGTTCGCCGTATAACCGCCTGAAGGGCTGATGACTCCTACCATGATAACGAAAAATGGTAGCGACTGCCCATCAGCCAAATGTTGTCTCCCCTGCCAGCGACGCCGCCTCGCGTCTTCGCTCACTCGCGGCCGTCGCCACCCAGCTTGAACTGACGGCTCTCTCCACCGAGGCCAAGGCGTTCGCCGACCGCGTCGCTGAGGGACTCTTCTACGTCGCGTGCGTCGGGCAGTTTAAGCGCGGCAAGTCGTCCCTTCTCAACGCACTGGCCGCCGGGGCTCAACTCCCGACGGGCGTTGTCCCGGTCACATCGGTGGTGACCATCGTACGCTACGGCAGAGAGCGACACGGTGACATCTACTTCCGTAGCGGGGACCCCAAGCGCATCTCGCTCGACGAGCTTCCGTCGTATGTCACGGAGAGCGCGAATCCTCATAACGCCAAGGGCGTAACAGTGGCCGAAGTGTTCGTGCCGAGCGGGCTCCTCGCCTCCGGCATGTGCTTGGTGGACACACCTGGTATCGGCTCCGTCTCGATCGAGAACACGGCGGCCACCGAAGCGTTCGTTCCACACATTGATGCCGCCCTGGTCGTGCTCGGCAGTGACCCGCCGATCTCGGCCGACGAGCTCACGCTTGTTGATGCGGTCGCACGCCAAACTGCTGAACTAATCTTCGTCCTCAATAAGGCCGATCGAAGCACCGCGGTCGAACGCCAGGAGGCCCGCACATTCTGCGAGGCCGTGCTCGCAACGCGCCTTGGGCGGCCCATTGGTCCCATGCTCGAGGTGAGTGCGACCCAGCAACTCGCGGGGGGCGGCCCGGCTCGCGATTGGCCACGGCTGGTCTCGCAGCTGACGAATCTTGCCGAAAGAGCTGGAAGCCACCTCGTCCACGCGGCAGCGGAGCGAGGTGCCCAGGTCCTCGGCGCCCGGGCGCTGCATGAGATCGGAGAGAGGGAGGCCGCACTCACGCGGCCACTCGCGGAGTCCGAAAAGCGCATCGAGGCACTGAAGCACGCGGCTGTGCTTGCAGAGCGCTCACTCGGTGACCTCAGTTATCTCCTAACTGCCGAGGAGAACAGACTCCACGGCGTCTTCGCCGAACGACAGGAGCTCTTCCGTGTGCGCGTGGTTCCTGCGGCGCGGGCCGAGCTCGCGGGCACCATGCGAACCCTCGCCGTGCACTCTCGCTCGGAGCGGTGGCGCGAGGCGCACCGGGTCGCCCAGGACATCTATCGGCGCCTCCTAGAGGCGTGGCGAGCGGAAGAACAACCGGATGCAGAAGCGGTGTATCGAGCGGCGACGCAGCGCTTCGTTGACCTCGCCAATGACTTCCTGACGCGCGTCGCGACTCAGGGCGCTCTGCTACCCGCCGAACTCCGTAAGCGTCCGACCGGCCACACCCCGTCGACGGCATGACTCTTGTCGGCGGGCCGCGCGCCGGGTCAGGACGCGGCCAGGGCGGCGAGGCGCTGCGCCTGCCACCCGCGCGGCGTGAGCTCGGCGATGCGGCGCATCGGGTGGGTCGGCACCCGGCTGATCACATCGCGGAGATACACGAAGGGATCGATCCGCAGGTGCTTGCAGGTCCCGATGAGCGAGTACAGCAGGGCCGCCCGGCGCCCGCCGGCATCGCTTCCGGCGAACATCCAGTTCTTCCGGCCGACCGCGACCAGCCGCAGGGCGCGCTCGAGAGGCGTTGTTGTCGATGGCCAATCCACCGTCGTCCGTGTAGCGCGTCAGGGCCTGCCACTGCCGCCGCAGGTACCCGAGCGCCTCCCCGAACGGACTCTTCGGCAGGACGGCGGGCGTGAGCGTCGCGATCTGCTCTGCGATCAGCGTGAGCACCGGCCGACTGTCCGTCGCACGGAGCGCCTGCCGCGCCGTGGCGTCGAGCTGCGCGGCCTGGGCCGCGCGTTCGACCGCGTAGAGCCGCCGGATCAAGGCGAGCAGGTGCGTCGCCGGCATGAGCGCCGTCTGGACCGCCTCGAAGACGTACCGGCGCGCATGGGCCCAACAGCCCACCTCGGTGACCGCGCCGCTGGCGAACACTTCATCGTAGCCCGCGTAGGCATCCGCCTGCAGGTAGCCGTGGAAGCCCGCGAGAAACTGGAGCGGCCCGGCGCGGCTGCGGCTCGGCGTAGTCATACACGAGGTCGCCCTCCACACCGCCGTACACCCAGAGATAGCCGCGGCGGCTGCCGCCCGGGTGCCCGCGATCTTGGACGGTGATCGGTGTGTCATCGGAGTGGATGACCGGTGAGGCGAGCACCGTGCGCTGCATCTCCCCGACGATCGGCGCCACCAAGTCGGCGACGGCGGCGACCCAGTCGCAGAGTGTGCGCCGCGACAGCGCCATCCCGCTGCGGGCAAAGATCCCTCCTGGCGGTGCAAGGGCGCGTGGTCCGCGTACTTCGCCGTCACCACCTGCGCCAAGAGCCCAGGCCCCGGGCGCCCCTGCTCGATCGGGCGCGCCGGCAGCCCCGCTTGCACAACGCCCGCCTCACACTGCGGGCAGGCGTACTTCGGCCGCACGTACTCGTGCACGCGCAGCACCGCGGGCTCATAGTCGAGCTCCTCGGTCACGTCCTCGCCGATCCGCGTCTTCGCCGTCGCACAGTGCGCGCAGGTCAGCGCGGCTGCCTCGGGCTCCAGTACCGTCGCGCTGCCGCGGCAGGTCTTTCGGCAGCGGGCTGCGGCCCGCCGGCGGCGCAGCGTCCCCCGGTCCCCGCCCCGGCGGGCGGTGCCGGCTCCTCCGGATCCGCCGGCGGCTCCGGTATCCCCTCGTCCGCGGCGGCGGCCGCCGGCTCGCCCAGTGCCAGCGCCCCCTGGCCCGGCTCCGCGGTCGGCCCGCTCGGCCTTGCGCCCGTAGAGGCGGCGCAGCGCCTGGTCGAGCTGGTGGCGCAGCCGGGCATTGTCGTGCTGGGCAGCCCGGAGCTGCGCGTGCAACTCGGCCACCAGGGCCTGCATCGTCAGGAGGTCGGCAGGGGCGTCGGGCGGCACCGGATGCTTCTAGCAAGACAGCCAGTGAAATCGAGGGGCTCGCCGCCGGGCGCACGTACCGCCGCCGCTGGCGCACCGCGCTGACCTCGATCCCCTCCAGCACTAGGAGCAGATCGCGTGCCGTCCACTCTACCCGGGTCCGGCCGCGGCCGGCGGGCAGGTGAAGCGGCCCGCCTCCAGCCGCTTGTAGAACAGCCAAAACCCCGTCCGATCCCACACGAGCAACTTCACCCGGTCGGCGCGGCGGTTGAAGAAGCAGAACAGGTGCCCCGAGAACGGGTCTTGTGCCAGCACCGTCGGCACGAGCGCCGCCAGGGCGTCGAAGGACTTGCGGAGATCCGTCGCCTCCCGCGCCACGAAGCATCCGCACGGCCGGCGGCAGGCTCAGCACGACCGGCCCAGCACCCCGAGCAACGCGCGCAGCGCGGCGGCGTCGAACGCCGGTGGCACCCGGACGGTCACGTCCCCGCCGAGCACCACCTCGAAGGGGCGCGGGGCGAGCGCCGCCGCTGGGGCTGGTCCGACGACCTCGACGAACGGCACGCCGGGCCGGCGGCGGGCGGCGACGCCCGGCGCCGCAGCTGATGGCCCCACCACGCCAGCGTCCCGGCCGGCAGCGCCCCGCCGCCGGGCGAATGCCGCTTGCGACAGACCACTCCGCGCCCATTCCTGCAGGACCCCGGCCATCTCCCGGGCCGCACGGTCCTCGCCCCTCGGGCGTGCTCGCGTCGTCGCATCCCGCGCACCTCCGCGCGGGAGTATCGTCACGCGGCGTGCCAACTACCAGATGGGGACCGTCGGACGCTTACCGAACTCCCGCCCGTCCTAGGACCGGAGCGCGGGTTTCGCATCAGGAGCCGTCTCTACTTCACCGAGCTCATGTACATCACCACACGCTCGCCCGTTCGGTGGCTCACAGACCTGTTCCGGCTGCCGAAGTCTTTCACGGCGGCGCTTGAGCAACATGCACTCGACTACCTGGAGCACCTCATCGTAACGAACGCGACGCGCCTAACGAGCGACCTCGCCGAGCAGGTGCTCGAAAGTCGCCGGCGGCTCGAGCACGACATCCGAGAACGCATTCGGGATATCTACCGGGTCGCCGAACGCTCGCTTGAGCGCGCCCAGGCGCAGAGGCAGCGGGGTACAGAAGCGACCCGCGAAGAGCTCGCACGACTGGCCGCGGCTCGGGGAGCGATCGAAGAGAGCCTCCCACTACCTCGGGAGGCCCTATGAGCCTTCCGCTCCCTCGCTCCGCGCTTGTCGCCCTCGGAGGGCTTGCTGGCTGTGTCGCCCGCTATTGGCTGGCTGGCGCCGTCCAGAACCTGACAGACCATGGCTTCCCGTCTGGAACCCTGGTTGTGAACATCCTCGGCAGCTTCGTCATAGGCCTCGTGATGACCCTGTCGCTCGAGCGCGGGCTCGTGGGCGACGACATCCGCGTCTTGCTCACCACCGGCTTCTGCGGAGGGTTCACCACCATGTCCACGTTCAGCTACGAGACACTCGCTCTCCTTCGTGACGGCGAATGGCTCCTCGCTCTCGGAAACATCAGCGCCACATTCGCCGCGTGCCTTGGCGCCGTATGGCTTGGAAGCATCGGCGCGCGGCTACTGTGAGGATTCTATGAACATCATCGGCGAAGGAAAGCTCCTACGCATCTTCATCGGGGAGTCAGATCGTTGCCACGGCCGGCCGCTCTATGAAGCGCTCGTGGAGAAAGCGCGCACACTTGGGCTGGCCGGGGCCACCGTCTGGCGGGGGATTGAGGGATACGGAGCACGCAGTCGAATCCACACCGCCAAGATTCTCCGTCTCTCCGAAGATCTCCCGGTCATACTGGAGATCGTCGACAGCGAGGAGAAGATTCGTGCAGCTCTGCCGGAGTTCGACGCGATGATCGAAGCGGCAGGAAACGGTGGGCTCGTCACACTCGAGCGGGCCGAGATTATCAAGTACACCCACGGAAACGCGACAACGTGAGCACCCGCGCCTATCCAGTGCGCGCGCCCAGGCCGAGCGCTGTATGGCGCAACAGGTCGGTCCTTGCCTTTGGACTCGCCAGCCTCTTCTCTGACGCCGGGCATGAGACGGCGACCGCCGTCCTCCCGTTCTTCCTGGTGAGCGTCGGCGGCTCTGCCGCGGCGCTCGGACTCGTCGAAGGCATCGCCGACGCCTTGTCGACGGCCGCGAAGCTCGCTTCCGGCTGGTACAGCGATGGCCTTCGCCATCGAAAGCCGCTTGGTGTGATCGGATACGCGGCGACCGGCGTCGGCATGGCCGCCTTCGCGCTCACCTGGACTCCGCTCCAGGTCCTCGGTGTTCGTGCCGTGAGTTGGCTCGGCCGGGGCATGCGCGGACCGGTTCGAGACGCAATGCTAGCCGAAGCTGAACCGGCCCGGGTTTCTCGGAGACTCGGTCAGTTGAGTCCGACCTCCACCGTGGAGTCGGCCTCGCGGGCATAGTAGGCGGCTTCGTACTCGACCGGTGGCACATGGCCAAGCGGCTCGAGCAGGCGCCGACCGTTGTACCAGTCGACCCACGCCAGCGTGGTAAACTCGACCTGCTCGACGTCGCGCCATGGTCCTTGCCGATAGATCACTTCGGTTTTGAAGAGACCGATCACGGTTTCTGCGAGGGCGTTATCGTAGCTGTCTCCGACGGTCCCAACCGACGGCGCGATGCCGGCCGCCGCGAGTCGCTCCGTGTACCGCACAGCAAGATATTGCACGCCGTGGTCGCTGTGATGTACGAGCCCGTCGCGGTCCGGGCGCGCGTGAATGGCCTGCTCCAGCGCATCGAGCGCGAGGTCGGTGCGCAAACTCGTCGCCACCTTCCAACCGACGATGCGGCGGGCGTAGACGTCGATCACGAACGCGACATAGACGAAGCCCGCCCACGTCGCCACGTACGTCAGGTCGGCCACCCACAGCGCGTTCGGGCGCGGCGCGGTGAAGGTCCGTTGCACCAGGTCGGCCGGACGCGGCGCGGTGTCATCGGAGACCGTGGTGATCTTGAAGGCCCGACCGCGCGTGACCCCGTGGATTCCGAGGCTCCGCATCAATCGCTCCACCGTACAGCGCGCGACGCGGATGTCTTCGCGTCCGAGCTGCCGCCAGACCTTCTCGACGCCGTAGACCTGGAAGTTCTCGTCCCAGACCCGCTGCACCTCCGGGCGCAGGAGTTCATCGCGCTGCACGCGCGCACAGCGGCGGGTCGGATCTGCCGTGAGCGCGCGCTGCGCGTAGTACGTCGACGGGGCGATCGGCACCTCGGCGCAGATCGGCTCGACCCCGTAGACGTCGCGGTACGCGTCGATGAACGCCACCATCACTTCGGTCGGCGGTCGAGCTCCGCCTGGGCGAAATACGCCGACGCTTTCCGCAGGATCTCGTTGGCCCGCCGCAGCTCCCGATTCTCGCGCTCCAGCTCCTGCAGCCGCGCGCGGTCCGTCGTCGTCAGCCCCGGGCGACTCCCCTGATCGCGCTCAGCCTGCCGCAGCCACTTCCGCAGCATCTCGGCCGAACAGCCGATCTTGCTCGCGATCGATCCGATCGCGGCCCACTGCGACGCATGGTCTCCCTGGTGCGTTAGCACCATCCGCACCGCCCGCTCTCGCACCTCTGGTGAGAACTTGCTCGCTCGTCCCATGACTCCATCCTCTCAAGGTTAGGAGCCTCCGGGAAACCCGGGCCGGTTCATGCCCTCCACCGCCTCTTCGTGGCGGTCCCTCACCGGTCGAGGCAGGTCGCGGCACTTTACGAGTACGCAGTACACGAGTAGCTCGGTCGAACAACCGAGCCGCTCGACCCTGCGGCCAGTGAGTTCTACGAGGACTGGGGGCGGCAGTTCCCCATCTGGTCGATGGAGCATGGCCTCGCGGAAACCGATTGGGAAGGGTGGTGCTTGCTCACGGAGCGTCTGGGTACTCGTATCCAGTTGGTCGGCGACGACATCTTCGTCACGAATCCAACCATCATCCGCCGCGCCATCTCGGAGAAGGTTGCCAACGCCACACTCATCAAACTCAACCAGATCGGCACCGTGAGCGAGACCCTCGAGGCCATCGCCGTGTCGCAGGCCGCCAGCTACGGCATCGTCATCAGTCACCGCTCTGGAGAGACATCCGACGACTTCATTGCCGATCTCGCCGTGGCCAGTGCGGCCGGGCAGCTCAAGACCGGTGCACCGGCCCGAGGTGAGCGCGTCGCCAAATACAACCAGCTCCTCCGCATCGAAGAAGAGCTCGCTGGCGAGGCCCACTACGCGGGCGCAGTCTTTGCCGCCGGGTTCCGGCGTGTGTAGCGCGGCGACCAATCTCCTCCCCCCGCTCGAGGAGGTCCCTCAGTGCGCTGTTGGGGCCTCGGCGGTAAGCCGCTTCCACGTTGCCTCGTCGACCACCTCCTGCCGATACGTGGCGTGACAGCCCACACACGTTTGCAGCGTCCGGTCGAGGCCAGTCAGAACTCCAGCACGATCGCCGCGCCGTGCGGCTTCGCCGATGGTGTCAGCGGTGTGGTGAAAGTTGAGGGCCATGGTGGTGAAGCCGGGTGAGGCGGCACCCAGGTGCTCACACATCTGCCCCATGGCTTCAGAGTAGCCGATGCGACCCGAGGCCTTCACAACGGCGTCCATGTCGTCACGACCGATTGCGGCGATAATGGCTTGAACCGCGGCAAGGTGCTCGCGCATGTTCTGCTTTTGGTGCTCAGCCATCATCGCCGGCAGGGGAAGTGGCTTCCGGGTGACTTCTGCGCTCTGCGACATCATGCCTGAGTGTTCCTCGGCCCAGGTCTGCGCGCTCACGACGAACAGGAACAGCGAAAGAACCGGAACGAGGAGGGATGATCTCGTTGCCATGTATACCATTGTATCTCCTAGGTCCGAAGGAAGTCGAGGGGTCGTCCCGTTCTCTGTTGAACGGTTGAGAGCGACGGCTCGGTTGACGGGCGTCTACGCGACCTCCGTCTTCGTGTCCACCGTTCCGCGGTCGAGTGTTGTGATGAGCTTCGGGATGTCGCGGTAGCCGCGGACACGCCGGAAACTCCGACGAGCCTCATCGAGCGCGGCCGCCATCCATCGCACCAGCATGCGACCGTCTCGCCATCGGCGCACGTTCCGGGTGAAGTGCCCGACGAGACCGTTCAAGTTCTCGATCGCGTTGGTCGACCGCAGCGTCCGGTAGAGCGCTCCCGAGACCCCGAGCCGTTGTAGGGTGAGCGTCTCGTCGAGCCCTTCCCGCAGCGAGGCGGCGGCCCCGGGATGGGTCCGCTCCAGTCCCGCCGCGAGCTGTTCGAGACGGCGCTTCGCGAGATCGGGGGCGGCCAGGCCATACGCTTCGTCGATCGCTTTCTTCACCCGAGGCCGCATGTCCTCGGGCCGATGCTCCAAGATATTCCGTCGCTTGTGGACGTGGCAGCGGTGGACGAGCGCCACGTCACCGCACAACTCGCGGATGGCCTTCCGTAGCCCCGTCCCGCCGTCGATGATGAACAGCACCGGGCGGTCGAGATCGAGACCTCTCTGCCGCAGATCGGCGAGCAATCCCTTGCACACCGTCCCGTTCTCGGTCGTCCCCTCGCGCAGGCCGAGCACGTGCTTCCCGCCCTGCGAATCGACGCCCAGGACCATGAGAATCACGTGGTCGCGGAAATGAATCCCGTCGATGAAGAGCACCCGGATGTCCAGGCCATCGAGGGGCGCCGCCATCCACGTCGTGAGCTTGTGGCTGGTGAGAGCGACGAAGCGACGGGACACGGCGCTCTTCGAGATCGCTCGCTCGGTCACGTGGCCCGGCAGCGGATCGAGCGTGCGACGATATTTCCGCGTGGCGACGCCGATGGCCATCTGTTCGAGCGTGTAGGCGTCGAGGGGGTCGTGGGCGCTGGCGTAGCTGAAGCTCGGCAAGTGGAGCTCCCTTGCCGTCTGTACTGCGCGCTCGAAGCCGGGGTATCGAGATGCGCCGCCCCCCGAGCACGACCTCACTCGGTGCACTGCCCCCTCGGATGGCGCGCCGATCGGGATTCGGGAGATTCTTCGGCCCGCACAGTTGCTCTCGGTCCTGTTCCATCATCGCCTGGAAGACCTGCTGGCCCGCGGTCAGGCAGAGACCGAAGAACGACGTCTTCATGTCAGCGAGCACGTCGATCAGCGGCAGCGGCACCTGCACGCTCACGGCCGGCGGGGCGGCGGGGGCTTTCTCTGCGGACGATCCTGTGCGACTTCTCTTCATGGCGGCTTCCTTTCCCTTGGTTGTGGTGACCCGTCCTTTACAGGACGGGGAAAGGAGCCGCCGCTCTCTCTGGTTTCAGGTCAGCCGTTCAGCAGATTCCGGGACATCCCCCGGAGCGTCCGATCGAGGGCAGTCAGAACTCCAGCGCGGTCCCGGCCCTGAGCGGCCTGGCGGCGAGTCCCGTCTTGCGGGAATTGACGGGCCCGCTTCTCGCTTGATAGGCCCCGACCATGACGATTCTGGAGAGTCTCCTTCGTTGGACTCACGTGGTGGCGGGCATCATCTGGATCGGCCACCTCTACTTCTTCAACTGGGTGAACGGCCCCTTCCAGGGCACCCTCGACGGGCCCACGAAGAAGGCCGTGAACCCACAACTCCTGCCACGGGCGCTCTACTGGTTCCGCTGGGGTGCCGCGTGGACGTGGGTCACGGGCGTGCTGCTCGTCCTGCTCGTTTTCTACCATGGCGGGATCATGTTCGACGACGGCGGCGCGTGGGGGCCGGCGACCTTCATCCTGCTCGCCATCACCTTCCTCGCGTTCCTCGGCTACGACCAGCTCTTCAAGACAGACCTCGGCAAGGACCTCAAGAAGGCGACGCCCGTGGTCTACGCGATCGTCGCGATCATCGTCCTCTGCATGCAGTTCATCGCCCACTGGGGATACCGTGCGGTCGCGATCCACGTCGGCACGATGTTCGGAACGATCATGGCCGCGAACGTCTGGATGCGCATCTGGCCGGCCCAGCGCAAGATCATCCTGGCCGTGC
Source organism: Binatia bacterium (assembly GCA_046327955.1). GTDB lineage: Bacteria > Desulfobacterota > Binatia > DP-6 > DP-6 > JAXLXP01. The sequence goes on along the minus strand of JAXLXP010000008.1, from coordinate 183,132 downwards.
GGGAGGGACAGCCACCCGACGCGACGCTCGTGGCGCTCGCCGGGGCCCGCTCGCGGCACAACACCTACATGTCGGTGCCGCTCGTATGGATGATGCTCAACACCCACACCACGTGGGCCGCGGGCGGGATGGGCTGGCTCGTCACGCTGGTCATGATCGCCCTCGGCTGGGCGACGGTCGCGCAGCTCTACAAGAAGGCCGGGACCGTCCCCGGCTTCTGACACCGACCCGGGTCGGACGGCCCGGGAAACGCCAATTCCCCGACGCGGGCGGCAACCGTTGCCGCCCGCGTCCCGTTTCGCCCTCCCCCGTTCTACGGAGCCCCAGGCGGACGGGTCGGCATCCCACTTGCTTCATATCCCGCTCGGATGGAGATGCGCGCCGAGCAACCGGAGGGGACGGGGAGCGACGAGACCGGGCGGGCGCGGCAGGATGCCCTCCTGCGCCAGCTCAAGGGCACCGGCGACTTCCCCGCCGTCTCACGCTTCCTCACCGAGGTGCTCGACGCCACCCGCTCCGACATCGTCTCGACCCAGCGGCTGTCGACGCTGATCCTGAAGGACTTCTCGCTCACCAACGCCATCCTCCGGCTCGTCAACTCGTCGTACTACCGCCACGCCGCCGAGCAGCAGATCTCCACGATCTCGCGCGCGATCCTGCTCCTCGGCATCGACACCGTGACGACGATCGCCGTCGGCCTCACCGTGTTCGAGCGGCTGGCGGGCCGGAGCGACGTGAAGGAGCTGAAGGGCCTGACCGTCCGCGCCCTCCTCACCGCGCTCTACGCCCGGGAGATCGCGTCCATGGTCCCGGGGCTCCACCCCGAGGAGGCGTTCATCTGCGGCATGATGCTCGACCTCGGGCGCGTGACCGTCGCATTCAACCTGCCCGAGCAGTACCGGGCGATCCAGCACGCGACGACCACGGACGACGCCGACGAGGAGGCGGCCGCGCGGCGGATCCTCGCGGGCCTGTCCTACCGCGACGTCGGCCAGGCGATGGCGCAGGCCTGGAACCTCCCCCAGAAGGTCCAGGACACCACCGGATCGGGCGACGACGAGCACGCCACCACGACCACCCCGCTCGATCGCCTGCGCGCGGCGGTGCTCTGCGCGCGCGCGCTGTCGGCGACGGCCGCCACGCGCGGCGAGCACGAGCGCCACGAGCGGCTCGCGGCGGTGGTGGCGCGCTTCGGCGAGCACCTTCCCGTCACCGCGCGACGTCTCGACGTGCTGCTCACCGACTCGGCCGAGCGCGTGGACAGCCTCGCGCAGGCGCTGCACATCGGGCGGCGCGACATCGAGCAGGCGGCGCCGGGACTCTTCCGGCGTCCGGCAGCCGTCGTCGAGGTCCCGGACGCCCCGCCGGAACACGGCTGGCCCGGCGACCACGGCACGGCGTCCCCGCGGACGTCGACCGAGCAGCGGGCCGAGCTGTTCGTCACCACGCTCGGGGAGATCGGCTACGCGATCGCGCAGGACTACCCGCTCAACGACATCTTCATGATGATCCTGGAGGGCATGTACCGCACGATCGGCTTCGAGCACGTCCTGCTCGCCCTCATCACCCCCGACCGCACGGCACTGCGCGGCCGCTTCGGCCTGGGTGATCGCTCGCAGCACGTCGTACCCACCTTCACGGTGCCGCTGCGGGGCGCCGAGTCTACCCTGGCCACCGTCATCACTGGACCCACCGAGCTCCTCGTCGCCGACACCGCCGACGCGCAGGCCGTCGCGGGCATCCCGCCGGAGTTTCTCGCGCTGCTCCATGCGAGAACGTTCATGATGCTGCCGCTGGTGATCCGGGGCGCCGCGATCGGCGCGTTCTACGTCGACCGCCTCGCGGGCCAGGGGACGATCAGCGAGATCGACCAGCGCGACCTCCGCGTGCTGGTGAACCAGGCCGTCCTCGCCGTACGGCAAACGGGCAAGGCATGAGCCCGCCCGCGCGCGGCGAGCACGGCGGCGTGTAGCGGAGCGATCCCGGTGCTATAGGGGCGCGAGCCCCCATGCGATACGAACACATCCTGGTCGGGGCCCACGATGGCCTCGCCACCGTCACGCTCGACCGACCTGCGCGCCGCAATGCCCTCTCGGAGGCGCTGCTCGCCGAGCTCCTGGCGGCCGTGCGGGCGCTCGGCGACGACCCGGAGATCCGCGCCGTGGTTCTCGCCGCGAACGGCCCCGTCTTCTCCGCCGGTCACGACCTCCGCGAGATGCTGGAGCACGACCTCGACGGCACGCGTCGCGTGCTCGCCGCCTGCACCGAGACCATGCGCGCGCTCCAGCGGCTGCCCGTGCCGGTGGTCGCCAGCGTGCAGGGCCTGGCGACGGCCGCCGGCTGCCAGCTCGTCGCATCGTGCGACCTCGCCGTAGCGGCCGAAGAGGCCCAGTTCGCGACCCCGGGCGGCAAGGGCGGCTGGTTCTGCACGACGCCGATGGTGCCACTCGTCCGTGCCGTGGGGCCGCGCCGCGCGCTGGAGATGCTCCTCACCGGCGAGCCGATCGACGCTGCCACCGCGCTCGCCTGGGGATTGGTGAACCGGGTCGTACCGCGCGCGGAGCTGGCCGTCGCGACCGAGACCCTCGCGCGCCGCGCCAGTCAGGGCAGCCCCGCCGCCAAGGCCCTCGGCAAGCGCGCATTCTGGGACACGGCGCACCTCGACATCGACGCGGCCTACGCGCACGCCGGCGACGTGATGGCCCGCAGCGCGCTCACGGACGACGCGCGCGAGTTCATGCGAGCGCCCCTCGAGAAGCGGCCGGCCGTCTACTCGACGCGACGCTGAGACGGATCGACGCCACGCACACCATGACCACGCATTCGGCCACCGTCGCATACTTCTGCATGGAGTTCGGTCTCCACGAGTCGTTCCCGATCTACGCCGGCGGCCTCGGCATCCTGGCCGGCGACTTCGTGAAGTCCGCACACGACCTCGGGCTGCCGGTCGTCGGCGTCGGCCTGCGCTACGCGCACGGCTACTCGCGCCAACGCATCGGGCCCGACGGCCTGCCGATCGACGAGTTCCCCCCCTGTCCCGCCACCGGCCTCGAGGACACCGAGGTCCGGGTACGCGTGCGCATCGCCACTCGCGAGGTCGAGGCGCGCGTCTGGCACACCACCGCGTTCGGCAACGCCTCGCTGTTCCTGCTCGAGCCCGTGAGCCACCAGGACGCCTGGATCACACGCCGCCTCTACGACCCGACGCTCGACTGCCGCGTGGCCCAGGAGATCCTCCTCGGCGTCGGCGGCGTGCGGGCGCTGCGCAAGCTCGGCATCGACGTCGCCACCTATCACTTCAACGAGGGCCACGCGGTGTTCGCGGGCATCGAGCTCGTCGCCGAGGGCATGCAGCGCGGGGCGCGCTTCGGGGCCGCGCTGGCCGCGGTGCGCGAGCAGATCGTCTTCACGACGCACACACCCGTGCCGGCGGGCAACGAGGTCCACTCGCTCGCGGAGCTGCGCCGCTTGGGGGCGTGCTGCGAGCTCGTCGACTCCGAGATGCGGCTGCTGGGCGGCGACCCGTTCAACATGACGGTCGCGGGGCTGCGACTCTCGCGCATGGCCAACGCCGTCTCGCAGCTCCACGGCGAGGTCTCGCGCGAGATGTGGAAGGGCGTGGACCGCGCGGCGCCGATCGTCGCGATCACCAACGGCGTCCACCGGCCGACCTGGCAGGACGCGCACATCCGCGGCGCGGGCAGCGCGCCGAGCGCGCTCTGGACCGCGCACCAGACGCTCAAGGACGAGCTGCTCGACATCGTCGCGGCGCGCACGGGCACGCAGCTCCGCCGCGACGTCGTCACGCTCGGCTTCGCCCGCCGCGCCGCCGGCTACAAGCGCAGCGATCTCATCTTCCGCGACGCGGCTCGGATCGAACCGCTGCTCGCCGGCGGCCGCCTCCAACTCGTGTTCGCGGGCAAGGCGCACCCCGACGACCCCGAGGGCAAGCGTATCGTCGGCACGCTCGTCCGCATGGCACGACGGTTCCCGGAGTCGGTCGCCTTCGTCCCGGATTACGACATGGTTCTCGGTCGAGCGCTCACGCGCGGCACGGACGTGTGGCTCAACAACCCCGTCCGCCCGCAGGAGGCCTGCGGCACGTCGGGCATGAAGGCGGCGATGAACGGGGTCCTCAACCTCTCCGTGCTCGACGGCTGGTGGGCGGAGGCCTGCCTGCACGGCGAGAACGGCTGGGCGATCGGTGAAGCCACCGACGGTGCGCCCGACCAGGACGCTCGGGACCTCGACGCGCTCCTCACGACGCTCACCGACGAGGTGCTGCCCGCCTACTCCGACCGTCGGCGCTGGGTCGCGATGATGCAGGCGAGCATTCGCACGACCGAGGAACACTTCTCCTCGGACCGCATGGTCCGCGAGTACTTCGCCCGGCTCTACGCGCGCCAACCGTAGAAGACGGGCAGCGCCGCGACCCGAGGCCACGGCCCCGCGCGCTCCCGAGCCCACTCGCCTCCGCGCGCGGGAGGCGCTAAGAGCCTACCCCACATGCCAGGGAATCGCGTGGGCGGACACTGGAGGACAATCGCGGTCGCCGTGATCGCGCTCAGCCGCACGGCGCTCGCCGCGGACTCGGCCGCGACGGCGACCATCCGGCGGCTCGACGAGGCCCTGCTCGGCGTCCTCCAGCAGGCCAACACGCTCGACTACGCGGGACGATACGCCCGCCTCACCCCGGCCGTCACCACCGCGTTCGACTACGCGTTCATGGCCGAGAAGTCGCTCGGCCAGCACTGGAAGACGCTCGACGCCCCCCAGCGCACGCGTTGGCTCGATCTCTCGCTCCGCTTCAGCATCGCCAACTACGCCGCCAACTTCGACCACTGGGGCGGACAGACCATCGACCTGCTCGGCGAGGAGCCGAGTGCGAACGACACGGTCGTCGTGCACACCCGCATCAACGACCCGAAGGGCGAGACCGTCGAGATGAACTATCGCCTGCGCGCGACGGACAGCGGGTGGAAGGTCGTCGACATCTACCTCAAGGGCACCGTGAGCGAGCTGGCGCTCCGGCGCGCGGACTACACCGCGGTGATGGACCGCGACGGGTTCGACGGGCTCGTCCGCACGATGGAGGGGAAGATCGTCGCCCTCGCGGCCGGCAAGGCCAAACGCTGACCCCGGCTCAGGGCACGGCGAGCGCGACCGGGGACCCACCGCGCCGCCGCCAGATCTGCGCCATCCGGTCCTGGTAGAACGCGTTCCGCAGCGCGGCGTAGTAGTCCATCGACGACGCCCGCAGGGCGTCGAGCTGACCGCCGTGGGCCTCGCGCGCGGCAATGCCCGCGCTGGTCTCCTGGATCGACGTCTCGAGGATGAGCGCGGCCGGTCCCAGGAAGTACGTCGTGGGCCGGAACAGGAAGTCGACCAGGTAGCCCGTGCCGTCGCGGACCGTCGTCGGTCCAACCACCGGCAGGATGAGAAACGGACCGCTCGGCACGCCGACGAGCGCGAGCGTCTGTCCGAAATCCGCGTGGTGCCCCTCGATCCCGAGACGTTCCGCGACGTCGAACACGCCGAGGAGCCCGAGGGTCGTGTTGAGCGCGAACCGGGCCACGATGATCCCGGCGTCGCCGGGCTCGAGCTGGAGCACGTCGTTGACGAACACCGAGGGTGAGTTGAGATTGGCGAGCACGCGCCGAACCGCGCGCCGGCCCGGGACCGGGACGACGAACGCATAGCCGCGCGCGATCGGGCTCATCACCCACCGATCCACGCCGAGGTTCACCTGGAGCATCGCGCGGTTCGCGCGCTCGAGCGGATCGGGGAACCCGGCCGGCGCCGGCGTCTCGATCTCGTCGAACAGCGAATCCGCCACCACCGGGCCGGCGGCGACCTGTCCGGCCGCCTGCACCCATCCCGGAGCGACGAGCGGAACGACGAACACCATCGCCGCGAGGACCGCCCGCCCAGCCCGAACCCAGCGCATCACCACCACGGGCGGCCGAGGATACGTGAAGGCCCGACGGTGTGCCAGTCGGCCGCGCCGCGCTACGTCGGGTCCGGGGCCACGCGTCGGCCGTGCGTCTCGACGATGAACGGGGTGATGGCGAGCCCCACGAGCGGGACGAGCGCGACCCAGCGGATCGCGTGCATCGGGGTCGGCACGATACCGAGGGCATGCCCGACGACGAAGGGACCGAGCGCGGCGAGGTAGCGCCCCGTGTTGAAGCAGAAGCCCGAGCCCGTGCCACGCAGGCGCACCGGAAAGAGCTCGGGAAGGTAGAAGCTGAACGCGCCGACGACGCCGAAGATCGTGAGGCCATTGAAGAAGAGGAGGGTGAGACGCGTGAACGGCGCCCAGTCGAGGCCGAAGGTCACCCACTGCGCCGCCGCGCCGCCCGCGAAGTAGCACGCGAACATCGTCCGCCGTCCGAGGTGCGCGAGCGGGATCGTGGCGATCGTGCCGAGCAGCCCGCCCAGATTGAAGAGCGCGTTGGCGTACGTGAGGTTACCCGCCACGGCCGCCGCGTCCGCACCCGGGCCCGTGAGATGCTTCACGACGAACGGCAGGAAGGCGTTCGTCGGCCACCACGTGAGCAGCGTGAGCAGCGACAGCGTGAGGCCGCCGAGCGTCGCGCGCCGGTACGCCGGCGCGAACAGCACGCGAATCGGCGGTGCCGCCGCGGCCGCCACCCACGCCTCGGGCTCGCGCACGCGACGGCGAACCCAGAGCGCCACCAACGCCGGGAAGAGTCCCGACACGAAGACGAGGCGCCAGGCGAGGTCGGGGTTGGCCGCCACCGCGTGGAGGCGCTTCGTGAACAGGTCGTTCATGAGACCCGCGAGCATGATGCCGAACGGTGCGCTGGTGTAGAGCAGCGCACCCGCGGCGACGCGCCGGCGCTCGGGGACGACCTCGGCGACGAGGCTCGCCCCGGCCGCCCACTCCCCGCCGATTCCGAGGCTCGCCACGAAGCGCAAGGCTGCGAGCGTCCAGATGTCGGGCGCGAGCGCGCACGCCGCGGTGGCACCGGCGTAGGTCAGCATCGTGATGAGCAGCGTCCGCGAGCGGCCGAGCCGATCGGTGACGAAGCCGAAGAGGATGCCGCCCGTCGCCCACCCGACCAGCAGCGCCGCGGTGACCGTCCCGGTGACGGCGGTCACGCGCGCCGCGCCCGCCGGATCGCCCGGCGCGATCCCGAGCAGGCGCGGCACGCACACCGGCGCCACGAAGTTGAAGAGGAGCCCGTCGAAGACGTCGAAGCCCCAGCCCAGCCACGCCGCGGCGAACACCGTCCACTGGTAGCGCGTCATGCCCCACGCGAGCGGTCGCTCCGCGGTCTCGGCGTGCGGGCGGTGGTTCGCTGGTCGTCGCATGGCGTGCGTCGGCGCGCGCGGCGCGCCGTCCGTACCACGAAGCGCGCCCTCGGTGCGACCAGCGGCACGGCGCGCGTGCGAATCTTCTTGACACCACGACGAGCACCGTGGTGCAACGGCCGGGGCGGACGAGGAGGAGACCGGCAACTGCCTTCCGGAGGGAACATGGCCAAGGTCGTCCCGCTGCACGAGTCGGAGACGCTGGCATTGCCCCTGGGCGAGGGTGCGCGGCTCACGGTGACCGCATTTCGCGAGAGCCCACGCGTCGCGCTCGCGATCTACGGGCCCGGCGGAGGCGACGCCGGCGGCGCCATCCTCCACGCCGACCGCGCGCGTCTGCTGGCGTCCTGGCTCCACCGTCTGGCCGACCTCGCCGACGGCGGTGCCGTCACCCCGCGCCTGGCCCGTTCGCGGTAGAACCGCCCGCCCGCGGTCAGGGGGTCACGGTCACCTTGATGGAGCCCGTCGTCTTGTCGGACGCGAGCCGGAAGCCCTCGGCGATCTGCGCGAGGGGAACCCGGTGCGTGACCACCGTCTCGCGCAGGGTGCGCCCGTGGCGGGCGAGCATGTCCTGCACGACCTCGAAGTCGGCGCGCGATCCGGCGCGGCTGTAGACGAACGAGCCTTTGATCGTGAGCTCCTTCGCGAGCACGAAGAGCGCGGGAAGGACCGGCATCTTCGTATAGACCCCGAGCAGGCAGATCGTTCCGCCGGGACGGCAGGCGAGGGCCGCCTGGTCGAGCGTGTCGGCCGTCCCGCCGACCGTCTCCACCACGAGGTCGATCGGGGACTCGCGAGCCGCGTCGCCGAGCGCGTCGGGGGCGTCGTCGTCGAGCACGCGATCGGCACCGAGCGCGAGCGCCGCCGCCTTCTGCTGCGGGCGGCGCGCCGTCACGAGGACTTCCCCGGCCCCACCCGCGCGCGCCGCGAGCACCGCCATGAGGCCGATCGTGCCGGCCCCGAGGACCAGGACGCGCTGCCCGATCTCGAGCCCGGAGATGCGCACGCCGTGCACCGCCACGCCGAGCGGCTCGGAGAGCGCCGCGGTCTCGAACGCGAGGCCGCGCGGCGTCCGAAAGCAATGCCGCGCCGGCATCCGGATGTACTCGCAGTACCCGCCCGGGATCGTCATGCCGACGATCCCGACCCGCGCGCACCACTGGTAGTTGCCCGACGCGCAGTAGCGACACTCGCCGCACGACGCGATGCCCTCGAGCGCGACCGCGTCGCCTTCGTGGAGCGTCTGCACCCCGGAGCCCACGGCCGCGACCTCGCCCGCGATCTCGTGGCCCGGGCAGACCTGCGGGATCATCATCTGGTCGTGGTACCAGTGCAGGTCGGATCCGCAGATGCCGCAGTTGCGGATCCGGACCACGACCTCGCCCGGCCCGGGCTCCGGCCGCTCGATCTCGTCGACGACGAGGGTCCCTGGACCGCGACAAAACGCCGCACGCATGGTGGCCATCGGGCGGCTTCTAGCGCGACCGATCGGGCCGTCGCAACGGCTCGGCGGCGCGCCGCGCCGCGCGGGGTCAACCAGACGTTGCGACCAGAGCGGTACGATCCAGCACGGCGGGCGCGATCACGAGAACGCGATGGCGGCCCCCCGCCTCGAGCCGGCCTTCCTCCGGCGGCCCGATCAACAGCGCCGCCCCGGCAGCCAGCCCGGTGAGCACCCCCGAGCTCTGCGACGCGGCGGGCATGGCCACCCATCCGCCCGCCCCGGGCGCGAGCCGCACGCGGACGAACTCGGTGAGCCCCTCCGCCGTGCGGATCGTCGCAGCGAGCGTGGCCTCGACGATGGGATGGTGGATCCGCACGTGCCCCGCCATCCGGCGCAACGCGGGCCACACGTAGACGTGGAAGCACACCAACGCCGAGACCGGGTTGCCCGGGAGGCCGAAGAAGAGCCGCTCGTGCAGCCGGCCGAAGGTGAGCGGCTTGCCCGGCCGCTGCGCCACCTTCCAGAACCGGCGCTCGACGCCGAGCGCATCGAGCGCCTCTTTGACGAAGTCGAAATCGCCGACCGAAACACCGCCCGTGGACAGCACGACGTCGGCCCGCGCGGCTTCGCGCAGGGCAGCGCGGATGGCGTCTTCCCGATCCCGCGCGATCGGCAGCACGGTCGGCTCGGCGCCGGCCTCACGCACCGCGGCCGCGAGCGCGTAGGCATTGCTGTTCACGACCTGCCCGGGGCCAGGCGTCTCGTCCACCTCCACCAGCTCCGCGCCCGTCGACACGATCGCCACCCGCGGCCGGCGGTGGACGACGACGTTCGCCTGCCCGACCGACGCGAGCACGCCCAGATCGGCCGCGCCGAGCACGGTCCCGGCCAGAACCACGACCGCGCCCGGCTGCACGTCCTCGCCCGCGTGGCGCACGTTGAGTCCCGGGACGACGGCCTCACGCACCAGCACGACACCGTCGCGCTCCTCCGTGATCTCGACCTTCACCACCGTGTCCGCGCCCGGCGGCACGACCGAGCCGGTGTAGATCTTCATCGCGGTGCCGGGCTCGACCGGCGTCGCCGAGACCGACCCCGCTGGCTGCACCCCGATCACGCGCAGGCGCGCCCCGCTCGCCGCCACGTCCGCCCCGCGGACGGCGTAGCCGTCCATTGCCGAGTTCGCCGCCGACGGCACGGCGCGCGCCGACGTGACGTCCGCCGCTGCGACACGGCCGAGCGCGTCCGCCAGCCCGACGCGCTCCACCCCGAGCACCGGCGTCCATTCGAGCACGGCGGCGAGCGCTTCGTCGACCGAGATCACGCCCGTGCGATAGCCGCGCGTCCGGCCGCCGTCAATCGCTGGCCGTCGCGGCGTGACCTGCTAGAATCCGCGTCCCGTGATCAACCTCTTCGGCCTCGCACTCGACTGGACGACGGCGGCGAAGCTGGTCGCCGCGATGGTCGGCGTGCTCACCGGCTCGTTCCTCGCCGCGATGCTCATCGAACGGGCCTTCGGGCTCTGGGCCCAGCGCCGCGGGCTCGGCAACGGCGACGGCACGCTGCCGGCGGTCCGGCGCTACCTGCTGCCCGCCCTGCTGGTCGGTGCGCTGCAGCTCACGCTGACCGCGATCGACCTGCCGCGACCGCTGCGCGCCACCGTCGGCCGCCTGCTCTCGGTCGCCACCCTCGCGCTCGGCCTCTACCTCGTCTCCACGATTTTGCTGGCGCTCCTGCGCCAGGCCACCGAGCGCACCGACGCGGCCCGCCGCACCGCGCCGCAGGTGCTCACGATGGCGCGCGTCGTGCTGCTGGTCGTGTGTACGGCGATCCTGCTCGACAACCTGGGGGTACGCGTGACGGCGCTGGTCACGACGCTCGGCATCGGCAGTGCCGCGGTCGCGCTCGCGCTCCAGGACACGCTCAGCAACTTCTTCGCGAGCATCTACATCCAGGCCGACCGGCCGGTCCGCGTCGGGGACTACGTCCGCCTGGACAACGGCGAGCAGGGCACGGTGACGGAGATCGGCTGGCGCTCGACGCGGCTGCGCACGCTGGTCAACACGACGGTGGTGGTTCCCAACGAGCGGCTGCTGCGGACCGTGGTCCAGAACTTCACGCTCCCCGAGCCGCAGGTCGCCTTCGAGGTCCGCGTCACCGTGCCCTACACGACCGACGTCGACGAGGCCGAACGGCTGCTCCTCGAGGCCGTGCGCCGCGCGCGCACGGGCACGCCGGCCATCCTCGCGTCGCCCGATCCGGTCGTGCGCCTCATTCCGGGGTTCGTCGAGACCGGCATCCAGATGACCGTCACCGCCTGGGCGCGGGAATTCGGCGAGCGGGGAACGGCGGAAGACGCGATCCGGCGGCAGATCCTGGGCCTGTTCCGTGACGCGGCGATGGAGATCCGGCGGGGCTGAATGGCGCGTCCTCTCGATCGACACGTCGGCCTGAACGGGCTGCGCTTCCACTACCTCGACTGGGGGACACGGGGAGCGCAGCCGCTTCTGCTCGTCCACGGCGGCGCGCAGACGGCCCACAGCTGGGACGAGGTCGCCCCGGACCTCTCGCGCGATCACGACGTCGTCGCGCTCGACCAGCGGGGGCACGGCGACACCGAGTGGGCGGCGCCCGGGCGCTACCGGCGCGCAGACTTCGTCGGCGACCTCGCGGCGATGCTCGAGCATCTGGGGTGGGAGTCGGCCACGCTCATGGCGCTCAGCCTGGGCGGGCTCAACGCCCTCGCGCTGGCAGCGGAGCAGCCGGCGCGCGTGCGCGGCCTGGTGCTGGTCGACATCGTGCCGTCGCCGGCGCGGGAAGGCACCGATGCGATCCGCGCCCAGCTCATGCAGCACGAGTTCGCGTCGCTCGACGACGCGGTCGCGCTCATGCACCGCTTCAACCCGCGCCGCTCTCTCGAGAACATCCGCGAGCGCGCACACCACGGCATGCGCCAGCTCCCCGACGGCCGCTGGACCTACAAGTTCGACTACAACATGGCCGCCGGCGCCGCCGACGCCGACGCGCTGTGGCCGAGCGTCCGCCGCCTCGCCTGCCCCACCCTCCTGGTGCGCGGCGGCGAGAGCCTCGTGCTCACCGACGAGGGGGCCGATCGCTTCCGCCACGAGTGCCCGGGCGCCGAGGTGGCGGTCGTGCCGGGGGCCGGACACTCGGTCATGGGCGACAACCCGGCGGGCTTCCTCGCCGCCGTGCGTCCCTTCCTCGCACGACACGGGCTCTGACGCGCGACGGCGCCGGCCCTGGTCGCACACCGACCGCCGGCGCGTTACAAACCGCGCATGGCGCACGAGGTCGATCTGCGGGGCCTACCCTGCCCGCTCACCTGGGCCCGCGCCCGCGTACGCCTCGAGTCGCTGCCACGCGGCACGGAGGTCACCTTCCTGATCGACGACGCGCGCAGCGTCCGCGACCTGCCGCGCGCCGCCGAGGCGAGCGGGCATCACGTCGTCGACATCGCCGCCAGCGACGCCCACTGGCGCATCACGCTCGAAGCCTGACCGCGCCTGTTGACACCTTCCACCGCCCTGCGCTCTTTAGGCGGCGCGGAGGACCGGCGGTTGGGAGCACGAGCGGCGGCAGCCACGTCCAGCGAGCAGACGCGCGCGCACTTCGGTACGGCAGAGGCCGCGCGCATCACGGGCCTGCCCGAGACGCGCGTGCGGCAGTGCATCCGGGCCGGGCTCCTGCGGCCGCGCCGCGATCCGCGGGGACGCCTCCGCTTCGACTTCCTCGACCTCGTCCTCCTACGCACCACGCGCGGGCTCCTCGAGAGCCGCGTCCCGGTGCGCAAGATCGGGCGCGTGCTGCGGTCGCTGCGGCGCCAGATCGGCGACCGGCCGCTCTCCCGGCTCTCCGTCTTCGCCGATGGCGAGCGCGTCGTCGCCTGGGACGGCTCGATGCGCTGGCAGCCCGATTCGGGGCAGTTCCTGTTCAACTTCGACGCCGGCCGCGTGGTCCGGCAGGCGGCGCGCGTCGCCCACCTGCCTCTGCCGCAGCGCGAGTCGCTGCCGCGTCTCACCGCCGAACAATGGTGCGACCTCGCGGTCGAGATCGAGGAGAGCGCGCCGCTCGAAGCGCGGGCGGCCTACCACCACGCCCTCGACCTCGAGCCCGACCACGTCGGCGCGCGCATCAACCTCGGCCGCCTCCTCTACCTCGACCGCAACCTCGTCGGCGCCGAAGCGCACTTCCGCGAGGCCGTGCGGCAGGACCCATCCTGCGGGCTGGCATGGTACAACCTCGCGGTCGTCCTCGACGACACCGGCCGGCTCGACGACGCGCTCGGCTGTTACGAGCACGCCGTCCGCACGGCCCCGGACCTCGCCGATGCGCACTACAACCTGAGCCTCCTCTACGAGCGCATGGGCCGCCGGCACGACGCGCTCCACCACCTCGCGATCCACCGCCGGCTCACCGCGGGCAACGCGGAGTGACCTCCCGGCCCGCGCGCCGCACGCCGCGGGTCCTCGTCGGGACGTCGGGCTTCAGCTACGCCGCGTGGCGCGGCCTGTTCTACCCGCGCACGCTGCCGGCCAGGGAGATGCTCGCCTTCTACGCGGACACGTTCGCCGCGGTCGAGATCAACAGCACGTTCTACCGAATGCCCACCGCTGCGCAGCTCGCGGCCTGGGCGGCCGAGACGCCCGCGCGCTTCCGCTTCGCGCTCAAGGCGCCGCAGCAGATCACCCACCGGATGCGGCTGCGCGACGCCGGAGACGTGCTCCGGACGTTCGCCGCGCGCACCGCGGTGCTCGGCCGTCGCCGCGGCCCGCTGCTCTTCCAGCTCCCGCCGAACTTTCCGATCGACCTCGACCGCCTGGCCGCGACGCTCGAGGCCCTGCCCGACGACGTCGAGGCGGCGTTCGAGTTCCGCCATCCGTCGTGGTTCGTCGACGCCGTGTACGGGCTGCTCTCCCGCCACGGCGCGGCGCTCTGCATCGCCGAGGACGAGCGGCTCGTCACCCCCTTCGAGGCGACGGCGCCCTTCGGCTACCTGCGACTGCGCCGCGAACACTATGCGCCGCGCGACCTCGCCGCGTGGGCGCGGCGGATCACTGCCGCGTCGAGCTGGCGGCGGGCGTACGTCTTCCTGAAGCACGACGAGGCAGGCCGCGCACCGACACGAGCACGGGCGCTGCTCGGACGGCTCGGAGGCGCGGCGGCGACCTGAGGCGGCGGTGCCCCGATCAGGGAGCGCCCAGTGCCGTCACGAGGTCCGGGGAGAGCGTGCCGGTACATATCTCCTCGACCGGGCCTTCGAGCCGCAGCGACCAGTCGGGACGAACGTCCACCGTCAGCTCGCCGCCGGGCATGACCACGGTCACGCGGCCGGCGTCGCAATGGCCGCAGCGCACGGCGGCCGCAGCGGCCGCGCACGACGACGAGCCCGATGCCAGCGTATAGCCGGCTCCACGCTCCCAGATCCGGATCTCGACCCGGTCACGGCCGCGCGGCGTGGCGAGTTGTACGTTGGTGCGGTGCGGGAACGCGGCGTGGCGCTCGAGCAGCGGGCCCAGGCGGCGCGCCTCGGCCTCGTCGGGGCGGTCGGTGAACACCACGCAGTGGGGATTGCCGACGGTGAGTGCCGTCACCTCGAGGCGTTCGCCCGCGACCTCGAGGGGCGTCCGCACTGCCTCGCCACGGATCCCCCGCATCGGGACGTCGCGTGCCACGAAGCTCGCACGCCCCATCTCGATCGCGACCGCACGCACGCGTGCCCCCGCGATCGTGCATCGGCACTCGACGACGCCGCCCGCGGTCTCGACCTGGAACACCGGCGGCGCACCCGCGTGCTCGACCAGGTACTTGGCCAGGATGCGCAGCCCGTTGCCCGATTTCTCCGCCTCGCTGCCATCGGGGTTGAAGATGCGCACGGCGTAGTGCGCGCGCGATGGCGCGACCAGCAGCAGGACGCCGTCCGACCCGACGCCGCGATGCCGGTCGCAGAGCCGGCGCACCGCAGCAGGCGTGAGGGCCGCGGGCAGGTCGGCCGCCCGCAGGACGAGGTAGTCGTTGCCGAGACCGTGGCTGCGGACGAACGGGATCACGTTCGCGTGCCGATCAGGGCACCGCGCACGGCCGCCTGATGATGGAGGAGCGCAGCCGGCGGGTAGCGGTGCGCACGGCCGAGCACGCAGGCGATCCGAGCATGGCAGCCGACGGCACAGGCGTCGTCCGGGCGGCCGCGGTGCGCCGCGCAGCGGGGCAGGTCCCAGCCCGCGTCGGTCACGGCCGTCGCCGGGCAGGCCGCGACGCACGGGCGCGGCACGCAGGTGGGGCACGGGTCGAAACCGTCCGCGGGGCGTGGAGCCTCCACCGCAATCGGCAGGAGGAGCGCGGCGCGCAGCGCGATCCACGGTCCCCAGACCGGGTGCACGAGCACGCCGAGCAGGCTCGGACGGCCGAGGCCCGCGCAGGCCGCGAGTCGCACGAAGGAGACTGGTTCGGCCGCGGACGCGAAGGGATACACGACACGCGCCGTGACCCCGTCGGCCGCGAGCAGCGGCACGGCAACTCCCTCTACGACGCGCCGAGTGAAGGCATCGAGCGGATCGGGCGCCGTTGCCAGACTCGGGTCGCCAGCGACGGCGCGCTCGAACGCCTCCCAGAACGCACCGCCCCCGTTGCCGAGCACGACCGTCCCGATCGCCCCGGGCGCCGCCGCCGCCAGCGACGCCGCCCGACCACGGCCACCGTCGTACTCCGCGACGGAGGTCGCGCCGACCAGGTTCACGCCGTAGGGCGCCAGCCCACGTGCCAACGCGTCCGTCACCATCGACCGACCGCTCGATTCTTGACAAGGCTCATTCCCTGGCCTACTGAACCCAGGTTCTCAAACCCCCCACCCCGATAGGAGGAGTCTCGAGTATGACGCCGAAGGAAATTTTCGACCAGATGGCGGCCAACCTGAACGCCGACGCGGCCAAGGGCATGAACGCCACGATCCAGTTCAACCTGAGCGGCGACAACGGCGGTCAGTGGTACGTGGCCATCAAGGACGGCGGAGCGCAGGTGGCGCAGGGCACCGCTCCCTCGGCGAACATGACGCTGTCGATGTCCTCGTCGGACTACGTCGACATGATCATGGGCAAGCTGAACGGCCAGATGGCGTTCATGAGCGGCAAGCTCAAGATCTCGGGCGACATGGGGCTCGCGATGAAGATGCAGAGCCTCTTCAAGCGCCCCGGCGCCTGAACCGGACGAGAGCTTCGCGTAGCCGGATGGACCCCGCGACGCGGTCCATCCGGCTTCCAGCTCCCGCTCGGGAGCAGCGCCCGCACCGCGCGCCACCACGCGCACCTCAGTCGGCGCGACGGCCCGCCAAGTCGAGGCGGAAGACGCCCACCCGCGACCGTCGTCGCGCGTCGTACCCATCCCACTTCGCCTCCGGGACGTCGTCCGCTCCGGCACGGGCGAATCCCTCGCGGATGAAAAAGTGCTGCGCGCGCTCGTCGACCGCGACGGCGAACACGTAAGCGAGGTTGCGCGCCGCGGCCTCGTCGAGGATGCGGCGAATCAGGCGATCGCCGATTCCCTCCCCCTTGAAGCGCGTGATCGTGTACAGGCCCACGATCTCGCCGGCGCGCTCGGCCGCGTAGGGCGCCGTGAGGAGGGCCGCGACGCCGACCAGGTGGCGCTCGCTGATCGTCGCGCCGAAGCCGGAGCCGAGAATGTCGGCGATCTCCTCGTGCGTGCGTAGCTTGAGGAGCCCCTCGCGCTGCCCGCGCTCGAGCATGCGCTCGGCCTGTGCGAAGTCGTCGAGGCCGAGCGGCCCCACGCGACAGTAGTCGCCCTTGGTGAACAGCGTGCCCGAGCCCTCGTACGAGAACAGCTCTTCGGCGATGCCCTCGAGGGTACAGACGTTGACGGCCTCGACGGCCCCGGCCAGCGCCGCCCGGACCGCCACCAGCACGGCGCGGCGGTCGCCCAACCCCGACCACTCCGCCTCGCCCTGCCGGACGAGCGTCTCGAGCAGGCTCTCGTCGACGAACGACAGCGTCGCCCGCCCGGGTGCGAGCCCGCCCTGCGCGTCGATCAGCACCATCTTGCTCACGCGCAGCGCGAGGGCGACGGCCGTTGGGTGCCGCGGGAAGACGGGTTTGCCGCGCACCGCCAGAACGCAGAGCCGCCGTTGCCGCACGTGCGCCCAGACGTCGCCGCGGAGCGCGGCGTCTCCGTCGAGCTCGCCGATCTCGTCGGCTCCCGTGCGGACGACCGGCGCCGGCGGCCGCCGCACGCCGCGCCGGCGTGCGAGCGCACGTGCGCGGCCGAGCGCGGCGAGCAACCGCCGCTCCGCACCCGGCCGCCGCACCGGCCACCACACGAGCACGCGCGCACCGTTGCGAACGAGGTCGGCGACGGCGCGCGCGAGCGGCGTGAGATCGGGCCGCGCCGCCACCACCGCGGGCGAGAGCGCGACCAGCACACTCTTGCCGCGAAACTCCTCGAGGTAGAAGTCCTTCTCCTCGAACGGCTCCGTGCCGGGCGGCGTGACGGGCGATCGGGCCATCGGTCGGGGACGTGTAGCACACGAAGCTGCGGTCGCAACCGTTTGCTCGCGCGGCGGCCGCACGCTAAGCGCGATCCGTGCGGTGGGTGGGTCCCGGCGTCCTCTTCCTGGTCACCGTGGTGGTGCCGGCGGCCCACGCGGCGCCGCGGCACGGAGCCGTCGCCGCCGAGCACCAGCTCGCCGCGAATGCCGGCGCGGAGATCCTGCGGGCGGGAGGCACGGCGGTGGACGCCGCAATCGCCACCGCCGCCGCCGTGTGCATCGTGCACCCGGCGTCCTGCGGCGTGGGCGGCGGCGGCTTCGCGCTCGTGCGCACCGCGAACGGCACCGAGCGCGCGCTCGACTTCCGCGAGTGCGCTCCTGCCGCCGCCACGGCCGGCCGCTATCTCCAGGACGGCACGCCGGTGCCCGAACGTACGCGCACGGGCGGGCTCGCGGTCGCGGTGCCGGGCGAGGTGGCCGGGTGGGTCGCACTGCACGACCACGGCGGACGGCTGCCGCTCGCGCGCGTGCTCGCGCCGGCGGTCCGGCTCGCGCGCGACGGCTTTCCGCTCGCGGCGACGCCACACCTCCGGCGCGAGATCGAGCGCAACACGGAGCTGCTCGCCGCCGATCCCGGCCTGCGGGCCGTGTTCCTCGCACCCGACGGCACCACGCCCGGGCCCGACTTCCGCCTGGTGCAGGCCGAGCTCGCCCGCACGCTGGAAGCGGTCGGACGCGAAGGGACGCGCGGCTTCTACGCCGGCGCACGTGCCGCCGCGATCGCCCGCACCGTGGCCGCGCGCGGTGGCGTGCTCACGGTTCGCGACCTCTCCGCGTACCGGCCGCTGTGGCGACGGCCGCTCGTCGCCGGCTTCCGCGGCCGCCGGATCGTCACGTTCCCGCCCCCCGGTTCGGGCGGGATCGTGCTCGAGGTCCTCGCGCTGCTCGCCGGGGACGACCTCGCCGCCGGCACCCCCGCCACGTTCCACCTGATCGCGAGCGCCCTCGCCCAGGGCTTCGCCGACCGCGCGCGCTGGTACGGCGATCCGACGTTCACACCGATCCCGCTCGACCGGCTCCTCGCCCCGCACCGATTGCGCGCACTGCGCGCGCGCTGGAGCGCGGACCACGTCGTCGAGCCCACCGCCGAGTTGCGCGCGGACCACGGCACCACCCACGTGTCGGTCGTCGACGCCGAGGGCAACGCCGTCGCGCTCACCACGACCATCAACACGGCCTTCGGCGCGGGCATCCTGGTGCCGGGCACGGGCATCATCCTCAACAACGAGATGGACGACTTCGCGGTCGCACCCGGGCAGGCCAACGTCTACGGCCTCACCGGCACCGCCGCGAACGCGATCGCGGCGGGCAAGCGCCCGCAGTCGAGCATGTCGCCGACGATCGTCCTTCGCGGCCGGCGTCCAGAGCTCGTCGTCGGCGGGTCGGGCGGCCCGCTGATCGTCTCCGGCGTCGTGCAGACGGTCCTCGGTGTGACCGCCTTCGGTCGCGACGTCAGGGCCGCGGTCGCGGCGCCGCGGGTCCACGACCAGGGCGCACCGCCCGCGCTCGCGGTCGAGCCGGCCGTGCCCGCCGACGTACGCGAGGCGCTCGGGCGCATGGGGCATCAGGTGCGGGAGATCCCGGCGGTGGCGGCCGTCGCCGCGACCGGCCTCGCGACACACGGGCGCCCGGTCGCCGCCGGCGACCGGCGCAAGGATGGCGGCGAAGCGGTCGTCCCGTAGCTGGCGCCACGTCGTTCAGGACGTCGGCCGCCGCGGAACCCAGCGCGGGACACGACGGCAGTACTCCTCGTACTCCGCCCCGAACTGGCGGCGGAGCGTCGGCTCCTCGTAGAGCACGACGAACACGTG
The DNA here is from genome assembly GCA_046327955.1 of Binatia bacterium. Lineage (GTDB taxonomy): Bacteria > Desulfobacterota > Binatia > DP-6 > DP-6 > JAXLXP01. The sequence continues at coordinate 163,967 of JAXLXP010000008.1, read as the reverse complement.
AAAGCCGATCGCGACCACGCCCGCGTAGCGCAGAACCGCCTCGTTCCCGAGCACCAGCGCCTGCCCGACGATCAAGCCGAGGACCCAGACGTAGCCAGGGTTGCGCAACCACCGGTACGGGCCGGTGACCACCAGGTGCGCCGTGGGCGCTACCGGAGCCGGCGTACCGTGGCCGTCGCGCGGGAAGCGGACGAGAAAGTCGACGAACCCGATCCCCGCCACGACGAGGAGCACGCCGCCCGCCCAGCGCACGCCGGCCCAGCCGAGGAACGGCGGCGCCATCCGCCACCCCGACAGCAGGAAGGGGCCGAGCCCGACCACCGTACCGGGCACGAGCGCGGTGAACACGATCGTCCCGAGCACGGCCCAGAGCGGCGGCCGCGGCGAGCCCCCGTGCGCGGTGTCGCGCATGGGCCGACCATACGCCCACTCGCGCGCGGCGCGCCAGAGCGGGTACTTCAGCGCCGCGGGGCGAACACGTCGGCGAGCCGGATCGTCTGGTCGCGACCGGGCCCGACCGAGATGAGGAGAATCGGCGCCCTGGCGAGCACGGCCAGCCGCTCCACGTAGCGACGGGCGTTGGCCGGCAGGTCCGCGAGCGCGCGCGCCTCGCCGAGCGGCTGCGTCCAGCCTGGTAGCTCCTCGTACACCGGGCGCGCCCGGACCCACCCGCGCTGCGTCACCGGCGGGGTGTCGCGCCGCACGCCGTCGATCTCGTAGCCGACGCAGACGCGGATCGGGTCGATTCCCGTGAGCACGTCGATCTTCGTGAGCGCGAGGCCGTCGACGCCCGAGAGCGCGACCGCGTGCCGCACGACCACGGCGTCGAACCACCCGCAGCGCCGCGGCCGGCCGGTCGTCGCGCCGTACTCGTCGCCGTCGGCGCGCAGGCGCTCGCCCAGCGCACAGGTGAGCTCGGTCGGGAACGGCCCCGAGCCGACGCGCGTGGTGTAGGCCTTGGCGATGCCCACGACGTGATCGAGCGCGCGCGGCGGAATGCCCGACCCGGTCGCCGCGGCACCGGACGTCGTGTTCGACGACGTGACGAACGGATACGTGCCGTGATCGACGTCGAGGTGCGTGCCCTGCGCGCCCTCGAGCAGCACCCGCCAGCCGGCGGCCAGCGCCGACCGGAGCTCGGCGCCCGTGTCTGCGACGAACGGCGCGAGCTTCTCGCGGTACTCGACGCACCGGGCGTGCACGTCGTCGAACGCGAGCGGCGGCTCGCCGAGGATGGCCTGGAGGTAGGCGTTCTTCTCGCGCACGCTGTGCTCGAGTGCGGCGCGGAAGCCGTCGCCGTCGAACAGGTCGCCCACGCGGATGCCCGAGCGGGCCATCTTGTCCTCGTACGCCGGGCCGATACCGCGTCCCGTCGTGCCGATGTTCCCGGCACCCCGCAGGCGCTCCCGCGCCCGATCGACCGCGCGGTGGTACGGCAGGATCAGGTGGGCCTGCTCGCTCACGCGGAGCCAGCGGTCGTCGGCGAGATAGCCGCGGCCCTTGAGCGCGGCGATCTCGCTCACGAGGACCTCGGGATCGAGCACCGTGCCCGGCCCGATCATGCAGACCTTGCCGGGGTGCAGGATACCGGACGGCACGAGGTTGAGGATGGTCTTCTCGCCGTTCACGACCAGCGTGTGGCCGGCGTTGTTCCCGCCCTGGTAGCGCACGACCACGTCGGCGTCGGCGGCGAGCAGGTCGACGACCTTGCCCTTCCCCTCATCGCCCCACTGGGTCCCGATGACGACCGTCGCCGACATGTGCCCTAGAGCCGCAGCACCTGCGCCGACACGATCGGCGCCAGCGTGCGCAGCTCGGCGAGCACCTCGCGCGGCACGTCGTCGTCGACGTGGATCAGCGAGAGCGCCATGCCGCCGACCTTCTCGCGACCCAGCTCGATGCCGGCGATGTTGATGCCGCGCTCGCCGAGCAGCGTGCCCACCTTGCCCACCACGCCCGGTACGTCACGGTTGTGGAGCATGAGGATCGTGCCCTCCGGCACGGCCTCCATGAAGAAGTCGTTGATGCGCGTGAGCCGCACGATCCCCGCGCCGAAGACCGCGCCGCCCATCTTGAGCCGCCGCGTCCCGGTGCGGATCTCGACGGTGAGGGCGTTCGAGTAGTCGCCGCGCTCGGCCGCGCGCGCCTCGACGACGCGGATGCCGCGCTCGCGCGCGATCGCCGGGGCGTTCACGTAGTTGACGCTCGACTCGAGCAGGTGGCCGAGCAGCCCTCGCAGCACGGCGGTCGACAGCGCCCGCAGCTCGCGCTCGGCGGCCTCGCCCACGGCCTGCACCGTGATCTCGAGGGGCGGTTCGGTGAGCAGCTGCGCCCCGAGCGCCCCGAGCTTCTCGGCGAGCGCCAGATAGGGCCGCAGCACCTGGAGCACCTCGGGCGCGATGGACGGGGCGTTCACCGCGTTCTGGATCGTGCCGCGGCAGAGGAACTCGGCCACCTGCTGCGCGATCGCGATCGCGACGTTGACCTGGGCCTCATCCGTCGAGGCCCCGAGGTGCGGCGTGCAGATCACCTGCGGCAGGGCCAGCAGCGGGTGGTCCTTCGGCGGGGGCTCCTCGACGAAGACGTCGAGCGCCGCGCCGGCGACGTGCCCGGACTGGATGGCCCCGACCAGCGCCTGCTCGTCGACGATACCGCCGCGCGCGCAGTTGACGATGCGCACGCCCTTCTTCATGCGCGCCATGGTCTCGCGTCCGATGAGGCCGCGCGTCTCCTCGGTGAGCGGGGTGTGCACGGTGACGAAGTCCGCCCGAGCGGCGAGCTCGTCGAGGGTGACGAGCTCGACGCGCAGCCGGGCCGCCATCTCCGGCGTGGCGAACGGATCGAACGCGATCACCTTCATGCGCAGCCCGAGTCCGCGCTCGGCCACGATCGCGCCGATGTTCCCGAGCCCGATCACGCCGAGGGTTTTGTTGCAGATCTCCGTGCCGACGTACTTCCCGCGCGGCCACTCGCCCGCCTTCACCGCCGCCGAGGCCTGCGGGATGCTGCGCGCGAGCGCGAGCAGCATCGCGATGGCGTGCTCCGCCGTCGTGACGTTGCTCCCACCGGGGGTGTTCATCACGACGACGCCCCGCTTGGTGGCCGCCGCGACGTCGATGTTGTCGACGCCGATGCCCGCCCGGCCGATCACACGCAGCGCGTCGGCAGCGTCGATGACGGCCGCCGTCACCTTGGTGCGACTGCGCACGACGATCCCGTGAAAGCCCCGCACCGCCGCCGGCAGCTCGGCCGCGGTGACGTCGGTGCGCGCCACGACCTCCAGGTCCGGCTGGTCCTGGAGCCGGGCGAGCCCCTCGGGGCCGAGCGAATCCGCGAGCAGGACGCGATACGTCATCGCCGCTACGCCGCCGGAAGCCCTTCGGCCAGGATGCCCTCGGCCGCCCCCACCCCGCGCCCGAGCTCGACCTGCGCTCCGAAGTGCCGGAGCGCGAGCTCGAGCGCCGCGATCCCCGTCACGACGTCGAACGCACCGACGTAGCCGAGGTGCGTGAGGCGAATGACCTTGCCCTTGAGCTGATCCTGCCCGCCCGCGAAGGTGACGTGCATCCGGTCGCGCAGGTAGCGGAACACCGCGCTGCCGTCGATCCCCGTGGGGACGAGGACGGCGGTGGCCGCCGGGCTGGGCGCGTCGGGTGCGAGCAGCCCGAGCCCCATCGCCCGCGCCCCGGCTCGCGTGGCACGCGCCAGGCGATCGTGGCGCGCGAAGACGTTCGCCCACCCTTCGGCGCGCATCATCCGCAGCGCCTCGCGGAGCCCGAAGATCAAAGAGATGGCGGGCGTCCAGGCGGTGGACTTCTCGCCCACGCCCTTCCGCTCGCGCTGGAAGTCGAAGTAGAAGCGCGGCAGCTTCGCGGCCTTGGTGGCCTCCCACGCCCGGGGCGACAGCGCCGCGAACGCGAGCCCCGGCGGCAGCATGAGCGCCTTCTGAGAGCCGGTGACGAGGACGTCGATGCCGAGCCGGTCCATCGGGAGGTCGACGACGCCGACGGCGGTGATCCCGTCGACGACGAGCAGCGTGTCGCGCGTGCGCGTGAGCGCCGCGATCTCGGCCACCGGGTGCAGCACGCAGGTGGAGGTCTCGCTCGCCTGCAGGTAGAGCGCGCGGGCGTGCGGGTGCGCGTCGAGCGCGCGGCGGACCTGCTCCGGCGTGACCGCCCGGCCCCATTCGACCGTGATCTCGTGGACGGCGAGGCCGTACGCCTTGGCGATCTTCGTCCAGCGCTCGCCGAACTTGCCGCCGTTGACGACCAGGACCTCGTCGCCGGGCGAGCAGAGGTTCGTCACCGCGCCTTCCATCGCCCCGGTGCCGGAGGAGGTGAGGATCAGGACGTCACCCGCGGTGCCGAAGAGCTCGCGCAGGCCGTCCTGGACCTCGGCGAGCACGCCCGCGAACTGCGGCGTGCGGTGGTGGATGATCGGACGCGCCGTCGCCGCCAGCACTTCGGGCGGCACCGGCGTCGGCCCGGGCGCGAGGAGATACGGCTTGATCACGACTTACACCTGGACTGCGCGAAGTCAGCGGCCCAGGCGTGCGGTCCGCTGGTCGTTCAGCACTCCCCCGTGGTCGATTCCACGCGAACGCCAGTCGTGCGGTGGGGACGTTTAGCCGGCCCCTCCGCGTCGTGTCAAGGCGGGGGTGCGCAGGCGGGGGTGCGCGGGTGCCGCTCGCGTTGACTCGGGCCCGCGCTTCCAGTACCGCCGGCTCATGCGGCGCACGGTGGGTTGGTGGCTGGTCGGGCTCGTGGCGGTGACGGTTGCCGCAGCGGCCGGTGCAGCCGATCAAGGACGCCCCTCGCGCCCGCGGGCACTCCTCGAAACCTGGCGACCGAGGATCCCGACGAGCCCCGCGCTCGAGGTGCCGAGCCCGATCACGCGCGATGCCCAGGTGCAGAAGGTGAGCCTCAAAGAGGCGATCGCCATCGCCCTCGAGAACAACCCGCGACTGGCCGCCCGCCGCCTCGAGCCCTTGCGCCAGTCCGAGGGCATCCTGCAGGCGCAGGGGAAGTTCGACCCGAGGCTCACCGGTGATCTGAGCTACGGGCGCGCCGAGACGCCCAGCCCGAGCGTGCTCGGGGGCGCCAGCTCCGTGATCGTGGAAGACCGCTACGCGAACTTCCACCTGATCAAGGTGCTCCGCACCGGCACGCAGCTCAGCATCGACAGCACCAACGAGCGGTACGACAGCAACTCGAGCTTCTATCAGCTGCGACCGTACTACAAGCCGACGCTCGGCCTCTCGGTCACGCAGCCGCTGCTGCGCGACTTCGGCTGGGACTTCACGTACCTCGTCGTCCGCGCCGCGGAGCAGGTCGCCGACGCCGCGGGGTTCCAGTGGGAGGCCGACCTCGCCGACTTCGTACAGGAGGTGGTCACCGCGTACTGGGCGGTGGTCGGCACGCGCGAGATCGTCGGCGTACGGCGCGACGCGAAAGCACTCGCCGACAAGACCGTCGAGGAGAACCGGGCCCGCGTCGACGTCGGCCTCCTGCCGCCGGTGGCGGTGCTCGAGGCCCAGGCCGACGCGCAGAGTCGCGAGGCCCAGGTCATCAGCGCCGAGAACGATTTCGTCGTCGCCCGCCAGCGTCTCGCCCAGCTCCTCCTCTACAGCCCCGAGGGGACGTTCGTTCCCCGCCTCGTGGAGCCGGCCGAGGAGGCGCTCCCGGAGGACGTCGAGACCAACTTCGACGAGGCTCTCGCCGCCGCGCTCGGCGGGCGACCCGAGATCCAGGCCTCGGCGCGGGGCGTGGAAGCACAACAACTCAACGAGCGGATCGCCACCAACCAACTCCTGCCCCGCGTCGACGCGGTCGGCACCCTCGGCGGAAACGGGCTCAGCGGCAATCGCCAGTGCGTCCGGACGTCCGCGGGCGTGCTCAACTGCAACAACCCGTTCGTCGGCTCGGTGAGCGATGCCTACGACCGGCTGAACGACTTCCCGAACTACGCGGTCGGGTTCAAAGTCGAGGTCCCGTTCGTCAACGCCGCCGCCGACGCCCAGGCGACGCAGACCCGGATCGCGCGCCAGCAGGCCGAGCTGAACCATCGCGAGCTGCTCTCGAAGGTCACGCTCGACGTCGCACAGAGCATGGCCGACCTCACCGCGGCGCGGAAGAACATCGACGTCACCCGCACGGCACGCGAGCTCGCCGAGGAGAACCTCCGCAACCAGGAGAAGCGCCACGAGGTCGGGATGGCCACCACCAAGGACCTCCTCGACTTCCAGGTCCGCTTGACGAACGCGCGCGCCGAGCAGGTCCGTGCCGTGACCGGCTATGCGGTCGCGGTCGACAAATGGCGCCACGCGCAAGGCGCGCTGCTGCGCCACTACCAGATCGTGGTCGAGCGGCCGGGGCAGCGAACCGTCCCGTGGTTCGCACGGTTCTGAGGCCCGCGCGTCACGGTCGCCGCGCGACGACGACCTGGACGCGCTCGGCACGAGCGAGGCGCAGCCGCTCGACCGTGAACCCGAGGGCCGCCAGCTCCCGCGCCGCCGGGTAGCGCGCCCGAGCGGGGCGGCGGCCGGCCAGCAGCAGCACGGCGGCACCGGCCAGCCGCCCGGGCCACCGGCGTGGCCGATTGTGATCGATCAGCACGACGGGGGCGCCAGACGGGAGCCGGGCGCGCAGCCCGTCGAGAATCTGCTGCCGGGCCGCAGGATCCCCCGCGCAACCGAGGAAGCTGACGACCGCGCCCCCGGCTTCGGCGCCGGCAGGTCCACGCGCGGCGGCCCGCAACGCCCGCGCGAGACGGCCGGCCCGCGGCGCCACCACCACGAGCGCGCCGGTCACGGGTCCGACCTCGCGCAGCACGCGCGCCGCCAGGGCGCCCGCGCTCACCGCTTGCCGATGAGGTTCATGAACTCCTCGCGGGTCTCGAGCCGCGCGCGGAACGCGCCGAGCATCGCGCTCGTGACGACGGTGGAGTTCGGCTTCTCGACGCCACGCATGCGCATGCACAGATGCTCGGCTTCCATCACGACCGCGACGCCAATCGGCTCGAGCTGCTGCTGAATCGTGTTGGCGACCTGCGTCGTGAGACGCTCTTGCACCTGCAGGCGCCGCGCGAACACCTCGACCAGCCGCGCGATCTTGCTGATGCCGACGATCTTGTTCTGCGGAATGTACGCCACGTGCGCGCGACCGAAGAACGGCAGGATGTGGTGCTCGCACAGCGAGTAGAAGTCGATGTCCTTCACGACGATCATCTCGGAGTAGTCCTCGGCGAAGAGGGCCCCGTTGATGACCTCGGCCGGATCCTGCTCGTAGCCGCGCGTGAGATAGGTGAGCGCGCGCGCCACCCGCGCCGGCGTGCGATCGAGCCCCTCGCGCTCCGGCTCCGGGTCGAGCACGCCGAGAATGCCCGCAACGTGCCGCTCGATCTCCTGATCCCGCATCCCCTGGCCTCTACCGGAGGCCCGGATCCGGGGCAATCCCGCGGCTATGCCCCGACGAGCGCCTCGGCGCGCAGGTTCTCGAAGATGGCCCGCGTCGCCGGCGACTTGTTGAGCGTGTAGAAGTGGATGCCAGGAACCCCGCCGCGGATGAGCTCGGCACACTGCCGCGTCGCCCACTCGACGCCCACCCGCAGCGAGACCGCCTCGTCCTCGCCCGCCCGCTCGAGGGCCGCCCGCAGCGTCCAGGGAATCGAGCAGCCGGAGAGCTCCGCGATGCGGGCGATCTGCGGCAGGGTCGTGATCGGCATGATCCCGGGCACCACCGGCACCGTGACGCCGGCGCGACGAACGCGCTCCAGAAACGTGAAGTAGCGCGCGTTGTCGTAGAACATGTTGGTGATGAGGAGATCGACGCCGGTCTCGACCTTGGCCTTCAAGTAGTCGATCTCGAGATCGAGGTTGCGGGTCTCGGGATGGCCCTCGGGATGGCACGCCGCCGCGATGCAGAGGCCGGGCGCGCGCGCGCGCACGAACCGAATCAGGTCGTTGGCCAGGCGAAAGCCGTCGGTCGGCCGGCGGAACGCGGGATCCTTCGGCACGTCGCCCCGCAGCGCGACCATGTTCTCGATCCCGCGCGCGGCGATCCGCTCGAGCGCCCGCGCGATGTCCTCGCGGCTGGCCTCGACCGCCGTGATGTGGGCCGCACCGGGGATGCCGAGCTGCTGGATGCGCGCGACGAGATCGATGGTCGCCTCCCGCGGCTTGCCGCCCGTCCGCGTCACCGACACGAATCCCGGGCCGAGAGGCCGCAGCGCGTCGATGGTGCGCACCAGCGCCGCCTCGCCCTCGGGGGTCTTGGGCGGGAAGAACTCGAAGGACACCACGGGACGTCCGCTGGCGAGGAGCTGGCTGATCTTCACGACGGTCTCAGGTGGAGGTCTTCTTCTCGAGCGCCTTCACCTTCTGGTACTTCCGATAATCGTACCCCGTCGCCATCGCCATGAGGAGGCCTTCCATGCCCCCCTCGCGTTCGCGCCGGAGGATGCGCAGGCGTTCGTAGAACTCGCGGAAGTCCTTGTCGACACGGGTCGCCTTCGCCGCCGGGTGCAGGAAGAAGTCCTTCAGCCGCGTGACGGTGAACCGCAGCGCCGAGGAACGCAGCTCGTTGGGGAAGGCGTCCCACTCGGCGAGCGACAGGGGCCGCTGCGACTCGTAGCCGCCGATGAGCGCCTCGAAGCGCCGGAGCTGGTACGCGTCGCGCACGAAGCAGAGCGCGTTCACCGCCGTGGCGAGGTCGAAGACGAACTTTCCGCGACACGCCGCCTCGAAGTCGAGCACGCCCACCAGCTGGTCGCCCTTGAAGAGCAGGTTGTCGTCGAAGAGGTCGCCGTGGATCACCCCCTTCGGCAGCTTGGGCTCGAGGTAGTGCGACAGGTACTCGACCTCGTCGTCGAGCGTCCGCGCGACACGCCGGAAGTACGACGGCAGCGCCGTGCGCACGTGGCCCCAGAGCTTCGTGATCGCGTCGAAGCCGAAGCGGTTCTCGATCCCCTTCTTGTAGGTTCGTCCGAGCCCGTGGAGGTCCGCGAGCACACGGCCGACCTGCTCGATCTGCGCCAGCGTCATCCGATCCGGCCGCACGATGTGCCCGTCGACCCAGCGGTAGACGGTGACGCACTTGCCGCCGAGGTCGCGCTGATAGCGTCCCTTTCCGTCGGCCACGGGATGCGGGCACGGAAAGCCCTGCTTGCGCAGGAACAACAGCAGGTCGAGCTCGCGCTTCACGTCGAGCTCGGTCTTCACTTCCTCGACGCGCAGCAGGTGGCGGCCCTTGGCGGTCTCGAGGACGAGGTTCGTGTTGACCGACCCGTGGGGGATGCCGTGTGAAGCGGTCAGCCGGCCGAGCCCGTACTCGCCGGCGATCTCGGCGAGGTCGTGCTTCTCGATCACCGTGTAGACCGCCATCCGCCGACCCCACCGACCCCGAAGTAACCCCTCGGATTCTTTTTCAAAACGCGCGGCACGCTATCGTCGCGCCCCCGACCTGTCAACTTGACGAAGCGCGCGGCGGTGCGGTCAGTCGGTGCCCGTGGGCTCGTCGCCGATCGCCATTCGGCGAGCGGCGTAGATATCGAGGATCGCCCGCATCGCCCGTTCGAAGGCGGCCCGCTCGACGGGCTCCGCCAGCTCGATGGCCTCCGCGAGCGCGGCGCGCCAGATGGGAAAGAAGTCGGGGGTGACCACCGAGGGGAAGGCGCGCACGGCGCGTAGGGCGAGGAGCACCCAATCGTCGCCGTCGAGCGGGGTCTTGTTGAGCTCGGCGTCGTGCACCCGGACGTAGAGCCGAGCGTTCGGGTTCGGGCGCAGGGTCATCCCACTCACGCCTTCCACGACCTCGGCGTGCCGGCGCAGGGTCACCTGGCGCTCCAGCACGCCGAGCAGGGCCTCCCGATCCTCTGCCGGCATACGCCGAAAGACCTCGGCGATGCGGAGGAACAGCGGGTCGGCGGCGATGGCCCCCACCTCGGCGGCGGCGCGCTCGAGCTTGGCCCGCAGCGCGGCGAGACGCGCCGCGAGTTCGCTCGGAGGCGGTACCGATGGTGAGCCCAAGGTTCGAATCGTCGATCGAGAGAGGAGCGCCGGACCGTTCGGGCGTACACGCAGCCCACTTGGGCTACCGCACACTAGTGCCGCATCGCTCCGCGCCCTGTCAATATGGGGCACGCACGGCGAACGCCTATGTGTCCGCCACCCCGGTCGCGACGCCGATCTGCGGACACCACCGGGCGAGCGAACACTCGGCGCAGCGTGGCCGGCGCGCGGCGCACACGCGCCGGCCGTGGTGGATCAGGCGATGCGCGAAGCGGGTCCAGTCCTTCGGGGGCAGCAGCGCCTGCAGATCACGCTCGATCTTGTTCGGGTCGTCCTCGACGGTGAGGCCCAAGCGGTTGGCGAGCCGGCGCACGTGCGTGTCGACGAAGATCGCCGGCCGGCCGAAGGCGGTGCCGAGGACGACGTTTGCGGTCTTGCGGCCGACGCCCGGGAGCACGGTGAGCCGCTCCATGTCGTCCGGTACCTTGCCGCCGTACTTCCCCGCCACGGTGCGCGCCACGGTCTGGATCGACTTCGCCTTCTGGCGGAAGAAGCCCGTGCGCTTGACCAGCGCCTCGACCCGCGCCGGCGCCGCCGCTGCCAGCTCCGTCGGCCCGGGGAACTCGCCGAACAACGCGGGCGTCACCTGATTCACCATCTTGTCCGTACACTGCGCGGACAGGATCGTGGCGACGAGCAGCTCCCACGGCGTGCGATGGTCGAGCTCGCACCACGCGTCGGGATAGCTGCGGGCAAGCGCCTTCGCGATCGCCCGCGCCCGCACGGCACGCGCGGCCGGAGTCTCACGCGCGACGTCGAGCCCATCGGCCCTGCGGGCCGCCGACCGCCGCAACGAAACGCGTGGCTTCACCGCCACCGGCGACGGTCCCTCGCCACCGTCTCGACGTACGCCTCGGCGGCCGCGCGCGCCTTCTCCGGCGTCCAGCCGAGGCTCTGGGCCATCAGCCCGGCCACCAGCGCGGCCGCGTCGGCACCGCCGTCGGCGGCACGCAGCGCCACTTGCGTGCGGCGCCGGAGCACGTCCTCGAGCGTCACCGCCCACTCGCGCTCGACCGCCGCGATGACCTCGGCACGCGGGTCGGGCAGCGACGGCACGAGCGGCACGCCGAGGCTCCGGTCCCCGCCGACGACGCCGAGCACCTCGCCGAGCCGCCGTCCATAGCGGCGCGCGAGGTGCGCCACGACCGCGGGGGTGAGCCCGTGGCCGTCACGCGACAGGGCGGTGGCCGCCAGCTCGGCTGGTGCCGCTCCGCCGCCGGGCAGCGGCAGCTCGGCGGTGCACGAGCGAGCGAAGCGGCGGCGGTCGCCCGCGGCCCGGAGCACGCCGAGGGCGCGGTCGACGACCGCGGCCGCGATCACCCGGTACGTCGTGAGCTTGCCTCCGGCGATCGTGACGAGCCCGCTCCGCGAGACCAGGATGTCCTCTTCGCGCGACGTGTCGGAAGGGGTGCGCGCGCTGCCCGCCGCCGGCGCCACCAGCGGCCGGAGGCCGGCGTACGCGCTCACCACGTCGGCCGGCGTGAGCCGCGCGGCCGGGAAGTAATGGTTCACGGTCTCGAGCAGGTACGCGACGTCGCCGGGCTCGACGACGGGCGGGGTGTCGGGCCCGCCCGCGTGGTCCGTGTCGGTGGTGCCGATCAGCGCCTGCTCCTCCCACGGGACCACGAACAGCACGCGCCCGTCCTGCAGCGCGCGCAGCACGATCGCGTCGCGATTGCCGACGCGCTCGCGCGGCACGAGGAGGTGGACGCCTTTGGTGAGCCGTAGGCGCGGCGGCCCGGTCTCGTCGAGCGCCGCGACGGCGTCGATCCACGGCCCGGCCGCGTTCACGACCACCCGCGCGCGCACCGTGATCTCGCGTCCCGAGAGGCGGTCGACGATCCGCGCACCCGTGATGCGGCCACTCGCTTTGAGCAAGCCCGCGAGCTGGACGTACGACGCGACCGCCGCCCCCTCGTCCGAGGCCGACAGCAGGGTCTCGACCACGAGCCGCGCGTCGTCCGTGCGCGCGTCCCAATAGCAACCGCCACCGCGGAGCCCCTCTGCGCGCAGGGCGGGCTCGGCCGCCCGCACCGCCTCGGCCGAGAGCATGCGGTGCCGGCGGCGACCCGGAGTGCCGGCGAGCAGATCGTACGCCAGCAGGCCGAGGCGCATCTTCAGCCGGCCGACCGACGCCCCGTCGTAGATCGGGAAGAGGAAGCGCTGCGGGTGCACCAGGTGCGGGTTGAGGCGCTGGAGCCGCTCGCGCTCGCGACACGCTTCCAGGACCAGCCGAACCCGGCCCAGCTCCAGGTAGCGAAATACCCCGTGCACCAGCTTGGACGAGCGGCTCGACGTCCCGGAGGCGAAATCGGCCTGTTCGACCACCGCCACCGCGAGCCCGCGCAGCGCCGCGTCGCGCGCGATCCCAGCCCCGTTGATTCCCCCACCGACGACCAGGAGGTCGAACGTCTCGTCGGCGAGCCGGTCGAGCGTGCGCCCGCGGCTGGCGGCAGCGGCGGCCATCAGCTCCGAAGTCTAACGGAGCCCTCCCCCATTGTCACGGCGCGTCAGAGCAAATCGATCAGGCGTTCGGCCACTTCGGTGGTGGTGGCCTTGCCGCCCAGATCACGGGGGCGCGTGCGTCCCCGGCCGAGCAGCCGCTGGACCGCCCGGTCGATACGGCTCGCGGGGCGCGTCTGTCCGAGATGCCGGAGCATCATCACCGCCGACAGGATGACCGCCACCGGGTTGGCGAACCCCTTGCCGGCGATGTCCGGGGCCGTGCCGTGCACGGCTTCGAAGATCGCATGCCGCAGACCGATGTTGGCCCCCGGCACGACACCGAGCCCGCCCACCAGCCCGGCACAGAGGTCGGAGACGATGTCGCCGTAGAGATTCTCGAGCAGCAGGACGTCGAAGGTCTGCGGCCGCAGGACGAGCTGCATGCACGCGTTGTCGACGATCAGCTCGCGGTACTCGATCGCCGGGTAGGCGCGCGCGACCCGCCGGGCGCAGTCCAGGAACAGCCCGTCCGACAGCTTCATGATGTTGGCCTTGTGGATCGCCGTCACGCGCCGGCGGCCCTCGCGGTGCGCGAGTTCGAAGGCGAACTTTGCGATCCGTCGCGACGCGCGCGCCGTGATCACCTTGACGCTTTCGACGACGCCGGGCGCGACCTGGTGCTCGATGCCGGAGTACAGATCCTCCGTGTTCTCGCGCACGACGATCAGGTCCACGCCCTTGAAAGCCGTGTGCAAGCCGCGGAAGCTGCGCGTCGGACGCACGTTGGCATAGAGATCGAACGCCTTGCGCAACGCGACGTTGACGCTGCGGTACCCGACGCCCACCTGGGTCTCGAGCGGGCCCTTCAGGCAGACGCGGTGCTTGCGGATCGACGCGAGCAGCGGCTCGGGAATCGGCGTGTCGAACTTGGCGAGGGCGGCCTTCCCGGCGAGTTGGACGTCCCACGTCACCTGGCCGCCCGCGGCCTCGATCACGCGCACCGCGGCCGAGGTCACCTCGGGGCCGATGCCGTCGCCGGGAATGAGGGTCACGACCGGCGGGCGCGGGCGGCGTGTCGGCATCGTCAGAGAATCCCCATGACCTTGTGGAGCTGCGGCAAGACCCGCACGTCGGCGTGACGGCGGCTCGCCGCCGCGTGCAACCCCTCGAGCGTGGCCGCGCTGATCATGGGCGTCGTCCCCGCGGGCGGCGTGAGCGGCGTGAGGAACAGCGCCACGGCGGGCGCGACGCGCGCCACCAGCGCGGCACCGTGCTCGACCTCGTCCAAAGCGGTCCCCTCGTCGACCGGCATCTTGACGTAGGTCTCGCAGCCCGCGGCGACGCTGGCGGCGAGGCAGGCCTCGTGCTCGTCCCAGCGCGCCCGCTCGCCGGTGTTGCTCGGGCACTTGAGGTCGAGGCTCGCGACCGCGACCCACGCAAGCACGCGTTCGAGGCGCGCGGGGTAGATGCCGGCGGTCTCGAGCAGCACGGGCAGCCGCGTCGTGCGCGCCGGGAGCCACGCAGCGAGGAAGTCCGTCTGCAGGAGCGGCTCGCCGCCCGTCACGGCGAGTGCATGCAGCGGCGGTGCGGCGGCGGTGAGCGCGACGACCATCGCATCGAGGGCCTCGACGGTGAACGGGTTCGGGTGCCGGTGCGGACCGTCCGCCGTGACGACCATGCAGTCGGAGGCCGGCACCAGGCTCTCGGGCTGGTCGCACCAGCGGCAGCGCAACGGACAGCCCCCCAGGCGCACGAAGAGCTGGCGCCGCCCGGCGTGGAGACCCTCGCCCTGGAAGGACACGAACATCTGCGAGACGTTGCCCTGGCCGGGACCCATCGAACGGCCGCCCCTTTAGCACGCGACCCGCAACGCCACCACCACGTCGGCGACGTTGGTTCCGGTCGGGCCGATGACGACGAGATCGCCGGTGGCAGCGAGCAGCGGGTGGCTGTCGGTGGCGCGCAGCGCGGCGACCGGATCGTGCCCCGCCGCGCGAGCACGGGCCACCGTCTCGCCGTCGACGCACGCCCCAGCCGCGTCCGTCGGCCCGTCGACGCCGTCCGTACCCGCGGCGAGCAGCACGGCGGGCGTGCCCGCGAGCACCGCCGCCGCCGCCAGCGCAAGGTGCTGACTGCGTCCGCCGCGACCGCCGGGTACCACGCGAACCGTCGTCTCGCCGCCCGCGACGAGCGCGACTGCCCGGTCGCGCGGCAGCGCGCCAAGGCGCTCGGCGAGCAGGCGCCCGGCCGCGGCCGCATCGCCGACGATCGGCTCGGGCACGCGCGTCACGTCGAAGCCGAGGCGCGCGGCGTGCGCGACGGCAGCGTCGACCGCGTCGCGATTCGAGCCGACGAGGAACGTGCGGGTGCGGGCGAGCAGCGGGTCATCGGGGTCGAGCGTATCGGGCACGACGCCCGCGCAGCCCCGGCGCACGTGCGCCTGCACGGTGGGGGGGACCTCGTCCGGCGCGAGAAACCGCCCGAGCACCGCCGCGGCGTCGGCAGACGTCGTGGGATCCGGCACCGTCGGCCCGGACGCGATCGTGGCGAGGTCATCGCCCACCACGTCGGAGAGCACGAGGGCCACCAGGCCCTTCGCGCCAGCGGCGGCGCGGGCGAGCCCACCCCCTTTCACGCGCGAGCAGTGCCGCCGGACGGTGTTGAGCGCGGCGACATCCGCACCGGCCGCCAACAGACGCTGCGTCAGGTGCTGCTTGTCCGCCAGGGTGATCCCGGGCGCCGGGGCGACGAGCAGCGCCGAAGCGCCCCCGCTCAGCACCACCAGAACCACCGTCGTCGGCCCCGCACCCTCTGCCAAAGCAAGCAGTCGCGCGGTCGCGGCCACGCCGCGCTCGTCGGGCACGGGATGCGCGCCGGTGAGCACGTCGACCCCCGGGCACGTCCCACCCGCCCCGTGGGGGACGATCACCACGCCACCACGGAGCCGATCGCCCACCAGCTCGGTCGCCGCGCGCGCCATCGCGAGCGCGGCCTTGCCCGCGCCGAGCAGCAGCACCGGCCCTGGGGATGCCGCGGCCCAGCCGGCGCGCGTCAGCGCGGAGCGAACGAGGCGCGTCGGGTCCGCCGCCGCGAGCGCCGCCGCGAAGCACGCGCGGGCGTCGCGGCGCAGGTGCCCCGGGTCGGGGTTACCGCATCCCACCTGGACCCCCACGCGAGGCGCCGCTATAAGCCCGGGAATGGCGACGCCCGAGTCTCACCTTCCGCCGATCACGCCCCGTGGCTTCGGCACGACCTGGCAGCGCGTCGTGACGGACCCCAAGGGCTTCTTCGCCGAAATGCCCGAAGCGGGTGGGCTCGGCGAGCCGCTCGTGTTCCTGGCGATCTGCGCCGGCCTCGGGGCGCTCGGCAATCTGGTCGTGGGACTCAACGTCGGGGCGGCGGCGATGACGGTCGTCTCGCAGGTCGTGGGTGCCCTGCTGGTCGCGGCGCTCTTCGTGCTGATCGCGCAGCATCTCTTCGACGGCCGTGCCGGCTTCGAGCCTACCTTCCGCGCCGTGGCATACGCGGCCGCGCCGCTGGTGTTCGCCTGGATCCCCCGCCTCGGTGCCGTGGCGGTGGTGTACTCGTGGTTCCTGATGGTGCGCGGCCTCGAGCGCGTACAGAGCTTCGACGCGACACGGGCGGTGATGACCGTCGCGATCGGGATCGCGGTCGCCGCTTTCGCGTTCGTGTCGATCGCGGGCGGCTTCTTGCTCGCCGGCCTGCGCTAGAACGCTTCCTCGTCGCCGTCACCGCCACCGAGTCGCCGGAAGCTGCGGTCCTCCTCGAAGCGACGGTTCATTTTGGCTTCCTTTTCGCGTTCGGCCTGGCAGTTGACGCAAACCCGCGTGAAGGGAAGCGCCGCCAGTCGGGCCTCGGCGATATCGGACTCGCACATCTCACAGATGCCGTACGTGCCGTCCTCGACCCGGCCGAGGGCGTCGTCGATGGCCTGGAGCTTGTCGCGGTCGCGGTCGGAGAGGATGAGGCTGATCTCGCGGTCGCGGGCGTCGCTCGCGAGGTCGTACGTGTCCATCCCCTCGTCCTTGCTGGCCTCACGCCCCTCCTGAAGCCCGTGCTGGACGCTCCGCAGGAGCTGGCCGCGCATCCCCTCGAGGGATTCTCTAGCCTTCTTGAGGACTGCCTTGCGCATGATGCCCCTCCTCCCCCATCGGGGCCGCGGAGTCTAGGGACTCGTACGCTGGCTGTCAACGGGTCCGGCGAGCACTTCGGCGTGAAGATCGTACGTCTCCGACGCCGTCACGCGCGCGTGCACGATCTCTCCGGGCTCCGCGTCGCCGATGAGGACAACCCGACCGTCGATCTCGGGCGCCTGCCGGCTCGTCCGACCAACGAGCCGTCCTCCGTCGTCGGTCCCCTCGACGAGGACCTCGATCACGCTGCCGACCGCCGCGCGGGCGTGCGCCGCCGCGACGCGGGCCTGGGTCGCCATCACGCGCTCCCAGCGCGCGGCCTTCACGTCCTCGGGCACGTCGTCGGCGAGGGCCGCCGCCGGCGTGTTCTCCTCGTGCGAGTACCGAAACACGCCGACGTTCTCGAAGCGCGCCGTCTCGACGAAGGCGCAGAGCTCGTCGACGTCGGCATCGGTCTCGCCCGGGAACCCGACGATGAAGGTCGTCCGCAGCGTGATCCCCGGTACCGCCTCCCGGACGCGGTCGACCAGGCGCCGGATCGCCGCGCCGCTCCGCTCGCGCCGCATCGCGAGCAGCATGCGGTCCGAGACGTGCTGCAGCGGCATGTCAAGGTAGCGACAGACCGCCGGCTCGCTCGCCATCGCCTCGAGCAGCGCGTCGGTGACCGACGCGGGGTAAGCGTAGAGGAGGCGGAGCCACCGCACCGCAGGGACGCGGATCGCGAGCGCTCGCAGCAACTGGGCGAGCGTCGTGCCGTCCCGGAGGTCGCGCCCGTACGCGGTCAGGTCCTGCGCGATCAGGTTGATCTCGACCGCGCCGCCATCGGCGAGTGCCTCGGCCTCGACGAGGACGTCGGCCATCGGGCGGCTCTCGTGGCGGCCGCGGATCTTGGGGATGACGCAGAAGCTGCACGTATGGTCGCAGCCCTCGGAGACTTTGACGTACGCGCTCCACCACGCCCCGGTGCGCACGCGCGGCGCGGTGACGAACGCCGGCAGCACGTGCGACGCGGCGCGCAGTACCCGCGGCGCATCGGCAGCGACCGCGTCGGCGATGCGCAGCAGGTCTCCGGTGCCGACGAACACGTCGACCTCCGGCAGCTCGGCGCGTAGCTCGTCGGCATAGCGCTGCGCCAGGCAGCCGGTGACGACGAGGCGACGGCCCGATCGCTCGCCCTTCACGCGCGCGAGGTCGAGGATCGTGTCGATCGACTCCTCTTTCGCAGGGCCGATGAAGGCACACGTGTTCACCACCAGGACGTCCGCCGCGTCGGGATCGTAGACGAGCGCGTGACCCGCGCGGTCGAGCACGCCGAGCATGACCTCGCTGTCGACCTGGTTCTTGGGACACCCCAGCGTGACGAAGTGGATGCGCGACATCCGGCCCGGACTCAGTCGCGGTAGTTCGTCGTCTGCCAGGCGATCCCGAGGTCCTGCTCGCGCAGGAGCTGGATCACGGCCTGCAGGTCGTCTCGCTTCTTGCCCGTGACCCGCAGCTGCTCCCCCTGAATGGCGACCTGGACCTTGAGCTTCGCGTCCTTCACGATCTTCACCATCTCGCGCGCCTTCTCGCTCGGAATGCCCTGCTGCAGCTCGATGCGCTGCTTGGCGGTGCCAGCCGGCCCGGGCTCGATCGGCTTCTCGTCGAGGCCCTTGAGCGGCACCTGCCGCTTGGCGAGCTTCTCCTTGAGTATCTCGCCGAGCGTGCGGACTTTGAAGTCGTCGGCGGAGGCGAGCAGGAGTGCCGCGTCCTCGCGCTTCACCGTGGAGCCGGAGTTCTTGAAGTCGAAGCGCTGCCCCACTTCTCGGAGGGTCTGATTCACGGCGTTGTCGACCTCCTGGAGGTCGATCTGGCAGACGATGTCGAACGACGGCATGGCCCCTCCTTCACGACGCCGGCGGACGGATCACGTCGACCCCGGGCGGGGGTGAGAAGTGGAAGAGGCTTGGATCGAGCGCGAGGTTGCGCTGCTCGCCGGCGAACCGGATACGGGTGACCGTCCCGAGCGGGTCCTGCACGCGTGCCTCCTCGACGGCGGCATCGGCCTTGCGAACCGTCAAGGTGAGCGTCCCGATCCCCTTGTCCTTCTTCGGCGTGAGGCCGAGCACCCAGTGGTCGTGGTCCTCTTTCGCCAGCACGGCGTCGAACTCCTGATCGAGGTGACCCAGACCACCGAGAAAGGTGACCGGAGCGGAGGCATTGAAGGCCTGCGTGATCGGGGATCGGATCACCTGCTTGTCCTCGGGCTGGTAGATCCAGAGCGTCTCGCCGTCGCCGACGATGGTCTGGTGGTCCGGCTGCTCGTAGTCCCAGCGCATGCGGTTCGGCTTCTCGAACGCCACGGTGCCCTTGCTCTCGAGCGCACCGGAGAGCGTCGGGGACTCGACCGTCTGGCGGAAGCTCGCCCGGAAGGTCCGCGTGCCATCGTAGCGCTCCTGCAGGCGAGCGAGCACGTCCTTCAGCGGGTCGACGGCGGCAGCCGGTGAGACGACGGCGACGACGGCGACGACGAGCGCGGGGAACAGACGGCGCATGCGGCCCGAACCGGTAGCGCGTGCCCGTGCGCGGCGCAAGCTCGGCGTGTTGACGCCGCCCCATCCCGCAAGGCAACGTTCGTCGCCTGTGGTCGCCGACACGGCCCCGCGTGGGCTCCCGCGAAGCTTCTGGCTCTACCTCGGGAGCCGCTTCAGCGCCGCTACCGCCTCGACCCTGCTGCGCTCCGCCGTGGCATGGCACGTCTTCGCGCTGACGCAGTCGGCCTTCCACCTCGGGTTGGTCGGCCTCGTCCAGTTCGTGCCGGCGCTGACGCTGACGCTCGTGGGCGGCGCCGTGGCCGACACCTACGACCGCCGGCGGGTGATGCAGATCGCGCAGCTCCCGGCCTTCATGGCCGCGACCGCGCTCGCCGTCGTGACCGCACGCGGCGCCGTGACACCGCTCGCCGTCTATGCGGCGGTCCTCACGCTCGCCGTCGCGACCGCCTTCGACAGCCCGGCCCGCGCCGCCTTTCTCCCGAGTCTCGTCCCGCGCGATCGGTTCCCGCGCGCCGTGACGTTCGCATCGACCGCCCAGGCCCTCGCTTTCGCGACCGGACCCGGCGTCGGAGGGCTCGTCATCGCCGCGGTCGGGGTCGCCGGCGCCTACGCGACGGCGGCCGGGCTCGTCGTGGTGGCCTTCGTGCTGCTCGGCCTCGTCCGGGTGCGCGAGCGCGCGGCCGCGCGGGGCACGATGAGCCTGCGTGCGGTGCGGGAGGGGCTCGCCTTCGTCCGTCGCACCCCGGTCGTCCTCGGCTGCATGACGCTCGACATGTTCGCGGTGATCTTCGGCGGCGCGAGCGCGCTGCTGCCGATCTTCGCCGACGACATCCTCGGCGTGGGGCCGCGCGGCTACGGGCTGCTGAGCTCGTCGCTCGAGCTCGGCGCGCTCGCCAGCGCGCTCGTGATGACCGTCCGGTCACCCATCGAGCGTACGGGTCGCGCGCTCGTCGCCGCCGTCGCCGCCTACGGCCTGGCGACGATCGTCTTCGGGCTGTCGCGCTGGTTCGCGCTGTCGGTGGCCGCCTACGCGCTCGCCGGCATGGCGGACCAGGTGAGCGTCGTGGCACGCCACACGGCGATCCAGCTCTCCGCGCCCGACGACCTGCGCGGGCGGGTCTCGGCCGTCAACATGATCTGCATCGCGGCGTCGAATCAGCTCGGCGCGGTCGAGTCCGGGTTCGTCGCGGCGCTCACGAGCGCGCCGTTCGCGGTCGTGAGCGGCGGCGTGGGCTGCCTCGTCGTGCTCGCGACCGTGGCGCTCCTGCTGCCGGAGCTGGTGGCGTACCGGGCAGCGACGCTCGCGGGCACACGCCCCTCGGCGTGAGCCGGCGAGCTCCGCTATCGACCCGGGTTCGCGGCGCGGACGACCCAGAGGCCGACCTCGCCGAGGCCCTTCAGGTGCCGCGGGCGAAGATGGCGCATCTCGAAGCCACCGTGCGCCACCAGCGCCGCTCCGGTCGTCTCGTCGGCGAGCACCGTCTGCGGTCGCGCCTCGCCCGCCAGCCGGCTGGCGCGATTCACGGTCTCCCCGAACAGGTCGCCCTCCAGCGCCACGACCGGTCCGCTGGCGAGCCCGACGCGAACCCGCAGGAGCGCGTCGTCCGTCGCACAGGCCGCGACCAGGCCGAGCGCCGCGTGGGCCGCCGTGTCGGGCGTCGGCATCACGAACATCACCCCGTCGCCCATCACCTTGAGTATCCGACCGCGGTGCGCCACCACCCGCTCGTACACGGCGTGCTCGAAGCGGTCGATCAGGTGGGTGAGATCGGCGCCCGGGAGGTCGCGCGTCTCCCGCGTATAGTCGACGAGGTCGGCGAACCCCACGATCTCCGTGCCCTGCCGCCGGTCGACCAGCTCGCGCTGAATCGCCGCGACGAGATGCCGGCGCCAGGCGTAGGTGACGAAGCGTTCGAAACTCGGCACGAGGATGTCGGTGACCAGGGCCGTGACCCGGTCGACGTCGGCGGAATTCTCCACCGTCTCGAGGGCTGCCCGCAGACGATCGGCGAGCGCCTCGACCTGCGACGCCGCCACCCGGGACAGCGCCTGACCGAGGACACGCGTCACGGCACGCGTCGCATCGGCCGCGACGAGGCCCGCGGTCCGCAGGGCGACGGCGCTGGCCAGCGCCTCCCGATCGCGCTCGGTGAACAACCGCGCCGCGGGCGGCACGTGAGGAAACCCGAGGTTCGTCCAGAGCGCTCCGGCCTCCGACAGATCGGTCCCACTGGCCGCGATCACCTCGTCGGCGGTGTAGACGAGGGAGCCGAGGAGCCGGTCCTGGAGGGTCTCGAGAATGTCGGTCGGGGGGGGCGGCACGGCGCCCGCGCTCGACCTACCGCGCCGCTGCCGCACGGGCCCGCACCTCCTGGACGAAGGTGTCGACGGCGCTCCGACAGGCGTCGCCGAGGCGGCGCTTGCGCGCGAGTCTCGTCGCCAGCCGGTTCGCCTTCACGGCCATCGCCCCACCCTTGCGCAAGAGCGCGCGCGCCTTGCCGGCCTTGTGCGTGGCCTCGGCCTTGACGAACGTTCCGAGCGCCCGCTGCAGCTTCGCGGACACGCCCGCAAAGCCCCCTTCGGCGGCGCACGGCCCGTCGAGCGTCGGGTAGTCGAAGAAGCACGTCACGCGGGGCACGCCGGTCTTGACCGCGTGCGAACAGCCGCGTGCCGGGTCGCAGACGTCGTCGGTGCAAGGGTCCCCGTCGCTGCAGCCGTCGGCGGCGCAGGCCGCCGGCCCCTGGAACGTGCCGCGCCGGTAGACCACGCCGAAGAACCCGTCGTCGAGGATGCTGGTCGGCCCGGCGCTCGGCGTGAGTCGATCGCCCGTGAGCGGAATCGCAACCAGCGCCCCGCCCGACGTCGCCCCGGCCGACGGCACCGTGAGGACGATCGCCGAGTCGTCGCCGTTGTAGCCGGGCATCCCGACGTTGCCGGACACCTGCGCGACGTCGTGCGTGACGCCCGTCGTCAAGTCGGCGGCGACGACGGTCGAGTCGCCGCCCTGCACCACGTCGAACGTGATGAAGTTGTCGCTCGTCTGGCTGAACGCCGGGTTGCCGACGTCCATCGCGGGATTGGGCGGGACGATGACGAACGTCGCGTCCTCGGTGATGTCGAGCGCGAAGAGGCTGAACGTGAACGCGGACGACCCGTCGTCGAGCGCGATCTGGTTGAGCGCGTCGTAGACC
The DNA here is from genome assembly GCA_046327955.1 of Binatia bacterium. Taxonomy (GTDB): domain Bacteria; phylum Desulfobacterota; class Binatia; order DP-6; family DP-6; genus JAXLXP01. The sequence goes on along the minus strand of JAXLXP010000008.1, from coordinate 141,577 downwards.
AAGAAGCGGTCGTCCGCCGTGAAGTCCATGACGTCGGCGTTGAGCACGGTGCTGAGCCCACCCCCGTCGAGCTCGGGCGCGCGCAGCGGGAACGCCTGCACCTGGCTCGACTGGGTGTCGAGGACGTCGATCTGGTCGGCGGGGTCGCCGGTTCCGGGGTCGCGCAGCACGAGGCCGATCTTGCGGCCGTCGGGCGACACCGCGATCGAGTGCACCTGGCCCGCCGACGACTCGATGCAGTTGGCCTCGGACGAGCCGTCGGTGGGGACGACGCAGGCGGCGAAATCCGAGCGCACGAAGACCGCCACCGTGCCGTCGCCCGTCACGGCCGGCCGTCGCGCCGCCGCCGGGGTCAGCGAGAGCGCGACCCCGCCGGCCGGGTCGCCGAGCCCGGGCTCGAAGCGCCCGGCGACGGTCGTGCCGCTGAGGCTCCCGAGGAAGAGCAGCGAATCGCTGCCGCTCGTGCCCGGGAACGGAGGCGGCGGCACCGTGCCGTCGCCATCGCCGATCTCGACGGAATCGAACGCCTGGCGCGTGCGCTGCGCTTCCGCGGAGGGCGGCCCGAAGAGGTCCTCTGCGGCGCGGACACACGCGAGCCGCGCATCGACGAATTGCGAGTTCGCGACCAGGTAGGTCGTGAGCGCGCGATAGAAGATGCGCGCGGCGCTGTCGGTCCCGAGCGCGCCCGGGAGTCCCTCGGCGAGCTGGTAGTACGCAAAGTTGATGATGCTGCTGTTGATGTGGACGCCGCCGTTGTCGCGGTTGCGGAAGTTGTCGAGGAACGGGTCGTCCGGCTGGATGAGCTCGCTCAGGCGCGCCGGATACGGCCGTCCCCCCACCGTCAGCTCATGGGGATTGCGCATGCTGCGCAGCGGCGTGCCGAGATCGTTGCCGAGGAGCCAGTCGGGAGAGGCCGTACCCTTGATGTAGGCCTCCGCCGTTTCGCCGAAGACGTCGGACATCGCCTCGTTCAGCGCGCCCGACTGGTTCTGGTAGACAAGGTTCGCGCTGAGCTGGGTCACGCCGTGCGTGAGCTCGTGGGCGACGACGTCGAGGGCCCCCGCATAGGGTTGCGCGTCGCCGAACACCATCATCGACCCGTTCCAGAATGCGTTGCGGAAGTTCTGCGAGAAGCGCACCACCCCGAGCATCGAGCCGCCGCTGCCGTCGATCGAGTTTCGCTGGTGCTTCTCGAGGTAGTAGTCGTAGGTGCGGCCGAGCGCGAACGCCGCGCTCACCCCGTCGCGGGGGCTGAACCCGGTCGGCGTGGGCGACGTGATCTGCGACAGGCTGACGTTGCCGCTCGCGTCGCTCTCCTGGTTCCTGGCATCAAGGATGAGGATGCCACCGCGCGTGGTCGCGGGGCTGGGGGGATCCGAGCTGCCGTCGAACATCGCCTTGCTCGTATCGACGAGGAAGTGCGTCCCCCCCTCGCGCCAGACGTGGAGCGTCCGCGACACGCCGAAGAGGTCGGCGTTGGCGCCGATGACGTCGTCGGAGGCGACCAGATCGATCCGCGCCAGCAGCGCGCCGTCGCCCGCGTCGATCACGACCTGCCAGCGATCGGCGAGTCCCGCGCCGAGCACGATGCGCAGAGCGAGACGAGCCGGCACATCACCCGGGGCGTACACGACGAGGACCGTCTCCTCGACCTCGGCCGCGGCGCCCGACGGCGCCGCGGCGCGCGCGGCGCCGACGGCCGCGTCCGCCGTCACGGTGGGCTCGGTCAGGACGTCGCCGGGCGTCGGCAAGCTGTGCCGGTCAGACGATCGACGTTGCCGTCGGGGTCGAGGTGCACGACGACCTCGCTCGGCCACACGGGAACGTCCGCGTGGCGCTGCGCGAAGCGCAGATGCGTGCGGCCGAGCGCGTCCGTCGTGCTCCGCACGAGCCCGAGCTCGCGATCGGGATCCGCGAGACGCAGGAGCGGCGCATTGGCGCGCAGGAAGGCGCGCGCGGTCTCCTCGTCGGGCATGCGCCAGCCGAGCCACCCCCGGTGCGCCGCCTCGAGGCGCCCGCCTTCGATCGCGCGCGGGGTTCCGGGCTGCGGACGCAGGTGCACCGCGAACGTTTGACCGAGCTGGTCGGCGAGGCGCCGGATCGCCGCCTGCTGCGCGGCGCGCGCGGCGGCTTCGGCGCGCAGCGTCTGCAGGCGGCCCGCGAGCGCGCGACCGATGGCGAGCGCGCGCGGATCGCCGGCCGATCGCGGCGCGGCCGGCGTGACGGCGGCACGCGGCGCGCCGTGAAGGGGGTGGACGCGGAGACCGCTGACGGAGCTGGAGGCCCGCGACGGCTGCGGGATACCGAGGGCAGCAACGAGAATGCCGGCAAGAACGGCGGCGAAGCGGCGCGCAATGATCATGGTGGTCCCAGTCCTCCAGGTGTTGGGGCGATCGGATAGGCCGTCGGAACGCGAGCGAGCACACCGCCCGTCTGGGCGTCGATCCAGACCTCGGTGGCGTCCACGAGGGAGCGCGTCACGCGGACCGCGTAGGCGAGCCGCGTCGTACCGTCGCCGTCCGCATGGTAGGCGAGCGTAGGTGTCGCGGCCTGCGGGACCCGGGCTCCGACGGCCGCCGTCGCGCGCTGCACCGCTTCCGCGGGCCCGAGGGCCGGCGTGGTGGCGACGCCGGTCGGCGTGCGAACGTAGCCGCCCGTGACGCCCGTCACGTGGCGGTCCCGATCGAGGTGGACGATCAGCTCGGCGCCGTGAATGCGCCGCCCCCGGTAGACCTGCTGCAGGCGAACGTGGCGAAAGCCGAGCCCGTCGGTGTCGACCGCCGTAGAACGGAGTTCGTCCGCGGGACGGACGAGGCCGAAGCGCTGGCGCAGGCCGTCCACGAACGCGAGCGCGAGATCGACCTCGCGCCCGGGCACCTGGAGAGCGCGATACGCCGGTGCGCGCTCGAGGTCGGCGGCGAGGTTCGCCCCGCTCATCGAGCGGATCGTTCCCCGGCGCTCGTCGTAGCGGACCTCCGTGCCACCGGGGAGCGTTGCGGCGGCGGCAAGGAAGCCCACTGCGAGCACTGGGATGCCAACGACGCCCGCCATCTGCCCGGGCGATTACGGCCTCGGGACAAGGGAGTCAAGGCGACACCACGCCGTCGTGGAGCGACTCCAGGCGGGAAGGACGCCCCACTCACGGAATCCCTGCGCGCAGCCGCGCAGGGTCCCGATCGCGGCTACGGGAATTGCGCCAGCAGCGCCGCGACCGCGTCCTCGACGGTCGCCAGCGACACGCCGAGCGTGCCTTTGCCGTCGGCGTGTCGTGCCGCGGCGAGAAGCGCCTGGGCGATCCGGCGCGCCTTCACGTAGCGCTTCGTCCGCCTCTTGCCGCTGGTCGCCGCGGCGCGCGTGAGCAGCGCGCCGAGCGATCGGTAGCGCTTCTGGAGCTTGAGCGCCGCGCGCTTCGCCTTCTTGCCACTCGCCGCCGCCGGATCGGGCAGCGTCACGCCGAGCGCCGTGTAGCAGTCCGTGATCGAGGCACAAGCCGCCGGGGGGAGCGTTGCGTAGCGCGGCGCAACGACGTCGATCGTCACCCCGCCGAGCAGCGTCGTACCCGCCCAGCCCTCGACGGCCACGCGTGGCACGGCACCCTGCGGGATCGGCGAGCCGGCGACGACGTTGACGGTCACCGTCGTCTGAGCGCCGGAGGGAAGCGTGACCTGCGGCGGCGTAACGTCGACCGCCCAGTCGGCCGGCAACCCGACCCGCCGTGCCCGGACATCGATCGTCGAAGCGCCGCCGAGCGGATTGCCGACCGGAACCGTCGCGGAAAGGTCGTAGAGGTGGACGAGCGTGTTGCCGGCCGAGTCCGCCCGCGCGGCACCGCTGACGGCCAATGTCGGCGCGAACACCTCGGGATGCGCCAGCGCATCCCCCAGATCGAGGAACCGGTCGCGGAGCTCCCGGAGCCGCACCACGAGATCGCCGGCGAGATCGTCCGCGTGGGCGGCGAGGATGCCCTGGCGGAGGTCCTCGATGTCGGCGTCCGTGAGCCCGACCGCGTGCGCGGTGGCTACGGCGTCCGCATCGAATCCCGTGGCCGCGAGGGCCTGCTGCACCGCGGTCACGTCCGCGGCCGATACGACGTCCGAGGTGATCCCTTCGGCGGCGGCGACCGCGAGCACGCCGTCGATCTTGCTCGCCGCCGTCGCCAGCGCTTCTCCCGTCTGGCGGTTGTACTCGAGCAGGGCCGCCTCCTGGACGGAGGCCCACTCGAGGTCCCCCGCCTCCGACGCACCGCCGGCGCGGTCGAGCGCCACCGCCGCCGCGACACCGGCGGCATTGGCTTCGGCGAGCGCGTCCGCGAGCGCGTTCACGGCGGCAGCCATCGCCGCCGATGTCTGGTCGTCCGAAGCGACCGGCGGCAGGGTGACCTTCTGCGGGCGGTCGATCAGCTCGTAGTCCTGACGCGGCGGATCGCCCTGAAGGGCCTTGTCGATCTTGTCCGCCATGTTGAGGTTCCAGTCGATGACGCCGTAGCGGAGCAGCTTGTTCGGAATGCGCACCGCGCGCGGCGCCGGGTACCACTGCATCATGTCGAGCGCCTCGCGTGTCTTCTTGAGGCCGTCCTGCTTCTTCGGCGGGCCCGTCGGCGGCTGATAAACCTTCAAGTTGAGCTGGCGGCGCCCGCTGCCGGTACCCCGCGGCCGCCACGCCGCCGCCGTCGCACCGACCGCCGTGATGGTATACGTCACCTCGACGCAGTAATGCCCCGACACCGGCGGCACGAAGCTGGCCGTGAGCGTGGTGCTGCTCTGCGCGGGAATCACCTGCCCGACGATGTCCTTGATCGGCCCAAAGGCCAGCCCGATGCTCGATTGCACGAAACCAAACGCGGCGTCGACCGTGATCGACGACGGCAGCGGGTTGACGAGCGTTGCGGTGATCGTGGTCGTCACGCCGGCCACGACCGGCAGCGGCGCGACCTGGATGCCGTTGCCGAGGTAGGGTGCCGGGCTGTCCGGGAAGAGATCGGTGACCGAGAGCGGTGTGGTGAAGGTCACCTGCGCCATCGGCGAGAGCGCGTCTTCGCAGGTTGCCGCGTCGAGGCTCGCGACGAGGTCCGCGTCGCCGGCCACCGCCGACGTCAGGTAGGCGAGCGTCTTGCCGTCCGCGTCGGTGATGCCGCCGTCGACGACCGTGCCGAGGCTCGACGCCAAGCGCACCGTTCGTCCCGGCAGCGGCGTGCCATTGCCGTCGCGAACCGTGACGTCGACGTAGACCCGCGTCTGGCCATCGGCCGGGGCAAACCACCGCCGCGGGGCCATCGCGACCATCGGGACGGCGCTCAGCGGCACGGGCACGCTCCCCGCCGGGTCGCTCAGCACCGGCCGGAACACGACGCCGGCCGTGATCCGCTGCCCGCTGCCCGACGGACACGTGCTCAGATCCGACTGCGGACCGCTGGCATCGCCCCACCAGTCGTCGCTCGCCAGCACCGGCCGCGACGGCTGCCCATTGTCGACGCCGTAACGCGAGTTCTCCGTGATCTGGCTGTTCTGGATCGAGACCGTCGCGTTGTTGTCGACGAGCACGCCGTCCAGACGCGCAGCGCGAATGACGTCGTGACTGGCCACGACCTGGCCGTTCTCCACTTCGAGGTTCGCGCCAGCGATGTCGCCGCCGCCGTACTCGAGCGTCGCGTGCTCGAGCTGTGCGACCGCGGGCTGCGCGCCGCCGTAGACCAGGATTCCGCGCCAGCCGCCCGGCGCCGCCGTCTGCGCCGTGAGGAGGATCGGCCGTGCCGGCGTCCCGATCGCGTCGAGCCGCCCCCCGATCTCGAACCCGGTATTGGTGCCGAAGCGGAGCTCGGTGCCGGGGTCGAGCGTCAGCACGTCACCCGTCGTGTTGATGAGCAGGGTGTCGACGATCAACGGCAGCCCGGGCGCCGTCCAGCGGCGCTGGCCGCTCACGTGCACGTTGAGGCCGGTGACGTGCACTGCATCGCGTCCGTTGCCGCTCGCCGTGAGATTGGTGAACGGCAGGTCGCCGGTCGGGCTCTCGAGAAGGACGGCGTCGCGCCCGTTGCCGGAGAAACCGCTGCTGTCGAGCGTCGGCGTCGCGCGGGTCGTGGCGTACACCCCGCTTCCCGCCGAGCTCCGCACCGTCCCGTGCGCCAGCGTGAGCACTCCGCGGTCGACGGAGATCGCGGCCCCGTACGACCCGTTCACGCCGCCGTACTCGACGACGACCGACCGTAGCATGGCAACGGCAGGCGTGGGCACGGAGCCGTCGATCGAGAGCCCGCCCCACGAGCCCGCCGCGGCGGTCGCACCGGTGAACGTGATCGGCTGCTCGGCCGTGCCGACGGCATCGAGCGTTCCCTGGACGGTGAGCTTGTTGCCGGCGCTTTGCTGAAACTCGACGACCACGCCCGGATCGATGGTGAGCGTGGTACCGGCCGCCACCGTCGCGCCGCTCGTGCAGACGGAATACGGGCTACTCGTCGCCGACCATGTCGTGTCGGCGATGGTTCCGCAGACCACAGTGGCCGCCGCGGCCGCGGCGGGAGCCAGCGCGCTGCCGATCAGCCCCGCCAGCAGAGTCCGGACGGTACTCCCCACCCTTCGATCAGACATACCGCGTCCATCGCATCCGGCCGTTGGTCCGTCAATCCGTTCGCGAGCCATTCTTCTCGTCGGGCGCTGCCCGCGGAGGTACGTTCGCCACGACCTTGCCACCTAGATGGGATGCCGCACTGCGCCTTTCGCCCCTGGCGAGCGCCACTGCGACGTCTCCGATCCGACCGGGCGCCCGCCCCTCCCTCGATTTGTCCTTGCATCCTCCTCGTCGACGGCCTTAGCATCTGCGGACATCGGACGCGCGACGGGGGAGGGACCGCCATGCACCGCATCAGCTCGGCTGCAACACTCGCAACGGTTCTCTGCACCGCCGCAACGGCGTTCGGCCTGGCCGGCGAGCCCGATCCGACGTTCGGGGTGAACGGCGTTGCCATGGCCCACTTCGGCAGCAGCACGACGGCGCTGGGTACGGCACTCGTCCGCCAGCCGGACGGGAAGCTGGTCGCGGCCGGCAGCACGTCGGCGCCGTCGAGTGCCGTCGGCTTGGCGCGCTTCGACGCCGCCGGAGCCCTCGATCCCGGCTTCGGCACCGCGGGAGTCGTCACGACGACAATCGGCACGGCGGCATTCGTCGCCCAGCTCCTCCTGCAGCCCGACGGTAAGCTCGTCGCCGTCGGCAGCACCGGCCCGTCCGACGGCGACAGCGACATCCTCCTGGCACGGTATCTGCCGAACGGCACGCTCGACGCGACGTTCGGCTCGGGTGGCGTCGTCGTCACCTCGCTCGGCCTCGGCACGGACCTCGGGAACGCGGCAGCACTCCAGGCCGACGGCAAGATCGTCGTCACCGGCTCGTCGGCACCGCCGGGAGCCCCGGCCGGGACGGGGAGCGACAGTGATCTCGTCGTGCTCCGCTACGACGCCGACGGCGCGCTCGATGCGACCTTCGGGATCGGCGGCGTCGTGGCGCTCGACTTCTCCGGTCGCGCCGACGGCGGCGCCGCAGTGATCGTCCAGCCGGACGGCGGCATCGTGGTCGCCGGATCCTCCTTCGACGGCCCGCTGTTCTTCGACGGCAGCGTAGCGCTCCTGGTCCGACTCGACTCGACCGGGACCCTCGACCCGACCTTCGCGGCCGGCGGGACGCTCGAGATCGACGCCGGCCTGGTGACGTTCGCAACCGCACTCGTACAGCAGCCGGACGGGATGCTGGTCGTGCTGCTCGGCTCGAGCCCCCCGGCGAGCACGAGCGTCACGTGGCACCTCGCACGCTACGACACGAGCGGCGCCCTCGACCCGAGCATGACCGGCGCGCCGCTCGCAGCGGCGCCGTACGTGTTCGTTCCCGGCGCCCTCGTGCGTCAGGCGGATGGGAAGCTCGTGGTGGCGGGACTCAAGCCCGGCACCTCGAGCTATTACAATGTCGGCGTGGCGCGCACGCTCTCGGACGGGGATCCCGACACCACCTTCGCCGAGGGTGGCGCCACGGGATTCCCGGCGGCGGGCGGCGCCTCGTACGCGACGGCAGCGATCGGCGAGCCGGATGGGAGCATCGTCGTCACCGGCACGACGACCGGTGTCGGCTCCGGGCACGGCGGCCTCGTGGTCGTGCGCATCCGGCCAGCGTCGGCGTCGTGTGCGGTCGATTCGGATTGCGCGGTCTGCGAGCGCTGCGGCAGCGCCGGCGTCTGCGAGTCGGGGGCGCGCGCGGGCTGCGCCGCGGCCATCAGCCGGCACGGGCGCATCTTCGTGAAGGAAGCCGACAACGGCGTGCGCGATCTGGTCCGCTTCGGCTGGCGCGGGGCGAGCACCCCGAGCGTCGATCCGATCTCCTCGAACGACGTGGGCCTCTGCATGTACCGCTTCGGCCGCCGAGTCCTCAAAGCCGTGACGCCAGCCGGCGCCACCTGTGGCGGCGGTCCGTGCTGGCGAGGCTCGAGCGCCCTCGGGCTGCGCTACAAGGATCGGGACCGCGCGCAGGACGGCTTCCACGACATCATGGTCAAGCCGGGCAAGGTGGCAGTCGGCGCGGGCGGCCCGGAGCTGGCCTCCACACTGCACGGCCTGCCGGCGCCCTTCATGCTCGGCCCGGGCGCCGACGTCCTCGTGCAGCTCCACGCCGGCCATGGCGCGTGCATCGAGGCGGCGTTCACGAATCCCGCCGGGCAGCGGGTGAACGTCGACGACTTCCGCGCGAAGAGCGACTGAGCCAGGCCGGGCAACGCGCTCAGGGGGCCGTGCTCTCGAGGTGGAGCGGGAACTCGACCGCGATGGTGCTCACGTCGACACTCGTAGCCGGTCCGGCGAGCACGCTGCCGCCCGGCGCCACGCCGCAGCAGAGGCCGTTCGGCATTTGTCGCCGACCCGCACCCGCGTCGCACGTGCCCGGCTCGGCATAGACGGCCTCCGAGACCTGCCGGCGTTCGGCGACGGGGTCGCCGGCAAAGTACGCGGCAGTCCCCACCACGGCCGCGGGACGCACCAGCGCCGCGGGCACGGCCTGCTGTATGTACGCGGCCCCCGCGCAGTCCGCCTCCGCGTAGACGAGTCGAATCCACGGCGAGAATCGTTCGGGATCGACGCCGAGCGCCAGGACGTGACCGCCCACGTCCCAGAGGAGCGAGGCACCTCCCTCCCCGAAAGAGATTACGCTGCCGATCCGACGGCCGGCGGCGTCGACGATCCGCGCCATGGGGCCCGCCACACCAGCGTCACCGCGTTCGCCCCGCGCGCCCAACGGCGCAAGCAGCGCGGCATCCACCGGCCGCTCGCGGCGACGGCAGCGCTCCCGCACATGAAGCGCGCCCCGTCCGGTCGCGCAGAACACCGCCCCCTCGGTCTCCCGGACCACCGCCAGCACGAGCGACGCAGCGAGCAGCAGGCCCCGTCTCACGGAATCACCTCGACGTGGAACGGCACGACGAAGCCGAGCGAGCCGAGGTCGACGGTCTCGAACTCCGCCAGCTCGCGGTCACCGAAATCGACCGCGTCACAGCAGAGCCCGCCCGGCAGCGGATCGTCGCCGCGCGCGAGGCAATCCGCCGCGAGCTCCGCGTACTCGCGGGAGTGCACGGCGAGCGTACGGACCGGCGGTGTCTCGATATAGAGACTCGCTCCGTTCACGACCGTCGTCGGCAGAAGGTGGCCGGAGGCCGAGAGGTAGCGACGCCCGCTGCAGTCGCCGCTCGTGTGGTCGAAAAGCACGTTCTGCCGAAACCCCGTCTTGTCGGCCTGGAGCTTGACCACTCGGTCGCCGATCCGAACGGCAACGCCGCCGGACGCGTCGAGGAGCGGGCCCACCTCCTTGCCGTCGGCGTCCACGACTCGGGTGCCGCTCCCGCGCGGGCCCGGATCTCCCTTGGGGCCGATGGCGCCGAGCTCTGCCTGACTCAGCTGCTGGCGCGGGCGCCTGCACCGCTCCCGGAGGACGATCGCGCCGGTGCGGGACTTGCAAAGCACCACCGCCCCGGCCTCGAGCACCCACACCGGCACGGCGGCAAAGGCAATCGCAGCGGCAAGAAAGACGCCATGCGCCCGGCTCATCGAGAAACCTCCGGCTCTGCGGACTCGGTCGTGTCTTACTCGCCCCGCACTTGCGACGTCAACGCCACATGCCACCCGAAACGCGCCCGGCCGCCGCGCCCGGCGCCAGGGCCTGAGGGGTCCCGGCGGCGAACGCGACGGCCGGCGTCGCAAGAACGATCTGCTGGTTGCTGCTATGGCATCGGTGGCGGCCCGGGGGGATCGCCAAGTATCTGCCGCATCTCCTCATGGAGGGCCTGCAGCCGACCGTGGATCTCCGCCGCTTTCGCGAGCTGCGCCGGGGTGAGAATGCCGCGAATCTCGAGCGCGGTTCTGATGCCCTCCTGCACGACTTGCGCCTTCGTCTGGTTCAGCTGGTCGACGTCGGCCGTCAGATCCTCGGGCGCGAGAGCGGCGGCCTGGAAGAGCCTGGTGGCGAGGCTCTCCTGCGCCGCCCGCAGGCGCGGAAAGAGCCCTTGCAGCGTCGGCCGGTGCGTCTCCAGGATGGCGCGCACCCGGGCTTCCTGATCCGCCGTCAGGTCGAGCTTGTCGAGGATCATCGGGAAGAGCATGCCCGCGTCGGGTCCCATGCCCGGCGGGCCACCCATCGGGCCGCCCCGCATGTGCGGTTGGGCGTGCAGCGCGCTCGCCGTGAGGCCGACCGCGAATGCCGTCATCAACAGGACCTTGTTCATTGTACTGGTCTCCTTCCTTCGTTCAGTTACAGGCGGTGCCCCACAGCCGATCCGCGCCGTCGCACGGCCACTCGCCCTGGAGCGCCGCCCGCAGGGCCGCCGCCCCGGGGTCCTGCTCGGCTCGCCAGACCCCATCGTCGACGGCGAAGATGCTGCTCGCCACGTCGGTCAGGGACAGTGCTGCATACGCAGCGCCAGCCCCGCTCGTCGTCTCGACGTGGGAACCGCGCGCGAGCAACCCGAACCACGCGAGAGCCAGCGTGGCGGCTATCGCAACGCCGACCGGGGCGAGCCAGAACCGCGCGAGCGATGCACGTCCGGGCGCGGCCTCCGGCCACGATCCCTCCGACAGCACGCGCCCCGCGATCGCGCCGGCGCGTGCGAGCTGGCGATGTCGCGCCGTGCAGGCGGCGCACGCGGCGAGGTGGCTGCGCGCCGCTGGCAGCGCCTCCCCCTCCGAGAGGAGGAACAGCGTGTAGTTGGACAGACACTCCCTCATGACGCTTCTCCCAACGCCTTCCGAAACGCCTGCGTGGCCCGGAAGAGGTGGCGTTTGACCGTCCCATCGCTGAGTCCGAGCGCCAGCGCGACGTCCTGGCTGCTCCACCCTTCCACGTGGCGGAGGACGAATATCTCGCGCTGGCGCTGCGACAGGAATTTGTACACCCCGAGGATTCGACGACGCGTCTCGGCGTCAACCGCGTCCTGGTCGGGCGTCGCGCGCGGGCTCGGGAAGTCGGCCTCCAGGAACTCTTCGCCGGTGCCGCCCCGCCACCGCCACCACTTCGAGCGCCGCCGCCGGTGGCAGGCGTTGACGGCAACGCGGGTGAGCCAGGCGCCCCACATCATCGGCCGCTCGGGGCCTTCCCACTCCTTGAGTAGCGCGACGAACACTTCCTGCGCGACGTCCTCGGCCTCGTGGCGATCGGACAGGAGCAGGCGGCACAGCCGGACCACCCGCGGACGGTGCGTCCGATACAGCGCTCGATAGCCCTCTTCGGTTCTCCCCGCTGTGCTGCCGAGCTGCCTCACCGATCACACCCGTCGAGTCAAAGTCCTGTCGCGGCCGTTTGGTTGACCCCCTCGGCTCCGCCACGTCAACCACCCGGGCGCCCGAGGACCTAGGTCGTCCGAGTGGAGGTGACGTGATGACGATGACGGTGGACCGCAGCACGGTGTCGCAGGGGATCACGGGGCACCACGGAACCGAACGGTCACCCTTTCCCGTGGCCCGCAACGCCGCCGCAACCTATCTGGGACTCGGCCTCGACGAGCTGCGCGACCAGCTCGCCCAGGGCCAGAGCCTGGCCGACCTCGCGCAAGCCCAGGGGAAGAGCGTCGACGGGCTCAAGGACGCCCTCGTCAGCGCGCTCAAGAGCGCCGGCGCACCCAGTGACGCCGACCTCGCCTCGCTGGTCAAGCGCATGGTGAACGCACGGCCCGGGCAGGACGGCCCGGGGCCCGCACCGTTCGGTCCGCCGCCGGGACCGCCCGGCGGCCAGGCCGTCGAGCAGGCCGCCGCGGACTACCTCGGCACCAGCACGGACGACCTCCGGCAGCAGCTCCAGTCCGGCAAGAGCCTCGCCGACATCGCCAAGAGCGAGGGGAAGAGCGTCGACGGCCTCAAGGACGCGCTGATGAGCGCGCTCGAGAACGCGCAGAGCACGAACGCCGCCAGCTTCCTGCAAGCGCTCGTCGACCAGATGGTGACGACGCAGGGCCCGCCGCAGCCGCCCGGCGTGTCGGTGCGCGCCTAGCGCCCTTCCCGCACCCGCCGCCGATCGACCATCATCAGGGCGAGCCCGCCCAGGCTCGCCACGGCCACCGTGAGGTACATTGCCGGATAACCCACCCAGTCCGCGATCGCGCCGCAGACCGGCGTCCCGACCACCGCACCCAGGTCGAGCGTCCCCGTGACGAGGCTCACGACCGTGCCGTGCAGCCACACTGGCGTGCGCGTCACCGCGAGCGCGTTCAGGACCGGGAAGAGCGTCCCGTGCCCCACGCCCCCGGCGGCGCCCGCCAGCGCGAGCACGTTCGCGTGCGGCAGCAGGCAGAGCGACCCGAGCGCCGCCGCGTAGAGCGCGAACGCCGGGATCGCCATGCGGTGTGGGCCGACCCGGTCCGGCAGCCGCCGCCCGACGATCCGCACCGCGATCGACGCGCCCGCGTACGCCGCAAAGAACGGCCCGGCGCGCTCGAGGCCGAGTCGCCGCGTGTACGGCGCGACGAACACGAACACCGAGTTGATCCCGACGCCGAACAGCCCCGTCGCCGCCAGCAAGGGGCCGAGGCGTCCGCGGCGGATCGCCTCGCGCATCGCTCGCAGCACGCCGCCGCCCGCGGCCACACTCATCGCCTCGTCCCGGGGCGGCTCCGTCACCAGCGTCGCCGTCAGCACGAACGCCGCGGCGCCCAGCACCGCGGCGGTGACGAAGTACGCGGGAAAACCAGCGTGCGCGATGATCACCTCGCCGACCGCCGGCGCGATGCCGTTGGTCGCCATCCCGAACACGCCGAAGATCGCGAGGCCTCGGCACGCCGCGCGGCCGGGACGAGGTCGGCCGCGTACGTGAAGTAGCCCGCGAACAACAGCCCCCAGAGGACGTCGTGCGCGATCGTCCAGACGTACAGCGGCGCGCCGAGCCCCGAGAGCCAGAGGAACGGCAGGAACGACACGGCGTTCAGCGCGTTCCCCCACAGCAGCACCCGGCGCCGGCCCACCCGGTCGAGCAACGTGCCGACGATCGGCCGCGCCGCGACGCTCGCCGCCGTGCCGACGCCGAGCACGAGCCCGATCGTCGACTCCGTCCCGCCGAGTGCCCGCACGTAGAGCGGGAACAGGATGAACATCGACAGGCTCATCGCGCCCGTGAAGTGGAGCACACACGCGATCCAGAAGGCGCGAGTGTAGAGCGCAGGCGGCCGACTACTCGTCAATGCGGCGCGCGATCACTTCCCGGCCCTTCACGCCCTGTGCGGCCGAGACGACGCCCTCGCGCTCCATGCGCTCGATCATGCGCGCGGCGCGGTTGTAGCCGATCCGCATCCGGCGCTGCAGCCACGAGATCGACGCCTGGCGGTGCTCGGTCACCAGCCGCACGGCCATGTCGTAGAGGTCGTCGCTCAGGTCCTCTTCGTCGCCGTCCTCGCCATCCTCGTCGTCGTCGCCCTCGAGCAGCGCCATCTCGTAGCGCGGCGTCTCCTGCTTCTTGATGAAGTCGACGACGCGATGGACGTCGCCGTCCGACACGAAGCCGCCGTGGAGCCGCTGGAGGCGCGCCGTCCCGGGAGGCAGGAACAGCATGTCGCCCTCGCCGAGGAGGCGCTCGGCGCCGACCGCGTCGAGGATCGTGCGCGAGTTCGTACCGGACGTCACCTGGAAGGAGATGCGGGCAGGAAAGTTCGCCTTGATGAGGCCGGTGATGACATCGACCGAGGGTCGCTGCGTGGCGAGGATCAGGTGGATGCCCGCCGCGCGCGCCTTCTGCGCGAGCCGCGTGATCGACTCTTCGATCTCCCGCCCGACGGTCATCATGAGGTCGGCGAGCTCGTCGATGATGACCACGATGCGCGGCAGGTGGCGGTGCGTGAGCCCGACCGGCTCGGCCACGGCTTCCTGCTCCTCGTCCTCCTCGCCGCCCTCCTCCTCGGCCGCCTCGGCGTTGGCTTTTGCGGTCTCGGCGATGATCCGGTTGTAGCTGTCGACGTTGCGGACGCCCTTGTCGTGGAGGAGGCGGTAGCGCTCTTCCATTTCGCGTACCATGTTGCTGAGCGCGGCCGACGCCTTCTTGGGATCCGTCACCACGGGCACGAGGAGGTGCGGGATGTCCTCGTACACCGAGAGCTCGAGCATCTTGGGATCGATCATGATGAGGCGCGCGTCGCGGGGCGTGGCCTTGAACAGGATGCTCATGATCATCGCGTTCATCGACACCGACTTGCCGGTCCCCGTGGCGCCCGCGATCAGCAGGTGCGGCATCTTGGCGAGGTCGGAGCAGACGACGTTGCCGGTGGTGTCCTTGCCGAGCGCGAGCGCGAGCTTCGACTCGGTGCCACGGAACTTCTCGTTCGCGATCAGCTCGCGGATGAAGACCTTCTCGCGCCGCGGATTCGACACCTCGATACCGACGACCGGCTTGCCGGGGATCGGGGCGAGGATGCGCACCGAGGCGGCGCGGAGCGCCATCGTGAGATCGTCGGCGAGGCCGACGATGCGGCTCACCTTCACGCCCGGTGCCGGCTCGAACTCGAACGTGGTGATGACCGGCCCCGGTCGGACGGCCACGACCTTCCCGCGCACGTCGAAGTCGGCGAGCTTGTTCTCGAGGATCTTCGAGCTAGCGAGCAACGCCTGCTCGTCGAGCGGCTGGACGGTCTGCGCGGCCGGGTCGAGGAGCGTGAGCGCCGGCAGGCGGTAGTGGTCGTCCGAGAAGAGCTCCTCCTGCCCCTCCAGCCGCCTCGCCTTACTGCCGCGCGCCGACTCCGCCCGCTTCTCGGTCTCGCGGATGATGGGCGGCGGCGTGCGCGCCTCGGAGACGACCTCGGCGCCGTCGTCCTCGTCGTCGATGGCGTCCCGCAGCGGGATCGGCCGCGCGCGACGAACGGGCTGCTGGCGCAGCGACGGCGGCTGGCGGCGCGCGAGGCCCACCGCGCGTTCCCAGCCGGCGCGCGCGGCGTCACCGGCCGCCGCCAGAAGCCAGGCGACGGCGCGGCTGCCGAGGTCCACGACCGAGACGCCGGTGGCGAGCACGACCGCGAGCGCCACCACGACGACCAGGACGAGATACGCACCAGGCCCACCGAGCGCGTCGCGCAGCGCGGTGCCGATGAAGCCGCCGAGCCAGCCGCCCCCGTGTACCACCGGGCGGCCGCCGGCGACGAGCCCGGCGAGGCTCGCGAGCGACAGGACGAGGAGCCCCGCACCGGCGAGTCGCATCCCCCCCAGATCCTCGGCGTCCCGTCGCAGGAGCGCCACGGTGAGATACGCCAGGTAGAGCGGGAAGAGGTAGGCCGCGAGCCCGAAGGCCTGGAGGATCGTGCCGGCGAGCGCGTTGCCGACCGGGCCACCCAGGTTCGAGCGCGGGGCGTCGGGCAGGTACGAGAGCAGGCTGATCGTGAGGAAGAGCGCCAGCGCCGCGCCCGTGATCGCCTCCGCTTCGCGGATGAGGTGATGCCCCGCCGACGCCACGTTCGAGCTCGGTCGCCGCGCCGCCATCAGAGCCCCAACCCCGAGCCCACGAGCACCACCGCCCCGAGCATCCAGGCGTAGTAGGCGAAGTAGTGCAGCCGGCCCTGCCGCACGAGCCGCAGGAGCACCCAGATCGCGGCGAACCCGGTGACGCCCGACACCGCGATCCCGATCCCGACCGGCCCGTAGGCCTCGGGCCCGAGCGTGCGCACCGTCTTCCCCTCGACCAAGAGCGCGCCCACGATCGCCGGGATCGAGAGGAGGAACGAGAACCGCGCCGCGACGTCGGGGGCAACGCGGCGGAAGAGCCCGCCGACGATCGTCGCACCCGAGCGCGACACGCCGGGCAGCAGCGCCAGCGCCTGGAAGGCGCCGATCGTTATCGCGTCGCGCAGCGCGAGCTCACGCTCGCGGCGGAGCGCGCCGCGGACGGCGCTGCCGAGGTAGAGCAGCACGCCGGTGAAGAGGAAGCAGACCCCGAGCAGCGGCATCGAGTCGAACGCCGCCTCGATCTCGTGGTGGAGTGGCAGGCCGACCGCGGCTGCCGGAACCGTCGCCGCGGCGAGCAGCCAGACCCACCGCCGCGGCACCCGGTCCTCACGCGGCCGCAAGAGGCTGGCTCCCATGGCCCACAGATCGCGCGCGAAGAACGCGACGACCGCCACCAGCGTCCCGGCGTGCAGCGCCACGTCGACGGCGGCCTTCTGCTCCGCCGACAGGCCGGGCTGGAAGTGCTGTACCAGCGCCAGGTGGCCCGAGCTCGAGATCGGCAGGAACTCGGTGAGCCCCTGCACCGCCCCCAGGAAACACGCCTGCGCGATCGAGATCATCCCCCCACCACCAGCCTCACCCGAGCCGAGGCTACTACATCTCGAGGACGAAGGGGAGGATGACCGGCCGGCGCTCGAGCCGCTTGAAGAAGCGCTTGAGGGCCCGCCGAACCTCCTCCTTGACCTCGGCCGGATCGGTCCGGGACTCGGGGTTGATGGCGCCGAGGGCCTCCATGACGGCCGCTCGGGCCGGCTCGAGGAACTCCGGGCTGGATTCCTCGGCCACCACCCCGTGCGAGATGAGGTCCGGACCCGCCACAATCTCCCCCGACTGCTGGGCGATCGCCAACACCGCCAGCACCAGCCCGTCCTCCGAGAGGTGCCGGCGGTCGCGGAGCACGATCCCTCCCACGTCGCCGATGGTCTCCCCGTCGACGAACACCCGCCCGGCCTGGACCCGCTCCGCGCGCTGCGCCCCGTCGGCGCCGATCTCGAGCACGTCCCCGTCCTCGAGCAGGTGGCAACCGTCGGCCGAGACACCCACCTCCCGGGCGAGGCGGAGGTGCCGGACCAGGTGGCGGTACTCGCCGTGCACGGGGATGAAGTGCCGCGGCCGCACGAGGTTGAGGACGAGCTTCAGCTCCTCCTGCGACGCATGGCCCGACACGTGGACCGGCGCCGAGCGGTCGTAGTGCACCACGGCCCCACGCCGGTAGAGATGGTTCACCAGGCTCGAGATCGCCCGCTCGTTGCCCGGGATGACGCGCGACGAGAGGACGACCGTGTCGTCGGGGTCGATCCGGACCTGCTTGTGCGCGTCCATCGCGATCCGCACGAGCGCCGACGCCGCCTCGGCCTGGCTGCCGGCCGTGATGTAGGCGACGCGGTCGCGCGGCAGGTCACGGGCCGTGCCGAGGTCGACGATCGTGCCGTCGCCGACGCGCAGGAGGCCGAGGTCGCGGGCGATTGCCGTGTGCGAGAGCAGGCTGCGACCGACCAGCGCGACGTTGCGCCCGAAGCGTTCGGCGAGGTCGATCACCTGCTGCATGCGGTGGATGTGCGACGAGAACGTCGTCACCAGGATCCGGCCGGGCGCCTCGCGGAAGATGCGCTCGAACGCCGCCCCGACCGTGCGCTCGGAGGGGGTGACGCCGGCGTGCTCGGCGTTGGTCGAGTCGGAGAGGAGCAGCGTGACGCCGGCCGCGCCCAGCTCGGCCAGCCGGCCGAGGTCGGGCAGGCGGCCGTCGAGCGGCGTCTGGTCGAGCTTGAAGTCACCGGTGTGGACGACGGTCCCGACCGGTGTGTCGATGACGAGCCCCACGGAGTCGGGGATCGAGTGCGTGACCGCGAACGGGGTGACCGTGAGCGGGCCGACGATCACGGGCTCGCCGGCGTAGGCGACCAGCGTCGCGGCGATGTCGTGCTGACGCAGCCGCTCGCGCACGAAGCCGAGTGTGAGCGGCGTCCCCCAGACCGGCACCGCCATCTCGCCGAGCACGTACGGCAGCGCGCCGATGTGGTCCTCGTGGCCGTGGGTGAGGAAGATGCCGCGGAACCGGTCGCCGAGCGCACGCACGTAGCTCATGTCGGGGATCGCGACGTCCACGCCGAGCATCGACTCGTCGGGGAACATGACGCCGCAGTCGATCGCGATCGCCGTTTCGCCGTACTCCAGCAGCAGGAGGTTGAGGCCGATCTCGCCGAGCCCGCCGAGGGGGATCACCCGCAGCACGCTCACGATGCCTCCGCGGCGGCCCGCGCCGCCGGCTCGGCCGGCAGGCCGAGCTCGGCGATCATGAACGCGCGCAGGCGCCGGATCAGCTCGTCGCGGCTCTGGCCCACCACCGGGATCGGTGCGCCGACCACGACCTCGATGTCGCCGCCACGGATGCGCCACTCGTTGCGGGGCAGCAGCGGCCGGCTGCCCCGCACGGCGACCGGCACGATCGGGATGCCCGCCTCGAGTGCCAGCATGAACCCGCCCTTCTTGAACGGCAGGAGCATCTGCTCATCGCGCGAGCGCGTGCCCTCCGGGAAGATGATGACCGAGATGCCCTCCTTGGTGCGCGCGCCCGCCTGGCGCAGGCGTTCGATCGCCGCCATGTGATTGGAGCGGTCGATGACGATGTGGCCGGCACGGCGCAGGCCCCAGCCGAAGATCGGCACGCGCGTGAGCTCCTTCTTCGCCACCCAGCGCATTTGAAACTCGGGCAGCGCGGCGACGAGGGCGAGGGGATCGAGCTGGCTCGCGTGATTCGACATGAACACGTACGTCCCACGGGGATCGACTGGTGCCAGACGGCGACTGTGCACTCGGATGCGGAAGAAGAAGAGGTTCGTCCGCGCCCACACCCGGCAGAGCCCGTACGCGAGGTTCTCGTCGAAGACCGCCACCGCGACGATGAGCGGCACGAGCACCAGGGTGTTGACCCCCAGCAGAACCAGCTTGAGGATGAAGAAGACGGCCACGTTCCCCTCGGCCCCCGCCCGAGCCTGCCTCCCCACGTGCCGGAATGCACCCTATCGGGGCCGCTCGGGCGAAGTCAACGAACTGGGGACCCGGCGGCCACGCCTCCGACACCCGTTCGTCTCCGAGGTACGGGGGCGCGACAATTTCGCGCGCGACGTTGACTCCGGCCGAACGCGGCGACTATGGTCCGCCCCACGCCACCAGCCACGGAGGGCATGCGATGTCGCTCAACAAGGTGCTGCTCATCGGGAACCTCGGCCGCGATCCGGAGGTGCGCTTCACGCCGAGCGGTCGCGCGGTGGCGCGCTTTCCGGTCGCCACGAGCGAGGTGTGGAACGACCAGGAGGGCCAGCGCCAGGAGCGCACGGAGTGGCACAACGTCGTCGTCTGGGGGAAGCAGGCCGAGAGCTGCGGGCAGTACCTCGCCAAGGGCCGCCAGGTCTTCATCGAGGGCTCGGTCCGCAGCCGCCAGTACGACGACAAGGAAGGCAACAAGCGCTACATCACCGAGGTCATCGCGCAGCGCGTCCAGTTCCTCGGCGGCCGCGGTGGTGAGGGCCGCGGTGCCGGAGGCGGAGGCGGGGGCGGAGGCGGCGGCATGGACGACCTGCCACCGCCGGGCGGCGGCGCCGAGGACGACGACATCCCGTTCTGACGAACCCGGGAGCACCGGCATGCACCCGAAGCGATGGCTCCTCGCGTTGGCCCTCGGGTTCGTCGCCGCCGGCACTGCGGCCGGTGAGGAGCCGTCCCACGCCGGTTCGGGGATGACCGCCCTCGGGGACGCTCGCGCGCCGCTGCGCCTCACGGCGATGATGGCGGAGCATCAGAAGCGCACCATGCGCGACCACCTCGCGGCCGTGGGCGACATCGTCGGGGCGCTCGGCCGCGACGACCTGCAGGAGGTCGCGCGCCAGGTGCCGCGCATCGGCTACTCCGACGGGATGGCGCAGATGTGCTCGCACCTGGGCGCGGCCACCCCCGGCTTCACCGATCTCGCGCTGACCTTCCACCGCACGGCCGACGCGATCGGCGAGGCGGCGCGGCGAGACGACCGCGCCGGTGCGCTCGCGGCGCTGCACCGCACGCTCCAGGCCTGCGTCGCGTGCCACGCGGGCTACCGGCAAGAGATCGTCGACGAGGCGACGTGGAGCCATCTCACCGACGCGCCCAAGGCACCGTAGCGCGCCCCCATCACCAGCGGCCCGCCTCGGCCATGCTCACGTAGCGGCCGTGTCCGACGACGACGTGATCGAGGACCCGCACCCCGACCAGCTCGCCCGCCTGGCGAAGGCGTTCGGTGAGCGCCGCGTCCTCGGCGGACGGCGTCGGATCGCCGCTCGGGTGATTGTGCACGAGCACGATCGCGGCAGCCGCCGCACGCAACGCCGGCGCGAAGACCTCGCGCGGGTGGACGAGCGTCGCCGTCAGCGACCCCTCGGAGACGCGAACCTCGCCCTGGACGCGATTGCGGCCGTCGAGCAACAGCAGGCAGAACACTTCCCGGTCGAGCTGGGGCAGACGACCGCGAAAGTGAGCCCATACCTCCGCGGCGTCGCGCACGGGGCGACCGACGGCACACGGCACCGACGTCGCGCGGCGGCCGAGCTCGAGCGCGGCACGCACCACGGCCGCGCGCCGCGGCCAGAGGCGACCGACCCCCGCCCACGCCGGACGCTCGAGCCGGTCGAGGTGACCGAGGCCATCCGCGGCGGCGAGCAGGCGCTCGGCGAGCAGGCGGCCGGCCACCGCAGCGGCGCCGCCGTCGAGCACGATCCCGAGCAGCTCGGCGTCGGTGAGCGTCCGCGCGCCAGCGAGCAGCAGGTGATCGCGCGCGCCGGGCGCGCGGGCGGCGCGAGCCGGCACACGGTGCGCGAGCGTGGCCATGCGCCGCGGCTACCAGCCACGCGCGGCTCACGCGATCGCTGGTCCTAAGCGCGCACGAGCAGCACGTCGAGGTACTCGCCCTCGGGGTGCGCGAGCGCCGTCGGGTGATCCGGCGGATGGCCCCACGCCGCGACCACGGTCGCGGCGCGCTCGGCGTCGCCGGCCGCCGATGCGACGACGTGGCGGAACTGCTCGCGCCCGAGGTGCTGCGAGCACGAGCACGTGATCAGCCAGCCCCCCGGTGCGAGGCGGCGGAACGCCTGCAGGTTGACGTCGTGGTAGCCGCGCAGGCCGACGTCGAGGTCGCGACGGCGGCGAACGAAAGGCGGGGGGTCGAGCACGATCAGGTCGAAGGTCCGGCGCTCCGCGCGCAGGAACTCGAACACGTCGCCGGCCACGAACGCCGCCGCATCGGGCACGAGACCGTTCATCACCCAGGCCGCCTCGGCGAGGCCGAGCGCCAGGGTCGACGTGTCGATGGAGACGACCTCGCGTGCCCCGCCCAGGCCGGCGGCGATCCCGATCGCCCCCGTGTAGGCGAACGCATTCAGCACGCGCCGGCCCGTCGCGAGGCGACGAACGCGCGCGCGGGTCTCGCGTTGGTCGAGAAAGAAGCCCGTCTTCTGGCCGTGCAGCACGTCGACGAGGAATCGGGCGCCGTCCTCCGCGATCTCGATCCGGGCCGGCGGCTCCGCGCCCCACAGCACGCCGCGGCTGCCCGGGAGGCCCTCCTCGGTGCGCACGCCACCCTCGCTGCGCTCGTAGATGCCCTGCGGCGCGAGACGCTCGCGCAGTGCCGCGACGACCGCAGGGGCCAGGCGCGCCGCACCCGCGGTGAGGAACTGGCAGACGACGAACTCCCCGTAGCGGTCGGCGACGACGCCGGGGAGCCGATCCCCCTCGCCGTTCAGGACACGATAGGCCGTCGCATCCGCGGGCAAGAGCTCGCGCCGCAGCGCCAGCGCCGCCTCGATCCGGCGCGCGACCAGCGCGGCGTCGACGGCCTCGTCCTCGAGCGACAGGACCCGCACCGCGATCGTGGTCCGCGGGTTGGCGTAGCCGGCCGCGACGAACCGTCCCCCCGCGCTCACCACCCGCACCGGCTCACCGGGCTCGGCACCGTCGAGGCCCTCGGCGACCGCGCGCGAAAAGATCCAGGGGTGTCCCGCGCGGACCGGTGCGTCGCGTCCCGCGTGAAGAACGACGCGCCGTACGCTCATGCGTCGGGCTCGCCGGGACGCACGAACGTCCCGCTGCGCCCGCCCGCCTTGCGCACCAGTCGAATCGCCCCGAGCGTCATCTCGCGGTCCACCGCCTTGCACATGTCGTAGAGCGTGAGCGCGGCCACCGTCACGGCGGTGAGCGCCTCCATCTCGACCCCCGTGCGTGCCTCGCAGCGCACCGTCCCCTCGATCCGCACCCGCCCGCCCTTCGGGTCCGGCGTGAGCGACACGTCCACGTGCGAGAGCGGCAGCGGATGACAGAGCGGAATGATCTCGGCCGTCCGCTTGGCCGCCATGAGCCCGGCCAGCTTCGCCACCGCCAGGACGTCGCCCTTCGGCAGCTCGCCCGCGGCGATGAGCGCGAGCGTCTCCGCCCGCATCGTCACCTCGCCGCGGGCCGTGGCCTCCCGCTGGCTGACCGACTTCTCGGAGACGTCGACCATGCGGGCCCGGCCGCGCCGATCGACGTGAGAGAGTCGCCGCGCCATCGACCCGTTGGGCTACACGAAGCTCGCCGCCGCCTCAAGCGGGCGGGATCGTTGGCACACGCAGGCCTCGTCTGCCTTCACGGGGTCGTGAGCCGGAGTTCCCAGCCGGCCGGTGGGATCTCGCGGGGCGGCTTCCGGTGCGGGCACACGTGCCCCCCGGTGGTGGACTTGGTCGCGCGCGCTGCCATGATGCGGCCATGGCACCGGTCATCCGCCCCGCGACGCGCGACGACGTTCCCTTCCTCGCCTGGGTGCAGCAGGAGGCCGCGCGCTCGCACCTCCCGTTCGGGTTCTGGGACATCGCGTTCCCGGGCCCGGACGAGTATCGCCTGCGGCTCGTCGAGGCCGTGTGCGCCGCGGAGGCGATCTCGTTCTGCCACTGGTCCCGGTTCCTGGTCGCCGAGGTCGACGGCGAGCCGGCCGCGGCGCTCTCGGCCGACGACGAGGCCCCCGGCGCGACCGGCGAGCGCCTCCTGGCGGCGCTGAACGCCGCGACCGAGGCCGAAGGATGGAACGCGGCCCGACTCCAGGCGCTGTTCGAGCGACTCGGCCCGTTCCTCACCTGCGCGCCGGAGCAGCCCGACGACACCTGGATCGTCGAGTGGGTCGCGACGCGCCCCGAGCATCGCGGCAAGGGGCTGGTGCGGGCGTTGCTCCCGGCCGTCGTCGACCTGGGCCGCCGCCGCGGACACCGCACGTTCCAGATCGGCGTGCTCATCGGCAACACGCCCGCGCAGCACGCATACGAGGGCGCAGGGTTCCGCGTGGTCGACGAGAAACGTGCCCCGGAGTTCGAGGCCACGTTCGGGTCGCCGGGCATCCGCCGGCTGCTCCGTGCCTGACCACGCGCGACGTCAGGCCAGGCCGCGCACGAGCGCGAGGGCCGGGCATGCGGACGGCTCGCGTTCTTCCGCGCCCTGCTACAGGCCGTCGCGCAGGCGCGTCGCGCGGCCGTTGGCGTCCCAGCAGCGGGTGGCGAGGGCACTGCCGCAGGCGTCCGACAGCCGCGCGCGGCTGTACGCCCGCTCGGCCTTCCGCGCCGCCTTCCCGTACAGCGCAGCGGCCCGCTTGAGCAGCTTGCGCCGCTTGCGGGTGCTCGTCTGCGCCTCGGCGCGCGCCACCAGGTCGCAGGCGCGCTGGAAGCGAGACCCGACCGCGGCGGGCACGACATCGGTCTCGCCGCAGGACGCGAGCGGAAGGCCGCTGCCGCAGAGGCAGTCGAGTCCCGGGAAGCCCTCGATCGGTGGGTAGCTGCAGCCGCTGAACTGGACGCAGGTGTTCTCGGAGCACTGGTCGTCGTCGTCGCACACGAGCGGCGT
This sequence comes from Binatia bacterium, assembly GCA_046327955.1. GTDB lineage: Bacteria > Desulfobacterota > Binatia > DP-6 > DP-6 > JAXLXP01. Next base: position 117,485 of record JAXLXP010000008.1, on the reverse strand, counting down.
GCCCGCCGTGCACGTGCCGCTCATGCAGGTCTCGGCGCCGTTGCAAGGATCGCTGTCCGCGCACGACGTGCCGTCCGCGACGTTGTCGTGCTGGCAGCCGGTGAGCTCGGTACAGCTGTCGGCGGTGCAGGCGTTGCCGTCGCTGCAGGGGTCGGGGGGGTACTGGCAGCCGGCCACCGGATCGCAGGTGTCGAGCGTGCAGACGAGCCCGTCGGTGCAGGTGAGCGGCGTGCCGGCCGTGCAGGTGCCGCTCTGGCAGGTCTCGGCGCCGTTGCAGACCGTCGTGTCGGGACACGCGGTGCCGTCGGGCTCGTTGGCGTGCTGGCAGCCGGTCGCGCTGTTGCAGGTGTCGGCCGTGCAGGCGTTGCCGTCGCTGCACGAGACGGCCGTGTGCGCGCAGACGCAGCCGGTGCAGGTGTCGGTCGTGCAGGCGTCGGCGTCGTTGCAGTCCGCGTCGACCACGCAGTTCTTGGTCCCCACCAGGTCGATCGCGTTCTTCGCGTCGAGCCGGCCGGCCCCGGCAACGGAGTCGAAGCCCGTGGCCCCGATGTCGACCGCCGCACCCTTGAGCGTGCTCTGCACCATCGCCGGCGTGAGGCAGTCGTTCTTGGAGAGGACGAGCGCCGCCACCGCCGCCGAGTGCGGCGCCGCCGCCGACGTGCCGTAGAACGGCGAGAACCCCGGTTGGCTCGCACCGGTCGTGACGCCGTCGAAGCCGGCCAGGTCGGGTTTGCTGCGCGTCTCCGACGCCGGGAAGTAGATCGGCACCGGGCCCTGCGAGCTGAACACCTCGACGTCGTTGAGGCCGGGGTCGCCGACGTCGATGGCCGCGACCGTGACCGCCTCGGCCACCGCCGGATGGCCGATGATGCTCTGCGCCGGCGTGACGTACTGCATGCTGTCGGCGCCGAGGCAGAAGAGCTTGAGGACCTTGCTGCTGCCGCTCACGCGATCGATGACGACCCGCACCGTCTGCGCGCTGCCACTCAGGTTCGTGGCGGCCACGAACTCGAAGGGGTCGTCGCCGGACGCGCCCGCCTGTACCGTCGTGCTCGAGTCGATCAGCGTCCCGCCGGTGTCGTAGAGCGCGAGGTCGTAGTTGTTGCCGGACTGGCCCCAGCGGTCGTTCCACTGCAGCACGCACTGGACCATCCGTCCCGACCCCACCACGACGTCGTTGCTCGTGTCGGCGGCCCCGTCGAAGGCGTGCAGGGTCGAAGCGGGCGCGGCCGAGAACGCGGCCGAGTAGTGGATGTCGCCTTCGTTGCCCGCGGCCGTGTGGTAGGAGACGCCCGCCGCGATCGCACTCTTCACCGCCGTCGCCACCGGGCCGTCCTCGAAGAAGGGCTCGTCGAAGAAGCCGATGTCGTCGACGATCACCTTCGCCCCCGCGCTGCGCAGGCAGTCGACCGACGCGATGAAGCCGAGCGTGCCCGAGATACCCTCGGAGAAGTAGAGCGTCGCGCCCGGCGCGAGAGCGTTGACGATCTCGAGCATCGCGCTGCCTTCGACGCCGCTCCCCGCGCTGCAGCCGATCGGCGTCGACGAGCTCCCGAAGCCGTCGTCGTTGCCGTCGGAGATCACGCCGACCTTGACGCCGGCGCCGGTGAACCCGCTCGTGCTGCGCGCGACGTTCGCCCGCGAGGCGGCGTCGCCTTCGACCGTCCGCACGCGCCCCGGCAGCGCGGGACGGATCGCGCCGACGTTCGGCACCGCGCTGAGCGTGGTGAGGCTCGACGGGCTCACCCAGCCGCCGACGAGGCGGTGCGCCGCCGCGACGTGCTCCACCGCGAGCCCAGCCCCCGCGAGCTCGGCGAGCGCCTGCGGCGCGGTCGAGGCGACGCGCACGACCACGTGGACGCGCCCGCCACGCACCCAGTCGCTCGTCGTCGGCACGAGCTTCGCCGACGGGGGGATGGTGCGCGGCGCCAGCAGGTCGCGGAGGTGCGAGTCGAGCTTCGGGTCGCCGGTCCCGAGGCGCGCGCGCTCGACCACGAGCCCGGCCGTCGCGGCCCCCGCCGACGGCTCCTGCGCCTGCGCGGGCATCCCCGACACGAGCAGCATCACCACGGCCAGCAGCGAGCGACGGCAACCCATGACGCCCTCCACAGCAAGGACCGTGCCCCACCCCGACAGCCACCCCACCATGATCTGGGGCTACACGAAGGCAGCCACGGCCTCAAGTCGCGCGCGGCGCTCGCGCGCGGCGGAATCCCGAGCCACGGGACGCTCCTCGGCGACCCAGGGTGGCAAAAACCTGTCGCTCCTGGTGCGTCTCCGGGAGTTGCCCCGATCCGGAGCCGTCCCTATAGTCGGCGCCCACTCCCATGGCGGATTCTTCGACGACGCGCGTCCTCATCCTCGGCTCCGGGCCGGCGGGCCTCACCGCGGCCCTCTACGCGGCACGGGCGAACCTCGCGCCGCTCGTGGTGGAGGGCGCGCAGCCGGGCGGCCAGCTCACGATCACCACCGAAGTCGAGAACTACCCCGGCTTCGAGCACGGCATCATGGGCCCGGAGTTGATGGAGGTCATGCGGAAGCAGGCCGCGCGCTTCGGCACGGAGTTCCTCTTCGGCGACGTCACGACGGTCGACCTGTCGCGCCGCCCGTTCCGGGTCTCGCTCGGCGACGAGGTCCGTCTCGCCGAGACGCTCGTCGTCGCCACCGGCGCGACCGCGAAGCTGATCGGCATCGAGAGCGAGCGGCGGCTCATGGGCTACGGCGTGTCGGCGTGCGCGACGTGCGACGGGTTCTTCTTCAAGGACAAGGACGTCTGCATCGTCGGCGGCGGCGACACGGCGATGGAGGAGGCCCAGTTCCTCACCAAGTACGCCTCGCGCGTGCGCGTCATCCACCGCCGCGACCAACTGCGCGCCTCCAAGATCATGCAGGAGCGCGCGCGGCGGAATCCCAAGATCGAGTTCGTCTGGAACGCGGTCGTGACCGAGGTCCTCGGCGACCCGCAGGCGGGCGGCGTCACCGGCGTCGAGGTCGAGGACACGAAGACCCACGCGCGCCGCCGGCTCGAGACCGACGGGCTCTTCGTCGCGATCGGCCACGAGCCCAACACCGCCCTCTTCCGCGGCCAGCTCGATCTCGACGGGGTCGGCTACATCGTCACGCGGGGGCGGAGCACCGCCACCAGCGTGCCCGGGGTGTTCGCCTGCGGCGACGTGCAGGACCCGGCGTATCGCCAAGCGGTCACCGCCGCCGGCACGGGCTGCATGGCGGCGATCGACGCCGAGCGTTTCCTCGAGTCCCAGCACGGGTAGCGCGTGCAACCCGCGCCGACCGCCTCCCGAGGCCTCGAGCGACTCTACGCACTCACCGCTGCGCTGCTCTTCACCCACGAGATCGACGCCGCCTACTGGCACGAGTGGGAGCTCTTCCACCTCCCCGGCGCGCTGCCCGGATTCCTCGCACTGCACGTGCCGCTGCTGCTGCTCGCGTTCTGGGGCCATCGCCAGCTCGTCGTCGGCGCCCGCGCTGGTCTCTGGGCGTCGCTCGCGCTCGCCGCGGCCGGGCTCTTCGCGTTGATCGTCCACGGGGGGTTGCTGCTCGCGGGCCACGCCGAGTTCCGGGCCGCCGCGTCGGTCGGGCTGCTGGCGGCCGTCGGCGCCGTCTCGCTGGCGCTGGGCGTTCGGGTGCTCCGCGTCCTGCGCTAGGGTGGCGCCTCAGTGATGGCGGTGGTGCAGGTCCGGCAGGTGGGGATGGTCGTGCTCGAGCGCGGCGTGCCGGTGCCGGTGCGCGTGAGGCTCACCGGCAGGGTGCCCCTCCAGGAAAGCGTGCTGATGGTGCTCGTCGTGCCTATGGCGATGGTCGTGTTCCAGGGGTTCGTGGACATGCAAGTGAGCGTGCTGCTCGCGAACCAGCAGGCCGACACCGACGAGAATTACCAGCGTGGCACCCAGCTCCCGTGGCCCGAAGTGCTCGCCCAACACCGCGACACTCACGAGAGCCCCGATGAAGGGCGCGGTGGCAAAGAACGTGGCCTCTCGTGCGACGCCGATGAGTCGCATCGCATGGACCGCAAGGACCACGCTCGCTCCGTAGCTGACGACTCCGAGAAGCAGTCCCGCGGCAACGGTGCCGACCGGCGGGACCTCGTTTCCGACCAGGAACGCGAGCCCAAGGGAAACCACGCCACCGACGAGCCCCTTCGTCTTCACGATCGCGACCGGGTCGCGGAGCGACAGCCGCGAGGTGAGGTTGTTGTCGAGTGCCCAACCGAGACACGCCCCCGTAATGCACAGGACGCCAACCGCGTCACCTCCGAGAGCGGCACCCGGCGTGAAACTGAGTATCGCTGCCCCGAGGATGATCAGAAACGTTCCGACCGTTGTGCGTGCGCTCAGATGCTCTCCAAAGAAGAGCACGGCGAGGATCACCGTGAACGGCCCTTCGAGGTTCAGCGCGAGCGACCCCGTGACCGCCGAGACGCGGCGGAGTCCGACGAGAAGAAGGACCGGCGCGACAACCGCGCCGGCGGCAGTGATCCCCACCAGCCATGGCACGTCAGCCCTGCGGAGCGGGGCTTCTCTCCCTTGCTTCCGACGTGCGACGCCCAGGAGGCTCAGGCTGAGGCCCGCCCCGAGGTACAGCACCGCGCCGAGCATGAGCGGCTCCGCGCTGGGCACCAAGATCTTCGCCGCTGGGGTGCTGACTCCGAACAGCAGCGCAGCGCCGAGAGCCGCAGCCATCCCACGAACGCGTGCGGTCGCCCACGGAGAGCTGGCGAACCGAAGCGTCATGCTGGGAGCGTATGCGTACCCATCAGCCGAGGACAAGCGGTTCGGGCACGTGCTACGACAGAACCCGGATGCTCTCGACGCTCGCCCCATTCGTACTCTTCGCCGCCGCCGCGGTGCTGGAAGTCGCCGGCGACGCGCTTATCCGCGCCGGGCTCCGTGGGCGGGGCATCGCCGTTGTAGCTCTTGGGTTCGCCGTGCTGGGTTCCTACGGCGTGGTCGTCAATCTGCTCAACATCGACTTCTCCAAGCTGCTCGGTGCGTACGTGGGCATCTTCGCGGTCGTCAGCGTGCTCGCGGGCCGGTTCTTCTTCGGAGACCAGGTCCCGATGTCGACGTGGCTGGGACTGCTGGTGGTTCTCGGTGGAAGCCTGATCATCCATCTCGGCCCTCGCTAGGCCAGAGGTCCGAGAGGCTGACCAGACCGGGGGCGTGCGGTGGCAATGAGCCCGTCCTGAACCCGCCCGCCACAGCACCGACGGTGCTACCGGCCCGACCGACGCTGGAACGCGCGCGCGCGACGCCCCTGGGAGCCGAGCTCGACGAACAGGAGCCCGCGCACCAGCAGCACGAACGCGAGCCCGGCGCCCGCCACGAGGGAGCCCATCACCTGGAAGCGGTCGCCCGGCACGAACACGAGCGAGGCCAGGAGGACGAGCAGCACGAAGTTCGCGGGAAACCACTCGATCCAGTTCTCGGCGATGAACCGATAGCTCGTGGCCAGCAGCTCGGCAGGAGGGTGTCGCCCCAGGTAGACGAGCTCGGGCACCGCGTTGAAGAACACGATCGTCGCCAGTTGGAGGACGATGCCGACGAACGGGACCACCTGCACGAGAATCTCCGCCAGCAGCCGGATGCCCCAGAGCAGGAAGCCCACCGTCAGCAGATCGCCGAGATACGCGCCGAACGCCGCCGGCACGTCGGCCCAGCGCACGCGTCCGGAGCGGATCGCGTCGCCCACGAGCGCGAGCCACGCGCTGAAGCACGCGGTCATGAGCAGCGTCCATACGAGCCCGCCGGCGACCCCGAGGCCGAGCCCGCCGAGCGCGATCGCGAGGAACGTGAGCCCCCAGAGGCAGCCGGCGATGACGACGCCGATCGGCCAGTTGCGAACGGCGAGCTCCGCCCCGCGACGAAACACCCGCCCGTAGAGCGCGATCGTGTCGGCGAGCCAGCCGTGCGGCAGTTCCGGCATCGCTCAGCGCCGCACCGGCACGCCGCGCGCGGCGAGGTGGGCCTTCGCCTCGCCCACCGTGTGCGTGCCGTAGTGGAAGATCGAGGCCACCAACGCCGCGCTCGCGCCGCCGCGCATCAGGCCGTCGTAGAGGTGGTCGAGCGTGCCGGCCCCACCCGAGGCGATCACCGGGACCTCGACGGCGTCGACGACCGCCCGCGTGAGCTCGAGGTCGTAGCCTTCCTTGGTGCCGTCGCGGTCCATGCTGGTGAGGAGGATCTCCCCGGCGCCGGCGGCGGTCATCCGCCGCGCCCACTCGACCGCGTCGAGCCCGGTCGGGCGGCGGCCGCCGTGCGTGAACACCTCCCAGCCGCGCCCGGAATCGCCCGCGACGCGCCGGCGCGCGTCGATCGCGACGACGATGCACTGGCTCCCGAACCGTGCCGTCGCCGCCGCGACCAGCTCCGGGGTCTGCACCGCGGCGGTGTTGATGGAGACCTTGTCGGCGCCCGCCTTGAGCAGCGCCCAGACGTCGTCGACGGTGCGCACGCCGCCGCCGACGGTGAGCGGCATGAAGCAGCGCTCGGCCGTACGCGCGACGACGTCGAGGATGATGGGCCGCTCCTCGTGCGACGCCGTGATGTCGAGGAAGCAGAGCTCGTCGGCGCCCTGCGCATCGTAGCGGGCGGCGACCTCGACCGGATCGCCCGCATCGGCGAGATCGAGGAACCGGACGCCCTTCACCACGCGCCCGCCCTTCACGTCGAGGCACGGGATGATTCGCCGCGCGAGCATCAGGAGGCTCCCGTCGCCGCGAGCGCCTCGGGCAGCCGCACCGCCCCGGTGTAGAGCGCACGCCCGACGATCACGCCGCCCACGCCGGCGGCCGCGAGCCCGGCGACGGCGCGGATGTGCGCCAGCGACCCGACCCCGCCCGAGGCGATCACCGGAACCCGCGCGACCTGCGCCACGGCGCGCGTCCCGTCGAGATCCGGGCCACGCTCCGTCCCGTCACGCTCGATGTCCGTGTAGATCACCGCCGCCGCGCCGAGCGCCGCCGCGCGCCCGGCGAGCGCGACCGCCTCCACCGCCTCGCCCTCGAGCCATCCCGCGACGCGTACGCGGCCGGCGCGCGCATCCAACCCGAGGGCCACGCGGCCCGGGTGAGCGCGGCAGGCCGCCGCGAACGCATCGGGGTCGCGCACCGCCGCGGTCCCCATCACCGCGCGCGCCGCACCCGCCGCGAGCACGGTCGCCACGGCGTCCGCGGAGCGCAGGCCGCCACCCACCTGGACGGGGATCGCGACCGCCGCGCAGATCGCGCCGACGAGGTCGGCCTGCACCGGCTGCCCGGCGCGCGCGCCGTCGAGGTCGACGACGTGCAGCCAGCGCGCACCCTGGGCCTCCCAGCGGCGCGCCATCGCCACCGGGTCGTCGCCGTAGATCGTCTCGCGACCGAAGTCACCCTCCGTCAGGCGCACGCAGCGCCCGCCGCGCAGGTCGATGGCGGGGTAGACGATCATGCCGCGCGGCGGACCTGCTCGACGAAGTTCCCGAGCAGGCGCAGGCCCACGGCCTGGCTCTTCTCCGGGTGGAAGACGCCCGCGAAGACGTTGGCCCGCGCCACGCTCGAGACGAACTCGGGCCCGTACGACGTCGTGGTCGCGACCAGCTCCGGATCGTCGGGCACGACGTGGTACGAGTGCACGAAGTAGACGTACGCGCCCTCCGCGACGTCGGCGAGCACCGGCGGTCGCCGCACGATGTGGAGCTGGTTCCAGCCCATGTGCGGGACCTTGCGCTCCGCGTCGTGCGGAAAGCGCACCACGCGGCCCGGGAAGAGCCCGAGCCCCGGGGTGTCGGGGGACTCCTCGCTGCGCTCGAAGAGCAGCTGCATCCCGACGCAGATGCCGAGGAACGGCCGCCCGGACTCCGCGGCCGCCCGCACGGCCTCGACCAGGCCGGCGTCGGCGAGGTGGTGCATGCAGGTCCCGAACGCCCCCTGCCCCGGCAGCACGACGCCCGGCGCCGCGGCGAGCCGCGCGGGATCGTGCGTGACCTCGGCCGGGAACCCCACGTGCTCGATCGCCTTCTGGACGCTGCGCAGGTTGCCGACGCCGTAGTCGACGATGGCGATCGGCCGGCTCAGAGCGCCCCCTTCGTCGACGGCACGCCCGTGACCCGCGGATCGCGCTGCACCGCCGCCGCGAGCGCCCGCGCGAGGCCTTTGAACGTCGCTTCGACGACGTGGTGCGGGTTTCGTCCGGAGAACATGCGCACGTGCAGGTTGATCTTCGCCTCGTTCGCGAACGCGAGCAGGAAGTCGTGGATGAGCTCGACGTCGAAGCTGCCGACCTTGGCCTGCGCGATCTTCACGTCGTAGACGAAGAACGGACGGCCCGACAGGTCGACGACCGTCTGCACGAGCGCCTCGTCGAGCGGCACGGCGGCCTCGCCGAAGCGACGGATGCCCGCCTTGTCGCCGAGCGCCTCGCGCAACGCGCGGCCGAGGACGAGCCCGACGTCCTCCACCGTGTGGTGGTAGTCGACGTGCAGATCGCCCTCGGCGTGGACGGTGAGGTCGAAGAAGCCGTGCTTCGCGACCAGCTCGAGCATGTGGTCGAGAAACGGGACGCCGGTGGCGACGTCGGCCGTGCCGCGCCCGTCGAGCGCGAGCGTGAGCCGGACGTCGGTCTCCTTCGTCTTCCGGTCGACGGTGGCCGTGCGGCCCCCCGCGGCGCGGGGAGCTCGGGGCAGCGGGCGGCGAACGCGAGTGGCCATCAGCGGGCTCCTTGTCGTCCTTGTCCTCTCCCGCGGGCGATCCGCATCTCGACGGAACGTCCGTGGGCGTCGAGTCCCTCGAGGCGGGCCAACCGCACGATCGCCGGCCCCAGGCGGGCCATCGTGCGCGGGCCGGCCTCGATGAGGCTCGTCCGCTTGAGGAAATCGTACACCCCGAGCGGAGATGCAAATCGTGCCGTCCCGCCCGTCGGAAGGACGTGGTTGGGTCCCGCGAGGTAATCCCCGAACGCCTCGGGCGCCCCCTGGCCCATGAAGATCGCGCCCGCGTTCCGGATTCGGCTCGCGGCCGCACGGGGCCGTCGCACGGCGAGCTCGAGGTGCTCGGGCGCGAGCCGATCGGCGAGCGCGAGCGCCTCGTCGAGCGACCCCGTGACCAGGATGGCCCCGTACCGTGCCAGCGAGCGGGCGGCGAGCGCCCGGCGCGGCAGCGCGGCGAGCTGCGCGTCGAGTGCCGTCGCAACCCGCTCGGCCAGCCGCCGGTCGGGCGTGAGGCAGACCGCGGCGGCCTGCGGGTCGTGCTCGGCCTGCGCCAGCATGTCGGCTGCGATCATGCCGGCGTCCGCCGTGCGGTCGGCGACGATCACGACCTCGCTCGGCCCGGCGATCGCGTCGATGTCGACCTGCCCGAAGACGAGCCGCTTCGCCGTGGCAACGAAGACGTTGCCCGGCCCGACGATCTTGTCGACGCGCGGGATCGTCTGGGTGCCGTAGGCGAGTGCAGCCACCGCCTGCGCGCCGCCCACCCGATAGAGGGCGTCGACCCCGGCAACGTGGCAGGCGGCGAGGATCACCGGCGGGTGCCCCTCGGGTCCGGCCGGCGACACGGCGATCACCTCGTCGACGCCCGCCACGCGCGCCGGGATCGCGGTCATCAGCACGGTGGACGGGTACGCCGCCCGCCCGCCCGGCACGTACACCCCGACGCGCGCGAGCGGGGCGATCCGCTGGCCCAGCGTCGCGCCGGTCGCGTCACGAAACGTCCACGAGCGCTCGCGCTGGCGGAGGTGGAACGCCCGGATGCGGCGGGCCGCCAGCACGAGGTCGCGCCGCACCACGGCCGGCAGACCCTCGAAGGCCGCGGCAAGCGCCGCGTGCGGCACCCGCAGCGTCCGCGGGGTGAGGCGCACCCCGTCGAAACGTGCCGCGAAGCGCGCGACGGCCGCATCGCCGCCGAGGCGCACGGCGTCGAGGATGTGCCGCACCTGGCGCTCGACCCGGTCGCCGGCCTCTCCGCCGCGGCGCTCGAGGCGAGCGAGCCGCGCCCGGGCCCGCGCGCCGGTGGCGACGAAAAGAAGGTCCGCCGCCCGCGTCACGCCGCTTCGCGGGCGACGTCCGCGCCGATCGCGCTCAGCTTCTGCTCGACGTGCTCGTAGCCGCGGTCGAGGTGGTACACGCGCGACACCCAGGTGGTCCCCTTCGCCGCCAGCCCCGCGAGCAGCAGCGACACGCTCGCGCGCAGGTCGGTCGCCATCACCTGCGCGCCGGAGAGCAGGCTCGGCCCGCGGACCTGGACGGAATTGCCCTGCACGCGCAGGCACGCCCCCATGCGAGTGAGCTCGGCGGCGTGCATGAAGCGGTTCTCGAAGATCGTCTCGCAGAACGTGCTCGCGCCGCTCGCGCGCGTCATGAGCGCCATGAACTGCGCCTGCAGATCCGTCGGAAAGCCGGGGTACGGCATGGTCCTGACGTCGACCGCGCCGAGGTGGCCGTTCGCCTGGACGAGGAGCCCGCTCTCGCTCTCCTGCACGATCACCTTCGCCTCGCGCAGCTTGGCGATGAAGGCGTCGAGGTGGTCGGCGCGGGCGCCGGTCACGCGCACGTTGCCGCTCGTGATCGCGGCGGCGACCATGTACGTCCCGGCCTCGATGCGGTCGGGGATCACGTCGTGGACCGCGCCGGTGAGCTCGGGCCGGCCGTGCACGACGACCGTCGAGGTGCCGAGCCCCTCGACCGCCGCGCCCATGCGCTCGAGCGCGCGGCCGAGACAGACGTTCTCCGGCTCGCGGGCCGCGTTCTCGAGGATGGTCGTGCCATCTGCCAGCGCTGCCGCCATCATGAGCTGCTGCGTGGCACCGACCGACGGGAAGTCGAGCGCGATGCGGGCCCCGGTGAGCTTCGTGGCCTCTGCCTCGACGTAACCGTCGGCGATGCGGATCGTCGCGCCCATCTTCTCGAGTCCGGTGAGGTGGAGATCGACCGGGCGCGCGCCGATCGCACAGCCGCCGGGCGTCGACACCCGCGCGCGACCGAAGCGCGCCAGCAGCGGCCCGAGCGTCAGGAAGGACGCCCGCATCGTCCGGACGAGGTCGTACGGCGCCTCCGTGTTGGTGATGTCGCGCGCCTCGATGACGAGCTCGTGCCCGTCGGGGCTCTGCGCGACCTTGACGCCGAGGTGCCGCAGGACGCCGATCGCCGTCTTCACGTCGGCCAGCACCGGCACGTTGCGGATCACGTTGCGCTCTGGCGTGAGCAGGGTGGCGAAGAGCAGCGGCAGGGCCGCGTTCTTCGAGCCGCTCACCACGACCTCACCCTCGAGGACGTTGCCGCCCCGGATCACGATGGTGTCCACGTCCCCCGCCTCTCCCTCAGCCGTGCCGCTGCACGGCGACGACGCGATCGATTCCCGCTGCGTCCGGCACCACGACCGAACGCGCCCACCGTCCAACCGCCGTCACCGTCTCGAGGACCGCGCCGGCCTGCCCTGCTCCCATTTCCATGACGAGCCACCCGCCGGCTCCGAGTGTAGCGGCTGCCTGGCCCAAAAGCATGCACAGGTCCGCGAGCCCGTCCGCGCCGGCGACGAGCGCCGTGCGCGGCTCGTGGTCACGGACCTCGGGCTCGAGCCCCGCGAGGTCGCGCTCCGCCACGTAGGGCGGGTTGGCGACGATCAGATCGAACGTCCCTGGCCGCAGCGGCGCCAGCCAGTCCCCGCAGATCAGCCGCACGCGAGGCGCGTGGCGGGCCAGGTTCGTGCGGGCCACGGCGAGCGCCCCGGGGTCACGGTCGGCGGCCCAGACCTCGGCCGCCGGCAGCTCGCGGGCGAGCGCTGCCGCGATGGCCCCGCTGCCGGTGCCGGCGTCGAGCACCCGGCGTGCCCCGGGCGCCACCCGACAGGCGGTCTCGACGACGAGCTCCGTCTCGGGGCGCGGGATCAGGACGCGGGCGTCGACGCGGATCGGCATCGACCAGAACTCGCGCTCGCCGAGAAGATAGTGGAGCGGGATCCGCGCCTCTCGGCCGGCCACCAGATCCGCCAACCGCGTGGCCGCGGCGGGCGGCATGGGCCGACGCGCGGCGAGGACCACGCCAGCGCGGTCCGTTCCGAGCGCGGCCGCGAGCAGCACCGCGGCATCGGCATGCGGCTCCGGAACGCCGGCCGCCGCCAGGCGGGCCGCGGCGGCACGCTCCGCGGCGCCCGCCGTGACCGCGAACGGGGCGTGGTCCATCAGCTCGCCTGCGCGTGCAGGGCGTCCGCCTGCGCCTGCGTCACGAGCGCGTCGATGATGCCGTCGAGGTCACCGTCGAGCACCCGGTCGAGCTGGTGCACGGTGACGTTCACGCGGTGGTCGGTGACCCGGCTCTGCGGGAAGTTGTAGGTCCGGATCTTCTCGGAGCGGTCGCCGCTGCCGACCATCCCCTTGCGGGTAGCCGAGATCTGGTCCTGCTGCTCCTGGCGCGCCCGGTCGAACAGGCGCGAGCGCAGGATCTTGATCGCCTTGGCCTTGTTCTTGTGCTGCGACTTCTCGTCCTGGCAGGTGACGACGAGTCCCGTCGGCAGGTGCGTCACGCGGACCGCCGAGTCCGTGGTGTTGACGCTCTGCCCGCCCGGCCCCGACGAGCGGTAGACGTCGACCCGGAGGTCCTTCTCCTCGATGTCGACCTCGACGTCTTCGGCTTCGGGCAGCACGGCGACGGTGACCGCCGAGGTGTGGATGCGTCCCTGCGCCTCGGTGGCCGGCACGCGCTGCACGCGGTGCACGCCGCCCTCGAACTTGAGCCGGCTGTAGGCGCCCTTTCCCTGCACCAGGCCGATGATCTCCTTGAAGCCGCCGAGCCCGGTCGCGCTCGAGGAGAGCACCTCGATGCGCCAGCCGTGGCGCTCGGCGTAGCGCGTGTACATGCGGAAGAGCTCGGCCGCGAACAGCGCGGCCTCGTCGCCGCCGGTCCCGGCGCGGATCTCGACGATCGTGTTGCGCACGTCGTTGGGATCGCGCGGCAGCAGCAGCTCCTTCAGCCGCTTGTCCAGCTCCGCCAGCCGGCGTTCGACCTCCGGCAGCTCCCCGCGCGCGATGTCGCGGATGTCGGGGTCGGTGTCGTGCACCAGCTCGCGGTGCTCGGCGAGGTCCCGGGCGACCACCTGGCGCTCGCGATAGACGTCGACGATCTCTTCGAGCTGCGAGCGCTCGCGCGCGAGCTTGGCGAACTCGCGTCGATTGGCGATCACCGCCGGGTCGACGACCAGGCGCTCGAGCTCCTCGAAGCGCCGCTCGACCTCCTTCAGCCGCTCCAGCATGGCTCAGAAACACGAAGGGGCGGAGACTCCGCCCCCACCCCGCGTCCAAACTCTGTGCGGTCCGCCGACCGCCACTGCCTCAGGACCGTGCCGACGTGGCGCTCTTGCCGCCGTACCGTCGGTTGAAGCGCTCGACGCGCCCGGCGGTGTCCATGAGCTTCTGCTTGCCGGTGAAGAACGGATGGCAGGCCGAGCAGATCTCGACGTGGATGGTCGGGATGGTGGACCGCGTCTCGACCGTGTGGCCGCACGCGCACACGATCGTCGCCTTGTCGTACTTCGGGTGGATGCCTTCCTTCATGGCCGCGGCAGTCTTAACACCGGGGGTGGGGGGACGCAATGCGCCGGGCGGCCCGTGGTCACGGATCGAGGAAGGCCGCGCCGGGCGAGGTGCAGTAGATCAGCCCGTTGGTCGAATCCAGGAACGCCCGGACCTCGCCGGCCACTCCCGGCAGGTAGGCAATGCACGACGGGCAGGTCCCGACCAGGCCCACGTTCACGAACCCGACCTGGCAGGCGGTCTCGCAGGCCTCCTCGTCGAAGGGTAGCCCCCCGAACGCGCGGTCTGCGAGCCGCTGATGGCAGCCGAGCACGCACCGAATCAGGCTGGCGCCCTTCTTGGCGATCCGGGTCTCGCAGCGCAGCACGCCGTCCGTGGACGGCACGACGCCGGCGTCGTCGCCGTCGCCGAGCGGCACGACGCCGTCACAGAAGTAGTCGCCGTTGGCCTGGTCCAGGAACGCCCCCATCAGGCTGCCGTAGCGCGTCTGCTCGAGGCATTCGCCCGGGCAGGCGTTCGTGAGCAGGATCCTGGCCGCCTTCTCGCGGTAGCGGACCACGCACGTGGCCTCGCAGACCGCCTCGGCGAACGGCTCCACCTGGAACGCCGCGGTGGCCATCCGGGTGTGGCACTTGGTCGCGCACACCGCGAGGTTGCCGAGGTTCGCGATCAGTTTCCCCTGGCAGCGGCGCTCGAGGTCCGTGTTCGGCACGAAGCCGGCGTCGTCGCCACCGAACGCGGCGCCGGCGCGCGCCGCGGCGGGCAGCAGGAGCAGGACGAGCAGCGCGGTGGCAAGGGTTCGCATCCACGGATCCCCGTGGCCGTGGACCCTAGAGCAGCGCCGGCCGCGCCGTCAATGCGAAATCACGCGCCGGCACGCGCCGGCCGCAGTCGCTTCGGAGGCCTCCCGGACCGGGTCGCGCCAATGTCTTCGCGCTTGACGCCGCGTCCTATGGCTCATCGGCCCCCGGAAGGAACGCCTGACGACCGTACCAGGTCTCAGCTGCGTGGTGCGAGCGTCAGCGAGCGCCACGTCTGCTGCAAACCGGAGTTGGGCGGCGTCTTGCCCATATGTCCGTCCTGACATATGCTGCGGGACGTGCCCCCTCGGCACAAGCCGCTCACCTGGCTCGGCGGTGAGGTCAAGAGCCCGCCGCTGTCCTCTGCGGCGCGGGTCGAGGCGGGCTTTCTCCTGCGGAAGCTCCAGGCCGGCGAGAACCTGGAGCTACCTCATTCCAGACCGATGCCCAGCATCGGAACCCGTTGTCACGAACTCCGAATCCAAGACGAGAACCGAACCTGGCGCGTGGTGTACCGAATCGATCGGGACGCAGTGGTCATTCTCGACGTTTTCGCAAAGACCTCCCAGGCGACGCCGAAGCCGACGATAGAGCTCTGCAAGCAGAGGCTCCGCCGATACGACGAAGCGAGCAAAGGAAAGAGCTGATGGAACGAAGCAAGCGCAAGCGTCTGGAACGAGCCGGCTGGCGTGTCGGCTCGACGTCGACCTTCCTTGGCCTGACGCCGGTCGAGGAACACTTGGTGGACATGAAGCTCACGCTCGGGGCACGGCTCCGAAAGGCGCGCGAGCAGGGTCACCTCACCCAGACAGAGCTGGCCAGGCGGATGGGTTCGAGCCAATCACGCGTCGCCAAGATGGAAGCGGGCGACCCTGCCGTCTCGCTCGACCTGCTGGTGCAAGGTCTACTGGCCGCAGGAGCGACTCGTCGGGAGATCGCAGCCGCGCTGGGTCCTCGCAAGAAGGCAGCCAACGCGTAGATTCGAGCGTCCGACTGCCACGCGTCACAATCACCCCTCAGTCACCCGTCCGCCCAACGACCTGCCGATAAGCTGCGGGCGCCGCAGGCGGCCGGCAGCTTCATCGGCTTGTTGGGCAGCGATTGACCGACACACACGTCACGAGGAGAAGTGCATCTTCACAACTTCCTCAAAGAAGTGCCGGCCGATTTCTTCGATCCGCCCATCGCGCTTTCCACCAGTTCGCTGCCGCGCGACGAACCGCTCCTCCCGCGGTAGGTATCCTACCTCAGCAAGGTTGGGGACGTTGGGTGCCGTTAGCTCGTCGAGACGCCGATAGAAGAAGGAGCCCGGCGGATCCTCGCGCGAGATAAACAGAGTCACGTCGCAGCTGCCTCGCAGGCTCGGGTGGGAATAGCCGAAGTAGAATAGATACCGAGCCGACCTGCTCCCGCTGCGGAAGTCAACGCGGAAGAACCAAGTACGCTTGACCGATTCCCCTTGGCGAAGACTCAAGAACTTCTCAAAGTCGATGCTCCCGAAGTCCTTGAAGTATACTTGCCCAACGTCGGCTGACTGATCGAGGATAGAGGCGGTTTGGCGGAAATAGCTCTTGAGCAGCTCGAAGGCGTTCTTCCAAACCTCGTACTCGTTCCTCGCACGAGTCTTCTCGGGGGCGCTGAAGCGTTCAGCTAGGGACTGCGCCCACTCTACTCGCTCACGCTGCTCGGTTGCTGCACGCTCATACTCCTCAAGGGACTCGTGCAGGCATTCCGTCAGAAGGCTCAGCAAGCCGGAGAGATCGGACGACTGTGCCGTCTCGAGGGTGTCGTAGTATCGGAGACGGTCCTCGCGAGTGATGATCGCGATCGGATACCCGAACCGCATGAGGAGTAAGTTCATCAGCAAACGGGCCACTCGCCCGTTGCCATCGACGAATGGGTGGATCATCACGAACCATGTGTGGGCCACAGCCGCCCGGAGCAGGCCCTCGGAGGAGGCAAACAAGTCACCCGGGACGCTCGCTCGCTCCAGCCACCGGCCGAAGTCTCGCATTTGCGAAGGGACGGCCTCAGGCCCCGGCGGCTTAAACTCCGAACCAGATATCTCTACTGAGACGGACCGGTATTTCCCCGCGTTTTCGTTATCGATGCCCTTCAGAATTAGGGTGTGGATCTGCCGAATATCGATCTCCCGAATTGGCTGCGCCGGATTGGCGGCGAGGTGCTCAAGATAGTCGACAGCCTCGGCGAGATTCCTGGCTTCCGCTTGATCCTTGAGGGGCTTCCCGGTGATCGTTAGGCCGAGTTCAACGACCTGCCGCGTTTCGCCAACGTCGAGCTTGTTCCCCTCGATGGCATTCGAGTGGTAGATATTCTTGATCCTGAAATATCGTCGGATCGTATGCAGCACTTCGGGGGTCAAGCGACCGCCCGACCTCAGCGCCCTGACACGCTCAGCAACCTCCGACACGCTTGGGGCGATCGCTTCGTCGTAGCAGTACGGAGAGTCGTTAATGTCACGCATGGTGTCACTCACGTCGCACACCTCCGGTGAGGCTTCATACCCAAATCGCCTCCTGCTGCCCAACAACAATTCGACGGTTCCGCGTAGCGCCGCCTTCTGCAACATATCCATCCGCCAGCGCCAGCGACGCGAGCAGGCTTCCGACGATGGTTCGCGGACTCGACAGCCGTCATCGCGACGCCCCCTCCGCGGCTACACCGCAGCCGCGGTCAGCATATCCGGCGCCCGTGCCCGGCGCCCGAAGGGCGAGCCGCGCCTCGTCCCATCCCCCGGCGCTGTCTCCCTCGCCGTCATGATCCGGAGCTGGCTTACTCCCCCGCCCGTACGCCGCGCAACCCGCGCGGCACCGCCGCGTCGCCCACGCACACCATCCCGTCGACCCGCAGCCGCAGCTCCCGCGCCCGCGGCAGGTGGTCGTAGAGGTCGGGCCGCGGCGACGTGCGTTGGGCGCGGCATCCGTCAGCGCGAAGTCACCGCGCCAGAAAGCGGTCGAACCACGCTTCCAGCCGCGCCAGCACCACGGCCTGCTCCGACGGCGGCTCGTTCAGCAGCTCGTGGAAGTAGCCGGGCAGCATGACGAGCTCGCAGCCGTCCGGCAGGCGCTCGGCCACCGCGGCCGCGCCGCCCGGGTCGACCACGCGATCGGCGTCGCCCTGGAGCACGAGGACCGGGACGCGCAGCCGATGGGCATCCGCCAGGGCCGCCGCCTGGGCCGCGCGAAAGGCGCGGTAGAACCCGGCCGTGGCGGCACGGTGCACGAGCGGATCGGCGAGGTACGCCTCGCCCACCGTCGGGTCGCGCGCGAGTGCCCTCGCGTCGACGTTCGCCGAGAACTGCAGTCGCGGCGCCACGCGCCCGAGCGTGAGCGCCACGCCGCGCAGCCAGCGCGGCACCGCGTCGGGGACGCGGAAGGCCGGCCCGGACAGCGCGCCCGCCACGACGGTCTCGGGGTGCTGCAGCAGATAGAGGAACGCGATCAGACCGCCCATGCTGTGCCCGAGCAGCACGTGCGGGCAGTCGGGCCATGCCCCGCGGGCGAGGTCGGCGAGCGTCCGCAGGTCGGCGACGAACTCCGCGAAGCTCTCGCAGTGACCGCGCGGCCCGCCCGACCGGCCGTGCCCGCGATGGTCGAGGGCCGCCACGGCGAGCCCGCGCGCGACCAGGTGCCGCGCCAGGGGCTCGTACCGGCCGAGGTGCTCCGCGTACCCGTGCGCGACCAGCACGACCCCGCGCGGTGCGCCCGCCCGCGGAGCCAGGCATCGCCAGTACACCGGGACGCCACCCACCCCGGCGAACGTCCCCTCCGTCTGCGTCGTCACGCCGTGGGTCGCGTCGTCCGCACGCGGTCGACGGCGTCGAGCCACCCGCGGTACAGCCCGTCACGGACCTCGCCCTTCATCCGCGGCCGGAATCGCTTGTCGATGCGGCGCGCGGCGCGCAGCTCCGCCGGCGAGCGCCAGAAGCCGGTGCCGAGCCCGGCGAGGCAGGCCGCCCCCATCGCCGTCGTCTCGATCAGCACGGGGCGCTCGACCGGGACGCCCAGCACGTCGGCCTGGAACTGCATGAGGAAGTCGTTGGCCGACGCACCGCCGTCGACGCGCAGCGCCCGCAGCGGCGCCCCGGCGTCGGCCGCCATCGCGTCGACGACGTCCCGCGTCTGGAACGCGAGCGACTCGAGCGCCGCACGCACGAGGTGCGCACGCGTCACGCCGCGGGTGAGCCCGACCAGCGCACCACGCGCGGCCGCGTCCCAGTACGGTGCGCCGAGGCCCACGAACGCGGGCACGAGGTACACCCCGAGCGCCGAGTCGACGGTGCGGGCGAGCCGCTCCGACTCGGCGGCCTTGCCGAGCAGACCGAGCTCGTCGCGCATCCATTGGATCGCCGCACCGGCAATGAACACCGAGCCCTCGAGCGCATACGCCGGCTGGCCCGCAGCGTCACAGGCGACGGTGGTGAGCAGGCCCCGCCCCGAGGCGACCGGCTTCTCTCCCGTGTGGAGGAGCAGGAAGCACCCGGTCCCGTAGGTGTTCTTGCACATCCCCTCCTCGACGCAGCCCTGGCCGAACAGCGCCGCCTGCTGGTCGCCGGCGATGCCCGCCACCGGCACCGGGCTGCCGAGCACGTCCGCCGTCGCGTGGCCGAAGACGCCGCTCGACGGCCGGATCACGGGCAGCACCGCCATCGGCACCCCGAGCAGGTCGCAGAGCTCCGGGTCCCAGGTGCGCGTGCGGATGTCGCACAGCAGCGTGCGCGAGGCGTTGGTCGGGTCGGTGGCGTGCTCCTCGCCGCCGGTGAGCTTCCACAAAAGCCACGAGTCGATCGTGCCGAAGCAGAGCTCGCCGCGGTGCGCGCGCTCGGCGGCGTGCGGGATCGCCTCGAGCAGCCAGCGCAGCTTCGTGCCCGAGAAGTAGGGGTCGAGCACGAGGCCAGTCTTGCGGCGCACGAGGTCCTCGAGGCCGCGGTCGCGCAACGCCGCGCACGCGTCCGCCGTGCGCCGATCCTGCCACACGATCGCGCGGTGGAGCGGCTTTCCGGTCCCCCGGTCCCAGAGCACCGTCGTCTCGCGCTGGTTCGTGATCCCGAGCGCGACGACGTCACGACCGCGCGCCCCGGCCTTCCGGCAGGCCGCGCGCAGCACCTTGAGCGTCACCTGCCAGATCTCTTCCGGATCGTGCTCGACCCAGCCCGGCTTCGGGTAGTGCTGCGTGAACTCCCGGTACGCCCGGCCCGCCACGTTGCCGCGGCGGTCGAACACGAGCACGGTGGTGCCCGTCGTGCCCTGATCGATCGCGACGACGAACGGCATGGTCAACCGCTGAACAGCCCGCGCCGGCGGCGCAGACCCTCGCTCACCACACCCTGAAGCCGCTCGCGGACCTGGTCGCGCAGGCGCCGCACCGCCGCGGGGTCGTTCGCCTGGCCCGCCGGGTATTCGGCTGCCACGTCGAGCGCGTCACCCGCGTGGATCGTCCACTTGGTCGGCAGCGGCAGCAGCCCCCACGGGCCGAGCCACGGGAACGTCGGTGTGACCGGCAGGGGCGGAATGCCGAGCCGCTCGAGCCCGCCCACCCGCGCGAGCACCGGCTGCGTCTCCTCGGCCCCGATCACGCCCACGGGCACGATCGGGGTGCCGGTCTCGATCGCCACCCGCAGCGCCGACGGCCGCCCGAACCGGCCGACGCGGTAGCGCTGTCCGAAGGGCTTGGTCGCGGCCACCCGACCCTCGGGGAAGACGATCACCGCCTCTTCGTCCTGCAGAAGCCGCCGCAGGGTCCCGGGCGCCGCGGTGAGCGCGTCGAGACGGCCGAACAGCGCCCCGATCAGCGGCATCGCGATCAGGCGCTCGTCGACGAGCGGGTGCACGCGCCGGTGCGTGGGATGGTCGAGCGCGAGCGCCACCGGGAGCATCAGCGCGTCGTACGGCAGGAGCGCGGCGGAGCGATTGGCGACGATCAGCACGCGGCCGTGGTCCGGGATGCGCTCGAGGCCACGGGCATCCACGCGCCACCAGTACCGGTAGAGGGCGCGCAGCCCGATGCTCGGGAGGCCGCCGTCGACCTCGCCCACGTCGCCGAACAGCCAGCGCCGCAGGCGCGCGTAGCCGGCCAGCGCCTCGTCGATCGCCTCGCCCACGACCGGCGGAACACCCGCCACGCCCGCCGCGCCGCGACCCTCCAGCGCCGACTCCACCTGCTGCTCGAGCGTCGCCAGCCGGCGCGCGAGCTCGCGCGGTTGCCATCCGGCACGCACCGTCGCACCGCCGCGAAAGGCCCGCAACCGGGGGCGCGCGCCGTCCGCCTCGCCCGTCCGGTCCCCCTCCGCCATGCGACGTAGGTAGGCAAGGCACGCGGGAAGTCAACGCGTGGCGCGGGGCCGGACACGGTTGCGGCCGCGCTTCCTCCAGGATCTTTGACAGGTCTTGCCAGCCATGGGTAAGACCGCGCCCGTGTCAGCCCGGGTTCCCCTCGGGGCGCAACGTCTGGTCCTCGTCACCGGCAAGGGTGGGGTCGGCAAGAGCGCGGTGACCGCCGCGCTCGCGCACGCGGCGGCGGCCGCCGGGCGGCGCGTGCTGGCGGTCGAGGTCGGCACCGGGCGGCTCGGGCCGATCTTCGGCCGCGACCTCGGCACGGAACCCGTATCGATCGGGCCGCGCCTCCAGGCGGCCGCGATCGAGCCCGAGGCGGCGCTCGCCGACTTCGTGCTCGGCGTGCTGCGCCTCAAGGTGCTCGCCCGCCGCTTGCTCGAGAGCACGACCTTCCAGGTGCTCGCGGCCGCGGCACCCGGCCTCCCCGAGCTGCTCGTCCTGCACAAGCTCTCGGCCTGGCTCGACGCGCGCCGCCTCGGCCGCGCGGTGTACGATCTCGTGATCGTCGACGCGCCGGCCTCGGGCCACTCGCTGCCGCTGCTGTCGGCGCCGCGGACACTCGGAGCGCTCGCGCCCATCGGCCCCGTGGCCGACCTCCTCCGCCGCATGCAGGCGCGTCTCACCGACCCCGCCGAGACGCTCGTCTGCGTGGTGACGACGCCCGAAGAGTTCGCGGTGCGCGAAACGATCGAGCTGCACCACGAGCTGGTCGAGACACTCGGGCTGCCGGTGGGACCGCCGATCGTGAACGCGATGCCACCGCGCCGCTTCGGGACCGCCGACGAGCCCGCGCTCGCGCGCCTCGACGCCGCCACGCCCGAGCACCCCCACCTCGTCGCCGCCCGCTTCGAGCGCACCCGGCGCGCGGAAGCCGCAACGCAGGTGAAGGCGCTCAAGCGCGCGCTGCGCACGGCGCCGGTGATCCTCCCGTTCCTGTTCGCAGGGCCCGAGGACCCGGACGGTTTCGCCCGCCTCACGGAGGACCTGGCCCAGGCGGCCGGGCTCGGTGCGTGACGCTGGTCGAAGCACTCGACTCGCGCCGCATCGTCCTCTGCGTCGGCAGCGGCGGCGTCGGCAAGACCACCACCGCGGCCGCCCTCGCGCTCGCGGCCGCTCGCCGCGGGCGCGCGACCGTCGTGCTCACGGTCGACCCGTCGCAGCGCCTGAAGGACGCGCTTGGCCTCGGCGCGCTCGACGGCCGCCCGCGCCGCGTGCCGCTCGCCGAGCCCGGCGCGCGGCTCGACGCGATGCTGCTCGACGTGAAGCGCACGTTCGACGAGCTGGTCCAGGGGCTCGCCTCGTCGCCCGAGCAGGCCCGCCGTGTGCTCGACAACCGCCTCTACCAGAATCTCTCGGGCACACTCGCCGGCACGGCCGAGTACATGGCGGTCGAGACCGTGTATCGCCTGGTGGAGGAGGATCGCTACGACCTCGTCGTCGTCGACACGCCGCCGGCGCGGCACGCGGTCGACTTCCTCGACGCGCCCCGCCGGCTGGTGGCGCTCCTCGACTCGCGCGCGTTCACGATCCTCAAGGATCCGACGAGCATCCTGCCCGGCGCCAGCTCGCGGCTCGCGCAGTACGTGCTGCAGGGCGTCCTGCACGGCCTCGAGCGCTTCACGGGCATCGGCTTGGTGCGCGAGATCGGCGAGTTCGTCCACGCGATCGAGACGCTCACCGACGCCTTCCGCGGGCGGGTCACGGCCGTCGATCGGCTGCTGCGCAGCGCGGGCACGACGCTGGTCATGGTGACCGCGCCCGAGCCACGCCTGGCGACCGAGACCGAGGCACTCGCGCGCGCGCTCGCCACGATCCGACTCCCGATCGACGGCGTGATCGTCAACCGCGCCCTGCCGCCCGCGGTCTTCGGACCCGACGCGCCCGAGCCACCCCCGCTCGACGGCCTACCGGCGCCGCTCGCCGCCCGCCTCGCGGCCGGATTCCGCGAGCTGCGCACGCTCGCCGCCCGTCAGGCGGCGTCGCTCGAGCCGCTCCTCCATCTCGCGGGCGCCCCCGTGCTGGCCCAAGTGCCGCTGCTCGCCGCGGCGCCGGCGTCGCTTGCCGATCTCGCCCTCGTCGCCGACCACCTGCTGCCGCCCGTCGACGACACGCCCGCCGCGAACGACGCGGGGCCGCGGTGAGCGGGCTAGTCGGTGAGCCCGGGCTCGTCGCCCGCACCAGCCGCCCGGCGGCGCTTGCGGCGGCGCGCCTCGGCGGCGAGCAGCCGGTCGACCTTCATGTTGAGGTTGACGAGGCTGCCCTGGATCGCGTCGAGGCGCGTGGCGAGCTTCTTCAGATCGGCGCGGGAGGGGAGATTGAGCAGGCCGAGCACGGTCTGCAGGTTCTTGTCGATCTTCCCCTTGGTCTCGAACGCCGTCTGCATCGCGCCGACCAGGAGCTGCGAGAAATGTGGGTTCGCGAGCAGCGCCTCCGCGAGCTTCGTGACCCAGTCCGAACCGAAGAGGCTCTTGCCGATCGTCCCTTCCCCCGCTACCCGTGTCCGGCCCGGAGTATAGTGACCGCCCGCCGGCGGTCAACGACGACGCCATGATGCCGGAGACCGTGGTCGCCTATCTGAGCCTGCTCGCCTTCGTGGCCCCGGGCCTCGACCGGCCGACCCTGTTCGGCACGACCGTCGCGCTCCATATCTGCCACGCGATCCTGTGTCGCATCTTCGCGGCCAACGCCGGCTACTCCCGCAACGCCTGGACGATCCTCGGCCTCATCGGCGGCGTGTGGGCCGTGGCCGTGCTGATCCTGTTGCCGCCGCGCGCCGGCGTGGTGTCCGGGACCGAGCGACTGCGCTGACCGCGGTCGTAACGGGCTCCTCCTCGGCGAGGACCCACGCGAGCGCGAGGTCGCGGGTGTGGGTGAGCGAGAGCAGCCACCGCCCGAGGCGCAGCGCCCGCGCGTGCCGCGCCGCTCCACCCCGCAGCCGCAACACCGGAGCGTGGCCGGGCGCCGCCACCACCTCGACGTCGTGCCAGCGCACTCCCTCGCCCCACCCGGTGCCGAGCACCTTCATCGCGGCTTCCTTGGCCGCGAAGCGAGCGGCGTAGCTCTCGAAACGTCCCACGCCGCGGCCCTCGCAGTACGCCCGCTCGGCTGCCGTGAACACGCGGGCTCGGAAGCGTGCGCCGGTCGCCGCCTCGAGCGCCTGGCGGATGCGCGCGACCTCGCAGCAGTCGATGCCGATGCCGCCCACCATCAGCATGCCCCACAGGCGTGGCAGGTATGCGTATCGCACGGCGGCGTCTGCAGCTCGGCGAACCCCTTGCGCCGCTCGGCGAGCAGATACCGCTTGTCCACGCGGTGGTCGATGAAGTCCCACGGCAGGAGCGCCTCCGCGGGCCAGCCGCGATGCACGAAGCGATCCGGGTCGACCGCCGCTGCGGTGCCACCGCGCAGCGCGCGCAGCCTCGGCCACCAGTCCGCCGGGCGCTCGTGCAGCGCCTCCAGGATCGCGGCGACGCGCCGGTCCCCGCGCGAGAGCAGCGTCTGCAGGTAGCCCGCGCGCGGGCTCTCGGTCTCCACCTCGACGGACGGCATCGACGCGAGCTGCCGGCGCACGCGCGCGAGCTTGCGCTTGAGCGCACCGAGGTCCGCCATCGGTTCCCACTGGAACGGCGTCCACGGCTTCGGCACGAACGGGTTCACCGAGACCAGGATGCGACCGACCCGCGGCTTGTGGCCACCGAGGAGCCGCGCACCCACTTTCCGCGTCAGGTCCGCGATCGCGTCGACGTCGGCGTCGGTCTCGGTGGGCAAGCCGACCATCACGTAGAGCTTGAGCGCCTCCACGCCGCCGCCGACGAGCCAGTCCGTCGCGCGCAGGATCTCGGGCTCGGTCAGGTTCTTGTTGATCACCCGGCGCATCCGCTCGGAGCCGGCCTCGGGGGCGACGGTGACCGACCGGTTGCCCGCCCCCCCGAGGGCCGCCGCGAGCGCGGGCGTGATGACGTCGGCCTTGAGCGACGACGGCGACGGCCGTCCGCCGCGCGCCGCGATCTCCTGGCAGAGCGCCGCGATGCCCGGCTGACTCGCCATCTCGGCACCGACGAGCCCGATCGTGCGGCGCTCGGCCAGCCCGCGGTCGATGCCGGCGCGCACGGTGTCGGGCCGGCGGTAGCGCACGGGGCGGTACATGAAGCCCGCGGCGCAGAAGCGGCACCCCCACTCGCACCCGCGGCTCGCCTCGACGAGGTACATGTCGCCGAAGACGGCCTCGCGCGCGAGGATCGCGGACTCGGTCGCGACGCGATCGAGATCCGCGACGTAGCGCCGCTCGACGCGGCCGGGCCCCGGCCCGTGGTAGTCGAACGCGGCGAGGTCGCCCGCCGCGTCGTATCGCGGCGTGTAGCGGTCCGGCCGGTAGGCGCCGCGCACCGTCTCGCCGCGGTCGAGAAGGCCGTCGCGATGGACGGGCCCGTCGAGCGCCCGATCGAGGAACTCACCCAGCATCTCCTCCGCCTCGCCAACGAGAAAGAGGTCGACGAACTCGGCGAGCGGCTCGGGGTTGAGGAACGTCGCGGGTCCGCCGGCCAACACGAGCGGGCCGGCGACGCCCCGCGCCACCCTCCGGAGCGGGAGTCCCGCCAGCGCCAGGCAGTCGAGCACGTGGAGGTAGTCGGTCTCGAACGAGAGCGAGAACGCGAGCACGTCGAAGTCGCCGAGCGGACGGTCCTCCTCGAGCGAGCGCAGCGGGCGAGCCCAGCGCTCGCGTGGCCCGTCGGGGAGGAAGGCGCGGTCGACCGTGACGCGCGGGTCGGTGGCGAGCAGGCGCAGCACGGCCTGGAAACCCAGGTTGGCCATGCCGACCGGGTACGTGTTCGGGTAGACCAGACACACGCGCAGCGGGCCGCGCGGTCCGGACGCGAATCGGCGTCGCTCCTCGGCGAGCCGGCGTGCGCGGTCTTCGTTGGGCCGGGGCATCCGCGACCGACGACCCTAACCCGCGCCCCGGAGCGGGACAAGCCGCGGCGTGCCGGCGCGCGCCTCAGTCGGCGCCGCGACGCAAGAACGTGGGAATCTCGAGGTCGTCCTCGGTCGCCTCGGCCGCCGCACCCGCACGGCGCGGCGGCGCCGGGCGCTCGCCGCGGCTCACCGGCAGCTCCTGCTGGCCGCGTCGCTGGAACGCGGGAACCTCGAGCTCGTCGGCACCATCGACGAGCCGGCCGCGGAACACGACCGGCCGCGCATCGCTCCCGCCCGCCTGGGCGCGCACCGGGGGAGCCGGCGGCGCCGGATGCGCGGCCTCGCTCCCGCGCGGCAGGACCGCCCGTCCCGCGGGGATCCGGTCGCCGAAGCCGGTGGCGATCACGGTGATGCGGATCTCCTCCGCCATGGCCTCGTCGATCACCGCCCCGAAGATGATGTTGGCCTCTTCGTCGGCCTCTTCCTGGATGAGCGTGGCCGCTTCGTTCACCTCGTGCAGGGTGAGGTCGGGTCCGCCGGTGATGTTGATCAGCACCCCGCGCGCGCCTTCGATCGACACGTCCTCGAGCAGCGGGCTCGAGATCGCCTTCTGGGCGGCCTCGATCGCCCGGTTCTCGCCCTGCGCCATCGCGGCACCCATCATCGCCATGCCCATCTCGGACATGATCGCGCGCACGTCCGCGAAGTCGAGGTTGATGAGGCCGTGGACCGTGATGAGATCCGAGATGCCACGCACGGCTTGGAGCAGCACGTCGTCGGCCTTCTTGAAGGTCTCGAGGATCGACGAGTTGCGACCCGCAACCGACAGCAGCCGCTGGTTCGGGATCGCGATCAGCGTGTCGACGGTCTCCTTGAGCGACCGCAGGCCCTCGTCGGCCTGCTTCATGCGCCGCTTGCCCTCGAACTGGAAGGGCTTGGTCACGACCCCGACGGTGAGACACCCGATCTCGCGCGCGACCTGCGCCAGGATCGGGGCGGCGCCCGTTCCCGTGCCGCCACCCATCCCGGCGGTGACGAAGATCATGTCGGCGCCGGTGAGATACTCGCGCAGCCGCTCGAGGTCCTCCTGCGCCGCGCGGCGGCCGACTTCCGGATTGCCGCCGGCACCGAGACCGCGCGTCAGCTTCTCGCCGAGCTGCAGCTTGATCGGTGCGAGGTTGGCGCGCAGCGCCTGCGCATCGGTGTTGGCGGCGATGAAGTCGACGCCCGGCAGGCCCGCCGCGATCATCGTGTTGACCGCGTTACCACCCGCGCCACCGACCCCGATCACCTTGATGCGAGCCCCGTCGCACGCCTCAACGAAGTCGACCATCTGCCACCCCTCCCGGCGTCCGCCTCACGCCTCGAGCAAGCTAGAAGAGCTCCCGCAACCACCCCATCATCCGCTGCCCCATCGCTTCGAGCGGAGCAAACAGACCGTCACCGCTTCGCGCGCTCGCATGCCCGTGCTGTCTCACGCCGTGCAACACGAGCCCGACGGCCGTCGAATACATGGGACTCGCGACGACGTCAACCAAACCGCTGAGGTGCAACGGCACGCCGAGCCGCACCGGCGTGCGAAAGACGCGCTCCGTCAGCTCGGGAATGCCCGTCAGGACGGCGCCACCACCGGTGAGCACGACACCCGACGTGAGCAGCGCACCGCAGCCGGCGCGCTCGATCTCCTGCGCCGCGAGCGCGAGAATCTCCTCGGCACGCGGTTCGATGATGCGCGCCAGGTCGTGCTGCGAGAGCCGATGCGGTTCGCGCCCGCCGATCCCCGCGACCTCGATCGCCAGCTCGGACGACGCGGTCAACGCGAGCGCCGAGCCGTGGCGCTGCTTGAGCCGCTCGGCCTCGGCAAACGGCGTGCGCAGCGCCGCCGCGAGGTCGTTCGTCACGTGCCCGCCCCCCACCGGCAGGACCGCGCTGTGCCGCACGGCGCCCGCATGGAGGACGATGACGTCCGTGGTGCCGGCGCCGATGTCGAGGAGCGCGACCCCGAGCTCGCGCTCCTCCGGCGTGAGCACCGCCTCGGCCGCGGCGAGTGGCCCGCCGAGCACGTCACGGACCGTGAGCCCGGCGCGATTGCAGCACTTGATCAGGTTCTGGCCCGAGGTGATCGACCCGGTGACGATGTGCACGCGCGCTTCGAGACGCACGCCGGCCATCCCGATCGGCTCCTTGATGCCGTCCTGGTCGTCGACGACGAACTCCTGCGGGAGGACGTGGAGAACCTCCCGATCCATCGGCACGGCCACCGCACGTGCGGCGTCGATCACGCGCTCGACGTCGGCCACGCCGACCTCGCGGTTCTTGACGGCGACGACCCCGTGGCTGTTGAAGCCCTTGAGATGGCTCCCCGCCGAGCCGGCGACGACGCTGCGGATGTCGACGCCCGCCATCAGCTCGGCCTCGTCGACGGCCTTGCGGATCGCCTCGACGGTCGCGTCGATGTTGACCACGGTGCCGCGGCGAAGCCCCGTGGACTGCGCCGTGCCGATGCCGGTGATCTCGACGCCGCCGTTCGAGACCTCGGCGACGATCACCGCGATCTTGTAGGTCCCGACGTCGAGCCCGACCACGAGAGGGTTCCGCTTCGCCATCGCGTTCACGTCCTTGCCGGGCGCTTCGCACCGGCCGGGCCCGCAGGGACCGCCGGCGCACGCGTCCGCACGATCACCTGGTCCTCGAACTGGGAGTTCACCTGGAGCATCTCGCCCTCGCGCCCCGCCCAGAGCGCGAGCACGCGGCCGACGTGCGCGAGCTTCTCGTCGAACCGCCCCCATCCGATCCGAATCGGCACCCGCGGCCGCACCGGGAGGAGCGTGAGTCCGTTGGCGGCCTCGACGTGGACCTCCGAGACGTCGTGCAACCCGGGCACGCCGCGGCCGACGAGCCGGAGCAGGTGGAGCGCACGCCGCACCCCGTGCGGGCCGATCGCAGTTCCCCCCTCGAGGTCGGATACCGTGAGGCCGGTGATGTACGGCAGGTCGTAGGTCTCGCCCGGGCCGACCGTCGCGAACACCCGCCCGCTGGCCGCGACGTAGTACAGGGCCGGCTTCGGGTCGGCGACGTGCACGATCGCCGCCGGCCGGTACTGGCGCACCTGGACGACGACGCGGCTCGGCAGCTCGCGGCGCACCTGCGCGGTGCGGATCCAGGGGTCGGCCCGCAGGCGCGCTTCGACCGCGGGCGGGTCGAGATCCCAGATGCTCGAGCCCGGCTCGATCGCCGCACGCGCCCGCACCTGCGCGGCATCGAGGTGACCGTGCGAGCGCACGGCGATCTCGCGCACGCCGAAGTACGGGTGCCGCCGCATCCGCTCGGACACCGCCGGTCCGGTGAGCGTCACCAGAACGAGCGCCACGACCACCGGCAGCACCCGACGCGCGATCGGCGCCGCGGCGCGGAGCAGCTCCGCGGCGTGCGCTCGCCGCCGACGGTTGCGCGGCGCGAACAGCCGCTTCACCAGCGACCGACGAGCCGGACCTCGGGCTCCAGCCATACTCCACCCCGCTCCCACACCACCCGCTGCGCCAGGTCCATCAACGCTTTCACATCCGCCGCGTGCGCCCCGCCCTCGTTCACGATGAAGTTCGCATGCCGCTCCGAGATGCGCGCCCCGCCGACGCGCACGCCCTTGAGCCCTCCGGCCTCGATCAGACGGCCGGCGAAGTCCCCAGCCGGGTTCTTGAACATCGACCCCGAGTTCGGCCGGCCCTGCGGCTGGCTCGCCGTGCGGCGGACCCGTGCCGCGTCCATGCGGCCGCGCACCGCCGCCGGCTCGTCGCGGCAGAGGCGAAAGCGCACCGCCGTGACCACGAACCCCGGCGGCAGAGCCGTGCGCCGGTAGCGGAACGCGAGCGCCGCGCGCGAGAGCGAGACGACCTCGCCGGCCACGTCGACGCCGTCGACCCGATCGACAACCGTCGCCAGCTCGCCGCCGTACGCCCCCGCGTTCATGAAGAGCGCGCCGCCGACCGTTCCCGGAATTCCCTCGGCGAACTCGAGCCCCGCGAGGCCGCGCTCGACCGCGCTGCGCGCGAGCCGGCCGAGCTGAACGGCCGCCCCCGCCGTGACCATCGCCCCGTCGGCGTCCGGCACCCAGGACAGCCGCCGGAAGCCGCGGCCGAGCTTGACCACCACGCCACGCATGCCCCCGTCCCCGACGAGGACGTTCGAGCCGCCCCCGAGCACGCCGAGCCGCGCGCCGTGCCTGGCGGCGAGCCGGACGATCGCCGCCAGCTCCGCGGTCGTGTCGGGGGTGACGAGGACGTCCGCCGGACCGCCGATGCGGAAGGACGTGTGGCGCGCGAGCGGCTCGTCGGGTCGCGCGCGGTCACCCAAGAGCTCGACCAGCGCAGCGCGTAGCTCGTCCACCCCCTCCCCTCCTCCCGTCGTCCTCGTCGTTCAGTGGATCTGCTGCAACGGCGCCCCTGCCCGCAGGAGGCTCAGAATCTCCTCCGCCACCCGCCAGACGTCGCCGGCACCCAGCGTGAGCAACAGGTCGCCCGGCCGCACGGCCTCGAGCAGCGCCTCCGTGAGCTCCGTCCGGCTCGCGAAGCGGACGTCCAGGTGCCCCCGGCGTTTGAGCGCCTGAAAGAGCGCCTCGCCGCTCACCCCGTCGATCCGCTCCTCGCCGGCCGCGTACACGTCGGTGAGGAAGAGGACGTGCGCATCGTCGAAGGCCTCGAGGAAGTCGGCGAAGAGGTCTTTCGTCCGCGAGTAGCGGTGCGGCTGGAAGGCGACGACGAGGCGGCGCGAGAACCCCTCGCGCGCGGCGCGCAGCGTGGCCCGCACCTCGGCCGGGTGATGCCCGTAGTCGTCGATCACGAGGACGTGGCGCTCTTCGCCGCGGACGTCGAACCGCCGGCCCACGCCGCCGAACTCGCCGAGCGCGCGCGCCGCGACGGCGAAGGAGACGCCCAGCTCGTCGCCGACGGCGAGCGCCGCCAGCGCGTTCAGCGCATAGTGGCGGCCGGGCATGCGCAGCCGGACCTCGCCCAGGGCCTCGCCGCGGCGCCACACCTCGAAGTGGGTCTCGAAGCCCTCGACGCGCAGCTCGCGCGCCTGCCAGTCGGCGTCGGGCGATATCCCGTAGGTGACGAACCGCTTGCGCACCTGCGGGAGCAGGCCGCGCACGTTCACGTTGTCGAGGCAGAGGACCGCACGGCCGTAGAAGGGCACGCGATGGATGAACTGGAGGTAGGCGTCGCGCAGCCGGTCCATGTCGCCGTAGTAGTCGAGGTGCTCGCGGTCGATGTTGGTGACGACCGCGATGGTGGGCGAGAGCAGGAGGAACGTGCCGTCGCTCTCGTCGGCCTCGGCGACGAGGATCTCACCCTGGCCAAGGCGCGCGTTCGTGCCGAGCGCGTTGAGCTTGCCGCCGACCACGACCGTCGGATCGACGCCGGCCTCGCGCAGAATGGCGGCGACGAGCGACGTCGTCGTGGTCTTGCCGTGGCTGCCCGCGACCGCGACGCCGCGCTTCATGCGCATCAGCTCGGCCAGCATCTCCGCGCGGGGGATCACCGGGATGGCGAGATCGCGGGCGCGCAGAACCTCGGGGTTGGAGAACGTGACCGCCGACGAGATCACGCACACGTCGATGTCGTCGGTGATGTGCGCGGCGTCGTGCGCGCCGATGTGCACCGTGGCGCCCAGGTGTTTCAGCCGGCGCGTGTTCTCGCCCTCGGCCAGGTCGGAGCCGGAGACGCAATAGCCGAGGTTGAGCAGGACCTCGGCGATGCCACTCATACCGATCCCGCCCACGCCGACGAAATGCACTCGAACCGTGCGCTCGCTCACCGCGGTCGATTCCCGGGCGGGTCTCACCGGCCACCCTGCCCACCCGACCAACCCCGCCACGCAGCAGGAATTACAGAAGCGCCACGCGGTCCGCAAGAGTCGGCACGGTTGTACGCAATTGTGCGCGATCAGGACGGCGACAGGGCACGCTCGCACGCGTCGGCGACCCGCGCGGCCGCGTCCGGACGGCCGAGCGCCAGGGCCGCCCGCGCGGCACGCGCCAGCGCCGCCGGATCGCCGAGCAGACCACGCACCGCGCCCGCGAGGCGCTCGCCCGTGAGCTCGCGGTCGAGGATGACCTCGGCGGCGCCCGCCCGGCGCAGCGCCTCCGCGTTGGCGCGCTGATGGTCGTCGGCCGCGAACGGGTATGGGACGAGAATCGCCGGCAGGCCGACCGCCGTCAGCTCCGCGCAGCTCATCGCCCCCGCCCGCGACACGGCGAGATCGGCGGCGGCGTATGCCGTGGCCATGTCGTCGATGAACGCGTCGACCCGTGCCGGCACCCCGATCGCCGCATACCCCGCCGCCACCGCCTCGCGGTCCGCACTCCCCGTCTGGTGAACCACGTCGATGCCGGCCGCGCGGCCGCCGAGAAGGCGAACCGCCTCGACCGAGACCTCGTTCAGCCGATGGGCGCCCTGGCTGCCGCCGAACACCAACAGCCCGGGGCGCGCGTGCGGGCTGCGGTGCGCCGCGGCGAGGATGTCCCGGCGCACCGGGTTGCCGGTGTGGAGCACGCGGCCGGCGGGGAAGAAGGCAGCCGCCGCCTCGAAACCCACGCACACCCGGCCAGCGAGGCGCCCGAGGACGCGGTTGGTCGCGCCGGGGATCGCGTTCTGCTCGAGCAGCACGGTCGGCAGGCGCGCGAGCCGCGCCGCCACGACGGTGGCCGCCGAGGCGTAGCCGCCGACGCCGACGACGAGCTGCGGGGCCAGCGAGCGCAGCAGCCCACACGCACGGCGCGCACCGTCCAGGAGCGCCAGGACCCCGAAGAGCGCGCGCGCCACGCCACCGCCGCGCACCTGCCGGCCCGGCACGAGGTGGAGCGGGTACGGCGTCGTCGGCACCACTCGCGCCTCGATTCCCGCCACCGTTCCCACCCACACCACCCGCCAGCCGCGAGCGGCGAGCTCGTCGGCGAGCGCGAGACCGGGGAAGAGATGGCCGCCGGTCCCGCCGCCGGCGATGACGACCGCCGGCCCCGAGCGACTCATCCGGCCTCGCGCGCGACCGCCAGCAGCACCCCGACCTCGGCCAGCGCCAGCAGCACCGCCGACCCACCATAGGAGACGAACGGCAGCGCGAGCCCCTTCGTCGGCAGACACCCGAGGACGACGCAGATGTTCACAGCCGCCTCGAGCAGGAGCAGGAGGGTGACGCCGAATGCAAACAGGCTCGCGAACGGGTCGGGATGCCGCACCGCGATGCGGAACCCGCGCACGCCGAGCGCCGCGAACAGGCCGAGCACCAGAACCGCCCCCGCGAGCCCCAGCTCCTCGCCGATCACGGAGAAGATGAAGTCGGTGTGGGCCGCCGGCAGGTAGAACATCTTCTGCCGGCTCTCCCCGAGGCCGACGCCCCAGACCTGGCCCGAGCCGAACGCGATCAACGACTGGAGGAGCTGGAAGCCCACCCCCTGGGGGTCCTTCATCGGGTCGAGGAACACGAGGAGACGCTGCATGCGATAGCCGGCGTGGAAGGCCTCGTAGACCACGAGCGGCAGTGCCGGGATCGCCAGCGCGGCCAGGTGCAGGACGCGCACGCCCCCGACGAACAACATCGCCACGAGCACGCCGGCCGACAGCACGACCGTGCCGAAATCGGGCTCGAGCAGGCAGAGCAGCGCGATCACCCCGACGACGAGACAGTGGGGGACGATGCCGAGCGCGAACTCCCGCACGCGGGGCCCCTTCTTCGCGAGCGAGTGCGCCAAGAACAGGACCAAGGCGAACTTGGCGACCTCGGTCGGCTGGAACACGAGCGGCCCCAGGTGCAGCCAGCGCCGCGCGCCACCGCGCACGACGCCGATCCCGGGCACGAGCACCAGCACGAGCGACACGATCGAGCCCACCAGCAGGGGGTACGCCATCCGCCGCCAGGTCGCGGTCGGGAGGCGCGAGGTCAGCAGGCACGCCGCCAACCCCACGCCGATCGACACGACGTGCTTGCGGAAGAAGTGGTACGGGTCGCGGAAGTCCTGCTGGCCGTGGAAGTATCCGACGTTGAAGACCATCACCACGCCGAGCGCGAGCAGCGCCACCACCGCGACGAAGAGCCAGGGGTCCCCGCCGAGGGAACGCACCGGCCGCGGCCGCTGGCCGTCGAGCGGCCCGCGGAACACCGGCCGGGCGTGAGTCGTCTCGGTCATGGTAGCGCCTCCACGGTCGCGCGGAACGCCCGGCCCCGCGCCTTGTAGTCCGCGAACTGGTCGAAGCTCGCACAGGCGGGCGCGAGCAGGATCGTGTCGCCGGGTTCGCTGGCGGAAGCCGCACGCGTGACCGCGGCAGCGAGCGTCTCGACGCGCTCGACCGGCACGTCGCCCGCCGCGAACGCGCGGGCGATCAGCTCGCGGGCCGCGCCGAACACGAGCGCCAGCCGCACCTTCCCCCGCGCCGCGCGCACGAGCGGGCCGTAGTCGCCACCCTTGTCGAGCCCGCCCGCCAGCAGGACGACCGGCCCGGGAAAGGACTCGAGGCTCTTCACCGCCGCCCCGACGTTGGTCGCCTTCGAGTCGTCGAACCAGCGCACGCCGCGCCGCTCGGTGACCAGCGCCAAGCGGTGCGGCAGCGGCTCGGTCGTGTCGATCGCCTCCTGCACGGCGCTCGGCGGCGCACCGGCGAGCCGCGCCACCGTCGCCGCGGCGGCGATGTTCTCGACGTTGTGCCGGCCCGCGAGCCGCGTGCGGCCGAGCGGGTAGCGCTCCTCGGCGGCCCCGGGCAGACGCAGCACCACGGCATCGCCCGCCACGAAGGCGCCCTCCGCGACCTCGCCCCACCCGAACGACACGACGCGGGCCGCGATTCGGTCGCGCAGGCTCCACGTCTCCGGGTCGTCGCGATTGAGCACCGCCCAATCCGACGCCTGCTGCGCCGCGAACAGCCGGGCCTTCAGGTCGCGATACTCCGCGAAGCTCGCGTGGCGGTCGAGGTGGTCGGGCGTGACGTTCAGGAGGCAGCCCACCGCCGGCCGAAACCGGCGTGCCCACTCGAGCTGGAAGGTCGAGATCTCGGCAACCGCCACGTCGGGCCGCGCGTCGGCCGCCAGGACCAAGGGCGTGCCCAGGTTGCCGCCGGTGAACGTGCGCCGCCCGGCGCGGACGAGGGCCGCGCCCACGAGCGTCGTCGTCGTGCTCTTGCCGTTCGTGCCCGTGATCGCGACGATCGGGCACGCGAGCAGGCCCGCCGCGACCTCGACCTCGCTCTCGACCGCGATCCCGCGCGCGACCGCCGCCACCAGCACCGGCGCCGCGCGCGGAACGCCCGGGCTCGGCACCACGAGGTCGACGTCGGCCAGCAGCGCCGGGGCGTCCTCGCCGAGACGCAGCTCGACGCCGGGCCACGCCGCCGGGTCGATGCGCAGTGCCTCGGCCGTCCGCCGGTCGCCCACACGCACGTGCACGCCGCGCGGGGCCAACACGCGGGCCACCGCCTGCCCCGTCGACGAGAACCCGAGCACGAGCGCGCGGCGCGGCAGCGGCATCACCGCAGCTTGAGCGTGGACAGTGCCAGCAGCGCGCACACCGCCGCGACGATCCAGAAGCGCACGATGATCTGCGGCTCCGGCCAGCCGAGGAGCTCGAAGTGATGGTGGATCGGCGCCATCCGGAGGATGCGCTTGCGACGCAGCTTGAACGACGCGACCTGCCCGATCACCGACAGCGTCTCGACCACGAAGACGAAGCCCACCAGGAACAGGACGAGCTCCTGGCGCGTGATCAGCGCCACCACGCCGAGCGCCGAGCCGAGCGCGAGCGAGCCCACGTCGCCCATGAACATCTGCGCCGGGTACGCGTTGAACCAGAGGAAGCCCATCCCCGCGGCGGCGAGCGCGCCGCAGAACACGGACAGCTCCCCGGCCCCGGCGACGTAGGGGATCTGGAGGTACTCGGCGATCTTCGCGTGGCCGGCCGTGTATGCGAAGATCGCGTAGGTGCCGGCGGCGACCATGACCGGACCGATCGCGAGCCCGTCGAGGCCATCGGTCAGGTTGACGGCGTTCGCCGCGCCCACGATCACGAGCGCCCCGAAAGGGACGTACCAGAGGCCGAGGTCCGGCCGCACGTCCTTCAGGAACGGCATCGTGAGATGGCCGCCGTGCTCCGAGCCCAGGTAGAGCGCCGCCGCGGCCGCACCCGCGATCCCGAACTCGAGCGCGAGACGGAGGCGGCCCGGAATCCCCTTGGCGTTCCGGCGCCGCACCTTGGCCCAGTCGTCGAAGAAGCCCACCAGGCCATGGCCGAGCGTCACGAGCAGCGCGACCCAGACGTACCAGACGTCGAGATCCGCGAGCAGCAGGGTCGAGAGCACCAACGCGAACAGGATGAGCATGCCGCCCATCGTCGGCGTACCGGCCTTCACGGCGTGGCGCTCCGGGCCGTCGTCGCGAATCGCCTGCCCCACCTGCAGCGCCTGGAGGCGGCGGATCAGGGTCGGCCCGAGGAGGAGCGAGAGGCCGAGCGCCGTCATCCCGGCCAGCAGCGTCCGGAACGTGATGTACTTGAACACGTTCAGCGGCGCCCAAGCGGTGTGCATCGGATAGAGGAGAAGGTAGAGCATCACGGGTCGAGCTCCGGGTCGAGATGGGGCAGCACCTCCTCCATGGCGGACCCGCGGGAGCCCTTGAGCAGAAGAACGTCCCCGGCCCGACACCACGCGCGCAGGCGCGAAGCCAGCTCCTCGTGGGTTGCGGCGACGACGATTCGGTCGGGCGGCAGGCCGGCGGCGATCGCACCGTCCCGCGTCGCGGCGGCATGCGCGCCGAGCAGGAAGAGGGCGTCGAGCCCCGCGCGCGCCGCACCCGCACCGACCTCCGCGTGCGCGGCGGCCGTGGCCGCGCCGAGCTCGCGCATCTCGCCGAGCGCGGCCGCGCGGCGCGCCGCCGGCGTCGCCGCGAGCATCGCGAGCGCGGCCGCCATCGACGCCGGGTTGGCGTTGTAGGCGTCGTTGACGATCGTCAGCCCGGCGCGGGTGCGCTGCACCTCCATGCGCATGGCCGGCGGGCGGAACGTCGCGAGACCCGCGGCGATCGCCTCCGCCCGAATCCCGAGCGCGTGCGCCGCCGCAGCCGCGGCGAGCGCGTTGGTCACGTTGTGCCGCCCCGGCAACGCGAGCCGCACCGGGGTCGTCTCGTCTCCGGCGCGCAGCCGAAACCGCAGCCCCTCGAGGCCCTCGTCCGCGACGTCGAGCGCCTGCACGTCGAGCGTCGCGGGCTCGGCGGTCATGCCGAAGCGAACCGTGCGGCCCGGAAAGCACTCGGCCGCGGCCGCGACGTGCGGATCGTCGGCGTTCACCACCGCGACGGCCGAGGGCCGCAGCCGCCGGTAGAGCTCGGCCTTGGCCTCGGCGATACCGTGCAGCGAGCCCAGCCCTTCGAGGTGCGCCCGCGACACGCACGTGATCACGCCCACGTCCGGCGAGGCGATCTCGGCCAGACGCCAGATCTCGCCCGGCCCGTTCATCCCGCACTCGACGATCGCGACGGCCTCGCCGTCGCCGAGCCGCAGCAGCGTGAGCGGGAGCCCGACCAGGTTGTTCTGCGTCCCGCGCGTCCGAAGCACCTGCGCCTCGCCGAGCGCCCGCCCGCAGATCCCGGTCAGCATCTCCTTGGTCGTGGTCTTGCCGTTCGATCCCGTGATCGCAACCACGCGCGCGGGGCGGCGCCGGCGGTGTGCCGCCGCGAGATCCCCGAGCGCGGCCAGCGTGTCGCGCACCGTGATCACGCCCCCGGGCGGCAGCGGGTCGAGGACACCCGACTCGACGAGCACGGCCCCGGCGCCACGCGCGGCGGCTTGCGCCGCGAACGCGTGGCCATCGTGCGTATCGCCCCGAATGGCGACGAAGAGCTGGCCCGCGCCGACGGCGCGGCTGTCCGTCGTCACGCCGGCGAACGTCACGTGGGCGCCGACCCGCTCGAGCTCGCCCCCCGTGGCGGCGAGCACCTCGGCGAGCGTGAAGCAGGCACTGCCCGGAGCCGGCGCGACCGCCGTCACGCGAGCCCCTCGAGCGCCTGCCGCACCTGTTCGCGGTCGTCGAGGTGGCGTTTCTCCCTCCCGACGATCTGGTAGTCCTCGTGCCCCTTGCCCGCGACCACGACGAGGTCGCCCGGCCGGGCGAGCCGGATCGCGAACGCGACGGCCGCCCGCCGGTCGGGCTCCACCACATACCCGCACAGGCCCGGCTTCGCGCTCGGCAGCGGCTCCATGCCGCCCGCGCGCACGCCGAGCTCGATGTCGCGCAGGATCGCGAGAGGCTCCTCGGTGCGCGGGTTGTCGGAGGTGAGCACGACCACGTCGGAGAGCCGGGCGGCGGCCTCGCCCATGATCGGGCGCTTGCCGCGGTCGCGGTCGCCCCCGCAGCCGAACACGGTGATGAGCGCGCCCGGTGTGAGCGGTCGCATCGCCTCGAGCAGGCGCTGGAGCGCGTCGGGCGAGTGTGCGTAGTCGACGACGACGGTGAAGCCCGGCCCGGCAATGCGCTCGACACGGCCCGGGGGCGGTTCCGCCGTCCCGATCCCGGCGGCGATGGTCTCCGGAGCCATCCCGAGCGCCCACGCGGTCGCCGCCGCGCCCATGATGTTCTCGGTATGCGGTGCGCCGACGAGCGGGCTCGTGAACGGCACCGCCTCGGACCCGAACACGAGCGTCCCTCGCGTGCCATCGAGCGTACTTCGCACGTCGCGCACGGTGACCGCCGCCTGCGGGCTGCGCCCGACCGGCACGCAGCGCGTGCGCACCGCCGCCGCGAGCCGCATCCCCGTCGGATCGTCGACGTTCACCACGGCGACCGGGTCGGCCTTGCCGCTCGCGGGCAGGTGCTCGAGGAACAGCC
The DNA here is from genome assembly GCA_046327955.1 of Binatia bacterium. Lineage (GTDB taxonomy): Bacteria > Desulfobacterota > Binatia > DP-6 > DP-6 > JAXLXP01. Next base: position 79,044 of record JAXLXP010000008.1, on the reverse strand, counting down.
GTGCCTTCGCGGCGTAGTACGCGTCGAGGTCGCCGTGGAAGTCGAGGTGGTCGCGCGTCAAGTTGGTGAAGACCGCGGCGTCGAAGCGGCAGCCCGCCACGCGATCCTGCGCGAGCGCGTGCGACGACACCTCCATGACCGCGTGCGTGACCCCGGCGGCCCGCATCTCGGCGAGCAGCGCCTGGAGCTCCGGCGCCTCTGGCGTCGTGAACGGCGCGGAACGACTCGTCTCGCCGACGCGGTAGACCACGGTGCCGATCAGACCCGTACGGTGACCGGCCGCGCGCCAGATGCCGTCGAGCAGGTACGCCGTCGTCGTCTTGCCGTTCGTCCCGGTGACCGCCACCAGCGTGAGGGCCGCGCTCGGGTCGCCCGCCAGCCGCGATGCGACCAGACCGAGCAGTCGCCGCGGCGTCGGCGCGCGCACGACCGCGACGGAGGTCGCGGCGCCGTTCAGCTCGATCGGCTCCGTCGCCACCACCCCCGCCGCACCGCGCGCCACCGCGTCGGCGACGTGCGCGCGGCCGTCGGTGTGCTGTCCGGCGACCGCGAAGAAGAGGTGCCCCGGCCGCACCTGGCGCGAGTCGAGCGTCGCACCGGAGACCTCCGGGTCGGCGGGTCCCGCCACGACCGCGGCCTCGAAACCGGCAAGAAGCGCGCGCAGCCGTGTCACGGGCGCGCGCTCGCTCGCTCCGGCTCGAGGGTGAGCGCGAGGCGGATGTCGTCGGGGCGCGGGGCGCCGGGCGGCGGCTGCTGCCCGGTCACGTACCCGCTGCCCGTCGTACGCACGTCCCATCCCTGCGCCTGCGCGCGGGCACGCGCCTCGCGCAGCGAGAGACCGAGGAAGCTCGGCGTCACGCCGAGCGCCAGGACCGGCTCCGGGGGTGGCTCGGGCGCCGCAGAAATCGGCGTCGCGACCGGCAGGACCTGCGACGTGGGCGGCGCCGCGGGCTGGACGCCGAGCTCGTGCAGCGCCCCGAGCGCGATGCGGCGGAAGACGGGAGCGGCCACGATGCCACCGTAGCTGGAGGTGGAGGGCTCGTCGATGAGGACCAGGATCACGAGGCGCGGCCGGTCGGCCGGGACGAATCCCACGAACGAGCCGATGCGCTTCGACGAGTAGCCGCCGTGCGAATCCACCTTCTGGGCCGTCCCGGTCTTTCCCGCGACCGGGAAGTCGTCGAGACGCGCCTTGGCTCCGGTCCCGCCTTCCTCCTCCACGACCCGGCGCAGGAGATCCGTCGTGACGTGGGCCGTCTCGGGGCTCACGACCCGACGCAGTGTGCTCGGCTCGTGCTCGAACAGCACCGTCCCGCTCGGACTCACCGCGCGGCGCACGACGAAGGGCTTCATGAGCACGCCGCCGTTGGCGATCGCCCCGACGGCCGCGACCATCTGGAGCGGCGTGACCGACACGCCCTGCCCGAAGCTGTGCGTCGCGAGATCGATCCGTGCCCACCCCTCGACCGGCCGCAGGATGCCCGCGGTCTCGCCGGGAAGCTCCACGCCGGTGCGCGCCCCGAAGCCGAAGCGGCGGAGGTATGCGTACCAGCGCTCGCGGCCGAGGCGCTCGCCGATCTTGGTCGCCCCGATGTTGCTCGAGTACTGGATCACCTGCGCGAAGGAGAGCCAGCCGTGCGGATGCGAGTCGTGGATCGTCCACCGCCCGACCGGGAAGCGCCCGTTCTCGCAGAAGACCATCTCGCTCGGGCTCGTGACCTTCTCCTCGAGGGCGGCGGCCGCGAGGAGGGCCTTGAACGTGGAGCCCGGCTCGTACGGGTCGGTGAGCGCACGGTTCCGGACCCGGTCGCGCGCCTTGTCCCCGACGAGGTCCCCGGCAGCGTTCGGGTTGAACGTCGGCGCGTTGGCGAGCGCCAGCACCTCGCCCGTCCACGGGTCGAGCACGACCGCCGCGCCACCCGCGGCCCGCGCGTCGGCCACGCCCTGCGCGAGCTCGCGTTCGGCGATCGTCTGGATGCCGAGGTCGAGCGTGAGCTCGAGACGGTTGCCCTCCGGCCGGCCGGCCGCGACACCGCCGGCGAGGATGCTGCGGCCGTGCGCGTCGCGATCCGCCTCGAGGTACTCGCGCTCGCCCTGGATGACGCGATCGAAGCGGCGCTCGACGCCGCCGAGCCCCTGCGAGTCGACGCCGACGAACCCGAGCACGTGCGCTGCGAGCGCGCCGTAGGGGTAGAAGCGGCGCCCCTCGTACGCCGTGCCCACGCCCTTCAGTCCGAGCTGCTCCACGGCCTCGGCCTGACGCGGCACCGCGAGCCGCTTGAGCCAGACGAACGGCTGCCGGCGGGCGACGCGCGCCCGGATCGTCTTGACCGGCATCCCGAGCGCCTGTGCGAGCGCGGGAACCTGCGCCTCCTGGCCCACGAAGTCGCGCGGCCGGACGAAGATCGACGGGACGTCGACCGACAGCGCGAGCTTCTCCCCGGCGCGATCGACGATCTCGCCCCGGCGCGGCGTGAGCGCGATCTTCGTGCGGTGCTGGCGCGACGCGACGCGGGCCAGCTCGGGACCGCGCATCACGGTCAGATCGACGGCGCGCGCGAGCAGGAGCGCGAACACGACGGCGAAGACCACCGCCACCATCCGCATTCGCGGCTCGCGCCCCTGCAGCATCGCCGTCACTCGACCTCGACGACCTGACCACGCGCGGGCTCGGTCATCCCGAGCCGGTTGCGCGCGATCTCCTCGAGCCGCCGGCGGTCACGCAGCGTGGCGAGCTCGACCTCGAGCTCCTGCCGCTCGTGTTCCAGCCGGAGCACCCACTCGCGGTACGAGGACAGGTCGTACCCCACGTTCACGACTTGGAGCCGCAGCCACACCTGGACCATGGAGAGGGCGACGAGGACGGCGCCGAGCACCAGCACGCGGCGCACGACCCCGTTGCGGATCGCGTGCAGGAGACGGCGCCGATCGCCCGCCGGGCGCACGAGCTGACGGCGCACCGTCAGCACGCGCGGCGGGGCAGGGTTGCGTTTGGTCGCCGGACCGCGCGTCGCCGCAGCCGCCTTCACGTACCCTCCTCGAGCCGCTCGACGACCCGCAACCGCGCGCTGCGCGCGCGCGCATTGCGCGCGACTTCCGCGGCCTCCGGCACCGCCGGCCGGCGCGTCAACACGCGCACCTTCGCGCGCCACCCGCACGCGCAGCGCACCACGCCGGGTGGGCAGACGCAGGAGGCGGCCCAGCGTCGAAACGCGGTCTTCACGCGCCGGTCCTCGAGCGAGTGATACGCGAGGATCGCGAGCCGACCCAACGGCCGCAGGAGCGCCCATCCCTCGGTGAGAAAGCGATCGAGCGCGCCGAGCTCGTCGTTCACGGCGATGCGAATCGCCTGGAACGTCCGCGTCGCGGGGTGCAGGCCCGGCTTGCCGCGCCCGAGCACCTGCGCCACGACGCGCGCAAGTTCGGCCGTGGTCGCGAGCGGGCGGGCGCAGACGATCGCGCGCGCGATCGCCCGCGATCGCGGCTCCTCGCCGTACGCGAAGATCGCGTCCGCCAGGTCGCGCTCGGACCACGTGTTGACCACCGTCGCCGCGTCGAGCGCCGCCGCGGGATCCATGCGCATGTCGAGCGCGGCGTCGGCCTGGAAGCTGAACCCGCGGGCGCCGACGTCGAGCTGCAGCGAGCTCACCCCGAGGTCGAGGAGGATCGCATCGGCACCGTCCCACCCCTCGTCGCCGAGAACCCGCGGCAGATCGGCGTAATTCGCCTGGCGGAGCACGACACGCGTACCGAACGGTGCAAGCCGCCGGGCGGCCTCCGCGAGCGCCTGCGGATCGCGGTCGAGTCCGAGGAGGGTGGTCTCGGGCGCGGCCGCCAGGAGCGCCTCGGCGTGGCCTCCGAGCCCCACCGTGGCATCCACGAGACGGGCACCCGGCCGGGGGCGCAGCCACACCACCACATCCCCCACCATCACCGGCACATGGGTTGCGCCCACCGGCCCGGTGCCCGTTCTCGTCATCCCCGGCGGCTCGCCACGCCCAACCGTCGTGCTCGCCGCCTCCACCGCGCGTCCTCCTCCCCGACCGCTCGGCGGCCCGCGCCTATCTCGGCCGAGCGCTCACAGATCCAGCCCGCTCAGGAAGTCCGGGTTGTCCAGGACCGCGAGCTCGTCCTCGGTGAACGCCTGCTGCCAGCCCTCCTTGTCCCAGAGACGGAACATGTCGATGTCGCCCGTGAACATCACGTCGCGCTCGATCCCCGCGTAGTCCCGCAGCAGCGGCGGCACGAGGATCCGGCCTTGCGCGTCGAGCGAGCACTCGTGCGCACCCGAGACGTAGAAGTTCTTGAAGCGGACGATCTTGGCGTCGAACCGGTTCTTGCCGAGGACCTTCTCCTCGAGCTTCCGCCACGTCGCCAGCGGATAGACGTCGAGGCAGCGCTGGCCGCCGACGCGGAACTTGGTGACGACGAGGCGCTCCTCCTGGAGCCCGGAGAGCGCCTCGCGGAAGCGGGCCGGGATGGCGACCCGCCCCTTGTCGTCGACCGCGTGTTCGAAGTGGCCCCGAAACATCCCGTGCGCCGAAGGGTGCTACCACCCCGCCCTAGGCTCCACCATTCTCCTCCACCACACCCCACAACGACCCACGCTACTACTCCTTGGTGCGTGCGCCTGTCAAGAAAAATCTGCACGCCGGAGAAATCAATGTGTCCCGGCCGGTTGGACACCGGCACGGGGCTCGGGTGGATGGGGCACACGGGCTTCCTCGACTAACCGCGCGCGATGCCGGCGGGGGTGGCGGGCACGCCGCCCGCCGGAGGAGGTCTGTAAGCCGGATTCTGTTCTCCCGCGCAGCATGCGGGAGCAGCAGCCATTCGTCTGGTCCCCCGGTTGCCCGGGGGATCGAGCGACCGACCCGAGGGATCGGGCGGGCCACCCGCGTCCGACCTCGCGGCCGGACCTCCCTCTACGCGGTCTTGCTCCGGGTGGGGTTTGCCGAGCATCCGTCCTCGCGGACGGATCTGGCGAGCTCTTACCTCGCCGTTTCACCCTTGCCCCAGGCGTGATGCCCGGGGCGGTCTACTTTCTGTTGCACTTTCCCCCGATCGCTCGGGGCCGCCGTTAACGGCCACCCTGCCCTGCGGAGTCCGGACTTTCCTCGTGTCGTCTCGCGACGACTCGCGGCTGCTCGACCTCCTCCGGCGCGCAGCGCGCCGAACTCGTCACTCCCTGGCGCCCTCCTGACGCTCCGGCCGCCAGTAGAGCATGCGCTGGCAGTTCGGGCACAGGAAGACCTGATCGTTGCGCTGAATCTGATTGAAGAGCTGCGGCGGGATCTTCATGTTGCAGCCCTGGCACGTGCCCCCGCGGATCTCGACCACCGCCACACCGCCGCGGCGGGAGAAGATCATCTCGTAGCGGCGCAGTAGATCCTCGTCCAGGGCACCGACGAGGCTCGCGCGCCGCTGGCGCTCGGCCGCGATCTCCGCGTCCGACGCCGCCACCTGCGCCCGCAGCTCTCCGGCCTCGGTGGCCAGCGCCTGCGTGATCCCGGCGAGCGCCTCCTCGGCGGCCGCCGCCTGCGCCGTCACGGCCTCGACCTGTTCCATGACGGTCATGAGCTCGGTCTCGAGCGTCCCCGACTCCTCCTTGAGGATGTCGACCTCGCGCTTGGCCAGGCCGAGCTCCTTCTCGTTGCGGATGCGCGTGATCCGCATCCGCCGGTCCTTGAGCTTGGCCTCGTTGGCCGCGAGCCGTTGCTCGAGATCGCGCTGCCGCGCGCTGGCGGCGGCAAGGGTCTCGCGCGCCTGCGCAGTCTCCGAGGATCTCGTTCGGTGCGCTTCCTCGAGCTCCGCCACGCGGCACCGGCCCCCTTCCACCGCCTGCTCCTTGTCGCGCAGGCTCTGGTCCACCATCTGCAGCGCGGCAAGCAGCTCGATCTGGGTCGGCAACGGCATCCTCCTTGTGCGGTGTCCGCGGATGGGCCCAGTGTGACTCGAACACACGACCGACCGGTTATGAGCCGGCAGCTCTGACCGCCTGAGCTATGGGCCCACGGACGCCGGGAGTGAATCACCGAACGGGACGGGGTTCAAGGGCGCCGTCAGCCCTCGAAGAATCCGCGCAGCTGACGCGAGCGACTGGGGTGACGGAGCTTCCGCAGTGCCTTGGATTCGATCTGCCGGATGCGCTCCCGCGTGACCGCGAAACGCGTCCCGACCTCCTCGAGCGTGTGGTCCGTGCGCTCGCCGATCCCGAACCGCAGCCGCAGCACCTGTTCCTCGCGCGGAGACAACGTGGCGAGGACCTTGCGCGTGTGGTCGCTCAGGCTCTGCGTCACGGCCGCCTCGGCGGGCTGCATCGTCGCGCGGTCCTCGAGGAAGTCCCCGAGGTGGCTGTCCTCGTCGTCCCCCACCGGGGTCTCGAGCGAGATCGGCTCGCGCGTCACTCGGAGCACGCGGCGAACTTTGTCCGGCGTGAGCTCCATGCGGCCGGCGATCTCCTCGGGCGTGGGCTCGCGCCCGATCTCCTGCACGAGCGTCCGCTGCACGCGCACGAGCTTGTTGATGGTCTCCACCATGTGGACCGGGATGCGGATCGTGCGCGCCTGGTCGGCGATCGCGCGCGTGATCGCCTGCCGGATCCACCAGGTGGCATAGGTCGAGAACTTGTAGCCGCGGCGCCACTCGAACTTGTCGACGCCACGCATCAGCCCCATGTTCCCTTCCTGGATCAGGTCGAGGAACTGCAGGCCGCGATGCATGTAGCGCTTGGCGATCGAGACCACGAGGCGGAGATTCGCCTCGATGAGCTCCTGCTTGGCGGTGCGCGCGCGGCGCTCGGCGGCACGGACCTCGGCGATCGCACGCTGGAGCGCGGCGGCAGACAACCCGATGCGTTGCTCGACCTCGCGCACCTCGCGCCGCAAGGCGCGCAGTGCATCGCCCGCGCCGGCGGTGTCACCACGCGCGGCGTGCCGGGCGCGGCGACCGTCGTACTCCGCCCGCGCGCGGGTCTCGATCTCCCCGAGCCGCTGTCGCACCTGCCGGACTCGTTCGCCCGCATGGTAGAGCTCGCCGATCACGTGGTCGATCTGCCGGCGGTTGAGCCCGAGCGCCGCGAAGGTGGCGACCACGCGTTCGCGCAGTCGTTCGTGCTGTTTCCCCAGACGCGTGGCGGTGGCGGAACGCGCCCGCACCGCGGCCTGCGCCGCGGTGGCGTTGAGACTCTCGATCATCCGTCGCAGCCGCGCGAGCTGCGAGAGAAATCGCCGCCGCTGCCGCTCGTCGTCCTCTGCCCCGTCGGTGTCCGTGTCGTCGACCTCGTCACGGATCAGGTCGCGCAGCCGGACCTCGCCGCTCTTCACGCGCTCGGCGAGCCCGAGCACGTAGCGCTGTGCGTGCGGGAGGCTCAGCACGGCGCGGACGAGCGCGTGCTCCCCCTCCTCGATCCGACGCGCGATCTCGACCTCGCCCTCGCGCGTCAGCAGGGTCGTGGAGCCCATCTGGCGGAGGTAGAGCCGCACCGGGTCCGTCGCGGCACCGGGCTCGAGATCCACGGGGGCAGCGGGCTCGACCGCGGCCTCCTCGTCGTCGCCGGGGGACGCCTCCTCGCCCTCGTCCTCGCCGTCGATGGGTTCCAGCACGACGGCCCCCTCACCGAGAGGACCGGCGAAGCCGTCGGGCACGAACTCGAGGTGGTCGGAGTCCTTGGCTTGAATCGTCGCCTGTTTCATCGTCACGGCACGACTCCTCATGATGTGCGAACCTTCTCCGTCAGATCTTTGAGCTGGCGCATCGCGGCGCGCTCGGCGGCCACGTCACCGCGCGCCGCGGCGGCGCGCATCTCCTCGCGCAGGCGCCCGGTGAGCTGGCGCTGCCGGCGCGCGTCGATCCTGGCGAGACAGTCCGCAACCGCGCGCTCACGGTCCTCGTCCGCGTACTCGCCGAGCAGGCGCCGCACGACCCGGTCGCGGAGCGCGCGCGGGAGCCCGTCGACTGCGGCCGTACGCGCGGCGTCGTCACCCGCCGCGGCGATCGCCTCGGCGGCCCGCCGCCACGGCTCGTGCTCGAACTCGGCGATCACGTTCGCCGCGCGCACTCGTCCCGTCACGCGAGGGTCCGACGCCATGAGCTCGACGAGTAGCTGCTCCTCGGCGGCGTCCGGCGGCGCACCCGCGAACGTCACGGCACCCGTTGCTGCCGGGCCGGGAGCACCTTCGCTTCGCAGGGTCTCCTCGTTCACCCCGAGCCGGTCCGCCGCCAGGCGCACCAGCACCTCGAATTCGTACGGGTTGCCACGCACCTGCTTGAGGATGCGGGCGACCTCGCGCGCCGCCTCCGCCCGCCGGCCGACCGCATCGCGTTGCGGACCGGCCAACTGCGCCAGGTACGCATCCACGAGCGGCGCCGCCCCCGCGAGCAGCGTCTCGAGCGCGGGGAGGCCGGCCGACCGTACGAAGGTATCGGGATCCTGCCCCGAGGGTAGGAACGCACCGCGGCCCCACAGCCCGGCCTCGATGCAGACGGGGAAGCTGCGCGCCGCGGCGCGGCGGCCGGCTTCGTCGCCGTCGAAGCACGCGATCACCACGTCCGTGAAGCGGCGCAGCACGCGGAGCTGATCCACGGTGAGCGCGGTGCCGAGCGGGGCCACGACCTCGCCGAGCCCGGCCTCGGCAAGCGCCAGCACGTCCATGTACCCCTCGACGACGACCGCGCGGCCGCGCTTGCGGATCGCCTCGCGCGCCGGCCCGAGACCGTAGACCGTGTGCCCCTTGTGGAACAGCGGCGACTCCGGCGAGTTGAGGTACTTGGGCGGCGGGTCGCCGGTGGCCGGATGCCCCGGGAGGATCCGGCCACCGAAGGCGACGATCCGTCCGCTCGGATCGACGATCGGAAACATCACGCGGTCGCGGAAGCGATCGTAGACCCCACCACCCGCGCGCTGGAGCACGAGCCCCACCGTGAGCGCGTCCTCGATCCGGAGCCCCTGCGCGCGCACGTGTCGTGCCAGCGCATCGCCGCTCGCCGGCGCGAAGCCGAGGCCGAAGCGGGTCATCGTCTCCTCGCGCAGCCCGCGCTGCGCGAGGTACGCGCGCGCCGCCTCGCCGCCCGGGCCGAGGAGCGCGCGACGGAAGAACGCCGCCGCCGCGGCGTTCATCGCGACGAGCGGCTCGACCGGCGTGCGGGGCGCACCGGCTTCCTCCGGCACCGGGAGACCGAACCGCTCCGCCACGCTGCGGACCGCCTCCGGGAACGCGAGCCCCTGCAGGCGCATCACGAACCCGAACACGTCACCGTGCTCGCCACAGCCGAAGCAATGATAGAAGCCGCGCTCCTGGCTCACGGTGAACGAGGGCGTCTTCTCCGTATGGAACGGGCACAGCCCGACGAAGCTCGCGCCGCGCCGCCGCAACGCCACGACGTCCGAGATCACCTCCACGATGCTCGCCCGCTCGCGGATGTCCCGGATTGCGTCGTCTCGGATACGGCCGGTCATGCGTGTCGCTCGCGCCCGTTTCCCATGGCCTTCAGATGGGCTGCTTGTCCGTGGGCCCCGGCGCGGCGCGCCGGCTCGCCTCGACGACGAAGGCGGTCACGAGGCGCACGAGCGGGGCGCCGAGCGTCGACTGCGTCACCGTCTCCTGAAACTCCTCGGAGCCGACGAGCCGGAGGACGAGCAGCAGAATGAAGCCGAGGACCGCGGCGCCCTTGAGCAGCCCGAAGGCCAAGCCGGCGACCCGGTTGACCCCGCCCAGAAACACCAGGTGGGCGACGCGGTCGGCGGCCCAGCCCACGAGCTGGCAGGCGGCGTAGACCGCCACGAAGATCGCGGTGACGGCAGCGCCGCCCGCCAGCACGGGCGACAGCAGCTTGTGTTCGACGAAGATCGTCGCGAGCTCGGACCACGACGTCGCGGCAGCGACGACGCCACCGACGATCCCGAACAGGGCGAACCCCTCGCGCAGGAGTCCTCGCCAGTAGCCCCGGAGAGCGAACGGCACCAGCAGGACCCCGAGAACGACGTCCACCTGGTTCACGGTTCCCTCCCGGGGCCCACGGCCCCCGCCGGGCGCGACCCGAGCCGGGTAATGATGGAGAGGCTAGCTGGAGCTACGCGACGCACGCCTGAGCGCACGCTTGCGCGCAGCCATGGCCTTTTTCTTCCGCCGGACGCTGGGTTTCTCGAAGTGCTCCCGCTTGCGGAGCTCCGAGAGAATCCCGGCTTTCTCACACTGCTTCTTGAACCGGCGGATCGCACTCTCCAGAGGCTCGTTATCCTTGACGCGAACCCCTGCCATGCTCGGATTACACCCCCCCTCGGAAAGGGGGACACCATTGAGGAAAAGCCGTAGACAGTCAAGACGAAACGCCGCCGGGCCGAGGTGCTCACGCGGTCGCATCGACGTTTTGCAAGAACCGGTCCGGGAAGTCCGTGAAGATGCCGGTCGCTCCATCCGCTGCCAGACGACGCGCGTCCTCGCGCACATTCACGGTCCAGACACGTACCGCGAGGCCGGCGCGGCGCGCGGCCGCGATCACCGGAGCCTGCGCCGCTTCCTTGCGAATGTGCAAGGCTGTCGCAGCCACGCCTTCGGCCAGACGCAGGGCGTCAGAGATCGATGGCTCGGACCAGAGCACGGCGAGGTCCGCGGTGGGTGCGTACCCCCGCGCGGCACGGAGGAGATCGGGGTGGAACGACGAGAACACGACGCGCCCGAGCGCCCCGCTCTCCATCACGATCCGCACGGTGCGCTCGGCCAGCTCTGCCGTGGCGGGAGCCTTGAGCTCCACGTTGATGGGCAGGGAAACGGCGGCGAGCACCTCGGCCAGGGTGGGAATCTGCTCGCCGCGGAACCGCTCGTCGAACCAGCCGCCGGCATCGAGCCGGCGGAGCTCGGCGAGCGTCAGACCCTCGACCGGGCCGGTCCCTTCGGTGGTCCGCTCGAGCGTCTCGTCGTGGATCACGACCACCGCCCCGTCGGCCGTGAGCTGCACGTCGAGCTCGAGCATGTGCGCGCCGATGTCTGCGGCGCGACGGAAAGCCGCGAGGGTGTTCTCCGGCGCCGTCCCGCTCGCACCCCGGTGCGCAATCACGACGAGCGACACGTCTTCTGATTTACCCACCGTATGCGAGCCGTCAACGGGGCGGTTGACAGGGCCGCGACGACCGCCGAGTGTCGCCCCCCGTGAGCGAGTGGATCGCGTTGCGGTTCGACGTGCCGGCGCCCTACGCGGACGACGTCGCGGCGCTGCTCGTCGACGCCGGCGCCGCAGGCGTCGTCACCGGCGCCTGGGACGGCGAACCGCCCGCCGGAGCCGCTCAAGCGCGACTCGAGGCGCACCTCCTCGTCGAGCACCGCGCGGCCGTCGAGGCCGCGCTCGTGCGGCACCTGGCGGCGCTGTGCGCCGTCGATCCGGCCGTGGGTACACCGCGGGTCGAACACGTCGCCGTCCCCGCGGTCGATTGGGACGCGCAGTTCCGCGCGCACCATCGGCCAGTCGTCGTCGGCGCGCGCCTGCTCGTGGCCCCGCCCTGGGACGTCCCCGCGGCCCCAGGACGCGAGGTCCTCGTCATCGAGCCGGGGATGGCGTTCGGGACCGGCCAGCACGCAACCACGCGCACGTGCCTCGAGGAGATCGAGGCCGTGGTGGCCGCGGGAGCCGTCGCCAGCGCCCTCGACGTCGGGACCGGCTCGGGCCTGCTCGCCGCCGCGCTCGTGCGCCTGGGTGTGCCGCGCGTGGTGGCACTCGACGTCGATCCCGCCGTGCTGCCGCTGGCGCGGGCGAACCTTCTCCGCAACCGCGCGGCGCGTGCGCTCGTCCTCGGCGGCCGTGCGGACGCGGTGCGCGAGCGCTTCGACCTCGTGGTCGCCAACCTGCTCGCCGACATCATCGTCGCCGAGGCGGCCGTGCTCGCGGCGCGCGTGGCCCCGGCGGGCCACCTCGTGCTCTCCGGCCTCCTCGACGTCCAGACTGCCGACGTGCTCCGCGCCTTCCCGGGCTGGAGGGTCGCGCGCGAGCGCGCCGAGAGTGCGTGGCGCACCTTGCACCTCGTGCTCGCGAGCTAGGCCGTGCTGCGGCTCCACGTCCCCGCCGCACCAGCGGCCGACGGCACGATCGTCATCAGCGCCGGCGAGCGGCGCCATCTCGGCACCCTGCGCCTCGGGCCCGGGGACCGGTTCCTCGTGTTCGACGGTCAGGGCACCGAGCACGAGGTGGTGCTCGAGACGCTCGACCGGCGCACGGCCCTGGCGCGGGTCGTGGCCACACGGAAGCCGGAGCGCGAGTCGGCCCTCGATCTCGTCCTCGCCCCCGCACTGTTGAAGGGCGCCAAGATGGACCTCGTCGTCGAGAAGGCGACGGAGCTCGGCGTGACGCGGATCGCACCGATCCTCACGCGGCACACGATCGGGCACCGCGCGGACGCGGCGCGTTGGCAGCGAATCGCGCTCGCCGCCGCCAAGCAGTCGGGCCGAACGCGGGTGCCCGCCATCGACCCGGTGGTCCCGCTCGGCCAGCTGCTCGCCGTGGCCTGGCCGGGCCTGCGCCTGATCGCATGGGAGGGCGAGACCACGCGGCGCTGGAACGCGCTGCCGGCCGCGGCCGCGGCCGTCGTGGCCGTCGTCGGGCCAGAGGGGGGCTTCGCCCCCGACGAGGTCGGCGCCGCCGAGGCGCACGGCTTCCTCCCCGTCCGCCTGGGGGCTCGCGTCCTGCGCGCCGAGACTGCGACCATCGTCGTCGCCGCGCTCTGCCAGCACCGCTTCGGGGACGCGTAGGAACGGCACCCGCGGTGGGCCACCCCGAGCCGCGACCAACGTCCGGCTCGCTCGGCCTGGTCTCAAGTTCCGTCCGCGATCGGTCGACAGCCACGCCCGGGGGGTACCACATGGCGCCACGGACACAGCCGATCCGACGGAGGGCCGTGCTCTGGGCCGGGCTCGTCCTGTGGGCCACAGGCGTTGCCCACGCCACGACCGTCACGGTCGACGTCGACACCACGGCGCCCGTCGGAGCATTCCGCGATCTCCTGGGGGTGAACCTCGCGCCCCGGCTCCTGGGGGGCGACGGGACGCGCTTCGACACCGCGAGCCTGTTCAACGACATCGGCATCTCGCAGGTGCGGTTGCACGACGGCTGGCTCAGCGTGTGCGAGGTCTACACCGACGACACGGTGACGCTCACGAGCGTCACGCCGAGCGAGGTGCTCTCCTCGTGCTCGTACACGACGGGCCCCGGCATCCCCACGATCGAATGGGCTCCCAACGACCCGGCCGTCGTGAGCGACGCGAGCCACTACGACTTCACCGAGGTGGACAAGGACGTCGAGGCGACCGTGCGCGCGGGCGCACGAGTGTACCTGCGGCTCGGCGAGAACTTCTATTCGGTGAACCTCCTGAGCGACACCACCACCTACGCGGCGGCGGCTGCGAACATCTACCGGCATCTCGTCGGGACGTTCGCACCCGGCGCAACCACCACCGCGCCCGTGGCGATCGAGGTGTGGAACGAGCCCGGGAGCGCGTTCTGGATGGGGACCACGCCGGTGTTCTACGATCTCTACGAGCGCATCTTCGACGATACGCGTGCCGCCGGCGCGACCGAAGCCATGGGCGGCCCGGGGTTCGCGCTCGACGTGAGCACCGCGCTCGCGACGCCGGGGTCGCTCGCCGACGGCTTCGTCACGGCCGTCGGCACGGGGCGCCTCGACTTCTTCTCCGCCCACTTCTACGGCGACTGCCCGTCGGCGCCGCTCTCTGCGCTGACCGGCTGGCTCGACACGCTCCGCGCCCAGATGACGGCGCACGGTCTGAACGCCACCCTCCCGCTCCACGTCACGGAATGGAGCATCGGCTCGGGACCCGACTGCGGCCCGTCGACGTTCTCGAGTGCGCGCATGCGTTCATGGGTCGGCGGCGCACTCGTCGCATTGCAGGAGCATCCCTCCGCGCACGTGGAGGCAGCGCACTTCTACACGTCCCAGATCCTCATCGACCACACCTCGCAGGACCTGCTGCTGAACCCCGGCGCGTGGGCGTTCTGGGCCCATCACCAGCTCGTCGGCAGCACGCGGCTGACGACGTCGGTCTGCACGGACTCCTCGTGTGCCGATCCGGCCGCGACGCTCACGGCCGGCGGGGTCGTCGTCGGCACCAGCGCGGTCGCGCCCGACGGCACCATCCGCGTCCTGCTCGTGAACGACGGCACCGGCTCCCAGTCCACGACCGTCCATCTCACGGGCACGGGACTGTCGGGCCGGGCGGTCACGGCCTACACGCCGACCGCGACGGCGGCCTATACGACCGCGACCAGCGCCGACGGCGACGGCATCCGCTCCGCCACGACGGCGGCACGCGCCGCCGCCCTGGCGACCGTCGCGTCGTCCAGCGTCGGGACGACGACCGCCGATTCGACCGGCGCGTCGGTCGTGACCCTGCTCGCCCCGCGCGCCGTCCAGGTTCTCACGATCGCGCCGGCCACGACCACGACGACCAGCACGACGTCGACGACGCTTGCGCCCTGTGCGAGCGAGGGCGGCGACGCCGACGGCGACGGCATCTGCACGACCAGCGACAACTGCCCGTCGCAGGCGAACCCCACCCAGGCCGATCGCGATGGGGACGGGACAGGCGACCCCTGCGATCCGCAGGAGGACGCCCTCACCATCGCCACGCTCACGCTCAAGCTCAAGCCGGTGACATCGGGGCGCGTGCGGGCCACGGGCGCGCTGGCGCTCGACGGACCGCTCGCGGCGCTCGACCCCTCGGCCGGCGTGGCGGTGACGCTCGAGGACCCGACCGCGACGCTCGCCACCGTCGCGTTCGCCGTCGGCGACTGCCACGCGAAGCGGAGCCACGCGACGTGCAAGACCGGACGCTCGAAGCTCAAAATCGCGACGACCGGGAGCTATACGCTGTCGATCCGGGGAATCAGCCTTCCGGCCAGTGCCACGGCACCGTTCACGCTCACCCTCACGACGCCGGAGACGCTCGATCGCCGGGGCACCACCGGCAGCTGCCGGGCGACGGCACGAGCCCGGACCTGCAAGGAGCACGGGTAGGAACGGCGTCCGGTCTCGGCTACGATCACGCGCGCATGGCGACGCGGCGGCTGCGCATCCTCTACGTGATGGACCCGCTCTCGCGGGTCCTCGTCGACAAGGACACGACGTTCGCCTTCATGCTCGAGGGCCAGCGGCGCGGGCACGAGCAGTACACCTGCGACACGCCCGATCTCTTCATCGAGCGGGCGGTCCCTCACGCCCGCGTGCGCTGGTCCGAGGTGCGCCGCGACGACCCCCACTACACGCTCGGTGAGGAGCGGACGGCGGCACTCGCGTGGTTCGACGTCGTGTGCATGCGCAAGGACCCGCCGTTCGACATGAGCTTCTTTTTCGCCACCCACGTGCTGAGCCTGATCGACGCGCGCGCGACGCTCGTCGTGAACGACCCGCGCGGGCTGCGCGAAGCCAACGAGAAGCTCTACGCGCTCCACTTCCCCGACGTCATCCCGGAGAGCCTGGTCACGGCCGAGGCCGGACGGCTCAAGCAGTTCATGGAGGGGCTCGGCGGGGAGATGATCATCAAACCGCTCGACGGCTGCGGCGGCGCGGGGGTGTTCCACGTCCACCGGGCGGACCGCAACCTGAACGCGCTGCTGGAGCTCTCTACCGCCGAAGGCCGGCGCCTCGTGATGGCGCAGCGGTACCTACCGGCGGCACGCGAGGGCGACAAGCGGATCATCGTCCTCGCCGGCGAGCCGCTCGGCGCCATCCTGCGGGTCCCGCGCGAGGACGAGCACCGCGGCAACATCCACGTCGGCGGTCGGGTCGAGCCAGCGCCCCTCACCGACCGCGACCGCGCCATCTGCCGCCGGCTCGCGCCACGCCTGATGGCGGATGGCCTCTGGTTCGTCGGCCTCGACGTGATCGGCGGCTTCGTCACGGAGATCAACGTCACCAGCCCGACCGGCGTCCAGGAGATCGACCGCCTGGACGGGGTGTGCCTCGAGGCGCGCGTCCTCGACTTCATCGAGGCGCGCGCCGCCGGGCTCGACCGCAGCCGCGTCGCTCAGTGAAGCGAGAGCGCCGTGGCGGCCAGGTAGCGCCACAGGCTCGTGCGAACCTGCCAGCGCCCATTCACCTTCTTCCCCACCGCGATCACTCGCCGAGGGGCCGGAGCCTGCGTCGCCCCCGCCACCTTCCGCACCACCCGCACGCTCTTGTTCGCATCCATCGCCAGCCCCTCCTGGAGGAGGGCGAGAGAGCGAGTTCCATGCCGTCGGCGGCGGAGAGCTAACTATCCGGACTCACGAAAGATTGCTCGCCACGCGCCATCCCGGCGCGTTCAGCCCTGAACGATCGCGCTCATTCGTGAACGCGAGGCGGATCGGGCGATCCCCCGGGGAGACGCCGACTTCCGGGGACGGCGCGCTCGATGGCGCGCGCCGTCCCTCAGATGTCGTGTGGCCGCCGAACGTGGCCGTCCGGTCGCGGGAGATGATTCTTTGGTAGCGCTCGAACCGCCCGCGGGGAATCCAGCCTTGGGGGGAAACCCACAACAATAAATGGGGAGCGATTCCGGGCGCCTACTCGCCGGGCTTCTCGGGGTCCCGGATCGGACCGCGCGGCGCGGCGCCACGCGGCTCCGACTCGCCCGGCCGGATCGCGGGCGTCCGGATGAGCCGGCGGATCGTCGCGTCCTCCGAGCGCAGGAGCCGACCGACCTCGTTCACGGACACGCGCACGGCGGTCGTCTCCTCCGCCCCCGCGACCCCCGCGGGCAGGTCGTCGGTCTCGAGCTCGATGCCCGTGGCCAGCCCCGCCAGCAGGTCGATGGGCTCGAGCGGGATGACCGGCGGCCGCTCGGACGCCGCGCCCGCACCCTGGTGGCCATCACCCCGCCGCTTCCGCATCTCCCCTCCCCACTCGGCCGTGTTCGCCGGCTGGTATCACGCGACCGGGCGTACGGTCCAGCCGAGACGGGGCGGCGCCGCTCACTCCGTGATCCCGCTGTGGCGCAGCAGCGCGTCGATCGTGGGCGGGCGCCCGCGGAAACGCTCGTAGAGCGTGGCGGCATCCTCGCTCCCGCCGCGCTCGAGGATGCACTCCAGAAACTCGCGGCCCGTGGCGCGATCGAAGACGCCGCGCTCCTCGAACTTGGAGAACGCGTCGGCGGCGAGCACCTCCGCCCACTTGTAGGAGTAGTAGCCCGCCGAGTAGCCACCGGCGAAGACGTGACTGAAGTTGTTCTGGAAGCGGTTCCACGGCGGCGGAAGGACGACCGCCACCTCCTGGCGCACGCGGTCGAGGCACTCCTGGACGCTCACCGGGCCCCCGGGCTCGAACGTCGTGTGCAGGCGCATGTCGAAGAGCGCGAACTCGATCTGCCGGAGCATCTGCATCCCCGACTGGAAGTTCCGCGCCGCGTGCATCTTCGCGAAGAGCGCCTCGGGGAGCGGCTCGCCCGTCTGCCAGTGGCGGGCAAAGAGCGACAGCGGCTCGCGTTCCCACACCCAATACTCGTGGAACTGCGACGGCAGCTCGACCGCGTCCCACGCCACGCCGTTGATGCCCGAGACCCCGGGCACGTCGACGCGCGTCAGGATGTGGTGCAGGCAGTGCCCGAATTCGTGGAAGAGCGTCGAGACATCGTCGTGGCGAAGCAGTGCCGGCGTCCCGCCGCTCGGGCTCGGGAAGTTGCAGTTGAGGTAGGCGACCGGAAGCTCGACGCCCTCTGGCGTGCGACGGCGCACGACGGCCTCGTCCATCCAGGCACCCTCGCGCTTGCCGGGGCGCGCGCGCAGATCCGTGTAGAGGCCGCCGCGGAGCGTTCCGTCGGCGTCACGAACGTCGAAGAAGCAGACGTCCGGGTTCCAGGTCTCGACGTCGGCGCGGGGGAGGGCCGTGATGCCGTAGAGCCGGCCCACGACCGCAAACAGCCCGTCGACGACCGCCGGCTCCGGAAAGTAGGCCTTCACGTCCTCCTCGGAGAAGCTGTAGTCGCGTTGGCGAAGTCGCTCCGACCAGTAGGAGAGGTCCCACGCCTCGAGCGGCAGCGACCCGCCCTCCGCCCGTACGAAGGCCTCGAGCTCGGCCAGCTCGCGCAACGCGCGCGGGCGGCTGCGGCGCGCGAGGTCGAGAAGGAAGTCGTTCACCTCCTCCACCGTGTGCGCCATCTTCTTCACCAGCGAGCGCGCGCCCCAGTGCGGGAAGCCGAGCAGCCCCGCGGCCTCACGCCGCAGCGCGAGAATGCGGTCGATGAGCGGCCCGTTGTCGAGCCCGCCCGAGGACGAGCGCGTGACGTACGCCGTGTACAGCTCGCGCCGTCGCGCGCGGCTGCGCGCGTAGCGCATGAACGGCTCGTACGAAGGGAAATGGAGCGTGAACTTCCAGGCTCCAGGCTGGGCGGCCGCTTCGGCCGCGGCCTGCACGACCGAGGGCGGCAGGCCCTCGATCTCGGCCGGGTCGGTGAGCACCATCGCGAACGCGTTGGTCGCGTCGAGCACGTGCTCGCTGAACGTCGCGCCGAGTTGCGACAGCTCGACCTGGATTTGGGCGAAGCGCTGCTTCTCCGCCGCGGCCAGCTCGGCGCCGCCGAGGCGAAACTCGATCAGCTCGAGCTCGACCCAGCGGCGCTGCGCGGGCGTCAGACCGGCACTGGCGGCGAGCGCCTTGAAGGCCGCGTACAGCCGCGGGTTCTGCGCGATCTCGGTTGCGTACGCAGCGAGCAGCGGGAGCCCGGCGTTGTATGCCTCGCGGAGCGCGGGCTCGTCGCGCACGGCGTGGAGGTGCCCGACGGGGCCCCAGCATCGATGCACGCGGTCCTCGGCCTCGACGAGCGGCTCGGCGAGCCCGTCCCAGTCGAACCGGCCGGCGGTCAGGACACGCTCGACCGTCGCCCGGTTCTCGGCAAGCACGGTCTCCAGCGCGGGAAGCACGTGGTCGACCTGGATCGCGCCGAAGCGCGGCAGCCCCCGCGGCGCGAGGAGCGGATTCGACTCCGTGGCGCTGAACATCGTCGGGCCACCATACCGCACGGCGGGCGGGGGGCAAAGAAAACGCCGCGCAGGCGAGAGCCGCGCGGTCCCCGCGACGCGAATCGCCGGGGGGGTGCTCCGTCGCTCGGACCCCGGGACGTGCGCGCACCGGCGGGCACCCGCGGCTTCGGCGCCTCCTGGAGGCCGAGGCCAACGAGCGCGACACGACCGTGAAGGAGGTGCTCACGCGCGCACTGGAGGCCTACTTCGCCGACCGCCTCGAGACCAACGCCCTCACCAAACTGGCCGAGTCGTCGTTCGCCGAGTGGGATGACCCGCGGGACGCGGAGTACGACCGCTTGTGAAGCTCGGGGAGGTCGCGCTGGTCCGCTTCCCCTTTGCGGACATCGCCACCGCCAAGAAGCGCCCCGCCCTCGTGCTCGCGCGAACCATCCGATCGCCACGGAACCGCCACCCGAGCCTGCTGCGCCTCGCCAAGGTCGCCACGGTCGACGCCCACCTGATCGACGAGACAATCGGACGGCTATCCGCGCACGACCTCCGGGCGGCGCGACAGGCCATCCATCGCGTGTACGCGTTCTGGTTGGCCTGAGACGTCGACCACCGGCGCGCCGTCCCCCCGATCGGGCAAAATCGATCTTGCAGACCAAGCGCAGCTTGGTTACGGATACCCGAGGCCCGACGCACGGAGGTCCCGATGACGCTGCTCCGCTTCTCGACGCTGCTCGCCCCCGCCCTCGCCGGCCTCCTGGCCGGCACCCCCTGGCGAGCCGAGGCCGGCTGCACGCAGAAGGCCGACGGCAACCCGGTCCGCAAGAGCCTCTCGCTCGCGACCAAGTGCAACGACAAGAAGCTGCGCTCCGGCCCGGGCGCGACCTGCCGGCAGGCGACGCCACCGGCGTGCTCCGAGACTCTCGTGGGCGATGCGGTCGCCCTCGCGTACGGGCCGAACGACCCACCGACCTCCGGCGTCGACCACAAGTCCCTGCGCGGCCAGCTCGCCTGCCAGAAGCAGATCGGCAAGGGCGTCTCGTCCTACGTGGCGACGAAGCTCTCCGGCCTGCTGAAGGGTCAACCGGCGGCCGAGGCGGAGGCCAAGGCCCGCCGCCAGCTCGACAAGCTCCCGACGAAGTGCACGGTCACCGTGGTGCAGGACACCAGCGGCGTGGTCCTCCCGGCGGTGGGCCCCCAGTGCGCGGCGGCGATCGGCACGCCCGGCAGCAGCGTGAATGCTTCCGCGCTGCGCGACTGCCTGCTCACACTCGGCGGAGTGTGGGTCGACCGCTTCGGCCCGAATCCGCAGCCGTTGCGGCCGAACATCCTCTTCATCCTCACCGACGACCAACGCTGGGACTCGACCGATGCGACGCACTCCCCGTCGGGCTCGTTCATCATGCCGCGGCTCCACGCCGAGCTCGGCGACTCCGGCGTCCGCTTCACGAACGCGTTCATGACGACGCCGCTCTGCTGCCCGAGCCGCTCGAGCATCTTGACCGGCCAGTACGCGCACCGCCACGGCGTCTACTCGAACGGCGGCGTCAACGGCGGCGCCGACGACTTCGTCGACACCTCGACGCTCGGCACGTGGCTCCAGGCCGCGGGCTACCGTACCGGCTTCATCGGCAAGTACCTGAACGGCTACAATGGCCTCTGGACCAATCCGAACCCGCCCTACGTGCCGCCCGGCTGGAGTGAGTGGCACGTGTTCAAGGCTCCGAACTACTTCAGCTACACGCTCATACGCAACGGCGTCGGGTTCGACCACGTGCAGGAAACCCACGGCACGGCGCCGTC
Source organism: Binatia bacterium (assembly GCA_046327955.1). Lineage (GTDB taxonomy): Bacteria > Desulfobacterota > Binatia > DP-6 > DP-6 > JAXLXP01. The sequence continues at coordinate 58,293 of JAXLXP010000008.1, read as the reverse complement.
GGAATATTCGACCGACGTCCTGCGTGAGATCGCGCGCACCTTCATCACCACGTCGGTGGGAATGGGCCAGCCCTTCTACCTGCAGGTGAACTTCAAGGCGCCGCACCTCCCGCGCGTCCCCGCGCCCCGGCACGAGGGCAAGTTCGCCGACCTGCCGCCGTGGCGGCCGCCGAGTTACAACGAGCCCGACGTCTCCGACAAACCGACGTGGGTGCAGAACCTCGCCGGCGTGGACGACGCCGACACCGACGACCTGCGCATCAAGCAGCTCGAGATGGTGCAGGCGGTCGACGAGGCGATCGGCGGGAGCACCGAGTTCGGCATCACCGGCCTCATGCAGACGCTGCGCGACCTCGGCATCGCCGACAAGACGATCGTCGTCTACTTCGCGGACAACGGCTACCAGTGGGGCGAGCACCGGGCGACGGCGAAGAACAAGCCGTACGAGGAATCGATCCGCGCGCCGATGTTCGTGCGCTACCCGCCGCTCGCACCGCTGCCGCGCACCGAGACGAAGATCGCGCTCAACATCGACCTCGCGTCCACGTTCGCCGAGCTCGCCGGCGCCGCCGTGCCGCTCACGCAGGACGGCACCAGCCTCGTGCGCCGAATCGACCACACCGCCCCCGCCTGGCGCACCGACTTCCTCACCGAGGGTTGGCCAGGCAACCACGTCTGGGCGACGGTCCGCGAGGACCAGTGGAAGTACACCGAGCTGCCGAACACGCCGGGCAGCGCCACGACCACGTTCCAGCTCGAGCTCTACGATCTGGTCGCCGACCCCTACGAGCTGAACAACGTCGCGAGCGATCCGGGCAACGCCGCGCGGATCGCCGCGATGGCCGCGCGCCTGCGCCAACTTCGCCCGAACTGGCCGCTCGACTCCGACTCGACGGTGGAGCTGCCGGAGGACTGAGGCCGTGCAGACCATCCACCCGAGCGTGTGGATCGCGCCCGGGGTGCAGCGCTACGGCCGAATCACGATCGGCGAGGGCGCGTCGCTCTGGCCCAACGCGGTGCTGCGCGCCGAGTGCCACGAGATCCGCATCGGGCGGATGACGAACGTGCAGGACTTCGTGATGATCCACGTCGCCTTCGACCGGCCCACCGTGGTCGGCGACTTCTGCTCGATCACGCACCACGGCACCATCCACGGCTGCACGATCGAGGACGACTGTCTGATCGGCATCAACGCGACGATCATGGACGGCGCCGTCATCGGGCGCGGCTCGATCGTGGCCGGCGGCGCGTTCGTGAAGGAGAACTCGGTTTTCCCGCCTGGCTCGATCATCGCGGGCGTCCCGGCCACCGTGATCCGCGAGCGGGACAACGCCCGCGCGAACCGGCTGAACGCCTGGGTCTACCACCGCAACGCCGACGCCTACCGCCGCGGCGACCATCGCGCCTGGGACGGGCCCGCCTACGAGGCCTGGCTCGCCGCCAAGCGTGCCGAGGTCGACGCGGACCGCGACCGCTGACGCGGATCACGGGTGGGGACGCGCGCCGACGTCCGCCGTCCCATCGATGTTGAAGTGGAGCACCGCAGCACCCCGTGCATCCACCACCGCGACCACGCCCTGCGCGACGCTGTGGCGCCATACCGCGCGCCACGCCTGCGCCCGCTCCGCACGCGTCTCGGCCGGGAGCGTCTGCCAGCGCGGCCCCACGTGCACGAGCAGCACGCGGGCATTGTGTGAATCGCGCTCGGCACGCTCGACGCCGAGCGCGCGTTGCCCCGCGATCTCCGCGACGATCGTCTCGGGAGTGAGCCAGTGCGCGCCCGCGCGGGCGGCCGTCGCGAGCAGGACGACGGCCGCCCAGAACCGGCGTCTCCTCACGGCCGCGCTCCCGGCGCTGGCAGCACGAAGGTGTGGAGCGGGAAGAACTCGCCGCGGCGCACGGCCTCGGCACGCTGGGCGCGTGTCACGCCGGTCATGCGCCCCGGGGGCAGCGCCGCCCGGTCCGCTCGCACGGCGAGCCCCGGCGGCGTGAATCCGTCGCCGCCGACGTCGACGAAGATCGGGTTGGTGAACGCGAGCGGCACCACGCCCGGCTGCACGACGTTCAACACGTCGGGCGGCGTCGGCGCCGCGGCCGGGTCGTCGGGGAGCTTGGCGCCGGCCTCGACCACGATCCACGTGTCGCGCGCCAACGTGAGCGGCACCGTCGCCTGCAGACGCGTCGTGCCACCTTGGCTCTGTGGGTCGCGCGGCACGGGGCGCACGCGCGGCGACGACGTCGCATCAAAGGCCTTGACGACCACGCCATTGGCGACCACGCGGACCTCCTCGACGGGGATCCACGCCGGGCTGCGAACCGCGAGGCGGAGCCGCACGGCCCCGTCGGCGGACGCGACCGTCTGCCCGAGCTCGCCGCGCGCGCGGCCCGCGCGTACGCTCGCCTCGATCCACGGGCCCGCGCTCACCAGCATGTTCCCGGCCTTCACCTGTGCGTCGAATGCGCTCACGTCGAGCGCCGCCGGGTCGTCGCCGGCGCCGCGCACGAACGTGCGCGCCCAGCCCGCGTGCTCGACCGTGATCCGGTGCGAGTCGGACACGCCCGTGCCCGGCCGCACGACGCCCTGGTTCAGGAGCGCGAACCAGTCGGCGCGCACCTGTCGCCACGCCGGGAAGTCGCCGTCCCGCGCGCCGTTGGCGATCTCCATCACGTCGAAGTCGACGTTGCGGATGCCCGCCGGACTGGCCGGCGAGCCGGGGCCGAGGACACCGGTGTCGAGCAGGACGTCGTTCGGCGCCTCGGACAGCAGCCGATCGGGCTGGAAGCCGACGCACGTACACTCCTGATCGGCGCCCGTCGGACAGTCCGCATCGACCGTGCACGCGGTGTCGATCGCGTTCGCGCAGCGGCTGCACCCGATGCTGTTGAAGATGCCGATGCTCGTCAGCCCCGACACGCCGGCGCGCGGGTGATTGTACTGGACCACCTCCGCACCGCGGTCGCGCAGCCGTTTGAAGACCCAGTTGGGCGCCACGTACTCGTCGGCAATCGCGCCGTCGCGCGGCTCGTCCGCCGCGACCGCCATCGGCCAGCCGTTGATGTGGCCGATCGCGTTCGGGAACGCTGGTGGGTTCGGCACCGAGCCCGTCACCTCCACGCCCGGGATGGACCGGATCCGCGCGCCGAGGCCCAGCTCGGCGACGAGCGGTGCGTAGTCCACGTGTTTGTCGTGATCCGTGGCGATCATCACCTCGACACCCTCGCCGGCGAAGGACGCGACGCGATCGCGCAGCGGCGCGGAGGAGTCGAGGCTGCGTCCCGAGTGCACGTGGAAGTCGGCCGAGATCGCGTCGTGCGTCCGGATGACGCGCTTCAAGGCGAACCGCGCCGTCGCCGCCGTCCCGCTGCGCACGGTGACCCGCCGCTTCTGCACGCCGTACTCCATGCCGCGCGACGCCCAGACGTCGTACGTGCCGGGCCGGAGCTGGATCGTCCCGCTGCCGGTGGCGGTGTAGATCACGTTGCCCTGCCCCGCGGCGTGGCCTGCGGTGCCCGCCTGCGTACCACCGAACGTCTCGGGCTGAACGTCGGAGCCGCCGAGCATGGCCGAGAGGTCCTTGTGGAAACGCGGGTCGACGGTCGGGGCGACGCCCTTCACCGTGAGCCGTGCTGGGATCGTCGGCCGGCCGCGCCGCTTCTCGCGTACGACGAACGCGAGACCGCCGCGCGCGGAGAGCGGCGGAGTCGTGACCGTCGTCGTTCCCGCGCCGACGACCACCGGCCGCACGGTCACGTCATCGCGCTCAGCCGACGCGACCACCAGCTCGTAATCGCCCTGCGGCACCACGACGTCGCCGAAGGCACCCGTCGCGTCCGTTCGCACGTGGGTCACGGCGCCGCCCGGGCCGAAGCCGGCGATCGGCACCGGGTCGGCGCACGCCGGTCCGCCCGCGCAGTCGGCGGCAGCCTTGCACGGCCGGCTCGCGTCGCCGCCACAGCGCCCGAGACGGGTCAGGACGATGCTCGCCGCGACGTCGGACGTATCGGCTGCGTCGACGTCCCCGGCGAGCCGGCCGGTCGCGAAGCCGAGCCGCGCCGACAGCGCGGGAATGATCTCGTCGGCGACGCTGCGGACATCGTCGCGCGCGCCGACGTACAGGCGGCGCACGTAGGTCATCGTGCCGCCGGGAGCGAGGCTCGCCACCGCGAGCGGATTGCCGAGGGCGGTGACCAGCGTGCTGCTCACGCCCAAGAGCCGGTCGACCGCGGTGACGGTCGGACAGTCGGACCGCTTCCGTCGGGATCGATCTCGAGACGGACGCCGACGAGCCCGTAGGCGACCTCGCCGCTGGCGGTACCCTTGGCCGGGTCCATGACGCCGTCGGCCGGCCCGACGGTGCCCGGCGCGGCGAGGAACGTCGGCTGCTCGAGCGCGGCGGCGGGGCTCGCGAAGTCGAGCACCGGGTGGTTGAACCCGCGGCCGTTCGTCGGATCGCCGCCGCTGCTGAATGGGATGAGCCCGCGCAGCGTCCACGCGACCGCGTCGAGGAACCCGGTGAGGCTCGTCACCGGCGCGCCACAGTCGTTGGTCGCCGTGGTGGTGATCGTGAGAAACGGGTCGCTGCCCGCGGCGGTGTAATCGGTGACGATCGTCACGCACGGCGTCGGCCGCACCGAGGCTGGCGGCAGCAGGAGCGCCCCCGTCGCACGGATCGTATCGGCGCTGGGGGCGCTCACCGTGTCGTAGAGGATGAAGTTCGACGTCGACAGGCCGCCGACCGTGAACAGCTGCGTGAGCTGGTCGTCGTCGGCCCCGACGCGGCCGACGTCGATGAGCGTCCCACCGGTCGGGTTGATGTCCGACTGGATCGGCGGCTCCTGCCCCGGCGACACGATCCCGACCAGATCGCTCGCCACGCCGGCGTCGTCGACGATCGCCTCGACGACGCCGTTGGAGAGATACCAGTCGCCGACGCCGCCCTCGGCGTCACTGCCACCGAAGAGGCGCGCCGTGTCGGCCGCCGTGATCCGCTGCGCGGTCGCCCACGCGCGCGTCGGTGGGCCGGCGAGCAGCCCCACCAGCCCGACGAGCGCCCCGATCCACCCCGCCCTGCCCATGTGCCACCTCCCGAGCGTGCTCGGGATCTTTGAGCAACTCCGCCGGGGCGGCGCAAGGGACCGTTCAGGCCGCGCCGAGGAGCTGGGCCTTCAGGTCGCGGTCGAGCGGCCGTGGCCCGAACCAGATCGCGAACACCGCGTCGGCGAAGTCCCCGCCCTCGATCACGTCGAGCACCTGGCCGTTGAGCGCGACGTCGGTCCCGTGCTCCGGGATGTACGTGAGCGCGAACCGGTCACCGGGCCCGACGTCGCGCAGCGCCGCCGTCAGCCGGGCGATCCGCGGCCGAATCGCCTCGAGCGTCGGCTTGGGCACGTTGCGCCGCAGCAGCTCGGTCGTACTGCGCGCGAGGTCCGAGGCGCGCAGGGCGTGGAGATAGGTGATCTCGAGCCGCCGCGCGCCGTCCCCGACGGCGCGGTCTCGCGCCTCGCCGGTCGCGCGATAGAACGCCGCCGCACACACCTTGACCAGCTCGCGCCAGCGCATCAGCCCCAGGCCGCGCAGCTCGAGCGGCGTCCCGCGGGTCTCGAGTTGGTCCGGAAAGCTCACCCCGTCGATCCCACCCGCGGCGGCCGGTCCGGCAGGCGCGAGGCCGACGAGGAGCGCGAGGACGATGACGACGGCGGACACACGCATGACGGCGCCTCTTCCTATACGGCTCCCGGCGCCCTGACCATCGCGAACGCCGCAGCGCGTGGGGTGGCATCTGCACGACGAGCGTGTCGCGTTCGTGGGACGCGCCACCGGCATGCGCGGCGGCTCGGCGCCGTCTGCCCAGGAACGAGCCGCGGTTGACCGGCACGGCGGAGACGCGATCCAATGAGACGCAGCTCCCAGGCGGGTGCATGGCGAGGGTGGCGGCTGGCACGACCGTTGCGAAGTGTTGCGAGTGACGGCGCGACCCCGCCCGCCACCGCCGTTTCGACGTGGGGAGCTGACGATGGCAGCCGATAGACGTGCAATTTGGTGCCGATCCCTGCAATGGGCTGCAGGGATCGCCTGCGCGCTCCTCGTGTTCCATGGCCGCTCGAGCCACGGGGCAGCGAACGCGCCCAGCCTCGACGGGGATTGGCAGGGCACGTTGGCCATCGCGCACACGCGCGAGAGCGGGACCGCGGCGGGAACGCTCGCCCAGTCCAGCCGGCGCACCGTCACGGGATCCGTCGACCTCGCCAGCACCGGTGCCAGCGGCCGGTTCACCGCGGTCGGGCGCGTCCGCGGCCACCGCGCGCACATCCTCGGCGTGCTCGGCCAACAGAGATTGCGCTGGCGCGCGCACTGGAATCGCAAGCTCGGGGTCTGGCGCGGCCCTCTCACCGTGCACGGCGCCGGCAAGGGACTGCACGGCGTGCTCGTCATGGAGCGCCCGGGCGACAACCCCGGCGCGGCCTGTGGCGCGCGGGACTTCTTCACCGCCGAGGTCATGCCGAAGCTCCTCGAGCCAAACTGCGGGCAGTGCCACGTCGACGGCGGCGCCGCACAGGCGACGACGTTCCGTGTGACGGTTGGCGACGCGCGATCGACCTTGCACACCGCGCTCCGGCACGTCGACACGACGACACCGGCGCACTCGCGCATCCTGCAGAAGCCGCGCGCCGAAGTGCCCCACGGCGGCGGACAACGGATCGTTCCCGGCAGCGCGGAGGATCAACTGCTGAGCCACTGGGTCGATCTCGTCACGTCGCCCGACTGCAACCCCGGGGGCGGGGGAGGCGGCGGAGGCGGGACGGGGAACCTCTATCTCGACAACTGCGCCTCCTGCCACGGCAGCGACGCGCGGGGAGTGCAGGGGCGTCCCGACATCCACTGCACGCGCAACATCCACGACGCCGTCCGCAACGGGCGCACTGGCGCGACCGAGGACATGCCGGCCTTCCCGAACCTCTCGGACACCGACATCGGCACGATCCAGGCCTTTCTCGTCGGCCTCTGCCCGGCAGCCGGGGTCACCGGCGCGGAGCTCTTCGCTGGCAACTGCGCGAGCTGCCACGGCGCCGACGCCGGCGGTACCGCGGGCAACCCGAGCGTGCGCTGCGCCACGCGGGTCGGGGACGCCGTGCGCACCGGACGCGCCACCGCGATGCCGAGCTTCCCCGCCGCACTGCTGAGTGATGCCGAGCTCGGATTGATCGAGGCCTACCTGAGCCAGCGCTGCACGCAGGCCGGCCGCACCGGCGCCGACCTCTGGGCCGGCAACTGCGCCTCCTGCCATGGGGCCGACGCGACCGGCGGCCGGGACGCCCTCGGCCACGAGGGACCCGACGTCCAGTGCAACCGGGACATCCAAGAGCCGGTGCAGACCGGGAAGGACGACACGATGCCGGCCTTCCCCGGCCTCTCCCTCACGGACATCGGGCGCATCCAGCAGTTCCTCGGCGGGCTCTGCCCCGCCGGTACCGCGACCGGCGCACGGCTCTTCGCCGGCAACTGCGCGTCGTGCCACGGCCCCGACGCGCGCGGCGTGAACGGCCAGTCGAACATCCGCTGCAACCGTAGCATCCACGATGCCGTGCGCTCCGGCCGCAACGGCCCGGCCGGCACCATGCCCGCGCTCAATGGCATCACCGACGCCGAGATCACGCGCCTGCAGAGCTACCTCGTCGGGCTCTGCCCCGCCGGCACCGCGAGCGGGAGCGACCTCTGGGGCAGCAACTGTGCCAGCTGCCACGGGACGGACGGCGGCGGCACGATCGACGCGCCGAGCGTCCGCTGCGCGACCCTCGTGAGCGACGCGGTCTCACGCGGCCGCGCCGCCGCGATGCCGGCGTTCTCCACCCTCACCGGCGCCGACCTCACCGCGCTCACCGGCCACATGGCCCAGCTCTGCACCCAGCACGGCCGCACGGGCGCCGACCTCTGGGCCGGCAACTGCTCGACGTGTCACGGCGCCAGCGCCAATGGAGGCCGCAGCGCGCTCGGCGTCGATGGGCCCGACGTCCGCTGCACGGGGCGCAACGACTACCTCGAGAAGGTGCGCCAGGGCGACGACAACATGCCCGCCTTCCCCGCGCTCGGCACGACCGACGTCGACGCGATGGTCACCTACGTCCACGGCGCGTTCTGCCCTGGCGGCTGACGCGGCTCAGCGCGCGGCGCCGAGCGTGACCTGGACGGCGGGCACGCCCTCGACGGGCACCCCGGCGGCCTCGCCGCGCACCACGCGCCCAGCCGCGAGGCCGTGGCGCTGCGCGAACTCCCCGGCGACGCGGGCGATCCGGGCAGTGGCCAGGGTCACGAGACGGTCCGCGCCCACTGCCGGCCGCTCGCCGAGCCAGTGCTCGAGCTGCTCGGCGTCGGCGGGGTCGAGCGCGCCCACCTCGCCCGTCGCGCGCGCCTCGAGCGCCGCGCCGATGCGGTTGCGCGCGCCACGCTCGGGGAGGTTGCGCAGCGCGCCGACCACGCCCTGCGGCGCCGCGAATTCCTCGCGCAGCGCCTGTTCCGCGAGCCAGCGCATGTCCTGCGGCGTCGGTGCCGCACTGAGCGTCACCGCGAGACCCGGGCGGCTCGCGAGCAGCGCCGCGAGCTGCGCCACCTGGTCGTCCGCGCCGGGCGCGAGCTGGTCGCGACCGACGAGGAAGCCGATCGGAGCCGGCGGCGCGACGCGGCCCTCGCCGCCCTGGAAGACGGCGCCCGCGAGCTTGAGCGGCGACGCGATCGCCCCCACCAGCGCGCCGCGGAGCGCACCGGCGATCACCGTGCCGAGCCCGACCCGCGTGCCCTCCTCGTCGATCGTGATCGGCACCTCGAGCGAGATGTCGCCCGACAGGTCGCGCAGCAACGCCAGCGCCATCGAGAGCGGAATGCCGAATTGCTCCTGAAAGAGCGACTCGCCGCCCCGGCTCGCGACATCGAGGTCGTGGAGCACGATCGCGCTGCCGACGTCGGTGCGCGCGCCCACCACCGCGGCCTTGGTGGACAGCGTGAGCGTGCCGCGCGCGATGCTGTACGGCGAGAAGGCGGTCACGTACGGGTTGAACGGTGGCAGCGCGAGGGCCTTCGTGCTGACATCGACCCAGCCGCGCTCCGGCGAAAGCGCGCCGTACACGTCGACGCGCCCCTGCTTCGGACTCACTGCCCCGACGCGCACGCTCGCGATCGCGAGCGCCGGCCAGCGCAACCCGCGCACCTCCACGTCGAGCGGGTCGATGGCCCCGGCGTAGAAGGGTTTGACGGTCCGGTCGGTCACGTAGACGCGCCCCTCGCCGAGGTGGAACCTCGCCAGCGCCAGCGTGACGGCAGGCGGCGCGGCGGCGGGCGGGGACGGCGGCGCGTCCGGCGGCGGCGCCGCCTCGGCCAGCGGCGGCGCGAGCGGCGGCAGCACGAGCCCCTCGGGGATGCGCGTGAGCTGCATGTACGGCTTGGCGAGTTCCAGATCGGCGAGCGCGATGCCGATCGGCCCGGGGAATTCACCCGCGCGCTTCGCCGCCAGCGCGCCCGGGATCCGGACCTCGTCGAGCTTCGCCGCGAGGGTCTGGGCGCCGATCGCGAACTCGCGCGCGTCGGTGCCCGCGAGCCACGGGTCGGCCAGTGTGATCGCCCCCGCCACGCGCACGTCCCCGGGCGGTTGCGCCTGCGAGCCGGCTTCGACCGTGAGGTCGACGGCGAGGCGGCCGGCCTGCAGCACGCCGGCCGGAAGCACGCCCGCGAGCGCCACGAGCTGCGGCAGCGGGAGCGCATCGAGCTTCACGTGCCCGGCGAATCCCGGCTGGGCGATGCGCAGCGCCCCGTCGACCGAGAGCGTCCCGTCCTCGACACCGACCGCGAGCGTCACCGGCGCAGGCGTGTCACCGTCACCGGTCAGATCGTGCGCGGTGAGCGCGACGCGGAAGTCCGCCGCGGCGTCGGGCGCGACCGCGGACACGCGCAGGTCGGGCATCGACACCGACGCGATCGACCATCGCCACGGCGGGGCGGTCGCGGCCGTGGCCGGCGCGGCGGCCGGGGACTCCGGTGGCACGGATGCGACCGCGGCGGGCCGGGAGGCCACCGGTAGCGCGGCGCCGCCGCGTGGCCGAACGACCATCGCGGCGCCGTCGAGCGTCATCGCGGCCACCGCGACGCGCCGGCCGGCGAGATCGACCGGCGAGAGATGAACGGCGAAGCGGCGCCACGCCAGCGCCGGCGCCTCGAGGTCCGGCACCTGCACGGTGACGTCGCGCAGCACCACGACGCCGTCGAGCGCATCGCGCACGCCCGGGTCGCGACGGTAACGGAGCCCCGCGCCGAGCTCGCCCCGGAGATCGCTCCAGCCCACGCCGGGGACGTAGAGCCGCACGCGGTGCAGCGGCAGCCGGCGAGCCGAGAGCGTCGCGTCGACCGCGACGCCGTCCTCGCGCAGCCCGATGCGCGCATCGAGCCGCAGTCGCCCGCGGTCCACCTGCACCGCGAGCGCGAGGCGCGCCGGTTCGCCGTACACGCCGGGCGCGAGCCCGACGCGGGCGACCTGGACGTCCGCGAGCGTCACCTCGACCGGCTCGAGGTCCGGGAGCGTTCGATCGCGGAACCGCACGCCCCCCTGGCGCAGCACGAGACGGTCGACGCCGAAGGACCAGGGGCTCGGCGCGGCGGACGGCGGCGGCACCTCCCCCTCCGCCGCCGGCGGCTTCCCGAGCGTCGTCAGGTTGAAGCCGCCGTTCTCGAGGCGGTCGAGCGCCACGTGCAGCGAGTCGATCTCGACGGTCCGCAGGCGGATCGCCTTCCGGAAGAGCGGCAGCCAGCGCAGCTCGACCGCGACCCGCTTCCACGCGATCCAGGCCGGCTCCTCGGCCGGCGGCGCTGGGGCGCCTTCCGGTGGCCGGACCGTCACGCGCTCGAGCGCCACACCGCCGCGGAGCAGCGAGCAATCGACGTCGCCGATCTCCACCCGCGCGTGCAGCGCCTGCGACGCCTGCGCGACGAGAATCGGGCGCAGCACATGCGGCAGGAGAACCCGGGACACGGCGGCCACCCCGAGGAGTACGAGGACCGCGCGCCGGCGGCGGCTGGTGGGCCATGGGACGCGGGGCAACATGCGGCAGAGCGAGGACCGCCCCGTCCCGGCTACCGCCGTTCCCGATCGCCGTCAACGCGGGGTCAGGCGAACTGCATCTCGCGCACGTCCGGCGCCACCCGCAACGGCGCGGCGCACGCCGCGCGCACGTCGTCGACGGCGAGGCCGGGAGCGACCTCGCGCAGCACGAACCCGTCGCGGTCGACCGAGATCCACGCGAGATCGGTGACGATCTCCCGCACGCAGCCGAGCGCGGTCGCCGGGTAGGTGAGCGCCGGCACGAGCTTCGAGTTCCCCTCGCGGTCGCGCTGGTACATGACCACGATGACGCGCCCGCCGCCCGCGGCGAGGTCCATCGCGCCACCGATCCCGCCGACTCCCGTCGCCGGCACGTTCCAATTGGCGAGGTCGCCAGCCGGCGTCACCTGGAAGCCGCCGAGCACGACGGTGGTGACGCGGCCGCTGCGCGCCATCGCGAACGAGACGGTCGAGTCGAAGTACGCCGTCTCCTCCGTCGGCGTCACGAGCTGGCCGCTGGCGTTGTAGAGGTCGATGTCCTCCGCGCCCTCCTCCGGGAACGGGCCGTAGCCGAGGATCCCGTTCTCGGCGTGCAGCGCGACGTCGCGCCCGGCGATGTAGTTCGAAACCAGCGTCGGCAGCCCGATGCCGAGGTTCACGTACTCGCCGGCGCGCAGGAGCGCCGCGACGCGCATCGCCATCAGGTCGGGGGGCAGGCCCTGGGGTCCGCCCGGCGCGAGCTCGCGCCCCTCCATCTTCACCGTCCGTCCCGCCATCATCGTCATCATGCGAACGATCTGCGGGTCGAAGTGCGTGGTGGTCTTCACGATCCGGTCGACGAAGATGCCCGGCGTGTGCACGGCCTCGGGGTCGATCGCCCCGGCGGGGACGACCTCCCGCACCTCGGCAATCGTCGTCGCCGCGGCCATGGCGAAGGCGGGCCCGAAATTCCGCGCGCCGCAGCGATACGCGAGGTTGCCGAACGGGTCGGCACGTTGCGCGGCGATCAGCGCGAAGTCGGCGCGCAGCGCCTGCTCGAGGAGATGGCGGCGGCCGCCGAAGACGCGTTCCTCTTTTCCCGCTGCGACGACGGTACCCACGCCCGTCGGCGTATAGAACGCCGCGATCCCCGCCCCGCCCGCCCGCAGCCGCTCGACCAGCGTGCCCTGCGGGACCAGCTCGAGCTCGACCTCGCCGGCGCGAATCTGCTCGGAGAACGGCGTCGGCCCGACCGGCAGCACGGCGAAGGTGCAGACGAGCTTGCGCACCTGACGATCCTCGGCGAGGATCTGCACCGACGTCGGGCCGGCGGCCGTCGAGTTGCAGATGACCGTCAGGTCGCGCACCCCACGCTCCTTGAGCGCAAGGAGCAGGTCGGTCGGCCAGGCCTGCGGCGGGCCGAACGAGTGGACGACGAGCGTGGCCCCGTCGCGCACGTCGGCGACAGCCTCCATCGCGGTTTCGCAGATCGGCTTGCGTGGCATGGCCGGAGCCAGTGCCACGACGGCGGGGGGGCACGCAACGCCGCACCGCGCGCAACCGGGCACCGGGGGCCAAGGACCGGGACCATGCGCTGCGTCGGGGGGGCGGTCTTCAGTCCGCCGAACGCGAGCGCGGGCAGCGGTGGCACCGCGCGGGCGCCAGTGTTATCAGCGCCGCATGATTCTCGATCGCTTTCGGCTCACGGACCGGGTCGCCGTCGTCACCGGCGCGGGGCGCGGCATCGGTGCGGGCATCGCAGCGGCCTACGCCGAGGTCGGCGCGGACGTCGTGCTCGCCGCGCGCACGCCCGAGCAGCTCGAGGACACCGCGGCGCGCGTACGGGCCTTCGGGCGCCGGGCGCTGGTCGTCCCGTGCGACGTCACCGAACGCGCGCAGCTCGAGAACGTCGTCGCACGCGCCATGGAGACGTTCGGGCGCATCGACGTGCTCGTGAACAACGCCGGCGGGACGCCCCCGCGCGAAGCGCTGCAGACGAGCGAGCGGTTCTTCGAGCAGGCCCTGCGCTTCAACCTCACGTCGGCATTTCTCCTCTCCCGTCTCGTGATCCCCCACATGCTCGCGCGCGACGGCGGCAGCATCGTCAACATCTCGTCGGCCGCGGGCCGCTTCCCGCAGGCGGGCTTCGTCGCGTACGGCACGGCCAAGGCGGCGCTCTCGTTCATGACGCGCCTGCTCGCGTACGAGATGGCGCCGCGGGTGCGCATCAACGCGATTGCCGTCGGGGCAACCGAGACCACGGCGCTGGGCGCGTTCCTCGACGATGCGCTGCGCGCCAAGATGGAGGCGCTGACACCGATGCGCCGCCTCGGCCAGGTCGAGGACATCGCGCTCGCCGCCCTCTACCTCGCCTCGCCGGCCTCGAGCTGGGTGACGGGCAAGATCCTCGAGGTCGACGGCGGCACCGAGGCCACGAACTGGCCGTTCGAGCCACCGCCCGTCGGCTGAGCGCGCGCACCCACCACGGACACCCCCATGGCCGACGACGAGATCGAGAAGAAGATCAAGGCCATGACCTTCTGGTCGGGCAAGAACGCGATGTCGATCGAGGAGATCGCCAGCGTACAGCCCGGGCTCGCTCGCATCATGCCGGAGATCGGCGCGCGCACGTGGAAGCTCTACTACGCCGCCAAGCTCCAGAACTGGCCGATGGCTCGGTTCCAGTACAAGGAGATCGTCGGGCTCTTCGAGCTCGGGGCGTTCATGCGCCCCAAGCACGAGGACGCCATCACCCAGTACCTCGCCGAGAACTGGCAGCCGCTCGAGGCGGCGATCGCCGGGAAGGACTTCGCCGCCTTCGAGAAGGCGTTCCATGCCTCGATCGACGCAGCCAACGCGTTCCACGCGCAGAAGGGCAAGCCCTACATCTACTGGAAGCTGCCGGACACGCCGCCGCCGGATCTCGACCTGCGGCCGCGCGCGGTGACGAAGGCGTAGCCCGGCACCGCCGAAACGCGGTCACGCGGGCGGCCGGCCCACGTGAGCCGCCAGGCCCCGCTCACCGCGACCATCAGCGTCATGCCCCAGAACCCGAGGGCGGCCACCGCGGCGAGACCGGTCGCGTAGCTTCCCGTGAGGTCGCGCCCGAGCCCGAGCAGCGCGGGGAGGAAGAACCCGCCGAGCCCGCCCGCCGCACCGACGAGCCCCGTCACGACCCCGAGGTCGCGCTGGAAGCGCAAGGGGACGAGCTGGAACACACAGCCGTTGCCCGCGCCGAGGAGTGCCAACGTCACGATGAACAGGGGGACGACCAGCCCGAGCGAGGGCAGCGTCGCGATCGTCCCGATCAACAGCGCCACCGCGCCGTAGATCATCGCGAGCAGGCGCATGCCGCCGTAGCGGTCGGCGAGCGCGCCGCCGAGCGGGCGCATGAAGCTGCCGGCGAACACGCACAGCGCGGTGAGATCGCCGGCCACCACCTTCGCCACCCCATACTGATCCCGCAGGAAGATGCCGAGGAAGCTCGCCAGCCCGACGAACCCGCCGAACGTGATCGCGTAGAAGAGACAGAACCAGACGGTGTCGAGCTGGCGCAGCACGACCGCGTAATCGCCCAGCCCTTTGGGCGGTGGCTGACTCGGGCTGTCGCGCGCACACCGGAGGAAGACGAGCCCGACCGCGGCGGTCGGCAGGATCAGGAAGCCGATCGCCGCCGGCCAGCCCCACGCGGCGGCGATCCGCGGCAGGAAGAGCGAGGCGAGCACCGTGCCCGAGTTGCCCGCCCCCGCGATCCCCATCACGAGCCCCTGATGCTCGGCCGGGTACCACCGCGAGGCGAGCGGCAGCGCCACCGCGAAGCTCGCGCCCGGCAGACCCAGCAGCAGCGCCACGACGAACAACGTGGGCAGCCCGTGCGGACCGAGCCATCCGAGCAGCAACGGCACGAAGGTGAGCCCGATGCCCAGGAGCCCCGTTCGGCGGGGACCGACGTGATCGGCGAGCGTGCCGAGGACGATCCGGCAGAGCGATCCGCCGAGCAGCGGTGTCGCCACGAGGAGGCCCTTCTGCGTGGCGGAAAGACCGAGGTCGTCGGCAACGAAGTTGCCGAGCGATCCGAACAGGCACCAGACGCAGAAGCTCACGTCGAAGTAGAGAAACGCGGCCACCAGCGTCGGCCAATGCCCCAGCCTGCGCAGCGCGCCGAGGTTCATGCGAGCCGCACCTCCACGGGATCGAGCCCGCGCCGCGGCGGTCCGGAGAGGACCGCACCCGTATGCGCATCGAAGGCCGCATGGTGACACGGGCACTCGAACCGACCCCGCGCCGCCGCCCAGCGCACGGGGCAGCCGAGATGCGGGCAGCGGCGGTCGAAGGCGACGATCGTCGTGGCGTCGAGCCGCACCGCGAGCGCCTCGCGCCCGCCGGCGGCACTCACGACGCGGGCCGTGCCCACGACGAGGGCCGCCGCGTCGGGAACGAGGAGCGGGCCGCGCACGGGCTCGACCGGCCACGCGCGGGCGGCGAGCCAGTCGCCACCAATCGCGCACGCCGCGGCCGCGCCCGCTGCACACAGGAATCGACGGCGGTCGAGCGCGCGCGCGGCCGCAGCAGCGATCGGTTCTCGAGTCTCGGTCACCACAGGCATTCCTCCAGGTGTTGCTCCGCACGCGAGCGGGGGGCGCGCGCGCCAGGAGCCACGACCATCACGTCGACGGGCGCCGGAACCATCACGTGGTTGCGGGTCCGCACGTCCGCGTCCCCGAAGCGGAACCGGTCGAGCGGGCGGGCGCGGCGCAGGTCCTCGACCTGCTCGCGCGTGCCGTAGAAGAGCGCGCCCGACGGGCAAACCGTCGCACACATGGGCTTCAGGTCGCGCGCCGTGCGGTCGTAGCAGAGATCACACTTCATCATCAGGTCCAGCGACTCGTGCAGGGTGGGCACGCCGAACGGACACGCGAGCGTGCAGTTGCCGCAGCCGATGCAGCGCTCGACCATCGCCGAGAGCACGACGCCCTCGGGGTCGACCTGGATCGCGTCCGCGGGGCACACGCTCGCGCACGCGGGGTCGGCGCAGTGCATGCACACCGTCGGCGCGGTCTGCACCGACGACGTGCGCGCGAGGTAGTCGAGGTGGATCATGCTGTAGCCGCCGTGGCCCGGGCATTCGCTGCACGCCTGCTCGCACGCGCGGCAGCCGATGCAGCGATTCGGGTCGATGAACAGCTCGCCGATCACCGCACCACCCCCGGCGACAGCCGCTCGATGCGCACCGCCGCGACCTTGAACTCGGGGATGCCGGCGATCGGGTCGTAGGCCCGCAGCGTCAGGCGGTTGGCCGACTGCCGCCCCGGCCAGTGGTAAGGGATGAAGACCGTGTCGGGGCGAATCGTCGCCACGACCTCGGCCGCCAGCTCGAGCGTACCCCGCCGGCTGACGACGCGAACCCGCTCGCCGTCGGCGATACCGAGTCGCTTCGCCAGCAGCGGGTGCATCTCGACCCGGGGCTCCGGGTACTGCGCGACCAGCGGCCCGATGCGCCGCGTCTGCGTACCCGAGAGGAACTGCGAGACCACCCGCCCGGTCGTCAGGATGACCGGAAACTCCGCGCACACCTCCTCCGCCGGTGGCCGGTACTCGACCGCATGGAAGCGCGCGCGACCGTCGGCATGATGGAACCGGCCACCCTCGAACAGGCGCGGCGTTCCCGGATGTCCCTCGTCCGGACAGGGCCAGAAGACGCCCATGTCGCGCTCGAGGCGCTCGTACGTGATGCCGCCGTAGTCGGCCACGCCCCCGCGCGACACCCGGCGCAGCTCGTCGAAGATATCGGCTGGGGAGTGGAAGTCGAAGCGCGCCCCCTGGCCGAGCCGGCGCGCCAGGTCGCAGACGATCTCCCAGTCGCGCCGCGCCTCGCCCGGTGGATCGACCGCCCGCCGGACGCGGATCACACGCCCCTCGGTGCTGGTGACGGTCCCGTCGTCCTCTTCGTGCAGCGAGCCCGGCAGCACCAGGTCGGCGTGCCGCGCCGTCTCCGAGAGGAAGAAGTCGATGGCGACGAAGAAGTCGAGCCGCTCGAGCGCCGCGCACGTGAACGCCGCGTCGGGCAGCGAGACGATCGGATTGAAGCAGATCGACAGCAGCCCGCGGATCTCGCGCTGCTGGATGCGCTCGACGATCTCCGGTGCCGTCGCGCCCTTGCCCGGGAGCAGTGGCTCGGGTACGCCCCAGGCCGCCGCCACCGCCGCGCGGTGCAGCGGGTTCTCGATGTCGCGCGCGCCCGGGAGCTGGTTGCAGCGCTGGCCGTGTTCGCGCGCCCCCTGCCCGTTGCCCTGCCCCGTGATGCTCGCGTAGCCGCACCCGGGCTTGCCGATCCGGCCGGTCGCGAGCACGAGGTTGATGCAGGCGAGCACGTTGTCGACGCCGTGCGTGTGATGCTCGATGCCGCGCGCGTGCAGCAGCATCGTGCGCGGCGCCTGCACCCAGAGCTCGGCCGCTTCGACGATGCGGCGGGCCGGGATTCCGACCCGAGCCTCCACCGCCTCGGGGGCGTACGCGGCGAGCGCCTGCTCGAGCGCCGCGAAGCCGCTCGTGTGCGCGGCGATGAAGTCGCGGTCGAGGCCCCCGAGACGGATCACCGCGTGGAGGATCGCGTTCAGCAACGCGGCGTCCCCGCCCGGCCGCACCGGGAGATAGAGGTCGGCCGTGCGCGCGATCGGCGTGAGCCGCGGGTCGACCACGACGAGTCGGGCACCTCGGTCGCGGGCGCGCCAGATGTAGTCGGTCGTGATCGGGCTGCACTCCGACACGTTGGCGCCCAGCACCAGCACCAGATCCGTCGTGACGATGTCGGCCCACGGGTTGGCGGCGCGGTCGATCCCGAACGCCTTCAGGTTCGCCGCGCCCGCCGCCACCATGCAGAGGCGGCCGTTGTAGTCGAGGTGCCGCGTGCCGACCGCCAGGCGCGCGAACTTCCCCATGAGGTAGGCCTTCTCGTTGGTGAGCGATGCCCCCGACAGCACCGCCACGCTGTCGGGACCGTGGCGCGCCTGCAGGCGCCGGATGCGCTCGGCGACGAGATCGAGCGCCTCGTTCCACGGAATAGGGTCGAACCCGCGGCCGGTGCGGACGAGCGGATGGAGCAGCCGGTCGGGGTGGTTGTTCTGCAGGTAGCGCTTGACGCCCTTCGGGCAGAGCTTCCCCTGGTTGAAGGGAAACTCCTCCCACGGCTCGACGCCGACCACGCGCTCGTCCTTGACCACCAGGGTCACACCGCACTGCTGGCCGCAGAAGCAGCAGTGCGTGTCGACGCGCCGGTCGGGCGCCGTCCGCGCGGCGAACCCGCCTGGTGGCTCGTGGTTCAGGTGCGGCCCGAAGGCGTCGATCAGTGCCTCCGTCGAAGAGGGCAGCGCCGCCATCTACGCGGCCTCCTCCCGCGCCGGCCGCGGCACCGGCCGCGTACCCGTGAGCGGCGGCTGGAAGTGCGCGCCGAGGAGCGCCGCCTGCGCCGTGGCGACCCCCCGGCGGCGGCACGCCGGGCAGGCATCCTGCTGCCCGCCGATCGGGATGCCGTGCGCCGCGAGGAGCTGCGCGACGGCCGCGCGCTGCGCCGCCGGCGCCAGCGGGCCGCCGCAGCACACGCACGCCACGCGCGGCGCGTCCGGCGCGCGCACGAGCCGCACGCCCACCTGGAGTGGCCGGATCAGCACGTGGACGAGCTTCGAGAAGGGCACCGCGATCAGGAGGAGCACGACCGCGATCTCGTGCGCGACGGCGGCCAGGGGAAACACGCGTGGCAGGCCGCGGCTCGCGGGCAGCGCCAGGCCCGTCCCGGCGACGGCGAGCAGCAGCACAAGTGGGCCCACGTGGACCATGCCGGTCACCCCCGGCAGGCGGCGCGCGCGCAGCCGGAGGGCGAGGAACGTGGCGGCGCCCGTCGCGACCGCCACCGCCGCCAGGCTGAGCGCATGGAACACGAGCCACGCGACGGCACCGTCGAGCGCGAAGCGACCCGCCGGCATCCCGACGACGACGACGCGGTAGACGTCCTGCCCGTCCGCCGCGAAGTGGAGCCACCCGAGCACGAGCGGCAGCGTGATGGCGAGGCTCGCCAGCGTGCCGAACGCGAGCAGAAGGTGCGCGAGCCACCGCGTCCGGGAGCGCCGCGCGATGCCGCGCTGCGCGCCCAGATCGCGGGCCCCGCTCGCGAGCGCCCGCCGGAGGGTCGCCGGGTGGCGCACGGCCGCACCGAGCGCACGCGCGTAGACCGCCGACGCCGGGCGCCGCCAGAAGGCGCTCGCGCGATACACGGTTCCGGCCGCGGCGACGAACGTGGCCCCGAGATAGCCGAACAGCGCCGGGTCGACGTATGCGAGCCGGCCGGATCCCGCCCAGACCGCCCCGCCGAGCGTCACCGTCGCGACGACGGCGTCGCGCACGGCACGCGCCTGCGGCGTCAGGCCGGGGCGCACGGGGCCTCGTGGGACGCCGCACACCGGGGCGGCGCTGCGCATCGGTCCGCCGGTGGCAGCTTCACCCACACGACGCCGTCACGCTCCTCGATCGGGAAGGTCTGCACGCGATACGCCGGGTCGGAGAGGCCGCGGCCGGTCTCGAGCGAGAAGGTCTTCTTGTGCATCGGGCACGCCACCTTGGGCTCGTCGCCCTGCGTGCCGAGCAGCCCGCGCCCGAGGACCATGTCCCTGCGGTGCGGGCACATCGCCTGGGTGGCGTACCAGGCCCCTCGGCTCGCGAACCGAAAGACCGCGATCGGCACTCCGCCGTGGTGGATCGTCACGCCACCGTCGCGCGGCACGTCCTCGACGCGGGCCACCTGCACCCAGTCGGCCGCCGCCGACTCCTCCTCGAGCACGGGCCCCGCGAGCCCGTCGGCCGCCGGCCAGTCGGCGGGCCGCCGCTGCCCGCGCTCGCGCACGAACGCGCGCGACGGCTGCGCCGCGTCCCCGCCCGCGGCCTGCCGGAACGCGCGGCGGCGTTCGGGATCGCGCACGACCGCCCGCCACTCGCACTCGTAGGTGTCGACCAGCGCCTGCATGTCGCGCTCGAGCTGCGCGGCGATCCCGAGCGCATCGTCGACGACGACGCGTCGCAGGGACGCGAGGCCGCCGTCCATCCGCTCGATCCAGCGCGCCGTGCGCTCGAGCGGATCGGCGGTCTGGATGTAGTACATGACGAAGCGGTCGATGAGCCGGACGAGCGTGGCCTCGTCGACGTCGGCGGCGAGCAGCTCCGCGTGGCGAGGCTTCGAGCCGCCGTTGCCGCCGACGTACAGGTTCCATCCGAGCTCGGTGGCGATCACGCCGAAGTCCTTGCTCTGGGCTTCCGCGCACTCGCGGATGCACCCGGACACCGCCGACTTGAGCTTGTGGGGCGCGCGGATGCCGCGGTAGCGCTCCTCCAACCGGATCGCCAGCGTGGTCGAGTCCTGCACCCCGTAGCGGCACCAGGTCGACCCGACGCAGCTCTTCACGGTGCGCATGGCCTTGCCGTACGCGTGGCCGCTCTCGAACCCGGCCTCGACCAGCGCTTCCCAGACGTCGGGGAGCTGGTCGACGCGGGCGCCGAGCAGATCGATGCGCTGGCCGCCGGTGATCTTGCAGTAGAGGTCGAAGCGCGCGGCGATCTCGCCGAGGACGATCAGCCGCTCGGGGGTGATCTCGCCGCCGGGGATGCGGGGAACCACCGAATACGTCCCGCCACGCTGGATGTTGGCGAGGAACCGGTCGTTGGTGTCCTGGACGGTCGCATGGTTCAGAACGAAGTCGTTCCACGTGCTGGCCAGGATGGACGCGACCGCCGGCCGGCAGACCTCGCAGCCGCTCCCGGTGCCGTGGCTCGCGAGCAGCGCGTCGAAGCTCGCGATGCGGCCCAGCTTCACGATCTGGAACAGCTCCTGCCGCGTGAAGGCGAAGTGCTCGCAGAGCGCGTGGTCGACCGCGCGGCCGGCCTCCGCGAGTGCAGTTTCGACCAGGCGGCTCAGGGTCGGGAGACAGCCGCCGCAGCCGGTGCCCGCGCGCGTACACGCCTTCACGCCGCCCAGCGTGGTCAGCCCGTGCTCGGCGATGGCGCGGTGGATCGCCCGCTCAGTGACGTTGTTGCACGCGCAGATCTGCGCGTCGGCGGGCGGGCCGCCGCTCCCGAACAGCAGCTCGTGCGGGCGCGCGGGGAGATCGGTTCCCGCCCGCATGGTCACCAGCAGCGGGCCGTACGCATCGGCGTCCCCCACGAGGATGCCGCCGAGCAGCCGCCGGCCGTCCTCGCTCACGACGAGCTTCTGGTAGACACCGCGGGTACGGTCCTCGAACACCACGCCGCGCGCGCCCCCCGGCACGGTCTCGTCGGCGAAGCCGTCGCCGAAGCTGGCCACGTCGACCCCGAGGAGCTTGAGCTTGGTCGAGAGGTCGGCGCCGGCGAACGTCGCCTCCTCGCCGCAGAGCCGGCGCGCGACGACGTCGGCCATGTCGTACCCGGGCGCGACGAGTCCGTAGATCATGTCTCCGATGAGCGCGCTCTCGCCGATGCAGTACACGTTCGGATCGCTCGTGCGCAGGGCCGCATCGACGACGACACCGCCGCGCGAACCGACGGCGAGGCCCGCCGCCCGCGCCAGCTCGTCGCGCGGCCGGATACCCGCGGACACGATCACCATGTCCACCGCCAGGTCCTCGCCCGCGGCGAAGCGCAGCCCCGTCACCGCGGGGGCGCCGAGGATCTCCTGCGTCTGGACGCCGAGGTGCACGTGTACGCCGAGGCCCTCGATCGCGTGGCGCAACACCTCGCCGCCGCGCGCGTCCACCTGCCGCGGCATGAGGCGCGGCGCGAACTCGACGACGTGGGTCTCGAGCCCCATGTCGCGCACCGCCCGGGCCGCTTCGAGGCCGAGCAGCCCACCGCCGATCACCGCCGCGCGACGGGCGCCCTGCCCCCACGCCGCGATCGCCTCGAGATCTTCGACCGTCCGGTAGACGAAGACCCCGGGACGCTCGATGCCCGGGACCGCGGGGACGAACGGGGCCGAGCCGGTCGCGAGCACGAGCGCGTCCCAGGCGACGCGCCGGCCGAGGCTCGAGACGACCGTGCGCCCCGCGCAGTCGATCGCCGTCACGCGCTCGCCCAAATGGAGCGCCATCCCGCGCTCCGCGTGCCACGTCGGCCCGGCGAGCTCGAGATCGTCCGCCGTCCGGCCGGTGAAGAACTCGCTCAAATGCACGCGATCGTAGGCCGGGCGCCGCTCCTCGCCGAAGCTGACGATGCGGAACCGCCGCCCGACGTCGTGCGCGCAGAGCTGCTCACAGAAGCGATGACCGACCATCCCATTGCCGACGACGACGATCGTCCGGCGCCGCGCGGGCGGTTTCACCGAGGTGCCCGCATCGCGAACCGCATCGTGGCTCCGGGCGCCGGTGGTGGTCGTGTCGATGAACACGCCGGCCGAGAGAGCAAGAGCGATGCCGCGCGGGCATGGCCGCGTCGCAAAAGCGTTCTCGTCCCCGGCGCCGCGCGACGACCAATCCGCGGGCACGGCGTTGCCGCTTCAGCAGGCAAACGCGCGACCGGCTCGAAGCGCGGTCAGCGCAGCCGCAACGACTCGCCCTCGAACGTGAGCCCGAGCGCCGGCACCTCGACCGCTTTGCGGTGCCCCTGGCGCTCGACCGTGCCCGCGCGCCACGCGTCGTAGCCCGCCGCACGCGCCACCGCGACGCAGCGCTCGGCATCCGCCGCTGCAACGAAGGCCGCGAACCCGACACCCATGTTGAACGTCGCGTATGCCTCGCGCCGTTCGACCGGCCCGGCCTCCATCAGGAAACGGAAGATCGGCAGGGGCTCGCGCGGCGCGGTGATCCGGTAGACGAACGGCGCGTCGAGTCGCATGAGCTTACGCCAGCCGTGGCCGGTCACGTGCGCGACGTACTTGAGCGGCAGTCCCGCATGCTGGCACGCGGCGACGAACCGGACGTAGATCACCGACGCGTCGAGCAGCGCCTCGCCGAAGGTGCGCCCGTCGCCGATCGGCGTCGCGTAACCCTGCGGTAGCCGATCGGCGAGCGCGCGGCAGAGCGTGAGGCCGTTCGTGTGGACGCCCGCGCTGGCAAGGAACACGATCGCGTCGCCCTCGGCGACGTCGCCCGCGATACGGTGCGACTTCGGGTGCACGCGGCCGAGCGCCGAGCCAGCGAGGACGATCGCACCCGGCGCGACGACGCCGCGCAGCGCCGGGGTCTCGCCACCGCCCCACACGGCCCCCGCCTGCCGGCAGCCCTCGGCGAAGCCCTCGGCGAGGTCGCGCGCGCGCGCGGCGTCGCGAAACCACGCGGCATCGCCCACCGCCGCGTGCATCGCCACCGACACCGGCAGCGCACCGCAGGTGACGAGGTCGTTCACGATCGTCGCCACGGTGTCGACGCCGATCGCGCGCCAGAAGCTCTTCCCGGTCGCCCGCTGCACGGCCTCGGCGACCATGTTCTTCGTGCCGAGCCCTTCCTCGACGTGGGCGAGATACTCGGTCGGCGTCTCGAGCAGATACGCGCTCTCGCCGCGCACGCCCGCCGGCTCGGTGAGCCCATGAGCCGCCAGCGCGCCGCGCGTCGACACCGCCGCCTGCTGGCAGGCGCGCTTGAACGCGTCGAGGACGTCGTAGTCGACGCCGCTCTCCTCGTAGCTGAGACCGCCCATCCGCGGACCCTACCACGTCCCGCCGGGACCTCGCACCCGCCGCAGCACCCCGCACGATTGTGATTCGCGGCTCGGACCGTCACCGTGGAATGGCGGGGAGCTCGAGTGGTGGGCGAGGACAGGAAGCCCGGACGATCGCGCCGCGCGCGCTGGATCGTCGTCGGGGTGGGGCTGGTGGCGGCCGGGCTCGGCGGGATCCTGGCGCTCGGCGCCGTCGTCCGCCGGCAGGGGCCGGAGCTGGTTGCCGCCGCCAGCCGCGCGCTCGGCCACGAGATCCGCGTCGAGCGGCTCGGCGTGAGCCTGCGCGGTGGCCTGGGCCTCGAGCTCGAGGGCGTGGAGGTCGCGCCGCTGCTGACCAGCCGCCGCATCGACCTGCAGGTACGGCTCCTTCCGTTGTTGCACCATCGGATCGAGGTGGAGCGCGTCGTCCTCTACGGGGCGGTCGTGCAGCTCGCTCGCAACGCGGCCGGCCAGCTCGACCTCGTGGGCCTCCGCCCGCATGCGGCGCACACCGAGGCCGGCGCGGCGGCAGCCGAGCCGGCCTTCGCGCTCGCCGCGCTCGAGGTTCACGACGGGACGCTGCACGTGCCTGGCCCGGCGACGCCGCGCCCATCGAGCTCACGCGGATCACGATCGACGTACGCCGGCCCCACGCATCCGGCCCGCTGCCGATCACCGCCAGCGCACGCGTCGTGGCGCCGCACGCCGATGTCGACCACGTCGTCGCCGTGGGAACGCTCGACCTCGCCGGCGCGGCCCCGGCATTCGACGGATCGCTGCGCGCGAAGGGCACCAGGATCCGCGTCACCGGGCAGACGCTCGAGCTGGCCGACGCCACGATCGACGGCACCGTCACGCTCGACGCCGCCCCGCGCTTCAGCGGCAGCATCACCGCCGGCCGCGGCAGCATGCGGCTCGGGCGGCGCACGCCGCGCTGCGCCACCTCGCAATCGAGGGTCGCGACCTCGCCCCCGGCCGCCGCTGCCGGTGCGGGTCGAGGGGGAGATCACCGGCCACGGCGCGCGGCTCGAGGGCTCGTCGCCGAGGACGTCTGCTCCCGAGTGACGGGCCCCTCGTCTTCGCGGGCCAGGTCCACGCAGCCCTGTCGCGATCGGCCGCCTCGCCGCCGCGCGCCTGGATGCCGACGTCACCGCCGGCAGCGGGTTCGAGGTGCGCTTCGTGGCACGCGACGGCCGCCTCGCGGGGATGGGCGCGGGGGCGGGCGCGCTCGGGCAGCTCGAGCCGCTGCTCGGTGCGACCGCGCTCGGCCGGATCCGGGCCCGGCACCCCGATCTGCTCGGCACCGCCGGGCTCGCGTTCACGCGCCTCGCCGGCACCGGACGCGACGCCGCGCAGGACGTGCGGGTCCCGACCTCGAGGTCGCAGGGGCGAGCTACACCCTCACCGGCGGCGGGCGCCTCGGCCAGCGCGACGTCGATCTGCGGCTCTCGCTCACCGGCTCGCGGGCGCTCACCGAGGACGTCGTCGACGGCCGGCGATACCTGCGCGTCGCGCTCACCGACGACCGCGGGCTCCTGGTCGTACCGCTCCAGGTGCGCGGGCGCCTCGACCATCCCACCGTCACGCCCGACCCGCGCTTCGTGGCGTCGGTCAAGCAGACGGTGCTCGCCAACGCCGGCATGGACATGCTCGCGCGCAAGATCGGCAGCGGTGCCGCGGACGCCGTCGGCGGCGTCGTGAGCGGCCTGCTCGACGCCTTCGGCGTCCACCGCCGCCGGCACTGAGCGGCGCCCGGTTCGTCTTGAGCTCGTGGCGGCGGCTGGAGTAGTCGTTCCCCCACGCGATGTCCGGCCCGACGCTCTTGCTGGCCGCACCGCTCGCCCTGCCGCGGCTGCTCCTCGCCGGTGAGCCGCCGCCCACGCCCTCGCCTCTCGACGGCCTCTGCGCCACGGTCTCCGCGCCGTGCACGGCCGGGCCACGGATCGTGGTGCTCTCCGCCTTCCGGCCGAGCAGCGTGCGCTGCGCGCGAGCCTCGTGGAGACGGAGCGCACGGACGTCCTCGGGCGATCAGTCCTCCTCGGGCGGCTCGCCGGCCAGGACGTCGCGCTCGGTCTCACGGGTATGGGCCTCGTGAACGCGTCGACCGCCGCGGCGGCGCTGCTCGACGAGCTCGACGCCGCGGCGGTCGTGTTCTCCGGCGTCGCGGGCAGTGGGTTGCGGATCGGCGACGTGGCCGTGCCCGCGACGTGGACCGACGTCGTCGCCGGCCGATCCTTCGGCGTCGACGCGAGGCTGCTCGCCGCCGCGGCGGCGGTGGGCGCGGACGCCCCTGCGCTCGGCCGCTGCACGCCGGTACCACCCGAGCCGCCGGGCGCCGAAGTCTGTCTCCCACGCTCCCGAGATCGTCGTCGGTGGCGAGGGGCAGAGCCGTGATCCGTTCGGCGGAGCACCTCTTCCGTGCCAACCCGGCGGCGACGAGGTGTTCGGCTGCGAGGCGCAGCCGCGCGCAAGCGAACCCGATGCCACCGACATGGAGACCGCGGCGGTCGCGGCGGTCGCGGCCGCGCGCGGGGTTCCGTTCCTCGGCGTGCGCGGAGTGTCCGACGGCACCGGGGACCCACTCGGGCTGCCCGGGTTTCCGGCCCAGTTCTTCGCCTACTACCGCCTCGCCGCGGACAACGCGGCAGCGGTCGTCGCACGGCTGCTCGCGACCCTGCCCGCGGCGGACCGGCCGCGCGCTCGCCGCGGGCACTTCCGTCCACGAACCGCCGCAGCGTGCGCCTTCGAGCGCGCGGCATCCAGTTGTCGGGCGTCCGCGCCCCGCGGGTCGCGCGCCTCGTCTCGCGCGCCTGCGTACTGCGCGCGCGCCGACGCGGGCAGCGGGGTGCCGGCCGAGCGGTGGAGACGGCGGGCCGCCGGCGCGTGGCGGCGGGCCGCGACGCTCGCCGAACGCAGCGCCCTCCGTCCTGCTGTGCGACCGCGCTCGCCGCCCGCCTGCGCGCTGCCGCGGCGGCCACTGACCGGCGTCGGCGCCGACTCCGCGGCCGCCGGTTGACGCGGCGCGCGCCGCCCGCTACCCCGGGGGACCTCGACGCCAGGCCTCCGATGCGAGGTCGCGCGCACGGCTCTCCTGAGAACGTCGCGAGCAGCGCCCCATGAGCAGCCATCTCGACGAGACCGTCGGCCGGGCCTGCGCCCGCTGGGTGGCGGGAATCGAGCGCCGACCCGGACGCACGCTGCTCGCCTGCCTCGCGGTCACCACGCTGCTCGGCCTGTATGCAGCGCTCCGCCTCGGCGTGAACGCCGATCCGCGGACGCTCATCTCGCAGAACCTCCCCTTCCAGGTCCGCCAGCGCCAGCTCACCGAGACCTTCCACACGCTCGCCGACGGCATCCTGGTCGTGATCGACGCCGACAGCCCGGTCGTCGCGGGGCGAGCAGCCGATGCGCTGGCAGCCCGGCTCGCCGAGCGCACCGACCTCTTCGCGCAGGTCGACGTTCCCGGCGGTGGCCCCTTCTTCGCCCGCAACGCGCTCCTCTACCTCTCGCCCGCGCAGCTCGAAGACCTCACCAACCGGCTGAGCCGCGTGCAACCCTTTCTCGCCGAGCTCGCGCGCGACCAGAGCCTCGTCGGCGTGAGCACGCTCCTGCGCGACGCGCTCGCCGCACAGCGCACGGGCACGGCGATCGGCGTCGACCTGCCGGCCGCGCTCGACCGGATCGCGAACGCCATCGACGCGACCACGACCCATCGCCCCGCCCCCGACCCGTGGGGCAGCGCGCTGCTCGGCGGGGCAATGCCCGCCGAGGCGCGCCAGCGCGTCGTCGCACTGCGCCCCAAGCTCGATTACGGCAGCTTGCTGAACGCGGCGCCGCACGTCGCGGCCATCCGCGAGGCCGTTCGCGCGCTCGATCTCGGGGCCGATCGCGGCATCCGCGTCCGCATCACCGGCGACCCGGTGCTGAACTACGAGGAGCTACTCGCCATCGGGCGGCAGATGCACGTGGTCGCCGTGGTGTCGTTCGTCCTGTTCTCGGTGACGGTGTTCGTCGCGCTGCGCTCGGTCCGCCTCGTGCTCGCGCTGGTGGCGAGCCTGATTGCCGGCCTGCTGTGGACCAACGCCTTCGCGGCGCTGGCGGTCGGCGACCTCAACCAGATCTCGGCCGTGTTCAACGTGCTGATCATCGGCCTCGGTGGCGAGCTCGAGATCCACGTCTGCATGCGGTACCTCGAGTTGCTGTCGTGGGGCCGCACGCGCCGCGAGGCGCTCGTCGAGACCGCGGAGAGCATGGGCCCGGGCCTGTTCTCGAGCGCGTGCACGACGGCGATCGGCTTCCTCATCTTCCTGCTCACGGATTTTCGCGGCGTCGCCCAGCTCGGTCTCATTTCCGGTACCGGCATGTTCCTGAGCCTCGCCAGCACGTTCACCGTGATTCCCGCGGTGCTCGCGCTCGGCCGCCCGCCGCTTCCCGTGACGCCGCGGCCGCCCTCGCGGTTCGCCACCTGGTGCGAGCACCTGCCGCTGCGCTACGCGGCGCTCGTGCGGGTGGTCGCGGTCGCCGTCACGATCGGGGCGGCCGTCCTCCTGCCGCGCGTCCGGTTCGACTACAACCTGCTCGACCTGCGCGATCCGGCCACCGAATCGGTCGACACCTTCAACGACCTCCTCGCGCGCAGCGGCACCACGCCGTGGACGGTCGACGTGATCGCACCCGACCTGCCCGCGGCCCGGGCGCTCGCGACGCGACTCGCCGCGCTGCCCACGGTCGCGCGCACGCGCACGCTGGACGACTGGGTCCCGGCCGCGCAGGACGAGAAGCTCGAGATCCTGGAGACGGCCGCCTGGTTCGTGCCACCGGCGATCACCGCGGCGCCCGCGCCGAGCGAGGCCGCACAACGCGAGGCGATCACGGGGCTGGCGGCCGAGGCCGCGAGGGCCGGCACCGGCGACGGGGCCCCCGCCGTCGCGGCCCGCCGGCTGCACGATGCGCTCGGGCGCTTTCTCGCCGCCCTGCCGACCGAGGCCTCTCCCGGTGCCGCGCTCGCACGCCTCGCCGCGAACGTCGTCGGCTCGCTCCCGGAGCAGCTCGGCGACCTGCGGCCGCTGCTCACCCCGACCCACGTGCAGGCCGCCGACCTGCCGCGCGATCTCACCGCGCAGATGCAGGCTCCCGACGGCCGGGCGCGCATCGAGGTCTTCCCGCGCGAGGACCTCTCCGACAGCGCCGCGCTCGAGCGCTTCGTCGACGCGGTCCGTGCGATCGCGCCCGAGGCGACGGGCAGCGCCGTGTGGATGGTCGAATGGGGCCGCGTCACGTGGCGTGCGATGGAGCAGGCCCTCTCGATCGGGATGGTGTGCATGGTGGCGTTCCTGATCCTGCTCTGGCGCAACGTCTGGGACACGGTGCTCGCGTTCTTCCCGCTCGTGCTGGCCGCGATCCTCACCTGCGCGACGATGGTCCTCGTCGGCAGCCCGTTCAACTTCACGAACGTGATCGTCCTCCCGATGCTGATCGGCATGGGGGTCGACAACGGCGTCCACCTCGTCCACCGCCACCGGACCAACACGGACGAGGTCGACGTCCTCGGCAGCAGCACCGCCCGCGCCGTGTTCGTCGCGGCGGTCACGACGATCCTCAGTTTCGGCAGCCTCGGCTTCGCGTCGCACCGCGGGCTCGCGGCATTCGGTCAACTGCTCACCCTCGGCGTCTTCTTGACGCTGGTGTGCTACGTGGTGGTGCTGCCGGCCGTGCTCGAGTGGGACGACCGCCGGCGGCGGCCGCGCCGGGAGCCCGCCGAGCCGGCGCCCGATACCCTCACCGGAACGGGCTGAGCCCGGAGGTGAGGGCGACGCGGAGCGTGCGGGGCCCGTCTCCTTCGCCATCGGTCCCGACTCCGGCTAGAACGGCCCCGTAAGGAGAGCCCATGCCCGAGTTTCGCTTCCAGGAGATGTTCCCCCACGGCGAGGACGCGACGCCCTACCGGCGTCTCGAGCGCGCCGGCGTCGCGACCGAGACCTTCCACGGCGCGCCGATGCTCGTGGTCGAGCCGGCCGCCCTCACCCGACTCGCCGCCGCGGCGATCCGCGACGTGTCGCACCTCTTTCGCCCCGGGCACTTGGCACAGCTCCGCGCGATCCTCGAGGACCCGGAGGCCTCCGACAACGACCGCTTCGTCGCCCTCAACATGCTGCGCAACGCCTGCGTCTCGGCGGGCATGGTCCTGCCCTCGTGCCAGGACACGGGCACCGCGATCGTCCTCGGCAAGAAAGGCCAGCGCGTCTGGACCGGCGGCGGAGACGAGGCGGCGCTGGCGCGCGGCGTGTACGACACCTACACGCAGACGAACCTGCGCTACTCGCAGCTCGCGCCGCTATCGACGTACGACGAGGTCAACACCGGCACGAACCTGCCGGCGCAGATCGAGCTCTACGCCACCGACGGCGACGAGTACCGGTTCCTCTTCGTCACCAAGGGCGGCGGCTCGGCGAACAAGACCTTCCTCTTTCAGGAGACCAAGGCGCTGCTCAACCCGAAGGCGCTTCTCGCTTTCCTCGACCAGAAGGTCCGCATGCTGGGCACGGCCGCGTGTCCGCCGTACCATTTGGCGGTCGTGATCGGCGGCACGTCGGCGGAGGCGACGCTCAAGACCGTCAAGCTCGCGAGCTGTCGCTATCTCGACGACCTGCCCACGCGCGGCAGCGCGCTCGGCCATGCCATCCGCGACGTCGAGCTCGAGGCGCAGGTGCTCGCGCTCACGCAGCGCACCGGCATCGGTGCGCAGTTCGGCGGCAAGTATTTCTGCCACGACGTGCGCGTCATCCGGCTGCCGCGCCACGGCGCGAGCTGCCCGGTCGGGATCGGCGTGTCGTGCTCGGCCGATCGCCAGGCCAAGGGCAAGATCACGCACGACGGCGTGTTCCTCGAGCAGCTCGAGACGAACCCGGCCCGCTTTCTCCCGGAGGTCGACGCGTCGAAGCTCGGCGGTGAGGTCGTCCGGATCGACCTCCGTCGCCCGATGAGCGAGATCCGCGCGACGCTCGCGCGCCATCCGATCAAGACCCGCCTCGCGCTCAGCGGCCCGATGATCGTCGCGCGCGACATCGCGCACGCCAAGCTGAAGGAGCGCATCGAACGCGGCGAGGGCCTGCCACAGTACGTGAAAGACCACCCGATCTACTACGCCGGTCCGGCCAAGACCCCGACGGGCTACGCGTCGGGGTCGTTCGGCCCGACGACGGCCGGGCGAATGGACTCCTACGTCGATCTCTTCATGCAGCACGGTGGCAGCCTCGTGACGCTCGCCAAGGGCAACCGCTCGCCGGTCGTGGCCGAGGCGTGCAAGCGGCACGGCGGCTTCTACCTCGGCTCGATCGGCGGCCCGGCCGCGATCCTGGCACAGGACAACATCAAGAAGGTCGAGGTGCTCGAGTACCCGGAGCTGGGCATGGAAGCGATCTGGCGGATCGAGGTCGAGGACTTCCCCGCCTTCATCGTCGTCGACGACAAGGGCAACGACTTCTTCGGGCGACTGTAGCCCCGGCCCCGCGCCTACCGCAGCGCCTTGCGCACCAGGAACGGGCGCTCGATCACCCGGTAGGTCACGGCCGCGAGTCCCGAGCAGAGCGCGAACAGTACGACGGCGAGCACGACGCTCGCCGGGCTCCACCGCTCGACGGACGGCGACAGGACTCCCCTTCCCGGCTCCAGCACGAACGCGAGCAACGGGAAGTGGACGACGTACAGCGAGTACGACAGCACCCCGACGGTCCCGGCGACTCGGTGGCAGAGGAGTCGCGTCGCATACGGCTGGACGAGCAGCACCAGCAGCAGGATCACCGTCCAGAGCAGGCCTTCCAGGAGGTGCCACGCGGTGAACGGGGGAAACTCTGCCTGCAGGTACCCGATCGAGCAGACCCACTGCAGCAGCCGCGCCAGGCCGAGGACGGACAGGACGAGCAACCCGTCCCCCGCGACGCGGCACAGCGGCGATCGCCCCGTGCACGCGCGGATGGCGGCACCGTGGTGCGCGAACACCCATGCCGCCGCCGCACCGAGCAGGAATTGCGGTCCGCGACCGAAGAGCGACAGCGCGAGCTGCATCTTCTCCTCGACCGCCCCCCCCCAGCGGCCGTCGATCAGGAGGAACCAGTATCCGACTGCCCAGACGAGGCCGAACAGGAGGCCGACCTGGCGCCCCGTGCGGCCGGCGAGGAGCGACGCGACCAGGGGGAGCAGCACGTAGAACTGCGCCTCGGTGGCGAGACTCCACCAGACCGCGCTGTATGGCCATAGCGGCGTCGCCAGCCTCGGGAAGGCATTGAGGAAGAAGAGGTACGGCACGCCGCGCAGGATCTCGCCGAGGGTGCTCGCCGCCGCGACCGCCGACACGACGACGGCGACGTAGTAGAGCGGCAGGATGCGCAGAGCGCGCCGCTCGAAGAAGCGGCGCCACTGCGGCGGTCGTCCGCTCTGCGCCCCGCGGAGCAACGGCAGCGTGAGCAGGAAGCCGCTCAGGAGGAAGAACAAGCTCACCCCCGTGTGGCCACCGCGCACGAGGGAGAAGAGCAGCGGGGTCGTCGTCGGCACGGTGACGACCCGGCCCTGGCGATCCATGTGGAGGAAGAAGTCGACGTGATGGAGGAAGACGAGCCCGATCGCCCACCCCCGCAGCGACTCGAGCTCGGGCAGGTAGGGCGTCGCCCGCCGAATGCCCGCCGGCGCGGGCGCGCTGCGGCGCGAGACGACGGAGGCTGCGCGCAGCGGTCTCGACATCGCGTGCCGTGTATGATCTCCGGCGGACCCGGGTCAATCGGACCCGGCGCCCGCGTACCCGTGGCCGCTCAGATCCGGCGGCCGACCTCGAAGCCCGCCGCGATGGCGTCCAGCGCACTGCCGCCGCCGCGCGCGTCACCGATCACGTGCAGCTCGGGCACGATCTCGGCGAGATCGTCGGCGAGCTGGCGCACCGGCCGCACGCCGGCGGCGACGACCACGCTCTCGATCCCGCGGAGCGTCTCGCGCGCCCCGTCGCGCTCCACGACGACGCCCTCGGCGGTGATCTCGACCACCCGCGTCGCGGTCATCGTGCGCACGCGGGTCTGCGCCAGGGCGTGCAGCAACGCGGCGCGCGGCACCTGAGCGACGTCGGGCGCCAGCTCGGCGCGCAACTCGACGACCGTCACCTGCTCCGCGTAGCGATCGAGCAGCTCGGCGGTCTCGCAGCCCACCTGCCCGCCGCCGATCACGACCACCCGGCGTCCGGGCGGCACGGCGCCACACAGCACGTCGTGCGCAGTGACGACGTGGCCCATCGCGATGCCGGGAATGTCGGGCAGCAGCGGCTCGCTGCCGGTGGCGACGATCACCGCATCGGGCTGCATCTCGGCGACCTGCGCCACCGTCACCGCCTGCCCCCGCGACACCGTCACCCCGAGCGCGTGCACCTCCGCCTCGGCGTATCGGAGAAACGGCAGGATGTCCTCCTTGCGCGGCGGCAGAGCGGCCAGCAGGAACTGCCCGCCGAGCGTGCTCGAGCGCTCGGCCAGCGTCACGGCGTGACCGCGCGCCGCCGCCACCCGGGCGGCCTCGAGACCCGCCGGGCCGCCGCCCGCGACCAGCACGCGCTTCGGTCGCGCCGCCGGCGCGAGCAGCCCTTCGCTCTCGCGCCCGGCCTCGGGATTGACCAGGCAGGTGAACGGAAAGCCGGCGATCAGCCCGCCGATGCACCCCTGGTTGCACGAGATGCACGGCCGAACGGTCTGCCACGCGCCGGACTCGAGCTTGCGCGGCAGATCGGGGTCCGCCACCAGCCCACGACCGATCGCAATCAGGTCGGCCCGTCCGCTCGCAACCACCGACTCGGCGAGCACCGGGTCGTTGAGCCGGCCCGCCACCATCACGGGCACGTCGACCGCGGCCTTGATCGCTGCGGCCGCCGCGACGTTCAGGCCCCTCGGCATGCCCATCGCGGGCACCGTGTAGAGCAGCGTGAACTGCATGCCGGTGGTGATGCTCAGGCAGTCGGCCCCGGCGGCGACCAGCAACGGCGCCAGCACCACCGACTCGTCCACCGTTCGGCCACCCGGCACGCGTTCGTCGGCGCTCATGCGGAAGATCACCGGGAAGTCGTCGCCGACGTTGCGCCGCACGGCGCGCAGCACCTCGGTGGCGAAGGCCGCGCGGCCGCGCAGGTCCCCGCCGTAGCGGTCGGCGCGGCGATTGAAGAACGGCGAGAGGAACTGCGCGATCAGGTAGCCATGCCCACCGTGGATGTCGACGGCGTCGAAGCCGGCCTCGCGCGCCCGGCGGGCGCCCGCACCGAACGCCTCGACGATCTCGCCGATCTCCTCGACCGACAACGCCCGCGGCGGCGCCCCGCCCGGGTAGGCAGTCGCCGACGGCGCCACCGGCGGGCGCGCGGGGTCGAGCATGATCATCGCGTTGCCGGGGTGGTGGAGCTGCACGGAGACCTTGGCGCCGGCGGCGTGAATCCGATCGGTCAGACGGCGGAAGCCGGGAATGAAGCGATCGTCGTAGATCGCGGTGAAGCCGCGGTCGCCGAGCGAAAGGCCGTGCGTGTACGGGTGGACCTCGGCGGTCTCGGTGGTGATCAAGCCCACGCCGCCGCGGGCGCGCGCGACGTAGAACGCGATCAACCGCTCGGGAATCTCGCCCTCCGCACCGGCGAGCAGCGTGGTCATCGGCGGCAGCACCAGGCGGTTCTCGAGCTCCATGGAGCGGATCCGCAGCGGGCGGAAGAGCGCTCCGGGTCGCCCGGATCCGGTCGGGTCGTGAGACGGCATCATCGGCCGACGGAGATGAATATCCCCTCGGCTTCCGCACACAGCACGTCTGCGGCGTAGAGGCGGCCCTCGCAGAAGATCTTGCGCCCCTCGACGCGCTGGACGGTCGCCTCGCAGCGCAGGTCGGCGTGGAGCGGCGTCGGCGTGCGGTACCGTATGGTGAGCGTGCCGGTCATGCCGGGATGGTGGGTGAGCGATTGGGTGTAGCCGAGCAGCTCGTCGAACACCGCAGCGATGCACCCGCCGTGGGCGCAGCCCGGCGGTCCCTCGTATGCCGTGCCGAAGCGCAGCCGGCCGCGGACGGTCTTGCCGTCCGAGGTCAGATCCATCGGCGGCGAGATCGGGTTGGAGAGCCCGATCAGCGGACTGTAATCGAAGAAGGCCCGCACGTCGCCCGAGGTCGCCGCTTCGGCATAGCCTTCGAGGGTGCGGCGCTGCGGGTGTCCCGCAAGGCGCGCCGCGAAGCGCTCGAGCGCGTCGGCTGCCGCCCGCAGCTCCTCCTCGGGCGCGGCCGAGACCACCAGGTGCTCGATGACGGCCCGCATCGCGCTGGCGAGCCGGCGCCGCTCGGCCCAGATGCCGGTGGCGGGCGGGCCGCTCGTGTCGGTCCAGTGAGGAAAGATCCTGCGCTCGGCTTCGTCGCTCATGGCTGCTCCTCGACCGCTTCACCCCGCCACGAGCCACTGATCAGCGCAGGTGCTGCCAATCACCGGTGTGGACGGATCGCCGGCTCCGTACCATTCCGGACGCCGCCGGGGAAGGAAGCCACCACCGGCCAACTGCTCCCGGGCGTTCCGCGCGGCGCACACGTCGCCCGGTCGGCCGGCCGTCGAGGTCTCCAGCGCACCGTCCCGATCAGGGTGTGAGCCGCGAAGACCACTCCCTCCTCGATCGAGACGATGGCCCGGCGACGTACGGGCGTCGTATCGCCTGCCCGGCCCCGCTGCCCGCGCGCATCGCCTCGGTGAATCCTTCTCGCCGAAGTGAGTCTAACCCCAGGTCCGAGAGGGGGTGGCCTCATGGAGTCTCACGCATCCCGCTGTCTCGCACGGCTCGCCGTCGCGTTGATCACTGCCGATGGGCGAGTCACGCCGGCCGAGGACGCCGCGCTCACGCGGCTCGACACGCTCGGCTTCGGCACGGTCTCCCACCTCGCGCGGCGCGAGATACGTAATCCGACGGCCGCGCCGCCGGATCTCCGCGTCGCCTGTGCCTGGCTCGCCGAGTCCGACCCCCGGACCACCGCCGCCATCGTCCGCGCCCTCGCCGAGCTCGCCGCCTGTGACGGGCGCGTGTCGCTCGCGGAGATCGCGGTGCTCAACGACGTCGCGCGGCTCCTCGGGCTGCGCGTGCGCGATGCCCGACACCTCCTGAACGCCGCGATCACGACCCGGGCGGCGACCGGCGCCGGGCTCGCCGCCGAGCGGCGGTGACGAGCCCGCCCGACCATGCTCGGGACGACGGCCGCGAGCTGGCCACCGGACTCGTCGGAGAGCGTCTGGCTCACCAGCCTCAGACCCCACGCGCCGTCGGACGCGAGGAAGATCGGCCCGCCGCTGGACCCGCCCAGCGTCGGCTGGGCGACGAGAGAGAACTCGCCGGCATGACGCATGGCCTCGCCGCGGAAAGCCCAGCATCACGACCTCGTCCGACGCATCGAGCGCCATCGAGCGGAGCCCTCTGCGGGAAGGAAACGACGTCCGAGCGCGGCGCGGCGAAGCCGACACACGGAGCCGGTGGCACACCGCGGCGGCGCGCCACCGGCTCTCGTCGTCTCAGGGGATCGTGCAGGGGGCGCCGGAGCAGACGTCGACCACGGCGCCACCGATCTTGAGGAACTCGGACTTCTGGTTCCGCCCGACCGCCGACTTGCGCGGGTCGGAGTGCGGATCCGGCGGCGTCGACGGCGCCGTGTTGGTGAGCGGCGGGGTCGCCGCGCCGCTGTCCCAGACGACCATCGCCGAGCCGGCGAACGGATAGCCCGAGATGGCCGGAATCCCGTAGTACGGGGTGACGTCGGGATTGCGGCCGAGGTTGATGGCCGGCTGGTGGATCGACGCGCCGATCGTGCGCGCCTCGACGTCGGTCGCGACGTTCGCGACCTGGTGATCGCCGAAGGCGACGTGGATCAGCACGTCGTGCGGCGGCGTGCCCGGCAGCGGATCGTTCATGATGTGGCGGGCGTAGCCGTTCGAATCCGAGCGGTCCCACAGCATCTGGATGAGCGCCAGGCCGAGCGGACGCTCGAACTCGTTCGTGTACGCCGGATAGAGGAACGCGGAGTACGCGGCGAAGTCGGTGCTGCGCGTGAGCAGCAGCGAGTAGTTCATGCCCGGCACGCCGAGCACGCCGCGGGTGATGTCCTGCGCGATGCCCATCACCGTACCGCCGAAGATGCCTCCCTGGCTGTTCCCATCGTAGAAGACCGCGCTCGGGTCAATGGCCGAGTCGCCGGACGCGTCCTGAAAGGCCGGGTCCGAGGCGAAGCCGTCCGGATGGATCATCAACCGTGCCAGGAAGAGTTGATCGACCATCGACTGCTGCAGCCGATCCGTGAGGCTCGGGAACCTCGACAGGTTCTGCAGGATCGCGACCGCGTTGCCGACGTCCTCGTCGGACATGCCGATCCATTTGGTCGCGCAGAAGACGAAGTTGTGCTCGTTCGCCATGTCGCGGACGTTCCCGGCGCCGACCTCCGTGTGCGACCCGAGCAGCCCGTGGCCGTAGATCGACGCCCGCGCCGGGATGGCAGCGTCCAGCGGGCCGGGCAGCGCCGCCGTCGGGATGATGCACATGAACAGCGCCGGCTGCGTGGTCGCCTGGCGGACCGGGATGCCGTTCGCGTCGAGGACCAGGCGCGCGGGCGCCGTCGTGCTGTCGATGTACCGGGGTACTGGTACGTCCCCTGACGATGCGGGTGATCCGGTGATCTCGTCGTTCGTGGACGTGCTCGAGACGACGAAGGCGGGCGCCGCCGATCCCAGCGCGGCGAAGGCGTCGTCGCGCATGGCGAGCAGCCGCTCCGTGTTGTTCTGCCGGCTCGCCACGGTGAAGTCCCACGCCAGATACAGGTCGCCGCGCGGCACGCCCGCGGCGGCGAGCGTCGTGAAGAGGTCCTCCATGTGCGCCCGGCGGACCTCCTTCATGGGAGAGCCGGTCGGGGTGTTGTCCCGGTACGCGACGAAGTCCGGATTCGGCGCAATCGACGCGCCGCTCGCGTTCTTCATGTGGCGCAGCGCCACGATGTAGCGCGTTCCCTCGTCCAGGTTCACGGCCGGGTGGATGATCAGCGCGCCGGTCGCGCTGCTGGTGGCGTTGGAGTCGATCTCCGCCCAGTGGATGTGGTGCGCCAGCGTCGCGGTGTTGACCAGCACGATGGGCGAGCTCGAGTCGAGCGACCGCGCGATGTCCGTGATCGGGGCGGCGCCGGTCTGCGCCACGTCGACCCCCTGCACGT
The DNA here is from genome assembly GCA_046327955.1 of Binatia bacterium. Lineage (GTDB taxonomy): Bacteria > Desulfobacterota > Binatia > DP-6 > DP-6 > JAXLXP01. The sequence goes on along the minus strand of JAXLXP010000008.1, from coordinate 20,359 downwards.
GGACCAGGATCGTCGAGCCGGCGCTGAAGCCGTCGCTGCGGTTGTACTCGGTGACGTCGAACGGCGAGTTCGCAACGTTGTGCGGCATGCCGGAGGGTGCGAAGTGCACCCGGCGGGTGGTGTGGCTCGTCGCGTCGGCGACGGTGAGGTAGTCGCTCGGGAACGGGAACATGCACTCCGACGGGTCGAGGAAGTCGCAGGGGCACGTGCAGTCGGCGCTGCAGACGGCGCCCGGCGAGGTCCCGCACGCCGTGCCCGGCGCGTCGCACTGCTCCTCGGGGTCGACGATGCCGTCACCGCACCGCCCGCAGGTCGCCTCGGTGGTGGGCTTCGTCACCTTGAACAGCTTGGTGCCCTTGTTCTTGAGGATGCCGGTCTGGAAGGCGACGCTGTAGAAATCGCCGCCGTGGATCGCCAGCAGCGCACATCCATCGGTGCCCGCGTTCGGCGGCAGCACGGAGATGGTTCCCAGCTTGCCGTCGATCAGCGCCTTGATCAGGAAGACGCCGCTGCCCGCCTTCTTGACCTGGGCTCCCTTGACGGGGCCGTTCTCCCCGAGGGCGTCCTTGTACTTGAAGCCTTTGACCGCGTCGCCGCTCCAGAACGCTTTGCCGGCGAGGCTGGTGCCCGCGGGCATCTGGAAGGTCTGCATCGCGGGTGTCGTGCCGTTGGCGGTGATCGTGATCGCAGCGCCGCTGGTCACGGGGTTGCCGAGGATACTGTCGTCGGTCGCCAGTTCCTTCGCGACCACGACGATCTTGCGTTTCGCGGCGACTCCGCCGTCCTTGACGACGAGTTGGTTCCCCAAGACCGTCTGATTCGCGGCGTGGACGGCCATCGGGAAGGACGACATCAGCAGGGCGGAGAGCAGCAAGCGGCGCATGGTGCGGTACTCCATTCGACTCGGGTCGCCGACGCGGCGACGCGTGCCTCGACGGACTCGTGAGCGCGCGGACCGTACCGAGCCCCGTTGCCGGTTGTCAATCGAAAACGAGCCGTCCCGACGCGCCGCGCAGGCGCACGGCAAGGGTCGCACCGACCCCACGAAGCTGCTACAGCGTCCGCCCATGGCCGAGTCGGGCGAAGCGACCATCAGCGGCGTGGGGGTCGGCTACGCCGAGGCACGCGGGCTCCGCGCCGCCGCGTCGCCGTACCTGTTCCGCTCGATGATGGTCGGCATGGCGGCGGTCGCGGTGACGATGGACCGTGTCACGGGCAACCGCGAGCTGGTCTGGCAGTTCGCGAAAGCCCGCGCCCGCGACCTCACCTGGATGCTCGGGGTCGACGTGACGGTCCACGGCGCCGAACATCTCGCCAGCGGCGGCCCGTTCGTGATCGCCCCGAATCACCAGAGCCACCTCGACATCCTCGCGCTGCTCGGCCACCTCCCGGGGCGCACGCGCTTCGCGGCGAAGAAGCAGCTCTGGCGCCATCCGGTCGTGGGGGCCGTCCTCGACACGCTCGACATGGTACCGATCGACCGCGAGAACCCCGAGATCGCGATGGCCGCGCTCAACCGCACCGACGGCACTGCAGGCTCGGTCGTGGTCTTCCCCGAAGGCAGCCGATCCCGGGACGGCCGCCTGCGCGAGTTCAAGAAGGGGGCCTTCGTGCTCGCGATCCGCGCCGGCCTGCCGGTGGTGCCGGTCATCTGCCGGGGCACGCGCCGCCTCATGCCGCGCGGCAGCCAGCTCACCGTCGTGCCGGGGCCGGTCGATCTCGTGGTCGAGCGGCCCATCCCGACGACAGGCCTCTCCTACGACGACCGCGACGCCCTCGCCGCACGGGTCCGCGCGGCGATCGAACGTCACCACACGGGCTGGTAGCGCGACCGGCGCACCCGCCCTGCGCTCTTGCACGGGACCAGGAAAGTTCGCTAGGGCGCAGGGATGCCGCGCCTCCTGCTGGTGGTGTTCCTCGGTCTCCTCGTCCCCACGCCCGCCGGCGCGCAGGATTGCAACGGCAACGGCCGGCCCGACGCGGCCGATCTGTCGCCGCTCGCGTTCCGGGCCGTCCCCCTCGCCACCGGGCTGCCGCACGTCTTCGGCATCGTGGCCACGGACCTCGACGCCGACGGCGACACCGACCTCGCGCTGACCATCCCAGACGCGGGCTCCGTCACCGTCCTCCTCAACGCCGGTGGCGCCACGTTCCCGGGCCGCGACACGATCACGGTCGGCGATCGGCCCGGACCGATCGTCGCGACGTCTCTCGGCGGGCTCGTCTTCGGCGGCGGCAGCAACGTCGGACTGTTCGTCGCCAACACGGGCGACGATTCCGTCACCGTGCTCGCCAACGAAGGTGCGGGCACGTTCCGCGAGATCACCGACAGTCCCTTCGCCGTCGGCGACGGGCCGACGGGGCTCATCGTCGGGGACTTCGACGGGGATCTCGACGTCGACTTCGTGACGACGAACTTCGCCGGGAACACGATCACGGTCCGGCGCGGCGACGGCGTCGGGGCCTTCCTGGGGCCCGTCACCAGTGCCGAGCCGGGGGGGCCCGCGGCCGCGACTCCGGTCGACGTCGACCGCGACGGAGCGCCGGACCTGCTCCTCGCGCACCGGACCGCCGGCGACGTCGCCCTGCGCATGAACGACGGCACCAGACACGTGGTCGCGACCGTCGACGCCCCGGTCGCGCTCGCAGCCGGCGACCTGTCCGGCGACGGCGACATCGACGCGGTGGCCGCCACCATGACCGGCGACGAGATCGTCGTGCTCGAGAACCCGGGAGCCACGCCGTGGACGGTCCTCGGGACGATCCCGGTCACCGATCCCACCGCGGTCGTGCTCGCCGACCTCGACGGCGACGGCCTGCGCGACATCGCCACCACGAGTTTCACGACGGGCCAGGTGCTCCTCGCGCGCAACCTGGGTGGCGGCGCGTTCGCCGCGCCGGTCGCGATCGCGGTGCCCGACGGCCCGATCGCGCTCGCCGCCGCCGACCTCGACCTGGACGGCCGCCGCGACCTCGTCGTCACGAGCTACGTCGGGGGGGCGGTGACCGCGCTTCTGCAGCAACCGTCCCCCGCGAGCCGCGACTGCGACGCGAGCGGCGTCCCCGACGAGTGCGAGCTCGCCGGGCGCGACTGCAACGCCAACGGCGTGCCCGACCCGTGCGACCTCGTACCGCCCGGCGACTTCGCCGCGCCGGTGCGTTCGGCGGTCGAGCGCGCCGGCGCGATCACGACGGGCGACGCCGACGGCGATGGTCGTACAGACGTCGTCGTGGCGACGAGCCGCCTCCCCTACGAGGTCCATGTGTTCCACGGGGCCGGGGACGGGACGGTGACGCCGCACGCCGTCTTTCCCGTCGGCACGCGCCCCGCCGACGTGGTGGCCGCCGATCTCGACGGCGACGGCGATCTCGACGTCGCCACCAGCGACGCCGGCGACGACCGGGTGTCGGTGCTCCGCCTGGACGGCGCCGGCACCACGGCGGCGATCGCGACGGTGGGCGTCGGCGACGCGCCAGGTCCGCTGCTCGCCGTAGACCTCGACGGCGACGGTGATCGCGACCTCGTGGTCGCGAACACGGGCGATGCCACCGTGACCACGCTCCGCAACGCGGCTGGCACGTTCACCGGCGAGGCCCCGGCTGGCACCGCGGGCACGTCCATTTTCGCCCTGGCAGCGGGTGACCTCGACGGCGACGGCGATGCGGATGTGATCGTCGTGACGGTCGCCCCGGGTACCACCGCACTGCAGGTTCTGCGCAACACGGGCGGTGTGCTCGCCGTCGAGCCCTCGATCGCGGCGCTCGCGAGTCCCGACGTTCGCATCGGCGTCGCGCTCGGCGACTTCGACGGCGACGGCGACGCCGACCTCGCCTCTCTGGAGGTCGACGCCATCGACGGCGAGATGCGCATCCGCGTGCTGCGCAACGATCGCGGCGCGGGTCTCGTGCCCCTCGACCGGTTGCCCGTCCCCGGTTCGGGGCGCCCTCTCGGCTCCGCGGGCCTTCTGCTCGTCGGCGGCAACACCGCGCGCATGCTGCTCGCCACCGACCTGGACGCCGACGGTGACGCCGACCTGGCGGTCACCGACGCCGATGGCACGGGCGTGCGCGTGTTCCCGAACACGGGCGGCGGGCACTTCGGCGGTGGCATCCACGTCCCCGTCCCGGGACGCCTGGGCGGAATCGTCGCAGCCGACCTCGACGGCGACGGCGCAGACGACCTGGCCACCGTGAGCGACCACGGCACGCTGTTCGTGGCCGCGAGCCGGCGCATCCCCGCCGCCCGCGACTGCACGGCCGACGGCGTGCCCGACGTCTGCGAGGCATCCTACAGCGACTGCAACGCCAACGCCCTCCCCGATACCTGCGAGCCCGCCGCGGTCGACGGCGACGGCGACGGGATTCCGGACTGCGTCGAGCGCGGCACGGCGTGTCGAAACTGCCGCGACGACGACGGCGACGGCGCGCTCGACCTCGCGGACGACGCCTGCACGAGCACGCCGTTCGCCGACGCCCGGCTCACCGCGGCGCCCGCGCGCGGCCGACGCCCGGGCCGGCTCACGGTCGCGGCCGAGCTGTCGGCGGCGCTCGGCGACCTCGCGACCGACCCGCCGGTGGTCACCGTGACGGTCGGAGACTCGACGCTCTTCTGCAGGAGCCCGGCGCTGCGCCGGCAACGCCACCGCTTCCGGCTCGCGACCCAGACCGGCGCGCTGCGCGCGCTGGTCGTCTCGGTGAACGCGCGGCGCGGTCGCACGAAGCTACGGGCCACACTCCGGGACGCGGCACTCGCCCCCGCCGACGGCGCCGCCGTCAGCGTCGCGCTGCACGCCGACGACACCGGCTTCCGGACGGCCGGGACGCTGCGGGCGCACGGCACGAAGAAGCTCGTCGGCCCGTAACGGGATGCCGAAAGGAGGACGACCCATGCAACTCCAACGTCGTGCCGTGGCTGGCACCGTCCTGCTCGTGGCGATCGCCGCAAGCCCGAGCCTCGCGGCCCGCTACACTGGCGATGCGACCGACGCGCGGACGGGTGCCGGGTCACCGGCGACGATTCGCACGAAGGGTCACGGTGCCGTCATCAACGCCACCATCAAGTGCAAGCCGACGCAGGGGTGCCCGCTGGCGAAGAAGACCCGCGTGCGGCTGACCGCCACCGGCGAGCAGTACGCATACACGGGATCGTTCACACGCCACGGCTCGTCGTGCACCCTCGACGCCTACGTCTACACCGCGGGCTTTCAGGGAACGTACCGCTGCGAGGACGGGTCCGTCGGCTCGGTCGGCGGGTTGGCCTGAGGCGGCGCCGAACGCCGGACGACCCTTGATCGCGATCGCGCCGCCGTCCTATGACGACCGCGGCGTGTTCTCGGCCGTCCACAGCACCCGCCACCCCGGCGGCACCGGCTTCACCTGAGCCGGGATGGTCGATCGCGTGCCGACTCGCCAACAACCGCCAACGATCGTTGACGCCCGCCCCACCGGGACGGGTCGAAGGAGAACACGAATGCGCATCGGACTCGCGCTCTGTGCGACGCTCGCCGCCCTCGGCGGGTGCGGAAACCCCGCCGACATGGAGGAGATCAAGAAGGGCCAGAAGGACATCCTCGCGAAAGTGGAGAGCCTCGAGAAGGCGATCGCCCAGGTGAAGGCGGCTCCCGCGGCCGCAGCCCGGCCGGCAATCGATCCGAACAAGGTCTACACGATCCCGATCGGCGACTCGCCCATGAGGGGCCCCAAGAACGCGAAGGTGACGATCGTCGAGTTCTCGGACTTCCAGTGTCCGTTCTGCTCGCAGGCGGCGGCGTTGGTCCCGGACGTCCTCAAGGCGTACCCGAACGACGTCAACTTCGTCTACAAACAGTTTCCGCTCGTCTCGATCCACCCGTTCGCGATGCCGGCGGCGAAGGCCGCCGTGGCGGCAGGGAAACAGGGCAAGTTCTGGGAGATGCACGACGTCCTGTTCCAGAACAACCGGGAGCTCGGGCCCGACAAGCTCAAGGAGTACGCTGGGCGCATCGGGCTCGACGTCGCCCGCTGGGAGAAGGACCTGGCCTCGCCCGAGGTGCAGGCGCAGGTCGAGCGCGAGATGAAAGAGGCGAGTGCCGCCGACGTCCAGGGCACACCGACCTTCCTGGTGGCGGGCAAGCGCCTGCAGACCCGGTCCATCGACGGCTTCAAGCAGGCGATCGACGAAGCGCTGAAGCCAAAGACCTGAGCGCACACCGTCGGGGAGGATGCATCATGAGCCAACCGGTGACGATCATCGGGAGCTACCTCTCCCCGTACGTGCGCAAAGTGCTGGTCGTCCTCGACGTCAAAGGGCTCTCCTACGAGATCGACCCGATCGTCCCCTTTCTGGGAGACGAGCGCTTCACGACGTTGAGTCCACTGCGGCGGATCCCGGTGCTGGTCGACGACCAGACGACGCTCTGCGACTCCTCCGTCATCTGCCAGTACCTCGAGGAGCGATACCCGAAGCCGGCGCTCCTGCCGGCCGGAGTGGTCGCGCGCGCGCACGTGCGCTGGCTCGAGGAGTTCGCCGACACGCGGATGGGCGAGGTGTTCATCTGGCGCCTCTTCAACCAGGTCGCGATCGGCCCGGCCGTGTGGGGTGAGCCGACCAAGACGGATCTCGTCGAGAAGACGCTCCGCGAGGACGTCCCCAACGTGCTGGACTATCTCGAGACGCAGCTTCCGGAAGACGGGTTCCTCGCCGGCTCGCTCTCGCTCGGCGACGTCGCGGTCGCGTCGTTCTTCCGCAACGCCGCGTTTTCGCGCTTTCGGGTCGACGCCGGGCGCTGGCCCATCACCGCGGCATTCGTCGCGCGCGTGCTGGACCTCCCGAGCTTCGCGCGGCTCGCGCCCTTCGAGGAGCGGCTGATGCGGACGCCGGTCGCGCAACACCGCGCCGTTCTGGCCGAGATGGGCGCGCCGCTGACCCGCGAGACGTACGGCACGTCCGCTCCCCGCCGCGGCGTCATGCAGATCTGACCCCGGCAGGCGCGCCAGACCGGCCCGCGCATCGCCGCGGGCCGCGACGTAAGTCAATCCCCCGCTCGCGCTAGGCACTTCGGGGGACAACGACCCCCTGCGGTTGGGCAATCTCGCACCGGGTGCGCGTGAGTGTGGATGGAATAGCTTTCTCGCAGTTTCCTCATTGACATCTGGATGGCGTGACACCGTATATTTCTCGCCGGCATCGGCACGGTCGCCGATGGCGAGGTCCGCCAACACTCAAGGAGGGAACAGCGATGACGGAAGACAGCGGTCACGAAGTGCGGCGCACGTGGGGGATCGTCGGTGGCGCAGCGATGCTGGCGGTCGCTCTGTGGGCTCCGAGCGCACGGGCCAACAACATTCTCCTCGCGTGCGGGGACTACTGCACGACGTCGTGCGGAAGCTCTCCGCCCCCGGGATGCCACGAAGCTTCGAGCAACCGGTGCGAGCTCGGACCGGACCTCTCCTGCCCCTCGGGGCCCGCCCTCAGGGTCGAGGGTGGGGTCAATCTCGACCTCCATGGGGCCAGCGTGACGTGCAGCACGCCAACGGGCTGCGCGGGCGAGGCGATCGCGGTCACCTCAGCGAGCAGCAAGGTCTACAATACCCTGCAATTGCAGTCGGTGATCGCGGGCCCGTGGTCGTTCGGGGTGAACTGCAACGGACAGACGACCACGGAAGTCGACGGGATCACGATCCACGACGCCCTCTGGGGCGTCTACCGCTGCGCGCGCGTGCACCACAGCTTCATCGGACGGCCTTCGTTGTTCTACTACGGTGCGAACATCGGAGTTTACACCGACACGTACAGCAACAGCGATTACATCAACGACAACTACTTCCAGGACCGCACCTTCCCGATCCAGCTCGGCAGCGGCAACAAGGGAATCAACATCGAGCGCAACGTGATCGAGACCACGGTCGGCACGAGCCCGGTGAGCTACGGCGCCGCCGCGGCAGTCTATTTCGCCTCCGCAGCGAGCCCGGCCATCGTGCGGCACAACGTCGTCCTGGGGAACGGCTCGACCATCTTCGGCGCCCCCTTCCCCGTCATCTTCTATGCCCCGGGCCCGCTCACGGCCGCCACCTTCGAGAACAACGTCTGCAGTCGGTCGCACCCGGACTGCGGATCCTGTCAGGCGCAGGGGTACTGCATGACGCCCAGGTCGCCCTTCACGCTGTAGGTCGGCCTCGGAGGGCTGGGCGGTGCCCCGGTGGCCGCCCCGCCCTCGCGGGCGGATTCGCATCCTGGTGACAGGTGTACCGCCGGGGTAGAACCCCCGGGCATGGCATCGGACGTCTACGAGCTGACCCTCGCCGGCCCTGCGCGCAACGCCCTCGGGACCGCGTTCATGGAGGACATCCGCACGCGGCTCCGCGCGGCAGCCGGGCGACCCGTGCTGCTCGCCGGCAGCAACGGTGCCTTCAGCGCCGGCCTCAACCTCAAGGAGGTGGCGGCGCTCGACCGCAGCGGGATGGCGCGCTTCCTCGACCTCCTCGAGGCGTTGGTGGAAGAGGTCTACTGCTACCCGGGCCCACTGGTCGCCGCGGTGAACGGCCACGCGATCGCCGGCGGGTGCGTGCTGGCGCTCTGCTGCGACCATCGCGTCATGGCCGACGACCCGGCGCTCCGCATCGGCCTCAACGAGGTGGCGATCGGCCTGCAGTTCCCGCCGAAGATCTTCACGGTCGTGCGCCGGCGGGTCGCGCCGCAGTCGGTCGAACGCGTCGTGCTCGAGGCCGGGCTCTACGATCCACACACGGGCCTGCGACTCGGCCTCGTGGACGAGATCGCCACCGACCCGATCGCCGCAGCGCGCGCACACCTCGAGCGACTCGCGGCGCACCCGCGCCAGGCGTTCACCGCCACCAAGCGGGCCCTCCGTGGCGCGGCGATCCCCGTCTCGGACGACGAGCAGCGCCGATTCCGCGACGAGTTGGTCCCCGCTTGGTCCGCGCCGGAGGCAAAACAGCGCGTGACGGACCGCCTCACGCGACGCTGAAACCGATCACCGCCCGCGCACGAAGGCCACGAGCCTCGTCTGCTTCTCCGCCGACAGCGCGGCGAAGCCGTCGCGGGCACGCCGCCCCTGGCCGTCGTGTGCCAGGATCGCCTCCGCGATCGAGTGCGCCCGCCCGTCGTGGAGGAACGTCGTCATGAGACGGACCCCCCACAGCGGGGCCGTGCGCATCTCGCGCCCGGTGGCCTGGCCCTGCTCGATGCCATCGCCGAGGCTCCCCATGTCGTGGAGCAGGAAGTCGGAGTACGGCTGGAGGATGCGACGGCGGAGCGCCGCAACCTCGCTGCGCCCGGTCACGAGCGCGGGCACGTGGCAGTCGCCACACCCGACCTGCGCGAACAGGCGCCCCCCCTGCCACGTGGCACCTCCGGCACGAACGGGGGGCGGCGGAGCGAGAAAGGCCATGAAGTCCCGGAAGCTCTCGACGTCCTCGAGGTCGTCGTCGACGCCGGGGACCGGATCGCACACGAGCAGCGTGCAGTCCCCCTGTGGGCAGCTCTCGTCCGGGAACAGCGGCGTGGTGATGCCCATCTCGTTCAGATACGCGTCGGCGGAGAAGTGGAGCAACGACGGGACCTGGCTCTTCCAACCGAACTTCCCGATCGCCGGGAGGCCGGTGGCGACGTCGGTGACGAAGTTCGGGCGGCCGGCGGTCTGCGGCCGAAAGCGGGCCTGCTGGCGCGCGAGCGCCACCAGCTCCGCATCGGGCACCGCGTCGACGAGCCCGAGGCCGAACAGCGGCGTCGTGCGCCGCCCGGCGACGATCGTCGCCTGCGGGGGAACGACCTCGCCGACGAACGTGCACGCTCCCTGCACGCCGATTCCGTCGGTCTGGATGAGCGAGCCGCCCAGCCCCGCGAGGGGGTCGAAGACGCCGTCCGTGACGGTGCCGAAGCGAGTTTCGACCAGCTCGCTCCCTCCCCCGATGGCGCCGACGTCGTGACAGCCTCCGCAGGAAGTCCCGTTGAACACCGGACCGAGGCCATCGGCCGCCGTCTCCACCTGCGCGAAGGCCTCACGGCCCGCCGTGAAGCGCTCCAGCTCTGCGGGCGTCAGTCCACGGAGCGGATCGCCGAACTCGGCGGCCGCCGCGGTCGAGACGAGGACGAACGTCCCCATCAGGTGCGGCAGCCCGGTGCGTCGTTGCGTGTGCATGACTGGCCTCCCGTGCAGGATCGAGATCGCAAGCGGCGTGCCGCGCGGAGCCGCGCCCGTGCGAACGACGCCCGCGCGACGTCGGGTGCGCAGCGTCACGGCATCGCGCACGCGTGGCGCACGTGCGGCCGCTCGGCGCTGCGGCCACGTGCGGACAAGTTCGTGAGCCGGCGCACAGAAGTGGGCGGCCAGGCGCTCGCGGCCCGACCGCGCCGCGCCGGTCAGGCCGCGACGACCCCGTCGCGCATCGTGACGACACGGCTCGCGCGCGCCGCGGCGCGCGGATCGTGCGTCACCAGCACGACCGTACAGCCGCGCGTGCGGTTCGCCTCGGCGAGGAGGTCGAGGATGCGGTCCCCGGTCGCGGTGTCGAGGTTGCCGGTCGGTTCGTCGGCGAGGAGGACGGCCGGATCGGTGACCAGCGCGCGCGCGATCGCCACCCGCTGCATCTCGCCGCCCGAGAGCGCGTCGGGACGGTGCTGGCGTCGATCGAGGAGACCCACCTGCGCCAGAACCCGTCCGACGCGCTCGCGCACGTCGCGCGAACGGCGTCCGTCGAGTCGCAGCGGCAACGCGACGTTCTCCTCCGCGCTGTAGGTCGGCAGCAGGTTGAACGACTGGAAGACGAAGCCGAGCCGCCGGCGGCGGAAGATCGTGAGCTCGTCGTCCGTCATGCCCGCGAGCGGCATCCCGTCGACGATCACCTCGCCCGACGTCGGCACGTCGAGGCCGCCCATCAGGTGCAGGAGCGTGCTCTTGCCCGAGCCGCTCGGGCCGACGATCGCGACGAACTCGCCGGCGGCGACGTCGAGCGACACCCCGGCCAACGCTCGCACCTGCGCGGCGCCACCCCGGTACGTCTTGTGCACGTCCCGCAGCCGGATCATCGCCACCGGCAGCGTCAGGGGGCGAGCGCCGTCTCGGCGTCGCGGGCCGCCGGGGTCGCCAGCCAATCCGTGACGCCGACGCGCAGGTAGGTCGCCATCCGGCGCAGGAAGCGCGGCTCGCCGGCGAGCGTCTTCGCCAGACCCCAGAGGACGTCCGGTCGCGAGTAGAACGCGCGGTAGGCGGCGCGGAACGCGCGCTCGAGCGTCTCCGGCGTGAGCCCGTTCGGCACGAACACCCAGTTCATGGCGTTCATGCGCTCCCAGTCCTCGTCGAAGCGACCGTACTGGTGGATGGTGGAGTAGGACGGCGTGCCGGGGTACGGGGTGAACTTCGTGACCTGCGCCAGGTCGAGAGGCGCGGTGCGCAGGAACGCCGCCGTTTCCGCGAGGCTGTCCTCGTCCTCGGTCGGATGCGCCATCATGAGGAGGCCCTTCACGCGGATGCCTGCGGCCCGCGTCTGCTGGAGCGTCTCCAGCATGCGCGGAATGCGGACCTCGTGCTTGACGACGTCGAGGATCCGCTGCGAGCCCGACTCGATGCCATAGGAGATCTGCCAGCACCCCGCGCGGCGCATGAGGCGCAGGTGCTCCTCGTCGAGCAGGTTCGGGTGGCTGTTGCAGCTCCACGTGAAGCGGAACCCCTCGCTGAGAAAGCGCTCGCACAGCTCGGCGACGCGGCGGCGGCTCACGGTGAAGAGGTCGTCGTAGAACAAGACGTGCCGCACGCCCAGGCGCTCGAGCCGCCGGCACATCGCGACCACGTACTCGACGCTGTGGAACCGACCGCGACGGCCCGAGGTCGAGCGGTCGCAGAAGGTGCATGAGAACGGACAGCCGCGGCTCGTCAGCACGCTCGCCACCGGCGTGGCGCGGTAGTTGAAGACGTTCGGCTGGAAGTCGAGCGGGAAGTCCGCAACGAGATCCCACGCCGGTTCCGGGAGGCGGTCGAGATCCGCGCCGTCGAGGTAAGGCGCGCGGGGGTTCGCGCGTACGCCCGCGCCGTCGCGCCAGACGAGTCCCGCCAGGTCCCGCGGATCGGCGCCCGCGCCGACGCGGGCGATCAGCGCCGGGTACGCCGCCTCGCCCTCTCCCACGACGCCGTAGTCGAAGCCGGGGAACATCTCGAGCGTGCGCTCCGGCACCGCGCTCACGTGGGGGCCACCGACGGTCACGACCGCGCCCGGCACGAGCACCTTCACCCCCGCCGCGATGCGCGCGGCATTGTGGATCGAGATGGTGGTGGCCGAGATGCCGACGTGGTCGGGCCCGAGTGCGGCGACCCGACGAGCAACCGCGTCGACCGACGTCCCGGTGCGCTTCCCGTCGACGACGTGAACGCGGTGTCCGGCGGCGCGCACGACCGCCGCGAGCGTGAGCGTTCCGATGCCCGGAATCTCCTCCTCGCCCTGGCGCACGCGGTCCCGCGCCCGGTCCCAGCAGACGTAAGGCGGCTCGACGAAGACGACCGTCGCAGCGGACATGGCCGCCCTATACTCCGGTTGCGGCCACGCGATCGAGCCCAGCCGCGAGCCGCTCGACGTCGGCCCCGAGCGGGCGGTCCTCGAGCAGGGGCGCCACCCGCGACCGCACGGCCGCGCACACCGCCCGGGTCCCGTCGGCGAGGCCGTCGACTCCGACCAGGTCGACCGCCTCGACCGCGGCCAAGAGCTCGATGGCCACCACGCGCCGCGCGTTCTCGATCACCCGCCGCGCCTGCCGGACCGCGACGCTGCCCATCCCGACGACGTCCTGGTTGTTGGCGTTGGTCGGCACGGAGCCGAGGCTCGCCGGGTGCGCGAGCACGGCGTTGTCCGCGATCGTCGAGCTGGCGCAGTACTGGAGGCCCATCAGGCCGCTGCGCACCCCGGCGCGGTCGCGGATCAGGAACGGCGGGAGCCCGCCGTTGGTGGCCGGATCGAGCAGGCGGGCGAGCCGGCGCTCCGAGAACAGCGCCACCTCGGCGAGGGCGACCTTCAGGTGGTCCACCGCCATGGCCACCGGCTGGCCGTGGAAGTTGCCGGCGTGCAGCACGGTCGCATCCTCGGGGAAGAACGTGGGGTTGTCGGTGACCGAATCGAGCTCGACCTCGATCACGCCGCGCACGTGTGCGACGGTCGCGCGTACCGCGCCCAGCACCTGCGGCACGCAGCGCAGCGTGTAGGCGTCCTGCACGGGGGCGAGCCGAACGCTGCCCCCGTTCGAGCGCGCCGCGCCGTCGCGCAGGCGCCGGCTGCCGGCGAGCAGCGCGCGCAGGTGGGCCGCCGACGCGGCCTGTCCCGCGTGCGGCCGCGCGCCGTGCACGCGCGGGTCGAACGCCTCGGGGTTGCCGCCGAAGACCTCGATCGCCAGGGCCGCGGCCGCTTCGGCGGCGGCGATCAGCTCCTCCGCCCCGAGGACGAGCAGCGCCGCCTGCGCCGTCTCGCAGGACGTCCCGTTCATGAGCGCGAGCGCCTCGCGGCCCTCGAGCACGAGCGGCACGATCCCGGCGCCCCGCAGCGCCGCACTCGCGTCGCACCGCCGGTCCCGCCATTCGACCTCGCCCTCCCCGATCAGCGCCTGCGCGACGTGGGCGAGCTCCACGAGATCGCCGCTCGCGCCGACGGAGCCGACCTCGGGGATCACGGGATGCACGCCGGCGTTCAACATCGCGATCAGCGTCTCGGCCACGATCGGCCGCACGGCCGAGCGCCCCTGCGCGAGCGAGAACGCGCGCGCGACCATCGTCGCCCGCACCACCGCGCGCGGGTGCGCGGGTCCGATGCCGCTCGCGTGGCTGCGCACGAGGTTGCGCTGGAACTCCGCGCGATCCGCGGCCGGAACCGCCCGGTCGACGAGCGGCCCGCACCCGGTGTTGAGCCCGTAGACGACGCGCCCGCTCGCCGCCAGGGCGAGGAGCTGATCGTGGCTCGCCTCGAGCCGCGCCCGCACCCCCGGGCCGAGCGCGACGGCGGCGCCGGCGGCGACCTCCCCGAGCATGGCGAGCGTGAGCGGCGCCGGTGGCGCCAGGACGACGGCGCCGGACATCGGCTCCTCGGACTCGGACATCCGGGTTCGCTTAGCCGATGTGTCGCACGGAGGCCAGGCCGCGGGGCGACCGGTGCATTGATCGGCGCGCACGAACTTGCTACCCCCCGACCATGCATCGAGCACTGTCGCACCTGGTCCCCCTGCTGGCCGTCGTCGGGCTGGCCGCCGCCTGTCACGGACCGGTGGTCCCCAACCCCCTGGTCGGACAGACGCGCTACCTCTGCTGCAACCTGCACTACGAGAAACCCGAGGTCTCCGACGTCAACTACCAGGTCGGGGTGATGGTCCCGTTCGGCACCCGCGTCCAGATCCTCGAAGTGCGACGCAGCAGCGTCAAGTTCCAGGCCGAGGGTCATCCGCCGATCACCGCGGTGCTCAAGTACGGCGACCACGTCATCACCATGGACCAGTTCATGAGCCGTCTCTTCGTCGCCGACGACCCACACGGCAAGCTGCCGCGAGGGGCGGGCAAACCGGCGGGCAAGCCGACCGGAAAGAAGGGCGCGCCGCCGGCCCCGGCGGCCAGCACGCACGTCCGCGAGCTCATCGAGAGCGGGACCGTCGAGGAGGGCATGACCCGCGACCAGGTGCTCCTGGCGCTCGGCTACCCGCCGGCACACCGCACGCCCAACCTGGACGCGGCGGCGTGGACCTACTGGCACAACCACTGGGCGACGTTCGTCGTATACTTCGACGGCAACCGCGTGAGCCGCGTCGAACGCTGACGCGCGCCCTCCTCGTTGCGCTCGCGGCGCTCGCCGGCTGCACGCCCGGCGTGCTGCTGCCGGAGGGCGACCTCCTGCACGACGTGTACACGCGCGGCTCGGCGGCGTCGGCAGCCGTGGCGCTCACGTTCGACGACGGGCCGAACGGGCGCTGCACCGAAGCCGTCCTCGACGCCCTGGCGGAGACGCACGCGCCGGCCACCTTCTTTCTCCTGGGTGCGAACGCGGCCGACGCCCGCAACGACGGTCTCCTCGCCCGCATGACGCGCGAGGGCCATGCGCTCGGCATCCACTCCTGGGACCACGCCGTGCGCCCGCTCTTCGGCCACGACACGATCGTCGACGACCTGCGCGCGGCCCGCTTCGCCGTCCACGCCGCGCTCGACCGCGCCGGCGTCGCCGCGCCGCCGGCGCGATTCTACCGCCCACCCTTCGGCTTCCTCACCGAGACCGCGGCACAGGCCGCGGAGGCCGAGGGCTTCGCGATCGTGGCGTGGACGGTGTCGGTCGGCGACTGGCGCCCCGGCCGGCAGCCGCAGGAGATCGTCGACGCGATTCTCGCGCGCACCGGGCCGGGCGACGTCATCGTGCTGCACGACGGCGCCGAGGCCCACCAGCGCTCGACCGAACGCTGCGTCGACCGCCCGAACGCGGCGGCCGTCGTCCGGCTCCTCGTGCCCGCGCTCGCGGCACGCGGGCTGCACCCCGTGCCGCTCGCCGAGTTGCTCGGTCTTCCCGCGCCCGCGGTCGAATTGACAGGGCGCGCGCCGGGACACTAGAAGCACGGGCGCTTCCCATGGCTGGATCGACGGTCACGCCCGACGTCGTGGTGATCGGCGGCGGGCCCGCGGGCTCGGTGTCCGCCACGCTGCTCGCCGATGCCGGGCATCGGGTCCTCGTGCTGGAACGCGATCGGTTCCCGCGCTACCACATCGGCGAGTCGCTCCTCTCGGCCACGCTCCCCATCCTCGACGCGATCGGCGCGACGCCGGCGATCGAGCGCCACGGCTTCCTGCGCAAGCCCGGGGGAACCTTCCAGTGGGGCCGCCAGCGCGAGCCGTGGAGCTTCTGGTTCCGCGAGGACCCGGGCGGCCGCCCGTACGCCTTCCAGGTCGTGCGGTCCGAGTTCGACCAGTTGCTGCTCGACAACGCGCGCGCGCACGGCGCCGACGTCCGCGAGGAGCACGCGGTCACGGCGATCGACACCGACGGGCCCACGCCGGTCGTCCATGCCCGCGGCCGCGACGGCGCCGAACTCCGGCTCACGCCGCGCTTCGTGGTCGACGCGAGCGGCCAGGCGGCGCTCATCGGCCGCTCGCGGCAGCTCCGCCGCTTCAACGAGTTCTTCAAGAACCTCGCCGTGTTCGGCTACTTCCGCGGCGCCGAGCGGCTGCCCGGCGAGCTCGCCAACCACATCCTCTCGGCCGCGTTCGCCGACGGGTGGTTCTGGTACATCCCGCTGCACGACGACACGATGAGCGTCGGCGCGGTGGTCGACGCCAAGCGCTGGGCCAAGGCCACGGCGGCCGACCCGGAGCACACGTACCGCGGCTTCATCGCGCGCTGCCCCGCGATCGCCGACCGCCTACGCGCCGCGACGCTGGTCTCGCCGATCCACATCATCCGCGACTACTCGTACACCAGCACGCAGTTCTTCGGCCGCGGCTACCTGATGGCGGGCGACGCCGCGTGCTTCATCGATCCCGTGTTCTCGACCGGCGTCCACCTCGCCTGCCTCGCCGGGTTCCTCGGCTCGCGCACGATCGACGGCATCCTCTCGGGCAGCCTGGACGAGACCGAGGCCCTGCGCGCCTACGACGAGACCTACCGCGGCGCCTTCGAGCGCTACCTCCGGTTCCTCTACTTCTTCTACGACCACAACGAGGATCCCGACTCCTACTTCTGGACCGCGCGCCGCATCCTCGACCACTCCCCCACGGAGCTCTCGATGCGCGAGGCCTTCGTCCGCCTCATCTCGGGCGGCGGCGACTGGGACGCGGCCCCGGGGCTGCTCGCGCGCGAGCACGCGCGGTGGGCCGAGGGGATCCGCGCCGGGCGGCCGGCGGCCGTACCCGGCAACGACCTCCTGCGCGTGCGCAGCACGCTCGGCATCACCGGCCTTCCGAACGGCGGGGACGGCCCGGCGCGCAGGTGACATGCGCGTCCTCCTCGTCTCGACGAACCAGGAGCGTAGCCCCGACCCGGTGGCACCCCTCGGGGCGTGCTACGTCGCCACCGCGACCGCGGCCGCCGGCCACGACGTCCACCTCCTCGACCTCTGCTTCTCGACCGACGTCGACCGCGACGTGAACGACGCGATCACGGGCCATCGCCCGGACGCGATCGGCCTGGCGCTGCGCAACGTCGACAACTGCGCGTGGCCGGACACGGTGTCGTACCTGCCCCACTACCGCCGCGTGGTCACCGCCTGCCGTGCGGCCAGCGATGCGCCCATCGTGCTCGGCGGCTCGGCCTTCACCACCATGCCGGCGCACTACCTGTCCACGCTGCGCGTCCCATACGGCGTCGTCGGCGAAGGCGAGGTCGCGTTCCCGGCGCTCCTCGCGCGGCTCGGCGCCGGCGAGGATGCCCGCGGGACCGCGGGCGTCGCGGCCTGGGACGCGGCGAGCGACGCCGTCGCGATCGCGCCGCCCGCGTGGCTCCCGGCGGTCGACCGCGTGCGCGCCGACCGGCGTTGGATCGACAACCGCGCCTACTTCCAGCACGGCGGCATGGCGAACGTGCAGACCAAGCGCGGCTGTCACTTCAAGTGCACGTTCTGCGCCTACCCGGTGATCGAGGGCCGCGGCATGCGGCTGCGCAACCCCGAGGACGTCGCGGCCGAGGTCCGCACGCTGCTCGACGATCACGGCATCGACCAGTTCTTCGTCGTCGACAGCGTCTTCAATGCGCCCCGCGGTCACGCCGAGCGCGTGTGTGCGGCGCTGCGACCCCTCGGCGGGCGCATCCGCTGGTCGTGCTTCGTGACGCCCGGGAGCTTCACCGCCGAGCTGCTCGACCTCATGATCGCCGCCGGCTGTCAGTCGATCGACTTCGGCACCGACGCCGCCGCGAACACCACCCTGCGCGCGTTCCGCAAGAGCTTCACCGTCGACGACATCCGTGCCGCGTCGGCGATCTGCCGCAGTCGCGGGTTCCCGTTCTGCCACAGCCTCGTCTTCGGCGGCGAAGGCGAGACCTGGGAGACGGTGGCCGAAACCATCCGCGTGATGGACGAGTGCCAGCCGACCGCGGTGACCGCGATGTGCGGGGTGCGGGTGTACCCGGAGACGCCGCTCGCGCAGGCGCTCGTCGCGCGCGGCGAGGTCCCGTCCGCCGAGGCGTTCCACGCCCCGTGGTTTCATCTCGCGCCCGCGGTGCGCCACGGCCTGGCCGAGGTCGTCCGCGACGCCGCGCGCGCGCGGCAACTGGATCCTCCCCGGCATGAAGGTGAACGACGAGGCAACGCTGCACGCGCGGCTCCGCGGCCGCGGGCTGAAGGGCGACCTCTGGCGCTGGGTGACCCGGCTGCACGTGGGCCGCGCGCTCGCGGCACGCGGCGCATGACGACGCCGGGGGCGGCAGCGCCGTTCGCCGAGCTCGCCGTCACCGCGACCGCCGCCCGCGGGGTGCTCTGCCGCACCCACGCCCGCGCCCTCTGCCGCGGACACTTCCCCGGCGACCCGTTCCTGCCCGGTGCATACGTCGCCGGGCTCATGGCCGACGTGGCGGCGGCCCTGCTCCGTGCGCACGGCCCGACGCGGGCACTCGCCGAGGTCGTCCGCTGCACGTTCCACCGTCCGCTGCGACCGGACGCGACCATCGAGATCCGCGCCGCCGGTCCGCTGCCGGTGCCGGCCGGGGTCACGGTGGACGCCGAGGTCCGTGCCGACGGGCGGCTCGCCGCCCGCGCGCGGCTGCGCTTCGCATGAGCCTGCCCGCGCCGGCCGCCGTCCTGCGCCACCGTGGGCCCGCGCTGCTCGTCGGCGCGATCACCGCCTTCGACGGCGACACGCTCACCTGCGCCGCGACCGGGGACGGCCCGTGGGAGTGGCCGCAGCTGCTCGAGGGCGCCGCACAGGCGGCAGGGCTGCTGGCCGGCTTCCAGTCGCACGGGCTCTCGAACACGGCGGTGATCGCGGAATATCGCGACGTCGTGGTGCACGTGCGGCGCCACACCGGCCCGGTGCGCTTCACCGCCGGCCTCGACCGCCGCCTGCTCCGCTTCTGGCGATGCCGGCTGGCCGCGCATGCGGCCGACGGCACCCTGCTGCTCGCGGGTCGCGTGACCCTCTCGCCGCCGCGCAGGACCACCACGTGATCACGATCGCGCCGCTGCCCGCCGCGGCATACGACCTCCTCGCCGCCGAAGGCTTCGGCACCGACCTCTTCAACCCGACGCAGCACCGCGCATGCGAGCTGGTCGAGCTCTACGCGCTCCACCTGGCGATCGACCTCGCCGGCAGGCTCGGCTCCGCGCCCGCCACGCATCCGGCAGTCGCCTGGGTGCGCGACCGGATCCGCCTCGCCGCGCCGCGGCCGCCGGTCGACCTCGACACCATCCGCGCCGAGGGTCTGGCCACCGACCCCGCGTATGCGCCGGCCTACGCCCTCCTCGACGCCGCCGCCGCGATTCTCCCGCAGGTGGCGCGCGGCGAGACGACGGGCGAACGCGCGCTGCTCGGCAAGGTCGCGCTCTGGGTGACGTACTTCAGCAACACGAACCCGTATTACGCGCTCAACAACCGGGTGGCGGCGCGCGCCGCCGCGGCGCGCGTGGGCGAAGGAACCGCCGTGCTCGAGGTGGGAGCCGGGCTCGGCAGCGCGAGCGAGGCGTTGCTCGAGGAGCTGGCCGCGCGCGGCGCGCGCGAGCGGCTCGCCGACTACGTCGCCACGGAGCCGGTGGCGTTCTTCCGCCGCCGCGCCGAGCGCACGCTGACCGCCGCCTTCCCGGGCGTGCCGTTGCGCACCGGGGTGCTCGACGTGAACCAGCCATGGGCCGCGCAGCACGTCGCCCCGGGCACCTTCCAGCTCGTGTGGGGCGTCAACGTCTTCCATCTCGCGCGCGACCTCGACACGGTGCTCCGCGAAGCGTACGCCGCGCTCGCGCCGGGCGGCTGGCTCGTCGTCGGCGAGGGGATGCGCCCGTTCGCGGATCGCGTCGTCGGCGCCGAGCTGCCGTTCCGCCTGCTGGAGAGCTTCGTCGACGTGACGCTCGATCCGCTGCGGCGGCCGACACCCGGGTTCCTCACGGCCGAGCACTGGATCGGCGCGCTCGTGCGGGCGGGGTTCGCGCAGGTCGCGGTCGTGCCGGACGCCGTGCGGCTGCGCGCGATCTACCCGGGATTCCTGGCGGCGGCAGTGTGCGGGCGGCGCGTGTAGCACCGGGCCGGGCGCCAGGTGCGCATTTCGTTTGACCGCCCCGGGACGGGCTTGGTAGCGCTGCCGCGACCCGACACGAGGAGGACTCGATGATGGTGGACGTCTCCAGGGCGCCCGAGCGCCAACCCGACGCACTGCTCGGGCGGCGGCGCGCTTTCGTCGCGGCGGTACTCCTCGTCGGTGGCACCGCGCTCGCGGC
>JAXLXP010000007.1:0-324563 GCA_046327955.1 Binatia bacterium | reverse complement strand
CGCGGTCGATCAGCCGTCGCGGGCCGCGCTCTCGCAGGCCTCGACGGCGACGGCCTCCCACAGCGCCACCCCCGGGCCGACCTGCCGCGCGCGCGCCGGCGCCGTGCCGGCGGTCCACAGCCACAGCACCGCGTCGAAGGGCCAGGGCGCGCCCTCCCACGGCACCACGACGTCGAGCGTCACGCGCTCGAGCGTGGCGCCGGCATCCGCGGCGAGCGCGCGGCCCCAATCGGCGGCGGCCGCAGCGAAGGCGGATGGTGCGACGCCATTGGGACAGCGCAGCAGGAGCGCCTCTTTCCGCCGCCGCCGATCCTCGACGGTGCGGGGCGTGCCGGCGAGCAGCGTCTCCTCGGCACCCGCCGAACGGATCGCCGGCTGATCCATGAAGCGGCGTTCGTCTTCGCGCATGATCACCCCGATCTCGCCGCCCATCAGCGCGGCGAGCCCGGCGAGGTCGTTGCTCCAGAACTCCGAGATCGTGTCGAAGCCGATCCCGTCGTGATCCAAGAGGTGGTTGCGGACGTATTTTGCGAACGGGAAGTGGCGCAGCGCGAGCGGCGCGTGGCGGGTTTCGTAGTAGTCGCGGAACTGGGCACGCGCGAGGTCGGGCCGTCGCGGCAGCAGGGCGAGACTCTTCATCATGGGAGCGGCTCCAGCGCGGCCTGGCGTTCGGCCCACCAGGTGCGCAGGTAGGCCACGATGTCGCGCGTGTCGGTGCCCATCGTGAAGGTGCGGGCGACGCCCGCGGCCTCGAGAAGGGGCCGGTCCTCCTCGGGGATCACGCCGCCGGCCACCAGCAGCTTGTCGCCGCCGCCCTGCTCGCGCAGCAGGCGGGCGAGACGGGGCAGGCTGCGGGTGTGGCCGGCAGAGAGCGTGCTGATGCCGACGACGTCGACGTCCTCCTGGATCGCCGCGCTGGCGACCGTCTCCGGCGTCTGCTTGAGACCGAGGAAGATCACCTCCATGCCCGCCTCGCGCAGCGCGTGCGCGATCACGGTGACGCCCACGGTGTGGGTGTCCAGACCGAGCTTGGCGAGCAGGACGCGGAGCGGACGCCGGGAGTGGTGGTCCACGGCGTCAGAGCCTCGAGAGCTGCGCGTCGGGTTGGTGGACGCCGAAGACGTCGCGCATCGCGTTGCAGATCTCGCCGTGCGTGGCGTACGCCTTGACCGCGTCGAGACAGGGTGGGACGAGATTGGTGCCGTCGCGCGCCGCGCGGCGGACGGCCTCCAGCGTCTCGGCGACGCGGGTATCGTCGCGCTGGGCGCGGAGCGCCTGCACGCGGGCGATCTGCGCGGCCTCCACGCCGTCGTCCGGGCGAAAGATGTCGATCTCCCGCTTCTCGCCGGGCACCACGAGATGGTTGACGCCGATCCACTTGCGCGTGCCGTTCTCGATGTCGCGGTGGCGTTCGTACTGCTCGCGGCCGAGGGCGCGTTGAAAATAGCCGGTCTCGATCGCCGTGAGCGCGCCGCCCTGCGCCAGGATGCGATCGACCTCGGCCATGGCGGCGTCTTCCATCTGCTTGGTCAGGGTTTCGACGTAGTACGAGCCGGCGAGCGGGTCGATCGTTTCGGCGACGCCGGTCTCGTGCGCCACGATGTGCTGCAGCGCCGCGCCGACGCGGATCGCCTCCTCGGCGGGGAGCGCGTGGGCCTCGTCGTGGAGCGGCGTCGTCATGTTCTCGCCGGCGCCGCCGAGGGCGCAGGCGGTCGCCATGATCGCCAGGCGGCCGATGTTGTTGAGCGGCTGCTGCAAGGTGAGCGCAGTCGTGGTCGGCGAGGTCATGAGGCGGATGCGCATCGCCTCCGGCCGGGTGGCGCCGTAGCGCTCCTTCATGAGACGGGCCCAGAGCTTGCGGTACGCGCGCAGCTTGCAGATGCCCTCGAAGAAATCCATGTCGACGTTGACGACGAAGTGGAAGTAGGGAGCGACCGTGTCGATGTCGAAGCCGCGTGCCAGCGTCGCGTCGAGGTAGGCCATTGCGATGGTCAGCGAGAAGGCGAGCTCTTGCACCGGGTTGGCCTTGGCCGGTTGGAGCTGCGCGCTGATGATCGAGATCGGCGCCCAGTTGGGGTGGTGCCGGATGATGTACTCGATGCAGTCGACCGCGATGCGCAGGCCGTGCACGGGTGGATAGATGTAGCGGCCGACGCAGGTGTACTCGATCAGGATGCCGTTGACGATGTGCAGCACGAACTGGCGCGGATCGACGCCTTTCGTCTCGAGCGCGGCGATGATCATCGCCAGGTTGACCGGCTGCGGCGCGTTGCAGACGCTCATCAGGTATCGAAGTCGGTCGAAGGGCAGGTCGAAGGCGCGCTCGAGGTCCTCGAGGGAGTCGAGCGCCATGCCGGCGCGGCCGACCTCACCCTCGACCAGCGGGTCGTCGGAGTCGTAGCCGTTGGTGGTGGGGAGATCGTATTCGAGGATCAGGCCCTGCAGCCCCTGGTCGAGCATGTAGCGCGCGCGCTTGGCCCAGTCCTCGCCCTTTCCGAAGCCGGTGACCTGGGTCATCGTCCAGAAGCTCGAGCGATGGCCGTTCGGATTGGTGCCCCGCGTGTAGGGGAACTCGCCGGGGAAGCCGAGGTCCTTCAGGTAGTCGAACCCCACCGCGTCGAGGTCGAGCGGCGTGTAGAGCGGCGCGACCGGCCACTTGAGCGCCTGCGTGCGGAACTCGGCACGGCGCTCGGGATGGGCTGCGACGTAGGGGTCACGCGTCTGCGTGCGCCAACGCGCCTGCGCGTCGGCGAGACGTTCGGGTGCGGATGGCGGTTTCTCGGGGTGGCGCATGTGAAGGTCGGGCAAGGGTGCCATGTCCCGGCGACCCATGCCAAGGCCGGCGTCTCCGGAGGCTCCGCCGCGGCCGCCGCGCGAAGCGGGGGAGGCAGGTCTCGCAGATCGCCTCCTCGAGCGGCGTGCTGCCCGTCCGCTCCGTCTCGAGTCGCCGATCGGCGAGCAGCGCGCCGTCGAACCGGCCCAGCGTTGCGACCTGATCGTCGATCTCCTGCTTGGAGACGATGTGGTCGTTGAAGAGCGTCCGGTTGCGCCCGAGCGTGAGCCGCGCGTCCTTCCGCGGGACGAGGATCGATCTCGGCGAGCAAGTGACCCTGGCGCGCGGGTGCGGCCGCGACGGGGACAGGGGGCATGGCGGACTTCCCGCCGGGCTCACCCTCGGGCCGTCGAGCGGGCGCGAAGCTGGCAGACGCCGAGCACGACGACGGCGAGCGCCGCGATCCAGGGCCAGCGCGGCCGTTGCGGAGGCACCGGCGCGGGGCGCTCCTCGGTTCAGCGGCACTCGCGCTCGTCCGTCGCCTGGAGCTGTGGTCCCGGGGTCGCCTGCGTCGTCAGGGCCTCGCAGAGCGGCGGTGGGTCGCGATGCGGAGGCTGGCCGTCATCGCCCCGCCTGCAACGTCTCCTGGACGAGGTACGACAGCTCGCCACGCTGCCGGGCCCATTCGCACGCCTCGACGACATCGTCCATCAGGACCTCGTGGTAGTCGTGTCGGGCGCGGCCGGCGGCGACGATGACAATGGTGCGTTACGGACCGGTCGGATTCGGGATGCGCTGGCGCCCCGGCTCAGTCAAGCCAAGCCGACGCCCGATGTCCTAGCGCGAATCCGCTGCGCGCAGCGCGCCGAGCGCCTCGCTCACGTGGCGCGTCGCCCGGAGCTGCGAGTTGAACACGTGCCGGACGACGCCCTTGCGGTCGATGACGAAGGTCACGCGCCCCGGCAGCAGCCCGAGCGTCGCCGGAACGCCGTAGCGCTTGCGGACCGCCCCGCCGCGATCCGACAGCAGCACGAACGGAAGCGTGAACTTCTCCGTAAACTTCTCGTGCGACGCCTCCGAGTCCGAGCTGACCCCGATCACCTCCGCCCCCACGTCGACGAAGTCCTGATACTGATCGCGAAACGAGCAAGCCTCCTTGGTACACCCCGGCGTGTCGTCCTTCGGATAGAAGTACAGCACCACCGGCCGCCCGCGATAATCCGCAAGCCGGATCGTCTTCCCCGTTCGATCCGGGAGCGCGAAGTCGGGAGCTGTGTCCCCGACGCCGACCGCAGGAGACCCGCTGAACGCATCGAGAAGTCCCATGCAGAGGAAGCTCGCACAGATCCCCCACCGCGTCTAGGCACAAGCCGCGCCGGCGTGCGGCACGCCAACGAGCAGCGTAGCGTTCGAGGGCTTCTCGAAGGGGCCGACCTCGTGGTACGAGGTTCGAGACAACGCCTAACCAGGATGGGGGCCTACCATGCAACGGCGCATGCTAGTGATGCTGGCCGTGGGGCTGGTAGCGGGGATCGCGGACGCCCGGCCCCGATTCGTGTGTCGGGACGGCGATCCCGACTCTGCCACGGTGCGGGGTATGAAGACCGGCGGGCGCTCATACCCGTTCTGCATCACGGACACGGTGCGGGATGGTGCGTGTCTGTTCTCTTTCTGCACCGACCTTGGCTACGTCATGGGATGCAACCTCGTCCCGCAGTGCCTGGGCCAGGTCGTACACTGCACCGACCCAGGCTGGGACGGCCCGGAGAAGGGAGACCGGCTCACCGTGCCGCGCGGAAGTTCTCGCGTCATCGAGCGGAGCATCTCGGGCGGAGTTCCGATAGGAAACCCGAGCGCCAAGACCGTGAGGATCAAGCTTCTCTGCCGGTAGGGGCCTGGCCCCGTGCTGCGCTACGTCGCGCATTCTCACCCGACCTGCGATCCCACGGGTGAGAGGGTGTCGCATCCGGTGTGAACGAAGGCGCGGGCCGGGGACTTCCCGCTTGTCCCGGGTCCCCCTTCGCTACGTGGCACGTCAAGCTGTCCACGTCGCCACGCCGTGCCTATCGAGGCGTTCATGGATGAGCCCGAGTCGCGCCTTCTCGTCGACCGCATGGTCGAACGCTGCCGGGATGTGACCGTCAAGCCAGAACTGGTCATCGTCCCTGAACGAGCGAAAGAAGCGAAGAGGAGGATGTGTTCCAGCCATGCGCGCGTGCTCGGACGCGCATCGCCCGACCTCCTGTGAGCAAGCGACGAGCAAGCTGGCTGCGTCGCTGGGTGTGCGCAGGCCAGGTGCAGAGAACCGGGCAGTCACAACCACCGTATCTCGAACCCGCGGATGCCGGTCGGCGCACCATGGAGGGCGCGCCGCGTCTGGGCCCTCAGCGCCCCAGCGGCCGATCCAGGCTCCGATACTGGATCGCCTCGGCGAGATGCGCGGTCGTGATCTCCGCCGCGTCTGCGAGATCGGCGATCGTGCGCGCGACGCGCAGGATGCGCGTGTAGGCGCGTGCGGAGAGTCCGAGGCGCTCGCTGGCGGCCTCGAGCAGGCGCTGCCCCTTCGCGTCGATGCGGCAGAGCCGGCGCACGTCGCGCCCGGGGATGTGTGCGTTGACGGCGATGCCGCGGGCAGCGAGCCGAAGGCGCTGCCGGTGGCGCGCCCGCTCGACGCGGGTGCGCACGACTGCGGACGCCTCTTCGCCCGCCTCGCCGGCGAGCGTGCCGACCGGCAGCCGCGGCACTTCGACGTGCAGGTCGATGCGGTCGAGCAGCGGCCCCGAGACGCGCGCGCGGTAGCGCTCGACGAGCGGCGGGCTGCAGCGACACGCGAGCGTCGCATCGCCGAGATAGCCACAGTGGCACCCCTGCGTTGCCTTGTTGTCATTTGCGGCTAAGTGCCCGAAAAGTCAAAGATCCGGTCTTCGCGAAGGAGCCCCGGACCTGGGGCGAACACCTCCGGAGGCAACGCATCCTGCGGGGGTTGCTCCAGAAAGAGGTTGCCAAGGAGATCGGGGTCTGCCCCGAGACAGTCATCCACTGGGAGCGGGACCGGACGACACCGCCGGTCAGAATCCTCCCCCGGGTCATCCTTCTCCTGGGCTACAGCCCGTGGGAACCGGCTCGGCATCGTGGTGACGTGCTGCGTCAGGCGCGCGAGGCGGCCGGGCTTTCGCAGGAGCAGTTTGGGGCGCTCGCGGCAGCCGATCCTGCCAGTATCAGCCGGTGGGAAAGCGGAGGGCGCCGCGTGCCGCGGGCCCTGGTCCGGTGGCTTGCAACGCCCACCGAGGCAATTCCCCGGTCGGGGAAGAGCCGACGGCAGCGGGTGCGAACGGGCGCGGGCCGACGCGTCAGCAACTTGCAGAAGGGCTAGCACTGTTCACGCAGAGCTAGCCACCGAGGGCAGGTCAGCAGGTCACGGCGGTGGGCCGGTCAGGACCATTGCTCCGGCCCCCATCACGATCTCTGTCGCAGGGGTGGGTATGGATGGCTCACGAGCCGACTACGCGGCGCTATCGCCACTCAACGTCCGGACTCAGCAGTATCTCGACTTGTTCATACTGAACCACTCGGCTCGTTGTCCGTCTCGCGTGGCGCGCAAGGTCCAACGCCGTCTCGCCATCCGCACCCTTCGCAGTCACGTCGGCACCATGCGCAAGTAGGAGGGAGACTGTGACGGGGTCTCCTTGCGCCGCAGCGGCAATGAGCGGTGTCCACCCATTGGGCGCTCTCGTGTTTACGTCGACACCAGCCTGAAGAAGGACTTCCACGACGTCCGAGTATCCCATCTCCGCGGCTTCCACCACGATGGGATAGCCTCGTGGCGACACTGCCGTGATACTCGCACCTCGATCGATGAGGAACCGTGCCTTCCCGGCACGACCCTCGCGATCGTGAAGGCAGTTGAGCGCGAAGAAGGCTGCGTCCGGAGAATCGATCCGCGCGCCTGCGTCGATCAGGATGGTCATGATGTCAAGGTCCATGGGGGACGCCACCATCGTCGCGCGGCAAAGCGCCTGACGCGCTTCTGGTGGCCAGGGGGGGCCTCGCCGCGGTAGCGCTTGTGGATGCATCGTTCCCCCGAAGTTTGGATCAGCCCCGGCCCGCAGCAACGCCGCAACGGAATAGGAATCGCCGTTCTGTGCTGCGAATGCGAGTGGCGTGAAGCCGTCCATTGGCCCCGACAAGGTTTCGACGTTGGGGTTGGCACCCAGCGCGAGCAGTCCCTTCACAAGAAGAGGGTTCCGGGCGGCGGCCGCTTGGATGAGCAGAGTGCGCCCGTAGACTCGACCGAAACACAGAGCGTACCAGGCGGCCAGAACCGCTCCTGCTGCCAGGAGCACACTCGGACGCTTCATGCCTCAGTCGGGCGCATGGCTAGTGGCACTCGAACCGCTTCACCACGGCGTGACGTTTCTGCCCGTACAGCCTCGGGTCATCGTCTGGCCTGAAGCCGTAATCGGACAGCGTGATCTTACCGGGAGGAGTGGCCCGGGAATCCGCGGAGGAAGTTACCTGAGGACCGACAATGATCCCTACGTGGCCTGTCGCATCTGAATACTGAATCGCCTCCGCGATGACATCCCCCGGCAACGCTGCGTCGGGACCTTGCGGGAGTGTTCGCCAACACTTCATCAGCGGTCTCGGATTGGCCCAGTCGCCCGCTAGGGAAGGATAGAATTCACTCCGCGTTAGCGCGAGAAGGTACGCTACCTCCCGCGTCCACGCCGTCTCCATCGGTGGGGCAGTTCCCGCCTCCCGCAGAACGTCGCGAACGAAGATGTTGCACCTCGGAATGTTATCGAGGTCCTCTCGCCAGCTCAGAGAGCCAACATAGTACTGCGCGAGTGTAGCGATCCGGGCGCGTAGAATCTGTGTGCGGGATCGAGTCGCCGCTCCGGTGCCGGAGGAGTTTCCCGCCGGGGCGGCCCACAGACTCGTCCCAACTTCCACCGGAGGAGCAGCGACTGACGCAACCGTCGCCGCCATCGAGTTCGTCTCTAGGTTGAGCATCGTGTACCAATCTCCAAGCCACGAGTACTGAAGCTTGGTGCCCAGATCGACGGACGTGACCCCAGATGGGCTGAAGGTTGTGAGGTGCTCCCCCGGATCCATCAGCTGCCGCGCGACGACGCCCCCATCACTTGTCGCCGCGATCGGTTCGAAGTTCCCGGCTTCCGTCCAGAGCACGGTTCCGCCGGGAGAGATCGCGGCGAGGGCGGGCGCTTCATCGGTGCCGACGTTAGCTGGCGCGAACAGCACACCCTCCTCGCCCGCAATCATGGGATCGTGGAGCCTGATCTCCTCCGTGATCGCGCTCTCCGAGACGACCCCGGTCGCGTTCGCCACCGTGAGGGACTGCTGCACGGGGCCTGGTGGTACCCAGGGGGTGCAGCCTTCGCCGTCGCACGACGGGGTGTAGCCGAGTGTTTGCGCGGTCCAGGTCAAGGTGATCGCCTGGTCGCCCGGTGCGATCGCGGTTTCGATCCCAACATCGGTCAAGGGGGAATCGGTGGTGTCATAGGACTGCGACGCCTCGTTGAAGGTGTAGCCGCTTCCCGCCGTCCACGTGTGGAGAGTGGTCATAGTGGTGCCGCCGTTTGCATCGATGCCGAGGAGTTTGAGGGCGCGAACCGTCGTCTGGCTCCCAGCCAAACAGTCACCGCCACCGGTCCAGTGCTCTACGACGTAGGCGAAGTATGTCATGCCGTCCGCTGTCACGATCGGCCGCCATCCTGTGACGTTCGACTCGCCGTAGCCAGGGCCCGCCTCACAGCC
The DNA here is from genome assembly GCA_046327955.1 of Binatia bacterium. Classification (GTDB taxonomy): domain Bacteria; phylum Desulfobacterota; class Binatia; order DP-6; family DP-6; genus JAXLXP01. The sequence continues at coordinate 316,012 of JAXLXP010000007.1, read as the reverse complement.
ACCGGACCACTGGTAGGTCGAGTTTTCGAGAGGGATCTCGAAGCGTGTCGCGCCCGTCACGCCGTCAATCCCGACGACAAGCTGAGCGAAGGGGTTCTCGAGGGCCCAGCCCAGGAACAGGATGGTTCCGTCCGGGTGGATGGCTACGGTGCTGGGATCGACCCCTCGTGCGGAGTAGGCCCAGCTCGTTTGCCCCGTTGCCGGATCCAACCGTGTGATAGCGTTCCATTCGAGGCCCAGGACGCCACCGCTCATATCTGGGAGGAGACCGATTGCGCTCGCTGACTCGGTGCGCGCCCACACCAGGGCTCCGTCGGACGTGAGTGCCTGAACGCGCCCCGAGGCCTCCAAGGTGAACACGTCGGCGACCGCTGCGGGGTTGTCACTGGGAATGGCCGACACGGTCTTGACGACGCCGGACCCATCGCTCGGCGCCGTCCATCGGATCGTCCCGGTCGGGAGCACGGGCCCCTCGAAGACGGTGACGGTAGCCGTTGCCGCGCCTGCGGTGAGGGTTGCCTGACCCGGTGCAACCGCGGAGAGGAGCGCTGGATTGTCGGTCGCGATGGTGACGACGTCCGGGGCGCTGCTCGTGAGCGGAACGTTTGGCAGGAAGGCGCCCGTCGCCATGTCGACGACCTGAAGGGTCCGCTGCTCTCCCACCACCATGCTGAAGCGCTCCGGGACGATCTTCGCGGTGGCGGGCAGGGTAGTGGTGGTCGTCGACGTGGAGGTGGTCGTCGTGGGGTTCGAAGGCACGCAGCCACATGTGCCACCGCTCATCTGGCACTCCCCGAGCGCGCCACCGGGGAGCAGGCAAGAACCCTCGGCCAGGCACCCCCCACCACAGGCCCCAGCCAGACACGTGTCGGGTCCCGTGCAGGCGTTGCCATCGTCGCAGGTAGTTCCGTTTGGCCTCGGCGCCACCCCACAGAGGCCCGCCGTACATACCGCCGCGGTGCACTGGGGCTCTGCATCCCCGAGCCCGCAGTCCGTCGCCGCGATGCAAGCCGCGCCGGCGGCCGGCCCGCTGAGCGGCGCCGAGGCGTCGACGGTGCCAGCCACCGTGTCGCACCCCGCGTTCCCCGGTCCCGCTGCGCAGCCCCACCAATTGCCCGTCGCGTCCTGCGGCGTGGCGATCTCGTTGTCGAACCCGATCGTGTTGCCCACGATGCTGTTGGCGTGGGCAGTCAGGCTCGGAACGAAGCCGTCGCCCGCCTGTTGATCCACGAGCTGCACGCCGACCCGGTTCCCGCTAATGAAGTTCGCCGTGAGGGTGCCGCCCGAGTTCCCGTCGTTGCCGTCGAATGAGATCGCGAGGACACCGACGTCGCTCCCGGTGACCACATTGGCGTTGACGGCGGCATTGCCCTCATCCAGGCAGATCCCGATGTAGCGGTTGTCGGTGACCGCGTTGCCCATGATGGTGGTCGGCCCTACGGCGTTGTTGTAGATGCCGATGTCGTTGGCGGACATCGTGTTGTCCGTGACCGTGGTCCCGGCCTGTGCGAAGAGCAAGAGGACGCCCGTGGACTGCGTGTCGGAGATGGGATCGGGGCCGCACGAGGTGTGGTTGCAGTCGTTCCCGGTCACCGTGTTGCCCTGGATGGTCGCCCCGGCACTCACCACCACGATGCCATTCTGGGCGATCAGGGGGGTGAGGCCCGTCCCCGTGATCGTGTTGCCGGTGATCGTGGCCGTGGTGCCGGCGTTGCGGAGATCGATGCCGTTCTTCTGATACCCAACGATGACGTTGTGGATGACGGTGGCCGTCGCGGGCGTCGCGTTCTCGCCCACGCGAATGGCCCGTCCGTTCTGGCAACCACTCATTGGTTCATCGCGGACGTTGGACACCGTGTTGTCGTGAAGGTTCGCGGTGGCATGGTCACGGACCTGGACGCCCGCGTTGATGCTGCCGCAGCCCGAGGCCCCGGGCCCGTTGATGGTGAAGCCGCTCATCTCTACTTGCACGCCCGTCCCCTGGATCGTGACGATGTTGCCGCCCGAGGGAAGCGTCGCAGGCGCCTGGATGCTCGTGGACGCCGCGCCGGAGCCGATGAGCGTGAGGGAGGTGCCGATCACGAGCTGCTCGGGGTAGGTCCCGGGCGCCACCGTGATCGTATCCCCGGGGCACGCGACCGCCACGGCGCGACCGATGGTGGCACAGGGGGACGCGGTAGCAAGGCAGTCGTTCCCGACGTCAGTGCCGTCGGGAGACACCGCCCGCGTGGCCGGGCTACAGTCGGCGTACGCCGAGTAGGCCACGAGTGCGGGGATGGCCACCGAAAGCAGTGCGACCCCCGTCAACAGTCCGCGCATCGCTCGACCTCCTGTTTGCAAGCGACGAGCAGGCTGGCTGCGTCGCTGGGTGTGTGCAGGCCAGCTACTCCAAACGGCCATATAACGCAAGATAGTGGCAGAGAACCAGGCATTCACAACCAGCTTACCTCGAATCCGCGCATGCCGGTCGGCGCACCCATGGAGGGCGCGCCCGGCCGCGGGCGACGGTGTGAGCCAAGACGACGCGAATCGGTGCGCCGCGCCTGGGGCCTCAGCGCTCCAGCGGCCGGTCCAGGCTCCGATACTGGATCGCCTCGGCGAGATGCGCGGTCGTGATCTCCGCCGCCTCCGCGAGATCGGCGATCGTGCGCGCGACGCGCAGGATGCGCGTGTAGGCGCGTGCGGAGAGTCCGAGGCGCTCGCTGGCGGCCTCGAGCAGGCGCTGCCCCTTCGCGTCGATGCGGCAGAGCCGGCGCACGTCGCGCCCGGGGATGTGTGCGTTGACGGCGATGCCGCGGGCAGCGAGCCGAAGGCGCTGCCGGTGGCGCGCCCGCTCGACGCGGGTGCGCACGACCGCGGACGCCTCTTCGCCCGCCTCGCCGGCGAGCGTGCCGACCGGCAGCCGCGGCACTTCGACGTGCAGGTCGATGCGGTCGAGCAGCGGCCCCGAGACGCGCGCGCGGTAGCGTTCGACGAGCGGCGGGCTGCAGCGACACGCGAGCGTCGCATCGCCGAGATAGCCACAGTGGCAGGGATTCATTGCCGCGACCAACTGGAACGCCGCCGGCATCTGCACGGCGCCCGCGCCGCGCGCGATCGTGAGGCGGCGCTCCTCCAACGGCTGGCGCAGCGGCTCGAGCGCGTTGCGGCGAAACTCCGGCAGCTCGTCGAGAAAGAGGATGCCGTGGTGTGCGAGCGTCACCTCGCCGGGACGGATCGGCGTACCACCGCCCAAGAGCGCGGCGTCGGAGATCGACGAGTGCGGTGCGCGCACCGGACGCGCGGCGACGAGCGGCGCGCCGTCGAGCAGGCCGGCGACGCTGTGGATGGACGTCGTCTCGATCGCCTCTTCGAGCGTGAGCGGCGGGAGGATCGAGGCGAGGCGCCGGGCGAGCATGGTCTTGCCGGCGCCGGGCGGCCCGATGAGCAGCAGGTTGTGCGCGCCCGCCGCCGCGACTTCGAGCGCGCGCTTCGCGTGCGGCTGGCCGCGGACGTCGGCGAAGTCCTCGCCGGCCGGCGGTGCGGCGGTGAGCAGCGCGGCGACGTCGACGGTGACCGGTGGCAGCACGGTCTCGCCACGGAGGTGCGCCACGGCGTCTGCGAGCGTCGCGACCCCGATCACCGGTGGCCCGCCGGCGAGCGCGGCCTCGGCGGCGTTGGCCGTGGGGACCATCGACGCCGCGAGACCCGCTGCCCGCGCGGCTGCGGCCACGGGGAGCGCGCCGCGCACCGGCTGCACGCGGCCGTCGAGGCCGAGCTCGCCGAGGACGCACCAGCCGCCGAGGTCGGGGAGCGGCGGCTTGGCCTCGGCGGCGAGCAGCGCGAGGGCGATCGGCAGATCGAATGCGGCGCCCTCCTTGCGCACGCCGGCGGGCGCGAGGTTCACGGTGATGCGACGTTGCGGGTAGTCGAAGCCCGAGTTGCGGAGCGCGGCGCGGATGCGGTCGCGCGCTTCGCGAACGGCGCCGTCGGGCAGGCCGACCGTGGTGGTCTGCGGCAGGCCGGGCGAGACGTCGACCTCGACGTCGACGACCAGCGCGGCGATGCCGCGCAGCGCGCCGGAGCGGATGCGGGAGAGCATGCCCTCCGGTGCCGCACCGGCGGCGCCGCGGCAATCGCTGCGGGCGGAATACCGTGCCGGGACCTGGCGGGTGGCTCACGCCGCCAGCGTGGTCAACGCCGCCGGCAGTCGCACGTCGAAGCGCGTGCCCCGCCCGACCGCACTCTCGACCACGATGCGTCCTTCCATGAGCTGCACCAGGCTCTTCACGATGTAGAGGCCGAGGCCGACGCCGGCCGGCCGGTGGCCGTGGGTCGGCTCGACACGCTCGAACATCTCGAAGATGCGCGCCTGCGCCTCCGGCGGGATGCCGGGACCGGTGTCGCACACGGCGATCCGCAGCTCGATCCCGTCGAGCGCGATTCCCACCGTCACCTCGCCCTCGCGCGTGAACTTGAGCGCGTTCGAGACCAGGTTCTGGATGATCTCCTTGAGCTTGAGGCGGTCGAGCCGGACGGGCGGGAGGGTGGGGTCGACGTCCCAGCGCACCGGCACGGCGTTCTTCGCCTCGGGCAGCACGCGGACGCCGTCGGACAGTTCGCGGACGACGTCGGCGATCGCGAACTGCTCGACGTGCAGCGTGACCTTGCCGGCGTCGAGGCGGGCGGCGTTCATCGTGTTCTCGACCAGCTGGAGCAGCTCGAGCGCGCTCGTGCGAATGCGCGTGCCGAGGAACTCCGACTGGGTTTCGAGCAGCAGCTCGCGCAGCATGTCGGCGTAGCCGACGATCACGTGCAGGGGCGAGCGCAGCTCGTGGGACATCGTGTTCAGGAACTCGCTCTTGGCCTGCAGCGCGGCGCGGAGCTGGGTGATCAGCCGGGCGTTCGCGATCGCCACACCAGCCTGGTTCGCCATCGCCTGCCAGAGAGCGCGCTCCTCCGGCGGCAGGACGCGTGGCGTGGGTGCGGTGAGGATGACGGCGCCGGAGACGACGTCGCCGACGGTCAACGGGAGCACGGCCATGAAGTGGGAGACGAAGGGCACCGTCAACTGGGCGTCGATCTCGCTGCGCTGGCCCGCGCCGAGGTGCTCGTAGACGACCGGGTGGCGATCGGCGACCATCGCCCACAGCGTCTGCGTGAGCGGGGCGGACAACGGCTCGGCAGTGAGGGCGCGCTCGTGCTCGGGTGGGAACCCTCCGCTGCCGACGATTCGCATCGGGCCGCCCGCCGTGTCGCCGGCCAGGATCACGCACCGGCCGGCCCCGGTGATGACACGAAAGCGCTCGGCGAGCGTGTCGAGCAGGCGGGGGTCGTTCGTTGCCGCGGCGGTGACCTCGGCGAACTCGCGCAGCACGCGCTCGCGCGCGCACGCTTCCTCCCACCAGCGCCGGCTCTCCTCGAGCAGGACGCGATAGGTCTGCATGACGATGCCGGCGGCCACGCCGGCGCCCGCGGCAGTCCAGAGCACGAGGACCAGCGTCACGGGCGGGATGGTGGACGGCGGTAGGAGCGGCAGCAGGAGAACGTTGCCGAGGCTCACGGCGCCCCAGACCAGCAGGAAGTCCCAGCCGGTCTGCAGGAACATCATCCCGCCGGCGGTGGCGAGCGCGGTGAAGAGGAGCGCCGGCACGTCGTTGCCGAGCATGCCGTTCATGAAGGAGTTGCCGAGCGGCAGCACGAGACCGAGGCCGGCGGTGAAGAGCCGCAACGTGCGCCAGGTGAGCCACGGCGCGACGATCACGCCCAGCAGGGCGTAGGCGCAGATGGCGGCCCGCTCGGGCACCACGACCGGATTGGGGGCGTGCGGGCGGACCAGCCAGATGACGGCGTAGACCGTCAGGAGAACCGTGCACCCGATGCGGACCGAGCGCCGGTCGAAGGCGTGTGGCTGGTTCAGCAGGTACCAGAGGTCGCTGCGGGACGTCGTGAAGCCGGGGAGGACGGTCGGGCTCCGCACGGACGCCGGCGATGGCTGGACGGTATCCATCCAGCTGGGAAATATCGGCAGGTCGCCGCCGAACTTGAGCCGGAAGGGCCGACCGCGGCCGGTGTGTCAAGCGCGCGCGGAGGGTGGGGCTCGTTTCCGGTGCTGGAGACTCCGCACTCCGTGGGCTACCGGAGAAGACTCGGGTCATGCACGCAGGGTCCGTACTTCGGAGCGTGGCCGGCACCGGGGCGGTTGCGCTGCTCGCCGCGATGGTGGTGCTCGCGGGCTCCCGGCTCGATCAGCGCCCGGCGCACGTGCCCGAGGCGTCCGAGGTGGTGTACCTGCCCGACGCACGCGTCCTGCGACCGCTCGCGCTCGGCTGGCACACGGTGCTCGCCGACGTCCTCTGGTTCCGGACGATCAATTACTTCGGCGCGCACTACCAGGCGGACCGCGTCTATCCCTGGCTCGCGCAGATGTGCGAGATCGTCACCGACCTCGACCCGCGCGCCGAGCACGTCTATCTCTTTGCCGGGCTGATCCTGCCCTGGGAGGCGCACGACGTGGACGGCGGCCTGCGGTTGCTCGAGAAGGGGCTCCGCACCTTTCCCGACGACTGGCAGCTCCACTACCAGCTCGGCATCGTCCACTACCTGTTCAAGCAGGACGACGCGACCGCGGCCGATCACCTCGGCCAGGCCGCCAGGCTGCCCGGCGCGCCGCCGATCGTGGCCCGGGTCGCCGCCCTGCTGCACGCGCGCCAGCATGGCCCGGAGACGACGCTCGCGTTTCTCCGGCAGATGCGCGAGCAGGCGACCTCGCGTGAGATGCGCGAGGTGATCGACCGCAACATCCAGGAGGCGCAGCTCGCCTGGGACGTGCAACGGCTCGACGCGCTCGTGCAGCAGTACCGGGCGCGCACGGGCGTGCTGCCCGACTCGCTCGACGTGCTCGTGCAGGCGGGCCTGCTGCGCGGCGTACCGGGCGACCCGTTCGGCGGGACGTACGTCGTCGACCGCGAATCCGGGGCCGTGCGCTCGTCGACCGGCTACGTGCCGCTCCAGATGCACGACAGCCCGCGCCGCCGGGATGCCGAGAAGGAGGCGGCGGGCGCCGCCGCGGGAGCGCACTGACGATGACCGCGATCCTCGAGGCCCAGGGCCTCACCAAGACGTTCCGTGACCCGAAGACCTGGAAGCGCGTGCGCGTCCTCGACGGGCTCGCCCTCCGCATCGCGGAGGGCGAGGTGTTCGGCCTCATCGGGCACAACGGGGCGGGGAAGACGACGACGTTCAAGCTGCTGCTCGGGTTCCTGCGTCCGTCGGGGGGGACGGTGGCCTTCCGTGGGCGGCCCCTGGACGCGGCGGCGCGGGCGGAGATCGGCTTCCTCCCCGAGCAGCCGTACTTCTACGACTACCTGACCGTGGAGGAGGCGCTGCACTTCTACGCCCAGCTCTACGGGCTCGCGCGCGCGGAGCGCACGCGCCGGGTCGAGGAGGTGCTCGAGCAGGTGCACCTGGCGCCCAAGCGTCGCGCCGGCCTGCGCACCCTCTCCAAGGGGACGCTGCAGCGGCTCGGCGTCGCGCAGGCGATCCTCAACCGGCCGCGGCTCGTCATCCTCGACGAGCCGATGTCCGGCCTCGATCCCGCGGGCCGCCGCCACATGCGCGACCTGATCGCCGGGCTCGGGGCGGGCGGGACGACGGTCATCTTCTCTTCGCACATCCTGCCCGACGCCGAGGCGCTCTGCTCGCGCGTCGGCATCCTCGCGCGCGGGCGGCTGCGCGACGTGGTCGACGTCGGCGGCGCGCGCGACGCGGTTGCCTATCTCATGGCCGTGCGCGACGTCCGTGCCGAGACGCTCGCGCTGCTGGAGCGCATCGCCATGGGCACGCCGGCGCCCGATGGGGACGGCTGGCGCGTTCGGCTCGCCGACCCCGACGCGGTGCGCGCCGCGCTCGACGCCGTTCGCGGTGCGGACGGCGTGGTCGAGAGCCTCACTCCCGTCCACGCGTCGCTCGAGGAGCGCTTTCTCGCGCACGTGCAGGACGACGCGGCGCTCGACTGAGGGACACCATGAAGACGCTCGCCATCGCCCACAACACGGCTCGCGAGGCCCTGCGCAACAAGGTGCTCTATTCGATCGTCGGTGTCGCGCTGCTGGTCGCCGCGGCGGGGGCGCTCTTCGGTTCGGCCTCGATCGGCAACCAAATGAAGTTCGTGAAGGACTTCAGCCTCATGGCGATCTCGCTCTTCGGGGTCGTCATCGCGGTCACGATCGGCGTCGCGATGCTGCACAAGGAGCTCGGGAGGCGGACGATCCTCAACATCCTCTCGAAGCCGGTGGCCCGCTGGCAGTTCGTTCTCGGGAAGTTCCTCGGCCTCGTCGGCACGCTCGCGCTCGTGGTGGCCCTCATGAGCGGCATCCTGATCGCGGTGCTGGCGGTGTGCGAGGGACACCTCGACATCGGCCTCGTCGCGGCCGCCGGCACCGTGCTCTTGGAGCTCATGGTGGTGGTGGCGGTGGCGCTCTTCTTCTCCTCCGTCGTGGTCACGCCGACGCTCGCGGGGATGTTCACCGTCGCGGCGTTCATCGCCGGGCGGTCGTCGGGGTATCTGGCCTACTTCCGCGGAGACGACCACGGCGCGGCGGCTCGCGGCGTCGCGACCGTGCTCTATTGGGTGCTGCCGCACCTGGACCGGTTCAACATCGCGGACCAGGTCGTCTACGGGGAACAGCTCTCGCTCGCGTACCTGGCTGCCGCGGTCGCCTACGCGTGCGCGTACACCGCCGTCCTCCTCCTGCTCGCGGTGGGCCTCTTCTCGCGGCGCGAGTTCGTCTGACGCGCGGGCGCGCGCGGCGCTCGCGGCGCTCGCGGTCCGGTTGACTCCGGGGCGAGGGGAGGGCCATCGTCCCCGCCCATGTCTACCGCGCGGGGTGATGGGCCGTCCCGCATCGTGATCCTCGGCGCCGCCGGGCGGGACTTCCACGACTTCAACGTCGTCTACCGCGACGACCCGACGGCGACCGTGGTCGCGTTCACGGCGACGCAGATTCCCGGCATCGCCGGGCGGTGCTACCCGCCCGCACTCGCCGGCGTGCGCTATCCCGAGGGAATCCCGATCGTGGACGAGGTGGAGCTCGACGCGCTCGTGCGCCGCGAGCACGTCACCCAGGCGGTGTTCGCCTACAGCGACGTCTCGCACGAGGCGGTGATGCACCGCGCGTCGCGGGTCCTTGCCGTGGGGGCGGACTTCGTGCTCCTCGGCCCGGAGCGCACGATGCTCGCGGCGCCGGTGCCGGTGGTCGCCGTGTCGGCGGTGCGTACCGGCGCGGGCAAGTCGCCGATCGCGCGCTGGCTGGGGCGTCGCCTGCGCGCGCGTGACCATCGGGTCGCGGTGCTGCGCCACCCGATGCCGTACGGCGACCTCGGAGCGGCAGCGCGTGCAGCGCTTCGCGACCCGCGCCGACCTGGATCGGGCCGCGTGCACCGCCGAGGAGCGCGAGGAGTACGAGCACACCTCGCCGCCGGCAACGTCGTGTTCGCGGGGGTCGACTATGCCGAGGTCGTCGCCCGAGCGGCCGCCGAGGCCGACGTCCTGGTGTGGGACGGCGGCAACAACGACTTCCCCTTCCTGCGGCCGGACCTCCACCTCGTGGTCGCGGACGCCCTGCGGCCCGGCGACACGATTCGCTACCATCCGGGCGAGGCGGTTCTGCGCATGGCCGACGTCGTGGTCGTGAACAAGGTCGACGTCGCCGCCGCGGCCGACGTGCGCCAGGTGGTCGACACGGCGCGGGCGGTGAACCCCCGCGCGTCGATCGTCCGCGCCGCCTCGCCGGTGCGGCTCGACGACCCGGAAGCGGTGCGCGGCCGGCGCGTGCTGGTGGTCGAAGATGCGCCCACGATCACGCACGGCGGGATGCCGTACGGGGCCGGGTACGTCGCTGCGACGAGCGCGGGCGCGGCGGCCATCGTCGACCCGCGCGCGAGCGCTCCGTCGGGGCTGCAGGCGGTGTACGCCGCGTATCCGCACATCGGTCGCGTGCTGCCGGCGATGGGGTACGACACCGCGCAGCTCGGTGCCCTGCGGGAGACGATCGAGCGGGCGGATGCCGACGTGGTCGTGGCCGCGACGCCGATCGACCTGGCTGCGCTGCTCGGCCTGCGCATGCCGGTGGTGCGGGCGCGCTACGAGTTCGCGGAGGTGGACGATCCCGGGCTCGGGGCGATCGTCGACGCGTTCGCGGCGCGGAGGCTCGGGGAGCCGCGGCGCGCATGAGCGCTGGGCCACTCGTCGTCGTCGCGCTCGGCGGCAATGCGGTGAGCCCGCCGGCCGGGGATTCGGCCCTGGCGGCGGAGCGCACCGCGGTGGCGCGTGCGGCGGACGACCTCGCGCTGCTGGCGGCGGGCGGCCGGCGCTTGCTGGTGGTGCACGGCAACGGCCCGCAGGTCGGCCGTCTCCTGGTCGTGGCGGGCGCGGACGGGACCGCGGACCTCGACGTGCACGTCGCGCAGACGCAGGGCGAGCTCGGCTACCTCCTCGCCGAGGCGCTCGAGGCGCGGCTCGGCGGCGGCGCGTGCGCGGCGCTGGTGACGCGCGTGACGGTCGACGCCACCGACCCGGCGTTCGCGGTGCCGACGAAGCCGATCGGGCGCGTGCTGCCGGCCGCGCCGGCCGGGGTGCCCGCCGTGCGCCTGCCCGACGGCCGCGGCTGGCGTCGGGTCGTCGCGTCGCCACGGCCGCGGGAAGTGATCGAGCTCGACGCGATCCGCGTGCTGCTCGCGTCGCGCCACGTGGTGGCGGGCGGCGGGGGCGGGGTGCCGCTGATGGCGGCAGACGGTCGACGCGGGCCCGCGCCGGCGGTGGTCGACAAGGACTGGGTGGCGGCGCTGCTGGCGGTCGAACTGGGTGCCGCCCGCCTCGTCTTCGTCACCGACGTGTCGCACGCGTACGACGACTTCGGCGGCGCCGCGCGGCCGATCGCGGTCATGTCCGTGGCCGAGGCGCGGGCGCGGTGCGCGCGCGGCGTCTTCGCGGCCGGCTCGATGGCGCCGAAGGTGGAGAGCGCCGTCGAGTTCGTGGCGGCATGCGGCCGTCCGGCACGGATCACGACCGTCGGCGCCGCCGGCGCCGGCACCACCATCGTGCCGTGATCCGCTCCGTGGCGCTCCGGCCGGAGGCGCGGGTGGCGCGCGGACGTGCTAGGAAGCTCGGCCATGGCTCAGCACCCGCTCGCCGGCAAGCCCGCGCCACGCGACCTGCTCGTCAACGTCCCGCGGCTCGTGGCGTCCTACTACACGCTGCGGCCCGACCCCGACGAGCCGGCGCAGCGGGTGGCCTTCGGCACGTCGGGCCACCGCGGCTCGTCGCTGCGCGGCAGCTTCAACGAGGCGCACATCGTCGCCATCGCGCAGGCGATCGTCGAGCACCGGCGCGCGGGCGGGATCGACGGGCCGCTGTTCGTCGGCATGGACACGCACGCGCTCTCCGAGCCGGCGCTCGTCTCGGCGCTCGAGGTGTTTGCGGCCCACGGCGTCGACGTCATGCTCCAGGACGGGCTCGGGTACACGCCGACGCCGGTGATCTCGCACGCCATCCTCGGCTACAACCGCGGCCGCACGCAGGGTCTCGCCGACGGCGTCGTGATCACGCCGTCGCACAATCCGCCCGAGGACGGCGGCTTCAAGTACGACCCGCCCTCGGGGGGACCCGCCGACACCGCGACCACGCGGGCGATCGAGGAGCGTGCCAACGCGCTGCTGCGCGCCGGCCTCGGCGACGTGCGCCGTGTCCCGTGGGCGCGCGCGCTGCGTGCGGGGACGACCCACCACCACGACTACGTGCGCCCCTACGTCGACGACCTCCGCACCGTCGTCGACCTCGCGGCGGTTGCCCGCGCCGGCGTGAAGCTCGGCGTCGACCCCATGGGCGGATCGAACGTCGCGTTCTGGGGCCCGATCGCCGAGACGTACGGCCTCGATCTCACGGTCGTGAATCCCGTCGTCGACCCGACGTTCGGCTTCATGACCGTCGACCGCGACGGCAAGATCCGGATGGACTGCTCTTCGCCGTGGGCGATGGCGGGGCTCATCGGGCTCCGGGACCGCTTCGACGTCGCGTTCGGCAACGACGCCGACTCCGACCGCCACGGCATCGTCACGCGCGGCGCCGGGCTGCTCAACCCGAACCACTACCTCGCGGTCGCGATCTGGTACCTCTTCCAGCACCGCCGCGGATGGCGCGCGGACGCGGCCGTCGGCAAGACGCTCGTCTCGAGTGCGATGATCGACCGCGTCGCGGCGCAGCTCGGGCGGCGCGTGGTCGAGGTGCCGGTCGGCTTCAAGTGGTTCGTCGACGGCCTGCTCGACGGCTCGTTCGGGTTCGGCGGCGAGGAGAGCGCCGGCGCGTCCTTCCTCCGCATGGACGGGACGGTGTGGACGACCGACAAGGACGGCATCATCCTCGACCTGCTCGCGGCCGAGATGACGGCGGTGACCGGGCGCGATCCCGGGCAGGTGTACGGGGAGCTCGAGGAGCGCTTCGGGCGGCCGGTGTACGAGCGTATCGACGCGCCGGCGACCGCGGCGGAGCGTGCGGCGCTCGGCCGGCTGTCCGCGGACGCGGTGCCGGCCACCGAGCTCGCCGGCGAGCGGATCACCGCCAAGCTCACCCACGCGCCGGGAAACGGGGCCGCGATCGGCGGCCTCAAGGTGGTGGCGGAGAACGGCTGGTTCGCGGCGCGGCCGTCGGGCACGGAGGACGTCTACAAGATCTACGCCGAGAGCTTCCGCGGCGCCGAGCACCTCCGTCGCATCCAGGAGGAGGCGCGACAGATCGTGGCGGCGGCGCTCGGCGGGTAGCGCCTTCCATTCATTCAAGCATCGGGGCGGGCCGGCCGATACTGCCCTGGAGGCCGCCCCGATGTCCGTGCGCCCGTCATGGTCGGCGCTCGTGCGGTACTTCATCCCGCGCGAGCTGCAGGAAGCCGACGCCAACACGTTTCGGCGGGCGAAGCTCTGCGTGGCGTACAACCTCACGGTTCCCCTGTGGGGCCCGGCGTTCGTTCCCGTGCTGTGGTGGATCGGGATGCACGGCCTGGCGGTCATTCTGGGCGTCGGGACCATGCTGTCGGCCCTCCCGCTCTTCATCCTGCGTTGGACGGGCTCGCTGCTGCTGACGGGGAACGTGATGTCCGCCTACGGCGCCACGCTCGTGATCGGCGCCGCTGCCGCCGAGGGTGGGCCGTCGGCGCCCGGGCTCACGTGGTTCCCGCTCGTGCCGATGATGGCCCTGCTCACCGCCGGTCCGATTTCGGGCGTCGTGTGGACGGCGATCATGGTGGGGTCGGCCCTCGTGCTGCACGTGCTCGCGTGGCGGGGGATGCTGCCGCCCTTGCCCCTCGCGGGACAGGGGCTCGCCATCCTGCAGACGGCGCTCGCGACCAGCGCGATCGTGCTCTTCACCTCGATCGCCGGGCTGTTCGAGTCGCTCAAGGCCGACGCGCTGCGCGCCCTCGAGGAGGCGAACCACGCGCTCGGCGAGGCGCGCGACCAAGCCGAGTCGGCGACGCGGGCCAAGAGCGACTTCCTCGCGACCATGAGCCACGAGATCCGTACGCCGCTGCACGGCATCTTCGGGATGACCGAGCTCGCGCTCGACGCGGAGGACGCCGCCGAGCGCCGCGAGTTCCTCTACCGGGCGCGGTCGTGTGCCGAGACGCTGCTCGGCATCATCAACGACATCCTCGACTTCTCGCGCATCGAGGCGGGCAAGCTCGTGCTCGAGTCGACGGTGTTCGACGTGCGGGCGGTGGTCGAGGGCGTCCTCGACACGCTCGCGGTCGAAGTCGCGCGTCGCGGGCTCGAGCTGGTCGGCTGCGTCGACGACGACGTCCCCGCGCGCGTGCTCGGCGACCCCGGGCGGCTGCGCCAGATCCTGATCAACCTCGCCGGCAACGCCGCGAAGTTCACGGAGCAGGGCGAGATCGTGATCCACGTCGGGTGTACGCCCGCGGCGGCCGGGGCCGTCGTGCTGCACGGCGCGGTGCGCGACACGGGGGTGGGAATCCCGCCCGAGAAGCAAGCGGCGATCTTCGAGGCCTTCGCCCAGGCCGACAGCTCGACGACGCGCCGCTACGGTGGCACCGGGCTCGGCCTCGCCATCACGCAGCGGCTGGTCGCGCTGATGGGCGGCAAGATCACCCTCGAGAGCACGCCGGGGCTCGGCAGCACCTTCCGGTTCACGGTCCTGCTCGACCGGGTGGCCATCGCCGAACCACCGCGTCCGGTGCTTCCCCAGGGGCTGCGGGTCCTGGTCGTGGACAAGAGCGGCGCGAGCCGCCGGCATCTCGGCCACCTCCTGCGCGCCTGGGGCGCCGAGCCGACGATGGCCGCCGACGGCGATGATGCGGCGGCGTGTCTGGCGCGTGCGTCGGCTGCCGGGCAGCCGTTTGCCGCCGTGGTCGCGGACTTGGACTTGCGCGAGCCGGACGGCCGGCCGACGGCACGACGCCTCGGGGCGTGCTGGCCGCGCGGCACGCCGGTGCCGGTGATCGGACTCACGACCGGCGCGGGCCGCCGGGTCGACCGCGGCGCCGCCGTCGTTGTCGCGAAGCCGGTCAAGTCGGGTGCGCTGTTCGCGGCGCTGCTGGAGGTGACCTGCGCGTCCGGCGAGCCGGGCGCCGCCGTCACCGACGCGGCGTCCAGCTGACCGGCCAGTGCGGATGCCACGGCCGCTCGCGCTCGAAGGCGCGGGCTGCTTGCAGCACCAAGTCGTCGCGATGGCGCGGTCCGACGATCTGCATGCCCATCGGCAGGCCGGCGCGCGACAGCCCGAGGCGCACCGTCGCGGCCGGATGCCACGAGAGGTTGAACGGGATGGTGAACGAGCCGACGTTGGACCACGGCTGCGCGCGGCCCTCGACCTCGGTGGGATAAGGGCCCTCGGCGCGGTACGGGTCGAACGGGACCGTCGGCGTCACCAGGAGATCGACGCGCGCGAAGACGTCGGCGCACCAGGCGTTCAGCTCTTCGCGCGAGCGTGCGAGCGCGCCCCAGCGCTCGGGTGACATCTGCCATCCGGTCTTGATCGCGGCGACGTAGCCGCGGCCGATGAGTCCCTCGTGCTCGGGCAGGTACTCGTGCAGTTGTGACGCGGCGAGGAACGCGCCGAGCAGCCCCCACGCCTGCCCGAGCTCCGGCGGCCCGCCGGCGATGCGCTCGACGTGGTGGCCGAGCCGGGCCAGCAGCGCGACGCCGTCCTCGACCGCCGCGGCGACGTCCGACTGCACGACCGCGTAGCCGAGGTCGGGCGAGAAGCCGATGCGCAGGCCCGGCGGCAGCGGGTCGCTCACCCGCTCGCGGTACGAGATCCCCGGGTGCGGGAGGCTCGACGGATCGAGGGCGTGCGGGCCGACGGTGTGGTCGAGGAACAGCGCCGCGTCCTCCACCGTCTTGGTCAGCGGGCCGTAGACCGCGGTGCAGCCGTACTCCCAGTGCGTGTGCTCGCGGGGAATCCGTCCCCACGACGGCTTGAGCCCGAACGCGCCCGTGAAGCTCGCCGGGATGCGGATCGACCCGCCGCCGTCGCCCGAGGTGACGAGCGGCAGCACGCAGGCCGCGAGCGCGGCCGATGCGCCGCCGCTCGACCCGCCCGGCGTGAGCGCCAGGTTCCACGGCGAGCGGGTGACGCCGTGGAGGCGGTTCTTGGTGAACGCCGGTGCCGCGAACTCGGGGACGTTGGTCTTGCCGACCACGATCGCACCGGCGGCCTTGAGGCGCGCGACTTGGATCGAGTCGCGGGTGGCGACGCGGTCCTTGAAGAGCAACGAGCCCTCGGAGGTGACGAGGCCGACCGTGTCCTCGACGTCTTTCACGCCGAGGGGGATGCCTTCCAGTGGGCGCGCCTCGCCGCGCAGGACCCGTGCCTCGGCGGCGCGCGCGTCGGCGAGGCAGGCGTCGGGATCGCGGCGCGCGCAGATCGCGTTCAGCTCCGGATTGGTCGCGTCGATGCGCGCGAGCACGGCGCGCATGAGCTCGACCGGCGAGACCTGCCGCCGCTCGAGCGCCGCGCACAGCTCGGTGAGGGAGAGCATCAAGACCTCGTGCATCGCGCGGTTCTGCGCTGCCCGCTCGCACCCGTCAAGGCGCCTCGGCGGCGCGGGTCAGCCGAGCACGACCGCCTGGTCCGGGCCGAGCACGCCGGGCCATGGCGCTCCCTCGCCGATCCCGTCGCTCGCCACCAGCACGGTGCCGGTCGCGTCGCACGTCACCGCTGCCGACGTGAAGTTCACGAGCACGGTGCCGCGCGCTCCCGCGTGCGCCCGCTCGAAGGCGAGCACGCCGTCCGGTGCCTCGCGCAACGCGAGGGTTCCCAAGCGGAGCAGCGGGGTGGCGCGGCGGAGCGCGAGCAGCCGGCGATAGAGGTGGAGGATCGACCCCGGGTCGGCCGTGAGCGAGGCGACGTTGCGGCGCTCGGGCTCGGGTGGCCAGGGCAACCACGGGGTGGTACTCGCCCAGCCGTGCGGCGGCGCGGCGTGCCACGGGATCGGCGCGCGACAGCCGTCGCGCCCGCCCGGGTCGCGCCGGCACTCGGGCGGCACGACCGCGTCCTCGAGACCCAGCTCCTCGCCCGCATAGAGGAACGGCGTGCCGCGAAGCGAGAGCAACAGCACCGCAGCGGCGCGGGCACGCGCCTCGGAGCCGAAGCGCGTCGCGTGCCGCGGCACGTCGTGGTTGGAGAGCAGCCACGTCGGCCACGCGTCGACGGGGGCGCGCGTCGTCTCGACGTGGGCGATGCGCGCGCGCCAGGCGTCCGCCTCCCAGGGGGTGGCGACGGCGGCGGGCAGGTCGAACACGAGCTGCAGCTCGTCGCCGTGGCCGTGGTAGCGCACGTGCGTGTCGGCGAGCAGCAGGAAGACCTCGCCGACCAGCACGCGGTCGCCGGGCCATGCGGCGACGAACGCGCGCAGGTCGCGCAGGATCGCGTGCGTCGACTCGTGATCGTTGAGGATCGCGTGTGGGAGGCCGGCGACCGCGGGTGGGTCGTCGGGCAGGGCGGGAGCCTTGCCGAGCGAGTGGACGACGTCGACGCGGAAGCCGTCGATACCGCGGTCGAGCCAGAACCGCAGCACGGCTTTCATCGCGGCGACGACGGCCGGGTTCGTCCAGTCGAGCTCCGGCTGCTCGGGCAGGAACGAGTGCAGGTAGTACTGTCCCGTCGCCGGGTCGAGCGTCCACGCCGGGCCCGAGCCGAACGCCCGCACCCAGTTGTTGGGTGGGCCGCCGTCGGGACGGGGATCGCGCCAGACGTACCAGTCGCGGTGCGGATCGGTGCGAGCGCGGCGTGCCGCCACGAACCACGGGTGGCGGTCGGAGGTGTGGTTCGGCACCCAGTCGAGGATCACGCGCAGCCCGCGGGCGTGGACGTCGGCGACGAGACGGTCGAGGTCGGCGAGCGTCCCGTACGTCGGGTCGACGTCGCAGTAGTCGGCGACGTCGTAGCCGAAGTCGGCCATGGGCGAGGGATAGATCGGCGACAGCCACACCGCGTCCACGCCGAGCCAGACGAGGTGGTCGAGCTGCTGCCGGATGCCGGCCAAGTCTCCCACGCCGTTGCCGCTGCGGTCGCAGAAGGAGCGCGGGTAGAGCTGGTAGACCACGGCGGTCTTCCACCAGGGCACGCCGCGGAGGCTGTTCATGTCGGGCGGCCTAGCGGCTGGTCCCGGGGGACGTCAATGGCGGCGGGGGGCTGGCGTTCAACATCTGGCGCCGACCTGCCGATACCGTCCGAGGGGACCGTCGGGCTCATGGGGCAGGCAGGCGAGAGCAGGGGTCCGGCGCGGCGTCTTCCCGGCGTGGCCCGCGCGGTGGACGGCCTCCGGCGCGGGCTCGGGAGGCGGCTCGCCGTGCTCGTCGTCGCCGCGGTGGCCGCGAGCGCGGGCGTGGCCGCATCGTCCGTCGGGCAAACGGAGCGCGTCGCCGCGGGCCTGGCGGGCGGCCTCGGCGTGCTGCTGGCGGCGATGCTCGCGCGGGTGGGCGGGCAGCGGCGGCGCGCGGCCCGTGCGGCAACCGCGCTCGGCCTCGAGGTCGAGCGGTTGCGCGAACAGCTCGCCCACGAGGTGGACGCGCGCCGGCGCGCGGAGGTCGAGATGGACCGCGCGCGGGACGCTGCGAGTCGCGCGGAGCACCGGCCCGGCGAATTCGTCGCGACCGTGAGCGACGGCGTTCGTACCCCGCTCAACTCGGTGCTGGGGGCCGTCGATCTGCTGCTGGCCGGAGAGCTGCTCCCGCAGCAACGCGAGTACGCGCGCATCGCGCAGGCGAGCGGCGACGCGCTCCTCGCGGCGGTGAGCGCCGCGCTCGACTTCGCGCGACTCGAAGACGGCGATCTCGATCTCGACCAGGGGCCGTTCCGGCTGCGCGATCTGATGGGCGCGGCGCTCAGCGCGCTCCGGCTCGCGGCGGAGGCCAAGGGCCTGGTGCTGGCCTGCGAGGTGTCGCCCGAGGTGCCGGACGAGTTCGTCGGCGACGCCGGCCGCCTCCGCCAGATCGTGACCACGCTCGTCGATCACGCGGTGGGTGAAACGCAGGCGGGCGGGGTCGACGTCCAGGTGCGCATCGAGGGCGCGGCCGACCGGTGGGCGGGGCTCCACGTCGCCGTGAGCGACAGTGGCCCCGGGCTCCCCCCCGAACGGCAGGCGACGCTCTTCGACGTTCACCCCGCGGCCGGCGCGCCGGCGCGGCGCCTGGGCGGCGTGGGCCTCGGCCTGTCGGTGTGCGCGGGACTCGTGCGGCGCATGGGTGGTCGCATCTGGGTCGAGACCGCCCCTGGCGCCGGCACGACGGTTCATTTCACGGTTCGTCTCGCGCTCGACCCCGAGGCGCAGGCGGGCACCCGGCCGCCGCCCGCCGCGCTCCGCGACCTCCCGGTGCTGATCGTGGACCCGGCAGAGGGCAGCCGGCGCGTGCTCGCGGGCATGCTCGGCGGCTGGCACGCGCTGCCCACCGCGGTGGAGAGCGCGGCGGCCGCGCTGTTCGCGCTCCGGCGCGCGCACGAACGCGGCGCCCCGTTCCGGCTGGCGCTCGTGAACGCCCATCTTCCCGACCTCGACGGCGTGACGCTCGCGGCGCGCGTGAGGGGCGAGCCCGGCCTCGAGGGGACCCGCGTGCTCCTGCTCACGACCGCCGTCGACGACGGGACCGTGGCGCGCGACTCCCATGCCGACGGCGTGGTGACGCTGCCGGTGCGCAGCGAGGCGCTGCTGCGGGCGGCGGCCGGTGCCCTCGGGGTCCCGCTTCCCGACCCGGCGGTGCGGCGGACGGAATCGGGAGGCGCCGGCGTGCGCGTGCTCGTCGCCGACGACAACCCCGCCAACCGCCAGCTCGCGATCTGGTGGCTCGAGCGGCGGGGGTATCGGGCCGTCGCGGTCGAGAACGGCCGGGAGGCGGTCGATGCCGTCGAGCGCGAGCGGCTCGATCTGATACTCATGGACGTGGCCATGCCGGTCCTCGACGGCCTCGACGCCACCGTCGCCATTCGCGCGCGCGAGCGCACGAGCGGCGGGCACGTCCCGATCATCGCGCTCACGGCGTTGGCGCAGCCGGGGGACCGCGAGCGGTGTCGGATGGCGGGAATGGACGCGTACGTCACCAAGCCGGTGCGCGTCGCGGAGCTCTACGCCACGATCGAGCGCCTGCTCGCACCGGCCCGCGCGGCAAGCGGTGACGCCGTCGATCGCCGGGCGCTGCTCGAGGACCTGGGCGACGATCCCGCGGTGCTGCTGTCCGTGGTCGAGTCGTTCCAGGCGCGCAGCGGCGAGCTGCTCGCCCGTTTGCGGCAGACGTGTGCCGGCGGTGATGCGGCGGGGCTGGCGCAGACGGCACGACAGCTGGGCGAGTCGTGCAGCACAGTTGGCGCGGCGGTCGCGGCCCGCGCGGCGGCGGAGCTCGAAGCGCTCTCGGGCGCGGGCCGGCTCGACGGCGCGGTCGACGCGCTGGCCGCGCTGGAGCGAGAGATCGCGCGCATTCGGCCCGAGCTTCGAGGCGCTCGCGGGCCTGCCGGCCCGTGCGTAGCGCCCGCAGGCGTCGCCTCGACGGTGGGAAGAGCCCCGCGCAGATCGCATGGCGTCGCTGCGGCGGTGCATGGTCACCACCGGGGGCGTGCAGCCCTGCGAGGCCGAGGCTCATGTGTCGTGCGGCCGGGGCGGGCACGGGCCTTGAACACGGCCGGGGCGATGCTCCGGAACACCGCTGACCAGCGTCCCCTCGACACCGACCTCCGCACGGCGTGGGCCGACCTTCGCCGCAGCGTCCCCAACGTCGGGCACCGCGCGGCGGCCGCCGCGCTCGGCGTGAGCGAAGCCGAGCTGGTGGCCACGGGCTGCGGGGAGAGCGCCGTGCGTCTCGTCGGCGACTGGCGGAGCCTGCTCGGCGAGCTGCCGTCGCTCGGGCAGATCGTCGCCGCCACGCGCAACGCGCGCGCCGTCCACGAGAAGGTCGGGACCTACGACAACGTGCACGTCGCGGGGCCGGTCGGGCTCGTGTTGAACGGCGCGGTCGACCTGCGCCTGTTCCTCGACCACTGGCACATGGCGTTCGCGCTCAACGACGGGAAGCGCGAGGGGCTCGCCTTCTTCGACGCCGACGGTTCGGCGGTGCACAAGGCCTACCTCGAGCGTCGCAGCGACCAGCGTGCCTACCGGCGGCTGGTCGAGCGCTTCGCGAGCCGGGACCAGACGCCACACCAGACGGTGGCACCGCGGTCGCGGCCGGCGCCCGAGCGGCCCGACGCGGTCATCGACGTCGGTGGGCTGCGCAGCACGTGGGCCAACATGACGGACACGCACCAGTTCACCGACCTCATGCGGACGTACGGGGTCACGCGGTTGCAGGCGCTGCGCCTCGCCGGCCCGACCTTCGCGCACCGCGTGCCGCGGTCCACGGTGGCGGACATCCTCAAGTGGGCCGCCGCCGACGGGACGTCGCTGCTGATCTACGTGTCGAACCAGGGCACGGTGCAGATCCACTCGGGGCCCATCCATCGCATCGAGACGGCCAATCGCTGGCTGCTCGTGCGCGACGATGGCTTCCGCCTCCAGCTCCGCAGCGACCGGGTCGCGTCGGCCTGGGTCGTGCGCAAGCCGACGCGCGATGGCCTGGTCACCTCGCTCGAGCTCTTCGACCCGGCGGGCGAGAACGTCGCGCTGTTCTTCGGCGAACGGAAGCCCGGCTTCCCCGAGCCCTACGGCTGGCAGGCGGCCCTCCTGCGGCTGCCGCGCGTCGCGCCCGCGGTGTGAGTGCGCGGCGCCGACAGAAGCAAGACGACTGGCAAGCGGACTAGCGGGCCAGGCAGCAGGTCAGCCGCCTCGCGGGGTGGGTAACCGGCGCACGCCTTGCGCGCGTCCCGGGGGTCCGGTACACTTCGCAGCGAGCCCGTTCAGAGCTCCGCAGCGCGACCGGTGCAAGGGGGCGTCCCTCGCCACGCGTGCTCGGCGCGGACTCCGGAAGGAGAATCGTGCCATGGGACGTTTCGGGAAGCCCACGCCGTGCGACAACATGAACCATCGACGGGCAGGCGCGCCCGTCGCCCACTGCCCGCAGTGTGGCGGTGTCGTGAATGCGAGTATCCGTGCGCCGCGGTGCGGTGAGGCCGAGCACGCGGCGGCACGGCGGCGCCAGGCGGTGTTCTGTGTCCATTGCGGCGCGCAGCTGATCGTTGCGCGGTGAGCCCGGTGGCCGGCGCGGAGCACCGTCCGGCTTCGGCGCCGTGCGGGGACGATCCTCTGAGATGCGCGGAGTGAGTCTCCCGTGGCTCGCGCGGCCGGGGCTGCCAGGCGCCGCGCCAAAGCCGCCGATCCGCGAGGAGCTGCTCAGCAGCGAACGCCTCGAGCAGCATGCCGAGGGCCTCGCGTTGCAGCGCACGTCCGCCGCCGGTCGGAAGGGCCCCGCACTGTCGCCGCGGGTCCGCGACAACGGGCGGATACTGCTCCAGTGCTACCGCATGATCGCCGCGGTCATCCGCAGTGAAGGCGCGATCACGCCGGCCGCGGAATGGTTCGTCGACAACTTCCACATCGTCGACGAGGTGCTGCGGGACGTGCGCAACGACCTGCCGGAGGGATTCTACCGCCAGCTGCCGAAGCTGGCCGAGGGCCCCTTCGTGGGCCGTCCACGCGTGTTCGCACTGGCGTGGGCGTTCGTCGCACACACCGACAGCCGCTTCGACCCCACGGCGCTGCGGCGCTTCGTCGGCGCCTTCCAGCGTGTGCAGCCGCTGACGATCGGCGAGCTCTGGGCGGTTCCCATCGCCCTGCGCATGGTCCTGCTGGAGAATCTTCGGAGGTTGGCGGAGCACATCGTGACGGACCGGGCCGCGCGGCAGGAGGCCGACGCATTGACCAACGAGCTGCTCGGGGTCGACGGCCACACGGCCGATCCCATGGCCTTCCGGCGACTCGAGGGGCGGGTTCTGCCGACCGCATTCGCGGTCCAGGTCGTGCAGCGGCTCCGGGATCAGGATCCCGAGGTGACGCCGGCACTCGCATGGCTGAACGCACGATTGTCGGTGGGCGAGAGCTCGGCCGACGAGATCGTCCACCGCGAGCATCAGAGCCAGGGCGCGATGAACGTCACCGTGCGGAACATCATCACCAGCATGCGCATGATGGCGACCTTCGACTGGGCCGAGTTCTTCGAGCGGGTCAGTCTGGTGGACGCGACGCTCCGGGAGGGCAGCGACTTCGCGGCCATGGACTTCGGGACCCGGGATCGCTATCGGCACGCGATCGAGGAGCTCGCGCGTGGCTCGGACAGATCCGAGCTCGACGTCGCCCGACAGGCGGTGAGTGCCGCCCGCGGGTTCGCACGCGCGGCCCGACGATCGGGTGCACCGCCGGGAGATCGGCGGGAGGATCCGGGCTTCTACCTGATCTCGAAGGGCCGCCTGCTCCTCGAGGAGGAGATCGACTTCCGGCCGTCGTTCGGGCGGCGGGTGGTGCGATCGTACGTGGCCACGGGGACGCTGAGCTACCTGGGAAGCATCGCCGTCCTCACGGGCCTCGTGCTTGCGCTGCCCCTCGCCCACGCGCGCGCGTCGGGGATGACGCTCGGGTGGTTGGGGCTGCTCGGGCTGCTGGCACTCGTCCCTGCCTCCGACCTCGCCATCGCGCTCGTCAACCGCGCCGTGACGGGGCTCGTCGGTCCGCGACGGCTACCGCGGCTGGCGCTTCGCGACGGCGTGCCGTCGGCGCTGCGGACCATGGTGGTCGTGCCGACCCTGCTGACGAACGAGGCCGACATCGTGGAGCAGGCGAACCGCCTCGAGGTCCACTACCTCGCCAATCCGGACGGTGATCTGCGCTTTGCCCTCCTGTCGGACTGGGTCGACGCCCCGGCGGAGACGCTGCCGGGCGACGATCGGCTCCTGGCGACCGCGCTCGAGGGTATCCGTCGGCTCAACAGACAGCACCCATTGGCTCGCGCCGACGGCGAGCGCTTCTTTCTGCTCCACCGCCGGCGAATCTGGAACGCGGCAGAGGGGCTGTGGATGGGCTGGGAACGGAAGCGGGGCAAGCTCCACGAGCTCAATCGCCTGCTCCGGGGCGCCGCCGACACCACCTTCCTCGTCGCCGGCGCGCCCGGCGCCGAAGCGGCTGCCCCGGTGCCCTCGGGCGTCCGCTACGTCATCACGCTCGATGCCGACACGCGGCTGCCGAGAGCGGCGGCCCACCAGCTCGTCGGAACGCTCGCGCACCCACTCAACCGGCCGACGTTCGACCAGCGGGTCGGGCGCGTCATCGAAGGCTACGCCGTCCTGCAGCCTCGCGTGACGCCCACGCTCCCCACCGAGCGGGAGGGTTCCAGGTTCCAGCGGATCTTCTCGGGGCCGGCGGGCATCGATCCGTACGCCGCCGCGATCTCCGACGTCTATCAGGATCTGTTCGGCGAAGGCTCGTACATCGGCAAGGGCATCTACGACGTCGATGCCTTCGAGGCCGCCCTGGAAGGCCGGGTACCGGAGAACTCGCTCCTGAGCCACGATCTTTTCGAGGGGCTGTTCGCCCGGGCCGCTCTCGTCACGGACATCGAGCTGTTCGAGGAGTTCCCGTCGTCCTACGAGGTGGCCGCCTCGCGTCAGCACCGCTGGGCGCGGGGCGACTGGCAGTTGCTGCCGTGGATACTGAAGGGACGTGCCGGGGGCGCCATCCCCACTCGGATCCCGGTGATCGCCCGGTGGAAGATGCTCGACAACCTGCGGCGTTCGCTCTCCGCTCCCACCACCCTCCTCAGCCTGCTCGCCGGCTGGACGATCCCGGCGAGCTCGCCCGTCGTGTGGACCGGATTCATCGTGGTGGCGATGGCGCTGCCGGTCCTCATGCCCGCCTTCTTCGAGCTGATCTCGCGGCGCCCGGGGGTGTCCAAGCGGACCTACGCCCGCGCCGTCGCCCGGAGCCTCGCGCTCGGCGGATCCCAGCTCGCTTCGCACGTCACGTTCCTCGCGCATCAGGCCTGGTTGATGAGCGATGCCATCGTGCGGACGCTCGTCCGCCTCGCGCTGACGCGCCGGACGATGCTCGAGTGGGTCACTGCCGCCCGCGCCAAGGCCGGTCTCGGTCTGAAGCTCGGCGGGATGTATCGCCGGATGCGCGGGGCCGTCATGGTGACCGTCGTGGTGGCCATCGTCGTGGCGCTCACGGCGCCGGGACGCTGGCCGCTCGCGTCGCCGTTCGTCCTGCTGTGGCTGCTCTCCCCGCTCGGAGCCCGATGGGTGAGCCGCCCGGCGCGGACACACCGGGACGAGCGCCTCCTCCCGGACGAGGTCCGGACGCTCCGTTCCACGGCGCGCCGCACGTGGCGTTTCTTCGAGACGCTCGTCGGGCCGGGAGACCACCACTTGCCGCCCGACAATCTCCAGGAAGATCCCGCGCCGGTCGTGGCGCACCGAACCTCGCCCACGAACATCGGCCTACACCTGCTGTCGACGGTCGCCGCGCGGGACATGGGCTGGGTGGGCACGCTCGAGACCGTCGAGCGGCTCGAGGCGACCCTGGCCAGCATGACTCGGCTCGAGCGCTTCCGAGGCCACTTCTACAACTGGTACGAGACGCGCGATCTCCGGCCGCTCGAGCCGCGATACGTGTCGACGGTGGATAGTGGCAACCTGGCCGGGCACCTCCTCGTGCTCGGCAATGCCTGCCGAGAGATGAGCGAACGGCCGCTCGTCGTCGGCGAGGCGCTCCGCGGAATCGAGGACGCGCTGCTGCTCGCTCGGGAAGCCGCGAGCCAGCTCGGCGACGACCGCCGCAGCGAGACCGTCACACGAACGCACCTCGACGATGCGATCGCGGCCGTGGCCACGTCGCTCGCGCAACCTCCTGCGAGCGCGGCTGCGTGGGCGGAGCGCCTGCGCCATCTCGGCGGGCTGGCTGACACGCTCGTCGACATCGCCCGGACGTTCGCGGCCGAGCGCGGGGATGGGGAGGCCGCCGGCGTTCTCGTCTGGGCCCGCGCCACGTGTGCCGCCATCGAGAGCCACCGGCGTGACGTCGACATGATCGTGCCCTCGATGCGGGGCGTGGAGGGGCCCCTGGTCCAGCTCGTTCACGACTTTCCCGAGGACACCAGGGCGATCCAGCGGCTGTTCTCCGAGTGCCCGGCGCCAGCCGAGCTACCCGACTGGTGCGATGCCGTGATGGCCGAGATCGAGAGCATTCGCCTGCGCTTGCCCGGGGACGGGGACCCGGCCCCGATTGCCGAGATCCTCGAGCACTTCCGCGGCTCGTCCGATGCCGGGCGCGTGCTCGGGCGCCGCCTCGCGGCGCTTCGTCGTCGTGCGCGCGAGATCTTCGACGCGATGGAGTTCGGGTTCCTCTTCGACGAGACGCGCAAGGTCCTGTCGATCGGTTATCGGGTGAACGACGGGAGCCTCGATCCCGCCGGCTACGATCTCCTTGCGTCCGAAGCGCGGCTGGCGAGCTTCATCGCCATCGGCAACGGGGACGTTCCCGCGACGCATTGGTTCCGGCTCGGCCGGCCGATGACCCCGGTGGAGCTGGGCGCGGCCCTGGTGTCCTGGTCCGGGTCGATGTTCGAGTATCTCATGCCGGCGCTGATCATGGACTCGCCGCCGGGGAGTCTGCTGGACCAGACCGCGCGCCTCGTGGTCCGCCGCCAGATTGCATACGGCGCGGCGCACGGCGTCCCGTGGGGGATCTCCGAATCCGCCTACAACGTGCGCGATCTCGAGCTCACGTACCAGTACTCGAGCTTCGGCGTGCCCGGGCTCGGTCTCGAGCGGGGGCTCAGCGAGGACCTCGTGATCGCTCCCTATGCGACCGGGCTGGCGGCGATGTTCGACGCCGGCGCCGCCGCCCGCAACTTCCGCGAGCTCAGTCGGGCGGGGGCGATGGGGTCCCTCGGGTTCTACGAGGCGCTGGATTACACGCCGACCCGGCTCCCGGAGGGAGCGAAGGTGGCCGTGGTGCGCGCCTACATGGCCCATCACCAGGGGATGACGCTCGTCGCCCTCACCAATGTCCTCCGCGCCGGCGCGATGCGGGCACGCTTCCATGCCGAGCCGCTCGTGCAGGCGACCGAGCTGTTGCTGCAGGAGCGGGCCCCCCGGAGCGTGGTCGTCACCCGTCCCCGGGTCGACGAGGTCGGGGCGCCGGCGCACGTGCGCGAATTCGTCGAGCCGGTCTTTCGGCAGGTCACGTCGCCCCACGATTCGACTCCCCGGACGCACCTTCTGTCGAATGGGCGGTATGCGGTGATGCTGACGGCGGCGGGGTCGGGCTACAGCCAGTGCGCCGGCCTGGCCGTCACCCGGTGGCGCGAGGACGTCACGCGCGATCACTGGGGCTCGTATGTGTTCCTGCGCGATACACAGAGCGGGGCGGTCTGGTCGGCGACCTACCAGCCGGTCGCCGTCGAGGCGGACTCCTACGAGGCGACGTTCCTGGAGGACCGCGCGGAATTCCACCGGCGCGACGGCACGGTCACCACGACGCTCGAGGTCCTGGTCTCTCCCGAGGACGACGCGGAGATCCGCCGTGTCACGCTCACGAATCTCGGGACGCAGACGCGCGAGATCGAGCTGACCTCCTACGCCGAGCTCGTGCTGGCGCCGGCGGCGTCCGATGCGGCGCACCCGGCGTTCTCGAACCTCTTCATTCAGACCGAGTCCGTTCCCGAACGGGACACCTTGCTCGCGACGCGGCGGCCACGCGCCGCGGGTGATCCGCAGGGGTGGGCGGCCCACGTCGCCATCGTCGAGGGCCAGCGCGGCGGTGGGGCGCAATACGAAACGGACCGCGCGCGGTTCCTCGGCCGGTGCCGTGGAATCCGTAACCCGATGTCGGTCGTCGACGGCCGACCGCTTTCCAATACGGTGGGGTCGGTGCTCGACCCGATCTTCAGTCTGCGACGGCGGGTTCACCTCGCGGCGGGCTCCAGCGCGCGCGTCGTGTTCTCCACGATGGTGGCGTCTTCGCGCGAGCAGGCGCTCGCGCTCGCCGACAAGTATCGGGACCCCGCCACCTGGGAGCGGGCGACCACCCTCGCCTGGACGCAGGCCCAGGTGCAGCTCCATCATCTCGGCGTGGAGCCGTCCGAGGCCCATCTGTTCCAGCACCTCGCCAACCGCATCCTCTACTCCGACCCGACGCTGCGTCCGTCCCCGGACGTCCTGCGCCGCAACGTGGCCGGACCGGCTGCGCTCTGGCCGCACGGGATATCGGGCGATCTCCCCATCGTCCTGGTGCGGATCGACGAGCCCGAGGATGCGGGCATCGTCCGGCAGCTCCTGCGGGCCCACGAGTACTGGCGTCTCAAAGGGCTCGCCGTCGACCTGGTCATCCTGAACGAGAAGGCCACGTCCTATGCGCAGGAGCTGCAGGTCGCGCTGGAGGCGCTGGTGCGGACGAGCCAGTCCGCCGTCCGGCACGAGGACGCCGCGCGCGGAAACGTCTTCATTCTCCGGGCGGATATCGTCTCCGCCAGGGACCGCGATCTGCTGCAGACGGCCGCGCGCGCGGTCCTCCTGAGCCGCCACGGCTCGCTCGCGGATCAAGTCCTGCGCGCCCAGCGCTCGGAACCCGCGCTGCTGCCGCCCTCGAGACGGACCGTTCCGCCGCCGCTGTCGCTCGACGTCCCTCGGTCGCGCCCGGAGCTCGAGTTCTTCAACGGGCTGGGCGGATTTGCCGACGACGGCCGCGAGTACGTGACCGTCCTCGGCGAGGGACAGTGGACGCCCGCCCCCTGGATCAACGTCATCGCGAACCCCCGCTTCGGTTTCCAGGTCTCGGAATCCGGCGCGGGCTACACGTGGTCGGGCAACAGCCGGGAGAATCAGCTCACCCCGTGGTCCAACGACCCGGTCGGGGACACCCCGGGTGAGGCACTGTACGTCCGGGACGAGGAAACCGGGGCGCTGTGGGGACCGACGCTGCTCCCGATCCGCGAAGCGGCCCGGCCCTACGTCGTACGACACGGGCAGGGCTACAGCCGCTTCGAGCACACCTCGCACGGGATCGTGCTCGACCTCCTGCAATTCGTTCCGCTGGAGGACCCGGTGAAGGTATCTCGGCTGCGGATCGAGAACCGGTCCGGGCGGCCGCGGCGCCTCTCCGTCACGGCGTACGTCGAGTGGGTGCTCGGTGTCTCGCGGAGCGCCGCTGCTCCGTTCGTCGTCACGGATGTCGATGCCGACACGGGGGCCATCCTCGCGCGCAACCCGTGGAACATCGATTTCGGTGATCGGGTGGCGTTCGCCGACCTCGGAGGCTCCCAGACTGCGTGGACATGCGACCGCCGAGAGGTGCTCGGCCGGAACGGATCCTTGGAGTCGCCTGCCGCCCTCGAGCGCGGGACCCGCCTGTCGGGGAGAGCCGGGGCCGGCCTCGACCCGTGCGCCGCGCTGCAGGCCACGTTCGAGCTGCCGGTCGGGGGGAGCACCGAGATCGTGTTCCTTCTCGGGGAGGCCGCCACGAGAGCGGAGGCGCGCGCGCTCGTGGTGCGCTACCGGACGGCCGACCTGGATCGGACTCTGGACGAGGTCACCACGCGCTGGGACGACATCCTCGGCGCGGTGCAGGTCACGACCCCCGATCGCTCGCTGGACCTGCTCGTCAACCGATGGCTGCTCTATCAGACACTGGCCTGCCGCGTGTGGGCCCGCTCGGCATTCTATCAAGCGGGTGGGGCATACGGCTTCCGTGACCAGCTTCAGGACGTCATGGCGCTGGCGACCGCCAGGGGCGACGTCACGCGCGAGCATCTCCTCCGGGCCGCCGCCCGGCAGTTCGTCGAGGGCGACGTCCAGCACTGGTGGCATCCTCCGTCGGGCCGCGGCGTCCGAACCCGGATCTCCGACGATGGGATCTGGCTGCCGTACGCAGTGCTCCACTACCTGGAGGCCACGGCGGACGTCGCGGTGCTCGACGAGATCGTTCCGTTTCTCGACGGGGCACCGCTCGAGCCCGACCAGGCCGAGTCCTACTTCCAGCCCGGCGCTTCGAGCCAGAGCGGTACGCTGTTCGAGCATTGTGCGCGCGCGCTCGACCGGGGCCTGGCGGTCGGAGCCCACGGACTTCCCCTGATCGGCACCGGGGACTGGAACGACGGGATGAATCGTGTCGGCCACCAGGGGCGGGGGGAGAGCGTCTGGCTCGGGTGGTTCCTGCACGCGACCGTGCCGGGATTCTCCCGCTGGGCCGAAGTGCGCGGCGAGCACGAGCGCGCGGCGCGTTGGCGACGGCACCTGACGACGGTCCAGGCTGCGCTCGAGCGGGAGGCCTGGGACGGCGACTGGTATCGACGGGCCTACTTCGACGACGGAACGCCGCTCGGCTCCGCCAAGAGCGCCGAATGCCGCATCGATTCGATCGCGCAGTCGTGGGCGGTGCTCTCGCGCGCCGCCGACCCCGCGCGTGCCGCGCGCGCGATGGCCGCGGTCGACGAGTACCTCGTGCGCCGGGATCAGGAGCTCGTCCTGCTCTTCAGCCCGCCCTTCGACCTCGGGTCGCTCGAGCCCGGCTACATCAAGGGCTACCCGCCGGGGGTACGCGAGAACGGCGGGCAGTACTCGCATGCCGCCATCTGGGCGGTGATGGCCTTCGCCGCGCTCGGGGATGGCGACAAGGCGGGCGAGCTCTTCTCCATCCTCAACCCGGTCAACCGCGCGAGCACGCGAGCGGGCGTCTACCGCTACAAGGTCGAGCCATACGTGGTCGCAGCCGACGTCTATGCTGCGCCGCCGCACGTGGGGCGCGGCGGATGGACCTGGTACACGGGGTCGGCTGGGTGGATGTATCGTGCCGCCATCGAGTCGATCCTCGGATTTCGGCTGCGCGGCGCCGCACTCCATCTCGATCCGTGTATCCCGCGCGCGTGGCGATCGTACGACATCACCTTCCGCTACCATTCGGCGCGGTACGCGGTCCGTGTGGAGAACCCTCACCGCGCGACGCGGGGGATCTCGACGGTCGAGGTCGATGGGGTGCCCTGGGTGCTCGGGCGCGAAGGCATTCGGCTCGCCGATGACGGGATGACCCACCAGGTCCGGGTGATCCTCGGAGAAGATCCGGGCACCATCCGGTAGACGGTCCCCACGGATCGACGCACGGATTTCTTCCCAAAGATGAGAAGTTCCCTCTGGCGCAAGCGGGTTGGGGTATGGCATCCGAGGTGCAGTGTGCGGCGTGGCCCTCGTCGATGCGCCTCCTCTCCTGCTGCCCAAGGCACGGCTGGACGACCTGCTCGGTCTGCTCGCGGCGGACGGGTTCGAGGTGCTCGGCCCCCAGGTCGATCAGGGGGCCATCATCTATGGACCGGTGCGCACGGCGGCCGACCTGCCGTGGGGGTGGACGGACCGGCAGTCCCCGGGGTCGTACCGGCTCGAGGCGGGCGACCGGTCCACCTGCTTCGGCTTCGCCGTCGGGCCGCACTCGTGGAAGCGCTACCTGTTCCCGCCCACGCTCACCCTCTGGCGCGCCCGCCGTTCGGGCCGCGGCGTCACGGTCGAAGAGCCGCCGGCGGAGGCGTCACGGCGGGCACTCGTCGGCATACGCGCCTGCGAGCTGGCGGCGATCGCGGTCCAGGACCGGGTCTTCCTGGATCGCGCCGGGCGGTGGACGGACCCGCACTACGCGCGCGCGCGCGCGGCGCTCCTCCTGGTCGCGGTCGAGTGCGAGCAGCCCGCCGGAACCTGCTTCTGCGCCGCGATGGGCACCGGCCCGGCCGTTCCGCCGGGCGCAGCCGACCTCACGCTCACCGAGCTCGACGAGGGGTTCGTCGCGCGCGCCGGGACGTCGCATGGCGCCGCGCTGCTGGCTCGCCTGGCGCTCGAGGAAGCGGGTGCGGCGGACCGCGCCGAGGCCGAGCGTCGCGTCGCCGCCGCCGCGGAGCGAATGGGCCGCACGCCCGACGTGCACGACGTCCGCGCGCTCTTGCACCGCAACCAGGAGCACCCGCGTTGGGATGCGGTCGCGGCGCGCTGCCTCGGCTGCACGAACTGCACGCTGGTGTGCCCGACGTGCTTCTGCTCGGCGGTCGAGGAGACGACCGACCTCGATGGCAGCTCGGTCGAGCGCGTGCGGCGGTGGGACAGCTGCTTCACGCCGGCCTTCGCTCAGGTCCACGGCGGCAACTTCCGCCCGACGCTGCGGGCGCGCTATCGGCAGTGGCTGACGCACAAGTTCGCGTCCTGGTACGACCAGTTCGACACCTCCGGCTGCGTCGGCTGCGGGCGCTGCATCACGTGGTGCCCGGTCGGGATCGACGTGACCGAAGAGATCGGGGCGATCCGTGCGACCGACGGTGCGCGGGAAGCGGAGGTGCAGCCATGACGGCGCCCGACGTGCTCACCGCCTTGCGCGGACATGCCTTCCTGTCCGGGCTCGACGAACGCCAGATCACGCTGCTGGCCGGGTTGGTCCGCCGGCTCGAGCTGGATGCGGGCGCGTTGCTCGGCCGCGAGGGGCAGCCCGCCGAGACCTTCTTTCTCGTTCTCGCGGGGCGGGTGGCGATCGAGCTGCCGGTGCCCGGGCGCGGCGCGGCCCGACTGCAGACGGTCGGCCCCGGCGAGGTCGTCGGGTGGTCGTGGCTCGTCCCGCCGCACCGCTGGGAGTTCGACGCGCGTGCGGTCGAGCCGGTGGTCGCGCTCGCGCTCGACGCGACGGCGCTGCGCGCGGCCTGTCTGCGCGACCACGAGCTCGGCTACCAGATCCTCGCGCGGCTCGTGCGCGCGATCGGCGGCCGGCTGGCTGCGGCCCGCGTGCAACTCCTGGACCTGTATCGATGACGGCTCCGCTGACTCCCGCCGTCGTGGAGGTGCGTCGCTTCCGGCGCGAGACCCGCGACACGTTCACGCTGACGCTCGCGCCCCACGGCGACGGGTTCGTTCCGGGGCAGTTCAACATGCTGCATGGGTTCGGCGTGGGTGAGTCCGCCATCTCCATCAGCGGCGATCCCGCCGCCCGCGACGTGCTCGTGCACACGATCCGCGCCGTCGGCCCGACGACCGTGGCGCTGTCGCGCCTGCGGCGTGGCGACGTGGTCGGCGTGCGCGGGCCGTTCGGAACGGGGTGGCCGCTCGAGTCGGCGCGCGGCGCCGACGTCGTGGTGCTCGCGGGAGGAATCGGGCTCGCGCCGCTGCGGCCGGCGCTCTACCAGCTCGTCGCCGATCGTGCGGCGTACGGCCGGGTGGTGCTCTGTTACGGGGCGCGCTCGCCCGGGGACCTGCTGTACCGCGCCGAGCTCGAGCGCTGGCGCCGGCGCGGGGTCGAGGTGCTGGTCGCGGTCGACCGCGCCGACACGACCTGGCGGGGGCAGGTCGGCCCGGTGACGCGCCTCCTCGACCAGGCCACCTTCGCCCCCGCGCGCACCACCGCGATGATCTGCGGCCCGGAGGTCATGACGCGCCTCGCGTTGCGGGCGCTCGCCGACGGGGGGGTCAGCGAAGAGCGCCTGTGGGTGTCGCTCGAGCGCACCATGCAGTGCGGGGTCGGCACGTGCGGGCACTGCCAGCTCGGGCCCCACTTCGTGTGCCTCGACGGCCCGGTGTTCTCCTACGCCGGCGTGAAGCCGTTCTTCACGGTGGCGGAGGCCTGACGTGGCGCAACGAAAACCCCGCCTCGGTGTCTTCAAGCTCGCCTCGTGCGACGGCTGCCAGCTCTCGCTGCTCGACTGCGAGGACGAGCTGCTCGCGGTCGCCGGCGCGGTCGACATCGCCTACTTCCTCGAAGCCGTCCGACGCCCACTGCGCGGCCGCTTCGACCTCGCGCTCGTCGAGGGCTCGGTGAGCGCCCCGGAGCAGGTCGAACAGATTCGCGACGTCCGGGCGCGCAGCGACGTGCTCGTGACCATCGGCGCGTGTGCGACCGCCGGCGGCATCCAGGCGCTGCGCAACTGGGGTCACACGCCCGAGTACCTGCGCGTCGTCTACGCGCGCCCGGACTACATCCGCACGCTCGATACCTCGACGCCGGTGGCCGAGCACGTGCCGGTCGACTTCGCGCTGCGCGGCTGCCCGATCAGCAAACACCAGCTCCTGGAGGTGCTCATCGCGTTCCTCGGCCACCGGCGCCCGAACGTCGCCGACCACGCGGTGTGCGTCGAGTGCAAGCAGGCGGGGACGGTGTGCCTGCCGGTCGCGCAGGGCACGCCCTGTCTCGGCCCGGTGACGCACGCCGGCTGTGGGGCGCTCTGCCCGCGCTACGCGCGCGGGTGCTACGGCTGCTACGGCCCGTCGCGCGATGCGAACGTGCCCGCGCTCGCGCAGCGCCTGGCGGAGCTCGGGCTCGATCCCGGCGCGATCGCGCGCCTGCTGCACACGTTCAACGCCTGGGCGCCGGGCTTTCGGGAGGTGCCGTGACCACGACCCGCACGATCACGGTGCAGGCGCTCGCCCGGGTGGAGGGCGAGGGCGGCCTCACGATCCGCGTCCACGACGGGGTGGTCGAGGGCGTCGAGCTGCGCATCTACGAGCCGCCGCGCTTCTTCGAGGGCCTCCTGCGCGGGCGGGCGGCCACCGAGGCGCCGGACATCACGGCCCGCATCTGCGGCATCTGCCCGGTTGCGTACCAAATGTCGGCGGTGCACGCGATCGAGCAGGGGCTCGGCGTCACGCTGCCGCCGGCACTCCGGCTGCTGCGGCGCCTGCTCTACTGCGGCGAGTGGATCGAGAGCCACACGCTCCACGTCCACATGCTGCACGCGCCCGACTTCCTGGGCTTCGAGAGCGCGGTGGCGATGGCGCAGGCGAGCCCCGCGCTGGCCGAGGTCGTGCGTCGCGCGCTGCGGATCAAGAAGATCGGCAACCGCATCGTGAGCGTGGTCGGGGGGCGCGAGGTGCACCCGATCAACGTGCGCGTGGGCGGCTTCTTCCGCGCCCCGCGGCGCGAGGAGCTGACGGCGCTCGTGGACGACCTCGCCTGGGCTCGCGACGCGGCGATCGAGACCGTGCGCTGGGCGGCTGGGCTCGAGTTCCCCGACTTCGGTGGCGAGTACGAGGTCGTCGCCCTCCGGCACCCGG
Organism: Binatia bacterium; assembly: GCA_046327955.1. Taxonomy (GTDB): domain Bacteria; phylum Desulfobacterota; class Binatia; order DP-6; family DP-6; genus JAXLXP01. The sequence goes on along the minus strand of JAXLXP010000007.1, from coordinate 281,547 downwards.
ACGAGTACCCGATGAACGAGGGGCGCCTCGTCTCCAGCCGCGGGCTCGACATCGCCCCGGCCGAGTACGCGGCGCACTTCGAGGAGCGACAGGTGCCGCACTCGAACGCGCTCCAGGCGCAGCGGGTGGGCGGCGGCAGCTATTTCGTGGGCCCGCTCGCGCGCTGGAACCTGAACGCGGACCGGGTCCGCCCGATCGTCCGCGAGGTGGCGACGGCCGCGGCGCATCTGGCCGTGCCCGAGACGAATCCGTTCCGCAGCATCGTCGTGCGCACGCTCGAGGTGCTGCAGGCGCTCGACGACGCGCTCGCCCTGATCGCGGCCTACGACCCCCCTGCGGCGCCGGCGGTCGAGCTCCAATGGCGCGCCGGGGTCGGGCACGCGATCACCGAGGCGCCGCGCGGCATTCTCTACCATCGGTACGTATTCGACGACGCCGGGATGCTCACGGACGCGGTGATCGTGCCGCCGACGAGCCAGAACCAGGCGCAGATCGAGCGGGACCTGCTGCGCCTCGCTCCCGAGCTCCTGCGCTTGCCGCGGGCCGCCGCGGCGCTCGAGGCGGAGAAGGTGATCCGCAGCTACGACCCGTGCATCAGCTGCGCGACGCACTTCCTCACGCTCACGGTGGAGGAATGAGCCAGCTCCCGTTGCCGGTGCGCGTGGTCGGCTGCGGCAGCCTGCACGGCGACGACGCGGTGGGGTGGGTGGTCGTCGAGGCGCTCGGCCCGCGCGCCGGCGTCAGCGTCCACCGGGTCGAGGGAGGAGCGCAGCTCCTCGACCTGCTCGACGGCCGTGGCAGCGTGCTCCTGGTCGACGCGGTCCGTTCTGGAGCAGCCCCGGGGACCGTCCACCGGCTCGCCTGGCCGTCGTCCGCGCTGGTCGCGCTGCGCCCGGGCTCGACGCACGATCTCGGCGTGGCGGCGGCGCTCGAGCTGGCGGCGACGCTCGGCACGCTGCCCGAGCGGGTGATTGCCTTCGGGATCGAGGCCGAGCGGCTCGATCCGGGCACGGGGCTCAGCGCCGCGGTGGCGGCGTCTGTCCCGCGCGTGGTCGCGGCGCTCGGCGCCGAGCTCGAGGGGAGGACGTCGCGATGCACGAGCACTCGCTCCTGCGCGCGCTGATGACACAGGTCGAGGCGGCGGCTCGGGCCCACGGGGCGGCCCGGGTTCGCGTCGTTCGCGTGAAGCTCGGGCCGCTCGCGCACCTCGACCCGGAGCACCTCCGCCACCACTTCGCCGCGGCGGCGCGCGGTACGGCGGCGGAGGGGGCGCGCCTCGAGATCGAGGTCACCGACGCGCTCCACGAGATCACGCTCGAGAGCCTCGACGTGGAGGTGCCGTGACCGAGACCGTGGCGCCGGGCGGCGCCGCGTGCGGGGTCCGCTTCACGGTGCGGGGCCAGGTGCAGGGCGTCGGCTTTCGGCCCTTCGTCCTGCGGCTCGCGCGGCGGCTCGGGCTCGCGGGCGGCGTGCGGAACGGCTGCGCCGGGGTCGAGATCGACGTCGCGGGGACGGCGGGTGCGCTGGCGGCGTTTCGCGCCGCGCTGGCGGCGGAGGGGCCGGTCGGTGCGCGCATCGACGCGGTGGACGAGGCGCCGCTGGCGCTCGCGCCGGTCGGCGAGTTCACGATCGAGTCGAGCGGTGCGGCCGGCGTGATCGCCGCGCGCGTGCCCCCCGACCTGGGGACGTGTCCGACCTGCGCACGCGAGCTGCACGACCCGGCCGATCGCCGCCATGGCTATCCCTTCACGACCTGCACCGCCTGCGGCCCGCGCTTCTCGGTGATCGCGCGGATGCCGTACGACCGCGACGATACGGCCATGCGCCGCTTCACGCCGTGCGCGCGCTGCGCCGCCGAGTATCGTTCGCCCGCCGACCGGCGGCTGCACGCGGAGACGATCGCCTGCGCGGCGTGCGGCCCGGCGGTGGTGCTGTGGGACACGCACCGGCAGGTGGCGGGACCGAACGAGGCGGTGTCGGCGGCGGCGGAGGCGCTGCGCCGCGGCGCGATCGTCGCCGTGAAGGGTCTCGGTGGCTTCCAGCTCCTCGTGCGCGCCGACGATGCGGAAGCGGTGGCGCGCCTGCGGGCACGCAAGCGCCGGCCGGCCAAGCCGCTGGCAGTGATGGTTCCGTCGCTCGCGGCGGCAGAGCGGCTCGCATCGCTCGCGCCGCGCGAGCGCGACCTGCTCGCGAGCCCGACGAACCCGATCGTCCTCGTGACTCCGCGGCCGGGTGCCCCCCTGGCGCCCGGGGTGGCGCCGCACGTTGGCCTGCTCGGCCTGATGCTCCCGACCACGCCGCTCCATCACCTCCTGCTCGACGCGCTCGGCCTCCCCGTGGTCGCGACCAGCGGCAATGCGAGCGAGGAGCCGATCGTCGTCGACGAGGGGCGCGCGCGGGAGGCCCTCGGCGGCATCGCGGACGCGTTCCTGGTGCACGATCGCCCGGTCGTTCGTCGCGTGGACGATGCCGTGCTGCGGGTGATCGCGGGGCGCGCGGTCACGGTGCGGTGCGCGCGCGGGACGGCGCCGCTGGCGCTGCCGGGCCTCGAGCGGGCGGTCGCCGGACGCCCGCCGATGCTCGCGACGGGGGGGCACGAGAAGGCCGCGGTGGCGTTGTGGACGGGAGCGCAGGCCGTGCTCGGGCCGCACGTCGGCGACCTGGACGGGCCGCAGGCGCGCCGCGCGTACGACGAGAGCGTGGCCGGTCTGGAGCGCCTGTACGGTGCGACCCCGGCCGCGCTCGCGTGCGATCTCCATCCCGACTACCACACGACGGCGTGGGCGGCGGCGCGGGGCCTGCCGGTGACGGCGGTCGCCCACCACCACGCGCACGCGGTGGCGTGCATGGTCGAGCACGGGCTCCTCGACCGCGAGGTGCTGGCGTTCACCTGGGACGGCACCGGATGGGGTTCCGACGGGACGGTGTGGGGGGGCGAGGTGCTGCGTGCCCGTGGCGACGGATTTGCGCGTGTCGGCCACCTGCGGCCGTTCCCACTGCCGGGGGGCGCGGCGGCGATCCGGCATCCGGCGCGCGTGGCCTTCGCGCTCCTCGACGCGCTCGGCTGCCCGGCGGAGCACGCCGAGACGCTCGGCATCGACGGCGGCACGGCGGCGTGGCTCACGACGATGATCCGCCGGCGCATGCGGACGCCCACGACGACGAGCGTGGGCCGGCTCTTCGACGCGGTGGCGGCGCTGGCGCTCGGCGTGCGGGCGGTGCTCACGAGGGCGAGGCGGCGATGCGGTTGAGGCGGCCGCGGACCCCGAGGTCACCGATGCTCACCTCGCTGGCGGGCGGCGACTGGCGGCCGCTGGTGGCCGCCGTGGTCGCGGAGCGTAGGACGCGCGCCGGCCCTGGCGATCGCGGCGCGGTTCCACAACGCGCTGGCGGCGTGGCCGCGGAGGCGGCGGCGCGGACCCCGGTGAAGCCGACGTCGCTCTCCGGTGGCTGCTTCCAGAATCTGGCTGCTCGCCGAGCGCGTGGCGGCGGCGGTTGCCGCGCGCGGCCGGCGCGTGTACCTGCACGGCGAGATTCCGCCCAACGACGGTGGGCTGGCGGCCGGGCAGCTCGCGGCGCTGCTCGCGAGGAGGACGTGACGATGTGTCTCGGCGTGCCCGGGATGGTGTCGAAAGCGCGACCTCTACGGAGGTGGAGCTGGCGTCCGCGGTGGTCGATTTCGGCGGCGTGCGGCGCCAGGTGTGCCTCGCCTGTGTGCCGGAGGCGCAGCCGGGCGACTACGTGATCGTGCATGCCGGCCTCGCGATCAGTCGCCTCGATGCCGCCGAGGCCGCGCGAGTGCTCGCCCACCTGGCGATGCTTCCCGGGCCGAGTGGGCGGGGGCGTGGTCGTGAGGTACGTCGACGAATACCGCGATCCGGCGCTCGCCGAGCGGCCTTGGCGAGATCCGCGCGGTGGCCCGGCAGCCGTGGACGATCATGGAGGTTTGCGGCGGGCAGACCCACACGCTGCTGCGCAGCGGGATCGACTGGCTGCTGCCGGCGGGGCTGCGGGCTCGTGCACGGGCCGGGCTGTCCTGCGTGCGTGACGCCGCTCGAGCAGATCGACCGCGCGCTTGCCATCGCCGCCCGGCCGGGCGTCATCTTCACCTTGGCGACATGATCCGGGCGCCCGGCTCGACGACCGATCTCCAGCAGCAGCGCGCCGGTGCCGACGTCCGCATCGTCTACGCGCCGCCTCGACGCGGTCGAGATCGCGCGCGCGATGCCCGACCGCCAGGTCGTCTTCTTCGCGGTCGGCTTCGAGGACGACGGCACCCGCGACCGCGCTCGCCGCCTGGCAGGCGCGCCGGCTCGGTCTCGAAAACTTCTCGCCGCTGGTCTCGCACGTGCCTCGTGCCGCCGGCGATCGAGGCGATCCTGACGGCGCCGGAGAATCGCGTCCAGGCCTTTCTCGCGGCGGGCCACGTCTGCACGGTGATGGGCTACGAGGAGTACGAAGCGGTGGCGGCGCGCCACCGCGTGCCGATCGTGGTGACCGGCTTCGAGCCGGTCGACCTGCTCGAGGGAATCTCGATGGTGGTGCGCCAGCTCGAGTCCGGGCGGCACGGGGTCGAGAACCAGTACGTGCGCTCGGTGCGACGGTCGGGGAACCGCGAGGCGCAGGCGGTGATCGCGCGCGTCTACGAGGTCTGCGACTGCGCATGGCGCGGCCTCGGCGTCATTCTCGTGGTGCTGGCTTCGCCTGAGCGCGGCGTTCCACGACCTCGACGCCGAGCTGCGCTTCGCCGTCGGCGGGGTGACCGCGACCGGTCCGGCGGAGTGCCGCAGCGGCGAGGTCCTGCAGGGGCGCCTCCGCCCGGACGAGGTGGCCTTCGGCGTAGTGGTGCGTGCCAGAGCGCCGCTGGCGCCCCGATGGTGTCGAGCGAGGGCCTGCGCCGCCTACTGGGCGGCGGGAAGGAGAGTCGGCATGACCGCGATCACGTGTCCGACGCCGCACGGGGCGGCTGAGCGTGTGCTGCTCGCGCACGGCGAGGGGCGCGGCTCACGCGCCGGCTGATCCGCGAGGTCTTCCTGGGACGCGCTCGACAACCCCTGGCTGCGGCCGTTGAGCGACGCGGCGGTGCTGCCGGCGGTCGATGGTCGTCTCGTGATGACGACCGACGGCTTCCGTCGAGTCCGCTCCTTCTTCCCGGCGGCGACATCGCCGGCCTGCCGTGCACGGCACGGTGAACGACCTGGCCGTGTCCGGCGCCGAGCCGCTGTGGCTGAGCCTCGGGCTCGTCATCGAGGAGGGGTTGGAGCTCGCCGTGCTTCGCCGGGTGGTCGCGAGCGTGGGCGACGCGGCGCGGGAGGCGGGTGTGGCTGTCGTCACCGGCGACACCAAGGTCGTGCCACGCGGCGCGGCCGATCGCCTGTTCGTCACGACCACGGGCATCGGGCGGTTGCGCCCCGGGGTCGAACTCGGCCCCGAGCGCGTGCAGCCGGGCGACCGCGTGCTGGTGAGCGGCACCATCGGCGACCACGGCATCACGGTTCTGGCGGCGCGGGAGGATCTCGCCCTCGACGCCGACGTCGTGAGCGACACGGCGCCGCTGCACGGCCTCGTGGGCGCGCTCCTCGACAGTGGCGCCGGCGTGCACTTCCTGCGCGACGCCACGCGCGGCGGCGTGGCGGCGGTGCTGCACGAGCTCGCCGACGCGGCGGGCGTGACGGTGACGCTCGAAGAGCCGGCGCTCCCGGTGGTCCCGGCGGTGCGGGGTGCGTGCGAGCTGCTCGGCATCGACCCGCTGCACGTCGCCAACGAAGGGAAGCTCGTCGCGGTGGTGGCGGCGGCGGACGCCGATCGGGCGCTGGCGGCGTTGCGTGCGCATCCGCTGGGGGCGCGGGCGGCGCTCGTCGGGGCGACGGGTGCTGCGGGGATGGGGCCGGTGCTCGTGCGCGGCGGGCTCGGCGCGCTGCGCGTGCTCGACGAGCCGGCGGGCGCACCGCTGCCGCGGATCTGCTAGACGCGCCGCATGGCGGACACGATCGGCGGGGCGTGCCTCTGCGGCGGGGTGACCTTCGAGCTGGCGGCACGGCCGAGCTACGTCGTCCACTGCCACTGCACGATGTGCCGGCGTGCGCACGGCGCCGGCGTGGTGACCTGGGCGAGCTTCCCGGTCTCGGCGTTGCGGCTGACGGCAGGCGCCGATCGCCTGGTCGATTACCACTCGTCGGCGGAGGCGGTGCGGCGCTTCTGCGGGGTCTGCGGCGCGAGCCTCTTCTTCGAATCGCGCAAGTGGCCCGGGCAGCTCGACGTGGCGCTCGCGAACCTGACGGCGCCGCTCGCCGAGCAGCCGATGATGCACGTCTGGTGGAACGAGCACGTGCCGTGGCTCGTGCTCGGCGACGACCTGCCGCGGCGGGACGATCCGACGGCGACCTGACCTGCGCCGGGGCGCGCGGCCCGCGTCAGGCCCGGGGATCGAGCGCCGCCCCCGTGGCGGCATGGCGTCCCGCCATGCGGCCGAAGAACGTCGCGTCGGCGAGCGAGAGGCCGCTGCTGTAGCCCTGGGCCGCGAGGCCCGACGTCGTCCGGCCGGCCGCCCACAGTCCCGCGACGACGTCGCCGTCGGGATTGAGCACCTGGCCGTTCGCGTTCGTGTGCAGACCGCCCATCGTGAACACCGTATAGAGGGAATTCCGTGCCCGGTAGTCGAGCGCCGCGAACGGCGGGTGGATGAGCGGCTGGAGGTACTCCGCCGCCTTGTGGAAGAGCGGATCCTCACCCCGTACCGCGCCGGCATTGTACGTGGCGACGGTGTGTTGGAGACTTCCCTCCGGCATGGCGAGGGCACGCTCGAGGTCGGCGACCGTCTCCTCCACGGCGGCCACCTCGGTCGGGGCGAACGGGCGTGCGAAGGTCTCGTTGTCGGTGATCAGATAGACCTCGCCGTCCTCGTGCAGGAGCGCGACCTCGCCGACGACCGTCTGGTAGGCGTCCTCGTTGATGAACCGCATGCCCCGCCGGTTCACCAGGATGCCCTTGATCAACACCTTCGGTACCGTGAACGGCAGGATGATGCAGCCGACGTCCATGCGGATCGCTGCGCCGCCCGCGGCCATCCCCATCCGGATGCCACGCCCGTCGTCGCCGTCGGACGCGGCGCGAAATCGGCACTTGCGCAGCAGGGGCGCGTAGCGGCTCACCATCTCCTTGTTGTTGATGAAGCCGCCCGCCGTGAGGACGACGCCGCGCCGCGCGCGCACCAGCTGCTCGCCCCCGTCGTGGCGCACGACCACGCCGGCGACGCGACGATCGTCGTCGACGACCAGCGTCTGGACCAGGCTGTCGACCTGCACCTGCGTGGGTGTGCGCTCGACCGCCGCGACCAGCGCGCGCATCAGCATGCTGCCGGCCTCGATACCGTCCTGCTGCACGGTGTGCCCGCGGGGGGCGGGGCGGGCGAGCTGCGGGTAGGGGTGGGCCAGCTCGCTGCCCGAGTAGCTGAGACAGTCGTCGGTCGGAATGTACGACCCCTCGCCGTAGAAGGTGGGCTTGAAGGGGACGCCCTGGCGCACCAGCCAGTCGTAGTGGGCGACGCTGTGGTCGCAGAAGAGGCGGATCTTCGTCTCGTCGGGGCCCGGTCCGCACGAGGCCATGAGGTAGCGGAACATCTCCTCGGGCGAGTCCTCGAAGCCGCACGTCGACTGGATCCCGGTGCCGCCGCCCAGGTAGATCTGGCCCGTCGACAGCGCCGACGTGCCGCCGCCGCCGCTGGCGCGCTCGAGCAGCAGCACCTCGGCGCCGGCCGCCGTGGCCTCGATCGCTGCGCAGGCGCCGGCGGCTCCGAAGCCCACGATCACGACGTCCGCCTCGCGGTCCCAGCGTGGCACGTCGCGCAGCCGTCGGACCGCGGCTGCCTTCCCCATGTCCCGCTGTGGCCGCATCGGGGCCACACTCCGGATCCGCGGGGGTGGGTCAAGCGCGTGTCTGGGAGCGCGCCCGGCAGGCGGGGCGTACCGCCCACATGGCCCTGAGGCGCCGGGCTCCGGAGCGGACCATCGCGATGCTTTCCCGAGGCGAGTCCGGGAATCGTCTGCGAGCATCCCGGGGGGCGGTTCTCACCACTGCCGCGTCTCGCCGACGGCGAGAGTGAGCGCATGGGCGCCGTCGTAGCCGGCTGCCGCGGCCGCGGCGTGAAATCGCCGCGGTGGCTCGTCGAGCGGCTCGTCGGTCAGGTCGAACGTGCCCCAGTGCATGCCGAGGACCCGCGTGGCGCGCAGGTCCTGCGCGGCCCGCACCGCCTCCTCCGGGTCGAGGTGGACGAACTGCATGATCTCGGCCGGCTGGTACGCACCGATCGCGATGGCCGCGAGGTCGATCGGCCCGAGGCGACGCCCGATCTCCGCAAACCCGCCGAAGTACCCGGTGTCGCCGGAATGGTAGAACCGGCGCGTCGGCCCCTCGACCACCCAGCCCGCCCAGAGGCGCTGGTTCTCGCCGCCGATCCCGCGGCCCGAGAAGTGCTGGGCGGGCGTGCAGTGCACGCGCACGCCGGCGATCTCCGCCGAGTCCCACCAGTCGAGCTCGGTGGCCGAGCCGCCGTTGCGCTCTACGATCGCGCCGAGCCCGCGCGGCACGACGAACCGCGTCCCCCGCTGCGCGAGGGCGCGGATCGAGGGCTCGTCGCAGTGGTCGTAGTGGTCGTGAGAGACGAGGACGAAGTCGATCGGAGGCAACGCCGCGAGCGGCACGCCGGGCGGGACGAGTCGCTTGGGGCCCGCGAATCCGACGGGGCTCGCACGGTCGGAGAAGATGGGGTCGGTGAGGAACGTCACGCCGTCCATGCGCACGAGCATGGTCGAATGCCCGATCCAGGTGACGCTCGGGTTGTGCGCGATGGCCGCCACGTCGAACGGGACGATGGGTGCCGCGCCGGGACGCCCGACGAGGGTCGTCCATGCCTTGCGCAGGAGGAACGGTGCCATCGCAAGCACCCCGGGCAGCGGTCGGCGGCCGCCCAGGTTCGCGAACCGTGCTCCGTCGCGGGGCGCTCCGCCTGCAGCCACGGTCGGTATGAGCAACCCCATCGCCATTGTGATCCCCCGAACGGTACGTCTCTGGCGCACCATGGTGCACGATGGTCTCCCGCGCCGCTCCCGGCAAGTCGCCGCAACCGGTCAGTCGCCGATGGGTCCGGCGGTCTCCGCCCGCTCCGCCCGCCGTGCACCCACCCAGCTCGCGAGGAAGAGGACGACGAGCGCCGCCTGCATGGCCCACGTCGGCACCATGTGCGCGGGGGCGACCAGCCCGCTGCCGACGGCGTACGCGCCCGCTGCCGCGAGGCCCGTGATCACCGGGCACACGGTGAGCAGTAGGACGTCCCTGCGCTCCATCGGTTTGCGGTCGGCCCAGAGGAGCAGGCACGTCCAGCCGAGCATCAGCGCCGCGCCGAGTCCCATCGCGTAGCGGTACGCCGGCCCGGGCTCGAACGCGTCGAGGCCGAGGAGCACCGCTCCGACGCGCGGTGACAGCATGGGAACGAGCATGGCGGCGTCGACGACGGCGCCGGTCCGGTAGCTGGCGCGCAGCCACCACACGGCGCGCGTCACCGGCGCCAGCTCTGCAGCACGCGCGCGTAGTTCGCGCGCTGGAACGCGCCCGGGTCGGGGCAGTGCACGAGGTTCATGCTGCCCTGCGCCTGCGCGAGCGAGTCGTACTCGTGCTCCTCCAACCAGGTCGCGAGCCCGTCGCGGACGTGGGTGAGATGCCCGGGGCCGTGGGTGAGGAGCGCCGACACGAGCTGTACGGCGTGCGCCCCGGCCATCACCGCCTTCACCGCGTCGAGCGGGCCGTGCACGCCGCCGGTGACCGCGAGCGACGCGCGCACGTGGCCGGAGAGGACCGCGAGCCAGGCGAGCCGGGGCAGCAGCTCGTAGGGCTCGGAAAGGTGGAGCCGCGGCACGATCTCGAGCGCCTCGACGTCGATGTCGGGCTGGTAGAAGCGGTTGAAGAGGACGAGCGCCCCGACCTCGAGGGCGTCGAGCTCGGCGGCGAGGTGCGCGAGCGCAGAGTAATACGGCGACAGCTTGACCGCGATCGGGATCGCCACCGTGCGCCGCACGCTGGCGACGATCTGCAGCAGCCGCGCCTCGACCGTCGCGGCGCTGTCGCGGGGATCGGTCGCAGGCGCCCAGACGTTCAGCTCGAGCGCGTGAGCCCCCGCCTGCTCGATGAGCCGGGCGTAGTCGAGCCAGCCGCTGGCGGTGGCGCCGTTGAGCGAGGCGATCACCGGGACCGCAACCGCCGTGCGGATCCGACGGATCTGCTCGAGGTATTGATCCGGTCCGAGTGGGAACTCGTGCGGGCGCGGGAAATAGCTGGTGGCCTCGGGCGACGAGTCCGCATGCGCGGCCAGCCCGAACGCGACCTCGGCCTCGGCCGCGATCTGCTCCTCGAACAGGGAGTGCATCACGATCGCCGCCGCGCCGGCATCCTCGAGCCGCCGCACCGTGTCGAGGTCGTCGACGAGTGGAGAGGCCCCGGGCATGAGCGGGTGGGGAAGGTGGAAGCCGAGGTACGTCGTGGAGAGGTCCATCGCGCACTCCTTCAGCTCTTGGGTGGGACGGCGAGGCGCGCGAGCTGCTCGTAGAGCGCCGCGCGGCGCGTCGTCTCGGTGGCGGCGGCGGCGCGTAGCGCCTGGAACCGGGCGGGATCCTGCAGCTCGAGCATGCGGAAACGCGACTCGCGCAGCGCGAACGCGTCGAGCGTCGTCTTCGGCGGGCCGGAGTCGAGCTGGAAGGGATTCTCTCCCGCCGCCTGCCGGCGTGGATCGAAGCGGAAGAGCGGCCAGTAGCCGGAGTCGACGGCGAGCCGCTGCTGCTCGGCGCCGAAGGCGAGGTCGTAGCCGTGCGCGATGCAGGGGCTGTAGGCGATGATGAGCGACGGGCCGGGGTAGGCATCGGCCTCGAGAAAGGCCCGCACGCCCTGCAGGTCCTTGGCCCCGAGCGCCACGCGCGCGACGTACACGCTGCCGTACGTCATCGCCATGAGCCCGAGGTCCTTCTTGACGGCCTCCTTGCCGGCGGTGGCGAATTTCGCCGCGGCGCCGAGCGGCGTCGCCTTCGACTGCTGGCCGCCCGTGTTCGAGTAGACCTCGGTGTCGAGCACGAGCAGGTTCACGTCGCGTCCGAGCGCGATGACGTGGTCGAGGCCGCCGAAGCCGATGTCGTAGGCCCAGCCGTCGCCGCCGACGATCCAGACGCTCTTGCGCACGAGATGGTCGGCGAGCACCTCGAGCCGGCGTGCGGCCGGGTCGTCGATCCGTCGCAGCGCCTCGCGCAGCGCGCGGACCCGTTCGCGCTGCGCGGCGAGGTCGCTCTCGCTCGTCTCCGACGCCGCGTGCAAGGCGCCCACGAGCGCGTCCCCCAGTCGCGGCGCGAGCACGCCGAGCAGGGCGCGCGCGGCGTCGGCGTGCTGGTCGAGGGCGAGTCGCACGCCGAGGCCGAACTCCGCGTTGTCCTCGAAGAGCGAGTTCGCCCACGCCGGGCCGCGTCCCTCGCGGTTGGTGGTGAAGGGCGTGGTCGGCAGGTTGCCGCCGTAGATCGACGAGCAGCCGGTCGCGTTCGCGATCACCGTGCGGTCGCCGAAGAGCTGCGTGAGGAGCTTCACGTACGGCGTCTCGCCGCAGCCCGCGCAGGCGCCGGAGAACTCGAACAGCGGCTCGAGGAACTGGGAGCCCTTGTTGTCGAGGCGCACGGCCGTGCGGTCGGCCTCGGGCAGGCCGAGGAAGAAGGTGAAGTTCGCGCGCTCGGCCTCGCGCAGCGCCGGTTGCGGCGTCATGTCGATCGCCTTGTGGCGCGGGTTGGCCTTGTCCTTGGCCGGGCAGACGTTCACGCACAGATGGCACCCGGTGCAGTCTTCGGGGGCGACCTGGATCGTGTAATCCTGTCCCGCGAGCTCGTGTCCGCGGTAGGGCGCGTGCTTGAAGGTCTCCGGGGCGCCGGCGCGCGCGTCGGGCGGATAGACTTTCGCGCGGATCGCGGCGTGCGGGCAGATGAGCGCGCACTTGTTGCACTGGATGCAGAGCGCCGCGTCCCACACTGGGATCTCGGCGGCGAGGTTGCGCTTCTCCCAGCGCGCGGTGCCGAGCGGCCAGGTGCCGTCGGGCGGGAAGGCGCTCACCGGGAGGAGATCGCCCTGGCCGGCGAGCATGACCGCGGTCACGCGACGCACGAAGTCCGGCGCCTCGTCGGGAACGACCGCGGGGCGTGGGTGCCCGAAGACCGGCGACGCCGGCACCGGCATGCGCGCGAGCCCCGCCAACGCCGCGTCGACCGCGGCGCAGTTCTTGGCGATCACGCTCTCGCCCTGCTTGGCGTACGCCGTGCGGATGCTGCGCTTGATGTGCTCGATGGCCTCGTCGGCGGGCAGCACCTTGGCGAGCGCGAAGAAGCAGGTCTGCATGACCGTGTTGATGCGGCCGCCGAGCCCGCTGTCGCGCGCGACGCGGCTCGCGTCGATCACGTGGCACGCGAGCCGCTTCTCGACGATCTGCTCCTGGACCTCCCGCGGGAGGTGCTCCCAGACCGCCTCGGGTGCCCACGGTGCGTTCAGCAGCAGCGTCGCGCCCGGCGCGGCACGGCCGAGCACGTCGTGGCGCTCGAGCAGGTGGAACTGGTGGCAGGCGACGAAGTGCGCCTGGTCGATCAGGTAGGGTGCCCGCACCGGCCGGGGTCCGAAGCGCAGGTGCGAGACCGTGACCGCGCCCGCCTTCTTCGAGTCGTAGACGAAGTAGCCCTGCGCCCAGTGCCCGGCCTCCTCGCCGAGGATGGCGACGGAGTGCTTGTTGGCGCCGACCGTGCCGTCGGAGCCGAGGCCGAAGAAGACTGCACGCACGACGTCGGGCGGCTCGATGTCGAGCGCGGGTGCCACCGGCAACGACGTGCCCGACACGTCGTCGACGATCCCGACCGTGAAGTGCCGCTTCGGCGCCGGCGCGGCGAGGTCGTCCAGCGCCGCCTTCGCCATTGCCGGCGTGAACTCCTTCGACGCGAGACCGTAGCGGCCGGCGGTCACGACGGCCGGGAGGCGCCCCGCTTCGCCGAGCGCGGCCACGACGTCGAGGTGGAGCGGGTCGGACGGCGCACCCGGCTCCTTGGTGCGGTCGAGGACCGCCAGGCCGCGGACCGTGGGCGGCAGCGCGGCGGCGAGATGCGCGGCCGAGAATGGGCGGTAGAGGCGGACCTTGACGACCCCCACGCGCTCACCGCGCGCGACCAGCCAGTCGACCACCGCGTGCGCGGTGTCGGCGCCCGAGCCCATGATCACGAGCACGCGCTCGGCCTCGGGGTGGCCCGCGTAGTCGAAGAGTCGATAGGCCCGGCCGGTCCGTGCGCCGAGGGTGTCCATCGTCTCCTGCACGATCGCCGGGCAGGCCTCGTAGAAGGGGGTGACGGCCTCGCGCGCCTGGAAGAACACGTCGGGATTCTGTGCGCTGCCGCGCAGGACCGGGTGGTCGGGCGACAGCGCCCGGTGACGGTGCGCCGCGATGCATTCGGCATCGACGAGGGCACGCAGGTCGTCGTCGCCGAGGAGCTCGACGCCGGTGATCTCGTGCGACGTCCGGAAGCCGTCGAAGAAGTGGAGGAAGGGGATGCGGGACCGCAGCGTCGCCGCGTGCGCGACCGCGGCGAGGTCGTGGGCCTCCTGTGGCGATGCCGAGGCGAGCAGCGCCACGCCGGTCTGCCGGCACGCCATGACGTCCGAGTGGTCGCCGAAGATCGAGAGGGCGTGCGTGGCCACCGTGCGCGCCGAGACGTGGAGGGCGCAGGGCAAGAGCTCGCCCGCAATCTTGTAGAGATTGGGGATCATCAGCAGGAGGCCTTGCGACGCGGTGAAGGTCGTCGTGAGGGCGCCCGCCTGCAGCGCGCCGTGGACCGCCCCCGCTGCTCCCGCCTCCGACTGCATCTCGACGACCGCCGGGACCTGGCCCCAGAGGTTCTGGCGGCCCGCGGCGGACCATGCGTCGGCCAGCTCGCCCATCGTCGACGACGGCGTGATCGGGTAGATCGCGATCACTTCGCTCAGCCGATGGGCGACGGTCGCGACCGCCTCGTTGCCGTCCATCACGCGCATCACGCGACGAGCATCGCATGCGCCGGCGCGACTGTCACGGCCGTGGGCCGGCTCCTCCTTCACCGGGCCCAGTCGAGACGGACGACACGCCGGCCGCGCCGGATCACCCAGGATGGCCCGCGCTCCGTACGAAACTCGGGTCCCCAGGCGACCTCGTCGAAGCGCGTGATCTCGCGGCGGCCGATCAGCAGGACGTACCGGCGATCGCGCTCGGCCTCCCACGCGACGACCGAGCCGTCCCGGTTGAGGCGAGGGCGCCACACGGCATCGTAGCGCCGGGTGCCGGCCGTGCGATCGTGCACCAGGAACCACTGCCGATCGCCGGTCGACGCCGCGAAGGCGACGTGCTGGCCGTCGCCGGAGAGCGCGACGCCGTAGACCTCATGGTAGGGCCCGAAGCTGCGGCCGTCGAGGTGGACGGCCAGGTCCTCCTGTCGGCCCGGGACGGTCGAGAAGCACGGGTAGGCCACGTGGCGTCCGTCGGGCGAGAGCACCGGCGGCTGGGCGGTCCACGGCCGCGCGCAGACGACGGCGTCGAGCGGCGTGCCGTCGCGCACGACGCGCCAGCGGTCGTCGGTCCCGCCGAGGCGCTCCCACCACACGACGCCGGCGGCCTGCTCGGCGGTCGCGAGCGAGCTCGGGAGCACCGTGGGGGCCGTGCGCAGGTCGTCGCCGAAGTCGAAGCGAACGCTCCCGTCGTCGCCGCCGGCGTTGCCCGCGTACGATGCGAGGCGGACGTCGTCGCGAAAGACCGCCCACCCCTCGCGATCGTGTGCGACCACCACCCAGTGGCCATCGGGTTCGAAGAGCAGGTTGTACTGGCGTTGCAGCGACGGGCCGGCCGGGGCGGTGGTGAACGGGGGCGTCGCGCGCGTTTCGGGCGCCGGAAAGGTCCGGCGGACCGCGCCGTCGATCACGAGGGCGACCTCGCGGTCGCCGGTGCGCGCCAGGAAGGCGAGGCGGCCGTCGGGGCCGAATACCGGGAGCGACGTGTCGGGGTGTCGGGCCACCTCCGTCCCGTCGGCGAAGATCACGACGGGACCGGCGATGGCGGTCGCCGCGGCCACGGCCCACCGCCGTCCGTCCTTGCTGGTCACCAGCGTCGGGCGGCGCGTGACCTCGGTGGGGACGGCCCGTCCGCCGGCCACCAGGACGACGTGCGGTGTGGTGCCCGTGGCGTCGACCCCCCAGTAGCGGACGACGCCGTTGGCTCCGAACCGGGGCGAGCCGCATTCGCGGAAAAGGCTCCCGGGCGCCGTATCGCCGACCACCCGCTGGCCCTCGGCCGTCTGCGTCACGTACGCGACGCGCGTCGCGTCGTCGTTCACCGCGAGGGTCCCCTTGCGATACGTGAGCGGCAGGCGGGCGAGGGTCGTCTTGCGGAAGGCCGGCCCCGCGGGTGTGACGCGGCAGGCGCTGGCGCCCGCGGCGAGCGCCAGTCCAAGGGCGAGGCTCCGGGCCGTCGACGCGCGCACGATGGAGGCCAGCTAGGGCAGGGGGTCCGGTGGTGTCAACAATCGGCACCTTCGCTCGCCGGTTCTTCAGGTTTCTTCGTTGCCAGCCATGGCAGGGCTGTGTTCTAAGTCCCGCATGACCCGACCACTGTCTCGGACGCAGAAGGAGATCGTCATGACCCATCGCTCGCACGGGTTCAGGGTGGCGCTCGCGTGCCTGTTGACGCTCGCGCTGGGCGCAGTGGCGACCGCGGCGCCGGTGGTGATCCAGCCGTCGGTGCAGGACACGACGATCAAGAAGAACCTGCGCCGGGCGACGAACGGGCGCGGCGGGCGCATCCGCGTGCACTCCTCGCCGCTGAACAACATCTGGCGCGGCCTGGTGCAGTTCGACCTGTCGGCGATCCCCCAATTCTCGCTCATCACCTCGAGCACCCTCGAGCTCTACGAGTCGCGCCGCGACGTTCTGCGCACCTACGGCGCGCACCGCGTGCTCGCCTCCTGGCTCGAGGCCACGGCGAACTGGGAGAACCAGCCCTCGGCGGTGCTCGCCCCGACCGCGACGCTCACCGTCGGCGACATCCGGGCGTTCAAGAGCTTCCCGGTCGGGGGCGACGTGCAGGGCTGGGTGAACGATCCGCTGACGAACCACGGATGGATGATCAAGGACCAGAGCGAGAGCGGGGTCGACTCGAACATCAACTTCGTCGCGAAGGACACCCGGAAGTCGACCGAGTTCGCGAAGCGCCCGCGGCTCACGATCGACTTCACGGCGCCCACGTGCACGTCGAACGCGGATTGCCAGGACAGCAACCCCTGCACGACGAGCGAGCGGTGCGAGAGCGGGCACTGTGCGGTGACGCCGGTGAGCTGCGACGACGCCGATCCCTGCACCGACGACCTCTGCGACCCGGGCTCGGGGTGCATCAACACCTTCGGCTGCGACGACGGCTTCGACTGCACGGTGGATTCCTGCACGCCGGCGGGGTGCGAGAACCTCAAGGTCAACGCGAACTGCACGAACGGCGGCTGCACCGTCGGGACCTGCGACGCGGAGGACGGCAACGAGGAGGACCCGAACTTCGATCCCAACACGGGCTGCACGTACACCTCCGTGGCGCCCGACGGGACGCCCTGCACCGACGGGGATCTCTGCACGCAGACCGACACGTGCTCGTTCACGGACCGGACCTGCGTGGGCGCGGACCCCGTGACGTGCTCGCCGCTCGACCAGTGCCACGTCGCGGGCACGTGTGCTCCGGGGACCGGCCTGTGCTCGAACCCGCCGGCCGACGATGGGACGCCCTGCAGCGACGGTGACGTCTGCACGCAGGACGACGCCTGCGACGGGTCCGGGAACTGCGTGAGCGGCAGCCCGGTCGGCTCCCTCGTCTTCTGCGGCGACAGCGTCGTGCAGCCGACGTGCGGCGAGGAGTGCGACGGCGGGCCGGACTGCTCGGCGACCTGTCTGCGCATCTGTGGGGCCATGCGCGGCGATTGCAAGCTGCCGACGGTGGCGCAGAAAGCGCGGTTGCAGATCAAGGACCGCGCACCCGACAGCAAGGATCGGTTCGCGTGGAAGTGGTTGAAGGGCGCCGCTACGACGCTCGCCGAGCTCGGCGACCCCACGACGGCGACGGACTTCCACCTGTGCGTGTACGATGCGTCGGTGGGCACGCAACCGCTCATGACCATGGCGCTCCCTGCCGGCGGCACGTGCGGAACGCGCCCGTGCTGGAAGGGGCTCAACGGCAAGGGGTTCAAGCGCAAGAACGCCGCGCCCTATCTTCCGGACGGCGATCAGTCGTCGGTCTTCAAGGTCGCGACGGCGGGCAAGGGCAACATGCAGGTGAAGGGCCGGGACGTGAACCTGCCGCTGCCGGGGCTCCCGCTGACGGCCCCGGTGACCGTCCAGCTGAGGAACGGGCTCGGTACGGCAGGGACGTGCTGGTCCGCGACCTTCTCGGCGCCCGTCAAGAACACCGCGGAGGAGTTCAAGGCGAAGGGCGACTGACCGGACCTGCGCCGTTGCCGCTCGGTGCATTCGCACCCGGCGTTTTTTTCGTTGCCGCAAAAATCGCGGCCGTGGTAGGCCACTGGCTCACGGTCGTCGAGCGTGGAGGGAGGACTCCCCATGGAGCGAGATTCGAAATTCCTGGCCGGGCTGCTCGTCCTGGTGACCGGTCTCGCAGTCGGCGGGACCGCCGGCGCGACCACGGTCGTGCTCCAACCGTCGAGCCAGGACTCGTACCTCCGCCACGAGAACCCGAACACGCCGTCGGGGAGCGGGCCGGCCAACACGCGGATCCGCGTCAAGTCCGACGGGTCGGGCAACCCCCAGGCGACGTGGTGGCGCGGCGTCGTACAATTCGACCTCTCCGCGATTCCGCAGTTCGCGACCGTGTCGTCCGCCACCCTCGAGTTGTTCGAGGGCAACACCGGCACGCAGCGTACGTACGGCGTGCACAAGGCGACCGGCCCCTGGCTGCAGGCGACCGTGAAGTGGAACACGCAGCCGACGTTCGTGGGGGCCGCGACCACGACGAACACCGTCGGTGATCCACCCCGGGACTGGCGGTCGTTCGCCGTGACCACGGACGTCCAGGCGTGGATCAACGCGCCCGCGAGCAATTATGGCTGGGTGTTGAAGGACCAAGCCGAGGCGAGCGGCAGCGAGAACATCAACTTCGTGTCGATGGAGGACTCGAGCGACGTCACCCATCGGCCGCGGCTGACGGTGACGTTCACCGCGCCCTCGTGCACCTCGAACGCGCAGTGCCAGGATACGAACCTCTGTACGACCAACGAGCGGTGCGAGGGCGGGGTCTGCGTGGTCGACTCGGTGTCGTGCAACGACAACAACGCGTGTACCGACGACCTCTGCGAGCCGAACCAGGGTTGCGTGAACACGGTCGGGGAGTGCAACGATGGGTTCGACTGCACGATCGACGGCTGCAACCCGGGCAGCGGCTGCTTCCACACGGTGGTCCCGAGCGTCTGCACCGAAGGCGGCTGCCGCACGGGGGCCTGCATCGCGGACGTGAACGATCCGACGCTGGATCCGATCACCGGCTGTACGGTGACCTCGCAGCAGCCCGACGGGACGACCTGCGCGGCGGATTCCAACCAGTGTACCAGTGACCTCTGCGCGAGTGGCCACTGTACGCACCCGAACGCGCCCAACGGGGCGTCGTGCAGCGACGGGAACGGCTGCACGCAGCCGGACACGTGCAACGGCGCGGGAACCTGCGTTCCCGGCAGCCCGGTCGTGTGCCCCGCGCCGGACCAGTGCCACGTCGCGGGCACGTGCGACACGCAGACGGGACTGTGCTCGAACCCGAACGCGCCGGACGGCAGCGGCTGCGACGACGGGGACGCGTGTACGCAGACGGATGCGTGCAGCAACGGGAGCTGCGTCGGCAGCGGCCCGGTGGTGTGTACGGCCCTCGACCAGTGTCACGTGGCGGGCACGTGCAACACGCAGACGGGACTGTGCTCGAACCCGAACGCGCCGAACGGCAGCGGCTGTGACGACGGGGACGCGTGTACGCAGACGGATGCGTGCAGCAACGGGAGCTGCGTCGGCAGCGGCCCGGTGGTGTGTACGGCCCTCGACCAGTGTCACGTGGCGGGCACGTGCAACACGCAGACGGGACTGTGCTCGAACCCGAACGCGCCGAACGGCAGCGGCTGTGACGACGGGGACGCGTGTACGCAGACGGATGCGTGCAGCAACGGGAGCTGCGTCGGCAGCGGCCCGGTGGTGTGTACGGCCCTCGACCAGTGTCACGTGGCGGGCACGTGCAACACGCAGACGGGACTGTGCTCGAACCCGAACGCGCCGAACGGCAGCGGCTGTGACGACGGGAACGCGTGTACGCAGACGGATGCGTGCAGCAACGGGAGCTGCGTCGGCGGCAACCCGGTGGTGTGCACGGCCCTCGACCAGTGCCATCTGGTCGGGACGTGCGACACGCAGACGGGACTGTGTCCCAACCCCGACGCGCCGGATGGCAGCGGCTGCGACGACGGGCTGATCTGCACCTACGACGATCAGTGTACGGCGGGGGTGTGCGGCGGGACCTCTGCCTCTTGCGGCGACGGAATCCTCCAGCCGGCCTGTGGCGAGCAGTGCGATCCGCCCGGTGCGGACTGTACGCCGACCTGCCAGTATGTCTGCGGCCCACCGCGCAACGACTGCAAGCTCCCGACGGTGTCGGCCAAGGCGCAGTTCCAGCTCAAGAACGGGACGCCGGACTCGAAGGACCGGTTCAGCTGGAAGTGGATCAAGGGCGCGGCGACGACGCTCGCCGACCTGGGCAACCCCACGGCGAGCACGGACTACCTGCTGTGCGTATACGACCAGTCCGCCAACCCGCAGCCGATCATGACGCTGCACCTGCCGGCGGGTGGGACGTGCGGAGTCGTCCCCTGCTGGAAGGCGCTCAACGGCAAGGGCTTCAAGCGCAAGAACGTGACGCCCTACCTCCCCGATGGCGACCAGTCGTCGCTCTTCAAGGTGGCGACGGCGGGGAAGGGCAAGATGCAGGTGAAGGGCAAGGACGTGAACCTGCCGATGCCGACTCTGGCGCTGTCCCCGAAGGTGACGGTGCAGCTCAAGAATGGCCACGGCGCCTCCGGGACCTGCTGGTCGGCAGATTTCTCGACGCCGCTCGTGAACACGACGACGCAGTTCAAGGCCAAGGGCGACTGAAGGCCGGAGTCTGGACCGCGGGGCACGGACCCCACGGAGGGAGCGTCCCATGCGGAGGGCATGCGCTGCGGTCCTGCTCCTGGGCCTGATCATCGCCGAGCCACGGCGGGGGGCCTGCGCTGGTTCGCTCGCGCTGTCGAGCCCGGCCTTTGGCCCGGGCGCGGCGATTCCCCGTCGCCATACCTGCGACGGGGAGGATCTCTCGCCGCCCCTCGCCTGGACCGGTGTGCCCGAGGCCCCCCGGGCCTTTGCGTTGATCGTCGACGATCCCGATGCGCCCGCCGGCACCTGGACCCACTGGGTCCTCTACGACCTGCCGAGCACGACGACGTCGCTCCCAGGGAGCATCGCCGGGCGCGACACCCTTGCTGGCGGTGGTGAGCAGGGCGCCAACGATTTCCGGCGCACCGGCTGGGGCGGGCCCTGCCCCCCACTGGGGAAACCGCATCGCTATCGGTTCCATCTCTACGCCCTCGACGCCCCGACCGGCCTCGCCCCTGGTGCGCGGAGGTCCGAGGTGCTGGCGGCGATCCGTGGCCACGTGATCGGCGAGGCAGAGCTCGACGGGACCTATCAGCGGAGCGAGGCCAAGGTCGGCCGCTATCTGCCTGGAAACGCATTGGAAGTTCTCGACTGGTCCTGACCAAGACGGGTTCCGGCGGTTGCAACTCCCGGGTCCCGATGGTACCCGCCTAAGACTCCGCGATGGACATCGGAGATCGGAGGCCGGAGCGCGAGGAGCTCGCGTGGCTCGCCCTTGCATTGTTGCGAGGGGTGGCGCCTGGCCGCGCGCTCGCGCTGAGCCGCGAGCTGGGCGGGGCCGCCGCGGTCCTGCGTGCGGCGCCGACGACGCTCTCGGCGCATGGTCTCCGGGCCAGCGCCATTGCGGAGGTCGCGGGGGCTCGCGCTCGGGCCGAGTCCGAGCTTCTGGCCATCGCCCGCGCGGGTGCCCGCCTGGTGGCCTGGGATGCCCCCGACTATCCCGAGCGGCTGCGGGGGATCGCCGATCCGCCGCTCGCCCTCGTCGTCCAGGGGAGCTTGGTGGCCGACGAGCCCGCCGTGGCGGTCGTCGGAGCGCGCCGCGCCAGCGTCTACGGGACGCGGCTGGCCGGGGAACTCGCCACCGGTCTCGCGCACGCCGGGATCGCGGTCGTGAGCGGCCTCGCCGCCGGAATCGATGCAGCGGCGCACCGGGCCGCGCTGGCGGCCGGCGGGCGCACGGTGGCGGTGCTGGGGACGGGGATCGACGTCGTCTACCCGAGCTGGCACCGCGAGCTGGCGGCGCAGGTCGCGCGCGGCGGTGCGTTGGTCTCCGAGTTTGCGTGCGGGACACCAGGGTTGCAGCTCCATTTCCCCCGCCGCAACCGGATCATCAGCGGGATGACGCTCGGGACGATCGTCGTGGAAGCGGCGGAGCGCAGCGGTTCGCTGATCACGGCGCGCCTGGCGCTCGAGCAGGGCCGCGAGGTGTTTGCCGTGCCGGGCCCGGTGGGCCCCGCGCTGCACCGCGGCCCGCATCGGCTGGTGCAGCAGGGGGCGAAGCTCGTGACCTGCGTCGAGGACGTGCTCGACGAGATTGCGCCCGCCCTGGTGAAGCGTGTCGCGGTGGCACGGGCCGCGGCGGCCGAGGCCGCGCTCGCGACGACGGAGCGGCGCGTCCTGGCGGCGATGGGTGACGGGGCGGCGCATGTCGACCAGGTGATCGGCGGCTGCGGCCTCACGGCGGCGGAGGCGCTCGAGACGCTCCTTGCGCTCGAGATCCGGGGGTTGGTGGAGCAGATGCCGGGCAAGCGATTCCGGCGCCGGGCGGCGTGAGCATGGCCAAACATCTCGTCATCGTCGAGTCTCCGGCCAAGGCGAAAACCTTGGGGAAGTACCTCGGGCGCGACTTCCAGGTGAAGGCCTCGGTCGGCCACGTGGTCGACCTGCCGAAGTCGAAGCTCGGGGTCGACGTCGCGAAGGACTTCGCGGCCGACTATCAGGTCATCCACGGCAAGACGAAGGTCTTGAGCGACTTGAAGGCGGCGGCGAAGGACAAGGAGAACATCTACCTCGCCTCCGACCCGGATCGCGAGGGCGAGGCCATCGCCTGGCACATCGCGCAGCGGCTCGGTCCGAAGAAGAAGAACATTCACCGCGTCCTCTTCAACGAGATCACGAAGAAGGCGGTGCTCGAGGGGATCAAGAACCCGGTCCCGATCGACCAGCACCGCTTCGAAGCGCAGCAGGCCCGCCGCATCCTCGACCGGCTGGTCGGCTACCAGCTCTCGCCGCTGCTCTGGAAGAAGGTGCGGCGTGGGCTTTCGGCCGGGCGCGTGCAGTCCGTCTCGGTGCGCATCATCTGCGAGCGGGAGCGCGAGATCCGGGCGTTCGTGCCGGAGGAGTACTGGACGGTCGAGGCCCGGCTCGACGGCGCCATCCCGCCGACGTTCCTGGCGCGTTTGGCGGAGATCGACGGCCGGAAGCTCGACCACAAGCAGTTGCGGCTCGATGCGAAGGCGCGCGTCGACGAGGTCCTGCGCGGGCTCGACGGCGCCACGTGGACCGTCACGAAGGTCGAGAAGAAGGAGCGGCGCCGTCATCCGACGCCGCCGTTCACGACCTCGCGGCTCCAGCAGGAGGCGTCGCGCAAGCTCGGCTTCCAGCCGTCGCGTACGATGCGGATCGCGCAGCACCTCTACGAGGGCGTCGAGCTCGGGGATGCGGGGGCGGTCGGCCTCATCACGTACATGCGCACCGACTCGACGCGCCTGTCCGGCGACGCCATCGCCGCCGCGCGCGGGTACATCGAACAGCGCTACGGCGGCCCCTATCTGCCCGAGCAACCGAACGTCTACCGCTCGAAGAAGGACGCGCAGGACGCGCACGAGGCCATCCGGCCCACGTCGACGGAGTACGACCCGGACTCCGTCGCGCGCTACCTGAGCAAGGAGGAGCTCGCCCTCTATACGCTCATCTGGAACCGGTTCGTCGCGAGCCAGATGGCATCGGCGATCTTCGACGCGACGGCGGTCGACATCCAGGCCGCGACTTGCCGCTTTCGCGCCACCGGCCAGGTGCTCAAGTTCGACGGCTTCATCCGCGTCTACACCGAGGGCCAGGACGATCAGCCGGTCCGCGGCCAGGCCGACGAAGAAGAGGGCGAGGGACTGCTGCCGCCGCTCTCCGATGGCGACGTGCTGCGCCTGCAGGAGTTGCTCCCCGAGCAGCACTTCACGCAACCCCCACCGCGGTTCACGCAAGCGACGCTGATCCGCGAGCTTGAGGAGAACGGCATCGGCCGCCCGTCGACGTACGCGGCGATCATGGGCACGATCCTCAACAAGGAGTACGTGGCCGAGGACGAGCAACGGCGTCTCAAGCCGACGGAGCTCGGCTTCCTGGTCACGGACCTGCTCGTCGCGTCCTTTCCCGACGTCCTCAACGTCGAGTTCACCGCCGGGATGGAGGACGAGCTCGACAAGATCGAGGAGGGCCACGAACACTGGGTCGTGGCGATGCGGCGGTTCTGGGAGCCGTTCTCGAAGGACCTCGAGCGGGCCGAGGTCCACATGCGGGACGTGAAGCGCGAGGAGCGCCCGACGGGCCTCAGTTGCGAGAAGTGCAACCAGGACATGGTCATCAAGTGGGGCCGGCGCGGCGAGTTCCTCGCCTGCAAGGGCTACCCCGACTGCAAGAACACCAAGAACTTCACGCGCGACGACGACGGCACCATCCGGCCGGAAGAGGCCGAGATCGTCGACGAGAAGTGCGACAAGTGCGGGCGGCCGATGCAGGTGCGCTTCGGTCGCTACGGCAAGTTCCTCGGCTGCACGGGATACCCGGAGTGCTCGAACATGCAGCCGCTCCACAAGCCCGTGCCGACCGGCGTGAAGTGTCAGGTCTGCGGCGAGGGCGAGCTGCTCGAGCGCCGTTCGCGGCGCGGCAAGACCTTCTACAGCTGTGGCCGGTACCCCGATTGCCAGGCGGTGGCCTGGGACAAGCCCATCCCGGAGGCATGCCCGCGCTGCGCGGCCCCGTTCGTCACCGAGAAGGTGACCAAGCGCTACGGCACCGTGCGGCGCTGCATCAAGGAGGGCTGCGACTGGCAGGAGCAGCTCGAGGGCGCCGAGGGCGAGACGTTCGCGCCGCTGCCCGAGCGTCGGATGGCGGCGCAGGTGCGGCGGCCCGCGGCGCGGACGGGCGCCGCGAAGGCGGCGAAGACGGCCGCGGGTGTCGAAGGCGCGCCGGCCCCGACCAAGCGCAAGAAGGCCGCGGCGTCGAAGAAGACCGCGGGTGCCCGTCGCGCCGGCCGGACGCCGTCGTGAACGTGCGCGTCACGATCATCGGGGGGGGGCTCGCCGGGAGCGAGGCGGCATGGCAGCTGGCGCGGGCCGGGATTCCCGTCGATCTGCACGAGATGCGCCCGCAGGTGCGCACCGCCGCGCACGCGACCGACCGGCTGGGCGAGCTCGTCTGTTCCAACTCCTTCCGCAACGCGACGCTCGAGACGGCCGTCGGCCTCCTGAAGGACGAGATGCGCCAGCTCGGCTCGCTGATCATGCAGGTCGCCGATGGCCATCGGGTTCCCGCGGGTGCCTGCCTTGCCGTCGACCGCGTCGGCTTCGCCGACGCCCTCACGCGCGCGATCACGGACGAGCCCATGATCCGGCTCGTCCGCGGGGAGGCGACCACCCTGCCCACGGGTCTCGCGATTCTCGCCACCGGGCCGCTCACCTCGGCCCCCCTGGCCGAGCAGCTCCAGCACGCCCTCGGCTCGAAGCAACTCTACTTCTACGATGCGATCGCCCCGACGGTCGCCGCCGATTCGATCGACATGCGCGTCGCGTGGCGCGCCTCGCGCTACGACAAGGGGGGCGACGACTACGTCAACTGCCCGCTCTCGCGCGAGCAATACTACGCCTTCGTCGACGCCGTGCTCGCGGCGGAGAAGGTTCCCACGCGCGAGTTCGAACGCTGCGTCTACTTCGAGGGCTGCATGCCGATCGAGGAGATGGCGCGGCGTGGCCGCGACACGCTCGCCTTCGGCCCGATGCGGCCCGTTGGCCTCGTCGACCCGCAGACCGGCAAACGCGCCTTCGCGTGCGTGCAGCTGCGGCAGGACGACGCCGAGGGCCGCCTCTTCAACATGGTCGGCTTCCAGACGCGCATGAAGCACCCCGAGCAGCGGCGTGTCTTCCGTATGATCCCCGGGCTCGAGCGGGCGGAGTTCGTCCGACTCGGCAGCCTGCACCGCAACACCTACGTCAACGCGCCCGACCTTCTGCTGCCGTCGCTGCAGGTGGTGGCGCGACGGACGCTCCTGCTCGCCGGACAGATCGTCGGCGTCGAGGGGTACGTCGAGTCGGCGGCGATGGGGCTCTTGGCGGGGCTGAACGCCGTCCGGCTGGTGCGCGGTGAGGCGACGCTCGTCCCGCCGCGTACGACCGCGATGGGGGCATTGATCGCGTACGTGACACAGCGTGGGCGCCGCGAGTTCCAGCCGATGAACGCGAACTACGGCCTCTTCCCACCGCTGGCGAGAATGCTCCGCGGGCGGGAGAAGAAGCTCGCGCTCGCGGCACGGGCGCTCGACGACCTCACGCGGTGGCGGGAGCGCAACGGGCTCGGTCCCACGACCTCGGGCGTGCGCCAGCTCGCGTGATGGCGACGGTTCGGGCCGCCGGCGTCCTCGACATCGGCTCGAACTCGGTCCTCCTGCTGGTGGCAGCCGTCGACCCCGAGGGGCAGCTCGCCATCGTCGATCGCGCGCTCGTCACCACGCAGCTCGGCGCGGGGCTCGTCGACGGCGGTCCCCTCGCTGCGGGCGCACGGGAGCGGACGGCGCGCGCGGTGGCAGCGCTGGTGGCGCGCGCACGGGCGGCCGGGGCGGCGCGACTGTGGGGATTCGCCACGGGCGCGGCACGCCGCGCGGCCGACGGTGCGGCGTTCGTCGGCGAGCTGGCGGTCGCCAGCGGGGTGTCGATCGTGGTGCTCACCGGTGAGGCCGAGGCGCGCCTCGCGTACGCCGCCGTGGCGGCGGGGCTCGGGCCGGGGACGGCGCCGGTTCTCGTCGCCGACGTCGGCGGCGGGACGACGGAGTTGACCCTCGGCATCGGGACCGTGGTGCGCGAGGCCGTGAGCCTCCCGCTCGGAGCGCTGCGGCTGACGGAGACTGCTCTGGCGGGCGATCCTGCCCCGGCCGACGCGTGGGACCGGCTCGCGGTCCACGTCGCCGACGTGCTCGCGGGCGCTCCGGTGCTCGCGCACGCGCGCACGGCCGGAGCAACCCTCGCGATATCGGGCGGGACTGCGACGGCGCTCGCGACCGTCGACCTCGGGCTCACGGTGTACGACGCGGCGCGGGTGCACGGCCACGTGCTCGCGCGTGCTGCGCTCGAGGGGCTCGTCGTGCGCCTGGCGCGCCAGCCGATCGCCGCGCGCGAGGGGCTCGGCGGCCTCGATTCCGGACGGGCCCGCATCCTGCCGGCCGGCGCGCTCATTGCGCTCGCGCTGGTGAGCGCGCTCGACGTCCCGGGCTTGCGGGTGAGCGACCACGGCGTACGGCACGCCTACCTGGTCGAACGGCTGACCGCGGAGGGGGTCGCCCTGCGCGCGGAGGGACCGTGGGCGTGACGGCGGAGGTGCTCGGTCGCGCGGGCGTGCCGGACGCGACGGCGGTTGCGGCGGCCATCGAGCCGCTCGCCGCATGGCTCGCACCCGTGCCACCGGAGACCGTCGCGGAGGGGCTCTCGACGGCCGGCGACCCGGCGGCGGCGGTGCACGCGCTCGGTCGCCTGGTCGAGGCGGCGCCGGTGCCCGCCGATCCGCGGACGATCGTCCCACTGCTCGGCATCCTCGGCGGCAGCGTCACGCTCGGCCAGGCGCTCGTGGCCGAAGGGAGCAGCTGGCCTGCGCTGCTGGCGACGGCCCTCGCGGTCGGCGCGCGCGATGTCGCGGCGCAGCGGGCGGCGCTCGTCGCGGCCGGGGTGACGGGCCCGCTCGGCCGCGCCGAGCTGCAGGCCGAGCTCCGCCGCCATCACCGCCGCGAGCTGGTGCGCATCGGCGGGCGCGATCTCCTCGGACTCGCCACCGTCGACGACACGGTGCGGGAGCTCTCCGCGCTCGCCGAGGCCGCGATCGACACCGCGGTGCTGTGTACGCGTGCCCGGCTGGCGCTCGAGTGGGGCGACGCGCCGGCCGACTTCGTGGTCCTCGGCATGGGCAAGCTCGGCGGCGGGGAGCTCAACTACAGCTCCGACATCGACCTCGTGTACGTGTACGGTCACGAGGGCGAGTACGGCGCGGGCCGCACGATCCGGGAGTTCTGCTGTCGGCTGGGCGAGGAGGTGACGCGTGCGCTCGCCGAGGTCACGGCCGAGGGGTTCTGCTTCCGCGTCGACCTGCGCCTGCGGCCAGCGGGGGAGCAGGGCCTGGTCGCGGCGTCGCTGCCGGCCGCGCTCGCGTACTTCGAGGCGTGGGGGCAGACGTGGGAACGGGCGGCCTGGCTCAAGGCGCGGCCGGTCGGGGGAGATCGCGGGCTCGGTACGGTCCTGTTGGCGGAGCTCGAGCCGTTCATCTACCGGCGGTACCTCGACTACGGGACGGTCGAGGACCTGAAGACCATGAAGCGCAAGGTCGACGCGTCGCTGCGAGGTCCGACCGCGCGGGATCGTGACGTCAAGCTCGGGCGCGGTGGCATTCGCGAGGTCGAGTTCTTCGTTCAGGCGCAGCAGCTCGTGCACGCCGGCAAGGACGCGCGCCTGCGCGAGCGCGGGACCCTCGCCACCCTCGCGCGCCTCGCCGAGTCCGGCTACGTCGAGCCCGCACAGGCCCAAGTCTTGGCGGCCGCGTACCGCTTCCTGCGCGACGTCGAGCACAAGCTGCAGATCGTCCAGCAGCGCCAGACGCAGCTCATCCCGAGCGACGCGGACGCGGAGCGGGCGCTCGCGCGCCGCATGGGGTTCCGTGGGGGCGACGGGGTGGAGGTGTTCTGGGGGGCGCACGCCCGGCACACCGGCGCCGTCCGGGCGGCTTTCGATGGGCTCTTTCACGGGGCCGAGGCGGAGCGCCGGCGCGACGAGCAGGTCGAGCTCACCACGCTCGTCGACGAGCTGGAGCACGAGGAACAGGCGCTCTGGCGTTTGTCGCAGCTCGGGTTCGCGGACCTCGAGGCGGCTTACCAGGATCTTCGCCTGCTGCGCGACGGCCCGCCGCACGCCCCGGCGTCGCCGCGCCGGCGGCAGGCCCTCGAGCGCCTCGCGCCGAACCTGGTGGGCGAGATCGCGCGGTCGGCGGCTCCCGACCGCGCGTTGCACCACACCGCGACGTTCATCAGCACGGTCGGGGCCCGCACGAGCTACCTGCACTTGCTGCTCGAGAACCCGGGCGTGATGCGGCTGCTCGTCCGCCTGTTCGCGACCAGCGAGTTCCTCTCCCGCTTCTTCCTGCGCCACCCCGAGCTGCTCGACAGCCTCGTGCGCGCCGATCAGGTGCGCGTGTTCCGTGCGCCCGAGGAGCTCGAGGCAGAGCTCGGAGCGCGGCTGGCCGCGGCCCCCGACCTGGAGACGCGGCTCGACGACCTGCGCCGCTTCCGACACGAGGAGTTCCTGCGCATCGGGGTGCACGACGTCGAGGCGGAGATGCCGGTCGCCGCCGTCGGCCGCCAGCTCACGGCGGTTGCCGAGGCGTGCGTGCGGGCGGCGATCGGAATCGCGCGCCAGGAAGTGCTCGCGCGGACGGGGCTCCCGCCCGAGGCGCCGGTGGATGGGCTCGCCATCGTGGCCATGGGGAAGCTCGGCGGCGCCGAGCTCAATTACAACTCGGACCTGGACGTGATCTTCGTCTACGATCCGGGCGAGCGGGGATGGTGGAGCGCCCGCGCCGACCCGCACGCCTTCTTCACGCGCGTGGCGCAGCGGACGATCAGCGCGCTGCAGACGCCGACGCGCGAGGGCATCGCCTACAAGATCGACACGCGCCTGCGGCCGTCGGGCAACCAAGGGCCGCTCGTGTCGTCGCTCGAGTCCTTCGTCGCCTACCACCAGGAGGGCGCGGCCATCTGGGAGCGGCAGGCGCTGATCAAGGCGCGGGTGGTCTCGGGGCCGCCGGCGCTGCGCGCGGCAGTCGACGATGCGATCGCGCGCTTCGTCTACGGGCCGGGGCTCAGCCCGGCCGAGGCGGCGGAGATCGCGCGGATGCGCGAGCGCATCGAGCTGGAGCGGGGTGGGCCGGCCGACGCGCGGGTGAACATCAAGACCGGACGCGGTGGGCTCGTCGACGTCGAGTTCGTGGTGCAGATGCTGCAGCTCCGACATGGCGGGACGATTGCGGCGGTGCGGGCGCGCGAAACCACGGCGGCGATCGCGGCCCTGGCGGAGGCGGGGGTCCTCGGGCCGGACGACGCGCGGACGCTCGCCGACGGCTACGGGTTCCTGCGCGCCCTCGAGAATCGGCTGCGGATCGAGCAGGACCAGCCAGCCGAGTACCTGGACACCGCGCCCGAGACGCTCGGCGCTCTCGCGCACCGCCTCGGCTACGCCGGGCCGGACGCCGCCGAGCGGCTGCGTGTCGAGCACGTCGCGGTCGGCGAGGCGATCCGGGCGACGTTCGACCGGCTCGTCGGGCAGCTCACGACCGGCTCCTGATCGCCGGGTGCGCCGGTGCGCGCCGGTTTGCGTGGGTCGGGCCTTCGGGCTACCTGACACCGCGCATGCAGACGACCGACGTGATTTGGCTCGACGGCCGCCTCGTCCCCTGGGCGGCCGCGCAGGTCCACGTGCTCACGCACACGCTGCACTACGGCCTCGGGGTGTTCGAGGGCATCCGTTGCTACGAGTGCCACGACGGCCGCTCGGCCATCTTCCGGCTCCCAGAGCACGTCGACCGGCTGTTCGGGTCGGCGCACGTCCTCGATCTGGCGATGCCGTTCGACCGCGCGCAGCTCACGGCGGCGTGCCGCGAGGTCGTCCGCGCGAACCGGCTCAAGGAGTGCTACATCCGCCCGATCGCCTTCATGGGCGATGGGGAGATGGGATTGGCGGCACGGCCTGCGACGCGGGTCGCCGTGGCGGCGTGGCCGTGGGGCGCGTACCTGGGCGACGAGGGGATGAAGAACGGCATCCGGGTGAAGACGAGCTCCTTCACGCGCTTTCACCCGAACACGCTCCTCACCAAGGCGAAGGCGTCGGGCCATTACGTGAACTCGATCCTCGCCTCGCGCGAGGTGCGCAGTGCCGGCTACGACGAGGCGCTGTTGCTCGACGTCGATGGCTACGTCTCCGAGGCGAGCGGCGAGAACATCTTCGTCGTCTCGCGCGGGGTGGTGAAGACCACGCCCTTGCCGACGGTTCTGGCCGGCATCACGCGCGACGCGGCGCTCACCATGCTCGGCGATCTGGGCATCTCGGTGCGCGAGGAGCGTTTCACGCGCGACGAGGTCTACCTCGCGGACGAGGCGTTCTTCACCGGGACCGCGGCCGAGGTCACGCCGATCCGCGAGCTCGACGACCGGCGCATCGGGGACGGGCGCCCTGGTCCGATCACGCGCCGACTCCAGGAGCTCTTCTTCGCGGTCGTCCGTGGGCGCCAGGACCGGTACCGCTCCTGGCTGGCCTACGTCTGACGCCACTCGGGCCCGCCGGGGTGGGGCGGGGGTCCGCCTTGCCTTTCCCCCGGCCCCTCAGGTAGCTATCCCGGCTCGGACTCCGGACCGTGAAGGGGAGGGGTAGAATGCGATCGTTCCTGCTGCTCGGTGGTTTCGTGCTGGTGCCGCTCGTGCTCGTCGGGTGCGGCGGCTCCGAGAAGACGCCGACCACGAGCACGCCGCCGTCGACGGCGGCGATGCCCGCCACGACGCCCACGACCGCGCCGGCCGCGGCCGACGAGGACGAGTACGAGCTCGACGTGATCGCCGAGGCCGAGCCGGACGAGGGCGCTCCGCCCCTCAAGGTCCAGTTCACCGCCTCCGTCGAGGAGGAGGAGGGCGGGCCGTTCGCCTTCAAGTGGGACTTCGGGGACGGGAAGAACAGCACCGACCAGAACCCGGTACACGTCTACGAGAAGGTGGGCGAGTACACGGCCACCCTCACGGTCACCGATCAGAAGGGCAACAAAGGGAACGACGAGATCGACATCTTCGTCGAGACCGACGACGAGGGCGGCAACTGAGGGACCGGCGCTCTCAGGGGCAGGCGTCGTCGAGCTGCTGCTCGGCCCACTCGAGCGCGCTGAGCGCGGGGGCCAGGCCGGCGCTCTCCGCGCGGCAGCGGTAGCCGCCGGCCGCCAGACAGCGGGAGAAGGCCTCGCTGCGGGTGCGCGCCGCCGCGGCGGCGTCCCGCCAGCGCGTCCGCGCCCGGTCGCAGGGGTCCTGCGCGAGTTGCGGGGCGACCGCCTCGATGAGACCGCGAGGGGCCGGGGGCGCTTCGGGCTCGACCCCGGGCTCGACCGGAACGGTGGCGAGCGGGGCCGGTGTCGGTGGTGGCACGGGTTCGGGTGTCGGTGGCGAAACGGCTACGACGTCGACGACCTCGAGCAGCCCGGGGTCGGTGAGCACGATCTCGAGCTGGTCGTGGAAGCGTTTGAGCTTCCCCGTCACGCGCACGCGGCGACCACGGTACAGGCGATCGGGCGCGCGAGGCAGGTCGGAGATGAGGGGTACCAGGAGCACCGCGTGGAAGTGGAGCTCGCCGGCCGGTACGAACTCGAGCGTGCAGGTGCTGCCGCTGGTGACCGCCTGGGCGACGTCCCCCTCGACGGTGACGATCTCGCCGATTCGCCCTGCCGCGTCCTGCCAGGCGGTGGCGCTGGCGACGGAGGCCGTTGGAAGCAGCGCCAGGAGGAGGAGCGGGACGAGGGCGATCATGGCGCGTCCTTAGCGGGGGGGCGTGCAGGCCGCAACCCGCCGGGCGGCAGGCCTCGCGGCCGGCCGAGGATTTCCGCGTGCCCGTCGCGGCCTCACGGCCGGCGGGCGGCAGGTGGACGGGACGGGTGGGGGCTCAGTGCCCCGGGCGTGGACCGCGCTCGCGTGCCTCGCTCACCGTGAGTGGCCGGCCGCCGAACGGCTTGCCGTTGAGCGCCGTCACTGCGGCCTGTGCCTGGTCGTCGCTGGCCATCTCCACGAACGCGAATCCACGCGGCCTGCCGGTTTCGCGGTCGATCACGACCTTGACCTCGGACACCTCGCGTCCGTCCTGTTCGAAAAGGGTCTTCAGCTGGCCCTCCTCGGTCTGGTACGGAATGTTACCGACGAACAGCCTTCGTCCCATTCTATCTCCCCCGGGGCGGTCGCATCGACGGGCGGCGACCCGTCGGGCTTCTAGCATGCCAGTGGAGCGGCGGTCTAGGAGGAAATCGCCCGGCCGCGGCGCACGAGGAGCAAGGTGGCACCGAGGGCGGCG
This sequence comes from Binatia bacterium, assembly GCA_046327955.1. Lineage (GTDB taxonomy): Bacteria > Desulfobacterota > Binatia > DP-6 > DP-6 > JAXLXP01. Next base: position 248,920 of record JAXLXP010000007.1, on the reverse strand, counting down.
AGCGCGACGACGAGGGCGATGGCGCCGACGACCAGCGGGAGCCTTGTCGTCGAGGTGGCGACCACCTCGACGCCGACCGATCCGACGGCCGCCTGGTGGAAGTCCCCCGCCTCGTACTCGAAGACGGCGTACGTCGGGTAGGTGCTGCCCGGGAGCGCCCCGGCGTTCTCGATCGGCACGGAGATGGCCGCCGTGCCCTGCGCGGGGACGTCGAGGGGCTGGCTCGCCTGCGCCGTCTGGAATTCGGCGGGGAGCATCAGGCTGACCCGACCGGCGAGCGGCCGGGGCCCGGGGTTGCCCACGGTGACGCGCACGGCGCCGCTCGTGGCCACCTGCGTGCGGCCGACGGTGACGGTGGCTGGTCCCGCCGACGCCCCGGGAGTGCGAGCCACCTGCACGAGCAGGGCAGAGAGCGGGTAGGCGTTCGCGTCGGCGTATCGGACCAACACCTCGATCGGGAAGAAGCCGGGGTCGGCGGGCACGGCGGTGGAGGCCTCCCAGACGTGCGTGTCACCCGGCGCGAGGATGGCGATGCGCTCGCGCTGCTGGGTCTCGCCGCGGATGCGGACCTCGGGCTGCACCTCGTGGGCCGGCTCGGTGCCGTGGTTTGCCGCAGAGACCTTGACCGTCACGACCGTGTCGACACGCGTCTCCGCCGTGAGGTCGATGGTGATGCTCGCGCGGGCGGGCTGGATCCCGAGGGCGGTGGTGAGCGCGAGCAGGGCGGCGGCGAGGACGGTCCAACGCATCCCGAGCCAGCTAGCAGACCCGGCGGGACGGCGGCAACCGGTGGAGGCTACGCCGCGCGGGGAACGGAGAGCGCGTGCACGTGCTCGGCCACGACGTCCGGTGGACACCATTGCAGGAACCAGTGCGCGGCCGCGGCGAGCACGACGACGTCGTCCACCTCGCCGAGGAGCGGGATGGTGTCGGGCAGGAGGTCGAAGGGAACGACCACGTACGCCACCGCCCCGACCAGCATGGCCTTCACCCAAAGCGACACCCGCCGGTCGCGCAGAAGGCGCGCGTAGAGCCGCAGCCACCGCGGCAGATTGAGCAGGAATCGGAGGAGCTGCCAGCGATCGGGTCCGGTTCGGTCGGGCACGGCCGACATGGTTCGGGTCTAGCACGCTTGAGCCGCGGCGCCCACCTGGGCTAAGCCACGGGCACCCCAAGGAGGTAACGGACGGTGGAGGACATCCGCTTCGACGATATCGCTGCCCTCAAGGCCAAGGTCGGCGCCGCGTTCAGCGACTGGAGCGAGCCGATCGAAGTGACCCAGGGCATGATCGACCGATTCGCCGAGCTGACCGGCGACCACCAGTGGATCCATGTCGACGTCGAGCGCGCCAAGCGCGAGAGTCCCTTCAAGGGGACGATCGCGCACGGCTTCCTCACCCTCAGCCTCCTCCCCGCGATGCGGACCAAGCAGACGTGGCGGATCGCTGGCTACGGCAACGCCACGAACTACGGCGCGAACAAGCTCCGCTTCGTCGCGCCGGTTCCGGCGGGCGCGAGGATCCAGGCGCGCTCGCGGCTGTTGGCCGCGGAGGCGCACCCGAAAGGGACGCAGATCACGACCGAGATCAACGTCCACGTCGCAGGGAGCGAGAAGCCGGCGCTCATCTACGAGATGGTCGTGCTCTACCATCCCGCGATGCAGCGATAGCGCCGCCGGCTCACCGGCGGTCCGACGGCGGGGTCTCCTTGCGGCGGAGGACGTCGATGACGACGGCCTCGAGCGACCGCGCGAGTCCGGTGGCCGCTCGCCCGGCCAGTGCGGCCGTGAAGCCGGCCGCGATGTCCTCGCCGGCCGTGACCAGCACGAGGTTGGGCAGCGGATCGAGCCCGCCCAGCTGCGCGGCCACCGCGAAGCCGTCGCGGGGCGGCAGCTCGAGGTCGATCACGGCGACCTCGGGGCGGACGACGCCGAGCATGTCGGCGGCCTGCTTCGCGTCCCACGCGATCGACACCGACATGCCCTGCCGCGACAGGGCCTGCCGCAGACTGATGAGGGCATCCGCATCGGCGCCCGCCGTGAAGACGCGCGTTCCGCGTGCCGCGTAACCGGCGAGGAGGCCGAGGACGGCATCGGGGTCGAGCGGCCGCGGGGTCGCCTCGATCATGCCGAGGCGGAGCACCTTGCCGGTGCCCGGCGCGCCGACGCATCCCCAGACGCGTTGCGTGGACCCGGCGGCACGCAGCGCGGTGATCGCGTCGAAAACGCCCGGAACGGCCAGGTTCGCGAGCAGGCGCGCTGGGCCGATCTCGGCGAGCCGTGCGGCGATGTCGCTCTCCGGGCTCACGACGACGACCTGACGGTCGCCCACCGCGAGCGCCTCCCATGCGAGGTGCGCGTCGAGCACGACGAGGATCTTCGGCTCGGCCTCGACGTGCCGGGCATGGGTGCCGGGGGTCGTGACGCTCGCGTCTCGTGTCGGGACGAGGGACAGCACGCGGGCGGCGCGGGAGGTGCCGGCGGCGTCGTCGGCCGAGGTGTCGTCGGCCGCAGCCGCGTCGGCCTGAGGGGCGCCCGCGCCTGCGTCCGATTCGTCGCCCGGCTCGATATCCGACGTCTCCTCGCCCTGTAGCTCGTCGGTGACCGACTCGATGACGCCCCAAGCCGCCTCGCGCGCGAGCTCGGCCTCGATGAGCTCCTCGAGGCGGTGTGCCAGGGCCCGGTTCTGCTCGCTGAGCACGCGGGCCTGCTCCTGGAACGCGTCCCGCTCCTCCTCGCGCACGAGAAGCTGGTCCTGCGTCGTGCGGTACTGCTCCTCGAAGCGCTTGCCGCGGGCCTCGAGCTCGTGATGGCGTTCGACGAGCCTCCGGTGCCCCGCTTCGAGCTCCTCGTGCTGCGCCTCGAGCGCCGCGTGCTGCGCTTCGAGCGTGTCCAGCGCCTGGGCGGAGCGGGCGGCGGCGTCGCGCAGCGCGGTGAGCTCGGCCTCGGCCTCGCCGGCGCGGTGTGCGGCGTCGCGCTCGCGCGCGCGCAGTTCTTCCTGTGAGTCCTCGAGGCGCTGCCGTTCGGCGTTGGCGGCGGACAGGGCTTCGTGGAGCAGGCGCTCGCGCTCGGCGGCGGAGACCTGCTCGTCGTGCAGCGCCGTGGCGTCGGTCTCGAGCTGGGCGAGGCGTGCGCGTGTGAGACCGTGCTCGTGCGCGAGCGCCTCGCGCTCGGCCCTGGTCTCGCGCGTCGCGACCTCGAGCGTCGCGACCGTGGTGCGGGCCTGCTCGAGCGCGGCGGCGAGCTCGGCGAGCTGTGCGTCGCGCTCGGCGAGTGTGCTCTGGGCCGCCGCGGCCTCGGCCGTGGCGGCGGCGCGCGCCTCTTCGGCGTTGCGCGCCGCCTGCTGCGCGGCATGGACGGCCGCCTGCAGCTCGGGCGCGCTCTCCAGGCTGGCCGCCTCGAGCGCCTCCCGCTGCGCGCGCTCGCGTTCGACGAGGCTCTCGGCCTCGGCCAGGTGCACCCGGAGCCGCTCGACCTCGGCGGTGAGCTCGTGCTCGCGGCCTGCGTGTGCGGCGGCGGTCGCCTCGGTACGGGCGCTGACGTCGCGCAGTTGGGCCTCGAGTCGGTCACGGTCGCCGATGGCCGCGCGTGCCTCGGCGGTGGTCCGCTCGACGTCGCTCGTCAGGCGGGCCACTTCGGCGCGCTGGTGGGCGCGGTCGGCCTCCGCGTCCGTGAACGCCAGGCGTGCGGACGTCGCGTCGGCTATGGCGGCGTCGCGCGCCGCCTCGGCGGTCCGTGCGGCGGCGCGCGCCTGGTCGAGGTCCATGTCCGTCGCTGCCGTGTGGCTCTGCAGGCTGGCATCGAGCTCGGCGCGCAGGTGTTCCGCCCGTGTGGCGTTTCGTTCCGCCTCCTCGAGGTTGGCGGTGAGGGCGTGGACCTGCTGGTGATGGGCGCGGGCCTGGGTTGCGACCTCGGCGCGCAGGGCCTCGAGGGCGGCGATGTGCTGCGCGACGCGTGCCTCCGCCGCCGCGACGCTTTCCGCGCCGGCGGTGCGCACCGCGTCGAGCTCGGCGGCGAGGCGGTTGCGCTCACTCTGGGCGGCAGTGAGTGCCTGCTTCACGCTCGCGAGCTCGGCGGCCTCCGTCGACGGTATCGTGGCGCCGATGGGAAGCGGAGACCGGATCAGCTCGGGACGCGGCGGCGTCGCCGGTACGTCGACGCGGCTGGCGGTCGGTGTCGGGGCCGGTGCCTCGATCTTGGTCGCCGGGGGCGCGAACGGGACGTTGAACTTCGATTTCGTGGCGGGCTCGGCCCCGGCTGGGCCGGGAGTGCGCGGGGGGGGAGCGGCGGGGGCGGCCTCGCCGGCGACCCGACGGCGTACCGTCTCGATCATCTGGGCCAGCTCGCGCAGCGGCTCCTGGAGCGTGCGCAGTGTGAGCTCGGTGATGACCTGTGCTCCCACCGCGATGAGGATCAGGCTGCCGAGCGGCGATGTACCGCTCAGGAGCGGCAGGCACGCCACCGTCCGCATGGAGCCGGCCTGTTCGACGAGCGGCGGGACGTAGCGGTTCTGCGCGGCGTTGTCGATCAAGTAGACGCGACGGTTGAGGAGCCCCTGCAGGGGCATGTCCCACGTCACCGGGTCGCTGCGCCGGACGTTGCGGAGCTTGCGGCAGCCGTCGTCGGAGAGGCCGGTCTCGACCGCGAGGCGGAGCAGCTCCCGGCGGGCGTCGTAGAGACAGACCGCGCCCGCGGTGACGCCGATACCCTCGACGATGCTCTGCAGCGCCGGCTCGAGCGCGTCCTCGGGTGCGAGCGCCGTCGCGGCGATCTCGCGCAGGCGCGCGGCGATCGGCGGCGCGGTGGGCTGTGGTGGCGGGGTTGCAGCGACCGGGGCCGCGCGCACTGGCGGCGGGGCCGGAGCCGCGGGCGGCGGCTCCCGGCGGGCGCTGCGGAAGAAGGCCATCCGTGCGGACCAGCAACGCCTGTGCCGAGTGGCGACCGATGCCCCGGTCGATTCGACGGGAGATGGACCGCCAAATTCGCGACCGGCGCGGTACGGGCGTGGCGGTCCGACCGCGCAGGCGCCGTGCGGGATGCGCTAGAGGCTCGGGTCGTGGCACGTGGGGTCCGCGTCGGTCGCCCACCACACGAGGGCGTTCGGGCCGACGCGGCCGAGCACGTGTGCGCCGTCGGGCCCCGTCGGTGCGAGCGCCGCGAGCGCATCCCGCACGCGCGCGAACGCGTGCGGCGCCGGCGCGAGCCCCAGGCGGTGACAGATCTCGGTGAGGTCCTCATCGGTCTGCGCGAACGACAGGGGGCGATCCGATCCGGGAATCTGCTCGAGCAGCGGGCGAAGCCCGAGCTGGCGGAGCACCGCAAACGCCTCTGGCGCGGCCGGACGCGGCGGGCGCGCGGTGCCGTGGATCCTCTCCCAGAGAGCCGCGAACGCGTGCTCGGGCGGTCGCATGCCGAGCACCACGGCGCAGAGCCGGCGCGCCGACGCCGTCATGGCACGGAGGAACGCCTCGACGCTCTCGACGCCGTAGAGCACGTGCGACGAGAGTACGACGTCGCCGGCGATCGGGTGTGCGAGCGGCCACGCCTCGGGCACGATCGTCACGGTCGCGAGTCGCTCGTCGGCCAGCCGGGCTTCGAGTCGGCCCCGCATCGCCGCGGAGGGCTCGACCGCGATGACGCGCGCCGCGCGCCGGGCGAGTGCCACGGTGTGGCGTCCGGTTCCCGCCCCCACGTCCACGATGACGTCGGTTGCGCGCAGATGCCGATCGAGGACGTCCATCGTGCCGTCGGCTGCACCTTCACGGCGGCTCATCCGGTCGAATCGTGCCGCGCGCGCCGCCCAGCGGTCCCCGTCCGGATCCTGCTGGCGCACGCGGGCCCCCTCGGCCGCCGCGTGCATGGCGCGCCAGCGCGCGAGCGCGTCGTTCCTACCCGAGCCGTCCTCGGCCAGCGCCGCGGCGGCCACCGCGTCGGCGAATCCGTCGACGGTGCCGTCGCCGGCCAGATCGAGCACCGCGAGCGGCTCGTCGAGCCCGAAGCGCTCCATGATCGCGAAGAGCTGATCTGCCCGCACGACGAGCACGGGGAGGGCATCCCGGTCGAGGGCTGCGCGAATGGCATCGTGATGCCCGCGGCCCGCCGCCTCGAGCTTGCTGACGTCGTCGATGAGCACGACGCGCGCGCCTACCGCGTCCTCGGCGAGCCATCGCCTGGCGGCCGTGAACGCCGTGGTGTCGAAGACGAACGAGCAGAACGCCTCTTCGTGCTCGGAACGCGGCGCAACGGCCCGGCGGGCGACCAACGCGGCGTCCGCGCGCCCGAGCCGGCAGAGCCGATAGGCCACGCGCTCGCCGTCTTCCTCGATCGCCTGCTGGACGACGCCCGCGACCGTCACGCCCCGCGCGGTGAGCGCGCCGGCCACACGCAGGGCCGCCGCCGACTTGTCCGTGTCCTTGCCCCCGATCAGGAGCGCCCACCGCGTCACGTGTCCTGCCTCTCCAGCACGCGCGTCAACGGCCGGCGAGCGCGGTCAGCGCCGCCACCACGGTTGCCCTTCTCCGGCGGGCCTTCTTGTCATACGAGGAATCGAGCATGAAGGAACCGAGCCCGCCGGACAATCGGTTGCCTCGGCGCCGTTCGGTCGAGGGGCGCCAACCCGCATGAGCCGCGGTCACGCGCCACCCGCCGACCGTGTCCACGCCGTGCTCATGCTGATCGCCGCGGCTGGCACGCTCGCGTACTGGCTCGCCTACGTCTTCGCCGGCGCCGTCCAGACCGCGGACGACGCGGTCTACGTCGGCTTCGAGAACGCCTTCCCGCTCGCCGATGGCTACATGGCCACGGCGTACGTCGCCGCCGCCGTGCTCCTCTGGCGCGGCCGCGCGCTCGCCGTCCCGGTCGGGATCGCCGCCGGCAGCGCGATGGTGTTCCTTGGCTGCATGGACACGCTCTTCAACCTGGAGCACGCCAAGTACGCCGACATGAACGCCGAGATGGCGGTCGAGACCGGGATCAACGTCGTCTGCCTGACGTTCGGACCCGCGACCATGGTGCGCCTGTGGCGCGGCCGCGGCCGTCTCGCCGGCTGACGCTGTCCCCGGCGACCCGCTCCAGCGGCACGCGGGCGTCGGCGCGGGCAGGAGCGCGAACGGCACGATGCCGCCCTCGGTCGCCGGGATCGCGAACGCATCCGCGATTGCCGTCGCTGCCCGTGTGACCGCCACCACGTCGAGCGTCAGGGGCAGGCCCCAGCGCTGCCACAGCGCCACGGCCTCGAGCCCCGCCTTCGGCCGCACGGCGACGTCGGACCCGCCTCGCGCCGAGAACCCCTACGCGCGAACGATCTGCCCGCCGTCCACGGCGAGCACCTGCCCCGTGATCCAGGCCGCCGCGTCGGAGAGCAGGAACAGGCAGGCGTGCGCCATGTCCTCGGGCGTGCCCAGGCGCGCCAACGGGAGCTGCGCCACGAGCTGGTTGCGGTACGCGGCGGGCACCTGCTTTGCCAAGGCCTCCGTGTCGGTGGGGCCGGGCGCGATCGCATTCACGCGGATCTTCATCGGGCCGAGCTCGCGCGCCAAACAGTGCGTGAGGCCGTTCAGTGCGAGCTTCGCCAGGCCGTAGTATCCGGCCCCCATCCACGCTGCGGTCGAGGACTGGTTCACGATCGCCCCGCCGCCGCGCGCGCCCATGCTCGGCACGCACGCGCGCGCGCACAGGAGCGCGCCGTTCAGGTTCACGTTCAGGAACGCCTGGTAGTAGGTCCAGTCGACGGTGAGCAGGGACTCCTGCCGCATGTCGCGGAAGATCGCGGCGTTGTTCACCAGCAAGTCGATGCCGCCGTAGGTCTCGAGCGCCCGTGCGGCCATGGCCCGGGTGGAGTCCTCGCGGCTCACGTCCACCGCCACGAAGGTGGCGTGCCCGCCGGTGCCGCGGATCGCGGCGGCAGCCGCCTCGCCCCGGGCCGCGTCGATCTCGGCGACGACCACCTTCGCTCCCTCGGCAGCCAGCGCGCGGGCATAGCCGAGCCCGATGCCGCCGCCGGCGCCGGTGACGACTGCGACCTTGCCTTCGATCCCAGGATAGCTCATCTCCCACCCGTCGACGTGTGCGCGGTCCAGGGGACGTGATCGGATGCGCGTCGCACAGACGGAGGGGCGCAGCAAGTGACGGTCCGCGCGGGATTCATCGGCCTCGGGAACCAGGGCAGGCCGATGGCCGTGAATCTGGTCCGGGCGGGATTCGCGCTCAGCGTGTACGATGTCGCCCGGCCGCCGGTCGAGGCGCTCGTCGCAGCCGGTGCGCGCGCGGCGGCCTCTCCGCGCGAGGTGGCCGCGCACGCCGACGTGATCGGCATCTGCGTGCCCGAGGACCGCCACGTCCGCGCGGTCATGTCCGGGGAGGACGGCGTGCTCGCGGGCGCACGCCGCGGAGCCGTCGTGGTCATCCACAGCACGATCCTTCCCGAGACGGCGATCGCGCTGGGGGAGGCCGCCGCCGGCACGGGTGTGGCCGTGCTCGATGCGTGCGTCACCGGTGGCGCTGCGCGCGCCGAGCAGCGCCAGCTCACGTTCCTGGTCGGCGGCGACGCCGCGGCGCTCGCGGTGGCGCGCCCCGTGTTCGAGGCCAGCGCAGCGAAGATCATCCACGCTGGTGCGCTCGGTGACGGTGCGAAGCTCAAGCTGTGCCTCAACCTCGTCACGTACATCCAGTGGGCGGCGGCCTACGAGTCGTTCGCGCTGGCGAGGGCCGTCGGGCTTCCGCAGGAAGTGCTGGAGGAGGCCGGTCAGTCGAACGGCCAGCTCACGCCGCTCATGCTGTCGTACCTCGCGCTGCACAAGGTACCCGACGAGACGCGGCACAGCGGGGCCATGCAGGCGGCGCTGCGCGGCTTCATGCAGGTGGCCGAGAAGGACCTCGCGTGGGCGCTCGAGCTGGCGCGCACGTCGGGCGTGGCGCTGCCCGTCGGGGGCCTGGTGTCGCAGCTCATGGCGCGGCTCTACGGCGTGGACGACACGGGGCGCCGGTAGCCGGGTCGCGGGCGGCGTCTCCGGCGCAGCGCGCGGACGGGCGGATTGCCCGGGATTGGAAATGCGAGGAGGGGGACTTGAACCCGGCAGGTCGCCCGAAGAGTCAACGAAATCGCGGGCGGCGGTAGGCGTCAGAGGGCGTCTGTGGGCATGAATTGTCCCTCTGAGGGACAATCACGAAGGTCCGGTGGTTGTGCGGAATCGGAGCTGTGCAAGCTAGCTAGGTGTCGCACGCAGTAGGGGGCTCTCCCCACCTAGCCCTCGAACGGCACCACGAGCAGCTCCGCCGTCCGCCGCTTCGTCTCCTCACCCCGCCGGTCATAGCGCGCCGTGGTCGTGACGCTCGCGTGCCCTGCGAGCCCCGCCACGGTCGTGATATCCGCCCCCGCGTCGAGCAAGTCGCTGATGAACGTGCGCCGGAGATCATGCGGACTGAACCGGGCGACCCGCGCCCGCCGGGCTCGGCGCGCGAGCAGCTCTAGCACGCTCTGCGCCGTCAGGCGCCGCGCGGTCATCCGCCCCGCCTGGTCGACCGGCCAGAAGAGCGGCCCGGGCTCCGTCCCGCGCACCCGTAGCCAGCCGTCGAGGGCGATCCGGCTCCCGTTCGTCGCGTAGGTGAGGCGGTCCTTGCGGCCCTTCGCCGCCCGGATCGTCAGCGCGCCGGTCTCGGGCGCGTAGTCGGCCATGTCGAGGGCGACCACCTCGCTGCGGCGGAGCCCGGCGCCGTAGACGACGGCCAGGAGCGCCGCATCGCGGGCGCCGCTCGGCCGGGTGTCCGCTCGGCACACGCGGAAGAGGGCGCGCAGCTCACGCCGCATGAGGGCGCGGCCCCGGGGGAGCGTCGTCGCCTTCACCCGCTGCAGGTCGGTCGCCCGCTGGTAGTCGTCGGCCGCCATGAGCCCGAGCCGCCAGCACTCCTTGAGGACCCCGCGGAGGGCCGCCAGGTGCTTGTTCGCCGTCGCGGGCTTGTAGCGGCCCCGGAGCGCCGCCAGGACCGCCTGAGTGTGCTGGTAGCGGAGACGGGCCCAGGCGAGGCTATCGGCGTCACAGGCCCCGCCCGTGACGAGCCCGGCCACCGTGTCGAGGGCCGCCGCCATCGTTCGCCGGGACCCCTGCCCGAGCCGGGTCAGGTAGACTCGGGCCGGGTTACGGTCCGGGGGAAGGGTCTCGGGGTGGACCAGGTCACCGGCCGCATTCGGTACCAGGCTTGTCGGGGCGTCGCCCATTGCAATGCTCCTTCGAGAACCTCTGTTCTCATAGGCACGTTAGCCCCTCAGAACCGACCCCGTCAACTGGCTCCTATCGCCAGGCGTTTCAGCAAGCTACGGCCGCCAGCCGGGGGGGCGGTCGATCGCTCCGCGGGCTCGGTCTCTCGTGTGGCTGGACCCGAAGCGCCCCTATCCACCCGGCCCCGGAGGCCCGACCCCGTCGGAGGTGGCACCTCATGCTAGCTAGCACGCTCGCTAGCTCACTTCCGCAAACAGTGGCGCATTGGGGCCCCGGGCGGCTTGACAACCCTCCTCCCAGGGCGCTCGCCCTGGGATAGGTTCGGCGCCCCCGAGAGGGTTTGGTGAAAGCTCAGAGCCCTTGGCGGGACCGCCCACCCCTATAGCGCCCACATTGCCACGAATGTTATACGGCGTCCATGAGGATGCTTGCCGTCATCGTGCTTGCTATCCTTGTACTTGGCCCCGCTCGGGCTGACGCCACACGCCTCAGGTACGCGGGGACCATCGCTAGCGTCCAAGGCGGCTTCGTGCGCCTCACGGCCAACCTCAAGGTTCTCTCCCCTTCCCTCGCCGTGGGGAGCGTGACGTGCAAGCGGGGGACACTCCGCGCCTGCACGGGAGCGTCGCGCTTCTTCGGCGAGGCGTTCAACGTCGACTGTCTGCAGCGCCGGGCAGTTTCCTTCCGTGACCTCGGGCATGCGTAACGTGCAGCCATTGGCGGTGGCGGTACCAGCTCTTGCCGCCGGCGAGTGCGGCTCTAGCCGCAGCGAAGTCGCCAGGGTAGATGGCGCCCTCATGCGCACCTTCCGGGTCCCAGTCCTAGTGGCAGCGGTGGTCCTCCTCTCGCCCGGCGGGTGCTGCCGCCGCGCCGTCCACTGGTCGCGCGCTGGCGCCACTGAGCGAGATTTCTTCACGGAGTATGTGACGTGTGAGCGCGAGAGCAACGGCGCGTCTTTCTGCGTTGGGGCGCTCGCGTGCATCGCCCAAGAGGCCGGCCTAAGGGCACGTTGGGAACGATGCATGCGGGCGCGGGGTTGGGTACCGGCTGAGTATTGCCGCGGTCGGGGAGAAGCGGCACAGGACTTTATGCCCATAGGCGACGCGACTGGATCGCCGGCTGCGGATAGAGACGAGCGTGCTCCGACCGGACTGCCCGTGGCAGAAGGTGCCATGGTTGCCGACGGCGAGTGGGTCGGCGCGTACGAGCTGCCGACCGAGGGTCAGCTCGGCGTCTTGCGGATGATGTTCCGGCGCCAAGCTGCCGGGCTCACCGCGCGCGTCATCTTCCGGAATCAGACGCTCGGCTTCGATGGCAGCGCTTCGCTGCTTGGGGACGACCGCGGCGGCAGGCTCTCCCTCCGCGGCATCCTGGAATCCGGGGGACACACTCTCGGCGCAGTCGAAATCGAGGGGGCGCGTCAGGGCGACATCCTTGAAGGGACGTTCAGGCAGGAATCCCCCGAAGGAACCTACTTGGGACGCTTCGCCGCGGTGCGACCTACGAAGGGCTGGGTCCCGCTCGTGGGGCTGGCTCCCGGAGCATCACCTCCACGAGCGCGCGCAATTGACCTAGGCGCCGCCACATCCGGCTTGCTCGGCCCGGGTCGAGCCGACGCCTACGGGCCCGGCGTCAACGCCGATGCAACGGGCCGTCCGTTCTCGTGGCGGACGGAGCAGGGCGAGGCGATCATCGGGCCCGTGAAGCCGAATGCGTATGGGCTCGGGGTCGGCATGGATCAGTTCGGCCGTCCTGTGCGGGCTACGCCGTTCTGGTAGGGCCGGAGGCCACACCCGCTCGACTCATTCTGCCTGCGCTAGGATGCGGCTCCGCTAGTGTGGTAGGCTTGCCCTATGGGACGAGGCTCCCTCACCCTGAAGCAACGCCGCTTCCTCAAGCACTACATCGCCACCGGTAACGGGACGGCCGCGGCGCTGGTCGCCTATGACACCCGCGATCCGGACACCGCTCATGCCATCGCGGTCGAGACCCTCCGATCCCCTACAGTGCAGGCCACGGTGACCGAGCTGCTCGACCGGGAGGGCATCAGTGACCGGAAGCTGCACAGGATACACGCGCACTTCCTGGCTCTGTACCGATCGGCTGACCCGCGAGAGAAGGCTCTCGGCCTGAAAGCCCTCGACATGGCGTACCGGCTTACGGGTGCGTATGGGCGCGACGAGGCCGAGGCCGATCGCGTGTTCGATGGCTGGACTGGTGAGGAGTTGGATCATTTCGCCGCCACGGGCGAGTGGCCCAGGCAACGTCGTCCGGCGGAGGGGCCACGGACGATCGATGTTGACGGGGTCGAAGAGGATGCGCCTGAAGCGCGGGTCGCGGTCCGTCGTCCCCGTTCTCTGCCAATCTGAGAGCACGCCTTCCAGGCTGTGCCTGTCGAGGGGTAGAATAGAGAGCGAGCAAGCGGTGCCGTGTCTCACCAAGGTAAGTAGCGCCGCTTGACTAAGCCTCGGTCGACACCCAAAACCGGCCAATGATCGACACCTGAAAACCGGCCAATAGGCGGACGGCTCGGACGTTGAACGGACGATGGGGACTGGGGTCCCCTCGTCAGGATGGCCAACGTCTTGAGCGACACGAAACGACAGCAGGTCCTCGCCCTCGGCCGACTCGGCTGGCCGCTGCGGCGCATCGAAGACGAGACGGGCGTGCGCCGCGAGACGGCGAGCGCCTACTTGAAGGCCGCGGGGATCGCGGTGCGGCCGCCGGGCAGCTGGGGCCGACGACCACCATCAAAACCGGCCAACGAGGTGTCGACCGACTCGGAGCCGGGATCGACGGCAAAACCGGCCAATGGGGTGTCGACCGACTCGGGGCCGCCGCCGTGCCCCCCGCGCCCCGGCCGGAGCCCGGCGGCGAGCACGTGCGAGCCGTACCGCGAGCTGATCACGGAGGCGCTCGGCCGCGGCCGCAACGCCATGGCGATCTGGCAGGACCTGGTCGACCGCCACGGCTTCGCCGCCGGCTACGCAGAGCGTCCAACGCTTCGTCCATCGGCTGCGCGCGGTCGCGCCGCCCGATGCCCATCCCGTGATCCGGACGGCGCCCGGCGAGGAAGCCCAGGTCGACTACGGCGACGGCGCCATGGTGCGCCACCCGCAGACCGGGAAATACCGGCGCACGCGGCTCTTCGTCCTCACGCTCGGCTACAGCCGCAAGGCCGTCCGGCTGCTCACCTGGAAATCGAGCAGCCAGATCTGGGCCGAACTTCACGAGCGCGCGTTTCGCCAGCTGGGCGGCGTCCCGCAGACGGTCGTCCTCGACAATCTCAAGGAGGGCGTGCTCGCCGCGGACGTGTACGACCCGACGGTCAATCCCCTCTACCGCGACGTGCTCGCGCACTACGGCGCCGTGGCCCTCCCGTGTCGGGTCCGCCATCCCGATCGCAAGGGCAAGGTCGAAGCGAGCGTCGGCCATGCGCAGAAGACGCCGCTGCGCGGCATGCGCTTCGAGAACCTCGAGGACGGCCAGGCCTACCTCGATCACTGGGAGACGCGCTGGGCCGACACGCGCATCCACGGCACGACGAAGCGGCAAGTGGCGGCGATGTTTGCCGAGGAGCAGCCCGCGCTGCGAGCGCTGCCGCTCACGCCGTTTCGCTACTACCAGCACGGGACGCGGACCGTGCATCTCGACGGCTGCGTCGAGGTCGACGGCGCGTACTACGGCGCCCCGCCGGGCTATCTCGGCCAGCGCCTCCCCGGTGCAGTGGGATGGCCAGACCGTGCGCCTCCTCGATCCGCGCACGGGGCAGCTCCTGCGCGAGCATCGCTGGCAGGCGCGCGGCCAGCATCGCATTGCGGCCGCCGATCGCCCCCGGCGGACGCCGCCCGATGTCCTCGCCGTCCTCGCGCGCGCGACCGGCGCGGGGCGGGCGATCGGCCTGCTCTGCGCGACGATCCATCAGCAGGACGGCGCCGCCGGCGTCCGCCGCATCCTCGGCGTCCTCGCCCTCGCCAAGCACCACGGCGTGCCCGCCGTCGAGGCCGCGTGTGCCGCGGCACGGGACCTCGGCGTCCCGACCTATCGCTTCGTGCGCCGCTATCTCGAGCGGCGCGTCGCCGGCCCGCTCACGCTCACCCAGGTCGATCCGCTCATCCGTCAGCTCACCCTCTACCGCGATCTCCTCGATCGCCGCGCCGAGAAGGAGACTCCCGAATGACGCTGCCCGAACTCGATCGCGCCCTCCGCCAGCTCCGGCTCTCGGGGATGGCCGACGTCCTCGAAGCGCGGCTCCGCCAAGCGCAGGCCGAGCGCCTCGCGCCACTCGATCTCGTCGCCACGCTCGTCAGCGATGAGCTCGTCCGGCGCCAAGATCGCCTCCTCGCCCGGCGCCGAACGCACGCGCGCTTCCGCGATCCCGACAAGACCCTCGACACCTTCGATTTCGACTTCAACAAGAAGCTCCACCGGACGCTCGTCTTCGAGCTTCGCGACCGGCCGCTTCATCGCCCAGCGCGAAGACGCGCTCTTCCTCGGCCCACCCGGCACCGGCAAGAGCCATCTCGCGCAGGCGATCGGCCATGCCGCCATCCAGCAGGGCTACCGCGTCCGCTACACCGAGGCCCACGGCCTCCTCGACGAGCTCGCCGAGGCCAGCGTCGACGGCACCCGCCGCGCGAAGATGACCGAGCTCGCCACCGTCCCACTCCTCATCATCGACGACCTCGGCATGCGGAAGCTCCCGGCCACCGCCGCCGAAGACCTCCTCGAGCTCGTCATGCGCCGCTACGAGCGGGCCAGCACGCTCCTCACCTCCAACCGCCCGGTCGACGATTGGGGCAAGCTCCTCGGCGATACCGCCGCCGTGACGGCGCTCCTCGATCGGCTCCTCCACCACGCCCACGTCCTCAAGTGCGGCCCGCGCAGCTGGCGGATGCGCCACCATGCCTTGCCCGCGGAGGGCGCTACGCAGTAAGAGCGATCATGACATCCGCGCCGTCGCCATTGGCCGGGTTTGACCCGTCGACCATTGGCCGGTTTTGAGGTGTCGACCGAGGGACTAAGCTGCGTCCCTGCGCTACGAGGGGGGCCGATTAGTCCTCAGAAGACCGAGGGGACGAGACTCTCGAAGGAAGGAGGGGATATGGAAAAGCTTCTGCTCCGCCCGCCTGAGGTCGCCGAGCTGCTGGGTCTTGGAAGATCCACGGTCTACGACCTCCTCGCCGCCGGGGACCTGCCCAGCGTGCGGCTGAGGGGATCGGTGCGTGTGCCAGCTGAGGCGCTCCGCCGCTGGATCGCCACGCAGGGCGAGGAAACCAAGCCCACCCGCTAAGATCGCGGACGCCGTAGCCCGGGGAGCCTACCTCGCAGGCCACGGCGCTCGCGGTCGACGATCCGATGCGGACCATATCGCCCCACCGGCGCAGCGGGAAGAGCCCGGCACGCACGCCGCGACGACGGCAAACCCTCTCGCCCGTGCGCGCCGTCCTCGCTGACAGCCTATATGCGGTTCTTGGGAGCTTCGGTGGCAAGCGGGTTTCCCTCTGCCGTCTTTACTCGACCCTCATCGATTCCGTACCCCCGTGGCGCCGCCGGTGGACGCGCGCGGCGGTTAATCGGGCGCTCAACGATCTCGCAAGCACCGGCCGGGTTCAACTGCGCGCTGTTCGGCTGGACGAGGCCGACGTCGCTGTGTTTGTCGGGCTCCGGGGGGCACGAGAGTGAGCAGACGCGCGCTCGGCCGAGTCGTCATGCGCGGGGACGAGTCAGGGGCGCTCGCCGCCTTCCTCGAAGATGTATGGCGGCGGCCATCCGCCGACTCTCGCACCGCGATGGGCAGGATGACCGAAGCCGCAACACGGACGGCTCTAGCCTCGTCCGTCGACCCGCAGCGAGGCCGGTGATGCGAACGTACCTGCAGCAGGTTGCGGAAGAGCAGCGCGGCCTCGCGGACCTCCTTGCCGACGTCGAGTGTCTCATCGCGCGCTACGTCATCATCCCACAGCCAGCCCTCGTCGCCATCGCGCTCTGGATCGCGCACGCGCACGCGATCGAGGCATTCGACGTGACGCCGTACCTCGTGGTGACCTCACCCGAGAAGCGGTGCGGCAAGACCCGGCTGCTGGAAGTGCTGGAGGGACTCGTCCCGCGGGCATGGCGTCTCGTTCGACCGAGCGAGGCAGTCCTCTTCCGCAAGATCGCGCGCGATCGGCCGACGCTCTTGCTCGACGAAGTTGACACCATCTTTGGCAAGAAGGCCGACCAAGGTACGGAGGGCCTCCGCGCGGTTCTCAACGCCGGCAACCGGCGTGGCGCGGTCGTATCGCGCTGTCAAGGCTCGACCCAAACACTCGTGGACTTCGAAGTCTTCTGCGCGAAGATCATAGCAGCTATCGGCGCTCTTCCGGATACGGTGACGGATCGCGGCACTACGATTCCGCTCCGCCGGAAGAAGAAGGCCGAGACCGTGGCCCGCTTCCGCCTTGCCACGTTTAGGGCGGAAGCCGAGCCGCTGCGGGCGGCCGTCGCAGCCTGGGGAGCCGAAGCGACGCCGACTCTCCGAGGGCCTACGCCGACCACGCCCGCGGCACTTGACGATCGGGCGGCGGAGGGATGGGAGCCTCTGCTTGCGATAGCGGACCTCGCGGGCGGCGACTGGCCAGCCCGGGCGCGACGAGCCGCCGTGGAACTCCACGGCGGGCAACA
Organism: Binatia bacterium; assembly: GCA_046327955.1. Taxonomy (GTDB): domain Bacteria; phylum Desulfobacterota; class Binatia; order DP-6; family DP-6; genus JAXLXP01. The sequence goes on along the minus strand of JAXLXP010000007.1, from coordinate 232,042 downwards.
GGACACCGAGAGTGCCGGTGTTCAGCTCCTGCGGGCAATCAGCCAGGTTTTCGCCGAGTCGCGCTCGGCCCGGCTCCTCACCGTCGAACTCCTCGCGGCGCTCGTCGAGCGCGAGGGCGAGCCGTGGGGAGAGTGGTGGGGAGGGGCGCTCGAAACGAAGGACGCCCGCGGTCCAGGCTACAAGCTCATGCAGCTCCTCCGTCCGTTCGGCATCGTCTCGAAGACTGTCCGCGCCGGCCACCGGCGCGGCAAAGGTTTTGAGCGAACAGACTTCGCGGATGCCTTCGCCCGCTATCTCAACGACGTGACGACGAGACAACCTGCGCGAGACACGGGTTTCCGGGCTGATAGACAAGGTGACGCGCGCAGTGACGTCACGTCGTCGAACGGCGACGAATGCATTGGGGCACAAGGCTTGTCACCTCGTCACGTCGTCGCCCCCCTACGGAAGAAGCCCGTTAGCAAGGGCGCCGGTCGGCCGCCAGGTCGCCCGCACCGGTGTCGGCGCTGCACTGCGGGACTCCCCTCCGGCTGGGGGCCCATCGGCTGCCCGCGATGCGGGCGCGTCGGACACTTCACGCCGTTACGCTTGGTCACGGAGGCGGGCGAGCCGTGAGCGACCGCCCTGACCTCACGGTGGCGAATCCGAGACGTGTCGAGAACCACCTCCTCGGCCGTCGCTGTCGGCGGTGTGATACGCCGCTTCCGTCAGGCTGGGGCCCGCTCGCGTGCCCGGGGTGCGGCCGAGAGATCATCCTCACGCCGTTGCACTTGGTTCGCGAAGAGACCGACGCGCCGACGCGACGCCGATTCCCCGTCCGCAGGAGATCGGGGACGGCCGGACCATCCGCGCCAACCGGGCCCGCACCGTCCAAGTGGACGAGCGCGGTACCTGAAGCTCAACGAGGAGCGCTATCACACCGGCCAGCGGTGACCATTCCGCCATACTTGTCGGCCGACCAGCTCGCCCAGCTCACCCCGTGGAGCGTTCAGGCGATCCGGCGCATGCAGCGCCGCGGCGTGCTCCGACACGGTGTCCACTGGTTCCAACCGACGGGGCGGGGTGGAAGCGTCCTGCTCAAGTGGGCCGCTATCGTCGAGCTGATCGAGGGCGGAGTGGCCGGCGAGCTGGCTGCCATGGTAGACGCGCGAGTGTCGCACCCCGTGCTGAACATCGAGCGAGCGCATGAAGGTCTACGCCGGTTGCTCGGTTGACGCGGACAAGGGCCGCCTGCGTCTCCGCTTCCGAGTCGCTGTGACGGACGGCCGCGTGCGGCACGTCGCGTATTCGACGGGACTCGACGACACTGCTGAGAATCGAGCCCGTCTCGCGCCGCTCTGCTCGACGGTCGGTGTGGTGCTCAAGAAGGGGCGTGATCCCATCTCGACACTCCGGTCCTACTTCGCACGCCCCGAGCGAGAACCGGACCAGGCGATGTCCCGCGGGCCGACGCTTGCGGAGTACCTCCGCGAGTCGTTCTTGCCCTACAACCGTCCCCCGCAGGTGCGGAAGGCGCAGGCGCGCGATTACGTGCGGCACGGCAAGATCATCGCCAGGCTGGTCGGTCACGTCTCTCTGACCGACCTGACGCCCGCGATCATCCGCGGTTTGCAAGCCGAGCTGTTCGCTCGCGGGCGGTCCGTGAAGTACGTCCGCAACATCATCAGCGGCACGCTCGGGGGGTCGTCCCGTTCTCTGTTGAACGGTCGAGAGCGGCGGCTCGGTTGACGGGCGTCTACGCGACCTCCTTCTTCGTGTCCAGAGTTCGGCGATCGAGTGCGGCGATCAGCTTCGGAATGTCCGTGTAGCCACGGACGCGACGGAAGCTTCGACGTGCCTCTTCGAGCCCCGCAGCGATCCAACGGACCAGCATGTGGCCGTCTCGCCATCGTCGCACGTTGCGGACGAAGTGCCCGACGAGGCCGTTGAGGTTCTCGATCGCGTTCGTCGAGCGCAGTGTGCGGTAGAGGGCGCTGGAGACGCCGAGCTGTTGCAGGGTCAGCGTCTCGTCGAGTCCTTCTCGAAGGGGAAGCGGCAGCTCCAGGGTGCGTGCGGTGGAGACCGGCAGCGAGTTGCTCGAGACGCCGCCGCGCGAGATCGGCATCGGCCAGGCCGTGCGCTTCGTTGATCGCCTTCTTCACCCGAGGCCGCATGGCTTCGGGCAGATGCTCAAGACATTCCGTCTCTTGTGGACGTGGCAGCGATGGACGAGGGCCGCGTCCCCGCACGAGTCTCGATCGCTTTCCGAAGTCCCGTCCCGCCGTCGATGACGAACAGCACCGGGCGGTCGAGATCGAGACCTCTCTGCCGCAGATCGGCGAGCAATCCCCACACTGTCGCGTTCTCCGTCGTCCCTCCCGCAGGCCGAGCACATGCTTCACCCCGTGCGAATCGAGGCCCAGGACCAGGAGAATCACGTGATCCCGGAAATGGAGTCCGTCGATGAAGAGGACGCGGATGTCCAGGCCATCGAGGGGCGCCGCCATCCACGTCGTGAGCTTGTGGCTGGTGAGAGCGACGAAGCGACGGGACACGGCGCTCTTCGAGCTCGCTCGCTCGGTCACGTGGCCCGGCAGCGGATCGAGCGTGCGACGATATTTCCGCGTGGCGACGCCAATGGCCATCTGTTCGAGCGTGTAGGCGTCGAGTGGGTCGTGGGCGCTGGCGTAGCTGAAGCTCGGCAAGTGGAGCTCCTTGCCGTCTGTACTGCGCGCTCGAAGCCGGGGCATCGAGATGCGCCGCCCCGAGCACGACCTCACTCGGTGCACTGCCCCCTCGGATGGCGCGCCGATCGGGATTCGGGAGATTCTTCGGCCCGCAGAGTTGCTCTCGGTCCTGTTCCATCATCGCCTGGAAGACCTGCTGGCCCGCGGTCAGGCAGAGACCGAAGAACGACGTCTTCATGTCAGCGAGCACGTCGATCAGCGGCAGCGGCACCTGCACGCTCACGGCCGGCGGGGCGGCGGGGGCTTTCTCTGCGGACGATCCTGTGCGACTTCTCTTCATGGCGGCTTCCTTTCCCTTGGTTGTGGTGACCCGTCCTTTACAGGACGGGGAAAGGAGCCGCCGCTCTCTCTGGTTTCAGGTCAGCCGTTCAGCAGATTCCGGGACATCCCCACGCTCGGCGCCGTGATCGCCCAGGCACTTGACGACCGCGTGTTGCTCGTCGATCCTTTCCCGCGCCGGTTGAAGTGGCCGAAGTGGACCCCGCCAGGTCCGGACCCATTCACGCCGCAGGAGCGCCAGCGCATCCTCGGTTGGTTCGAGCGCAAGCGCTTCGGCTTCCACGTCGGACGCGGGGGCGCCGAGTCGGTCCGCATGCGACCGCACCTGCCGTACCACGCCCTTGTGCATCTTCTTTTCTGGACCGGGATGCGCCCGAGCGAAGCGGCTGGCTTGCAGTGGGGCGACGTGGACTTCGACGGCCCTCGCCTGCACGTCCAGCGGAGCCGGCACCTCTACGAGTACGGCGCGCCGAAGACCGCGAGCGCGGATCGCTGGGTCGAGCTGTTCCCTGAAAGCGTGCGCGTGCTCCACGCGATCCAACCTCTTCGGGTGGCACCCAACACGCCCGTCTTCACGACGACCGAGGGGCAGCCAATCGAGCCAAAGGCGTTCGCATCGCGCTACTGGTACGCTTGCCTGCGCGTGCTCGGCGTCCGGGTCCGTGGCATCTACTGCACCAAGGACACGTTCGTCTCGACGGCGCTCTCCCTCGGCGTCAAGATCGCATGGTTGGAGACGCAGACCGGCGTCAGCTACGCGACGCTGCGAAGGCACTACGGTCGGTGGCTACCAACCGAAGGTGAGAGCGAGCTACGTCGCTTCGCAAAGCTGGAACCGGCCCTGTTCGCGAGCGGGACAGCAGGCAAATTGTCCCTCCCTCGCCGAGGGGGAGGGACAAGGGCATCGCAAGTACGCGGAAACGCAAGGGCTGCGAAATGCGAGGAGGGGGACTTGAACCCCCACGGGTTATTAGCCCACTAGCCCCTCAAACTAGCGCGTCTGCCAGTTCCGCCATCCTCGCAGGGGGTGGAGCGGGATTTCCTAACAGAGGGGACGACCGCTGTCGAGCGCAGCGCGCCGATTCACTCGGTTGCCGGGGCATCGACCGGCTTGTCGTTGGCCGGTGCCGTGTCCTGCGGTGCGCTCGCTGCCGGCGCGGACTCCGTCGCCGCCGGGAGCTTCTCGAGCAGGCGCGACGTGTTCGAGTGGCTCTGGCCCCAGGTGAGCAGCAGCGACGTCACCATGAACGCGATCGCGGTGCCGGTGGTGAGCTTGGTGAGGAAGTTGCCCGCGCCGCCCGAGCCGAACAGCGTCTGGCTGCCACCGCCGAACACGGCCCCCACGTCCGCCCCCTTGCCGGTCTGCAACAGCACGACCCCGATCAGGAAGAGACACGAGGCCACGTGGATCACGGGCACGACGTACGTCACCAGCGTCATCAACATGATGGGATCACCCCTCGAACCCGACGATGCGCGCGAAGGCCGCGACGTCGAGACTTGCGCCGCCCACGAGCGCGCCGTCGATGTCGGGCTCGCGCATCAGCGTGTCGACGTTGTCCGCCTTCACGCTTCCTCCGTAGAGGATGCGGACCCGCGTCGCAAGCGCGGCGCCGCCGAGTCCGGCGAGCTGCGCTCGGATCGCGGCGTGGACCTCCTGCGCCTGCGCGGGCGTGGCGGTTCTGCCGGTGCCGATTGCCCACACCGGCTCGTAGGCCACGACGCAGCGGTCGAGGTCGGCCGCCGACCGCCCGGCCAGGCCGCCCGCGATCTGGCGCTGGATCACGGCGGCGGTCGCGCCCGCCTCGCGCTCGGCCAAGGTCTCGCCGACGCACACGATCGGGGTGAGCCCGGCGGCCAGCGCCGCGCCGACGCGCTTGGCCACGGTCTCGTCGGTCTCGCCGAAGTACTGCCGGCGCTCCGAGTGCCCGATGATGACGTGCGTGCAGCCCACGTCCCGCAGCATCGCGGTCGAGATCTCGCCGGTGAAGGCTCCCTTGGCCTCCCAGTGGACGTTCTGCGCCGCCAGGCGGATGGCGGTGCCCGCGATCGCAGCGGCCACGGCCTCGAGCGCGGTGAACGGCGGGGCGACGAGCACCTCGCGCCCGGTCACCCGGCCGACGCGTTCGGCGAGCGCGCGGGCGAGGGCCGTCGCTTCGGCGCGGGTGCAGTGCATCTTCCAGTTGCCGGCCAGTAGTGGGACGCGACTCACGGATATCAGCCCTCCAACGCCGCCACGCCGGGCAGCGTGCGGCCCTCCAGGAACTCGAGCGATGCGCCGCCGCCCGTGGAGACGTGCGTCACGGCGTTCGTCTTCCCCGACTTCTCGAGCGCGGCGACCGAGTCGCCGCCGCCGACGACCGTCGTGCCCTTGCAGCGCGTGAGCGCCTCGGCGATCGCCATCGTCCCGCGGCTGAACGCCTCGATCTCGAAGATGCCCATCGGGCCGTTCCAGAGCACCGTGCGCGCGGTCTCGATCTCCTGCGCGTAGCGGGCGGCCGTCGCTGGACCGATGTCGACCCCGAGCAGGTCGGCCGGGAAGGCGTCGGCGGAGACGATGCGGGTCGTCGCACCGGCCTCCGGCTTGTCGGCCGCGAGGTGGTCGACCGGCAGCAACAGCGCGACGCGCTTGGCGGCCGCGTCGGCGAGCACCGTGCGCGCCAACTCGACGCGGTCCTCCTCGACCCGCGAGCGACCGATCGGCTTTCCCTGCGCCTTGAGGAACGTGTACGCCATCGCGCCGCCGATCAGCAGCGCCTGCACCCGATCGAGCAGGTGGTCGATCACCGCGATCTTGTCGGAGACCTTGGCGCCACCCAGGATCGCGACGAACGGCTTCTCGGCGCCGGCGAGCAGGCGTCCGAGCACCTCGACCTCGCGGTGGAGGAGCAGACCCCCGGCGCGCTCGGCGAAGTGGACGACCATCCCCGCCGTCGACGCGTGCGCGCGGTGCGCGGCGCCGAAGGCGTCATTCACGTAGACGTCGGCGAGGCGGGCGAGCTGGGCGGCGAAGGTGGGGTCGTTCTTCTCCTCGCCGGGATGGAAGCGGAGGTTCTCGAGCAGCACGACCTCGCCCGGCGTCGCGGCGGCGACGGTCGCCTCGGCGGCGGGTCCGACGCAGTCGGAAGCGAGGTGGACGGGCCGGCCGAGCGTCTGCTGGAGGTAGGCCGCGACCGGGCGGAGCGAGTACTTCGGATCGGGCGTGCCCTTGGGGCGGCCGAGGTGGGAGGCGAGAATCGGGCGGCCGCCGTGGTCCAGCACCCACCGCAGCGTGGGCAGTGTCGCGTCGATCCGGGTCGCGTCCGCGACCGTCCCGCCCTCGAGCGGGACGTTCAGGTCGGCCCGGATGAAGACGCGCTTGCCCTGGACGTTCAGCGAGTCGAGCGCGCGCATGACGGGACCGACCGGCTCAGAGGCGCTTGCCGATGAGCAGCGCGACGTCCCGCATGCGGTTCGAGAAGCCCCACTCGTTGTCGTACCACGACAGCACCTTCACGAAGTTGCCGTCGAGCACGTTGGTCAGCGCCGCGTCGAAGGACGAGGAGTACGGCGAGTGGTTGAAGTCGATCGACACGAGCGGCTCGTCGACATAGTTGAGCACGCCCTTGAGCGGACCGTGCGCGGCCTCTTTCATCGCGGCGTTGATCGCGTCCTTCGTCGCCGGCTTCTCGAGCTCGGCGGTCAAGTCGACGATCGAGACGTTCGGCGTGGGCACGCGCACGGCCATGCCGTCGAGCTTGCCCTTGAGCGACGGAATGACCTCGCCGATGGCACGCGCCGCGCCGGTGCTGGTCGGGATCATCGAGAGCGCGGCGGCGCGGGCGCGCCGCATGTCCTCGTGCGGCAGGTCGAGGATGCGCTGGTCGTTGGTGTACGCGTGCACCGTGGTCATGAGACCGCGCCGGATGCCGAACGTGTCGTGCAGCACCTTCGCGACCGGCGCCAGGCAGTTCGTCGTGCACGACGCGTTCGACACGACGTGGTGCTTGGCCGGATCGTAGGTGGCGTGGTTCACGCCGAAGCAGAGGGTGTGGTCGGCGCCCTTGGCCGGCGCCGAGATGATCACCTTCTTGGCGCCCGCCTCGAGGTGCTTCGCGGCCTTGTCGCGCTCGGTGAAGAGGCCGCTGCACTCGAGCACGAGGTCGACGCCGAGGGCCTTCCACGGGAGCTTGCCCGGGTCGCGCTCGGCGAGCACTTTGATGGTCTTGCCGCCGACGACGAGACCGCCCTCGGCCGCTTGCACGTCGCGCGAAAGGGCGCCGTGAACGGAGTCGTGCTTGAGGAGGTGCGCCAGCGTCTTCGCGTCGGTGATGTCGTTGACCGCGACGAACTCGAGCCCGGCCTCGTCGAGACAGGCCCGCAAGACGTTGCGGCCGATGCGGCCGAAGCCATTGATGCCAACGCGAATTGCCATGGGTGCTGCGCCTCCTTGGTGGGGTTCGTGGTGCGGCCCGCGTCGATGGCGCACGGCCGCCAGGACGGTTGTGCCCTATCCCAAATCCGCTCCGGGTGGTCAAGGTAAGTGGCCGCGCGACGTTGACGGCCCCGGGGTCGTGCAGTAGGGTTTGCGCGGTGATTGGTTGTGGGGCGGGGCCGCAGGCACGACGTCGTTCGCTGACAGCATGATCCAGATGCTCCTGGGAGTGCTCGGGCCGCTCGGCGGTCTGGCCGCCCAGTCCGCGCTGCCCGCGGGTGGCGCTGGGCACGACGATCTCCTCACGCTCGTGTGGGGGACGGGCTGGGTCGTCCGCCTCGTGCTCTTCTCCCTGGTCGGTGCCTCCGTGGGGAGCTGGGGGATCGCGCTCGCCAAGGCGAGCGAGATGCGGCGCGCGCGCAAACAGTCGGATCGCTTCGTCGACATCTTCTGGGACGCCAAGAACCTGGCCACGATCCAGACGGCATCGGTCGACATGAAGGAGAGCCCGGTCGCCCAGATCTTTCGCGCCGGCTACCAGGAGCTGCAGCGGTTCACCAAGTCGAAGCGCGGCAGCGAGGAAGAGGAGGCCGACTTCGGCGGGATCGAGAACGTCCAGCGGGCGATGCAGCGGGCACGCACGCAGGAGATCACGCGCCTCGAGCGCGGCCTCACGTTTCTCGCCACGACGTCGAGCACGGCGCCGTTCGTCGGGTTGTTCGGCACCGTGTGGGGGATCATGACCGCGTTCCGCGGCCTCTCGACGACCACGTCGTCGAGCATCCAGGCCGTGGCGCCAGGCATCGCCGAGGCGCTGATCGCGACCGCCGTCGGGCTCGGGGCCGCCATCCCGGCGGTCGTGATGTACAACCGGTTCGCGCGGCAGCTCCGCGTGCTCACCGCCGAGATGGACACCTTCGCGTCCGAGTTCCTCAACATCGCCGAGCGGCACTTCCTCAAGTAGGAGCGGCGGATGGCGTTCGACCAGGGAACCCAGGGCAGCGACGCGATCTCCCAGATCAACGTCACGCCACTGGTCGACGTGATGCTGGTGCTGCTCATCATCTTCATGGTGACCGCGCCGATCCTGCAGCAGGGGGTCACGATCGACCTGCCCAAAGTCGCCGCCGGGCCGCTGTCGGGCGACCAGGAGCAGCTCGTCGTCAACGTCACCAAGACGGGCGAGGTGTACTTGAACGACACCGCGATGTCGCTCGATCAGCTCACCGAGAAGCTCCACGCGATCGCCGCGTCGCGCCCCGATCGCGCGCTCTACGTCCGCGCCGATCAGGCGGTGCCGTATGGGCAGGTGATGCGGGCGATGGGAGCGGTGCGCGCGTCGGGGCTGGCGCGCGTGGGGCTCGTCACCGAGCCGCCGTCGCGGCACTAGGAGCCGATGGCGCGGACCCCGGCACTCCGGCTCGCGCCCGAGTGGGACGGGCGCTTCACGCGGATGATCGGCCTGTCCGCGGTGGCGCACGTGGCCGTCCTCGGTCTGGTCGTGTTGCTCGCGGAGGTGGGCGGACTGCGCCCGCTGCCGATGGTGGCGTACACGGTCGAGCTCACCGATCCGAGTGCCATCGGTGGGCGGCTGCCACCCGGTGCACCCGGCCGGGACCTCTCTGGCGCGTCGGCGAGTGGCCCCAGGCCCGGCCCCCCGCCCGCGGCAACACCGGAGCCGGCCAAGCCGGCTGAACCGAAACCCGAGCCGAAACCCGAACCGAAGCCCGAGCCGAAACCCGACGATGCGGTGAAGCTGCCGGACCCGACCAAGCCGGTGGAGAAGCCGAAGCCCGAGCCAAAGCCCAAGCCGGAGCCCAAGCCGGAGACCAAGCCGGAGCCGAAGCCGGTCGCGAAGCCTGCGGAGCCGAAGCCGGCTCCCAAACCGGCGGCGCCGGAGCCTGCGCACTCGGAGCCGGCCCACCCGACGAAGACGAGTGTGCCGCCGGCTGCTGCGCAGCCACGCCCGGACGCGCGACCCGGCGGCACCGGCGCGGGAGCCGAGGACGCCGCCGGCCAGGATGCGTACGCCGCCGCGGCGTCCCGCTGGCGCGGGCGCGAGGGCGGCGGCGGGCTTGGCGGCGCCGACACCGGCAGCGGCCCGATCGGCACCGGCGGCCCGGGCCCGGGCGGTGGCGGGCAGGTCGTCGGTCTCGAGTTCATCGCGTACCAGCAGAACGTGATCAACACGATCAAGGCCCACTGGACGAACGTGATCAGCCATGCCGGGCTGGTGGCGAAAGTCCGCTTCGGCATCGCGTCCGACGGGAACGTGAGTGATGTCCGCCTGGAGCAGGCGTCCGGCAATGCCGCCTACGACGCGTCCGTCGTCCGGGCCGTCCAGCGGGCCAATCCGCTGCCCGCACCGCCGTCGCGGTACGTCAACGAGTTCCGCGAGTTTCTGATCGAGTTCCATTCCGAGGACAAGGGAGGCGAAGGCACCGGATGAAGCGATCGTGGACGAGGGCAGGGCTCGCGCTCGTGGTGCTGCTGGTCGGACGGACGGCGAGCGCGGTGGTGACGGGGGCGATCTACGGTCCGGGGAGCGCGGCCTTTCCGATCGCCGTGCTGCCGCTCAAGAATCTCGGCGGCGACGTCGGGGGAGCGGCGGGCGGACGGTTCGCCGCTGCGCTGTCGCGTGACCTCGATCTGTCCGGCTATTTCCGGCTCGTCGACCCCAAGACCTTCGTCGAGGACGCGGAGAAGACGGGCCTCACCGCGGGCGAAACCGACTTCATCGGCTGGGCGGCGATCGGTGCGCAGGCGGTGGTGAAGGGCGGCGTCACCGTCGCCGGCGATGGGGTCACGGTCGAGGTGCGCCTCTTCGACGTCGCCGGCCGCAAGGACGTGCCGCAGGTCGGGCGGCGCTTCTCCGGGGCGCGTGCGGATCTCCCGCGGATGGCGCACAAGGTCGCCGACGCGATCCTCGAGTTCCTCACCGGCGAGCGTGGTCCTTTCGACTCGCAGATCGTGCTGGTGAGCAACCGCGCCGGAAAGCTCACCAAGGACCTCTACGTGTGGAGCTTCGACCGCGACGAGCCCGCGCGCGTCACCGACGAGCGCTCGATCGTCGTGGGACCCCGTTGGCGGCCCGATGCGCGGCGCGCGCTCTTCGTCTCCTATCGCGAGCACACGCCGCGCCTCTTCGAGGTCGAGGTCGCGACCAAGCGGGTCGGCAAGCTCTTCGCCGCGCCGGGCGCCTATCTCGGCGGCGCCTGGTCACCCGACGGCGCGCAGCTCCTCGTCACGCGCGAGGAAGCGGGGAACCCCGACATCGACCTCGTCGATCGCGCGGGGCAGGTGCTGCGCCACCTGACCGAGCACTGGGGCGTCGACGTCTCGCCGGCGTGGGCGCCGGACGGCCGCCGCTTCGCATTCTGCTCCGCACGCTCCGGGTCGCCGCAGATCTACGTCATGAACGTCGACGGCGGTGGGCTCGAGCGTGTGTCCTTCACGGGCAACTACAACACGTCGCCGTCCTGGTCGCCCAAGGGCGACCGGCTCGCCTGGTCGACGCGCGCCGGCGGCGGCTTCCAGGTCGTCGTGGCGACCGCGTCCGGCAGCGGCGCGCAGACGATCACGTCGGCGGGCAGCAACGAGGACCCGTCGTGGTCACCCGACGGGCGCTACGTCGTCTTCTCGTCGACACGCGCAGGGCGCCACCATCTGGTGCTCGCCGACCGTGACGGGAAGACGCAGAAAGAATTGACCCGTGGAGCGGCCGATGATACCTCGCCGGCATGGTCGCCGCGGTTGGAGTAGGGAGGGGTTGGTGATGCGACGCGCAGCGTGGTTCCGTCTGGTGCTGGTGGTGGCGCTGCTCGCACCGCTGGCGGGTGCCTGCGGGAAGAAGGGTCCGAAGCCCGGCGACGAGGGTGCCGGCGGTGCGGGACTGGGCGAGGACGGCCTCGCCGGGAGCGGCTCGAGCCTCGAGCGCGCCAAGCGGGGTCTCGGCCCCGAGGAGGACGGCATCCTGAAGGACGTCCGCTTCGGGTACGACAAGGCCGACCTCGACGGCGAGGCGCGCACCGTGCTCGGCCGCAACGTCGAGTGGCTGAGGCAGAACCCACGGGCCAAGGTCGAGCTCGAGGGGCACTGCGACAGCCGGGGCACCGTCGAATACAACCTGGGACTGGGGGCGCGGCGCGCGAAGTCGGTGAAGGACTACCTGGCGTCCCAGGGGATCAGCGACGACCGGATCTCCACGATCAGCTACGGCGAGGAGCTTCCCCTCTGTCGGGAGGAGACCGACGCTTGCTGGACCCGCAACCGGCGCGTGCACTCGGTCGTGCTCGGGAAGTGATGCCGGCCGGCGCCCGCGCGGGGCTCTCCGCGCTCTTCGTCGTCGCGCTCGCGGGGTGCGCCTCGCAGGGCGAGGTCATGCGAGCCGACCGGCAGGTTCGCCAGATGATCCTGGAGGACCGCAAGAAGATCGAGCAGATGCAGCGTACGCTCGAGCGGCTGCAGCGTGCGGTCGACGAGGGCCGGGGCGGGGCCAGGGGCGGAGATCGGGTCGCGGCGCTCGAGAAGCGCCTCGACGAGCTCGAGGGCCGCCCCGGCGCCAGCAGCGTCGCCCCGTCCGGGGCGGAGCCGGCGGAGCCGCCGCCTGCGACCGCGGAGCGTCCCGCGCCGCAGCCGGCGGCCAGACCGGAACCGCCACAGCCCGCGGCGGCGGCGCCGGCGCCGCCGGCCGTGCCGCCGGCCGGTGACGACGAGTGGCGCCGCGACGTCGAGCACGAGCAGGCCGCCGTGGGTGCCACCAACGTCAAGGAGAAGGCCGAGTACCTCGGGATCGTCGAGGTGCTGGGGCGCAAGGACTGCGCCAAGGCCGTCCCGCAGCTCAACAGCTTCGCGTCGGCGTACAAGGACTCGCCGCTTGCCGACAACGCCACCTACTGGGTTGCGCGCTGCTACCAGCAGCGCGGCGACAACAAGCAGGCGATCTCCAAATTCTACGACGTCGTGACGAAGTATCCGCGGGGAGACAAGACGCCGGCGGCGCTCTGGGCGCAGGGCAATCTCTTCGTCGCCGTCGGCGATACGCCGGACGCCCGGCTCGCGCTGGGCAAGCTGATCCGGGAGTACCCGAACTCGGACGAAGCGGCACGGGCGCGGCAGAAGATCACGGAGCTCGAGCGCTGACCTTCAAACGGCGCGCCGTCCGGTATATTGCTGGTCGGCGATGCGGGTCATCCGCCACCTGCGCCGCGAGGGGCGCCGCGCTGGTCCCATAGCGCTGACGCTCGGCAACTTCGACGGCGTCCACATCGGGCACCAGACCATCATCCGCGCTGCCGTGGCGCAGGCGCGTGCCCTCGGCGGGGAGTCGGTCGCCGTCACCTTCGAGCCCCACCCGATGGCCGTGCTGGCACCGGCGCGGGCCCCGGCGCTCCTCCAGTCGCTCGCCGATCGCCTTGCCGTGTTCCGGCAGCTCGGCCTCGATCTCGTCGTCCTGCAGCGGTTCACGCGGGCCTTTGCGGCGCTCGAGCCGGAGGCATTCGTGCGCGACTTCCTGCTGTCGCGGCTCGACCTGCGTCACGTGGTGGTGGGGTACAACGTGAACTTCGGCCGCGGGCGCAGTGGCAACGTCGACACGTTGCGGACGCTCGGGGCGGTGTGCGGGTTCACGGTCGACATCGTCGGTCCCGTCACCGAGGGCGGGACGAAGGTGAGCAGCACCGCGCTGCGCCGCGTTCTCCGGGAGGGCGACGTCGGGCAGGCGCTCCGGTTCCTCGGGCGCCCGTACACGTTGCGGGGCCGCGTCGTCGCCGGGGAGCGCCGCGGGCGCCTCCTCGGCTTCCCGACCGCCAATCTCCACGTGCGGTCGCGGATGCTGCTGCCGGCGGACGGCGTCTACGCGATCGCGGCGACGGTCGACGGGCGGCGCGTCGCGGGGGTGCTCAACATCGGGGTCCGGCCGACGTTTGGCGAGCAGCGGCACACGATCGAGGCGCACCTCCTCGACTGGAGCGGCGAGCTCTACGGCCGACTGCTCACCGTCGCCCTGCTCGAACGCCTGCGCGACGAGCGGGCGTTCAGCAGTCCGTCGGCGCTCCGCGAGGCCATCGCGGCCGACGTGGCTCGTGCCCGTGTGGTCGTGGCGGCGCACGACCCGGGCGCGTGACGGGCGTGCCGTGAGCGCCGCACGGCACGTGACGCTCGCCGTGCCGGAGACGGCGGATGGGGTGCGGCTCGATCGTTTCCTCGGCGGCGTCCGGGAGCTCGGCAGCCGCTCGCAGGCGAAGCAGCTCGTCGAGCGGGGATGCGTGCGCGTCGAGGGCGTCGTGCGCAAGCCGGGACACGTGCTGCGGACGGGGATGCGCGTGGACGTGGAGGTGCCCGCGTCCGAGCCGTCGACGCTCGAGCCCGAGGCGCTGCCCCTCACCGTGCTCTACGAGGACGCCGAGCTGCTGGTGATCGACAAGCCGCCGGGTATGGTGGTGCATCCCGCCCCGGGCTCCCGGCGCGGCACCGTGGCGGCGGCCGTGCTGCACCGGCTCGGGCAGCTCGTGGGCGTGGGCGACCCGGAGCGCCCCGGGATCGTGCACCGACTCGACAAGAACACCTCGGGCGTCCTGGTCGTCGCCCGGAGCCCCGGGGCACTGGCCGCGCTGGCGCGCCAGTTTCACGACCGCGAGGTCCACAAGCGCTACGTCGCGGTCGTGCACGGTCGCGTGCGTGCGGACCGCGGCCTGATCGACCAGCCGATCGGCCGCCATCCGCACGAGCGCAAGCGGATGAGCGTGCACAGCCGGCGTGGTCGTGCGGCCGTGACGCGTTTCGTCGTGCGGGAGCGGCTCACGGGCGCGACGGTGCTCGATCTCTTTCCCGAGACCGGCCGCACGCACCAGCTGCGGGTGCACCTGGCGGCCCTCGGCCATCCGGTCGTGGGCGATCCCGTGTACGGTGCGCGGAGAACGGGACGCGCCGGTACGCCGCCGGGCGCCTGCTGCCCGCGCCAGGCCCTGCACGCGGCCGAGATCCGCTTCCGCCATCCGACGCGGGGCGAGGACATCGTCGTGCGTGCCCCGCTGCCGCCCGACATCGTCGCGCTGATCGCGGAATTCCGCGGCAAAACGCCTTGACACCCCAGAGGCCTTTGCCTAGTGTCGGCCGCGTTCGACCCACCGCGCTCGCATCCCACGACACGTCACGACAAGCCCGTTTGGTCCCGTCTCGAGCCGACCGCCAGCGTCGAGGCCGGGGCCGCACCGCCGCGGTCGCTGCCGCGGGGAGGACGTCCTTGAGCACCAGGGAGAGGTCAGCAGAAGAGCCGGACGTTCGGAGTCACGCCACGCTGGCGGTGGCCGTGGCCGCCGAGCCCGTCGAATCGGACGACCGCCCACCGCTGAACCTGACGGCGCTCAAGCAGCGGAAGATCGGCGAGCTCGCCGCGCTCGCCAAGGCGATGCAGCTCGACGGCGCCACCGCGTTGCGCAAGCAGGAGCTGATCTTCGCGATCCTCCAGGCGCAGGCCGAATCGAACGGACTCGTGTGCGGCGAGGGTGTCCTCGAGATCCTGTCCGACGGCTTCGGCTTCCTGCGCGCCCCCGACTACAACTACCTCCCCGGTCCCGACGACATCTACGTCTCGCCGAGCCAGATCCGGCGGTTCAACCTGCGCACCGGCGACGTCGTCGCCGGCCACATCCGGCCACCGAAGGAGGGCGAACGGTACTTCGCGCTGCTCAAGGTCGAGACCATCAACTTCGAGGACCCGGCCCGCGCGCGGGAGAAGATCCTCTTCGACAACCTGACGCCGCTGTACCCGGACCAGCAGCTCCGGCTCGAGTTCGATCCGCAGGAGATGACGACGCGCTTCATCGATCTTCTCACGCCGATCGGCAAGGGGCAGCGCGGGCTCATCGTCGCGGCCCCGCGCACGGGGAAGACCGTGATGCTGCAGAACCTCGCGCACGGTATCGTGCACAACCAACCCGACGTCGTCCTCATCGTGCTGCTGATCGACGAGCGGCCCGAGGAGGTCACCGACATGCAGCGGTCGGTGAGGGGCGAGGTCGTGAGCTCCACGTTCGACGAGCCGGCGCAGCGCCACGTCCAGGTGGCCGAGATGGTGATCGAGAAGGCGAAGCGTCTGGTCGAGCACGGGCGCGACGTCGTGGTCCTGCTCGACTCGATCACCCGGCTCGCACGGGCCTACAACGCGGTCGTCCCGCCGAGCGGGAAGATCCTCTCCGGCGGGGTCGATTCGAACGCGCTGCGGGGTCCGAAGAAGTTCTTCGGGGCGGCCCGCAACATCGAGGACGGCGGGAGCCTGACGATCATCGGCACGGCGCTCGTGGACACCGGCAGCCGCATGGATGAGGTGATCTTCGAGGAGTTCAAGGGCACCGGCAACATGGAGATCCACCTCGACCGGCGGCTCATGGACAAGCGGATCTTCCCGGCCATGGACGTCGCCCGCTCGGGCACCCGGAAGGAGGAGCTCCTGGTCCCGAAGGACGTCCTCAACCGGGTCTGGATTCTCCGCAAGCTGCTGGCGCAGCTCAATACCGTGGAGGCGATGGAGTTTCTGAACGGCAAGTTCAAAGGGACGAAGACGAACCAGGAATTCCTGGCGTCGATGAGCCAGTGAGCCCCACAATTGCGCGCGGGCTCCGGTTTCTGGTATTGAGCCGCGTTTGATCGAGTCGGCCGGAGGGGGATGATCAGGGAACGCCTATGACGGATGTGACGATGAAGAATCTGCTGGAGGCCGGGGTCCACTTCGGCCACCAGACCAGTCGCTGGAACCCGAAGATGAAGCCCTACATCTTCGGTGCCCGCAACGGCATCTATATCATCGACTTGCAGCAGACGGTGAAGATGTTCCGCGAGGCCTACGACTTCGTGCGCGACCTCACCGCGCAGGGTGGGCAGATGCTCTTCGTCGGCACGAAGAAGCAGGCGCAGGACGTCATCCGCGAGGAGGCCGAGCGCTGTGGCGCGTTCTACGTGAACACGCGCTGGCTCGGCGGCACGCTCACCAACTTCCAGACGATCAAGCAGTCGATCGAGCGCCTGAAGAAGCTCGACGACATGCTCGAGGACCCCGAGGTGCTCGAGGCGCTCACGAAGAAGGAGATGCAAGGCATCCGTCGCGAGCGGGACAAGCTCCTGTTGTCGCTGGGCGGCATCAAGGGGCTGCGCAAGCTGCCCGACGCCCTGTTCGTGATCGACCCTGCCAAGGAGGAG
Organism: Binatia bacterium; assembly: GCA_046327955.1. GTDB lineage: Bacteria > Desulfobacterota > Binatia > DP-6 > DP-6 > JAXLXP01. Next base: position 215,427 of record JAXLXP010000007.1, on the reverse strand, counting down.
ATCGCGGTCAAGGAGGCCAACAAGCTCGGCGTTCCGGTCGTGGCCGTGGTCGACACCAACTGCGACCCGGACCTCGTCGACTACAAGATCCCGGGCAACGACGATGCGATTCGGGCGATCCGCCTCTTCTGTGCGGCGGTCTCCGAGTCCGTGATCGAGGGCCGCAACGTATACGAGGAGCGCCAGCGGGGAGCGGGCCAGGAGCCGACCGAGGGCAATGGCGCCGCGTACACGGCCGAGGCCGAGCCGGCCGGGATGGAGGCCCCGCCGTCATGAGCCTGGCGATCGTCAAAGAGCTCCGCGAGAAGACCGGCGCGGGGCTGCTCGACTGCCAGAAGGCGCTCGGCGAGGCCGCGGGTGACGGCGAGAAGGCGCTCCGTCTCCTGCGGGAGAAAGGTCTCGCCAAGGCGGCGAAGAAGGCAACGCGCGAGGCGACCGACGGGGCGGTCGGGTCGTACATCCACCCGGGCGGGAAGATCGGTGTCCTGATCGAGGTGAACTGCGAGACCGACTTCGTCGCCAAGACGGCGGAGTTCCAGCAGCTCGTGCGGGACCTGGCGATGCAGGTGGCGGCCGCGTCCCCGCGCTGGGTCCGTCGCGAAGAGGTGCCGGCAGCGGAGCTCGACAGCGAGCGTCAGATATATCGCGTCCAGGCGCAGCAGCAGGGCAAGCCGGAGAAGGTGATCGACCGGATCGTCGAAGGTCAGGTCGACCGCTTCTACAAGGACTTCTGTCTGCTCGAGCAGCCGTTCGTGAAGCAGAGCGATCGAACCGTGGGCGAGATCGTCCAAGAGGCCATCGTCCGCTTCGGGGTCAACGTGGCGGTGCGGCGGTTCGTCCGGTTCCAGCTCGGCGAGACGGCCAAGGAGAACCCCGCTGGAGGCGAGGCCGGAGCCTGAGCCCGCGCCGGGGGAATCCGGCGCGATCCGTTACCGGCGCGTCCTCCTCAAGATCAGCGGGGAGGCACTGGCCGGCTCCTCGGGCTATGGCATCGACCCCACGGTCCTCGGGGACTTCGCGGCGGAGGTGCGTGAGGTCCGCGCCCTCGGCTGCGAGCTGGCCCTGGTCATCGGCGGGGGGAACATCTTTCGCGGCGTCGCCGCCAGCACGCGGGGCATGGAGCGGGCGACGGGCGACTACATGGGGATGCTGGCGACGGTCATCAACGCGCTGGCCCTGCAGGACTCGCTCGAGAAGCTCGGCGTTGCGACCCGGGTGCTCTCCGCGATCGAGATGCGCCAGGTGGCCGAGCCCTACATCCGTCGGCGGGCGACTCGGCACCTCGAGAAAGGCCGGGTGGTCATCTTCGCGGCGGGCACCGGCAACCCGTTCTTCACGACCGACACGGCCGCGAGCCTGCGTGCGATGGAGATCGGCGCCGAGGTTATCTTCAAGGCCACGCGCGTCGACGGCATCTACGACGCCGATCCGATCAAGCACCCGAACGCGGTCCGCTTCGACGAGCTCACCTACATCGAAGTGCTCAATCGCCACCTGCAGGTCATGGATGCGACGGCGATCTCTCTGTGCATGGACAACGCGATGCCGATCCTCGTGTTCAACATGATGCAGCCCGGGAACGTCCTGAAGGCGGTGCGCGGCGTTCGGATCGGGACGCTCGTGCACGGAGGACGGCCATGACCTCCGACATGACCTCCGAGATCATCGAGAACACCCGCCAGGAAATGGACAAGACGATCGGCTCGTTCCGCAAGGAGCTGAGCCACGTGCGAACGGGGCGCGCCGCGACGTCGCTCCTGGAGGGCATCTTCGTCGAGTACTACGGGACGCGGACGCCGCTGAACCAGATCGCGTCGGTCTCGGCGCCAGACGCGACGCTGCTGGTCGTCCAACCCTACGACAAGAGCGTCGTCCAGGCGATCGAGAAGGCGATTCAGAGTGCGGACCTCGGCCTCAACCCGCTGAACGACGGCAAGCTCATCCGGGTGCCGATCCCGCCGCTCACCGAAGAGCGCCGGCGCGACCTGGTCAAGCACATCAAGAAGGTCGCGGAGGACTTCCGGGTCTCCCAGCGCAGCCACCGACGCGACGCGCTCGAGATGCTGAAGGAGCTCGAGAAGGAGAAGGACATCACCGAGGACGATCGCCGGCACGCCGCCGAGAAGATCGAGGCACTCACCAAGGACGCCATCGAGCGGCTCGAGAAGCTCCTCAAGGCCAAGGAAGAGGACATCCTGGCGGTCTGATGGTGCAGATCGATCCCACTCGGTTGCCCGCGCACGTCGCCGTGATCATGGACGGCAACGGCCGGTGGGCGCAGCAGCGCGGGCTCACGCGTCTCCACGGGCACCGGGCCGGCAAGGAATCGGTGCGCTCGGTGGTCGAGACGGCGCGCCGTCTCGGGGTTCAGTACCTCTCGCTGTTCGCGTTCTCGAGCGAGAACTGGCAGCGGCCGCCGCGCGAAGTGGACGGCCTCATGACGCTCTTGCGCCGGTACCTCGAGAGCGAGCTGCAGAAGATGATGCACCATCAGATCCGGCTCCTCGCGGTGGGCGAGCTCGCCAAGCTCCCGCCGGCCGTCCGGCAGGCGCTGCGCAGCACGATCGCGCGCACGCGGCAGAACACCGGAATGACGGTGATCCTGGCGGTGAGCTACGGCGGGCGCGACGACATCGTTCGCGCCGCCCGGGCGATCGCCCGGCAGGTCGAACGCGGGGATCTCGATCCGGGACAGATCACCGCCGGCACGCTCGCCGAGCACCTCGGCACCGCCGGCATCCCCGACCCCGACCTGCTCATCCGCACCAGCGGCGAGATGCGGATCAGCAACTTCTTTCTCTGGCAGCTCGCCTACACCGAGTTGTACTTCACCGAGACGCTCTGGCCCGACTTCCGCGAGCGGGAGTTCCTCCAGGCGCTCGCTTACTTCCAGCAACGCCAGCGCCGCTTCGGTCTCACCTCCGCGCAGGCGGAGCGGCAACGTCTGCGTGCTGCGAACTAGACTCGCCACCGCCGCGCTCGCCATCCCGGCGCTCTGGCTGATCGTCCAGTACCTCCCCGAGGCGCTGTTCGCGGGCTTCATCGGGGCGGTCGCCGCGGTCGGTCTCTACGAGTTCTTCACGATGGCGCTCCCCGATGCGCGGACCGAACGGGTCCTCGGCATCGGGTGCGGGCTCGCGGTCACCGCCGGCGTGATCGCCCGCCGGCCGGACCTCTGGGGCGCGGGTCTCGCGCTCACCGTGGTCACCGGGTTCGCGCGGACGCTCTGGCGGCACGAGGATCTGCCCGGGGCGATGAACCGGCTCGGCCTGCTCCTCCTGGGCGCGCTCTACGTCGGGTTCTTCATCCCGCACGTCGTGCTCCTCCGTGGCATTCCCGAGGGATGGCGCTGGGTGCTGTTCACCTTGTTCGCTGCGATGGGCTCCGACACCGGGGGCTATTTCGCCGGCCGGGCGTGGGGGCGGCGCAAGCTGTTGCCGGCCGTGAGCCCGGGCAAGACGGTGGAAGGGGCCTTGGGCGCCGTCGGAGGGGCCGTCGTCGTCGCGCTGCTCTGCCGCTTGGCGTTCTTCCGAGTGCTCGGCATCGCCGAGATGGTCCCACTGGCCGTAATGGTGAGCGTGCTCGCCCAGTTCGGCGACCTCTGCGAGTCGGCTCTCAAGCGGGCGTTTGGTGCCAAGGACTCGGGCTGGATTATCCCCGGGCACGGTGGCATTCTGGATCGGCTGGACAGCCTGCTCTTCCCCTTCGTCTACGCGTACTACTACGCAGCGCTGCCTCACGGTTGAGGACGATGCACCTTCCGCCCCCCGTACTCACATTCGTCGCCTTCGCGGTGGCCCTGGGCGTGCTCGTGTTCGTGCACGAGCTCGGGCACTTCCTGGTCGCCAAGCGGATCGGGGTGAAGGTCCTCCGCTTCTCGATCGGGTTCGGCCCGGTCGTGCTGGCGCGCCGGCGGGGCGAGACCGAGTACGCGCTGTCGGCAGTCCCGCTCGGCGGCTACGTGAAGATGCAGGGCGAGGACGACGAGGAGGAGGCGGCCGTCGACCCGGATCGATCGTTCTCGACCCAGGTGCCGTTGCGGCGGGCCGCGATCGTCTTCGCGGGCCCAGCGATGAACTTCTTGTTCGCCTTCGTGACCTACGCGCTCCTTTTCGCGCTCGTGGGCGCGGAGGTGCCCTCCTCGGAGCCGCGCGTGGGTGGCGTAGGGCAGGGCTCGCCGGCCGAGGCCGCAGGCCTCGAGATCGGAGACCGCATCGCGTCCGTGAACGACGAGCAGATCGCCACGTGGGAGCAGCTCTCGAAGGCGGTGCTGCGCTCGGGGGGCGCGCGGTTGCACCTCGAGGTTCGGCGCGGCGAGTCGCAGTTCCCGCTCGAAGTCACGCCGGAGCTTCGTCTCGACCGTAACCTCTTCGGCGAGGAGCAGGGATCGTCGTACCGGATCGGGATCGAGGCCTCGCGCGACTGGGTTTCGGTGGGCCCCTTCGAGGGAGTCCGCATGGCCGCGGAGCAGACCTGGATGGCGTCGGCCGTCGTCGCCAAGGGGCTCGTTCTCATGCTGCAGGGGCGAGTGCCGCTGCGCGAGCTCGGCGGCCCGATCGCAATTGCGCGGGCTGCCGGCCAGCAGGCCCGCGCCGGGCTGCGCTATTTCCTCTCGATGCTCGCGTTTCTGTCGGTGAACCTCGGCGTGCTCAACCTGCTGCCGATCCCGGCGCTCGACGGCGGGCACCTGGCGATGGTCGGCATCGAAGCCGTCATCCGGCAGCCGCTGCGGCCTCGGCACCGCGAGATCGCGCAGCAGGTGGGACTCCTCCTGCTCCTCACGCTGATGGTGTTCGTGTTCTACAACGACATCCATCGGCTCGTGCAGGGCTAGTCCACTGCTCGTCCTCGGCATCGACACCGCGACGTGGACCGCGGCGGTGGGCGTCGTGAGCGATGGAGCCCCGCTCGCGGAGGTGAGTGCGCCCGCCACGCGAGGGCACGCGGCATCGCTCCCGGCGCTCGTGGAGCAGGCGCTCGCGCGGGCCAAGCGGCGCCTCGAGGACGTCGAAGCGGTGGCGGTGTCGATCGGGCCGGGATCGTTCACCGGGCTCCGGATCGGGCTCGCGCTCGCCAAGGGGATCGTGTTCGCGGGCGGGCTGAAGCTCGCCACCGTGCCGACGCTGGAGGCGTTGGCGCACGCCGCCCCCGTTGCGCCGGGCGCCATCGTCTGCGCGGCGCTCGACGCGCGCAAGCAGGAGGTGTACGCCGCGCTCTTCGACGTGACCGAGGCCGGGCGCCGCCGCTTGACGCCGGACGCGGTGCTGTCGCCGGCACGGTTGCTGGAGCGGCTTCCGACGGGCTGCGTCCTGGTCGGCGACGCGGCGGCGACGTATCCGCAGCTCGGGGCCCGCGCGCGCGTCCTGGCGCTCGACCTCTGCCCGCCGCGCGGCGTCGTGGTGGCGCGCCTCGGCTGGGCACGGTTGGCCGCGGGCGAGGAGGCGAGTCCGGGCGAGACCGAGCCGGTCTACGTGCGACCATCGGAAGCGGAGATCAACCGCTCGGGCTCGCGTTGACAAGGCGTTTTGCCGCACGCTAGGCTGCCACCCCTGGCTGGCATCGCGACTGGTTGAGGGACCCTATGGAGAAGAAGGACGAGGAGCTCATCCAGACGCTGCTCGATGGTGAGCCGGACCTGCGGCGCTACTACGACGAACACGTCGATCTCGAGCGGCGGTTGAACGCGTTCCATCAGAAAGCGTACCTCACGCCCGACGAGGAAGTGGAGCGCAAGCGGCTGCAGAAGCTCAAGCTCGCCGGCAAGGACAGGATCATGGAGATTCTCGCCCGGCACCGAGACCACTAGCCCGGCCGGGTTCGCGAGCCACCCGGGCGACTCCTCGGCGCGGGGGGAGTGCCACCGTCCGCCCGCGCGCGGGAGGGAGTACGATGCGACACACGATTTCCGTCTTGGTCGAGAACGAATTCGGCGTGCTCGCGCGCGTCGCGGGGCTGTTCTCCGGCCGGGGCTTCAACATCGAGAGCCTGTCGGTCGCCGAGACGCTCGACCCGACGGTGTCCCGCATCACGCTCGTCACGCGCGGGGACGACCAGGTGCTCGAGCAGATCGAGAAGCAGCTGAACAAGCTGATCTGCGTGATCAAGGTCACGGACTTCGCGGAGACCGAGCACGTCGAGCGCGAGCTGGTGCTCATCAAGGTGGCGGCCGACGAGCGCACGCGCGGCGAGGTGATCAACATCGTCGACATCTTCCGCGGCAAGATCATCGACGTCTCGCGGAAATCGTACATCGTCGAGGTCACGGGCTCGGAGGACAAGATTGCGGCGCTGGTCGAGCTGCTCAAGCCGATCGGCATCCAGGAGATCGTACGGACCGGCAAGGTGGCGATGTTCCGCGGTACGCGCCTCCTCACCGTCGACGGGAAGGACAAGGAGCGCGCAGCATGAACATCTATCACGACGGAGATGCGAGCCTCGAGCCGCTGGAGGGCAAGAAAGTCGCGATCCTCGGCTACGGCAGCCAGGGACATGCGCACGCGCTCAACCTGCGCGACAGCGGAATCGACGTGCGGGTGGGCCTGCGGTCCGACAGCGCCTCGCGCGCCAAGGCCGAGAAAGAAGGCCTCCGGGTCGTCGACACGGCCACGGCCGCGAAGGAGGCCGACGTCGTCATGGTGCTCGTGCCCGACGAGCAGGGGGCGGAGATATACGAGAAGGAGATCGCCCCCGGGCTGAAGGCGGGCAAGTACCTCGCGTTCGGCCACGGCTTCAACATCCATTTTCGGAAGATCGTGCCACCGGCGGACGTCAACGTGTTCATGGTCGCGCCGAAGGGGCCCGGGCACCTCGTGCGCGGCGAGTACCAGAAGGGTCGCGGGGTCCCGTGCCTGCTCGCGCTCGCCCAGGATCCGAAGGGCGACACGAAGCGCGTCGGGCTCGCCTATGCGAAGGGGATCGGTGGCGCGCGCGCCGGCGTCATCGAGACGACGTTCAAGGACGAGACCGAGACCGATCTCTTCGGCGAGCAGGCCGTGCTCTGCGGCGGGCTCACCGAGCTCATCCGGGCCGGCTACGAGACCCTCGTCGCCGCCGGCTACCCGCCCGAGATGGCGTACTTCGAGTGTGTCCACGAGGTGAAGCTGATCGTCGACCTCATCTACGAGGGCGGGATCGCCAACATGCGCTACTCGATCAGCAACACCGCCGAGTACGGCGACATGACGCGCGGCAAGCGCGTGATCGGCAAGGAGGCGCGAGAGGCCATGAAGGGCCTTCTCGCCGACATCCAGTCGGGGAAGTTCGCCGACGAATGGATCACGGAGTACCGGTGCGGCATGCCGCACTTCCGCGAGCTCCGCAAAGAGGCGGCCAACCACCCCATCGAGGAGGTCGGCGCGAAGCTTCGCGGGCTCATGCCGTGGCTCCAGTCGAACCGCCTGGTCGATCGTTCGCGCAACTAGAGAGTGCCGCGCGTCCTGCCGATCGCGCCCGAGGGCTGGCCGGTCATCGCGACGGTGCTCGTGGTGCTCGGCACCGTGGCCGTGGTCGGGACGCTGGCGGGCCACGTGGCGGCGGTCGTACCGCTCGTCGTCGTTCTCGCGTTCACGCTCTGGTTCTTTCGCGATCCGGAGCGGTTCCCGCCCGCCGACGAGCGCCTCGTGGTCTCTCCGGCGGACGGACGCATCCTCGAGGTCGTGGCGGGGCAGACCACCGAGGAGGGCCTTCCTGGCACTCGCATCTCGATCTTCATGTCGCCGATGAACGTGCACGTGAACCGCAACCCGGTGAGCGGGGTCGTCCGGCGCGTGCGGCATACGCCGGGCCGGTTTCGCGCCGCGTACGCCGACAAGGCCTCGCTCGACAACGAGCGCAACAGCGTCGAGATCGAGGCCGCGGACGGCCGGCCCTTCGTCATGGTCCAGATCGCAGGCGCGATCGCCCGCCGCATCGTGTGTCGCGTCGCGGCGGGTGAGCGAGTCCGTCGCGGCGAGCGCATGGGGATGATCATGTTCGGCTCGCGCGTCGACCTCTGGGTGCCGCCGGGCGTCGAGCCCCTCGTGCAGCGCGGGGAGCGGGTGTGTGCCGGGACGACCGCCGTGGCGAGGGTCCCCGCGTGACCGGCCCGCGCTTCAGCGTCGTGTCGGGCCGTCCGCGCCGGCGCATCCCGCCACTGCGCAACGGCGTCTACCTGTTGCCCAACCTGGTCACGACGGCCGGGCTCTTCGCCGGGTTCTACTCGATCATCCTGACGCAGAAGGGCCAGTACCGGCAGGCGGCGATCATGATCCTGCTGGCGCAGGTCGCGGACATGCTCGACGGTCGCATCGCCCGGCTCACGCGCACCGCCAGCTCGTTCGGCGTGCAGTACGACTCGCTGGCGGACCTCATCGCCTTCGGCGTCGCGCCGGCGATCCTGCTCTATCGCTGGGCCCTCGGGCAGTGGGGCCAGTGGGGCTGGCTCGCCGCGTCGCTCTATGTGACCGCCGGCGCGCTTCGGCTGGCGCGATTCAACGTCCAGGTCGGTACGGTCGAGAAGCGCCATTTCCTCGGCCTTCCGATTCCTGCGGCCGCGGACGTGATCGCCACGACGGTCCTGCTGTACTACCGTCTCGGCTTTCTCGGCGACCCGAACAAGCATCTGACGATGCTGCTCGTCACGTTCGGCGTCGCTGGCTTGATGGTGAGCGAGGTGCGCTACTTCTCCTTCAAGGACATCCGGCTCCATCATCGTCATCCCTTCTCGGTCCTGATCGGGCTCATCTTCCTCGCCGCGGTCACGATCGGGGCGCCGGAGGTGATGCTGTTCCTCGGCACGGTCACGTACGCGCTGTCGGGCCCGGTCGGGCGGATCGCGCGCGTGGTGCGACACCGGCACACCTCCGGGCGGCGCGACGCGCCGCCATCCGCGCCCTCCGTGCTTGACAACCCGGGACACCGCGGCTAAGCCCAACCAATGATGCGACGTTCCCTACGACTCGCGGAAAGCTTGGCCTTGGGCCTGCTGCTCGGCAGCCCGCCCGCGGCCCTCGCCGGAGTGTAGGGAACCACCAACACGACTCTGGTGAGCGCCACGGGCGGGCCTTCCGCCTGTGGCGCTTTTCTTTTTGGAGGGGCGGAAGGGGAGAGGACGGACCATGGATCGGGTACAGATCTTCGACACGACGCTCCGCGACGGCGAACAGTCGCCGGGGGCGACGATGAACGCGGAGGAGAAGCTGGTCATCGCGCGCCAGCTCGAGCGACTCGGCGTCGACGTGATCGAGGCGGGTTTCGCTGCCTCGTCGGACGGGGACTTCGAGTCGGTGCAGCGCATCGCGCAGGCGGTGACCAAGCCGATCGTGCTGTCGCTCGCCCGCACCCGCGAGCACGACATCGACCGCGCCATTCGCGCGGTCGAGAAGGCCAAGCGTCCCGGGATCCACGTCTTCATCGCAACGTCGGACATTCACCTCCAGCACAAGCTCATGATGAGCCGGCAGGAGGTGCTCGACGCGGCGGCGTGGGCGGTAGCGCGTGCACGGCGGCACCTCGACTACGTCGAGTTCTCGGCCGAGGACGCGTCGCGCAGCGACCTCGACTACATGATGCAGGTGTTCGGCGCGGTGATCGAGGCCGGAGCCTGCACGGTCAACGTGCCGGACACCACCGGGTACGCGCTCCCGCAGGAGCACGGCCAGCTCTTCCGGACGCTGCGACAGAAGGTCCGGGGCGGGGGGACGGTCATCTGGAGCGCCCACTGCCACAACGACCTCGGCATGGCGGTGGCGAACTCACTCGCGGCGGTGCAGGGCGGGGCGCGGCAGATCGAGTGTACGATCAACGGCCTCGGCGAGCGCGCCGGGAACACCTCGCTCGAAGAAGTCGTCATGGCGATCAAGACGCGCCCCGACGGCTTCCTCGGCATCGAGACGGGCATCGTGACCGAGGAGATCTATGCGACCAGCCATCTCGTCTCGCAGATCACCGGCATCCCGATCCCGATCAACAAACCGGTCGTGGGCGACAACGCGTTCGCGCACGAGGCGGGCATCCACCAGGATGGGGTGCTTAAGTACCGGCAGAGCTACGAGATCATGAACCCCGCCACGGTCGGGCTCGCGTCCAATCGGATCGTGCTCGGCAAGCACTCGGGGCGTCACGCGCTCGTCAGCCGGCTGAAGGAGCTCGGCCTCGACGCGACCGACGTCGACATGAATCGGCTGTTCGATCGGTTCAAGGCATTGGCTGACTCGAAGAAGCACGTCTACGACGAGGACCTGATCGCGCTCGTGGCGCAGGAGTCGACGCGCGCCGTCCGCGACCGCTACGAGCTCGTGTACCTGAACGTCACGTCCTCCAGCATGGCCGTCCCGCACGCGACCGTGAAGCTCCGCATCGACGGCGAGGAGGCGCTCGGCCACGGGACGGGCGACGGCATGGTCGACGCCTGTTACAAGGCGATCGGCGACTTGACGGCGCGCCACCCGCAGCTCGAGCGGTACGCCGTCAAGGCGATCACCGGCGGGACCGACGCGCAGGGCGAGGTCTCGTGCCTGGTCTCGGAGGACGGCATCACGGTGACGGGCCAGGGGAGCCACACCGACATCATCCAGGCGAGCGTGCTCGCGTACCTGAACGCGCTCAACAAGCTCGAGTATCGGCGCCAGTACCGGCAGCAGTGCAGTGAGGTGGGGCCATGAGCGGGACCAGGGCGACCATCGTGGTCTTCCCCGGGGACGGGATCGGACCGGAGGTCACGGCCGAGGCCGTCGCCGTCCTCGAGATGGTTGCTCCACGGCACGGCCTCGCGATCCACCTCGAGGAGGGGCTCATCGGCGGCGGAGCCATCGACGCCACGGGCGTCGCGCTCCCACCGGCCGAGCTCGAGCGCGCGCGGCGGGCGGACGCGGTCCTGCTGGGCGCGGTCGGTGGGCCGAAGTGGGACGACCCGAAGGCGGCGGTGCGGCCCGAGCAGGGCCTGCTCGGGTTGCGCAGGGGGCTCGGGGTGTACGCGAACCTGCGTCCGGTCTGGACGGTTCCCGAGCTGATCTCCGGCTCGGCGCTCCGCCGCGAGGTCCTCGAGGGCGTCGACCTCGTCGTCGTGCGCGAGCTGGTCGGCGGCATCTACTTCGGCCAGCCGAGCGCGCGTCGGCTGGGACCCGCCGGCCGCGAGGCGGTCGACACCTGCGTCTACACGGAGCAGGAGATCGCGCGGCTCCTGCACGCGTCCTTCGCGCTCGCGCGGCAGCGGCGGAAGAAGCTCACCTCCGTCGACAAGGCCAACGTGCTGTCGACGTCGCGGCTGTGGCGCGAGGTCGCCACCGAGATCGCGCGCGAGTATCCCGATGTCACGTGCGAGCACGTGCTGGTCGATGCGATGGCGATGCACCTCATCCGCCGCCCGCGCGACTTCGACGTGATCGCGACCGAGAACCTCTTCGGCGACATCCTCACGGACGAGGCGTCGATGCTGGCCGGCTCGATGGGCCTGCTGCCGTCCGCGTCGCTCGCCGGTGCGCCCGTTCCGGGTGAGCGGTGCCGTGGCCTCTACGAGCCGATCCACGGTTCGGCGCCCGACATCGCCGGCCAGGATCGGGCAAATCCACTCGCCGCCATCCTCTCGGCGGCGATGCTCTGTCGCTACTCGCTCGGGGCTCCGGCGGTCGCCGAGGCGGTCGAGCGCGCCGTTGCGGGCGTCCTCGCCGACGGCGTACGCACGGCGGATCTCGTGGAGAAGGGTGCGCCGGCGGTCGGTTGCCGGGAGATGGGCGCCCGTGCGCGCTCGACTGGAGGTCTGAGTGGAGAATGACCGCACGCTGGCGATTGCGATCGTCGGGGCGACGGGTTTGGTTGGCCGCGAGATCGCGGGACTGCTGCGCGAGCGCCAGCTCACGGTCGGCAGCCTGCGGGCGTTGGGCTCCATTCGCAGCGCGGGCGCGGAGGTCGAGGACGACGAGGGCGGGAGCTGCAAGGTCGCACTGCTCGGCCCGGAGTCGTTCGACGGGATCGACGTCGCCTTCTTCGCCGCCGGCCCCGGTCTCGCCGCGGAGCACGCGCCGCGGGCGGCCGCGGCGGGAGCGGCGGTCATCGACTGTTCGAGTCGCTTTCGCCTCGATCCGACCGTTCCGCTCGTGGTTCCGGAGGTGAATCCGACCGCGATCGCGGATCGCCGCGAGTCGGGGATGCTCGCCATTCCCAGTGCCACGACGATCGCCCTGACGGTCGTGCTGGCGCCGCTCCTGGAGGCGGCGGGTCTGCGCCGCGTGATCGTCTCCACGTACCAGGGTGTGGCGAGCGCGGGCCAGGGCGCGCTGCGCGCGTTCTCGCAGGAGACGATCGACCTCCTCAACCAGCGCGGCCAGCGGCGTTCGCGCTTCTCACGTCCGCTCGCGTTCAACTGCCTGCCGCAGGTGGGCGGGCTCGCCCCGGACGGCGCCACGGTCCACGAGCTGCACGTCGCCGAAGAGACGCGCCGGGTACTCGACCACCCCGGCCTGCCGATCCACGTCACCGCGGTGCGCGTGCCGATGTTCTTCGGCTCGGCGATGAGCGTCGTACTCGAGACCGACACGCGCCTCGACGTGGAAGCCGCCACCGACGTCCTGCGCGCCGGGCGTGGCGTGACGGTGCACGACGTGCCCGACGGTCCGTTCCCGACGCCGGCGGAGGTCACCGGCTCCGACACCATGCACGTCGGTCGCATCCGGGCGGACGCGACCGTCGAGCATGGGCTGTCGCTGTGGATCGCGCTCGACAGCGTGCGCAAAGGGGCGGCGCTGACCGCCGTGCAGGTGGCGGAGATCCTCGTCCACGACTACCTGTAGGACGCCGCACCCGCATGCAGCTTCGCCTTCACGTCGAATACGAGGGGCACGCCTTCGTCGGCTGGCAGGCGCAGCCGAACGGGCTCGCGGTGCAGGACGCGCTCGAGCGGGCGCTCACCACGGCGCTGCGCGAGCCGACGCGCGTGCGTGGCGCGGGGCGGACCGACGCCGGCGTGCACGCGTGCGGCCAGGTGGCGACGGCCGCGGTCTCGCGGGTGCCGGAGGACCTGGACCGCCTCCAGCGGAGCTTGAACGCGCTCACGCCGCCCGAGCTCGCGGTGCGGTCCATCGACGTCGTCGACGACGCGTTCGACCCGCGCCGCCACGCCAAGAGCCGGCGGTACGAGTATCGCATCTGGAACGCGCCGGCGCCGTCGCCGTTCTGGCGGCGCTACGCGTGGCACCTTCCGCGGCTGCTCGCGCTGGACGCGATGGCCGCGGCGGCGCAGGTGCTCGAGGGTGAGCACGACTTCGCGGCGTTCGAGGGCGCCGACCCCGCGCCGGCGCGGACGACCGTGCGGCGGGTGTTCGAGAGTCGGCTCACGGTCGAGGCGCCGCTCGTCACCTATCGCATCGAGGCGACCGCGTTCCTCAAGCACATGGTGCGCAACATCGTCGGCACGCTCGTCGAGATCGGGCTGGGCGTGCGTCCGGCCGCGTCGATGGCGGCGGTGCTCGCCGGGCGGGATCGGACTGCCGCTGGCGCCACGGCACCGCCGCACGGGCTCGTCCTGGTCACCGTACGGTACTGAGTGCGGAGCTACCGCCGCTCGCGGGTGCCGCGCTTGGCGCGCCACGCCCGCAGCCGGTCGGCGATCTCCCGTTCGTGCCCCTGGTCGGTCGGCGCGTAGTAGCGCCGTTCGGCGAGGGCGTCCGGGAGGTACTGCTGCGCGACGAATCCGTTCTCGTGGTCGTGGGGGTACTGGTAGCCGGCGCCGTATCCGAGCCCCTTCATGAGGGTGGTGGGCGCATTGCGCAGGTGGAGCGGGACGGCGAGCGTCCCCTCCGCGCTCACGTCGTCGTTCGCGGCGAGCATGGCGCGGTACGACGCGTTCGACTTCGGGCAGGTCGCGAGGAAGGTCACCGCTTGCGCGAGCGGGATACGGCCCTCCGGCATGCCGACGAAATGCACGGCGTCCTTGGCGGCGAGCGCGATCTGCAGGGCCTGGGGCTCGGCGTTGCCGACGTCCTCGGCGGCGAAGATGACCATGCGGCGTGCCACGAAGAGCGGGTCCTCGCCCGCGTCGAGCATGCGCAGCATCCAGTACATCGCTGCGTCGGGGTCGCTGCCACGCAGGCTCTTGATGAACGCGGAGATGACGTTGTAGTGCTCCTCGCCCGTCTTGTCGTAGCGCAGCGCCCGCCGCTGCGCGGCCTCCTCGGCGATCGCCAGGTCGATGCGCGGCGTGTGCCGGGCCTGCGCGATGCGGGCGGCGCGTTCGAGCGCCCCGAGGGCGACGCGGGCATCGCCCTGGGCGTGGTCGACGAGGAAGGTGCGAGCCTCCGGCGTCATGGCGAGACCGAGGTCGCCGAGCCCGCGCGCGCGGTCGGCCAGTGCCCGGTCGACGAGGGTGCCGACGTCCTCGGGACCGAGCGGCTCGAGTACCAGCACGCGCGCCCGCGAGAGCAGCGGGCCGATCACCTCGAACGACGGGTTCTCGGTGGTGGCGCCGATGAGCGTCACCGTGCCGGCCTCGACGTGGGGAAGGAAGGCGTCCTGCTGGGCCTTGTTGAAGCGGTGGATCTCGTCGACGAAGAGAACAGTCGCCTGACCCGTCCCCTCGAGGCGCACGCGGGCGTCGTCGATCACCTGCCGGAGGTCCTTCACTCCCTGCAGCACCGCCGAGAACGTGACCGCATGAGCGCCGCTCGCCTCGGCCAGGAGGTGTGCGAGGGTGGTCTTGCCGCTTCCCGGCGGGCCCCAGAGGATGAGCGACTCGAGCTGGCTGCCGTCGAGGAGGTCGCGGACCAGGCGGCCGGGGCCGAGGAGGTGGTGCTGCCCGACGAACTCGGCGAGCGTACGCGGGCGCATCCGCTCGGCCAGGGGTGCCCGCGCGCGGGCGGTGTCGCGAACCGTGGACGGTGCGGGCGTGGAAGGGAAGAGCTCGGGCTGCCGCGGCACGTTTTTGGGCTCTAGCACGGGTGTTCGCCCTGGCATAGGGCGCTGGTGCGTGGTAGCACAGGGCCGCGGCGGGGAGGCTGATGGGGGGCATCCGCACGGTCGGACTGGTGGTGAAGCGGGACCGGCCGCGTGCGGTCCGATTGGCCGAGCGCGTCGTCCGCTACCTCCGTCGGCGTGGCTGCACGATTCTCGTCGACACCGAGGCTGGACTCTCCGGTCCGCCGGCGCGCTCGAAGAGGGCGCTCGCCCGCGAGGCCGACCTCATCGTGGTTCTCGGTGGGGATGGCACGCTGCTCTCGGTGGCGCGCTGGACCGGTGCCCGCGTGCCGATCCTGGGCGTCAACATGGGGCAGCTCGGCTTCCTCACTGAGGTCACCGAGGCCGAGGCCATGCCGATGCTCTCGCGCGTGCTGGCGGGCCACTTCGAGCTCGACCATCGCATGACGCTCGCCGGCGAGCTCGTGCGCGGCGGGCGTGTCGTCCACCGCTTTCGCGCGCTCAACGACGCCGTCGTCTCGAACGGTGCCCGGGCGCGCGTCATTACCATCATCGTGACGGTCGACGACCTACCGCTCGCCACCTATCGGGCCGACGGCGTGATCGTCGCCACGCCCACGGGCTCGACCGCATACTCGCTCTCGGCGGGCGGACCGATCGTCGAGCCGACGGTGCAGTCGCTCCTTCTCTGCCCGATCTCTCCCCATACCCTGAGCAACCGACCGGTGTGCCTGCGGCCCGACGGGGTGATGCGGCTGCAGGTCGCGCAGGGGCACGAGGACGCGGTGCTCACCATCGACGGGCAGGAGGGACTGCCGCTCGCCGGGGGCGACGTGGTGGTCGTGCGGCGGGGGCGATCCCCGGTCTCTCTCGTCCGGTCGCCCGACCGGACCTACTACGACGTCCTGCGCTCCAAGCTCGGGTGGGGAGCGCGTTAGGCGGGTGGCCATGCTGAGAACGTTGCGCGTGACGGACCTGGCGATCATCGAGGAGCTCGAGCTCGTGTTCGAGCCCGGGTTGAACGCCCTCACGGGCGAGACGGGCGCGGGCAAGTCGATCCTGCTCCATGCTCTCGACGTGGCTCTCGGCGGCCGCGCCGACGCCGACCTCGTGCGCGGCGGCGCCGACGAGGCGGTGGTCGAGGCCCTGTTCACCGACCTCGCGCCCGGGGTCGGCACCGTGCTGAAGGCCTACGGGGTCGATGACGCGCGCGACGAGTTGATCATCCGGCGCGTCGTGAGCCGCAGCGGCCGGACGCGCGCTCACGTCAACGGCGCGATGGGCTCGGTGGCGCTCCTGCACGACCTCGCTCCCCACGTGCTCCATGTCTACGGCCAGGACGAGCACCAGGCGCTGCGCCGGGTGGAGAGCCACCGCGAGCTGCTCGACGCCATCGGCGGGCTCGGCACGACCGTGCTCGAGATGCGCGAGCGCCACTCGCGCATGGCCGCCGCGCGTCAGGCGCTCGCCGACGCGCGGGCGGAGGCGTCCGCGGCGGCCGAGCGGACGGAGCTGCTCCAGTTCCAGCTCCAGGAGCTCGAGCGCGCGCAGCTGTCCGCGGGCGAAGAGGACCAGCTCGCGACCGAGCGCCGCCGGCTCATGGGGGCCGAGAAGCTCGCCAGCCTGGTGACCGGCGTGGAGGCAGGGCTCTATTCGGGCGAGCAGGCGGTGGTGGACGCGCTCAGCCGCGCCGTTGCCGCGCTGCGCGAGGCCGAGCGTCTCGACGCCGCGCTCGGCGCGACGCGCGGCATGCTCGAACAGGCGCTGGCGGAGGTGCAGGAAACGGCGGCGGCGCTCGTGCGCTACGCGGGCACGATCAACCCGGATCCCGATCGGCTCGACACCATCGAGGCGCGACTCGCCGAGCTCGGGCGGCTCAAGCGCAAGTACGGAGGCACGGTCGAGGAGCTGGTCCGGCGTCGCCAGGATCTCGTGCACGAGCTGGCCGGAGGCCCGGGCCAGCTCACGGCGGTCGAGGTGCTGGAGGCAGACGCCGCCGCGGCGGAGCGGCGCGCGGTCGAGTGGGCGCGCAAGCTTTCGGTCGAGCGGCGGCGGGTGGCGCACCAGCTCGAGCGGTCGCTCGCGACGGAGCTCCGCTCCCTCGCGCTCGAGGGTGCGCGCTTCGCGGTGCGCTTCGGCGAGGCCGAGGGAAAGGCACTCGGGCCCGACGGCTTCGACGAGGTCGAGTTCTTTCTGTCGGCCAACCCCGGCGAGGATCTGCGACCGCTCACGAAAGTGGCCTCGGGCGGCGAGCTCTCGCGGATCATGCTCGCGCTGAAGAGCCTGGCGGCGGCCGAGGATCGCGAGGCGACGCTCATCTTCGACGAGGTCGACGCCGGCATCGGCGGGGCGGTCGCCGAGGTGGTTGCGAAGAAGCTGCGCCACCTCGGCCGCAAGCGCCAGGTGCTCTGCGTGACGCACCTGCCGATCATCGCGGCGTTCGGGGAGCATCACATCGGCGTCGTCAAGCGGGTGGTGGACGGGCGCACGGTGTCGACGGCGCGCCCGCTCGGCACGACCGAGCGCGTCGCCGAGCTGGCGCGCATGCTGGGGGGCGCGCGGATCACGCGCGAGGCGCAGGACCACGCGGAGCAGATGCTCCGTCAGGCGGCGGGAAAAGGCGGAAAAGTCGCGGCCTCGGCTTGACCTCGTGGGGTGATTTCAGTAGCGGGATGAGGCCCGAATCCAGCGAGGAGGTTCGCATGCTCGACCGTCGCGTCTGGTCGCGCATCCTGCGGGGCGCTCGGCTCTCTTCGATGATCGCAGGGGTGGTGCTCGTCGTGGGCGTGCCCGTGACCGTGTCGACCGTCGAACGGCTGCGGGCTCAGACGCGAGAGATCCGCTGGCTCCGCGCCCGGCTGTCCGAGAAGCGCGAGCTGGTCGAGCAGCAGCGGTCGGAGATGGGCCGCGTTGCGGGCGCGGTCGACCGCGTGGCCTGGCAGGTCGCCGGCGTCCGCGAGCGCGCGGCGCAGATTCGCCGGCTGGCGCAGATGAAGGAATCCGGCGAGGCGACGAGGATATCCGCGGACGTGATCGCCGAATCGAGCGAGGACCGGCTCTCCGGCCAGACCGCCCGCGTGCTCGAGCAGCTCGCGCGGCTCGAGGGCCACGCGCAGTCGGTCGGCGACTCTATGGCGGTGCTGACGACGCTGCTCCAGGAGCGCGTGACGCACGGGGTTGCGACGGCGCCCACGGCCTGGCCGGTGCGTGGCAACGTGACGTCGGACTTCGGACCGCGGCAATCACCCTACGGCATCGGCTCGGAGATGCATCCGGGCGTCGACATTCAGGCCCCCTACGGAACACCCGTGGGCGCGAGCGGCGCCGGCGAGGTGATCTTCACCGGCTACGATCCCGGCTACGGCCAGATGGTGATCGTCGCGCACGGCAAGGACCTCGCGACGCTCTACGGGCATCTCTCGGCGACGTATGTGCGCGAGGGCGTGAAGGTGCGGCGCGGCGACGTGCTGGGCGCGGTCGGTGCATCGGGGCGGGTCACCGGCACGCACCTGCACTTCGAGGTGCGTGCGAACGGCCAACCCGTCGACCCGCAGCGGTTCCTGCACGGGAGCAGCGGCGTGCAGCTCGTGAACGCGTCGGTGCGTTTGACCACCGGGGGGTCGGCCGCTATAGAAAACGCCGCTCGCCGTTCGTCTTCCCGTCTTGTGGGGCCGTAGCTCAGTTGGGAGAGCGCTTGAATGGCATTCAAGAGGTCGAGGGTTCGATTCCCTTCGGCTCCACTGATCTTCCGCACGGTTGCCGATAGGGGATCCAAGAGGGCGAATTGCCCTCAACCCCGACCAGCCGGCCCCCTGCGCGTCCACTCGACCGCTGCCGTTCCGTAGCGACTGAGGGCACAATCGGTGGGCCGGGGTCCTAGAGCGGGCTCCCGGTGCACTCGGTGGCGCTGGGCCAGTTGCCGAGGGGCCGACCTGGCAGTGGGGCAGGCGGCAGACACGGCCGGGCGGACACAGTCCGGGCGTGAGCGCGGGAAGCGCGACAGCGCCGGGCGGACTCAGCTTTAGCCGAACAAGCTGGACAGCAGTGGTCGGGGCGTCGACGCCGCGGTCGAGAGCCCGAGATGGGTGAGAATCTTCCGGATGACGGCGGGGTCCTCGATGGCGGCTGCGTCGTTACGGAAGGGCAGCGGTCGAGTGGACGCGCAGGGGGCCGGCTGGTTGGGGTTGAGGGCAATTCGGCATTTTGAACCCTCTATCGGCCTCGTGTTAGCGTTTGCCCCGTCTAACGCTGCGCAGGGAGGTTACCATGCGAGATCGTTTCCTGTCTGTGATCCTCGGGCTGCTGGTCATGGCCTCAACCGGGTCCGCAACGTCCCCCGGTGGGATCGACGTGACGTGTGACGTGCAACGGACCGGCACACCGAGCTTCCGCAGCGCCGCCGCCGGGCAGAGCAACGTGGCGTTTAGGCTCTGGTCCGCCGCGACGGGCGGGGGCCAGCTCGGCTCCGACTACGTGGTGCCGATGGGGAGCCTGGCCGTCGCCAAGCGGTACACCGACAAGTACGACTCGGTCACGCCGCGCAAGGCGGTGCGGATCAACGCCACGATCGGGAGCGATGGGTCGCCAGTCCTCCTCCCCGCGAACGGGCAGGCCTGGCTCGAGGTCATGGTTGGCAGCACCACGCTGGGCTGTGACTTCGCGGCCACGGGTAACCCCACGGCACGGCGGCGTCTACAGAGCGTGGCGTTCTCGCGGGAGTCGAATCACTCAGAGACGTGCGAGACCTGCAGAACCTCGGCGGACGCCAGCGCGCGCGTCTTCAACTCAACGACGACGTCGATTGCAAGCGATGCGGTGGTTGCCCTGGCGTTCGACTCGGAGCGCTGGGACACCGATAACATCCACGATGCTGTGAACCCGACTCGACTCACCGCGCGGACCGCGGGAAAGTACCTGATATTCGGCGAAGTCATTTTCGATGCCAATGCCACGGGAAACCGCACCGTGTTCATCAGGGAGAATCAGGTCGATGCCGACGTGCTCGCGCGTGTCAACGTGCCGGCAGCTTCGATCGCGCAAACGACACTGAGTCGAACAGCGATCAGCATCTCCACCCATGCCCAGCTTGGCCAGGGTGATTTCGTGGAACTCTACGCGGTTCAGAACAGCGGGGGTGTGCTCAATGTTGGAACGCCCTCCGAGGGGGTCTCGGAGTTCGGCATGGTGAAGCTGCCGTAGCGTCCTCCGCGTCCGCATTCCCATGACGCTCTCCTAGCGCACTTCCATGCGAGTTCGGGTGTCCACGAAATCGGGGGAGGTTCACATCGCGCTGACGCTGGCATTGGACGTCGTGCGGTTGGTCGGCAGGCGGAAGGTGATCACCGACGACTCCGTTCTCGCCCCGTACGCGGATCTCTAACGCCCACCACCCACGACCGTGCTGCGTGGCGCAGCATCATTCTCGGTCAGGGGACGTGCCCCGTCGATGATCGCTAGCCCCGCGCTGCCTTCCCCAAGGCTGCCTTCTCGGATCAGGTAATCGATTGCGTCTTCGATGCGTTCCTCGAGCTTCGAGCCCGTGCGGTTGAACCCGAGCAGGGTGCGGGTCGCGGCGACGAGGTCCTTCCGCGGCCGTGCCCCGGGCCGAAGCACCGTCAGCACCGCGGCCTCGTACTCTTCGGGCGCGATTCGTTCGGCAGGGATGCCCGTTCCAGACCGTGACCGCGGCCGCGCCTCGCCGTCGGGCAGCCAGACGAATCCCTTGCGGCGCACGATTAGGCCGCGCTGTTCCGCGAGGGCGAGCGCCGAGTCGAGAGCGCGGGCGATGCGGGAGCCGACCTTCTGATCGCCAAACGCGGTCGCAACGCGCACCATGACGTCGTTCACGTGGACTGGAGATTCGACCCGAGCGACCTCCTTGATCGCGGTGACGAGGACATCGGGTGACGTGCCGAGGACACCTGCTCCATTGCCCGATCTGCCGAGCGAGCAGATCTCGTACGCGTCCGCGGTAGGCTGCCGAGCGACGGCACTCGAAAACTGTGGCTCCGTCCTCGGTACTAGAATCGACTCGGCGCCGGGCTGCAGCGTCGAGAGACGAGCATCCTGCTGTGGGGGGGCAGCTTTCGGCTCGCGCGCAAGCCGCTGCGAAGCCCGAAGCTTTTCCGCAAGCCGCTTGACGGTTCCCTCGCGGTCCTTGAACCAGTCGGTCGACCACACCCGGTGGAGCGTCCAGCCGAGCCCCTCGAGCACCTCCTGTCGCAGCCGATCGCGGTCGCGCGCCGACTCGGCCGAGTGGTACGCCGCGCCGTCGCACTCCACGCCGCAGACGAAGCGCCCGGGGACCTCCTTGTCCCGGATACCTAGATCGATCCGGTAGCCGGCAACGCCGACCTGGGGGACGACGTCGAAGCCGAGCCGCGTCAATTCCTGAAGCAGCCCGTACTCGAACGGGGACTCCGTCTTCGCCCCCGCGGTGATCGTCTCGCCGACGAGCTGCCCGCGCTCGGCGAAGGCCAAGAAGTCCTTCAGGTACTTCGCGCCCGCGGCCTGGGTCTTCGTCAGGTCGATGTCGTCGGCATGGATCGACGAGAACACCTGCATCCGCAGCCGGGACCGCGTGGTTAGCACGTTCATCCGGCGCCAGCCGTTCTCGCCGTTAATCGGGCCGAAGTTGTGCCGCATCTTCCCGTCGAGGCCGCGGGCATACGTCACGCTGAGCAAGATGACGTCGCGGTCGTCGCCCTGGATGTTCTCGAGGTTCTTGACGAAGAAGCCTCCCTCGTCGCGGGGGGCGAAGAACGGCTCCAGGGTCTGGTCCTCCCGGCGCCGCCCCTCGATCTCGTCTTGAATGGCGATCTGCTGGCGCAGGTTGAACGTCCCCACGCCGAGCGTCAGGCGTTGCCGCTCGTCGGGCTTGGCGAGCTGCCGGCGTGCGAACTCCACGACGGCGTCGGCCACCCGCCGCGCTTCCGCGCGATTCAGCCCGGCACCCCCGTAGACGCCGTCCTCGACGAAGACGAACTGGAGGCCGCGCTCGCGGGTGTCGGTGTCCGCGCTCGGGAACGTGTTGAGCTCTGAGTCGTAGAAGTTGACGTTCGAGAACGTGATGAGCGATTCGTGGCGGCTCCTGTAATGCCACCGAAGGCGCGCGGTCGGCAGGCCGGCAGCCATGAACTGCTCGAGGATGCTCTCCATGTCCTCGACCAGCGGGTCGCCATTCTCGTCGCGCTCCGGCTCCACCTGGCCGGACTGCATGGCGAAGAAGTTCGTCGGGGGAAGCTGCTTCGGGTCGCCGACGACGACGAGCTGCTTCCCGCGGACGACCGCGCCGACGGCGTCCTCTGCCGTGAGCTGGCTCGCCTCGTCGAAGACTACCAGGTCGAACACGTGGTCGCTCGGATTCAGGAACTGCGCGACCGTGAGCGGGCTCATCATGAAGCACGGTTTGATGGCCTTGATGGGCTCGTGCGCGTGGTGGAGCGTCCTCCGAAGCGAAGCGAGGCCGCGCTGGCGAGTCAGCTGCCCGCGAAGGAACCTCATCCCGTCGTCGTCGCCCAGCTCGCGGAGCCGCTGCTGGACGCGGGCGCGCTGCTTGGCGACGAGATCCACGCGGTTGTCCGTCAGGATGGCCCGGTCGAGCCGCTGGAACTCCCTCACGCGCTGCTCATGCGTGATGGCTTGGAACTCGAGGAGCGCTCGGCTGTGCTGCTGCACCACCGCATCGAGCCAGCGCCCAACAAAGGCGCGTTCGAAGGCGCGCTTCAGATCGGGGTATGGAATGCCATTGGATTCCGCTTGCCCGAGCGCTTCGCCCGCGGCGCTGCCGGCGACCGCTGCGCGAGCGGTCTGGAAGGCGGCCCACTCGGTGTGTCGGCGGGACTCGCTCCGCATCGATTCCGCCCGATGTCGCATGTCTCTGACCGCCGCGTGCCGGAGATACCCGTCCGGCCATCCCACGAGATGTCCGACGGCCTGGAGATGCTCGCGGATCCTTTGGGCGCATTCGGCGAGCTTGCGGCAGGTTGTCACGTCGGGAGCGGCCTGTGAGGCTCGTTGGGCCGCCTCCCGCTTTAGCCCGTGCTCGATGCATGCCGAGCGGAACTCGACGACCCACTCGACGTACCGGGCCAGGCTCGGCCAGTCGCTGTTCTCCTCCTGCCAGAGCGCGCCGAAGAGCTGTCGGGCAGTGCCGTCTGCCTGCGAGAGCGCCCGCAGGTCCTCGCGGACGCGATCGACCTCGCGCATGTGCTCCGCTTGCTCAGCAAGCGGAGCCGAGTAGCCCGCGGCCCGACACCCGAGCCAGGCCTTTCGGACGCGCCGGAAGGCGCCGTTCAGCATCCGGTAGAACTTGCGATGGAGGCGCTCCACGACCGCCGCATCGTCAGAGTGGTCGCGATCCAGGACGCTCGGATGGAAGCGCTCGAGCGCACGGGTCTTGCCCTCGGCGGCTCGCTTTCCCAGCTCGATCAGCTCGAGGGCTCTCGAAGGGGGGGAGTTCCACACGTCGCTCTGCAGCACCTCGAGCGTGGCCCCGGGGGAACGTTCGATCACCGACGCCACCGCGGCTGCGCGATCTGCGTCGGCCAGCGTCGAAAGGCCGTGCAGGCCGAGGTCCTGCTCGACCTGCGGTGCCAGCGCCGTGAAGCCGTCGCAGTCGGCAAGTAGCCGATTGAGCTGCTCTTCGAGCTCGGTCCGCACGTCGGAAGAGTAGTAGGTGCAGGTCGTGTCCCGCCACGGATGCTGGGTCGGATCGCCGACGACGGAGGCGGCCGCGGTCAGGTCGTCGACGTGCCGCTTCGCCTCTTCGACTTGCGCGGCCGATACCTTGTCGACGGGCTCCCGCAGGCGGATCACGGGGGCGTCGCCGAGCGCTGCCAGACGGCCGTATGCCTCGAACGGCGTGAGGCCGAGCGGCATGTGCCGCGTGTGGAGCGCCCTTGCGTACTCCGTGAGATTGCTGCGGACTGCACGGAGCCGCTCGACGTCGACCTCGCCGCCGTTCGGGATTGTGAGGGAGCTGTCGAGGGAGCGGCCAATCTCGGCCATCACCGCCCGCTTGTTCGACTTCGGACCGTGGAGCTCGAGGCAGAACTCGCCGAGCCCAATCGCTTTCAGGCGACTGAACACCACCTGGAGCGCCGCCATCTTCTCGCTGACGAAGAGGACGGTCTTCCCCGTCCCCAACGCGTTGGCGATGAAGTTTGTGATCGTCTGGGACTTGCCCGTTCCGGGCGGTCCCTGGAGGACGAGGTCGTGCCCCTTCGCGACGGCCGCCACGGCGCGAAGCTGGCTCGAGTCGGCGTCCACGACCTGGAAGGTGCTCTCCGCCGGGAACGCCTCGTCGAGGACCATGCCGGCGACGCCGTCGGGCAGGCCGAATCCGTTGCCGCCCTTACGCGTGGCGAGCTGCCGGATGAGCCGATGGTTGGCGTAGGCGTCGCGATGCCGCTCCAGGTCCTTGAACATGACGAACTTCTGGAACGAGAAGAGGCCCAGCACGATCTCGTTCGTCACCTTCCAACGCCGGCGGTCCGCGATGAGGTCGGCGATGCCGGTGTAGAGGGATGATGGGTCGTAGTCGTCCGTGGTCTCCGGCAGCTCGGGCAGCGTAATGCCGAACGACGTGCGAAGGTACTCGACGAGGGCGGGGTTGAGGATCGGATCCTCGTCGGCGGCCGACACGCTGTAGGCGCTGCCGGCCGACTTCCGCGTGAGCGTCACCGGCAGCAGCAGAATCGGTCCGCGACCCAGCTCGTCGGAGTCGTCCGACTCGTACCAGTGCAGCATGCCGAGCGCGAGGAACAAGGTGTGGACGCCTTGCTCCTCGAGCACGGAGGCGGCTTGGTCGGCGATCCGCCGTAGCTTGTGGTCGAGCTTGGCGGCCGGGAGGCGCGTCTCAAGCACCAGTTCGGTCTGCCGCTCGCCGGCCGTTCCATCCGAGGGTGTGCGGGAATGAAGCTCGAAGTCCTGGAAGGAGTCGTCGCCGGACAGCGCCACCGCTTCTTCGTCGTCGGGGATATCGGAAGCGCCGAAGCGCATCGCTCGCTCGTTGACGGCGAGCGTCGTGAAGACCTGGACAGGCAGCTCGCCGACGACGACGATGGTGGTTGTCTTGCTGGGCTTGAAGTTGAGGAGGCGGTTGCGGCGGGTGAGGTCGAGGAGCTTTCGCTTCCAGTGCTCGAGGTTCGCCTTGATGATCTCTTCGCTCATTCCCTCACCCGCACCTGACGGTGCCCGTCGGGCCCTCTCTTCGACGAGCCACCCGACGTCGTGCCCGCACTGCCTACATCAGCCAGCGCCAGATCGCGAAGCAACTTGGCGTGATGCATGCCATAAGCACGGGGCGAGTTGGAAGCTGTCTCGGTCAGGCTGGGCTTGCCCCCGACCCGCGAACACCTCAGATGTGGGCGTGAGCCCACGACGAGGCTGTTCGAATGCGGAAGAAGGCGGAGGGCAAGGGAGCGAGTCGCCAACCCCGGTGATCGTTCACGGCGTCGTTCAAGGCGGAGGTGGTCGCGTTGGTGTGACAGGGTGACTGGATGATCCCGACGATCTGTCGGGAGATGGACCTGGGCGAGACGGCCGCCCGGCGCTGGAGCAAGGGGCGGTGGATGCCAGCGACAAGGACGGGCTGACGACCGAGGAGCGCGAGGAGCTGCGGCGGTTGCGGTGGAAAGTGCGGGTGCTCCGCGACGAGCGGGACATTCTGAACCCATGGCGGCTTCCTTCGCAATGGAGACCCGATGAGCCGGTAGCGATTCGTCGACGCGGAGAGTGGTCGGCATCCGGTGGCGCAGCTCTGCCGGATGACGGATGTCTCCCGCACTGCCTACTACGCGTGGCAGGGCCATCAGCCGTCGAAATGCGAACGGGACACGCAGCCCTGACGGCAAAGATTCGCGCGATCCATGCGGCATCGGACGGCCAGTACGGCGTGCCGCGCGTGTTGGCCGAGCTACTCGCCCAGGGGCACGACGTCGGCCGCAACCGCGTCGCATGGCTGATGAAGGCCGCGGGGCTCCGCGGGCGACGCCCACCCCGCTGGGTGCGTACGACGACCCCGGAGCCGACACCGCCCGCGATCCCAGATCTCGTCCACGGACAGTTCGCCGCCCCCGCGCCGGACACGCTGCGGGTCGGCGACATCACGTACATCCGCACGTCGGAGGGCTGGCTGTGCCTGGCCACGGTGCTCGACGTCTTCTCGCGCGGCGCGCTGGGCTTTGCGATCGCCAACCAGATGCGCCTCGCGCTCGTGTGCAAGGCCCTGGAAATGGCCGTCGCGGGTCGTGTCTGTCAAGGTGTGGAACAGTTCTGGCATCATCGATCCGTGCGTGATCCCGAGTTGATCTCCGCGTCTACGCGGCCTTCCTCCACGCCGCCATGATGGCCGGGAATTCCGACCAGCCGTCGATCTTCCTGGAGCGAATGTGCCCGCTCATCAGGAGGCCGAAGAGGAGCAAGAGCACCGCCTCCTCGCTCGGCAGCATCGCCTGCGTCTTCGTCCGCCGACGAAACTCCTCGTTGATCGGCTCGAGCGCGTTCGTCGTCCGCAGGGCCCGCCACTGCGCCGTCGGAAAGCGCAGGAAGGTGAAGAGCTCGTCGCCGGCCTCCTTGAAGCTCGTGGCGACGGCCGGGCAGCGCAGCCGCCACTTCTTCGTGAATGCCGCGCGTTCCTTCGCAACGACGGCGGCGGTCTCCGCGTACAGCATGCGGCGGAAGTCTTCGGCCACTTCCTCGCGCAGCTTCACCGGCGCCTTCGCCTCCAGATTGCGCAGCTTGTGCACCACGCAGCGCTGGAGCGCGATCTGCGGCCACGCCTCGCGCAACGCCCGCGCCAAGCCCGCGTTCCCGTCAATCACGGCCAACGCGGGGGCGCGCAACCCGCGCCCCACGAGGGCCGCGATCGCATCGGCCCCGCCTGCGGCCGTCTCCTGGCCGACCAGCCGCAGATCGAGCACGACCCGCTCGCCCGTGGTCCGCACCGCGAGCGTCACCAGGATCGCCACCCGGGCGCGCTGCTTGCCGATGCGCACCACGGGATACCACCCGTCGAGAAACAGATAGGCGATGTCGTCCGTGCTCAGGTCCCGCGTGCGCCAGGCCGCGAAGTCGCTCTGCAGGCGCCCCACCAAGCGCGACACCGCGTCCTTTCCCAACGGCCCGCCGCGCAGCAACGGGGCCAGCGCGCCCTTGAGCCGCCGGGTGTTCGTCCCGGTGAGGTACACCCCGACCAACGCTGCATCGACCCGCGCCGTGCGGCGCTGGTAGCGCGGCACGATCGTGCTCTGCCACTCGCGTGTCGTGCCGTCTGTCGCATCCACCCGGGCCCGGTGTAAATTCTCAGTGAGGATGCGCCATCCATTCTCACCCAAAATGTGCCACGGCTTGCGGCCAGAGCTTCCCACCGCCACGGAGGCGGCCGGGAGGCGGAGGGGATGCTCGGAGCCATGGCACGAAGCACGATCCATTACCTACGGAAGCGCGGCCTGACGCAGACGGCGATCGCCGCGCAGGTGGGCTGTGAGCGGCGCACCGTCGCCCGGGCACTGACACAGCCCGTGGTGCACCGCTACCACCGCCGCGCGGTGAACGCCTGGGCCGGGTGGGAGCCGGCGATCAGCGGGTGGCTGGACGCGGGCCTACCGGTGAAGCGCATGCTGGAGCTGGCCCGCGCCGATGCGACGACGCCGTTTACCGCGCGCGCGGCGACCTGGTACCGCTTCGTGCAGCGGCTGCAGCGGGCGCGCGCGGCGAGCGCGCCGCCGGTGATCCGCTTCGAAGGGCTGCCCGGCGAGTTTCTCCAGGTCGACTGGGGCGAGGCGTGGGTCCAGGTCGGCGTCGACGTCGTCCGCCGGGTTTTCCTCGCGGCGCGCCTCAAGTACAGCCGGGCGCTCGCGGTGCGGTGGACGACGGCGATGACGCTCGAGCCGCTCCTGCGCGGGCTGCTCGAGATCGCCGCCGAGCTCGGCGGCGTCCCGTGGGCGTGGGTCTTCGACAACATGAAGACGGTGACGCTCGGGCGGACGGCGGACGGGACGCCGCGGTGGAACCCGGTCTTCGCCCGCTTTGCCACCGAGCGCGGCTTCCACCCCGAGCTCTGTGATCCCTACGCGCCGCAGCAGAAGGGGAGCGTCGAGAATCTGGTGAAGTTTGTGAAGACGAGCTTCCTCCCCGGGCGGGTCTTCGCGGACGACGCCGACCGGGTCCGCCAGAGCGCCGAGTGGAGCGCGACGAAGAATCACGAGCCGAGCCAGGCGCACGGGAAGATCCCGGCCGACCTGCTGGCCGAGGAGCGCGCCGCCTTCGGGCCGCTGCGCACGACGGCCGCGACCTACGGGCTCTATCGGGTCGCGAGCGTGAACCGCGAGAGTCTCGTGCGGGTCGACGGGAACCAGTACTCGGTCCCGACCGGCCATTTGGGGCAGGCGGTCGACGTCCGGCTCCTCGCCACCGAGGTCGTGCTCAGCCGGGACGGGGTCGAGCTCGCGCGCCACGCCCGCTGCACCGGACGCGGCGAACGCCGCCGCGACCCGGCGCACTACACCGAGGCGCTCCGGCATCGGCCGCGGGCGCGCCTCGGCCTCGAGCGCGACAGTCTCTGTGCGCTCGGGCCGGAAGTCACCGCGTACATCACGACGATCTGCCGCCGGCGGCGCGAGCGCATGGCGCCCGAGATCGAGGCGCTGGTCCAGCTCCGCGATACCGCCGGCCCCGCGGTCCTGCAGGCCGCGGTCACGCGGGCGCTCGCCCGCGACGCCATCGGCGCCGAGTACCTGCCGCTGCTCGCGGGGCAGGAACCGGAGCTCGACCTGCCGCGCGTGCCCGCGCAGCGGATCGTCGACCGCGACCTCGCCACCTACGAAGCCTTCGTCCAGGGCGGGAGGGTCGGCTGATGCACCAGATGCTGCCGCAGCTCAAGCTCGCGCGCATCCGCGAGATCCACCAGGACTGGCTCGACCGCGCGGCGGCCGCCCAGATGCCGTACACCGACTTCCTGCGCGGGCTCCTCGAGGAGGAACTCCTCGCGCGGGACGACAACCAGTACCGCCGCCGCCTCAAGGAGGCCGCCTTCCCCTTCGAGAAAACGCGCGACGAATTCGACTTTCGCCTGCGCCCCGAGCTGAACCGCCAGGTGATCGTGCGCTACCTCGACGATCGCTTCATCACGCCGGGGCGCTCGCTCGTGCTGATCGGCCCGGCCGGACTCGGGAAGACCCATCTCGCGATCAGCCTCGCCCTCGCGCAGCTCAAGCGGGGCTACCTCGTCCGCTTCACGACGACGCAGGCGCTCCTCACGCGCGTCCTGCGCGCCGGCGGGCTCGACGGCCGCGCCAAGGTCCTCAAGCCCTACATCCAGAGCGATCTCCTCGTCCTGGACTCATGTGGAGCACCTCGTAATGTGGCGTCGCCGCCGAACCGCCCCGTCGCGACAGGGGGTGCGGCCGAGGGACTTCACATAACTCGTAGCCTCGGGTGGGCGCCGCTGGACGGTGCTCCCCAAGGAGGTTGCGATGCTCGCAGAGATGTTCCCTCGCATTCATGGTCGCCTCGGCTCGCTACGGCTGCTTGGTCCACTGCTCGACGAGTTCATCGGGTGGCTGCACATGCGCGGCTTCCCCCGGTTGCCGATTCGGTTGCGTGTCCGTGCCGCGCCACGGTTGGCGGCACGGCTCCGACGGCAGGGCATCCGAGACCTCGCGGAGTTGTCCCGCGACCAATGGTTCGCCATGGCGCCTCGGGCCGACACCGATGTGTACCTCGCGGCGCTGGTCCGCGCGCTGGGGCGGTTTCTCACCGAGCGCGGGAGGTTGAAGCCCTCGACACGGACGGCAGCGGAGCAACTCGTCGCGGCCTACGGCGGGCACCTCGAGCGTGTCCGCGGATTGGCGAGGTCGACGGTCCTCCAGCACCAGCGCACGGCGTTGGACTTGCTGTCCTTCGTCGACTTCGCGTGCCCGGGCGACCTCCACACCTTGAGCGCGCGGCGCGTCGAGGACTTCGTCCGCCGGACTGGAAATCGCATCGGTCGGGAGAGCCTGCAGCACACGGTGGCGCACCTCCGCTCGTTCCTACGGTTCCTCGCAGCGCGGGGCGAGGTCGCGCACGGCCTCCCCGCGTCGATCGACACCCCGCGGACATATCGGGGGGAGCGTCTGCCGCGCGCCCTGCCATGGGACACCGTGACGGCCTTCCTCGCCGCGATCGATCGTGCGACCCCCATGGGGCGCCGCGACTACGCGATCTTCCTGCTCATTGCGACCTATGGGCTGCGCACGAGCGAGGTGGCGGGGCTGCGTCTCGACGACGTCGAGTGGCGGGCGAGCCGGCTGTGCGTCCGCCGGCCGAAGACCCAGACGCCACTCGTGCTCCCGCTGACGGACGCGGTGGGCGCCGCCCTGCTGGACTACCTGCGTCACGCCCGGCCGTCGCGGCCATCGTACCGGGAGCTCTTTCTCCGGGTCCGTGCCCCCGCGGGTCCGCTCGCGCCCACCGCGGTCACCGAGGCGTTCCAAGGGTGGACCCGCCGGAGCCGGTTGCCGATTCCGTACCACGGCCCGCACTGCCTGCGGCACTCGCTGGCCGTGCACCTGCTGCGGCAAGGCACCTCCCTCAAAACGATCGGGGACTTGCTCGGGCACCGCAGCACCGAGAGCACCTGCGTCTACCTGCGCCTCGATGTCGAGGATCTCCGCGACGCCGCGCTCGACCTGCCACCGGGGGAGCAGCCATGAGCGCCGTACACACCTTCACGTCCTACCTCGGTCCCGACATTGCCGCCTACATCGCGCTGAAGCAGGCCCTCGGCCGCGGGTTCGCGCGCGAAACCGCCATCCTCGCCGATCTCGACGCGTTCCTGGCTGGTCAATCGTGCGACCTGGGTGCCGAGAGTTTCGCGGCGTGGTGTCTCACGATCGGGCGCCTGACGGCGACCGTCCGCCGCAACTGGATGCGGGTCGCACGCAATGTGTGCCTGTACCGCCGCCGCCAGGATCCCGGCTGCTTCGTCCCTGATCCGACCGGCTTTCCGGCACCCCATCCGCCGCGGCGACCGCATATCTTTACCAAGGACGAGGTGGCGCAGCTGCTGCGGGCTGCCGCGCGGCTGGCGCCGACGTCGACGTCGCCGCTCTACGCCCCTGGGATGCGTCTCGCCGTGGTGCTGCTGTACACGACCGGCCTTCGTCGCGGCGAGCTGGTTCGCCTCCTCCTCTCCGATTACGATCCCGCTGCGCGCGCGCTCTTGATCCGCGCGTCGAAGTTCCACAAGTCGCGCGTCGTCGCGCTCTCGACCGACGCCACCCGTGAGCTGGAGGCGTTCCTGCGGAATCGCCATCGTTGGCCGCATGCCCCTGGGGCGCCGCTGTTGGTGACCTGGCGACACAGTGGCGTGCGCCCGTACTCTGATGGTGGCCTCGGCCAGGCCCTGCGTCGCCTGTTCCGTGCCGCGGGAGTCCGGACCGCCGCAGACCGCCCGCCGCGGGTGCATGATCTGCGACACACGTATGCCGTCCACGCCCTCCTGCGCTGGTACCACCAGGGCGTCGATGTCCAAGCCAAGCTACCGACCCTCGCGACGGCGATGGGCCACGTCTCGATCGCCTCGACCGCCTACTACCTCGCGCTGCTTCCCCCGGTTGCCGAAGCCGCCAATCAGCGCTTCGCACGACACTGCGCTCCGCTGCTCGCGGCGAGCCCGGGAGACGACCGATGAGCGCCGCGGCGCCCAATGCGCTTGCGCGGACCTTGCGGAGCTTCTTCGGAGATCATCTGCCGCGGGTCCGTGGGGTCAGCCCGCACACCATCCTCAGCTACCGGGACGCCTTCACGCTGCTCCTCCGGTTCCTCGCCGCGCACTGCGGGCGCGCCGTCGTCGACCTCGACCTCGTGGACCTCGAGCCCGACGCCGTGCTCACGTTCCTCCATCATCTCGAGGCCGAGCGCGGCAACGGCCCCTCGACGCGCAATGCGCGCCTCGCGGCCGTTCACGCGTTCGCCCGGTACGCGGCGACGAGCCAGCCTGAGCACCTCGAGCGCTGCCAGCGGTTGCTCGCCATCCCATTCAAGCGCGCCCGTCCCCGTGTGGTCGAGTACTTGGAGATGGAGGAGATGCGGGCGCTCCTCGCTGCGCCCGACCCGCAGACCCCCGCCGGGCGCCGGGATCACGCGCTCCTGCTCGCGCTGTTCAACACGGGCGCCCGCGTGCAAGAAATCCTCGACGTCCGGCCGTGCGACCTCCAGCTCGCCCGGCCGCTCCAAGTGCGGCTCCGCGGGAAGGGGCGTAAGGAGCGCGTCTGTCCCCTCTGGCCGCAGACCGCCGAGGTCTTCGCAGCGCTCCTCCGCGCGCAACGGCTCGCGCCCGACGCCATGCAGCCGCTCTTCCGCAGCGCGCGCGGCCAACCGCTGACCCGCTTCGGTGCGCGCTACCTCCTGCGCAAGTACGTCGCCCGTGTGCAATCGACGGTCCCGACCCTGACCACCAAGCGCGTGCACCCCCACACGCTGCGGCATACAACCGCCGTCCACCTGCTCCAGGCCGGCGTCGACCTCGTCACCATCAGCCACTGGCTGGGCCACGCCAGCGTCGAGACGACCAACCGCTACGCGGCCGTCGATCTCGAGATGAAGCGCGCGGCGATCGCGAAGGCCCATCCCGACGGCCTCGGCGACGTCAGCTCCGCCTGGCGGAGCGATGCCACGATCATGGACTGGCTGAAAGCCCTGTAAACCGACCCGGTTATGTGGAGCTCTCGCCCCTCGAGTCCGCAGAATCGTGGCCCACCCGGCGGCGACGCCACATTACGAGGTGCTCCACATGAGTCGAGTTATGTGGAGCTCGACATAATTCGACGAATTCGGCTACCTGCCGGCCGACCCGGAGATCGGTCCGCTGCTCTACGAGGTGATCGCGACGCGCTACGAGAAGAAGGCGACGATCGTCACCTCGAACAAGAGTCTCACGGAGTGGGGCCGCGTCCT
The DNA here is from genome assembly GCA_046327955.1 of Binatia bacterium. Taxonomy (GTDB): domain Bacteria; phylum Desulfobacterota; class Binatia; order DP-6; family DP-6; genus JAXLXP01. The sequence goes on along the minus strand of JAXLXP010000007.1, from coordinate 182,601 downwards.
GCACGACAGCGCCCTCGCCGCCGCGCTCGTCGACCGCCTCATGCACCACGGCGACGTCTACTACCTGAAGGGCGAGAGCTACCGCATCCGCGGCAAGGAGCGCACCGATCTCCCGCCCCCCGTCACCGACGCGGTCGGTGAGAACACGGACGGATCCTCACCAAGCTGATGGCACATGTTCAGTGCGAACGTCCGCGAGTCTCTGGCACATTGACGATGAGAATTTACACCCGGGGCAACGTGAACGTCGTCGGGCCCAGACTCGTCGTCAACGTCCGGGGCCGCGTCCCGTGCCGGTACCCCTGGCGCTGCGCGCCGACGCGGGCCGACTTGGTCGCCCCGAGCGCCGTCTCCAATTCCTCGTCCACAAGGTGTTCGATCGTGTCGCGGATCCGCAGCCGCATCATCGTCTCGATGGTGTCCGGCCCGTACGCCACCCCTTCCGCGGCGGCCGCGCGCTTGCTATCGCTGTCCATGGCGTCATCCTCCGGCTCCTGCCGTCCGGCGGGAGCGTGCAGTTGTAGGGATCAACTGCCCCGGATGATGACGCCTTCACTTTCCACCACAAACCCGACACTACCCGTCGCGACGCGCGGCGGCCACGTTCTGCAGTGTTGCCCTCCGGTCTGCGAACTCCTTACTTGTCTTCGAGAGCAGTCGTCACGTCTTGCAGCAAGTCTCTGATCGCTGGGATATGGGCTAGTGCATCGAGCTTGGTACTAATCGTCTCTAGAAGCTCAAGAATCCGCTCGGTTCCCTCTGCCGGTGGTGTGGGGGATTCAGGCGCTGTGAACAACTCGCTCATCATCATCGCGACCGACATGTCGCCAGAGAGACGGAGGAGGCCACTCGAGAATGCCTCTTGCCCATTCAGGCGTCCCATAATCATGTCGACGAAGTCGCCCGACCTCATAGCCAACGTCATTTGAGGGGAGGCATGGCGGCCGTCGACGACCTCACATTGGCCGCTACCAACGTGGAATTGATAGTCTCCACCGCCTGCGCCCTCGAGTAAAAACTGGATGACCACGCCGTCCAGACGCCGTGCGACTTCCGGGTTTGCATGGGCTTGCATCTGCATCAATATGTCGCGCGCCGTGACCATATCCTAATCCTCCTTGAGCCTGTAGGCGCGATAACCGGGGGGATGTTGTCATAACCCGCATCCGCGGACCTTGGCTCCCTGGCTGGCGCGGCCAGATCATCACCCTGAACCCCGCCGCGTTGCCGTAGCCGAGCGGCCCGCCTTTGGATGACATTCCACAACTCGCCGCCAACGGTTTCCTTGATATGAACATTCAGAATGACAGCGGCATCGATTGCGCCATCCTCGACATCATCTCCTGCTATTGCGCGACAGACAGGACCATTCCGTTTGGCACTCCTCGGTCGTTTGATCAACCGACGGTGTTCGACGCCATTTGGGGCACCAACGTCATCAGGGGATGTCCCGGAATCTGCTGAACGGCTGACCTGAAACCAGAGAGAGCGGCGGCTCCTTTCCCCGTCCTGTAAAGGACGGGTCACCACAACCAAGGGAAAGGAAGCCGCCATGAAGAGAAGTCGCACAGGATCGTCCGCAGAGAAAGCCCCCGCCGCCCCGCCGGCCGTGAGCGTGCAGGTGCCGCTGCCGCTGATCGACGTGCTCGCTGACATGAAGACGTCGTTCTTCGGTCTCTGCCTGACCGCGGGCCAGCAGGTCTTCCAGGCGATGATGGAACAGGACCGAGAGCAACTCTGCGGGCCGAAGAATCTCCCGAATCCCGATCGGCGCGCCATCCGAGGGGGCAGTGCACCGAGTGAGGTCGTGCTCGGGGGGCGGCGCATCTCGATGCCCCGGCTTCGAGCGCGCAGTACAGACGGCAAGGAGCTCCACTTGCCGAGCTTCAGCTACGCCAGCGCCCACGACCCCCTCGACGCCTACACGCTCGAACAGATGGCCATTGGCGTCGCCACGCGGAAATATCGTCGCACGCTCGATCCGCTGCCGGGCCACGTGACCGAGCGAGCGATCTCGAAGAGCGCTGTGTCCCGTCGCTTCGTCGCCCTGACCTGAATCGCCCCGAGTTTACCGGAGGCTCCAACTCTTGAGAGGATTGGGGCCATGGGGAGACCGAACAAGTTCTCAGCGGAGGTGCGGGAGCGTGCCGTCCGAATGGTGCTGACGCACCGGGACGAGCACGACTCGGAGTGGGCAGCGATGCAGTCGATCGCGGGGAAGATCGGCTGCACGCCGGAGACCCTGCGAAACTGGGTGAGGCAGCGCGAGCGCGACGCAGGCAAGCGCGACGGCCTCACGACGGACGAGAAGACGAAGCTCCGTGAGCTGGAGCGCGAAAATCGCGAGCTGCGGCGCGCGAACGAGATCCTGCGGAAGGCGTCCGCGTATTTTGCCCAGGCGGAGCTCGACCGCCGACCGAAGTGATGGTGTCGTTCATCGACGAACACCGTGACGCGCTCGGGGTCGAGCCGATCTGCGCCCAGCTGCCGATCGCCCCGTCGACGTACTACGAGCGGAAGCGGCAGCAGGCCGATCCGTCTCGGCGATCGAAGCGAGCGCAGCGTGACGAGGCACTCCAGGGAGAGATCCGGCGCGTCTGGGACGACAACTTCTTCGTCTACGGAGCGAAGAAGGTGTGGCGGCAACTCGGCCGAGAGAAGATCGACGCCGCTCGCTGTGCGGTAGAAAGGCTGATGCGGGACATGGGTTTGCGAGGCGTGACGCGCGGCGGGGCATTCCGAATCACGACCAAGAGCGACGACTCTGCTGACCGCCCAGCGGATCTCGTCAAGCGGAAGTTTACGGCGGATCGCCCGAATGCTCTCTGGGTAGCGGACTTCACGTACGTCGCGACGTGGAGCGGCATGGTGTACGTCGCCTTCGTCATCGACGTCTTCTCGCGACACATCGTCGGGTGGCGCGTTTCGACGTCGATGCGGACCGACCTCGTGCTCGACGCCCTGGAGCAAGCGATCCATGCACGGCCACAGCGCGAGGGGCTCATTCACCACAGCGACCGCGGGTCGCAGGGTGCATTCAACCGGTCGTCGCAACATCTTGAGAAGGAGGTGCTGTATGGGACGACCTCGTGGGTGGATGGTGACGCTGACTGGGCGGCCGGCGATGCGGTCGCCGGGCCGACCACCGGTGCGGCGCGATGTGGAGCGGGGGTTCTGGATGAAAATCGCCGAGGGACTGTCGAGCGAGGACGCGGCGATCGCGTGTGGCACGTCCGCCGCAGTCGGCGCGCGCTGGTTTCGCGAGCGGGGTGGCATGCCGTCGATCCAGCTTACCCCGCTGTCGGGCCGGTACCTGTCCTTCGCTGAGCGTGAAGACATCGCATTGCTCCGAGGGCAAGGGCTGGCGGTACGGGCGATCGCCCGCACGCTCGGGCGGCCTGCGTCGACGATCTGCCGTGAGCTGCGCCGCAACGCGGCCACGCGCGGCGGGCAGCTCGACTATCGAGCATCGATCGCGCAGTGGAAGGCCGAACTCCAGGCCCGCCGCCCCAAGACGGCGAAGTTAGCATCGGTGGCGCGGCTTCGTGCGTATGTGCAGGACCGACTCGCGGGTACGATCGCTCGGCCCGACGGGAAGCGGGTGCCCGGCCCGACGGTGCGGTTCGTTGGCCGACGCCACGGTCCGCGAGCGGACCGCCGGTGGGCCACGTCATGGAGCCCGGAGCAGATATCGAACCGGCTAAAGCGCGACTTCCCCGAGGATACGACCATGCGGATATCGCACGAGGCGATCTATCAGGCCTTATTCATCCAGGGCCGCGGCGCACTCAAGCGCGAACTCGTCACCTGTTTGCGCACGGGGCGCGCGCTGCGGGTGCCCCGGGCCCGCACGAAGGGCCGTGGCAAGCCGTTCGTCACCCCAGAGGTCATGATCAGCGAGCGGGCAGCCGACGTCGCCGACCGCGCAGTCCCGGGCCACTGGGAAGGTGACTTGATCATCGGGCTCAACAAGTCGGCGATCGGCACCCTGGTGGAGCGCACCACCCGGTTCACAATGTTGCTGCACCTGCCGCCAATGGCAGGCCACGGTGAGCAGCTACGCGTGAAGAACGGGCCACCCCTTGCTGGGCACGGCGCCGAGGCCGTGCGCGACGAGATCGCTCGGGTGATCGCCACGCTACCTAAACAGCTCCGGCGATCGCTCACTTGGGACCAAGGCGCGGAGATGGCGCAACACGCGCAGCTCCGCGTCGACACCGGGCTGGCGATCTACTTCTGTGACCCGCACAGCCCGTGGCAGCGTGGAACGAACGAGAACACTAACGGCCTCCTGCGGCAATACTTCCCGAAGGGCACCGACCTTCACCGACACCGCCGCGACGACCTCGATGCCGTCGCGCTCGCGTTGAACACCCGCCCGCGCAAGACCCTCGGCTGGCGGACTCCCGCCGAGGCCCTCGACGAGCACCTACGATCAGTTCAAAAGGGCAGCGTTGCGACGACTGGTTGAACCCAAGCAGTATTTGTCCATAAGGTACACGGAGCGGCTGGCACAGATCGGGATTGAACCATCGGTCGGCACCGTCGGCGATTCGTACGACAACGCCCTCGCGGAGACGGTGATCGGTTTGTACAAGACCGAGCTGGTCCGTCGTCGGGGGCCATGGCGGCACGTCGATGCCGTCGAGCTGGCGACGCTCAGGTGGGTCGACTGGTTCAACAACCGTCGCCTTCTCGAGCCGATCGGAAACGTACCGCCGATCGAGTATGAAGCGGCGTACTATCGGCGTCAGGAGACCCAGGCCATGGTGGCTTGAGTCAAGTAATCCAGCCTCCGGCGAAACCGGGGCGATTCACTCCCCGACGGCAGTCCGTTTCAACTTTATTTGAGTCCACCTCCACCTCCATAAGGCGGACAACTCCCGTGGGCTTGCCCCCAACCTTGGGGGGAGCTGGGCTTGCCCCCAACCTTGAGCCACTAGGCCACTCGTAAAGGCGCCTCCACGAGGTCCTGTTTCGTCGTCGTCCCGGCCCGGAACTGGGTCGGGGTCTGCTGGCCTAAGCTGCTGTGCGGCCGGTGGTTGTTGTACTCGTCGCGGTACGTCTGCAGCACGACCTGGGCCTCGGCGAGAGTCGAAAAGTAATGTGCCGATAAGCACCCACGTCTCACGCTGGCGTTGAAGGACTCGATCATCGCGTTGTCGGTCGGTTTGCCGGGGCGACTGAAGTCGAGCTGCACGCCGTGCCTCCAGGCCCAGTGATCCATGGCGCGCGAGGTGAACTCGGTCCCGTTGTCGACGTTGATCACGGCGGGTAGCCCGCGTTCCGCCCCGACGCGCGTCAACACGCGGGCCACATCGCGCCCGGTGAAGTGCGCGCCGCCTTCGAGGGCGACGCACTCGCGCGTGGAGCTGTCCACGACCGTCAGCACGCGCAATTGGTGTCCGCCCGCGAGGGCATCGCTCATGAAGTCCATCGTCCAGCGTTCATTCGTCCGCGTCGGCTGCACGCGCGGCTGGCGGGGCACCGCGGCCCGGCGGCGCTTCGGCCGTTTGCGCCGTAAATCCAGGCCCTCCGCGTGGTACAGGCGATACGCCCGCTTGTGGTTGACGGTGCATCCCTCGCGTCGCAGCAGCAGGTGGACGCGGCGATAGCCGTAGTGCAACCGGACTTCGGTGATCTCACGAATGCGACGGCGCAACGCCGTCTGCGGCGGCCGGCGACCGATATACCGAACGCTCGAGCGCGCGACCCCGAGCGTCTGACAGGCGTAGCGTTGGGGCAGACGGTACGCCGCCTGCGCCCACGCCACGAGTTCCCGCCATCGGGCCGGCGCTACCATTGTTTTCCGAGCGCCTCCTTCAGGATCGTTTTGTCGAGCGTCAGATCGGCGACGACCTGCTTCAGCTTCCGGTTCTCCTCCCGAAGCTGGCGCAGCTCGCGGACCTCGGCGGTGCCGAGATCGCCGAAGCGCTTCTTCCAGCGGTAGAACGTCTGCTCGCTGATGCCGTGCTGGCGGCACAACTCGACCACGGGCACGCCACTGTCGCCCTGGCGGATGATGTGCACCATCTGCTCCGGCGTGAACTTGCTCGTCCGCATCGTCCCATCTCCTTCCTGGTTCGGGGACCTCGCGGAGGCTCTTTACGAGAGACCGGCCGGCTCAGGAAAGTGGGGCAAGACCAAGCTCCGGCGCGTACGCCGTCACCGCCCGGATCGCGGATGAGCGCACACGCGGTCAGAGCAGCGCGTGCCTCCGATAGAACCAGGTCTTCACCACCTGGACCAGCGCGAGGTACGTGACGGTCAACAGCGCGATCGTCCCCAGGAGCGGAAGCGGCAAGGGGGTGAACCCCAACGGAGCCCGCAGCGGGGTATACGGCAGCCCGATCGCGACGGTGACGACGGCCAGGACCGCGATCAGCAGCGGCCAGCTCGGGCGGCTCTTGAACGGGTTGCCCGCGGTCCGGATCACGAACACGACGAGCGTCTGCGTGGCCAGCGATTCCACGAACCATCCGGTGTGGAAGCGCGACGGGTTCGTGGAGGACTGGAACACCCAGAGCAGGAGGCCGAACGTGAGGAAGTCGTAGAGCGAGCTGATCGGGCCGATGATCGTCATGAACTGACGGATGAACCCGATCTGCCACCGCTTGGGCCGGCGCAGGAGCGCGGCGTCGACGTTGTCGATGGGGATGCTGATCTGCGAGACGTCGTAGAGGAAGTTGTTCAGGAGGATCTGTGTCGGCAGCATCGGCAGAAACGGGAGGAAGAGCGACGCCGCGGCCATGCTGAACATGTTGCCGAAGTTCGAGCTCGTCCCCATCACGATGTACTTCATGATGTTGGCGAAGCAGCGCCGACCTTCGATGATGCCGTCGTTCAGAACGGCGAGATCTTTTTCCAGCAGGATGATCTTCGCCGCATCCTTTGCCACCTCGACGCCGTTGACGACCGAGATGCCGACGTCGGCGGTGTGCAGCGAGGGGGCGTCGTTGATGCCGTCGCCCATGAAGCCGACGACGTGCCCCCGTGCCTTCAGGGCGAGGATGACGCGGTTCTTCTGTTCGGGGGACACGCGCGCGAAGATCGCGGACTTCGCCGCCTGGTAGGCGAGGGCCGCGTCGTCCATCGTGTCGACCTGAGTGCCGGTGACGACGAGGTCGGCCGCGAGGCCGACGTCGCGCGCGACCTTCTGGCTCACGTACGGGTTGTCCCCGGTCATCACGACCACCTGGACGCCGTTCGCCTTCAGCGCGTCCAGGACGGCGCGGGTGCTCTCCTTCGGCGGGTCGAGGAAGGCGGCGAACCCGACGAGCGTCATCTCGCGCTCTGCGTTGGATTCGTAGGCGTCGAGCTGGCCCACCGTGCGGGAGGCGACACCGAGCGTCCGGTACCCGTCGGCACTCAGCGTGCGGTACGTCGCCTCCGCGAGGGCCCGCCGGGTCTCGTCGAACGGCTGCGTGGACCCGTCGACGGCGACGGTCGTGCACACCGCGAAGACGCTTTCGACTTCGCCCTTCGTGACGAGCAGGTGCTCGCCGGCGTGCCGCACCACCACGGAGAGCCGCTTGCGGTGGAAGTCGAACGGAATTTCGTCCACCTTCGCGTACTCGGTGATGGCCGGGTGCTCGTGCTTCAGGACGGCAGCGTCGAGCGGGCTCTTGATCCCTGCCTCGAAGAAGCTGTTCAGGTACAGCAGCCGCAGGACGTTTGCGTCGTCGTCGCCGCGGATGCTCACGTGGCGGTCGAGCACGATCTCGCCTTCGGTCAACGTGCCGGTCTTGTCGCTGCAGAGGATGTCGATGCTGCCGAAGTCCTCGATGGCGGCGAGCTGTTTGACGAGGACCTTCTTCCTGGTCATCCGCCGGGCACCCTGGGCGAGGGTGATCGTGATGATCGTCGGCATCATCTCGGGGGTCATGCCGACGGCGAGCGCGATCGAGAAGAGGAACGATTGGAGCAGCGGCCGGTGGAGCAGGATGTTGATCAGCAGGACGAACAGGACGAGGACCATGATGACCCGCGTGATCATCAAGCCGAAGTGACGGATGCCCCGGCCGAACTCGGTCTCCGGCGGCCGCGCTGCCAGCCGCTGAGCGATCTCGCCGAAGGCGGTGTCGCATCCGGTGGAGACGATGACCGCGGTGCCGATCCCCGTCTGGACGGCGGTCCCGAGGAAGACGCTGTTCCTCGCCTCGATCACGCCGTGCGTCCCGTGCGGCAGCTCCCCGGCGATCTTCTCGACCGGGAGCGACTCGCCGGTCAGCGCGGATTCGCGCACCTGGAGGTCCTTGACGTCGAGTAGCCGGGCGTCGGCCGGCACGAGGTCCCCCGCGTTGAGCTTGACGATGTCGCCGGGGACCAGGTCCACGGTCGGGATCTCCTCCTCCCGCCCGTCGCGGACGACGGCAGCGGTGGTGGCGACCTGCTTCCGGATCGCCTCCACCGCGTGGCGCGCCTGAAACTCCATGAAGAAGTTCAGCATCACGCTGAGCAGGACCATCGCGATGATGATCAGGCCATCGATCGGGTCGTTCAGCGCGATCGAGACGACGCTGGCCACCAGAAGGACGACGACCAGCGGATTGGCGAAGAAGCGCAGGAAGTTGAGCAACGCCGCAAAACGCGGCTCCTGCGCCAGCGCGTTCCGCCCGTAGAGACGCAGCCGCCGCTGCGCTTCGTCCGAAGTCAGCCCCGCGGGCGTCGTCCCCAGGGCCTCCAGCAGCCCCGGAAGCGGTCTGTCCCAGAAGCCCGTGAGCGGTGGATGCCGCGTCATCCTAGGTGCGCGGGCCATGCGCCTTGCTCACGGTGTCTGGCTGCTTGCCGCACGTCCCATACGCCAGTCTCGGGATGCCGGCGGCGATCACGACCCCGGAGAGACATCCGGGGTCGGGTTTCGGATGTGTGAGGTCCTTTGCCAGGAAGCGCGGCTGCGCCCGGAAACCGACCGACACCGTCGGGTTCAGGCGGCAGCTCGAGACACTGCCGATGGCGTAGGCCGTGGTCAGCACCGTCAGCCCGAGGGCAATCACCATGCCAGGCCCAATCGCGACTGGCGGCGACTTGGAGTCCCGAGGTTGACACGCACATCCCGCTTCCCATCTTGCCCCTCGGAACGCCATCTCCGAGATGCGACGTCTCGATTCGCGCGGCCGGTGCGCGCGCTCGGCGCGAGGGGTCTGCTGGTGCCGTCGACGGCGCGCGTCGGCGCCGGACCGAGGCTGGTGACTGCGAGGCTGATACCTTCGTCGAGCAGGCGGATCGCTTCCCGTGGCGTGCGATCTCGGGGACCTGCCGGAGGTCGTTCCCGTCGCCGGTCAGTTGGCCATCACGAAGAAGTTCGCGTCCTCGAGGCTGGCGTCGCTCACCTTGCGGATGACGACGAAGGCGTTGGTGCCGGGGAGGAGCGAGCTGCACGACCCGAGGCCGCCGATGTCGCCGCTCGCCTGGTGCGGCGGCGAGCCGAAGTCCTCCGGCATCGCGATGATGTTCTGAGGTGTGACGCCGTCGACCTTGATGCAGTACTCCCCCGTACCTTCCTTGGCGGCCGTGATGTGGAGTGACCGCGAAGGGGCCACCGCGCCGGTGCTGTCGACGTAGGCATACGCCTTGGCGGATCCCGCGGCTCCCGGGGTGCCCGGCGTACCGTCCTGACCGGTCGGGCCCGTCGGACCGACGGCGCCGAGCGTCGCGAGGTCCACCGCCGTCTCCTTCTTCTTGCAGGTGTCGCGGAGGAACACCGCGCCCGACTTCTTTTGACAGAAGACCGCGCCCCATGTGGGTTCCAGCGCGCCCGCCAGGGCGGTCAGTGCCACCAGGATGATTCCTCGCCTCATCGTCTCCACCTCCTCGAGTTGCGCGCTCCGCGCGGGCGCCCATCTGCGAACGAAATCCGGCGCAGGTCAAGCCGAGGGTGGGGCGCGGCGAGGCGCTGGCGCCCGCGACTGGCTTCCGGGTCCGTCCACAGGTATAGTCCGCACGTTCAACTGCGCCACCGTCGTGGCGCCCCAACCAAGACTCGGTTTTCCCGCGCTCCGCTCGTGACCGTCGGAACGACTGCGTCTGCAACGCAGTGCCGCCCGACACGGCGCACGGCAAAGGAGCAATTTCTTGAGTTTCGACAACCTGGGTCTCGAGCCTCGCCTGCAACAGGCGGTGGCGGCCATGGGCTATACCAGCCCGACTCCCGTCCAGCGCGAGGCAATCCCGTTCGCCGTGGGCGGCCGCGACGTGGTCGCGTGCGCGCAGACCGGCACCGGCAAGACCGCCGCGTTCGTGCTGCCGATGCTGCAGCGCGTCCCATCCGGCGGCGGCGCGGTGCGGGCGCTCGTCGTCACGCCGACGCGCGAGCTGGCGGTGCAGATCGAGGGCGTGACCCGCGACGCGGCGCGCTTTACCCGACATCGGGTCGCCGTGGTGTACGGCGGCGTGGGCTACGACCCGCAGGCCCGGGCGTTGCGCCGCGGCGTCGATCTGCTCGTCGCCACGCCCGGGCGCCTGCTCGACCTGCACGGCCGCGGCGACGTGCACCTCGGTGCCGTCGAGGTCCTGGTGCTCGACGAGGCCGATCGCATGCTCGACATGGGCTTCTGGCCCGACGTGCGCCGTATCCTCGCGCTGCTGCCGCCCCGGCGGCAGAATCTCCTCTTCTCCGCGACGATGTCGCCCGAGGTCCTGCGCGTCATCGGCTCGACGCTCTCGGATCCGGCGCATGTGGAGATCGTCCGTACGACCACCCCGGTCGCGGCGGTCGCGCAGCGCGTCTACCCCGTCGGGGGGCTGCAGAAGGCCGACCTGCTCGTGCGCCTGATCGAGCAGCAGCGGCTCGATCGCGTCCTGGTGTTCACCCGCACGAAGCACCGCGCCGATCGCGTGGCGAAGGTGCTCGACCGCAGCGGGATTCGCGGCACGGCCATCCACGGCAACCGCACGCAGGCGCAGCGCCAGCACGCGCTCGATGGGTTCCGGCGGGGCCAGTTCCGCGTGCTCGTGGCGACCGACATCGTCGCCCGCGGCATCGACATCGACGACATCAGTCACGTCATCAACTTCGACATGCCGGCCAGCCCCGAGGACTACGTGCACCGCATCGGCCGTACGGCACGGGCCGGCCGGACGGGGACGGCGCTCTCGTTCCTGGCGCCCGAGGAGCACGAGACGCTGCGCGACATCGAGCGGAAGATCGGCACGGTGCTCGAGTGCACCGACCTCGAGGGGTTCGAGTACGGACATGGGCGCATCGTCCCGAACCCCGCGCGCGACACGAAGCGCGTGCCGCGCACGGTCTACAGCGGCGGCGTCCGCAGCCGCCGCGGGGCGCGCCGCCGGTAGGCACGCGGTCGCGGGGGGCCTCAGCGCGCGGGGTGTGGCCGCCGTGACCGCCGTCCCGGGGCCGCGGGACCGGGCGCGCGTGCGGCCTTCGCGTTGGCGCGCGCACGGTCCTCGGCCTTCCGTGCGCGAATCGCGGCGATCCGCTCCGCGATCGGGACCTCGAAGCGCTCGGTCGGCTTCTTGGCGTAATCGAAGCCCGGCACCGTGATGCGGGGCAGGCGCCGGCCGATGGCGCGCTCGATCGCGCGCAGGTCGTTCTCCTCGTCGGGCGCGACCAGCGTGAAGGCGTCGCCGGTGGCCTCCGCGCGCGCCGTCCGGCCGACGCGGTGGATGTAGTCGTCGGGTACCGCGGGCACGTCGAAGTTGACGACGTGGCTCAGGGCCTCGACGTCGATGCCCCGCGCCGCGATGTCGGTCGCCACGAGAATCCGGACGTGGCCGGCCTTGAAGCCGTCGAGCGCGGCGGTGCGCTGCGCTTGCGTGCGGTTGCCGTGAATGCGCGCGCAGGCGATGCGATGGCGGTCGAGGAACTCGGCCAACCGGTTGGCGCGGTGTTTGGTGCGCGTGAAGACGATCACGCTCCGCACGTCGCCGCGCTTGAGCAGCTCGAAGAGCAACGCCGCCTTGAGCTCCTGGCCCACGGGGTACACGGCCTGCGTGATGCCGACCGCCGGGGCCGCCTTGCGCTCGAGGTTCACGGTGACGGGGTCCCGCAGCAGCTCGCGCGCGAGCGCGACGATCGGCGGCGGCATCGTTGCCGAGAAGAAGAGCGTCTGCCGGCGCGCCGGCAGGTGCTTCAGGATGCGGCGGATGTCGGGCAGGAAGCCCATGTCGAGCATGCGGTCGGCCTCGTCGAGTACGAGGACTTCGAGGCCGTCGAGCTTCGCATAGGGATGGCGAAAGTGGTCGAGGAGGCGTCCCGGGGTCGCGACGAGCACGTCCACGCCGCTGCGAAAGGCGTGCTCCTGTGGCCCCATGCCGACGCCGCCGAACACGGCCGCGCCGGTGAGCGGCGAGTGCACGGCGAGCTCGCTCAGGTGCGTGTCGACCTGTGCGGCCAGCTCGCGGGTCGGGGTGAGCACGAGCGCGCGCGTCGTACCGCGGCGCTTCCCCATGAGCCGCTGCAGGATCGGCAGCACGAAGGCGGCCGTCTTGCCGCTGCCGGTCATCGCGCAGGCGAGGACGTCGCGCCCCGCGAGCGCCGGGGGAATGGCATCGCGCTGAACGGGGGTGGGGCGGGTGAAGCCGATCTCGCGCATGGCGCGCAGGAGGGCGGGGTCGAGGCCGAGGCCGGTGAAGGGCATGCGTAGTGGCGGTAGAGCAGTCGGGCGGCGGCGAGGCAACCCGGGGCTCCCTGTCGGGCGCGTCGTGACGTGCTAGGAGAGTCGCCATGAGCGACACGAGTCGGGCTCCGGGCGGTCGCCGCGTGCTGATCGTCGGTGGGGTTGCCGGGGGCGCGTCGTGCGCGGCCCGGCTGCGCCGCCTCGACGAGACCTGCACGATCCAGGTCTTCGACCGGGGCCCCTACGTGTCGTTCGCCAATTGCGGGCTCCCGTACTTCGTCGGCAACGTGATCGCGGACGAGCGCGCGCTGCTCGTCGCGTCGAGCGAGACCTTCCGCGACCGATTCGACGTCGCGGTCCACACGGAGACCGAGGTGACGGCGATCGACCGCGGCGCGCGGTCGATCGCGGTGCGCGATCTGCGCACCGGGGCGACGCGGACCGAGCCGTACGACGTTCTGGTGCTCTCGCCCGGCGCGGCACCGATCCGCCCCGCGCTCCCCGGCGTGGAGCTGCCGGGCGTGTTCGCCGTGCGGAGCATTCCCGACTCGCGTCGCATCCGCGCCTGGATCGAGGAACGGGGCGCGCGGCGCGCGGTCGTCGTGGGCGGCGGCTTCATCGGACTCGAGATGGTCGAGAACCTGCACCAGCGCGGCCTGGCGGTGACCGTGCTCGAGAAGCTGCCCCAGGTCATGCCGCCGCTCGACGCCGAGATGGCCGTGCCGGTGATCGAGCACCTCGCGGCGCAGGGCGTGACGTTGTGTCTGGGCGACGGCCTCGCGGCGATCGAGCAGGCCGCGCCCGGCGGCCTCGTGGTGGTCGCGGAGAGCGGCGCACGGTTGGCCGCCGATCTCGTGATCCTCGCGATCGGCGTGCGGCCCGAGGTCGGCCTCGCGCGCGCGGCGGGTCTCGAGATCGGCGCGCGCGGCGGGATCGTCGTCGACGCGCACATGCGGACCCCCGACGCGCACGTCTGGGCGGTCGGCGACGCCGTCGAGGTGCGCGATCTGCTGACCGGGCAGGAGACGATGCTCCCGCTCGCGGGACCCGCCAACCGCCAGGGCCGCGTCGCGGCCGAGGCGATCGCCGGACGTCGGGGACGGTTTCGCGGCGTGCAGGCCACGGCGGTCGTCGGCGTCCTCGGCATGACCGTCGCGTCGACGGGTGCGAGCGAGAAGGGGCTCCGGCGCGCGGGCGTCACGGGGTTCGAGAAGGTCTACCTGCACCCGGGTCACCACGCTGGCTACTATCCCGGCGCGAAGCCGATCCATCTCAAGCTGCTCTTCTCGGTGCCGGACGGGCGCATCCTGGGCGCGCAGGCGGTGGGCACCGAGGGCGTCGAGAAGCGCATCGACGTCATCGCCACCGCCATCCAGTTCGGGGGCACGGTCCACGATCTCGCCGAGGCGGAGCTCGGCTACGCGCCGCAGTTCGGAGCCGCGAAGGATCCGGTCAACCTAGCCGGCATGATCGCCGGCAACGTGCTCGTCGGCGACATGCCGCTCGCCGACTGGGAGCAGCTCGGCGGGACCGACGCGCTCGTCGTCGACGTCCGCGAGCCCGACGAGTATGCCCGCGGGCACGTCCCGGGCGCGGTCAACCTGCCACTTTCGCAGATGCGCGGGCGTTTCGACGAGCTGCCGCGCGAGCGCGAGGTCTGGCTCTGCTGCGCGGTCGGGCAGCGCGCGTACTATGCCGCGCGGTTTCTGGCGCAGCGCGGCTGGCGCGCGCGCACGCTCTCGGGCGGCTACACGACCTACCGCGCGCTGCGCGCCGCGGGCCGCGTCCCCTGATCAGGCGAAGCAGGTCCAGAGGCGTTGGAACAGCCAGAAGCTGCCCGTGATCCCGACGAGATAGGCCCCGGCGAGGGCAACGCGGGAAAGCGCCGCCGGCCGCGCGCGAGCGAGTGCCGCGAGCGCCAGCATCACGGCCAGCAGGAAGACGACCTGCCCGATCTCGACGCCGACGCCGAACCCGACCAGCGCGCTGGCGACCTCCCGATCCGGCAGCCCGACCTCCGAGAGGGCGCCCGCGAAGCCGAGCCCGTGCACGAGGCCGAAGACCAGGGCGATGAGCGGTCCCTGCCACGGTGCCTGCGCGGCCGCCTGGGGCTGCCCGACGTCGAGTGCGACCAACACCAGGCTGAGCGCGATGCACGCCTCGGCCGCCGGGGCGGACACGTGGATCCACCCGAGGGCGGTCGCGCTGAAGCTCGCGCTGTGCGAGAGCGTGAAGGCGGTCTCGGTGACGAGCACGAGGCGCGGCCGGCGCACGTAGAGCACGAGGGCGAGCAGGAAGAGCAGGTGGTCGAGCCCCGTGAGGATGTGGTCGATGCCGAGGCGGACGTACTGGGCGCCCACCGTCACCCACGACGTGTCCGCCGGCACGACCCACGCCGGCGCCGCGCCGGTCAGGACGCGCGAGAGCACGTGCCCGTCGGGGCGAACGACGCGCACGACGGCTTCCGTGACCACCGGCCCGAGGCCGTCGACCGCGATGCGCTGGCCGCCGAGGCCACCCGCGCAGCGCAGCGACCACGTGCGGACGTTGCTGCCCGCCGATTGCTGCGCGTCGGCCACCGGCCGGCACGTCGCAGGCAAGCGCGGCACGACGGCCGGCGCGGGCACCGTCGTTCCGAACGTGACCAGCACGGTCCCGCCCGCGCCCTCGACGACCTCGAGGTACGCGCTGCGCATGCCGTGGGCTCGGACGGTGTACGGCGCGGCGAGCCCGCAGAGCAGGAGGGCCGCGAGCGGGAGGGCGCGCGTCAGTCGATCTCCTGCGCGCGCTCCGGGGCGACCCGGCCGCTCGACGGGAGCTCCGCGAGCGGCGCGCCGTCGATCGTGATCCGGTACCGGGGCGCCGCCTGGCGGAGGAAGTCGGCCACGGCCTGTTTCTTGCGCGCGACGAGGTAGAAGATCGGCAGGCTGCCGCGCACGTCCTCGAACGTGGCGGGGCCAGACTCCCTACGCTCGAGGACCTTCACGAGGTGCCATCCGAACTTCGACGGCACGGGCTCGCTCCATTCGCCCATCGGGAGGTCCGCGACCGCGGCCGCGAACGGCGCGCCGTAGTCGCGGGCCAGCTCGTCGTTTCCGAGCACGACCGCACGGGGGAGCGCGAAGGCGTCGCCGAGGGGCGGCGGGACGCCGGGTGCCGCCGTCTCGGCAGCGATCACTGCCGGCCGCAGCGCAACGAGGCTCTCGCGGTGCGCCGGCGCCGCGTAGACGTGGATGAGGCGCACCCGCGCCGGGCTGGTCCACTGCCCTCTGGTCGCCTCGTAGAAGGCGCGCAGCGTCGCGTCCGTCGGGGGCGCAGAGACGCCGGCCAGGTCCTCGGCCAGGAAGAGCATCTTCTGGATCAGGCGCTGGCGGACGACGGTGTCGTTGCGATCGAAGCCGAGGCGCAGCGCCTCGCGGTAGAGGATCTCGTCCTCGATCACGCGCGTGCGGACGTCGGTGCTCCCGCCTGCTTCGAGGCGCGATGCGCCCGCCCGCTGCGCCTGTGCCGTCTCGAGGGCCGCCAGGGTGGCGGAGTCGAGCGCGATGTCGCGCTGCGAGGGCGGGCGGGGTGCGAGCGCGAAGATCACTCCGCCCGCGACGGCGAAGTGAACGAGGCGGCTGCGGAGCACGGACATCAGAGGGTGGTCGCGCCGACGGCCGGGCAGACGTCCGGGGGCGGGGCGCCGCGTGTCGCGACGAAGCGTGCGTGCGTGTCGCTCCCGGGCGCGGCCGGGGCGTCCGCGCACCACAGGGTCCCACCGCCGAGGAGGAGCCGGACGGCGATGCGGCCCTGCGGTCGCTCGCCGAGCGCGTACGACCAACCGGCGTGCCCGCCGCGAATGGTGATCCGATCGGTGGCAACCAGCACCTTCTGGATCGCGCCGTCCGGATCCCGACTCCGGTAGGTGAGCCGCGTGCCACGCCGGCTGGCGTGCCAGCCCGCGGCGGGCAGCGCGATGCGGGCGACCTCGCCGCTTCCCGCCGAGTTGTACACGGTGAGCGTCGCTCCGCCGGCGGGCGGGGCGCCGGCGCCGAGCCGCGCCGGGACGACGATGCGTCCCCCCGTCGTCACGGCGTCGAAGCGAAAACGGCGGGCGCGTGCGCTGCCGTCGCGCAGGCGCAGGGACGTCGTCGGGACCGTGACGAGGGTGCCGGGCAGGTACCAGATCGGCGACGTCCAGGCGCGCTCCTGGATCGTGACGTCGAGCCCGCCCGCGGCCGGGTCCGACGAGGCGCAGCCCGGAGCGATCGTCTGCCAGTCGCCCGGGTTGCTCTGCTGCAGGCGCGCGCAGTCGTAGTGGGACCAGCGCGGCGTCGGCTGCTCGCGCACGCGTGCGTACCAGAACGCCGGGGCCGTGCGCGTGAACGCGGGGTCGGTCCAGGTGACGCAGGCGGGCGCGCCCGCGAGCGGGATCGTGTGCACGCGCTCGACGACCTCGCCGTCGACGACGCGCGCGTTGACGAGATCGACCGCGGCGAGCGGCGCGGCGTCGGGGAGCGCGTAGACCACGAATCGCGGGATGCTCCCCGGCTCGACGAGCGTGCCGCCCATCGGCACGCCGCCGGCGGCGACGAGCTGCGCGGGGAAGTCGGGATCGGTACATGGGTCCATCGGCCCGGTGAAGGCGTAGAAGCGCACCCGGATCCGTGGGCCGCTGGTCGCGAACACCTCGCGCCGCATGAGCGCAGCCCAGATCGCCTCGCGCGTGTTCTCCTCGGCCCACACGCCGGTGAGGCCGCCCGGGTTCTGGCCGCCGATGCGGGTGAGGCGCCGCGCGGGCGTGTTGTCGTTGAGCCCCGAGTGGCCGGGCCAGCTCGTCTCGCCGACGTTGCCCGGCGTGGCGTCGTGGGTGTCGGTGGCGCCGACGAAGCCGAGCTGCAGCGGGTCGAGCTTCTCGCCGGCGAACTGCGCGAGGCCGCGCTCGAGGGCGGGGCGGACGTAGCCGGGCGCGCTCGCGGCGTCGGTGTCGCCGGTCTCGAGCTCGAAGTCGCAGGTGGTGACGGCGCCGTCGTCGGCGGTGTCGGTGAGGCACTCGCTGTTGCCCTTGTGCTGATGGATCTCGGCGAGACGCTGGTAGCGCGCCATCCGCGCGACGTCCTCGGGGGCGTAACCGGCGAAGTCGAACATCGCCCCGCGGCTCTGGTTCGAGTTGTGGGGGATGGTGATCGCCTCGCAGCCGGTGCTGGCGGGACACTGTTCGGCGAGCGCGGCCCAGAGCGCGCGCGGCCCGAGGCCACTGCTGCCATAGCTGACGAAGTCGATCGGCAGGGCGGGCACCTGCTCGTTGGCGAAGAAGACGTTGCGGTGCAGCGTGCCGAACGGCGTGGTGCGCAGGTCGACGCCGCTCCATTCGAAGGCGTGGAAGGTCGTGAGCTGGCAGGGCGCGTACGCCGCCGTGGTGGCCACGCGCTCGGCTGCCCACGCGCTCGTCGTCTCGGTCACGCAGGCCGCCGCGCTGGACCCGCCGCCGTTGGGGTTGGTTCCGTAGCAGGGCGATCGCAGGACCCAGTTCGGCTTGGACGGGTCGAGGAAGTCGGGGTTGGGGGCGCTGCGCAGCGCCGCGCAGTACGGATCGTCGTGGAACTCGGCGCCGGCGTTCACGGTGCAGCCCTGCATCGTGCCGAGGAACTCGGCGTGGTCGGTGACGGCGACGAAATCGAGGTTCCCGCCGCTGGTGTCGATGGTCACCCCGGAGGGGCCGCCCACCTGCCCAGCGAGAGGATCGGCGCCGCCGGCGACGTCGACCCGAGCGCCGCGGGCGAACGCGTACGCCGTGGCCGGATCGGTGCGCGTGCCGTAGTCCCACGCGTCGAACGAGTACGACGTGTGCGTGTGCAGGTCGCCGAAGTACGCGTTCCCGAGCGGGGAACGATCAGGACAGTGCTCGGCCCCGCGGACGCCCCCGGAGAGCGTCAGGACGATCGCCAAGGCGCCGCCCAGCGCGCGTCGTCGAGACCGCATGGGGTTGTCGGAATATGTCCGGGCCCCGGCGGCGGTCAAGGCGAATCGGGGACGGGCCAGGCCTGCCGTCCGCCGACCCACGTGCGCGTCACGACCGTTGCGTCGACGAACGGGTCGCCGGTGAGGATCACCAGGTCCGCGGGGGCGCCGGGCACGAGCACGCCCTCGCCCGCGAATCCGGCGGCGGCCGCCGCCTGGGCGGTTGCCGCGTGCACGGCCTCGAGGGGGGTGATCGCCTCGGACGGGACGAACGCGCCGCCGTCGGGGCGGTGTCGGGTCACGGCGAGTCGCAGGTTGTGTAACGGGTCGAGCGGACCGCAGGGGTGGTCCGAGCTGATCGCCAGCGGTACGCCGGCATCCCGCAGCGTGCGCAGCGGGAGCGGGCGCACCGTCCCGCCGTTCCCCAAGCCGAGGGCGTCCATCGTGGGCGCGTAGGTCGGGATGAACCCGGGCTGCGTCGACGCCGTCGCCGCGCACGCCGCCAGCAGGTCGGCGTCCTCGCGTCGCGCGGCCAGCACGTGTTCGACCGTCGCGTGCGGCGGGCGGACCGTGGCCAGCGCGCGGGCCGCTTGCGTGACGGCGAGATTGCCGAGCGCGTGGACGCGCAGCGCGACGCCGGCGCCGGCGTACGCGCCGACGCGCGCGTGCAGGGCGCGATCGTCGAAGCGCCCCCAGGCGACGTGCAGGTGGCGTCCCGCCAGGCGCACGCGTTGGCTGGCGAGCGTGCGCAGGGGCACGACGTCGCCGGCGACGAGCGCGGCGCGCACGGCCGCTCCGAGCGACGCCAGCACGGCCGCGGGCGGCAGGCAGAGGGCGCAGCGGTGTGCGCCATCGAGAAAGAGCTTCGCGCTCACCGGTCCCTCGCCGTAGGGGCCGGGCGGCAGCGCGTCGGGGAGGGGCGGCGGCTCGAGCAGCCCGGTGGCCGCGGAGGCCGACCACGACAAGCGCAGCGGTGTGCGCGCCGCGAGGGCAGCCAGGCGCACGTGGACGTCCGGTGGGACGCCGGGCTCGTGCACGCGCGTGAGGCCGAAGCGCAGGTGCTCGGTCGCGGCGCGGTCGAGGAGGCCGTCCGTGCCGGTCTCGCCGACATCGCTGGCGAGCGCCCGGAGCGCGGTGTCGAGCGCGCGCCCGAACGCCTGCTCCCACACGATGCCGGTCGGCTCGCCGCGACGCCCGCGCTCGACGTCGCCGAGCGGGTCGGGGGCGCTGCGCGTCACGGCGCAGCGGCGCAGGCCTTCGGTCGAGAGGGCGCCGCGGTGGAGCGTGACGTCGACGAGGAGGACGGGGCGGCCGCCGCTGGCGGCGTCGAGGGCGGCCGCCGACGGAAGGCGGCTGCCGGGCCAGCGCTCCGCGTTCACGCGCCCGAAGACGAGCCACCCGCCGGGCGGCGCGGTGACGGCGGCGGTGCGCACCGCCGCGAGCGCTTCCTCGAGCGAGCGCCACGGCCTGCCGTCGCCGACCGCGGGCAGCCACGCGCCGACGCTCAGGTGCGAGTGCGGGTCGCAGAAGCCGGGCAGCACGTGTGCGCCGCCGAGGTCGATGGTCGTGGTCGCCGCGGGCTGTGGGTCGGCGACGCCGCCGTGGGCGACGACGCGGTCGCCGCCCACGAGCAGCCATCCGAGGTCGGGCGTCGGCTTGCGGCCGGCCCAAATCGTGCCGTTGCGGAAGAGAGTCGTCGTCAGCGCCGCACCACGGCGGTCGCCTTGATCTCGATCTGCATCGCGGGCATGGCCAGCCGCGTCACGCCGACCGCGGTCCAGGCCGGCTGATGACGGGGAAACGCCTCGCGGATCGCCGCGACCACGTCCGCCATCGCGTCGACGTCGAGGTGGAAGGAGGTGAGGTCGACCACGTCGTCCATCGAGGCGCCGGCCTCCGCGAGGACGCGCGCCATGTTGCGCAGCGCCTGCTGCGCCTGCGCGCCGACGTCGTCGGCGAGCTGGAAGTGCTCGTCGAAGCCGCCCTGGCCCGAGAGGTAGATCGTATCGCCCACCTGCACGCCCTGCGAGAAGTGGAACTGGTCGCGCATCATCTCCGTGCCCGGAGGCACGAGGAACCTTCGCTCGCTCATCGTCTGCTCCTTCCCTTTCTTCGGGTGGTTCGACGGCGGCGCCGTATCTATGGTGCGGGCCGCGGCGCGGTCAAGGCAGGTCACGGCCCCGCGAAGATGACGAGGTCACGTGCTTCGCGGTGCGGGAGGGCGTTCGCGGGGCCGTCGAGCGCGGCATCGTGTTGCTGCTGGCCGCGCGGGAGTGCGACCCCGGGCAGACCCTGGGTGGGCGGGTTCGGGCCTGGTGTCGTTGCGGCGAGCGGGGTACGGCAGGCCCATAGCCGGCCTGGACGGGCTCAAGAACCGGCGGGAGCCCGCCGAAACACCGGCGGAGACCCTACGATGGTGCCAGCCCAGCAGCTTTCGCCCGATGTCGTGGACACCCTCCGTCGCGCGAGCCGAGGCCGTGCCGGTTTGGACGAGCTTGCCCGGGCGCTGCGGGAGCTGCCCGAGCTGCTCCGGCTCCTGGCCCCGGCCGACACGCGCCGCTTGGCGGACGACCTGAGCCGTGCGCTCGAGGGTGACGGCACCCGGGCCGTGGCACTGTCGGCGATCGCGCCGCAGCCGGTCGGGATCACGACGGCCGACGGCATCGTCCCGATCCTCTTCACCGACAGTCAGGTGGCCCACGAGTACGCGGTGACGCACGGCCTCATCGCACCGCACGAGACGTCGCCGATGCTGACCGCGTCGCCCGCGTCGAGCCTGCGCGGCTGTCTCGTGCCCGGCTGTGCGGGTGCGGTGCTCGACGACGGCTCGGACCGCCGCATTCAGCTCGAGCGCGCTGCGGTGGCGCGGCTCTACGCGCTCCTCAGCTGACCCGTCGCCGTCCCCCCATCGGCTCTCCGTCGGACAAGGTAGGCTTGTAGCTGCCCAACCCCGATGGTAGAGGAACCCGTCTACGCCGGCGGGTCACGGCGGTGAGGGGGGACAATGTGACGTATCGCCTGTCGGAGGAAGAGCGCCTCCTCCACCAGACCGTCCGCGACTTCGCCGATCGGGAGTTGGCACCGCTGGTCGCCACGGCCGAGGAGAAAGGGGTGTTCCCGCGCGAGCGCATCCTGCCGCGCATGGCGGCGCTCGGGCTGCTCGGCATCGGCGTCCCTCCCGAGCTGGGCGGGGGCGGCGGCACCAGCCTGATGCTCTGCCTGGTCGCCGAGGAGGTCGCGCGCGTCTGCGGCGGGTTCGCGATCGGCGTGATGGCGTCGGTGCTGTCCCCCGCGGCGTTGGTCAAGCTGAGCGGGGGACGGCCGGGGTCGGGAATCCTCGGGCCGCTGCTCGACGGCGAGATTCTTCCCGCGATGGCCTTCACCGAGCCCGGTGCCGGGTCGGATCTCGTGGGCCTCCGCACCACGGTGACGCCGACTCCGGCCGGGCTCCGGCTGAACGGCGCGAAGACGTTCATCTCGAATGGGCCCACCGCCGACGTCTATCTCGTGGCGGCGGTGCACTCGGAATTCGCCGATCGCCCGCGCGAGGAGCGCGGGCGGGGGATCGGCGTCTATGTCGTCCCGCGCGGCGCACCGGGGTTCACGGTCGGTCGTTCGCTGCGGAAGCTCGGCATGCGCTCGAGCGAGACCGGGGAGCTGCAGTTCGACGACGTCGAGGTCATGCCCGGCGGCCTCGGCGGGAGCGGCGGCGGTGGCGGGGCCGGTGGGGCCGGCGGGTTCCGGGCGATGATGCAGCTGCTCGATTTCAACCGCCTCTACATCGCGGCGCTGTCGGTCGGCATCGCGCAGGCGGCCTTCGAGGCGAGCTGCGCCTACGCGACGCAGCGGGTGGCGTTCGGGAAGCCGATCGGCCAGCACCAGGCGACCGGCTTCAAGGTGGCGCGCATGGCGACGAAGCTCGACGCCTCCCGGGCGCTCATCCAGCGCGCGTGTGAGTGCTGGGACGCGGGCGAGCGGGCCACCCGTCTCATCAGCGAAGCGAAGCTGTTCGCCACCGAGGCGGCGGTCGAGATCACGGGCGACGCCGTGCAACTCCACGGGGGCTACGGGTACGTCGAGGAGTTCCCGGTCGAGCGCTACTTCCGCGACGCGAAGGTCGGCACGATCTGGGAGGGGACGAGCGAGATCCAGCAGCAGATCATCTGCCGCGAGCTCGGCCTGTTCGGATAGCGGCATTGCGGCCCGGTCTTGTCGCAGCTTCGCCCGCGGGGTAGGGGAGCGCCCATGCTGCTCTCCACCGAGACGCTCATGGACCTCTACCGGCAGATGCGCCGGATACGGGTCTTCGAGGAGAAGCTCAACGAGTTGGTGAACGCAGGCCAGCTCGCGGGCTTTCTCCACCTGTGCGCGGGCCAGGAGGCCGTTGCCGTCGGCGTGTGCAAGCACCTCGGCGACCGCGACTTCATCGCGTCCACGCACCGCGGCCACGGCCACGCGATCGCCAAGGGCGTCGACGTGAACGCGATGATGGCCGAGCTCTTCGGGCGGCGCACCGGGGTGTGCAAGGGCAAGGGCGGCTCGATGCACATCGCCGATCTCGATCACGGGATGCTTGGTGCCAACGGGATCGTCGGCGCGGGCCTGCCGCTCACCGCCGGCGCTGCGCTGACCGCGCAGGTGAAGCGGACGGGCGGGGTGGCGGTCGCGTTCTTCGGCGACGGCGCGTCGAACCAGGGGCAGTTCCACGAGGCCCTCAACCTGGCCGCGGTCTGGAAGCTCCCGGCGATCTTCGTCGTCGAGAACAACCTCTACGGCGAGGCCACGCCGATGGAGTTCGTCACGCCGGTGCGCGACATCGCGGTGCGGGCCGGATCGTACGCGATGCCGAGCGCGATCGCGGACGGGATGGACTTCTTCGACGTCTACGAGAAGGCGGGGGAGGCCATCGCGCGCGCGCGGCGCGGCGGCGGTCCCACGCTCCTCGAGTGCAAGACCTACCGCTACTACGGCCACTACGTCGGGGATCCCCTCACGTACCGGATGAAGGAGGAAGCCGACGAGTGGCGCCGCACGCGTGACCCACTCGACCTCTTCGAGCAACGCACGGTGCGCGAAGGGGTGATCGAGCCCGGCAATCTCCGCCGCATCGACGCCGAGGTCGCGGCCGAGATCGCCGCCGCGGTCGCGGCGGCGCAGGCGGCACCGCTGCCGGAGCTGTCCGACCTGCTGACCGACGTCTACGTGAACGGGTGAGGACGATGGCACGCGAGATTCCGATGCTGTTTGCGATCAACGAGGCGCTCCACATCGCCATGGAGTCCGACCCGGACGTGATCATCCTCGGCGAAGACGTGGCGGGCGGGGGCGGCCGCGCGGACCAGGGCATCGAAGAGGCGTGGGGCGGGATCATGGGCGCCACGCGCGGTCTCTACAAGCGCTTCGGTGCCGAGCGCGTCCGCGACACGCCGATCAGCGAGATCGGCTTCATGGGCGCCGCGGTGGGCGCGGCCGTCACGGGGCTCCGCCCGGTGGCCGAGCTCATGTTCATCGACTTCATCGGTGTTTGCCTCGATCCGCTCCTCAACCAGGCCGCCAAGCTGCGCTACATGTTCGGTGGCAAGGCACGCGTCCCGCTCACGGTGCGCACGTCGGTGGGGGCGGGCCTGCGCTCGGCGGCGCAGCACTCGCAGTCGCTCTACTGGATGACCACGGCGATCCCCGGCTTGAAGACGGTGATCCCGTCCAACGCCGCCGACGCCAAGGGGCTCCTCCTCGCCGCGATTCGCGACGACGATCCGGTCGTGTTCTGCGAGCCGAAATCCCTGATCTTCGTGTCGTGTGACGTGCCGGAGGGCGACTACACCGTGCCGATCGGCAAGGCGGCGCTCGTCCGCGAGGGGAGCGACGTCTCGCTGGTCGGCTTCGGGCGCACCGTGCAGACGGCGCTGCAGGCCGCCGAGGCGCTGGCGCACGAGGGCGTGAGCGCCGAGGTGCTCGACCTGCGCTCGCTGCAGCCGCTCGACGAGGAGGCGATCCTCACCACGCTCGGGAAGACCGGGCGTCTGGTCGTGATCGACGAAGCACCGCCACGATGCGGGATCGCGAGCGACGTGGCGGCGCTCTGCGTCGACAAGGGATTCGACCTGCTGAACGCGCCGGTGCGGCGGGTGACGGCGCCGCACGCGCCGGTGCCGTACAGCCCCGTGCTCGAGGACGCCTACATGCCGACGCCCGAGGCCGTGATCGCCGCCGTGCGCGGCCAGCTCGGCTGAGCGAGGGGCCATGGCCAGCCCAGTCGGCATGCCCAAGCTCGGCATGACCATGCGCGAGGGCAAGGTCCTCGCGTGGCCGCAGGCGGTCGGCGCGCGGGTCGCGAAGGGGGCGCCCGTCGTCGTCATCGAGACCGAGAAGGCCGAGGTCGAAGTCGAGGCGTCGACCTCGGGCGTGCTCCGGCACGTGTACGTCGCGGCGGGAGCGACGGTGCCGTGTGGGTCCCTGCTCGCCGCGATCGCCACGACGATGGACGAGCCCTTCGACGTCGACGCGTTCCGGCGCGAGTACGACCGCCCCGAGCGGGTGGCGCCGGCACCGCCGCGGGCCGCCGCACCGGCCGAGCCCGGCGCGAGTATGGGCGGGCGCGGCGGCGAGGCCGCCATCACCCCGGCGGCGCGCGCGCTCGCACGCCGGCTCGGGATCGATGCGGCGCAGGTGCCCGGCACGGGCCCAGGGCGGCGGGTCACGCGCGAGGACGTCGAGGCCTGGGCGGAACGCCGCAAGACGCTCGTGGCGGTGGCCGACGGCGTCGCGCTCGAGGTCCCGACGCAGGGGGATGGCGAGGTCGTCGCGCTCCTCCCCGGGTTCGGGACCGACGTGGCGGCGTTCGCGCGGCAGGTTCCGGCGCTCGCCGAGCGGTAC
This sequence comes from Binatia bacterium, assembly GCA_046327955.1. Lineage (GTDB taxonomy): Bacteria > Desulfobacterota > Binatia > DP-6 > DP-6 > JAXLXP01. Next base: position 157,204 of record JAXLXP010000007.1, on the reverse strand, counting down.
CGAGTGCTGGGCGTGAATCCGCGCGGCGTGGGGTTGTCGGACGCACCGGCGCTCGAACGCTACGACGTGGCGCTGCACGCCGCCGACGTCGCGGCGGTCGTGGGCGGCCCGACGCACCTCGTGGGCGCCAGTCTCGGTGCGGCCGTCGCGATCGAGCTCGCGCTCGCGCGTCCCGAGCTCGTGCGCTCGCTCACGCTGATCACGCCGTTCGTCGTGGCCGACGCGCGTCTGCTCGCGGTGCTCGAGGCGTGGGTCGCGCTCGCGGCCGAGGCGCGGCCGGAGACGCTCGCGCGCGCGCTCGTCCCGTGGATGTTCTCGCGCGAGCTGCTGGCCGACGACCGGGCTCGCGAGCGCACGGTGCGTGGCCTTGCGGAGATCGCCGCGCGGGTGGCGGCCGCGCCGCTCGCCCGCACCGCGGCCGGGCTGCGGGCGTGGTCTGGGACGCGCGGCGGTGATCTCGGTCGGATACTCGCCCCGACCCTCGTCGTGGTCGCGGGTGGGGACCTGCTCACCCCCGCGGCGCACGCGGTCGCCGATGCGATCCCGGGCGCCACGCGGCTGGTGGTGCCGGGCGCGGGACACGCCGTCGCGCTCGAGGCACCGGAAGCGGTGACCCGGGCGATCCTCGAGCACGTCGGGCGCGTCGGCGGGTGAGCCCGAGCGCGCGGGTCTCGGGACCCTGCTACACTCGGTGGGTGCGTGCGGCGTGCGCAGGCGGGCTGCTGGGGCTGGGGATCGTGGCGGGCGCGCTGCCGGCACATGGCGTCGTCGTGGGCGATGGCGTGCACGTGGAGCGCGTCGACGTCGGGCTCGACATCGCGACGGCACGCGGGGTCGTATCGCTCCCTGCGCTCGTCTGGACCGCCGCCGGCGGTGCGCTCGCGGGTCACACCCGCGCAGACGTGATCGACGCGACGGTCGGGCTTGCGCCGAGCGAGGAAGGCCTCCGGTTGACGGTGGCGCTGCGCTGGGCGGCGGACGTGGCGGTCGAGCGCGAGGTCGTGCACCTCGGTTTGCGCGGGGCGGCATTCGCGATCGGGCGCGACCTCGGCTGGGGGCCCGTCGGCGGCACCGTGCGCGTCGATCGCGCGACGCCGATCCTCGTGGCGACCGGTACGCTCGCGGTCGCCGGCGGGGCGGGTTTCGTTGCGGCGCGCTACCGTCCCGGGCACGAGGCCGCGGGTGCGCCGGTCGTTGGCATCGACCTCGTGCTCGACGACGCGGCGGCGCATCCGTTCGCGGTCTACGATCGCTGTCGCGAGGCGCTCCCGGCGCCACCCATCGACTGGGCGGCGCTCGAACGCCGCACGGCGATGAGCAACCGCCGTCGCGCGGCCGGCGAAGTCGTGCACGCCGAGGCGACGATCCTCGGCCTCGCGCCGGCATCGTCGCCGCTGCCCCTCGTGGTCGAGCGCTGGCCGCGCGGGGCGCGCGCGGCGGTGGTCGTGACCGACCACGCCGACCGGACGGACCCGCGCGCCCTGCGCGCGGTCCTGTACGGGACGTCGGACCGGGCGGCCGCCGGCTACGGTCGTCGGGGCCTTCTCGGTCATGGTCTCCGGGTGACGAAGACGTTCTTCGCGGAGGGCCACGTCGGCGCGCTCGCCGGCGATCCCGAGGCACGTGCGTTGGCGGACGAGCTGGTGGCGGCCGGAAGCGAGGTCGGCTCGCACTCGATCAGCGAGGGACGGGACGCACGCGAGGCCGTGGCCAACGGCCTCGCGGCGTTCGATCGATGGGGTGTCGTCACGTGGATCGATCACGAGCCGTATACCAACTGCGAAGCGTTGGCGGCGCAGGGCTGGGCGGCCGGTGGAGCCTTCGGGATTCGCGACCTGCTGGTCACGCACGGCTACCGATGGGCGTGGGCGGCCGGCGACGTCGCGCCCCGCGACGGCCTGCGCGTGACGGACCTCTTCGACGGCCCCGACGCGGCGGCGGCCCCGGTCGCGTTTCCGTTTCCGCTCGACCCCCGCCTGTGGTTGTTTCGGAGCGTGTGGTTCTACGCCCCGCCTGCCGCGCTGGCGGCCGCGCTCGACGACCGTGCGCTCGACGCCCTCGAGCAGCGGCGCGGGCTGTTCGTGGCGCACACCTCTCTCGCCGCGTCGGCGGCGACCACGCGCAGCCCGGCCCACCGGCGCGCGCTCTGCGTGCACGCGACGCCGTCGGGTGCACTGGAGATCGATCCGGCGCTCGACGCCGCGTTCGCACGGCTCGGCGCGCGCGTGCGGGTGGGGACGCTCGCGTCGCTCACCTGGCGTGGGGCGGGCGACCGCCTGCGCGCGCTCGACGCCGTCGCGGTGCGGTACCGTGCCGATGGCAGCGCGTCGGTCGAGAACCGAGGGGACACGCGCGTCGAGGGGCTCACGGTCGCGATCCCGTCGGGCGACGTGGACATTCGCGTCGACGGCGCGGTGCCGGCGGGGGCGCGGCGCGATCGGGAGCGGACGATCGCGTGGCTCGACCTCGCGCCCGGGGGCGCGGCGACGGTGACGGCGAGCCGCGGTGCCCAGCGCGTGCCGCTGCTCGCGCAGCGTCCGCTGGCGGTGAGGGAACGACCGTGATCGTCCGTCCCCTCGGTGCCGCCGACATTCCCGCGCTCAGCGCCGCGGTTGCCGCGCTCCCGCTGATGCGACGCTACGGTCGCACGGCCGCGGCGCTCGCGCGTGACTGGGAACGCGCCGCGGCGCGCGGCGAGATGCTATTCGCGGCGGTCGCGGGCGAGGATGCGGTGGGTATTGCGTGGGGGCTCACCGGCGGCACGCTCGGTCTCGGCGGGTACCTCCGCCTGCTGGCCGTCCGAGAGAGCGCACACCGGTGCGGTGCGGGCCGCGCGCTCCTCTCCGCGTACGAGACGGCCGTCGTCGCGGCGGGCTCCACGCACGCGTTCCTGCTCGTGAGCGAGTTCAACGTCGAGGCGCAACGCTTCTACGAGCACGCGGGGTATCGGCGGGTGGGGGCGCTGCCGGCGCTCGTGCAGCCGGACCTGACCGAGGTGCTCTACTGGAAGCCGATCGGGACGTGAGCGGGCGGGAGACCCTGCTCGGCGCGCTCAGTCGTGGCGCAGCTCGGCGAGTGTGCGTGCAAAGATGGCATGCACCTCGGGGTCGAGGAAGACGAAGCGCACCTCGGCGAGGCGATCGTCGGCAGCGAGGAACGCGGCGGTGGTCGTGAGCGCGATGCGGGCCGCTTCGGGGATCGGGTAGCCGTAGATGCCGCAGCTGATCGCGGGAAACGCCACCGTGCGGCAGCCGTGCTCGGCGGCGAGGCGCAGCGACGTGGTGTAGCAGTTCGCGAGTGCGACGGGCTCGCGGTGGCGGCCGTCGATCCAGCGCGGTCCGACCGCATGGATCACGTAGCGGGCCGGAAGGCGGTGGCCACCCGTGATCTTGGCGGCGCCGGTCTCGCACCCGCCGAGCGTGCGGCACTCGGCGAGCAACCCGGGGCCGGCCGCGCGGTGGATGGCGCCATCGACGCCCCCGCCGCCGAGGAGTGAGCGGTTGGCGGCGTTCACGATCGCGTCGACTGGCTGGTGCGTGAGGTCGCCGTCGACGAGGACCATGCGCTCGTAGTCGTCGTCTGCGCCGAGCATGAAGGTCCGGATAACGTCGAGGCGGCGTCGCGTCAATGCGATCGCATGGTGTGCGCCATGGCGCGCCCGTATCCCGCGAAGCGGTGACCGGAAATCACGTCGACGGCTCGCCCGCATCGGACAATTCATGCTGGCGACGTCGCAACACCGCTGGCGTGCGGCGCGAGATCGTGTATGCTCCAGCGCGCTGGGTCGGGCGTCGACGCGCGGCTCGCAGATCGGACGAGAGATGCTACTCAGGTTGGTCGAGGGGTTCGGGATCGTGATTCTGTCGAGCTGGGTGATCTTGGGCGCTCTCGTGCTCTACGACCGGTGGGCCTATCCCGACGCGCCGTCCGACGATCTGCTCCCGCAGACGGGCGACCTCTCGCAGTCGGGCCAGCGCGCGGCCTGAGCGTTCAGCCACCGCCCCGGGGCGCCTCGTAGTGGATGTGGCTCCCTGGCGGCACCGATTCGACCTGCCACACGTTGCCGCCCACGATCGACCCGCGACCGATGACGGTGCGTCCGCCGAGGATGGTCGCGCCCGCGTAGATCGTCACCTCGTCCTCGATGGTCGGGTGGCGCTTCCCGCCCTCGCCGGCCCCGGCGCCGCGCGCGAGGCTGAGGGCGCCGAGCGTCACGCCCTGGTAGATCTTCACGCTGTTCCCGATCACGGCGGTCTCGCCGATGACGACGCCGGTGCCGTGATCGATGAAGAACGACTCGCCGATCTCCGCACCCGGGTGAATGTCGATGCCCGAGATCGAGTGCGCGTGCTCGGCCATGATGCGCGGGAGCATCGGCACGCCCTCGCGATAGAGTTCGTGGGCGATACGGTGCGTGGTGATGGCCTCGATCGAAGGATAGCTGAAGATGACCTCCTCGACGCTGTTGGCGGCGGGGTCGCCCTGGAAGGCCGCGAGGACGTCCTTCGAGAGGAGGGTGCGGAGAGCGGGGAGCCGAGCGAGGATCCGCAGCGTCACGGTGCCAGGCCACGCGGCGTCGCGCGGCGTGCTCGCCGAGCGGAAGCCCTCGTAGCTCACGGCGCGGCGGATCTGTTCCGTCAGGATCTCGTGAGCCGGGTAGAGGTGCGACGCCACGTTGTGGCGGACCCGGCTCTGATCCAGGTCGCCTTTCGAGTAGTACCCGAGGTAGATCGCCGCCTTCAGGTGCCCCAGGGCGTCGATGACACTGCGCCGGCTGGGGAGCTGGGCACTCGCGAGGCTGTCGATCAGCCGTCCCGCCCGATAGCTGTCCGCCACCTGGTCGATGATCGTTTCGAGATCGGTCGCGTCCTGGGCCATGGCGGGTGCCTCCCGCTCCGCTCCTAGCCCGGCCCTCGACGGCGGGCAAACCGGCGTGCGTGGGGCACACGTCGGGAGTTGCTCGACTCCATGGCATATGCGATTCAGCGAGCGCTTCGCTCGCGCTATGGTATCGCGCATGCCACGACTACTCCTGGTCCTCGTGCTGCTGGTCGGCGGAGTCGGCGTCGTCCGCGGCGGCGAACCCGCGACGGAGCAGGAGCTGGTGGTCGTCGCGCCGGCCGGCGATCAGGTCGTCGAGGCGCTGACGCCCTCGGCTGGAACGCAGGACCTGGCCGCCGGGGTCGACCCATCGGCCCAGGAGGTTGCAACTGCCGTTGCCGCCACCGATGGGGAACGGCGGGCACGTCTGGCGGGCAAGATCGCTCTCGGGATCGGCTCTGCCGTCGTGTCGCTCGGGGTCATGACCGCGAGCCTGCTCCTCCTCTGAACGGCCGGAGTCGGGGGGAGTGGATTTCCCCATGGCGATAGGGTAGACCGGCACCGGATCGGGAACACGCGAACGCGACGTTCCGATCCGCCCGCACGAGGCGCCCGGATCCGATCGACTGCAAGGCCGCGTGCGACAGCGAAGCCCTGGAGGGCTTTCCCGAGCCGGTGGCCATGGCGGGCAGCTGGCGGGAGTTGGTGGTAAGGTTGGAGACCGAACAGGCAGCGACAGCTCCGGAGCCGATCACCGTCGAGCAGGTGCGCCAAGTCGCGCGCGAGCGCTTCGGGATCCCGCGGCTCCACCGCGAGCAGGAGCGCGCGATCATGGCCATCCTGGGCGGCCACAACGTGCTGCTCGTGTTGCCCACCGGGGGTGGCAAGTCGCTTTGCTACCAACTCCCGTCGCTCTTGCTCCCAGGGCCGACCGTCGTCGTCTCGCCGCTGCTCGCGCTGCTCGAGGACCAGTACCAGAAGCTCGTCTCGCTCGACGTTCCGGCGGTGCGGCTCGACAGCACGGTCGGCGCCGTCGAGCGCCGGGCGGCGCTCAAGCGTGTTGCCGCCGGCGGGTCGTTGCTCGTGCTCACGACCCCAGAGACGCTCGCGGGCAAAGAGCTCGGTCCCCTGCTCGCGCGCGTACCGCCGGCGCTGGTCGCGGTCGACGAGGCGCACTGCGTGTCCGAGTGGGGGCACGACTTCCGGCCGGCCTACCTCGCGCTCGGGCAGCGCATGGGGCAGCTCGGGGTGCGCCAGCGGCTGGCACTCACGGCCACGGCGACGCCCCCCGTCCAGGAGGACATCCTCAAGTACCTCGACCTGCGCGACCCGCAGGTCATCGTCGCGTCGCCGCACCGGCACAACCTCATGTTCGAGGTGCGCTCGTTGCGCGGCGACGAGAAGCTGCGGCACCTCGCCAAGCTCGCCAAACGCCTGCCGCGGCCCGGCATCGTCTACTGCTCGACGACGAAGATGGTCGAGGACATCTGGCTCGGGCTGCGTCTCATCAAGGTTCCCTGCGCTCGCTATCACGGCAAGATGACCGACAAGGACCGCGCCGCGCATCAGGAGCGGTTCATGCGCAAGGGCAAGCGGATCGTGATGGTGGCGACGAGTGCCTTCGGTCTCGGCATCGACAAGCCCGACATCCGCTACATCGTGCACTTCCAGGCTCCCGCCTCGCTCGAGCGCTACCTGCAGGAGGCGGGGCGGGCCGGACGCGACGGGCACCTCGCGCGCTGCGTGCTCCTGTTCGACGAGACGGACCTCGAGATACAGGAGCATCTGCTCGCGCTCTCGCGGCTGTCGCCCGCGCTGCTCGGCCGGTTCGGGCGCGCGCTGGCCGCATACGCGGGTGAGTCGCGCGACGCCAACATCGAGGAGCTCGCGCTCTCGGCCGGCATCTCGCAGCGCGCAGCCAGCTCCTTCGTCACGGCCCTCGTCGAAGGCGGCATCGCGGAACGAGTCGGCGAGGGCAAGATCCACGCCCTCGGCGACCTCGACACGCTGGTCGAGCGGGTCGAGAGCCTGCGCGACCGCTTCGAGATCCTGCGGCGCGAGGACGGGCGGCGGCTCAAGGCCGTCGTCGAGTACGTGAACGAGCCCGAGTGCCGGAGCGTTGCGCTGCGTCGCTACTTCGGCGACGACGATCCCACTCCGTGCGGGCGCTGCGACCTCTGCAACGAGCAGGGCGCGCCGCGGGCCGTCCGACGCGCCGCCGCCGGCGGGGCCGTGAGCGGCGCGGTGCGGGGGCGCCGACGCTTCCCAGGGCGAGCGTCGTCGTCGAAGAGAACGTGCGGCCCGCGATCGCGCAGGGCGACGGCGCTCCCGCCGGCCGTCGGCGGCGCCGGCGGCGCCGCGGTCGCCCGGAGGGCGGAGGCCAGGCGCGGCCGCTCGCGCCGGGGGCACCGGCTCCGCCGCCAACACCGCCACCGCCGGAGCCGATGGATCCGGTCGCGGCAGAGATGGCGGCCGAGCTCGGTGCGCCGGGCCTGCCGCCGGCTCCGGGCGAGGTCGTCGCGTCTCCGCCGACCTCGCGCCCGCACGGTGGCGTGCCCGGGCGCCGGCGTCGCCGTCGGCGTCGCCGCGGCGGTGGCGGGCGGTCGACGCCGGTGCCGGCATCCGAGCTGCCCTCCTGATGTGGTCGGCTGGGGCGTCGGGAAGTTAGCTTGTAGATCTTGCAGGCACCCGCGGTTCAGAGTAAACGGGACCAGCGGGGACGGGACATGGCGGCGGAGCGTGCGGAGGCTTTGGGGCGGGTGTGGTCGGTGATCCCTCGTCTGGCGGGTGGTATCGTCTCCGTCCCGGTCGTGATCGGGTTCGTCGCGGCGGGCGCGTTGGTCGTGGTCGGACGCGAGCTGCGCGATCTGTCGCGTGACGTGTGGGCATGGCGAGCCGGCGTCACCGGCGGCGACGCGGAGCGTCGCTCGGACGCCGCCTAGCGCGCGAGTCGTGCGTGCCGTCGCGGGTGACGGTGCCGGGGGGGAGGGTAGGTGGAGCCGGAGGTGGAGCAGACACTCGAGCGTGCACCGACGTTCCTGCGCGCCGGCGGCTTCCCGGCGCGGGTGCGGGCCGTTCTCGCCGCACGTCCCTGGTCGCGTCGACCCGAGCCGCGCACACGGTACGGCTCGAGTTGCCTGCCGGGTCTCGCGGCCCTCGGACCACCGGCGTGGGAGGCGGCGGCGAACGAGCTTGCCCGCAGCGAGGCGATCCGCGCCGGGCGCTTCACCTACCGCGGCCGCACGCTCGTCTTCTCCGGACAGGTCGACTGGCGGCCCGCCGGCGTCTCGGATGCGTGGGTCCAGGCGCTCCATCGCCTCGACGACCTGATCCCGCTCGGCGTGGCGGCTGCCGTCGAGCCATCCGAGCGCGCGACGTGGTACGGGCTCGCGATGGGATTGGTGCGCGACTGGATCGAGCGGGCCCGGCCGGGCGCAATCGCGTGGAGCGTCCCGGTGCTCGCCTGCCGGGTTGCAAACCTGGTCCAGGTCCACTCGTTCTTTGCCGCGGAGCTGCGCGGTGACGCCGTGCCCCGCCGCCTCCTTCTCCAGAGTGTCTCCGCGCAGGCAGAGGCACTGGCGGCGGCCGTTGCCAGCCGCCCGCCGGACGTGTGGACGATCGTGGCCGGGCGTGCGCTCTTCCTCGCCGGGCGGCTGTTCGACGGCCTCGAGGCGCGCACCTGGGTCGAGGCCGGGGCGCAGCTCTTGTGGCCGCAGTTGCGCGAGCAGGTCCACGAGGACGGCGGGCATCGCGACCGCAACCCCGGGGTTCAGGCACTCGCGCTCGCGCAGTATCTGCACGTCTGTGCGGTCCTGCAGGCGAGCCACGACGACCTGCCGGTGTGGGGGCGCAAGCGCGTGAAGGGCATGGCCGACTTCCTCGCGCGCATCGTCCATCCCGACGGTTCGCTCCCGCGCTTCCACGGGGGGGCGCTCGACGGCGTGCCGCCGGCGCGCGAGCTGCTCGCGACCGCCGCGATCGTCCTGCACGAGCCGGAGCTGGCTCGCGGCGGCGAGCTGCCCGGCGCGTGGCCGCTGTTGCTCGTCGGCGAGTCGGGGCGCCGTACCTGGCGGGGCTTCGGCGGTACGACGGCAGCGGTTCCGGTGGCGCGGGCGCTCCGGCGCACGTGCTACTACGTCCTCGCGGGGGAAGCGGGAGACGCGATGATCCTCGACGGCGACGCGCCGGGGCCCGGCGGCGCGGCGAACGTCTTTGGCTACGAGCTCTCGGTCGGTGGGGAGCGGCTCGTGGTCACCGGCGGCGCCGAGCCGGAGGCGGCTGGGGCGTGGGCGGCGTTCTCGCGCGGGGCGCGTTCCCACAACACGCTCGCGCTCGCGACCGGGGACGCCGAGGTCGCGGGCGAGGTGATCGACGCGCACTGGACCGTCAAGCACGGGCTCGTGTGTTTCAGCGGGACGCGGCAGGGGTTGCTCCCGCAGGGGGCCGACCTCCGGCACCGGCGCCGTGTCCTCTGTCTGCCCGGGCGCTTCTGGATCGTATGCGACGAGCTGCTGGGTGCGGGGGTCGCCACCGCGGAGTCGTACGTTCACCTCCACCCGGAGACGACGGTTGCGGCGGTCTGTCAGGGGCGGCCCGCCTTCCACGTGGCGCGCTCCGCGCAGGCGATGGCCCAGATCGTGTTTGCCGGCGGAGCGCGCGTCGAAATGGCCGGCGGGATTCCCGAGCCGCGGCCGCAGGGCTGGGTTTCGGACGGCGTCGGTGTCCGCACGCCGGCGCCGACGATCGTGTTGGGGATGGGAGGGCGCCTGCCGCTGGTGCTCGCCTATGCCATCTTGCCGCGGACCGGCGCTCCGGCTGCGCTCGCGGTCGGTCACGACGGCCTCGACCTGCGGGCCCGACTGACGATCGGAGGCGCCACCTGGGAGATCGCGGCAGGCGACGACGACCTCGAGCTGCGTGCCGCGCCCGGCGCGGCGTAGGATCGCTACGCCGGCGCTCGGGCCTCGACCGCGCGCTTGAACTCCTCGACCGAGTCGCGCAGGGCCTTGCGCTCGAACGCGCTGCGGATCAGGGACGGCACCCAGAACCCGAGCTCGATCGACTGGGCGCACGTCGCCTTCGTGCCGTTCCCCGCGGCCTCGAAGCGGTAGGAGCCCTCGACGGACGCGAGGTCGCCTTCGACGAGCGCCCAGCGGACGGTGTGCGGCGGCTCGTAGGCGTACTCCAGGACGTAGCGGACCGTCTTGAGGGTCATGTCGAGGACGAACTCGACGGTTCGGGCGAGTCCATCCGGGTGGCGGTCGAGCACCGTGGTCGACCGAATGGGCGACGACCAGGTGGGGTAGGCCTCGAAGTCCGTGATCGCCGCGAAGCAGGCGTCGGGGGGTGCCGCGATCGTGGTCTCGTAGGTCTGCGCGTACTCTGCCACGAGCGCCCGCGTAATAGCGGCTGTCGCGCACCACGGTCAAGGCGACCGTCGCGCTGTTGAGTGTGGGGTCGTTCCGGGTATGCTCGACTGGATGGCGGTGCGAACGATCGAGTGGCGTGACGGGCGGGTGGTGATGATCGACCAGCGGCTCCTGCCGACCCGCGAGGTCTATCGCGTGTACCAGGATCACCGGGAGGTCGCGAAGGCGATCAAGGAGATGGTGATCCGGGGCGCGCCGGCGATCGGTGTCGCCGCCGCGATGGGGATCGCGCTCGGAGCGCGCGCGCTGCGGCAGGGCGAGGTCGCACGCGACTTCGATCGGCTGTGCCGCACCTTCGCGGCGACGCGGCCGACGGCGGTGAACCTCTTCTGGGCGATCGAGCGGATGCGCCGCGTCTTCGCGCGCAACCAACACCGCTCCCTCGACACGCTGCGCACGCTACTCGAGCGCGAGGCGCTGGCCGTCCACGACGAGGACGTCGCGGCCAACAAGCGCATGGGCCAGCACGGCGCCGCCCTAGTCGAGGACGGTGCCACCATCCTCACGCATTGCAATGCCGGTGCGCTCGCGACCGCCGGCTACGGCACGGCGCTCGGCGTGATCCGCGCCGCGCGGGAGGCGGGCAAGCGCATTCAGGTGATCGCCTGCGAGACGCGGCCTTTCCTGCAGGGGGCCCGGCTCACCGCGTGGGAGCTCAAGAAGGAGCGCATCCCGGTTACGCTCATCACCGACAACATGGCCGGTCATCTCATGCGCCAGGGGCGTGTGACTTGCGTGATCGTCGGGGCCGACCGCGTCGCTGCCAACGGCGACGTCGCGAACAAGATCGGGACCTACACGCACGCCGTCCTCGCACACCGGCACGCGATTCCCTTTTATGTGGCGGCGCCGATCTCGACCATCGACCTCGCGTGCGCGCAGGGCGAGCGCATCCCGATCGAGGAGCGACCGGCGCGCGAAGTGACGCACGTCTTCGATCGACAGATCGCGCCGAGCGGCGTCAAGGTCGCGAACCCCGCGTTCGACGTGACCCCGAACGAGCTCATCACCGCGATCATCACGGAGCGCGGTGTCGCGCAGCAGCCGCTCGGCCGGGCGCTCGCCCGGCTCGCGCGCGGGGCGGGCGAGGCCGCCGCCCCGGCCGAAGCCGCGCGTCGGACCGCGGCTCGCAAGGTGGCGGCCAAGGCCGAGCCGCGCCGCCAGCGTCGGCGGTAACCCCGGACTTGCACACCTCCGCGGGGGGCACTATCTGGCCCCGGCGGAGGTGGCCATGCGCGCGATCGTCTTTCACTCCCCCCACGACGTCCGCGTCGAGTCGGTGCCCGACGCCGGATTGCGTGACGCGCGCAGCGCGGTGGTGCGCGTGACCTGCGCGTCGATCTGCGGCTCGGACCTCCACCCCTACGAAGGCGCGGTGCCGTCCCTTCCAGGGACGGTGATGGGGCACGAGTGCGTGGGTGTGGTCGAAGAGGTGGGCCCCGAGGTGCGCCGCTTCCGCAAGGGCGATCGGGTGATCGTGCCGGCCGTCGTGGGGTGCGGCGACTGTCCGCCCTGCCGCAAGGGCTACGCCGTCGGTTGTCGGACCTTTGCATTCAAGGTGTTCGGCGTCGTGCCCGATCTACCGGGTGCGCAGGCCGAGGCGATTGCCGTGCCGCACGCCGACGCGAACCTGCTGGCCTCGCCCTCGGAGCTCGCCGACGAGCAGGTGCTGTTCCTCACCGACATCCTGCCGACGGGATACTTCGCGGCCCAGAATGCGGCGCTCCGACCCGGCGACGTGGTGGCGGTCGTGGGGTGTGGACCGGTTGGCCTCCTCGCGATCGCGTCGGCGCAGCTCTTCGGCCCGGCCCGCATCGTGGCGATCGATCGCGTACCGTATCGGCTCGAGCGCGCGCGCGCGTTCGGGGCGACCCCCGTCGACGCGAGCGCGCAGGACCCCGTCGCCGCCGTGATGGAGGCCACGGACGGCGAAGGTGCCGCGGCGGTGATCGAGGCGGTCGGGACGCCCGAGACGGTGCACTTGGCCTTCCAGCTCGTGCGCACGGGCGGTGTCCTCTCGGTCGTCGGCGTGCTGATCAAAGACGACTTCCCGTTCCCGCTCGGGACGGCGCTGCTGAAGGACATCACCTTCCGGATCGGGCTCGTGAACCCGATCACGCTGATCCCGCCCCTGCTCGCGCTGGTGCGCAGCGGCCGGCTCGATCCGGCGGCGCTCATCACCCATCGCCGACCCCTCGCGGACGGAGCCGATGCCTATCGGCTGTTCGCCGGACGGACGGACGGCTGCCTCAAGGTGGTGCTCAAGCCGTAGCGACCGTGAGGCGCCGGGCAAGGCGCGCGTGGGCGGGCCAGGCGAGACGTCCAGCGATTCTCCGCGGACGCGGCCGCCGCCGCAGCGTCTGGATGCGTGCGAGCGCGGTTGCGACGGCGTCGGCCGAAAGCGTTCCCTGGACGAGTGCGGCCTCGACCCCCGCGATCGCCTGGCGCGCGACCTCGAGCGATTGGCAGACGAGCAGCATGTCGCAGCCCGCCTGCAGTGACGCGACCGCCGCGCGCTGCGGGGGATGCCGGCTGGCCACGGCGCGCATCTCGAGATCGTCGCTGAACAGCGCGCCACGGAAGCCGAGACGGTCGCGCAGCAGGCGGCGACAGATCGTCGGCGAGAGCGTCGCCGGTCGGCGCGGGTCGAGTGCGGGGTAGAGCACGTGCGCGCTCATGAGCGACGGGATGCCCGCGCGGATGGCGCGTCGAAAGGGCTCGAGGTCGGTGCGCATGAGCGCCGCACGCGACTTCCGCACGGCCGGCAGGACGACGTGCGAGTCCCCCACCGTGTCGCCGTGGCCGGGGAAGTGCTTGCCGCACGTGAGCACGCCGCCGCGCTCGAGGCCACGCGCGAGCGCGAGCGCGAAGCGGGCGGTCGTGGCCGGCGTGGTGCCGAAGGCCCGGTTGCCGATCACCCGGTTGCGCGGGTTCGCCCACACGTCGAGCACCGGCGCGAAGTCGAGGTCGATTCCGACCGCGGCCAGCTCGCGGCCCATGGCGCGACCGACGGCCTCCACGAGCTTCGGATCGCGGGCGGCGGCCACGACCGCGGCGGCGGGGAAGTGGGTGAACGGGCGAGGAAGCCGATGGACCCGGCCGCCCTCGTGGTCGATGGCGACCAGGGGTGGAACGCCGGCCCCGAGCCCGTGCAGCTCGGTCACGAGGCGCCGGAGCTGGGTCGCCGTCCGGACGTTGCGCTTGAAGAGGATGAAGCCGCCTGGCGGGTACTCGGCAAGAAACGCGCGTGTCGCGGCGTCGAGTGTCGGCCCCGGAATGCCCACCATGAAGAGCTGCGAGGCGGTGCGGCGGAGCACGGTGGTCGGCATGGCGGCGCTCATATCCGAAAGGGGGGGCTGTGGACAGGATTTCCCCCCTGTGTTAGTGGCGCGTTCACGAGGAGGGGATGGGGGTCGACCGGACCGGGGCGCGTTACATCGCGGTCGAGGGCCCAATTGGCGTCGGCAAAACGGCTCTCGCGCGAAGGCTCGCCAGCGAATTCGGCGTGCCCCTCATCCTCGAGCAGGGTGAGGACAATCCGTTTCTTCGGCGCTTCTACGAGGACTCCCGCAAGCACGCCTTTCAGGCGCAGCTGTTCTTCCTGCTCGAGCGCTACCGGCAGCAACAGGAACTCGCGCGTCACGATGCCTGTCGGAGCGGGGCCGTGGGCGACTACCTCTTCGCCAAGGACGCCATCTTCGCTGCGCTCAACCTGCAGCCCGAAGAGCTGGCCCTCTACGAGCAGGTCTATACGCTCCTCGACGCGCGTATCCCGCGCCCCGATCTCGTCATCTATCTCGAGGCCCGGCCCGACGTGCTCTTGCGGCGCATCCGCAAACGCGATCGGGACTTCGAGCGCAACATCAGCCCGGTCTATCTCGAGCGCCTCACCGAGGCGTTCCGGAACTTCTTCCACCGTTACACCGACGCTCCGCTTCTCGTGGTCAACTGCTCGGACATCGACTTCGTCGAGCACGGCAGCGATCTCGCCGACTTGATCAAAGAGATCCGGGGCATGGGACAGGGGGTACAGCACTACATTCCGCTTGGATCACGGTGACGACCCCGACCCATTGAGGGCGGGGATTGGACGGACCGAGACGGGAAGTCATACGGCGCGAGCTCCTCGCGAGCAGTAGTTGAAGGCCCCGGCGTTCCCCAGGCCTCCGAGCGCGATGCGCCGGAGAGCGGACGGGTAGGGCGGGGCGGCTCCCTCGAGCGACGCTTCCGAACGGCCTCCCGGACCACCGGTCCGAGGAGGCCGTCGTTTTATGGACCCCAGGAAGATCACGGTACCGGAGCTCGGGAGGATGAAGGCTGCAGGCGAGCGGATCACGATGGTGACCGCCTACGACTGGACCTTCGCCCGGCTGCTCGACCAGGCCGGCGTCGAGCTGCTGCTCGTGGGTGACTCGCTCGGCATGGTCGTGCAGGGCCTCGAGACGACGCTCCCGGTCACGCTCGACGAGATGGTCTACCACACCCGCTTGGTTGCGCGTGGGCGCGAGCGGGCGCTGGTCGTCGGCGACATGCCGTTCGGCAGCTACCAGGCGAGCCCGCGGCAAGCGGTCGACAGCGCCGTTCGGCTCGTGAAGGACGGCGGCGCCGAGGCCGTCAAGCTCGAGGGCGGCGTGACCATGGCCGCCACGATCGAGGCCATCGCTGCCATCGATGTCCCGGTGATGGGGCACGTCGGGCTCACGCCGCAGTCGGTGCATCGCATGGGCGGGCATCGGGTCCAGGGTCGCCGCCACGGCAGTGCGCCCGGCGGCCGCGAGCGCGTGCTCGAGGACGCGCGGGCGGTCGAGCAGGCGGGTGCGTTCGCGGTGGTGCTCGAGGGGATTCCGCTCGACCTCGCTGCCGAGATCACGGCCGAGCTCGCAATCCCGACCATCGGCATCGGGGCCGGCATGCACTGCGATGGCCAGGTGCTCGTCCTGCATGACCTGCTCGGGCTGTCGGAGCGGGCGCCGCGCTTCGCCAAGCGCTACGCCGACGTCGGCGGGGTCGTGGTGCAGGCGGCCCGCGACTACGTGGGCGAGGTGAAGGCGGGGACGTTCCCCACCGACGCGCACGCGTACCACGTCCCGGTGGCCGTGGCGGCGGCCGGGGTGAAGTGATGCGGCGCTTCGACGAACCGTACGCCATGCAGACCTGGGCGGACGTCGAGCGCGGCGCCGGCCGGACCATCGCCCTGGTGCCCACGATGGGGGCGCTGCACGAGGGCCACGTCGCTCTCGTGGCGGAAGCCAGGAAGCGATGCGATCGCGCCGTCGTGTCGGTGTTCGTGAACCCGATCCAGTTCGACCGCCGCGACGACTTCGAGAAGTACCCGCGCACGATCGACGACGACGCGCGGATATGTGCGGAGGCGGGGGCCGACGCGATCTACACCCCCGCCCCCGGTGCCATGTACCCGGAGGGCTTCCAGACCCACGTCGAGGTGGGGCGGCTCACCGAGCCGCTCTGCGGCGCGCAGCGCCCCGGCCACTTTCGGGGCGTGACGACGGTGGTGACCAAGCTGTTCCACGCCGTCCGGCCGCACGTGGCGGTCTTCGGCGAGAAGGACTTTCAGCAGCTCGCGATCGTGCGGCGCATGGCCGCGGACCTGGACTTCGGCATCGAGATCGTCGGCGTGCCGACGGTGCGGGAGTCGGACGGCCTCGCGCTCTCGAGTCGGAACCGCCGCCTGGGCGCGGAGGACCGCACGGCGGTCCGCTGCGTTCCGGCGGCGCTCGCCGCGGCGACCGCGGCGGTGGCGCGGGGCGAGCGCCGGGCGGTGGCGGTGGCGGCGGAGGCCGCCGGGCGCATCGCGGCCGAGCCGCGGGCGCGGCTCGAGTACGCCGAGCTGCGCGACCCCGCGACGCTCGAGGAGGTGGAGGAGGTGGCGGCGCCGACGCTGCTCGCCCTGGCGGTGTGGGTGGGCGGCGTGCGGCTGATCGACAATCGAGTCCTCGTTCCCGGAGGGACCAACCGATGACGCGCAAGATGATGCGGGCCAAGATCCACCGCGCCACCGTGACGCAGGCCGACGTCGAGTACGAGGGCTCGGTCACGATCGACTCCACGCTCATGGCCGCCACCGACCTCATCGCGAACGAGGCGGTGTGTGTCTGGAACGTGACCCAGGGCACGCGCTTCGAGACCTATGCGCTCGAGGGCCCGGCCGACTCCGGCGTCGTCTGCGTGAACGGGGCCGCCGCGCACCTGGTCAAGCCGGGCGATCTCGTGATCGTCGCCGCGTTCACGTGGATGGGCGAGGAGGAGGCGCGCCGGCACGTGCCGAAGGTCGTCTTCGTCGACGAGCGCAACCGCATCCGCGAGAAGCGCGACGAGGTCGCGGGGCCGCAGCTCCCGCCGCGGGTCGAGGGGCCGCGTCGCGTCGTGCACTGAGGTGGGCCGCCGCGCAGGGGAGCGACGGTGAAGGGAGAGGGCCGCGAGCGCGACATCACCGTCAACCGGCGGGCGTTCCACGACTACCACCTCGGCGACCGAGTCGAGGCGGGGCTGGTGCTCACGGGCAGCGAGGTGAAGTCTCTGCGCGATGGGCGGGCGAATCTGAAGGACGCCTACGCGCGTTTCTTCGGGGAGGAGCTCTTCCTGGTCGGTGCGCACATCAGTCCCTACGGGCCGGCGAGCCAGTTCGGGCACGAGCCGGAGCGTCACCGCAAGCTGCTCCTCCACCGCCGCGAGCTCGAGAAGCTGCGCGGCAAGATCAAGGAGCGCGGCCTCACCCTGATCCCGCTCAAGCTCTACTGGGTGAAGGGGCGTGCGAAGGCCGAGTTGGCGCTCGCCACTGGCAAGAAGCTCTACGACAAGCGCGCCGCCACGCGCGAGCAGGAGACGCGGCGCGAGATCGACCGCGCGAAGGCGGCGGGCCGGCGGGCCGGCCGCTAGCGGGGAGTCGTTGAAGCCGGAGCATCGAATCCGCTAGAGATCCCGGCATGACGCGGATGCTGGCTGGTCTGCTGGTGGTGGGGCTCTGCGGTGCGGTAGCCCCGGCGGCCGCCGCGGTCGCGCAGTTCACGGTTCAGAACGGCAGCGACCTGACGGATGCGAACCCGGGCGACGGGCAGTGTGACGTCGGCGACGTCGGCCACACCTGCACGCTACGCGCGGCGATCCAGGAGGCGAACGCCCACGGCAATGCGCCCGGGGAGGCAGACGAGATCCTCCTCCTCCCGCAGCTCTACAAGCTCTCGATCGCCGACGGGGTCGGCGGAAGCGAGGACCTCGACCTCAGCGGCGACCTCGACGTGTGGGAGAGCCTCACCATCAGGCCGCTCTCGTCCGGTCCCGTCACGATCGACGCCCAGGACCAGACCCGCATCTTCCACGTTCTGGGCGGTCTCCTGACGCTCGAGGGGATCACCCTGCGCGGCGGGAACGCGACGCAGGAATCCGGGTGCGCTGGCGGCGGTGGCGCGGTCTGTGGCCCGTCCGTGCTGTCGCGCTGCACCGTCACGGGGAACCGGGCGAAGCAGGGGGGTGGTCTCTGGGGCGCGACCTCGCTGACGGGGGTCGCGGTCGCGGGCAACAGCGCCGAGCAGGGCGGCGGCGTCTATGCCGTGGCCGGGTCGATCGGTCTCCATGGCTCGTCGATCTCGCAGAACACCGCGACGACGGATGGCGGTGGCCTCTGGGTCGGGGTCGGGGCGACCATCGACGAGAGTTCCACGGTGAGCGGCAACGCGGCGCAGGGCGCCGGCGGCGGCCTGTTCCTCGCCGACGGAGCGACACTCGCGCTCACGAGCTCGGAGGTCACCGGCAACAGTGCGAAGACCGAGGGCGGTGGCCTTCACCTTCGCGGACCCACGACCCTGACCGGCGCGACGGTGAGTGGCAACCAGGCTTCCCAGGGCGGTGGCATCTTTCATGCGGCCGGCGAGCTCGCTCTGGACGAGTCCACCGTCGCCGGGAACAAGGCCGACGGCAACGGCGGCGGGATCGACACCAGCGCCACCCTCACGCTGCGGAACTCCACGGTGCGCAAGAACGAGAGCGTCGGCTCGGGTGGCGGAATCGCGGTCCTCGGGGGCGGCATGCGTCTCGCCGCCAGCACGGTCAGCGAGAACACGGCCACCGCCGTCGGGGGTGGGCTCGCGCTGCTCAACGACATCGATCTGGACGTGCGCGACAGCACGATCAGCACGAACACCGCCACCTGCGGGACGAGCGACGGCACGGGCCGCTGCGGGGGCGGTCTCTTCCACGCCTCGGCGTGCCGCGGGGCGAGCTGCGTGCTCCAGAACGTGACGATCGCGAAGAACCAGGGGGACGGAATCGTGACCGTCCGCCTGTCGGCGCCGTTCACGCTGTCCAACTCGATCGTCGTCGACAACGCGCCGGAGGGCTGCCAGGGCAGCGTCGCGTCGGGTGGGTACGATCTCCTCGAGACCTGTGACGTCACGGGCGTGACCGATGGCAACATCACGGACGGGAACGGCGCGGCGCTGGGTCCACTGCAGGACAACGGGGGTCCCACGGCGACGCACGATCTTTCACCGTCGAGCCCCGCGAGGGACCACGGTAGCGGCTGCGAACCCCTCGACCAGCGCGGCTACGAGCGCGTCGGGACGTGCGACATCGGCGCGGTCGAGTTCAGTCCCTGCCCGTGCACTGCGCGCTGGCGGAACCGCCGCGCGTTCCGGCAGTGCGTGCGGAAGCGGCTCTTCCCGACGTCGGCGAGTGCCCGGAAGTCGTATCTCGACGGACACCCCAGTTGCGGGGTCTGCCCGCATCAGGCGCCGGACTGGGACTGCGACGGGGTGGACGATGCGGTCGACAACTGTCGTCGAGTCTTCAACCCGGGGCAGCTCAATACGGACGAGGACCTCGAGGGTCAGCGCGGACAGCGTCCCAAAGGCGACGCCTGTGATCAGGACGATGACGGCGACGGCGTTCTCGACCGGGACGACAACTGCCCGCTCGTCTCCAATCCCAGTCAGAAGGATCCGGACAAGGACCACGACCAGGACAACGACGGCGTCGGCAACGAGTGCGACCGGTGCGCCGACACGCCGGACGGCAAGCGCGTCGATCGGGACGGCTGCGCGGCGGGGCAGCAGCCGGCGAAGTGACCGGCGGATCCCGGCGCGCCGGCGTCCTCGCGGCTCGACCCTGCCCACTGTCCCTCCGCGCGCTCGATCAGCCGCGGCCAGACCTCGTCGGGGTGCTCCGAGAACACGACCTCGGGGTCGCCGGGTGCGATGCGCCAGTCGCCGCGCGTGATCTCGGCGTCGAGCTGTCCCGGTCCCCAACCGGCGTGGCCGGCGTAGACGCGGACGCGGTCGCGCGGCAAGCGAGACTGGAGGGTGCGCTGCACGGCCTGGCGCGAGGTGACGAGGTGGACGTCGGCGAACACGCGCTCGGCGTCCTGGGGCGGCTCGGGCGCGCGCACTAGGACCAACAGCGTGTTCCAGAGCACCGGCCCGCCGAGGTGAAGCCGATCGGCCCGTCGCGTCGGGACGCCGAGTTCGGGGCTCAGCTCGGCGAGCGTACGGCGTGTCGGATGGTTGACGACGATGCCCATCGCGCCGCCGTCGTCGTAGGCGAGCAGGAGAACGACGCTGCGGGCGAAGTTGGGGTCCTCGAGCGCGCGGCTTGCGATCAACAACCGGCCTTTCGCGGCCCGATCGGCGCCCGCCCCTGTGGCGAGCGCGCTCGGGACGAGGCCGAGGATCGACAGGGCGAGGACCAGTCGACGCAGGTCGCGTCCCACGATCAGACGACGGCGCCGGCGGCGTGCAGCGCCGCGATCTCGTCGGGACCGAGGCCCCAGTCGCGGAGCGCCTCGTCGGTGTGCTGGCCGGGCGTGGCGGGCGGGCGCTGGACCGCACCGGGCGTGCGGCTGAAGCGCGGCGCCGGCGCGGGCTGTACCACGCCGTCGATCTCGATGAACGTCTTGCGGGCGACGTTGTGCGCGTGCTGCGGCGCCTCCGCCATCGTCAGGACGGGCGCGAAGCAGGCATCGGTGCCTTCGAGGATCGCACACCATTCGTCGCGCGTCTTGGTGCGGAAGATCGTCGCGAAGCGTTCCTTCATCGCGGGCCAGGCACCGAGGTCGTGCTGGTGGGGCAGCTCCGCGTCGCCGAGTCCGATACGCCGCAGCAGCTCGGCGTAGAACTTGGGCTCGAGCGCGAGCACGGTGACGTACTTGCCGTCCTTGGTCTCGTAGACCTCGCCGAAGTGGGCACCGGTGTCGAGGACGTTGGCGCCGCGGGCATCCGTCCAGAGACCGGCGGCGCGCAGGCCGAAGAAGAGCATCAGCAGCGACGCCGTGCCGTCGACGATCGCCGCGTCGACCACCTGGCCCTTGCCCGAGCGCTGCGCTTCGAGGATGCCCGCGACGATGCCCAGCGCCAGGTAGAGCGCGCCGCCTCCGAAGTCGCCGACGAGGTTGAGCGGTGGGACCGGCCGGTCCCCCGCGCGGCCGATGGCGTGGAGGGCGCCAGTGATCGCGATGTAGTTCCAGTCGTGGCCGGCGGCCGGCGCCAGCGGCCCGTCCTGCCCCCAGCCGGTCATTCGCCCGTAGACGAGGCGCGGGTTGCGGGCGAGGCACGCGTCGGGGCCAAGGCCGAGCCGCTCCATGACGCCGGGCCGGAATCCCTCGATCGATGCGTCGGCCTTCTCGACGAGCCGGAGAACCGCTTGCACCCCCTCGGGTCGCTTGAGGTCGACGGCGATCGAGCGGCGGCCGCGGTTGAGCAGGTCGTACCGCGTCGGCTTGGGGATGCCGAGGCTCGCGTCGGACGGGCGATCGATCCGCAGGACCTCCGCGCCGAGGTCGGCGAGCAGCATGGCGCAGAACGGGCCGGGGCCGATCCCGGCGAACTCGAGCACGCGGTAGCCTGCGAGCGGTCCCATCGATCACCTCCGTGCGTTGGCGCCCCGCGGCGGGGTCGCGGGCGGGCGCGCGAAGATACAGTGGATCGATGGAGCACGCACGCTGCACGGCGGGGTTGCCGCCCGCCCGCTCCGCTCTTATCATGGCTCAGTCTCGCCAATGGGGGCGAACTGGTTTCGACGGGGGTGAAGAACCGATAGTCGCGTGCCGGGGGTTCCTGTCTCACCTCGCAAAACGGGGCAGGACTGCTTAACTGCAGACGATAACTACGCTCTGGCTGCCTAATTAGGCGACCACGGTCGACCAGCCTGCGCCCGTAGGGCTGAATCGACCGTCATGACTTCGGGCTGGACCTCCGCTTGTGCCGGTGGGGCAGGGGTCGAGATCAAACGCCGGCTGGCCGCGGAAGAGCCTGCCCGGGGGCGCGAACGCGGCGAGACTCAAGTTCACGGGCTACGCACGTAGACGCTGTCGAGGACGCACTTTCGGACGGGGGTTCGATTCCCCCCGCCTCCACTTACGCAATGAATTCGAACCGTCGTCCGGGTCCTGGAGGAGATTCAGGACCTGGAGCGACGTCTCGGCCTGGTAGTAGGGGCGTCCCACCTCGACGCTGACCGGCCGCAGGATCACCGGGCCGAGCACCTCCCGCAGCACGAGGGCCGACCGGGTGGAGTCTCTGGCGAATACCTCATCCACGGCACGGAGCCGCCGAGCGATCCACTCGAGCGGCGGGGCCTCGAACATTGTCGAGGCTGCGCTCGTGAGAAGCTCCAGCTCGGCGCGTAGGCTTTCCACGCGACGTTCCGCCTCGCCAAGGGCGGTGGACAGGGCTTGAGTGCCTTTGCCGTCGCCGATGAACTCCACGAAGTTGGCGATTCGGCGGTCCTCCCTCGCCAGGGCCACGCGCTTTTCCTTGATCTGTTGGGGAATGTGGGCCATCAGGCGCTTCACGTTCTCCTCGACTCGGGCGAGGACGGCAGAAAGGACCTCCGGTTCCACGATCTTCTCGCGCAACGCGGCGACGACGCGGCGTTCGACGAGCTTCCGGGGCACGAGAAGGCGGTTGTCGCAGGCGCGCTTCGCCCCGCCGAGGCAGCCATAGTACCCGCCGGCCTTGCCACTGACCTGTCCCATGGCTGCGCCGCAGCTCCCGCATCGGAGCATCCCAGAGAGAAGATGAGGTGGATGGGTCTCGATGTAGCTCCGCTGCTGCTTCTCGAAGCCCCGTGCCTTGCGGGCCACCGGCCACGTCCGGTCGATCTCCGCCCACCGAGCGCGGACGCGGTCCCAGACGTCTTGGGGGACGATCCGCAGCGTCTCGTCCTGAACGACATGCCATTCGTCGTTTGGCTTCGCGACCCGGCGCTTGCGACCTGTGCGCGGATCGCGTCGGGTCTCGGTGCGGTTCCAGGTCCACCGCCCGATGTACTTCTCGTTTTTCAGGATCCGGCTGATTGTCGACGGAGTCCATCCGAGGCTCGTTCGGCGGCGGCCTGGAACGTGCTCATCATTGAGCTCCCGCACGATGGCCGTGAGGGCTTTGCCCGACACGAAGTCACAGAATATCCGTCGCACGACCTCGGCCTCTGGTGGGTGGGGCACCATCCGATACCCGTCAGGCCGTGGGCGTCCTCGCCGGTCGACACGCAGCTCACCAACAGGCTCTGAACGGTACCCGTAGGTGGCCTCGCCGACGCTGAAGCCCCTGGCCTTCTGGCCGAGTTGCCCGCGGAGCGTCTTCTCCCGAAGATCATCGAGGTACAATTCGTTCACGATGCCCCGCATCTGGAAGCCGAGCTTTGCGTGCCGGTCCTCGCTGTCGAGGCTGTCGGCGCGGGAGACGATCCTAACGCCGTGGAACCGCAACTCGGCATACAGGGTGAGCAGGAAGTGGTTGTCGCGCGACAGCCGGGAGAGGTCGTCGACCAAGACGCCTTCGAACTCGCGATTCCGAGCTGCCGCGCAGAGTGCCTCCAGGCCTGGTCGATCGCGCAGCGCGCCGGACTTCGCCTCATCGGTGTAGATGTGGGTTGGATCGACCGAGAATCCGCGGGCGGCGGCAAGCAACTGGCAGGCGCGCACCTGATCGTCGATGCTCTCGGGCCGCTGGTTCTCGGATGAATAGCGGGCGTAGATCGCTGCTCTCATCGGGGTTCCTCAGGTGGAGTGTCATCTGCGGGAGGCGCTGTCAGGAGGGCGATGTACTCCTCGGCCAAGAGCCCTCCCAGGTGATCGAGGAGGGCCTCGAGGTGTTCGACGCCTTTGTCGCGATGCTTCAGCTTGGCTGGCCGTGGAGCTGCGCTCATCCGGGTGCTTTCAAATGAGAGACACTGTATATCATATGGTTGAAAAAAGGGGAGGCCGATCACGCGGGTGGCCACGGAAGATCCCGCGCGATTCGCGTGAGGTTGACCTCCGTCAGCACCTTGGCCGACTCGACGACGTGGCAAGCGTCGGTCTCCGAGAGTTTCCGAGGAGGGGAGGATCGGGTCGCGGCGCGCCTACGACCCTTCGGCAACTCCACACCGCCGACGACAGTACGCCGGGCACCCTTGCCCGCGACGCTGAAGTACAATGTCGTTCCGTCGACGACGAGGATTGCAACGTCGAGAGATCGCGGACCCACAAGGCTCTTGGGGAGTGTGAACTCCGGAAGCTGCCGCCGGGTGGCTTCTTCGAACGCATGCACAGCCTGCAAAATCGCTCGGACAACGTCGACGGGAAGCTCCAGCCGACGCAGCTCGAGGGCTGTGGCAAACTCGAACAGGTTCCGGCGCGAGAAGCCCCGACTGCTACCTCGTCCACGTGCGTCCGCGAGGTCTGGGACCACGACACGTTTCTCGCACAGGTGGATAAGGCGATGTTGAGGCACGCCGAGTGCCCTGGCGGCCTGGGTCAGCGTCAGCCTGTCCACAGATGGATGGTGTCTACCATTCGGTCGGGGCGCGAGCAAGGAAACGAGGCCCGGGAGCCGCTCGCGTGTGCGCGTCCAACACCCTGAGCGGCATACACCTTTGGCGGCTGGCGACACCGTAGACCGCTGACCAACTTTCTCATGGATGGGCAAGAGGAGATACCCGCGATGAGGGGTGCGAGCGTCCGTCGAGAAGCCGCGCAGTCGCGTGGCCGAGATCCTGGCAACCGATCCCGGTCGGCGTCGTCCCTGGCCGCGACCGCACGGCGCGGCGACTTCCGGATTTCTTCGCGATCGAGATTCGAGTCTCACCAGTCGTCACCGTCTTCGTTTGACTCCGGGATATACCGGTCGCAGTAGGTCGCCGATGCTGTGGTCCGCAGATGGAGAGTCTTGCACTCCGTGCCACGATTGAAGCTGGTGGAGAGCGAACCATTTCCTGACCGATGGTCTGGTGGCTGGTCAGGACGGGGCCGCCTCGGGAGGAACTTCTCATGCAGGTGCCGGACGTGGTGGTCCTCGTTCCCGGCTTTCTCAGGTTCACTCGCTTCGGGGGCTCTTACTATTTCGCGGGCCGGTGATCGTCGTGCTCCGGGGTCTTCTTGAGGAGCCGCCGGGATATCCGGTCCCGGTCGTCCCGGTCACGACGCTCCCGACCGACAGCCTCGGCAATCGGCAGGCAGCGCTCCTTGAGAATCTCGCGGGCGTCTGGGAGAAGCTTCCGCGCGTCCAGCGCGTCCACTTGATCGGCCGGAGCACGCGCGGTATCGATGCCCAGCTTCTCGCCTGTACGAAGTCCTTTGACGGTCATGCCTGGGACAAGAAGGCGAACGCCGTCCGCAAGAAGATCACGTCCGTCGTCACGATCTCGGCCCCGCACTATGGGACAGGGCTGGCCGATAGCCGGCTCGCCCGGTGGGGTGAGAACCCACTCCGGCACCCAACCGCCGTCATCCTGGAGGCGCGAGCTCCGATCGACCTCCCGCTCCTCATCCCGCGCGACTTGGCTGCCACTGCTGGCTTCGAGTTCGCCGCCCCGAACGATGTGCTCAAGGTCATGTGGCAGATCGCCCGGAACCGGGACTGGTCGAGGAGGAGGTCGTTGTGGGGGCTTGATATGACCAAGGGTGACCGAATGACGACTCACGCCACACGGAAGCGATCGGTCGTGAAGGCGATCCAGGCCGAGGGCTGGGTCATCTAGCGCGGCCCTCACCGATGCTCTCGCCGAAGGAGCGGAATGGTGCCTGAGGAACCCCAGGAATTAACCACACTGCGCCAGAAGTATCGCTGGACTTCCTGGGTTTACGATGTGCTCGACTATCCCTGGGAGCGCCGTTACCGAAAGTGGCGGACTGGGGTCCTTGGAGACCTGTGGGGGGATGTTCTCGAACTTGGCGTTGGGACGGGGCGCAATCTCGAATTCTACCCTCGCGGCGTTCGCGTTACGGCTGTGGACCTCAGTTCTCACATGCTGGCGCGGGCCCGTCGCCGCGCCGCCCGGGCGTCCTGTACCGTACACCTCCTCCAGGGAAACGCCACACACCTTCGACAACTCCCGGACTGCTCCTTCGACTGGGTCGTTTCCACCTTCATGTGTTGTGTGATGCCCGATTCGCTCCAGCCCCAGGCGATAAGTGAAATAGCCAGGGTTCTGCGTCCGGGGGGGCGCTTCCGGCTGATCGAGATGATCTATTCGAGGATTCCGGGATTGCGCCGACGACAGGAGCGTTTTGCTCCGTTCGTGGAGAGGGTGTACGGCGCGCGCTTCGACCGGCACACGCTCCAGTTTGTGGAAGCGTGTCCTCGTCTGCGAGTGGCAAACACCACGTTCCTCAAGGCGGATACGTACCTGTTGATCGAGGGGGTTCGCCGCGACAACTGAGAGGACTTCCCGGAGAGGGTCTACACATTCTACGCGGGCGAGGAAGTTGGCGGCCTGCTCGAAGCGACTGGCTTCGAGCGCGTGGGCCTCACGCACGCACCGGGAGGGCTGATCGTGGCGACGGCATGCCGGCCGTTGGCTGCCCGATCGCCACGGTGGGCCGAACCGTGCGTGGCTTTACTGTCGCCTCGTACCCACCCCGACGTGATAGCGGCTGGTGTACTCGATCTATGTCAGACCGTGGGCGGCGACCCTCGCGGCGACGCTCTCCCGGAACTCCTGCCCCCGTGCCGGGCCGAGGTGCTGGCGGAGGGAACGCCACACGTAGGCAGACACGTCGAGCATCGACAGATAGTCCTTGGTGGGCATCGTCACGCGGTACTCCCGCTGCCGAATCTCGATGCCCTCAAGCGACCCAGAGCTGGTCAGGAGCGGTCGCCGCGGGGCGTACGCCCCGGTCTGCCTTGACGATCGTCCCTGAGGAAAGCCCCGCCTGGCGCCGATGGAGCCGGGCTTGACTCTATACCAAGGTACAGGGTGTAGCCTTGGCGACGATGGCAGCAGGTTCTCAAGCGCTACGGATTGGGGAGGTCGCCCGGGCGGCCGGGGTCCACATCCAGACGCTGCGGTATTACGAGCGTCGTCGGCTGGTTCGACCGCCGCACCGGGAGTTGAATGGCTACCGCCGTTACGACGCCGAAAGTGTGCGGGTGGTGCGCTTCATCAAGCATGCCCAGCGGCTCGGTTTCACGCTCCGAGAGGTCCACGCCCTGCTTCGACTCCGCGATACGCGGCGTATCCCCTGCGGCCAGGTGCGAGCTCGTGCCGAGGAGAAGATCGCGGAGATAGCCACCAAGGAACGGCAGCTCGCTGCGATGCGCCAGGCGTTAGAGACCCTCGTATCGTCGTGCCGCCGGGAAGGCAGCCGGCGGGAGTGCCCGATTCTGGACGCGCTCGCTGCCGACGAGAACGGCGCTGCCATTACCGACCAGAACCGCCGCAAGGCGTAGGGAGGGACTGTCGATGCAGGCGAAGCGGAAGATCGAGATTTTCAGCGCCGGGTGCCCGGTCTGTGAAGAGACTATCGCCATGGTCAACCGGATCGCGTGCCCGTCGTGCCAGGTGGAGATCCTGGACATGGGCGACAGGGCCGTCGTCGCGAAGGCGAAGATGTACGGCATCCGCAGCGTGCCGGCGGTCGTCGTGGACGGGAAGCTGGCTGACTGTTGCGCGAAGCGGGGTGTCGATGAGGCGGCACTGCGTGCCACCGGGGTCGGTGTGCCCGTTCCGTAGAGACGTGCAGTCGGCCGGCGGCCCCGAGAAGGAGTTCGGAGAGGAGCCCATGGCAACAACGTTGATGAGTCCAAGGAACGGCGGTGTATGTGAATCGGACCGGCTTCGAGACCGTCGCCTGTCGTGGCTCTGGCCCACGGCGTTCACCCTCGTCGCCGCAAGCTGGCTCGCGGTGCCGGGCGTCGCAGGCGATCTTATTTCAGCGGCGGGGTTCGTGATGGCGGGTGGCCTCTGCGTGGCGAACGCCGTCTCCTGCCACCGAGTCCATTGTGCTGTCACGGGGCCGCTCTATCTCGTGGCTGCTGCGCTGTTTCTCGTTCGTGCCGCAGGATGGGGCGCGCCGGCCGCGCTGATCATCGCCGGGGCCATCGCCGGCACGGTCCTCGCCTTCGTGCCTGAGTGGCTGGGGAGACGATACTTCACCGGGACAGCGGAAGGGTCACTGGCTGCGATGGGCACACTTGTGGCCGGAGGGTTGGTCGCGGCCTGTTGTCTCGGCCCTACGCTGTTCGTGCTGTTCGGGGTCAGCCTCACCGGCCTGAGTGCCCTGGGCGCGTTGGAGCCGTACCGGCCCCTGTTCTTGCTCGCCGGCATGGGCTCCTGGGCGCTCGCGTACTGGCAGCGGCGGCGCGCCCGCGCTGCCTGCGCCGAGGACGCCTGCGGCACCCCGGTCAGCCGGCGACTCAGCCGCGTGCTGCTCTGGGGGAGTCTGGTCGCGCTCGTGCTCGCGGCGGGCTACCCCTATGCCGTCGCGCACTTCGCCGGATGAACCAAGAAGGAGAACGCGATGCGCTCGATGTTGCGCGCCTTGATCGGGATCGTCGTGCTGGCCAGCCTCGCCATCGCCGGGGAGGTCCGCACGACGCTCGCCCTCTCGGGGCTCACCTGCGCGGCGTGCTCGGCCGCCGTTACGAAGGCGCTCAAGCAAGTCGATGGCGTTCGGGAAGTCACCGTCGCAGAGGA
Organism: Binatia bacterium; assembly: GCA_046327955.1. Classification (GTDB taxonomy): domain Bacteria; phylum Desulfobacterota; class Binatia; order DP-6; family DP-6; genus JAXLXP01. The sequence goes on along the minus strand of JAXLXP010000007.1, from coordinate 129,050 downwards.
CCGCGCCCGCGCGGTCGTCGTGACAGACGAGCGAGTCCCGGCTGACGCGCTCGTTCAGGCCGTCGCACGGCTCGGCTACGAGGCTCACGTCGTGACGCCGTAGTCAGGAAGGGACAGCATGGAGAGGTTCGACTTTGTGATCCTGGGATCAGGCTCGACGGCGTTCTCGGCCGCCATCCGGGCCGCGAGCCTCGGGAAGACGGTCGCGATGACCGAGTCGCGGACCCTCGGCGGCACCTGCGTCAACCGGGGGTGTCTCCCGTCAAAGAACCTGATCGAGGCCGCCGCGATCTACCACGAGAGCAGGAACCCCAGGTATTCCGGCCTCTCGCCCGCCGAGATGCGCCTCGACTTCGGCGCACTGGTGCGCCAGAAGGACGCGCTCATCGACGCGTACCGCGAGAAGAAGTACCAGTCGATCCTCGACGACCGGATCAAGGTCCTCGACGGCCGCGCGCACCTTGTTGGCGACCACGCCGTGTCGGTCAACGGGCGCGTTCTCGAAGCCAAACGGTTCCTCGTGGCGACCGGCACGCGGCCCACGGTGCCGGCCATCGCCGGGCTGGACCAGGTGCCGTACCTCACGAGCGACCTGCTCACCTGGGGTGAGGACCAGGAGTTGAAGGAGCTGCCCCGGTCGCTCGTGATCGTCGGCGGTGGGTACATCGCCCTCGAACTCGGGCAGATGTTCCGGCGCTTCGGGGTCGAGGTGACCCTGCTGGAGCAGAGCGAGCGGCTGCTTCCCCGCGAGGAGCCGGAGGTCGGTCCCGCCATCGCGGACGTCCTTGCGGACGAAGGGATCGAGGTGCTGGTGCGAGCCCACGCCGGCGCGGTTCGGCGGTCCAGTGACGGCGTGGAGGTCGCCGCCAGTGTCGCAGGCCGCCAGCGGGAGCTGCGGGCAGAGCGCCTCCTCGTGGCAACCGGCCGCCGACCCAACACGGATGGAATCGGGCTGGAGACAGCCGGCGTCGAGATGGACGCCGAGGGCTGGATCGTGGTGGACCCGACGCTCAGAACCAGCGCGCCGCACATCTACGCGGCCGGCGACGTGATCGGCCGCCACACGGGCAGCCACCTCGCCACCCCGGTCGGCGCCCACGATGGCCGCATCGCCGCCGAGAACGCGCTTGCGGGCGCCGATCGAACGGTGGATCACCGGGTGATTCCGCGAACCATCTTCACCGAGCCGCAGATCGCCAGGGTCGGCTTGACCGAGGCCGAGGCGGTGCGGGAGGGCCATCGTTGCCACTGCCGCACGGTGTCGATGGAGCATGTCCCGCGTGCAGGGGCCGTCCGTGACCCGCGCGGGCTCGTCAAGATGGTCGTCGACGCCACGAGCAGCAAGGTCCTCGGCGTGACCATGGTGGGCCGCAATGCCGGCGAGGTGATCCATGAGGCCGCGATGGGGCTGCGCCTGGGCGCCTCGGTTGCCGACTTCGCCGAACTGATCCACGTCTATCCGACCATGGCTGAGGCGCTGAAGATCGTGGCGCTGGCGTTCTCCACCGACGTGGCGAAGCTCTCCTGCTGCGCGGAGGGGTAGCGGCGATATCGTCCAGGCACGCGGGTTGCGACCTGCCGGCAAGGGCGCTGGTCGCAGCGATCCGGCTCCACCCCAAGAGCGTCTGGCTATGCAACAGTGACGCCGAGGCTGCGAAGATGCAACTGGCCGTCATGGCGTGGTTGACGCGCAACGGCGCGACAGGCCACCAGTCCTGGTTGCTGACTTCACTAGGTGATGAGGTCGAACAGTTCCGCACTGCCCCCGCGGGCCACCTGTTTGTCGCGGGCAGGTTCGATGGCATGGACTTCAAGGGCGACGAGTGCCGCCTCGTCGTGGTCACCACTCTGCCGCGGGCCATCAACCTGCAGGAGGAGTTCATCACAGGGTATCTCCGCGACGCCGGGTTCATGCGACGCCGGCTCAACCAGCGGATCGTCCAAGCACTCGGTCGCTGCAATCGTGCTGCGGACGACTACGGGGTCTACTTTCTGGCGGATCAACGCTTTGCTACGCATTTCTCACGCGAGGTCAACCGAGAGGGCATTCCGCCCAACATCGTCGCGGAGATCGACCTTGCGCAAGATCTCGCGGAGAAGGCCGAGGAGGCCGTCGTCGACTACGTCGAGCGCTTCATGAAGGGTGACTTCACGCGGTACGATGGCGAACTCGGGACGCTGGTTCGGGGTGTACCTCCTGCCCAGGAACAGGCGATGGCACCCGACACCTCCGCGAATGAGGTTCTAGGCTGGGCTGCACTTGACAGCCAGAACTATCCAGTGGCCGCGACGCGCTTTGAGGCATGCTGGGAAGCGGCGAAGCACGCGAACCTCATGGAGATCGGGGCGCTTCACGGCTGGCACCTCGCAAAGGCACTCTACCTTGAAGGCCGGCTCGGGAATCCCACCGCGCGCGAGCGTGCACTCCGAACGCTCGAGGACGCCATCCGGCGCGGGGGGCACAGCTCGTGGTTCAACCGTATGCGCGGTTCGCTCCTGCGCGCACGCAACGACGAAGCCGCTACCCCCGGGGTGACTGAGGCCCAGTACGCTGAGGCTCTGGTACGCAGCTTCGACGACCTCCTTGAGAAGGTGGGTACCACCGGCGATCGCTACCAACGATTCGTCGACGCTCTGTCAGCCAACCTCGCCTCGGAGCATCACGCCGAATACCAAGAGGGGCTTGAGCGACTCGGCAAACTCCTCGGCTATACCGCCACCCGACCCAAGTACGGTACGGCGACCGATTGCCGCTGGCGGGGTGTCTTCGGGAACGCCCGAGAGATATTCACCTTCGAGGCCAAGATTGAACACAGTCCGTCCGGCAAGATCACCGCCAGCGACCTCGGCCAGGCTCACAATCAGCGGGAGCGCGCGGAGGCAGAATACGGTCATGCGGGCTACACCGTCCGGGCGACGATCGTCACCCATCTCACCGAATTGCACAGCGACGCGCTGTCGTCCGTCGGACCCATAGTCGTGCTGAGCAAGGATGCGGTTGTGGCGTTCTGGAGCCGAATCCGGACGCTGCTTTCGACCTACCGATCCTCGTGGTCACTAGACGACGTGAGCGTCCGGGTCCGCGCCGCAACGACGCTCCGCCCACGCCTCCCGAAGACCGGCTGGCTGGTGCGGGCACTGAACACGAGCTCACCGTTCGTCCCTTCCGCCTCGCTGTTGACGGAGTGGGACTTGGCGTAGCTGCGTCGCTGCCCGGGATGAAGCCGCCGACGCTCGCGTGGCGATCAAGGCATTGCGCATCGGGGCAGGGCCTCCTCGGCGAGCTCTCTGTCGCCCCGGCTCCTGGGCTCTGCTAGCGTCGGTCTTGCCGATGACCGACGTCCTGACACTACTTGAGGCTATGGGGAGGAAGCTCGCGAAGGCGCTCGCGGTGCATGACGAGGTTGGCGTCAGTGTGCTCGGGGATCTCGAGAAGCTCGAAGCCCTCGTGGACGAGCTCCGCCCGCGCCTCGATGTGGGCCGCGTCAGGCGCATCGATGAGCGTCTCCGCGGCCTCACAGTTGCCGCCTTCGAGCTCCAGAATCGCCGGCGCCTCCTCGCTTGTGCGGTTCTCACGGTGAACTCCCTCGGCGCTGACCTCGCGGCAGCGAGCGTCCTCCAACCTGCTGGCCTTCGGCTCGTCGTTTCAAACCCGACCATCGCTCGGCCGGCTCCCGGGGCGCGACCCGGCGCCACGTGGGAGCGCGGGGAGAAGGTCGTCACCCTCTTCCCGGGACGCATCTACCAAGAGCATGTCTCACTCGACGTGGCAGCTGGCCTGACCGTCGATGCCGCCAGCGTCCACGCCGTCGGGTCGGGTGCTGCCGTGAGCTCGGGGCAGGCATTCGCGACGCTCGTCGACACCGTCGCTATCACCGATGCGGTCTTCGTCGAGATAACGCGCATGCGGACCGACCAGTCTTCGGGTCCACCTGCTCCGCCGCCACCCACCACCACGCGATGAGCCGGCGGATCGACGAGGGTGGGTCGAGACAATGGAGTCTGACGGCCAAGCTCCTGCTCCTCGCTGGCCTTCTCGCCGCTGTGGCGCTTGTCCTGAATCGGACAGCGGAGGTCGCGACCGCGGTGGCCAACCTTCGCAGGACAGTCGCAAATGTTTTCGCCGCTCCAGAGCTAGCAAAGTCGGCCGTCTCGTGCGAACCCACCCTTGGACCCATCAACCGGCTCGACCCGAAAATCACTCATCCAGAGCTGGGGCGCGTAGACGACGACAAGAAGGTCCTGCAGGAGGTGTTCCTGGGGGCTCCCGGCACCATCACCACCGTTGACTGGACCTGTGAGGGTGAGGGCTGCGGCTGGACCTGGCCGTATGACTTACGGAAGAGCGGTAACGATGCCACGTGGGTCGGCAAGGCGAACAGCTCGGCTCCTGGCCGGTACTGGTTCAAAGTCCACTACGACGCACTCGGTAGCTGCCCGCCGGGCTGACTGAACCGCCCCGGGTTCTCCGGAGAGACGAAGGGCCAGTTCGCGGAGGCCGTCCGGCTCTGCGAGTGTTCGCCCTTCGACACGTTCACCCACCCGCCGAATCCCGCCGCCGTGAAGCCCGATGGGCGCAAGGGATTCGCCAGATGGCGCTCCGGCATCGCCGGCCTGCTGTTCGACAACCGCGGCGGCCTCGAGCGCGAGGAGAGTCGCGGTATTCGCACGCGACCGCACGGTAAACGGGCGGACGACGTCATTCTGCCTCCATGCCGACCGCATCCGTGTCCTGGAGGCTCCCCCGGGCGCCGTAACGCGGCGGCGCGGGTAGGGCCCTGAAGTGGCAGGGGTTTCTGTCGCGGCCGAGCATCGTTCGCTCGGGCCGTCCTCGCAGTGCAACACTCCCGGAAGCCAGCGCATCTTGGTGATGGAAACCCCGTATGCAAGTCAACTGGACGACCAGCTGGGGAGGCGGGGCGGAACTGGAGCCCGACGTGCTCCTGCCGTCTCAGTTTTTCGCCCGGCCCGGCTCTGGGGCCTCCCCGCGTCCCGAGTGGCAGCTGATGCTCGCGGTGCTGGAGGAGGCCGTGGCCATCTTCCAGAAGAACGTCATGGCCGGGGATCATCGGGACCGCCGGCTCTTTGCCGAGGCTGCGGAGTGGTTCGCGTCCGACGACACGGGCTGGGCGTTCTCGTTCGTCAACACCTGCCACGTGCTCGGTCTCGATCCGGACGGCCTGCGCTCCGGATTGCGCCGATGGTGTGTGCGCCAGCACTGGGCCAGCGAGACTCGCATCATGATGCGCTCACCCTCCCGTCGCCTGCACGGGTCGCGGCGAGCCATCGCCGGATGAGCCGCGGGCGGCGTGGGGCACGGTGAGGGGGACGTCGGTGCTTGTCGGTGGCAAGGGACTGGGAACGCGCTGTCGCTGCGGGACGTGCGGATGGAAGGTCCGTGTCCGTGCTCTTCTGGTTGCGTTGTCGCTTCTCGCCGTCGGGTTACTCTTCGCGTCGGTTTCCCGCGCCGCGGGCGGCGTGGACCCCGCGACGGGGGATGAGTCCTGCGGTGCGCTGGATGATCAGCACGCCGCCTGGACGGCGATCCTCCGTCGCTTCGTGCACGATGGGCAGGTCGACTACGCGGGCCTGGCGCACCACGGGCAGAGCCACCTGGCCCAGTATCTCCAGGGACTCGCGTCGGTCTGTCGCGACGACTACACGCGCTGGACGCGCGACCAACAGCTGGCCTTCTGGATCAACGCGTATAATGCCTACACCGTCCGCCTGGTCCTCGACCACTACCCGCTCTCGAGCATTCGAACGATCGGCATTCTGCCCGGCGCGGCCTTCCGGACCACGTTCATCTCGATGCGGCTCATGGACCGCACGCTCTCGCTCAACGACATCGAACACGAGATCCTGCGCAAGGAGTTCACGGAGCCGCGGATCCACTTCGCGATCGTCTGCGCCTCACAGAGCTGCCCGGCGCTGCGATCCGAAGCGTACCGTGCGGTCAATCTGGACCGGCAGCTCGACGATCAAGTGCGCCTGTTCATCCGTGACCCGAGCAAGAACCGCTTTGATGCTGCCGCCCGTGTCGTGTACCTCTCCTCGATCTTCACGTGGTTCCACGAGGACTTCGAGCGCGCGGCGAGGACGCTCGTGGATTACGTCGCCCGCTACGCCGATGAGCCAACGGCCGTGGGGCTGCGGGAGCCGGGCGTTCGCGTCGAGTTCCTCGACTACGACTGGTCCCTGAACGGGAGGTGAATCATGTCCGCCGAGCCTCAAGCGGTGACCCAGCATGCGCAACGAGGGGTGAGCTGCGGCTGCGCGGCCATTGAGACCGATGCTCGACCGCCGCGTCAGCGCGGCGCCAAGGCGGTCAGAACGGCAATCGCGCTCGCCCTCGTGGCCGTGCTCATGGGCGTGATGAAGACTTTCCACGCAGAACAGTACCTGCTGGAGCTGGTGCGCTGGATCCGTGGTGCGGGATGGATCGGCATGCTCGCGTTCGCGCTCGTCTATGTCCTCGCGACCGTGCTTCTTCTCCCGGGTTCGATCCTCACCCTCGGTGCCGGCTTCGCGTACGGGGTTGGCCTGGGGACGGCCATCGTCTGGATCGGAGCGAACCTGGGCGCGACGGTGGCGTTCCTGCTCGGCCGTACGTTCGCCCGCGACTGGGTGAGTGCTCGCGTGCGCACGAACCCGCGATTCAAGGCGATCGACCGTGCCGTCGGGCGAGAAGGTCTCAAGATCGTGCTGCTCACGCGGCTCTCGCCGGTCTTTCCGTTCAGTCTGTTGAACTACGTGCTCGGGCTCACCCGGGTGAGCCTACGCGACTACGTGTTCGGTTCGTTGGTCGGGATGCTCCCCGGAACGGTCATGTACGTCTACCTCGGCTCGCTCATCACGAGTGTGAGCGAGCTCGCCGCCGGCCGAACCTCGGGCGGCGCTGAGCAGCAGGGCTTCTATTTCGGAGGGCTCGCCGCGACTGCGGCGGTCACACTGTATGTGACGCGCGTAGCGCGCCGGGCGCTCGCCGACGCGGCGACAGAGGAGCGCGATGGCGTGAGGGATGGCGTCCAGCGCGAGCTGGCCCCGGTAAACGGGGCCAGCGGTGACGGTAGCAAGCCCATCGGACCCCAGGGCCAGTCAGCTGCCGAGCCCGAGGTGCCCCTCGTCACGCCGGACGACGAGCACAACCGCGCCCTCGTGGGACACGTCCATCCCCGAAGCTGGGTGAACCCCGAGCCCGCGGGTCGCTACAACCTCGTTGTGGTCGGCGGCGGCACCGCCGGCCTGGTCTCGGCGGCCGGGGCAGCCGGGCTCGGGGCGAAGGTGGCGCTCGTCGAGCGGCACCTCCTGGGCGGCGACTGCCTGAACGTCGGCTGCGTGCCCTCGAAGGCCCTCATCGCGGCGGCGCGCGTCGCCGCCGACGCGCGTGCGGCCGGGGCGTTCGGCGTGCGGACGGGCGGTGTCGAGGTCGACTTCCCCGCGGTGATGGAGCGCATGCGGCGGTTGCGGGCGAGCATCGCACCCCATGACGGGGTGGAGCGGTTGGCGAAGCTCGGCATCGACGTCTTCCTCGGCGAGGGCCGGTTCACGGGTCCCACGACGGTCGAGGTGGGTGGCCGGCGACTCGAGTTCGCCCGGGCCGTCGTCGCCACGGGAGGGCGGGCCGCCCCGCTGCCAATCCCGGGGCTCGAGGAGGTCGGCTACCTCACCAACGAGACGATCTTCTCGCTGACCGAGCTGCCGCGCCGCCTGGCGATCATCGGGGCGGGTCCCATTGGCTGTGAGATGGCCCAGACCTTCCGCCGCTTCGGGAGCGAGGTGACCCTGTTCGAGGCGGAGCCGCACGTGCTGCCGCGCGAGGATGCTGACGCGGCGGCGATCGTCGAGCGGCGGCTCGTGGCCGAGGGCGTCCGGCTGGTCCTCTGCGGCCACCTGACGCGGGCCTGGCGACGGGCAGCGAGGTGATGCTCCACTCGCGAATCCTCGGCTCCAGACACGACTCTACTGCCTGCGACGCGATCCTGCTCGCGTCGGGCGGGCCTCGAACGTCGAAGGGCTCGGGCTGGAGGCGGCGGGCGTCGCCTATGACCGCCAGGGCATCGCGGTGAACGACTACCTCCGGACCACGAACCGTCGCATCTACGCCGCGGGCGACGGCCTCGCGGTACAAGTTCACCCACGTGGCGGACGCGCCAGCGGGTCGTGCTGCAGAACGCGCTCTTCCTCGGGCGAAAGAAGGCGAGCGCGCTTCGCGTCCCCTGGTGCACCTACACCTCGCCCGAGATCGCCCACGTGGGGCTCTACGAACACGAGGCCCTCGCGCGGGGGCTCACTATCGACACCATCACGATCCCGATGGCCGAGGTGGACCGCGCGGTGCTGGACGGCGAGAAAGAGGGGTTCCTCCGCGTGCACCTCGCCAAGGGGACCGACCGCATCCTCGGCGCGACGCTGGTCGCCAACCGCGCCGGGGACATGATCTCCGAAGTGACGGTGGCGATGGCCGCAGGACGTGGCCTCGGCACGATCGCGGCTGCGATCCATCCGTACCCCACGCAGGCGGAGGTGATGAAGAAGGCCGGGGACGCCTACAGCCGGAGCCGGCTCACCCCGCGCGTCCAGCGGCTCTTCGCGGGATGGCTGGCGCTGCGGCGCTGAAGGACTCCGAAGATGGCCGACCTCGCTCAGCTGTCCTTCCCGACCCGGGCCTTCTTGAAGGCGTATCGCTGGCGCTGGATCGACCCCGTGCCGTGTACGCTGTTTACGAAGCCGCTCGGGGCCTGCCGGGTGGCCCTGGTCTCGACCGCGGGGCTCGTGCCGCCCGGCGCGCCGCCGTTCGACGGGGCGGTGCGGGGCGGCGACTACTCCTACCGCCTCGTGCCACGGGACGGCGACCTCGCGCAGCTCGCCGACTGCCAGCGCAGCCACTCCTACGATCACGGCGGGATCGCGCGCGGCCGGAATCTCGCCTTCCCGCTCGACCGGCTGCGCGAGTTCGCTGCCGAGGGAGTGATCGGAGAGGTAGCGCCTCGCCACCTCTCCTTCATGGGGTCGATCACGGCACCAGGCCGGCTGATCCGCGACACGGCGCCGAAGGCCGCGACACTCCTGGTGGACGACGAGGTCGACGTGGCCCTCCTGGTGCCGGTGTGACCCATGTGTCACCAGGTCGTTGGCCTGGTCCAGGTGGAGCTGGAGCGACGGGGGATCGTGACCGCCTCGTTGACGCTGCTCCCGGAGATCACCAGGAAGGTGCGGCCGCCCCGTGCGCTCGCGGTGCCCTATCCCCTGGGCTACCCCCTCGGAGCGTTGGACGACCCGCCACGGCAGCGAGCGATCCTGCGGGCACTGCTGGAGCTCTGCCTTGCAACCGCGGTGCCGGCGCTCGCGATGATGCCGGGGCCGGTGCCACGACGGTGAACTGGAACGCAGCACGGGAGGAGGAACGACATGGCGACGATCAAACTGATCGGCGAGGAGCAGGCGACCGGAACCGTGAAGGGAGCCTAATCAAGATAGCCGCCGCGATCGGATGCTTCGTGCTCGCCGTTCCCGCCTACGCATCGGAGGGAGGGGGGCACGCCGATCCGGTTGCCTCGGTGGCGCTCTGGCTCGTCGTCATCTTGCTCGCAGCCAAGGTCGGCGGCGACCTGGTGGTGCGGATCGGCCAGCCGGCCGTGCTCGGCGAGCTTATCATCGGCGTCGTCCTTGGGAACCTCACGCTCGCCGGCTTCTCGGGGGTCGAGCCGATCAAGACGGACCCGTTCATCGACATGTTCGCTCGGGTCGGTGTTCTCGTCCTCCTGTTCGAGGTCGGGCTCGAATCGACGGTTGGTCAGATGCTCAAGGTCGGCTGGTCCGCACTCCTCGTGGCGATCCTCGGGGTCGTCACGCCGTTCGCTCTGGGCTGGGGTGTGGGAGCCTGGCTGTTGCCTTCCCACGGTCCCTGCGTCCACGCGTTCATCGGCGCCACCCTCACCGCCACGAGCGTGGGCATCACGGCCCGCGTCCTCAAAGACCTCGGTCGCTCGCAGTCGGACGAGGCGCGCGTCATCCTCGGGGCGGCGGTCATCGACGATGTGCTCGGGCTCGTCATTCTGGCCGTGGTCACCGGGGTCATCGGCGCCGCCAATCGCGGCGGCAGCCTCGCGCCGGTCGACGTCCTCTGGGTGCTTGGCGAAGCGACCGGGTTCCTCGTCGTCTCGTTGGCGCTGGGCGTGCTGTTCTCGCGAAAGCTCTTCTCGCTCGCCTCCAAGCTGCGCACGCGTGGCGTCCTGCTCGCGATCGGCCTCGCGTTCTGCTTCTTGCTCTCTTGGCTCGCCAACCTCATCGGGCTCGCGCCCATCGTTGGAGCCTTTGCCGCTGGCCTCATCCTGGAGCAGGTTCACTACCGAGATTTCGTGGACCGCGGGGAGCACGGTCTCGAGGATCTGATCCATCCGATCTCTTCGTTCCTCGTGCCGATCTTCTTCGTGGTCATGGGGATGCGGACCGATCTTCGTTCATTTGCACAACCAGGAGTCCTCGGGCTTGCCGTTGCGCTCACGGTCGTCGCCATCCTTGGAAAGCAGGCTTGCTCCCTCGGGGTTCTGGGCAAGGGCGTTGACCGGCTGACCGTCGGAATCGCGATGATCCCTCGCGGCGAGGTGGGCCTCATCTTCGCCAACATCGGGCTCTCGCTCTATGTCGGCGGCCGACGCGTGATCGACGATACTACCTTCTCCGCTGTCGTCGTCATGGTGATCATGACAACGATGATGACCCCGCCCGCGCTCAAGTGGAGCCTGGGGCGGCGGCCCAGGTCATGAGGAAGATGTGGACGGTGGCCGAGACTGCGCCCCTCGACCAGCGCATCGTGGGGAGGACGCTCTTTCACGCCGCGTTGGTCAGCGTGGGAGCCGACTTCGCGGGAGCGCTGTTCGTCGTCGGGCTCGAATACGTTCTGACACGAGGAGAGGAATTTGTCTGAGACTGGTACAGTAGTTGCCCTGCTCATCCCCTTGGCGGTTGCTTCGGCAATCGGCCTCGTGCTCGGACTCGAGCGGGAGTTGTCGCACAAGCTGGCCGGCTTGCGTACGCAGGTCCTGGTGACCGTCGGAACGGCGCTCTTCTTCTTGGCTGGCAAGTCTCTCGGAACGGATGGGGCGGGGAAGATCGCCGCGAACGTGGTGACCGGGTTGGGGTTCTTGGGTGCCGGGGTGATCGTTCGGGAGCGGGGGACGGTACGTGGGCTAACGACGGCGGCGCTGATCTGGGTAAACGGCGCGCTTGGATTAGCCGCCGCTCTGGAGAACTACTTCTTGGCAGCAGCGGGGACGGTCGTCGTCCTCTTGGCACTGCGCACCCTCGGTGCGGTCGAGCAACGGATGGCGACGAAGTGTAGCGTGCATCAGTACCAAGTGACCGCACGCGAGAACGAGGAACTCGTGGGCGCGGTACACGACGCCCTGAGTCGCGGCCACACCCAGGAGGGTCCTCTCTCCTTCGATCGGCAAGACGGACGATTTCTCATGCGGTTTGCCTTCTGCAACTCGCACTCCGAGCACCAGCAGTTCGCGGAGAGACTGCGCAAGATGTCAGACGTGCTCGATCTCAAGGTCCAGTGAGGCGCCGGCGATCGTGATGGTGGGCACGCAGCGAGTTCTCGCCGCGGCGCTGGCCGGCTTGGTCGCGATCGCCGGCTGCACCACGTCGCCGAGGGTGCCGCAGCTCGGGGCCATCTACAACCGTGCCGCCCAACATCACGGCCCGTTTCGGAACCCGATCATCGTCATCCCGGGGATCGTCGGCTCCCGGCTGAGAGACGCGAGGACCGGCCGTACGATATGGGGCGCCTTCGACCGCGACTATGCGGACCCTACGAGCCCCGCCGGGGCTCGCGTCGTTGCTCTCCCGATGCGAGAAGGGGTCCCGCTGCGCGAGCTCCGCGACGACGTCGTCCCGGATGGCGTCCTGGACAAACTCCGGGTGAGGCTCTTCGGCCTTCCCGTCCAGCTCAAGGCGTACTTCGAGATCCTCGCGACGCTCGGCGCCGGGGGTTTCCGCGACCAGAGCGTCGGTCTCCTCGGCGCCATCGACTACGGCCGCGATCACTTCACCTGCTTTCAGTTTCCGTACGACTGGCGACGGGACAACGTCGAGAACGCCGTGCGGCTCCACCAGTTCATCCTCGAGAAGGGAGCCTACGTCCGCGAGGAGATCCGCAGGCGGTATGGGGTGGACCGCGACGTGAAGTTCGACATCGTCGCCCATTCCATGGGCGGGCTGATCGCGCGCTACTACCGTCTGTACGGAGCCGCCGACCTGCCGAGCGACGGCTCGACGTCGCCGATCACCTGGGCAGGGCTGCGCTACGTCGACCGCGTGATCCTCGTCGGGACACCCGATGCCGGGTCGGTCGACGCGCTCATGCAGCTGGTCAACGGGAGCAGCGTCGGCCGCTTCCTTCCGTGGTACGGGCCGGCGATCCTCGGCACCTTCCCCTCCGTTTATCAGCTACTCCCGCGGACCCGACACGGCGCACTGGTCGAGTCGGACGAGGCCGGCGCCCCGCGCGCCGACGTCCTCGATCCCGGGCTTTGGGAGCGTATGGGCTGGGGTCTGGCGTCTCGCGACCAGGATCGGATCCTGAGCTGGCTCCTGCCGGAGATCCCGGATCCCGCCACCCGTCGGCGGATCGCGCTCGACCATCAGCGAAAATGCTTCGCCCGGGCACAGCAGCTCTTCACGGCGCTCGATCAGCCAGAGCCGCCACACGAGGGAGGGGACCTGTTCCTAGTGGCTGGCGACGCCGCTCCAACCAGTGCGGTCGCTGCTCTCCGCGGAGCGAACGGGCGGCTCGCAGTGGTGCGATGGGAGCCGGGCGACGGCACCGTGCTCCGGAGTAGCGCCCTGCTCGACGAGCGGGTCGGTGGTACCTGGAGCCCCACCCTCGTGTCGCCGATCGTCTGGCGAGGCGCCACCTTCCTCTTCAGCGATCACCTCGGCATGACACGCGATCCGGCCTTCGCCGACAACGTCCTCTATCTCTTGCTGGAGGACCGGCGCTGAGGGTAGCCGCGACCGACGAACGGGAGAAGACACATAGCGAACCGCAGTGAGAAGGTCAGGTTTTCTGGGGTTGCAGGAAGTCTTGCTGGCGGCCCGACTCGATCTGCCTCCCGGCGAGTCGATCGCCCACGCCGTGGTCGCCCACTGCTTCACCTGCTCCAAAGACCTTTTCCCCGCCGCACGCATCAGCGGCGCGTTGGCAGAGCGGGGCATCGCGGTCCTGCGCTTCGACTTCACGGGGCTCGGCAGCAGCGAAGGGGAGTTCGCCAATACGAATTTCTCCTCGAACGTGGACGACATAGTGGCGGCGACGCGCTTCCTGCGCGAGCGGTACCGGGCCTCCAAGCTGCTCGTTGGCCACAGCCTGGGCGGTGCTGCGGTGCTGGCGGCCGCGGCGCGGGTGCCGGAAGCGGTGGCCGTCGCGACCGTGACCACTCCCGCGCTGGTCCCGACGAAGAGATCGAAGTGTTCGTTGAACGGCCCGGGTGGTACGGCGTGCGCGAGCGCAGCGCGCACACCGATCTGGTAGAGAAACCCCGTGATGCCGCCCCCCGAGAGCACCAGCGCCGTCCTAGTACTACTGTGTCATAAACGCCGACGCCCCGTCGTTCGTGCCGCAGTACGGGCAGCCGGGCAGGAGGGCGACGAGGGTGCGCGCCTGGTGCACTCGCATCGTCGTGATCGACGCCGGGTGATGGCGTTCAGGACGCATGGGCAGCGCCGCGTGGTCGGAACCCACCGGGTAGGCGAGCGGGGCGGAGGAAGGCAAGAGGTGCTGGGGGGGGGAGCCGAGCTCGCTCGGCGGCGAGGAAGGCGTACGCGGCAATGCATAAGAGCCTATCGGTGCGCCGGTACAAACCGGCGAGGTGTCGTGGATGAAAGAGCCACACAGAGAAAGGAGTAGCGATCCGCTCTGACGCTGAGTCATGCGCCGTCGCCCGTGAGGGCGGAGGTGAAGCGTTGGCAGGGGTACGTGCAGGCTGGGTATTGAGCCGCGAAATCTCTTACCCCGCTGCGCAAGCGGCGGGTACTCCGGGGTGCCGACGCGGTGGATAGACGCGGAAGGCCAGACCGGGGGCGCCGGGAGCGCGAGGCGTCCCAGGACCCCGCGCGGTCGAAGACCCCACGCATGTACGGATGCACCTCGCACGGGAACCGGGAGGTCCCGCGTCTGCCGGCGGTCGAGGGGACCGCCGGCCGCATCGGGAAGTCCGAGGACGTACGCCGATGATGGACGGACGCGGGAAGTCGGACAGCCTCGTAGTACCCGGGAAGCCACCGAACAACGCCGAGGAACCGGCCGCGGAGGTGGTGGAGGGAAGGGGGCTGGCCAAGGGGAACTCGCCCGAGCGTAACGCGCGCCGGACGCAGAGCCGGGGAAGCACGCTCAGCGCGCTCGAGCGGGTACGGCAGGCAGCGAGGAGAGACAGGCAGCAGCGGTTCACCGCGCTCCTTCACCACGTGTACGCCATCGAGCGGTTGCGGGCAGCCTACTGGGAGCTCAAACGTGATGCGGCTGCTGGCATCGATGGCGAGACGTGGCGGCACTACGGAGAGAATCTGGAAGCGCATCTGCAGGACCTCTCCGGCCGGCTCCAACGGGGGGCGTACCGGGCGAAGCCAGTGCGTAGAGTGTACATCCCGAAGGCGGACGGGCGGCTGCGGCCGCTCGGCGTTCCCGCGCTGGAAGACAAGGTCGTCCAGCGCGCCGTCGTTGAGGTGCTCAACGCCATCTACGAGGGCGACTTCCTCGGTTTCTCGTATGGATTCCGACCGCGACGCAATCCGCATCAGGCTCTGGACGCGCTCACGGTCGGGCTCTCGACGAGGAGGGTGAACTGGGTGCTCGATGCCGATATCCGTGGCTTCTTCGATACCCTCGACCACGGATGGCTGGTGAAGTTTCTCGAGCACCGTGTGGGGGACCGGCGCGTCGTGCGCCTCATCCAGAAATGGCTGTGGGCCGGCGTGCTGGAGGAGGGGAAGCGAACACAGAGGGAGAGCGGTACAGTCCAGGGGGGCAGCATCAGCCCGCTCCTGGCCAATCTCTACTCCGGGCCGCTGTTGGGGGCCATATGCGGTACTACGGCGTCCCGATGAACGGCTCGGCGCTCGGGGCCTTCCGCCAAGCAGTGGGACGGCTGTGGTGGCGCGCCCTGCGTCGCCGCAGCCAGCAGCACCACCTGCCGTGGCGCCGGATGCAACGCTACATCGACCGGTGGCTTCCGCCCGTCCGCATCTGTCACCCGTATCCCCTCGTCCGCTTTGGCGTCGTCACCCAAGGCAGGAGCCGGATGCGGTAATGCCGCACGTCCGGATCTGTGGAGGGGCCGCGGGCGACCGCGGTCCCTACTCCGACCGGTAGGGGTCAAGACGTGGTAGACGGTGCGGGGGGTGGTGATGTGGGGATGGTGGCAAAGGATGATGGGTGGCGGATGCCGGATGCGCTGTGGGCGAAGATCGAGCCGTTGCTGCCCGCGCGGAAGCCGCATCCGCTGGGATGTCACAACCCGCGGGTCCCAGACCGCGCGGCACTGGACGCGATTCTCTTCGTGCTCCGGACCGGGTGTCAGTGGAATGCCCTGAACAGCACGGGCCTCTGTTCGTCGTCGTCCGCGCATCGGCGCTTTCAGGAATGGACGGCGGCCGGGGTGTTTCGCACGTTGTGGCGCCGGGCGTTGCGCCACTACGATCAGGCGTACGGGCTGGACTGGCGCTGGCTGTCGATGGACGGGGCGATGACCAAGGCCCCGTTGGGTGGGGGAAAAAACCGGGCCCAACCCCACGGATCGCGCCAAAGGCGGGACCAAACGCAGTCTGCTGACCGAGGCCGCGGGCGTGCCGATCGGGCTCGCGATCGCCGGCGCCAATCGCAATGACTTCAAGTTGTTCGCCGAGACGGTCGCCAGCGTGCCGGTGCGGCGCCCGCGCCCCCGGCCGACGGTCCGGCAGGGGCTCTGTCTCGTCAAGGGCTACGACTACGACGAGGTCCGCACCCTCGCCCGCACCTTCGGCTTCACGCTGCACCTGCGCACCCGCGGGGAGGAAGCCCGGGCACTCAAGCGCCGCGCCGGCTTCAAAGCGCGGCGGTGGGTGGTCGCGCGCGCGCATAGCTGGATGAATTGATTCCGGCGGGTGTTGATTCGGTGGGAGAGAAGCCGGAGACCTACCTCGGGATGTTGCACATCGCCTGCGCGATTATCACGTGGCGTGCCGCAGGCCTATTGGGATAGGCTCTAAGGCCCACCCCTTTCAAGGTGGCGGAAGTCGATGAAATCAGCACCTTTCCGCTCGATCACCGCTCCAGAGGCCGGTTTCTACAGACGGCCCTTCGCCGACTTTCTCGAAATACCTCAATGATTACGGGCGTTCGTCACCTTGAAAGGGGTGGCTCTAAGGCCCACCCCTTTCAAGGTGACCCCCCGTGAGGTAGCGCTGCCTCGAGGGTGGGAGGTGGCGGATGGGGTGGGATGCGGTGGTGGAGCGGTTCCTCAAACGGAGTCCGCTGACCGTAATGGCGCACCTGACGCTGCGGCGGGCGCTGGCGGCGCCGTGGCTCGATGCGCTGTTCGCCCAGCACGCCGAGCGGCAGTACGTCCGGTCGCTGCTGTTCTCGACGGTCGTGGATTTGCTCGCCTCGGTCACGTTCGGGTTCCGGCCGTCGATTCACGCGGCGGTCCGAGCGGCGGGCGCCACCCTCCCGGTGTCGCTGACGGCGCTGTACGACAAGATTAACCGGACGGAGCCCGCCCTGGTGCGGGCAATGGTCCGCGACGGCGCGCAGCGACTCGCCGGCGTGCTCGCCGCGCTGACGGTCGGGGCCCGCAGTGGGGGGCGGCGGGTACGCGGTGCGCATCGTCGACGGCAATCACTTGCCGGCGACGGAGAAGCGGCTCAAGGCGTTGCGCGGCCTGCGGGGCGCCGCGCTGCCCGGCCACACGTTGGTGGTCTACGATCCGCAGCTCGGGCTGGCGGTGGACCTCGTCCCGTGTGAGGACGCGCATGCCCAAGAGCGCTCGCTCACGGAGGCGCTGGTCGCCCTGGCTGCCCGCGGGCAGTTGTGGGTGGCGGATCGGAATTTCAGCACGACGCGCTTGTTCGAGGGGTTTGCGGACCAGGGCGCCGTCTTCATCGTGCGCAAGCACGGGCGCTCGCCGATCGTGGTGGCGTCGGGGATGCCCCGCCGCGGTGGCCGCACGGCCACGGGGACCGTGGACGAACAGCCGGTCACCATGACGCGCAGCGATGGCCGGACGCTGCCACTCCGGCAGGTCCGGGTGCACTCGGACGCGCCGACCCAGGATGGTGCCACCACGCTCGTGCTGCTGACGAACGTGCCCGCCACGCGGCTGCGGGCCCGTGAGATCGCCGAGCACTACCGTGGGCGGTGGACGATCGAGGGGATGTTCGGCGAACTCGAAGCCGCGCTGGCCGGCGGGCTGCGCACGCTCGGCCAGCCGAAGGCGGCGCTGTTCGCGTTTGGGCTCGCGGTCTTGGCGTTCAATGTGCTCCAGGTAGTGCGCCGCGCGGTCGAAGCGACCCACACGGTCGACGGGGACGTCCCGGCCGTGTCGTCGTATCACGTGGCGGTCGAGATCCGTGCGAGGTACCAGGGCTTCGCGATCGCGACCGACACCACCGACTGGGCCCCCTGGGACGCCCTCGGCGACGCGCGCTTCGCGGCCCTGCTGCGGAAGACCGCGGCGGGACTGAACATCGCCACGGTGCGGAAGAGTCGGCGCGCGCCCAAGGTACCCGCGCCCAAAGGCTACGTCGCGCGGAGGGTCGCCCAGCGCCATCACTCCACGGCGCGGCTCATGGCGGCGGCACGGACCAAGAAGACACCTTGAAACGGGTGGCTCTAAGGCCCCGTGGTGATGAAAGCCCCGCCAGCCGCGGCCCTCATAGTGGTCGCCCCCCAGCTCGTCCTTGAGTTCCTGGAAATCGCGCTCGATGCGCCAGCGAATCTTGACGAGCCGCACGAGTTCGTCGAGCGGGACGTCGGCCGGGACCGTGGAGAGCCAATACTTGGCGGGCGCCTCGTTGCCCCGCGGCCACTCGATCAGCAACCACTCGGGGGCCCGCGCCTCCGCCCGCTGATCGTCGCGATGGGCCGCGCGCACGCGCACCGTCGCAAAGCGCGACTGCATCGTGCCCCGCGTCCCGGCCCGCCACCGCACGGGGCGCCACATCGTCGGGGCCAGCCGTCGCGCCAGCACCTCCACCGCCAGTGGGTGCACGCGCGCCGTCCGTCGCAGCCGCGTCGGCGGACGCCCCTGCCCGCTCCACGGCGCGGGCGGCAACGGGCCCTGGCCGGGCGGCCACACCGTCGTTTCGCTCGTGATGCCGACGGCGTACGAGAAGCCGCGCGTGCTGAGCCCCTCGCGAAACGCGGTGATCACCCCGTAGCCGGCGTCGGCGACGACGGGGGCGCGGGGCAGCCCTTCGGCCAGCAGCTCGTCGATCGCCTCCAGGGCGATGGCCCACTTCGTTTGAAACCGCACCGCCACCGGGACGTGGGCGGCCGCCCGGCGCCGCCGGTCCCGCGCCCACGCCTCGGGCAGATAGAGCCGATAGGCACCGGGCACGCTGAGCACCGCATTGACCAGCGAGACGGTGACCGCGACCTGACAATTGTCCTGCTTGCCGCGCGGGCCACAGTACTGGCGCGCCACCCCGACGGAATGCAAGCCCTTCTTCGGGATGCCGGTGTCATCGACGACCCACGCCCCCACCGGGGCATGGCGCTCGAGCTCCGGAAGCAAGTAGTCGCGGGCCGTGCGCAACACGGCGCGCTCATCCCAGGGCGCCACGGCGACAAAGTGATGCATCGACTGGTGCCGCGCCCGCACCCGCCGGGGGTCGATCTTCGCCGCCATCGGTTCAACGCTCTTGCGCTCGCCCGGGAGTAAGAGGCCCGTCAGATAGGCGCGCAACGGCTCGCCACGGTCGGCGTGTCCGACCGCCGCCCCCAACCGCTCCACGTACTCCGCAAACCGCCCCGCCCCCGCCGCCTGTCCCCCCATGGCTGACTCGTGCCATACCACGGCCGGCCCCGCAAGGTTTATGACACAGTAGTACTAGGCGTCCCGTCGGAAAGCCCGGGCCTCTGGGCAGGACTGCCGGGCCGGGTCATGGTGTCGCTCCGGGATCGGTGGCAGCCCATCGGGTCGCGGCCCGTGCCGAGGAGTACGAGGAAACGAGATAAGGGACAACGAAGTTGAGAGCGAGCTTCCGCAGGGCGGGGTAACTCAAGGGACTGCTCAGCAGAGAATCCGCGTGATTCAGGAGAAGCAGCACAGGGGCGACCACACTCGCGACTCCGCAGGATCGCAGGACGATCGGGCGACTCACGACATGCCGGAAGAAGACCCGCACCGCGTTCATGGGTCCTCCTCCCCCAGAGATCGGCGCGTCCTGTTCCGTTTCGACCTCCACGTGGCCCTTCAGGGCCTCTACGACCCAGCGCCGGATCACCGGGAGAGGGGCAGGTCCGACTCGCGAGGCAATCAGTCCGCCGTCCATGAACAGGAGGAGAGTCGGGGTCCGGGCGATGTTGTACCGCTGGACCGTCCGCGGGCTGGCCTCGGTCGCGCAGCAGACGATGTCGATCGAACCCTCGAGGTCCGAGGCCATGGCCGGAAGCCGGTGCGCCAGGAAGTCGCACGGGAGACAATCCCGGGCAGTGAAGAGCACCAGCGTCGGGTGCCGGGGTTCGAGCACGCGGGTGGGGAAGGATCGATCGTCAACGATCTCGGCGGGTTGGCGGTCCATGGGTGCCCGATGTCTTGATGCGGGGGACGGTTCGGCTGTTGCACGGGTGTGCCGTACGACACCGACACCGGAGCTGCATCCAACGATCGCGGCCGCGATCCATCCGTACCCCACCCAGGCGGAGGTGATGAAGAATGCCGGGGACGCCTACAGCCGGAGCCGGCTCACCCCGCGCGTCCGGCGGCTCTTCGAGCGATGGCGCGCGCTGCGGCGCTGAGACGAGGGCGGGAGGCGTCAGCGCGGGCGCCCGTAGAGCCGGTCGAGTACCCGCGCCGAGACACCCAGGCGATACAGGAGCGGGAACAGTCGCATGGTCAGAATGGCAGACAGTGGATGGGCGAGGAAGCGGCGTCCGGAGACGCGGACGACGGCAGGTACCACGACAATCCGCCCGATTCTCCTCAGGCGGCGCGCCAGCTCGAGGTCCTCCATGAGCGGTTGGTCGGGGAAGCCACCGACACGCACGAACGCTTCGCGACGAACGAAGACCGCCTGATCCCCGTACGGCAAGCGCGCGACGCGCGAGCGCAGATCCGCGAGATGCAAGAGCGGTGTGAGGCAGGAGCGGCCGGCATCGTCGACGGTCCAGGTGCGAAACGCTCCTGCGACCACCTCCGGAGCGGCGAGTGCCCGGGCGACGCATGCGGTGGCATCGGGGGGAAGGGAGACGTCTGCGTGCAGGAAAAGGAGCACGTC
This sequence comes from Binatia bacterium, assembly GCA_046327955.1. GTDB lineage: Bacteria > Desulfobacterota > Binatia > DP-6 > DP-6 > JAXLXP01. The sequence continues at coordinate 108,569 of JAXLXP010000007.1, read as the reverse complement.
GCCCGACGCAGCCCTGGCGCCCGCGTTCATCTGCACGCCACGACCCCGCAGCGCTGCAAGCAGGCGCACCCCTGGACATCCTCGCACGATCTCCAGCGTGCGGTCTCTGCTCCCGCCATCGACGACGATCACCTCGGCCACGTCCGGGGTTCCGCGCAGCTCCTTCAGGCGCTGCCCGATGCGGCGCTCCTCGTCGATGACGGGAACGATGATCGAGATGCCGCCCGGCCGCGCGGCGGGCGGCGTCTGGCGCCTGCGTCTCCGCCAGGACAGCTTCAGGCCTGCGTCCGCCCCAGCGCCCGGCATGTCGCCGGCGCCGCGAGTTCGCCGCGCCCAAGGAGTGCCCGCAAGCGGTCCAGATCTTCCGGGCGGTCGATGTCAAACCACGAATCCAGGACGACGGTGATGAGTCCGCGGGCCCGTAGCCGCTCGAGCGTGCGCGCGCAAGTGTCGCGATCGCTCCACGGCAGGCCGGCGAGGAGGCCCCGCGGACACCGCCTGAGGCCCAGGAGATAGAAGCCACCGTCCTCCGTGGGACCGACAACCGCGTCGGCCGAGCCGAGTGCCACCCGTGCTTCCTCGAGGAACCGGACGGGCAGGCCGGGCGTGTCCGCGCCGAGTGCGATCGCGAACGGGAAGCGCCCGAGCGCGCGGGCGAGGATCCGCTCGATGCGGCGTCCCAGGTCTCCGCTGCCCTGCATCCACACGACGGCATCCGGTGCGGGCCGGAGGGCGGGCGGGAAGACGTGGGTCGTGGCGAGGATAGGACTGGCCCAGGGAAGGGCCCGGGCGCTGGACCAGGTATCGCAGAGAACAGCATGTGCGAGATGGGCCGCCCCCTCGACCCCCAGGGCCGGCACGAGCCGCGTCTTGACCCGTCCAGGCATAGGGGGCTTGGCAAAGACGCAGAGGGCGCCCCGACGGTCGCTCACGCAGCCCTCAGCGGCATAGCGGCACCATACGAGAATGGTCGCGGGCGCGGAAGGACCGATCGTCAATGTTCCCGCCGGGTTGACGGTCCATAGGTGTCCGAGATCTTGATGCGCGGGGCGGTTCGGCCGTTGCGGGGGGGTGCGCCGTACAACGCCGACACCGCAGCTGCATCCAACGTCAGGAGGACCGCACGGGTGGATGACGCTGGTACCAGTACGGTCGGGACGCGGGCCCCGGAGGAGGCTGCGCTCGTCGCGCGCGTGCGGCAGGGCGACCTGCCGGCGTTCGAGGAACTGATTCAGCCTTACGAGCGCCCGGTCTACCGGGGCATCCTTCGCATCACCCGCGATCCCACCGAGGCCGCCGATGTGTACCAGGAGGCGTTGCTGGCCGCCTTCGAGAAGCTCGATGGCTTCCGCGGTGACGCGGCGTTCGGGTCCTGGCTCTACCGGATCGCGGTCAATTGCGCGTTCATGCGCCGGAGGGCTCCGGCGCACACGCGGGTGATCTCCGAGGAGGACCTCCCGAAGTTCAATTGGATGGGCATGCATGCGCAGGCCGTGCCCGACTGGGCGGAGTCGGCGGAGGCCCCCGTGCGCCGGGCGGAGCTGCGCGCCGCTCTCAAGACCGCGCTCGACGCGCTCCCGGAGCTCGATCGGGCGATCGTCTGGTTGAAGGACGGGGAGGGCCAGAGTCACGAGGACATCGCGGCGGCGACTGGGCTCACGGTGTCAGCCACCCGCAGCCGGCTCCACCGAGCGCGACTCTGGCTCAGAGCACAGCTCGCGCAGCACGTTGGAGACGAACGATGAAGCAGGTCATGGGACGCATGATGCGCGTGCTGGGCAAGCGGAGCTGCGAGGAGGTCGTGGCCGTCCTGCACGACTACTTCGAGGGCCTGCTCGAGCCGAAGCTGACCGCGATCATCACGCGGCATCTGCAGAACTGCCCTGACTGCGAGGCGTTCGCCCGCACCTACGCGACGGTCATCAAGCTGACCGGCGAGCTGCCTGCTGACGAGATCCCCGAGGAAGTATGCCTCCGAGTCCGGCGTGCCCTGCGGGAGCGGTTTGCGGCCGGCCGCTGACGCTGGGGCATGCGACACGACAGGCCGAGCCGCATCCAACGGGCATCCTGACATTTGGGGGGTTGCCTATGAGGTCGCGTGTCATCCACCTGCCGTTGGCCGCCGTGATGGTGGTGGCGCTCTTGGCCGCGCCCGCGGTTGCCGACACGAAGTTCACCGTGGATCCCGAGGTCGGTAACAACGCCTTTACCGCGGTCTTCGACTCGACCATCGGGGAGCGCATCATGGCCCTAAGCTCCGCGGTCGGCTGTACGTTGACGGTCGACGAGGGAAAGCTGGAAGGCCATGCAACCTGCTCGGTCCCCCTGACCTCCATCCGCGTCGACAACGACGACACGAAGACTGAGCACTTCGGCCAGTGGGCCACCAACAAGAAGATGGAGCCGGCCCAGTGCACGTTCACCCTCGAGGTGCCGGCCGTCAAGCTGCCACCCCCGGTCGAGCCCAAGAAGCCGGTGGCCTTCACCACCGAGGGCACGTTCACGATCTGCGGCCGGCCGCGCGACGATCACCGCCGGGAGCGCATCCAGGGGACGGTGATCTACTTGCCACCCGGCACCTACGGCTCGACGCGGACGCTCCGCATCCGCGCTCGCATCGAGCAGTTCGACCGGGAGAAGTATGGTGTGAGCCCCAAGAACACCGCCGGCTGGCTTGCCCGGGTGCAGCAGCTGGCGGACGTAGTCGGCACCGAGGGGACGGTCGACGTCAACCTCTTCGCGGCCGTCCCGGATGCGCATGAAGGTGAGAAGCAGCCGTAGACGGTGAGCCAATCCGGCGCCATTGGGGCGCTGGATCGACGGGCCAGCCGAGCCCACCCACAATCAACCATGAGGAGAGACGGATGAACACAGTCGGAAGAGGCATTCTGATCGCGAGCGCGGCCGCCGCGCTGCTGCTGTCGGGCGGAGTCGTGGCACGGGCCACGGACAAGGCGGGGAGTGAGGTGCACTGCGCCGGCATCAACGCGTGCAAGGGGAAGGGCAGCTGCGCCGGGGCGGAGAATGCCTGCAAGGGTAAGAACGCCTGCAAGGGGAAGGGATTCGTGGACGTGAGCAGCGCCGAGGAGTGCGCAAAGCAGGGCGGCAAAGTCATCGAACCCAAGAAGCTGTAGTGAGCGATCGCGGGGAGGGTCCCTGGCTGACAGCCAGGGACCCGACCGCCTCCGGGTGTCGAAGAGGGAAACGCAGATGGCGTGCATCGTTCCATATCTCGGTCACGGCGTCGGGCTGCGCACGAAGCACTTTCCCCGCGTGCTCGAGGGCACGGCGCAGATCGACTGGTTCGAAGCGATCTCGGAGAACTTCATGATCCGGGGCGGCCGGCCGCTGGCGGTGCTCGAGCGGGCCCGGGCGCTGGCCCAGCTCGTCCTTCACGGCGTGTCGCTGTCGCTCGGCTCGACCGATCCCCTGAACGAAACCTATCTCACCGCGCTCCGCGTGCTGGCGGATCGCTTCGAGCCTGCGTGGGTGTCGGATCACCTCTGCTGGGGCAGCATCGGCGGCCACTACGCGCACGACCTGCTGCCGCTGCCGTATACCGAGGAGGCGCTGACGCACGTCGTGGAGCGAGTGCGGCGGGCGCAGGATCGGCTCAATCGGCAGATCCTCGTCGAGAACGTCTCGAGCTACCTCACCTTCAAGCACTCGGTCATGCCCGAGTGGCAGTTTCTGGCCGAGATCGCCGAGCGCGCCGACTGCGGCATCCTGTTGGATGTGAACAACGTCTACGTGAGCAGCGTGAACCACGGGTTCGACGCGGCCGCCTACGTGATGGCCATGCCCGCCGATCGGGTCGGCCAGATCCACCTGGCGGGCCACAGCGACAAGGGGACGCATCTCCTCGACACGCACGACGGACACGTTGTCCCCGCGGTGTGGGACCTCTATCGCCTGGCGCTGCGCCGCTTCGGCCCCGTCTCCACGCTCGTCGAGTGGGACGATCAGATCCCCGAATGGGAGGTCCTGTGCGCGGAAGCGGAGTGCGCCCGCGCCGTAGAAACGGAGGTCATTGGAGGTGCCCGTGCTCGCTCTGCATGACCTGCAGACGTCCTTCTTCCGCTCGATCGCGGCGAGCCCCGGGCCGTCAGCGTCGGAGGAGTTTGACCCGGCCCTCGTGCGGGTGGTGGAGGGGCGAGGGCCGCTGGGGCCCGTAGACCGCCTCGACATCTACGCGCAGATGTACTGGGCACGGCTGCACGACGTGCTGAGCGAGGACTTCCCGCGCGTGGCGGCGATCCTCGGTGCGGAGCGGTTTGACGCTGTAGTGCGCACCTACCTGGCGCGGAACCCGTCGCTGCACCCGTCCGTTCGGCACGTCGGCGAGCGGTTTGCGGCGTTCCTTGCTCTGGGACCCGAGATCGAGGGGCTGCCGTTTCTAGCCGATCTCGCGCGGCTCGAGTGGGCCCGCTTGGCGGTCTTCGATGCGCCCGACGCGCAACGGCTGCGCGTCGACGACCTGGGTGCGGTCGCGCTGCCGGAGTGGCCGCGCCTCATCTTCCGGTTGGTGCCGGCGGTCCAGCTCCTCCACAGCGCCTGGCCGGTCCACGAGCTGTGGGCGGCCGCCGAGGAGGGCGGGCCTCCCGAGGGCGTACGCCCGACGAGGACGTCGCTTCGGGTCTGGCGTGATGGATTCATGGTGTACCAGGCAAGCATGGGTGTGGAGGAGCATCTGGCCCTCGGGCGTGTGATTTGCGGCGAGCCGTTCGCCAGCGTGTGTGCGGCCCTGGAGTCGGTGGTGGGCTCGGAGGAGGCGGTGCGCGAAGCGGCGCAGCTCCTGCTCCGCTGGATCGAGGATGGCATCCTCGCAGTTTCCTGAACGGGAGGAAGACATGTCCGAGCAGGCTCAACAAGGGATCGACGTCGAGGCTGCCGTTCGAGAGCGCTACTCCGCAGGCGCGCGGACGGCGGAGCCGGCGCTCTGCTGTCCGACCTCGTACGATTCGCGGTTGCTCGCCGCACTCCCCGAAGAGGTGCTGGCGCGGGACTACGGCTGCGGCGATCCAACGCGACACGTGGGGCCAGGCGAGACCGTGCTGGATCTGGGCTCGGGCAGCGGCAAGGTGTGCTTCCTCGCGAGCCAGGTGGTCGGCCCGACCGGGCGGGTCATCGGCGTCGACATGAACGACGACATGCTCGCGGTGGCGCGCCGGAACGCCCCCGAGGTGGCCCGACGGGTCGGCTATGCGAACACGAGCTTCCAGAAGGGGAAGATCCAGGACCTGCGCCTCGACCGCGAGTGGCTCGACGATCTCCTGCGCGCGGAACCCGTTCGCTCGGAGACGGACCTCGCACGCCTGGAGGCGCGGATTGCGGAGCAGCGGCGTCTTCGACCGCTGGTGGCGGACCAGTCGGTCGACGTCGTCATCTCCAACTGCGTCCTGAACCTCGTGCGCCCAGAGGACAAGCGAGAGCTCTTTGCTGAGATCTTCCGCGTGCTGCGGCGCGGCGGGCGGGCCGTCATCTCCGACATCGTGAGCGATGAGGATGTCCCGGAGCCCATCCAGCGAGACCCGGAACTCTGGAGCGGCTGCATCGCGGGGGCGCTGCGTGAGGATATCTTCCTCGCCGCGTTCGAAGCCGCAAGCTTCTACGGCGTGACGCTCCTTGAGCGCCAGACCGAGCCCTGGCGGACAGTCCAGGGCATCGAGTTTCGGAGCGTGACAGTCGCGGCCTACAAGGGCAAGGAGGGGCCGTGCTGGGACCAGAAGCACGCGGTCGTCTATCGTGGCCCCTTCCGGCAGGTGGAGGACGACGACGGGCACGTGCTGCGTAGGGGTATGCGAACGGCCGTCTGTGAGAAGACGTTCCGCATCTACTCGCAGGAGCCCTACCGCGCGCACCTGGAACTCATCCCGCCGCGCGTGCTGATCCCCCTCGAGGATGCGCCCGCGTTTCCGTGCACGGGGGAAGCGCTCGAGCGCCATCCGCGGGAGACGAAGGGCCAGGAGTATCGCGTGACGACCGACGCGGTCGGCAACGGGTGCGGCGGGAATGCCGCCAAGGGCGGAAGCTGCTGTTGACGGCCGCGGCGGACTTCGACCGCGCCCTCGCGCAGCACGGGCTCGCGCCGCTCGCGCGCGAGCGGGTCACCACCCTGCAGGTGAACGTGGGCAAGCGCTGCAACCAGGCGTGCCATCACTGCCACGTCGACGCGGGGCCGAAGCGGACCGAGATGATGGGTCGACCGGTCGCCGCGCGCGTCATCGAGCTGCTTGAGGGCAGTCCGGACGTGGAGGTCGTCGACGTGACCGGCGGCGCGCCGGAGCTGAACACGAACTTCCACTGGCTCGTGGCGGAGGCGCGGCGGCTTGGCCGGCACGTGATCGATCGCTGCAATCTCACCGTGCTCCTCGAACCGGGCATGGCGGACCTCGCCGAGTTCCTCGCCGAGAACGCCGTCGAGGTGGTCGCGAGCCTGCCCTGCTACAGCGCGGGCAACGTGGACAAGCAGCGAGGCGGGGGGGTGTTCGACAAGAGCATCGAGGCACTCCAGCGGTTGAACGCGCTCGGATACGGCCGCCCGGGCTCCGACCTCGTGCTTGACCTCGTCTACAACCCGGTGGGCGCCTTCCTTCCGCCGTGCCAGCAGGAACTCGAGGCGCGGTATCGAGAGGAACTACGGCGAGGCTTCGGGATCGAGTTCCGCCGGCTCCTCACCATCACGAACATGCCGATCAAGCGATTCGCCGACGCGCTCGCTCGCGAGGGTTGGCTCGACGCGTACATGGGCTTGCTCGTGAACCACTTCAATCCTGCCACTGTGCCGGCGCTCATGTGCCGGTCGCTGGTGAGCGTCGGCTGGGACGGGCGCCTCTACGACTGTGACTTCAACCAGATGCTCGACATCCCGCTCGGGGCGACCCGCCAGACGGGAGCTCGAACGATCTGGGGAGTCGATTCAATTGACGGGCTCGCCGGCCAACCGGTCGCGACGGCCAGCCACTGCTTCGGTGTACGGCCGGCGCCGGGTCGAGCTGTGGCGGCGCACTGGGGGGACCATGAGTTCCGCAGGCTCCATCGTCGTCGTTGCAGGCTTCCTCGTTGCCCTCGCGAACGGGGCCAACGACGTCTCGAAGGGCATCGCAACCCTGGTCGGAAGCGGCGTGAGCGACTATCGCCGCGCCATCCGCTGGGGCGCACTCTGCACGGCCCTCGGTGGGCTGACGGGTGGGAGTCTGGCGTGGGCCATGGTGTCCACCTTCGGCAACGGGCTGCTGGCGCCCGGAACCCCGCCGACCTTTGCAGCCGCGCTCGCGACCATCCTCGGTGCCACCGCCTGGGTGCTGATCGCGACGCGCTCCGGCCTGCCGGTCTCGACGACCCACGCGATCGTCGGTGCGATTGCCGGCGTCGGCGCGGTCGCCTACGGCTTCCACGGGATCAACTGGGTCGCTATCGGCGGGAAGGTCGTCCTGCCGCTGCTGCTCAGCCCCGTCGTGTCGCTCGTCGTGACGCTGCTGCTGCTTCGCGTGGCCTCCGTTGCGACGTCTCCGGCGGCTGAGCCGGCGGACTGCCTCTGCACCGAGATCGAGCCATCGCTGGTGCCGGTGGGCGCGTCCAACACGGCCGCCCTGGTTGCGCAGGGCTTGCAGGCCCGAATCACCATCGGAACACAGGTCGCCTGCGCCACCGAACGGCCGACGGCGCTCCGCCTGACCGTCGACCATGTGCACTGGCTCACGAGCGGCGCGACCAGCTTCGCCCGCGGCATGAATGATGCCCCCAAGATAGTCGCGCTCATGTTGGCGGCCTCGGCGCTCTCCGGCGGATCGCCCGTGGCCCCGTCGTTGATGTTCGTGCTGGCCACGCTCGGCATGGTTGCGGGGAGCCTCGTCGGCGGCCGCCGGGTGACCAACGTCCTGGCCGAGAAGGTCACGCGGCTCGACCATCGCGGTGGATTCGTGGCTAACCTCGTGACGGCGGCGGTCGTCACCGCCGGGGCGGTCGGCGGACTGCCGATGTCGACCACCCACGTGTCATCGGGGGCGATCATCGCCGCCGGCGCCGAACGAGGGGCGATCAACTGGAGGACCGTGCATGGAATGGTCCTTGCCTGGGTCGTGACCGTGCCCGCTGCGGCGGCTCTTGGGGTCGCCGTCTTCGCCGTGGTCGGGACGCGGTAGGGATGATGGACGCGTTGCTCTTCAGCCGCTTCCTCGATCTCGAGCCGCCGTCGGCGTTGGCGGGCTACCACCTGACCCGTGTCCGCATCCAGTACGTGGAGGCGGGAGAGGGCCGGCCGATCCTCTTCCTGCATGGCAATCCGACGTCGTCGTTCCTGTGGCGGAACGTCCTGCCGGCCGCCGCCCGCCACGGCCGCGCGATCGCCATCGATCTCATGGGCCACGGGCTCTCCGACAAGCCGGACGTGGTCTACACGTTCGCCGAGCATGCGGCCGTCGTCCGGGGGGTGATCGAGGCGCTCGCGCTCCGCGACCTCGTGCTGGTGCTGCACGACTGGGGCGGGCCGCTTGGTTTCCACTATGCGCTCGAAGCGCCCGGCAACGTGCGTGGGATCGCCGCAATGGAGACCTTCCCCTGGCCGCTGCGCTGGGAGGACTTCCCGCTGCCGTTCCAGCTCGCGTTCCGGGCCTTCCGCGTTCCGACACTGGGCTTCGTCCTGTTGCAGATGCTGAACCTGTTTGTCGAGCGCGTGCTCCCCGCGACCGCAGCGACCCCGGGCGCGATCTCCCGCGAAGCGCTCGAGCAGTACCGCGCGTTCTACCCGACGGTGGCATCCCGAAAGGCGATCAGACGCTGGCCGGCCATGCTGCCGCTCGACCCGTCGGAACCCACGTATGCGGTGCTGGCGGAGATCGAGCGCCGGCTGCCGACGCTCGGCATTCCACTCCTCTGGCTACGGGCCACGCCGGGGGCGATCACGACGCCTGCACGGATCCGCTGGCTGGAGGCGAACGTGCCCGGCGTGCGGATTCGCGACGTGGGTCGAGCCGGCCACTTCATTCAAGAGGAAGTGCCCGACGCGATTGCGCGGGAGTTCGTCGCGTGGCTGCCGAGCCTGGGGAAGTTCGCGTGAGGGATGCCCACAAGGACTTCCAGAATATCGCTCTCGGCGTCCGTGCTGCGGGAGGTACTGGTGCGACTACGGTTAGCGAGGTCGTCCATGAGCTATGCTGCGACTTGCATGTGCTGCGCGCAGACCGTCGCGACTGCCGACATCATCGGGGACGAGGAGACGCAGCAGCTCGCAGATCACGTCCGAACCAAGCATCCCCGGGAAGTCGTAGGTATACGCGTCTGGAGACTCGGCGAAGTGCTCGAGCATCTCCGGGTCGTGAGCGCCTGACTGTCTCGAGACACACGAAGGGAGCCTCGCCATGCTCGAACACATCCTGAGGTACCCGCTCTGGCTGCAGGCGTGGATCGCGTGGCTGGGGTTGGTCAACCTCGCCGCCATTCTGTTTCTCCGCCAAGTCCAGGCCCGCTGGGCGCTCGCCGCCTTCGGCGGCGCGGCGATCTTCATGTCGGTCCTGCTCACGTTGAACGGCTTCAATCGGCTCCTCGGGCTGGCCCACGTGGTCTTCTGGACGCCGCTCGTCATCTATCTGGTACGCCAGCGCCCGCGCCTCGAGCCGGGTAGCGCCTTCAGTACCTGGGTCACGGTGCTACTCGCCACGAATTCGCTGTCGCTCGTCATCGACTACGTCGACGTCATCCGCTACGTCCTGGGCGGTCGCACGTGAGGCGCGGCGTGCACGACTCGATGGCTCTCCCGGGATTGCTCTTGGCCGGCGCCGCCCTGTTGGTTCCCGCCTGCAACAGGACGTCGGGCCCGACGACGGGTGCGGTGAACGCCCGGTCTGCGGTCGCCGCCGTCCCGGTTCCGCCCTCCATCGGTGCGGCTGTCGACGCTCTGGATCGGACGGATGAGGACCGCGCGCTTGACCGCGGCCGGCGCCCGGGGGAGATGCTCGCCTTCTTCGGTGTGGCGCCCGGCATGCGGGTGGCGGACCTGGGCGCAGGAGGCGGCTACACGACGGAGCTCCTGGCTCGCGTCGTCGGTCCTATCGGGGTCGTCTACGGACAGAATTCGCGGTTCATCCTGGAGCGCTTCGCGGAGCGCCCGTGGAGCGCGCGGCTTGCCAAGTCCGTCATGCAGTACGTCGTGCGCATCGACAGGGAGTTCGACGATCCGCTGCCCCCGGAGGCGCGCAGTCTCGACATGGTGCTCATCGTGCTCTTCTATCACGACACCGTGTGGATGGGCGTCGATCGAACGCGGATGAACGGCGCCGTCTTTCGGGCACTCCGGCCCGGCGGCATCTACGGGATCATCGATCACAGCGGCCGCCCGGGCTCGGGGACGAACGAAGTGAAGACGCTCCACCGCATCGAAGAACGGGTCGTGCGAGAGGAGATCGAAGCCGCGGGCTTCCGGCTCGTCGCCCAGGCGGGCTTCCTGCGCAATCCGGCGGATCCGCGCGACTGGAACGATGCACCATCGGCGGCGGGCGACCGGCGGGGGACGAGCGACCGCTTCGTGCTGAAGTTCGTCAAGCCGGGCTGATGGGGCGGGCTTCTACGGCCCGACCCACATGCGGAGCGCGTAGCTCAGGTAGATGACGTGGACCGCTGCGACGCAGCCGACCGTGGCGCGAGACCCGCTCGATTCGGACCGGTGAGCGACCTGTCTGAGGCGATCTCGTATGGCGACGACCACCTCGGCCCTCCCGCCCCTGCGGAGCGCGTTCCCGCGTTCGCCAACCAAGTATCAGGACCCGGTAGTCCCATGCCGGAGAAGCGCCACGGCGCTGACAGCTTCGGGGCTGACCACGGCCGTGATGCGGTCACCGGCCTGGATCAGTGAGGCCGCCGTCGGAACCTCTTCGCGGAGATGCCGGTGGAGGGTGATGAGGATGCAGCCGGCGGGCAGTCCAAGATCCCTGACGCACTTCCCCTCAAACGGTGCTCCCGGCGCGACGGTCAGTTCCAGAAGCAACGTTCCCGGCAACGCTGGGCCCTCGTGGCCCCGCAAGAGGTCTCTCTCTAGCAGTGCCTCATAGACGGGCCGGTCTCTGAGAAGGTCCGCCACGCCGTATGCGCTCAGGCACGCGACCAGCAGCGGAAGGATGAGAGAATAATCCCCGGTCATCTCGACCATGAGGACAATTCCCGTCAGCGGTGCGCGAACGATGGCAGTGAAGTACGCCGCCATGCCAACGACCGCGAACGTCTCGGGGTGCTCGACTGTGCCAGGCAGGACCCACTGGGACAGCAGACCTAGGCCGAGACCCAGCTCAGAGCCGAGTACGAGGAGGGGCGCGAATATCCCCCCTGGAGCGCCGCTGCCGTAGCTCACCATCGTGAGACAGAAGCGGAGCCCGAAGAATCCCACCAGGGCGCGCAATGGCAGTTGCCCCGCGAGGGTCCTCTCGACGAGGCGGTGCCCTCCCCCGAGCGCTTCGGGGACAAACCATCCCACGGCGCCAACGGCGATTCCTACTAGCGCGCCGGTCACCCACGGGGGCCACCGCCGGATTCGTTGGAAGAGGTCCAGTGTGCCGACGAGCGAGCGATTGAACGCCACACCGAGCACGCCCGCGGCGAGGCCAAGCAGCAACGAGACCGGGAGCGCGAGGAGGGGAGGAATCGCGTGAGTCTCGACATGGAAGACGGGCAGTTGTCCGGTGAGAAGTCGAGTGACGACGTCCGCTGTCGCCGCCGCGATCAAGGTCGCCGTGAACACCGTCGGAGCGAAATCCCGTTGGACCTCTTCGAGGACGAAGACGAGGCCAGCCAGCGGCGCATTGAATGCCGCCGCGAGGCCCGCGCCCGCGCCAGCCGTGATCAGCGTCTGGCGTTCCCGAGGAGAGCACGTGAACCAGCCGCTCACCATCTGGCCGATGGCGCCCCCCATCTGAATGGTCGGCCCCTCCCGCCCGAGCGTTAACCCGCCGCCGATACCGACTACACCACCGACGAACTTGACGCCGAGAACGCGGCCCCAACGCATCGTCCGCAGGTGATGGACAACCGCCTTAAGGTGCGGGATGCCGCTCCCCGAGGCCTCCGGGGCGACCTGCCGAACGAGGGACACGGCGATGGCTGCCCCGAGCGCGCCTAGGAGGGCGGGAACAATTACGCCCCAGCCTGGACATCCGTGCGCATACTCGATGAGCCCCGTCCGAAGTAGATCAGCGGCTGCCAACGTGCGACTGAACGCGACCGCGGTAAGGCCACTGAGGATCCCGATGAGAATGGCCCGAGGGAGTTGCCGCCGCCGTTGCTCGTGAGCGCGGAGAAAATCGCGGATCTCGCCACTCACGACCTGCGGCGTCGCGTCGTCATCCTCGAGAGAGACCGGCTTGGGAGGCCCGGTCGGTGGCGAAGGGTCCACGACAGAGGGCGGCATAGCTGGCCCGGCAACATTTCGCCAACGGAGACAACAAATGGAGGCTGCGCTGCTTCGACTGGCGCCTACCCAGGGCGCCCACCACGATCGGCATGGTGCGCGCCGGGTCCCCGCGGCGACCGGGAAACGGGTTCAGGACCGCATGCGCCAGGGGCACCGCCGAGCCTTCAGCATCATCGCCGTGATCGGCGAGGGCTTGTCGGGCGCCCAGTTTGTTGCCTTCGGGTCCTCGGGCCAGCGGAAGGGGAGATGGACGACCTCGCCCGGCGTGCGCGCCGTCTCGAGCACCCCGAGCGCCGCCCGGAGCACCGCGCGCTGCAAGTCGGCATCGCCGACGTTCCCGTACGGGCGGCCGAAAGGATATGAGATCGCGGCAACGCGCGGCGCGCCGACCGAGGGCTGGTAAGCGGGCATCATGTTCAAAACGACGGTTGGCACCCCCGCCTCCTCGATCACGCGTGCGACCAGTCCAACGGACCGGCAGCAGTCCGGTCAAACGGGCGTGAGTACCGCGCCGTGCACCTGCTCGGCTCGCATGGCGGCGGCGATGGCGGGCGCGGATTCGGCGAGTTGGGTAGTCGGGTTCACAGGAAACGCCAGCTGTCGACGTCGTGCCTGTTCGTCATGATTGTCTCCTAGTCCCAGGCGGACAGGCGTTGCAATGCGCGTGAGAGGAACAGACGCTACTCGAGTGGATGGACCTTCGCCAGCTGAGCGGCGAGCACGGCAGGATCCGAGGTCGGAAGCGAGCAGACCTTCTGCTCGCAGACATAGGCCGTCGCCGTTCCGTGGAGCGCCAGCTTCTCGGCCACCAAGGGGATGAGGCTGCGCTGGCGGGCCTGCTCCTCCCCCTCGGTCGTGACCGTAAGGACGTGATTTGGCACGTAGGCAGCGTGCACGGTGTTGAGCAGGGGGCGACTGCCGTCGGTCTGGCCGGCGGGGCTGATGATCACAATCTCCTTCGGCCGGTCGAGGCGGAAGTCGAGGGCCGCGAGGAGCGCGGGCGCCGCCCCTGGCGTGCGCTGAAGGATGAGGGCAAAGGTGCGGAGCGTCGCCTCGGCCCGGCCACGCCACCGGTCGTCGGCGGTGAACTCGGCGAGTCTGAGCATGTTCAGCGCGGCAACGGCGTTCCCGGACGGGGTGGCCCCATCGTAGTACGGCTTCTGCCGGCTGAGCGTCACTTCCCGGCGCGCCCCGGTCAGGAAGAATCCGCCCTTGTCTGCATCCGAGAAGTCGCGCACGAGGACGTCCTGGAGTGCGATGGCTTCGCGCAGCCAGCGTAGCTCGAAGGTCGCCTCGTAGAGGTCGAGGAGTCCGGCAGCCACGAAGGCATAGTCGTCGAGGAACGCTTCCTCGTGTGCCGTGCCCCCGGCGAAGCTCCGTCGCAAGCGGCCGTCGGCCCGCATCCGCTCGAGGGCGAACCGTGCCGCCGCGGTCGCCCGCCCGATGTAGCCGGGATTCCCCAGGACCGAGCCGGCGCGGGCGAAGGCCGAGATCATGAGGCCGTTCCAGGCGGCGAGGATATTCGTGTCCTTGTGGGGCGCCACGCGCCGTGCGCGGACGGCGTAGAGCTCCGCGCGCGCTTCGTCGAGAAGCTGGCGGAGCCGGGTAGGCTCGAGCCCGAGCTTCGACGCCACTTCGGGAAGCGGTGCCGTGACGTGGAGGATGTTCTTGCCGTGGAAGTCCCCCTTGTCGGTGACGCCATAGTCGGCGAGGACGACGTCGGCGTGCGGGCCGTCGAGCGCGGCGCGGACCTCGGCCGGGGTCCAGACGAAGAACTTCCCTTCTGCGCCCTCGCTGTCCGCATCGGTCGCTGCGTAGAAGCCACCCTCGGGCGCCGTCATCTCCCGGCCGACGTAGTCGAGTATGTCGCGGGTCATGTCGGCGAACTCGTCGCGTTTGGTGACCTGGTAGGCGGCGAGGTAGACGGCGGCGAGCTGGGCGTTGTCGTAGAGCATCTTCTCGAAGTGCGGCACCTGCCACGTCGCGTCGGTCGCGTAGCGGTGAAAGCCACCGCCGACGTGGTCGTGGATACCCCCGGCCGCCATCTTCTCGAGCGTCAGGGTCACCATGTCGAGGGCCCGCGCGCTCGCCACATGACGGTGGTAACGGAGGAGAAGCTCCAGGTCCGGTGGGCGCGGGAACTTGGGGGCGCGCCCGAACCCACCGTTCGCCCCGTCGAAGGTCGTGGCGAAGCCGTCGAACGCGCGACGGAGCACGGTGGCGTCGGGCAACGCCTCGCCGCCGGGGCGTTCCGCCGACTGCTGTAGCCGGCGGGTAATCTCGCCCGCCTGCTCGGCGACGCGGAAGGGCTCGACATCGAACGCTTGGCGAAGCTGCTGGAGTGCGCTGAGGAACTGGCGCGGCGGGAAGTACGTGCCACCGGAGAAGGGTTGGCGTTCCGGCGTCAGCCAGACCGTCATCGGCCAGCCACCGCTCCCCGTCAGCATCTGCACGACACTCATGTAGACGTCATCCACGTCGGGGCGGACCTCCCGGTCGACCTTGATGGCGACGTAGTGCTGGTTGAGGTAGGTCGCGATCTCCTCGTCCTCGAAGGACTCGTCCTCCATCACGTGGCACCAGTGGCACGTCGAGTAGCCGACGCTGAGGAGCACGGGCTTCGACTCGCGCGCCGCGTGCGCGAACGCCTCGTCGCCCCAGGGGTACCAGTTGACGGGGTTGTGGGCGTGCTGGAGTAGATACGGGCTCGACTCGAGGATCAGGCGGTTCGTGTAGCGAGGGGTGCCGTCGGGACGAAGGTGGCGCGTGTGGGGGTGATAGGCGGCTCCCTTCGCGGCGAGGGCGGCGGCGAGCTCGGCCTGCAGTTTCGAGCTGAACGATTCGGCCCCCGGGAGCGGCCCGATCGCGGGCGGCGGCGGGTCGTGCGTTGGGTCACTGCAGGCGACGCCGAAGCCCAAGATCACCAGGGCGGCGAGCAAGCGCGCGGTCATGGCCCTCACGGCGACGGGGGCCCACCCGCATCGGCTTGCTGGAGGAGTGCCGGCACGGAGACACCGCCCAGCGCGCGCAGGAGCGCCACCTGCGCCACGTCGTAGGTGACGATCGCGGTGACCACGTTGGACCGTGCCTCGCTGAGCGCGGCCTGGGCGTCAAGTACCTCCAGTCCGATACCCACGCCCCCCTTGAAGCGCACCTGGCTCAGCTCGAAGGCCGCCTCCGCCGCGCGGAGGCCCCCCAGCGCGGCCTCGATCTGCTCCCCGGCGGTCAGCACGCTCTCGCGCGCCATGATCACGTCGCCGGTAACCTGCTGCGCGAGGCGCTCCTCCGCGAGGCGCGCCTGCTCGACCCGGGCCTTCGCCGCCTGAACCTGGCCGATCGATGCCGGCGAGAGGCGGAAGCCGATGAAGCCGCCGTAGATCTGACGCTCCCCTAGGTTGCTGACACGCTCTCCGACGGCGCTCTCTTCCACCGATCCGGCGATCGTCGGGCCGACAGCACCCGCCCAGGTCGCCGTGTGCCGGCTCTCCGCGGCGGTCACCCGCCGAAGCTGCGCGGCGAGGTCGGGTCGACTCCCAGCAGCTCGCGTGGTCAGCTCTTCGAGTGGCCGCGTGGGGTCGACGATCGCCCGCTGCCGGACGACGGTCTCCAGCGGGAAGAGCATCACCGCCGGATCGGTCTTCAGCGTGAGGGCGAGTCGTACCGAGGCGTTGCGCAACCTCCTTTCGGCCTCTGCGAGTCGCACCTCGTCGGCGGCGGCACGGGCCTCGGCCCGCGCCACGTCCACCTTGAGACCCGCGCCTTCCGCCTCGCGGTCGCGCCCGACGCGGGCCAGCTGCCGCGAGGCGGCCAGCGCCTCTTCGGCGATCTTGATGCGTGCCTGCGCCTCCTGGAGGGCGAAGTACTGCTGGGCCACGGTGGCAAGGACGTCCTGCGTCACCTGTTCGCTGTCGTGCTCGGCGGCGGCGAGGCTGCGATGGGCGGCGAGCGCGTCGAACACTACCCGCCCCGGGTTGAGGGTGAGGGCAGCGCCGGTTGCCGGGATGAAGGTATTGAACGTGTGCCGCTCCAGGTTACCGAACGAGGCCTGGATCTCCCCGTCGATCCGGTTGGCGGTGAACGAGCCGTGATACTCCGGGACGAGGTAGCCGAGCGACTCGTTCCGCACCCCGCGCGCGTCCGCGAGATGAGCCCGCGCCGCGAGGATGTCCAGGTTGTTCGCCTGCGCGAGCGCAAGCCCGGTCGCGAGATCGATGGGCAGGGACTTCCCTTCCTCGATGAGCCGCATCTGGACGGCCGGCAGCGGCATCTCGTGGGGCGAGCTGCCGGCCGACGCAGCCTCTCCTGCCAGAGCCGGGGTGACCGCGGCGAGGAGCAACGCTACGGCGCGGGCTGGGCTCATGGCGTGGCACCCGTTCGCGGAGCCTCCACCACCTGAACGGGAGCCCCTTCGCCGAGCCCGATCGCGCCGGACGTGATCACGCGGTCGCCGTCGCCAAGCCCCTCGAGGATCTCCACACGCCCCTCAGCGGCGAGGCCAGCCTTCACGATTCGCTCTGCGGAGCGGTCACCGTCGACGGCGTACACGACCGCTCGCGTCTTCTCCCGCCGCACGGCGGCCTCCGGGACCGTGAGCGCGTCGGGGTGCGTTTCCACCGCGATCGTCACGGTGCCGTACATGCCCGCGCGCAGGGTCCCGTCGGGATTGGGAAGGTCGACCTCGGTCCGCATCGTGCGGGAGCTCGGCTCGAGCGCCTCGGCGAAGCGGGTGATCTGACCGGCGAACGCTCTGCCGGGAAGCGCGGCGACTGCGAGCACGGCGCGATCGCCCCGGCTGATGAAGGACACGTCCGGCTCCGGGACGTCCGCAAACACCCGCACGGTGTCGGTGCGCGCCACGATCAGCAGAGGGGAGTTGTTCGAGCTGGACGCCTGCACGAGCGCACCCCGATCTACGAATCGGCGGGTGACGATGCCTGCGAACGGAGCGCGCAACGTGGCGTACTGCATGAGCGCCCGAAGCTCAGCGACCCGCGCCTCCGCGCTCTTTCCGCGTGCGCGGGCCAGCTCGAGCTCGGCCCTCGCCTTTGCGGCCCCCGCCCGGGCCTCGTCCAGGTCCTGCTCGGTGATGGCGTCCTTCGCGCGCAGCCCTTGGCTGCGGGCAGAGATGGTCTTCTGGAGCGCGGCCTCGGCTTCCGCCTTCGTCACCTCTGCCTGCTGTTGGGCGAGCTGTTGCTCCGCCTGTGCGGACTGGTCAGCCATCTCGGGGATATCGAGCGTGGCGAGGACCTGGCCCTCGGTCACCCGGTCGCCGATGTCGACGATGATGCGGTCGACGTATCCCCCCACCTTTGCGCAGACGGGCGCCTGCTCGAACGCCTCGACGCTCGCGGAGAGCGTGATCGTCCGCGCAACGTCTCGACGCTCCGGCCGCGTGACCTCCACTCGGGCGGGTGCCGCCGTCGCGTCCGGTCCTTTCGTGCCCTCCGAGGGCCGCGAGCATCCGCCGGCCATCAGCAGCGCCGCTGCCAGTACGTTGTACGCTGCCTTCATATGCCGCCCGATGCCGCCGCGCCCGCCGGCGCCGGCCCTCGCTTGAGAATCCTGTAGAGCAACGGAACGACGAAGAGCGTGAGGACGGTCGAGACGGCGAGACCACCCATCACGGCGCGGGCGAGGGGCACGTTCGCCTCGCTGCCGTGACCGAGGCCGATCGCCATCGGCATCAGCCCGAGCACGGCGGCGAGCGAGGTCATCACGATCGGCCGGAAGCGGATCTCGGCGGCGCGGATGGCGGCCTCCTCGGGCGAAGCGCCCTCAGCACGCAGGCGGTTCGCGAATTCGACGAGCAGGACGGAGTTGGAGACCGCGATGCCGAGCATGAAGATCACCCCCATGAAGGACTGGACGTTGAGTGTGCTGCCGGTGACGAGCAGGATCACCACGACGCCGATCAGGCCGAGCGGCACGGCGAACATGACGACGAAGGGGTCCAGGAAGGACCGGAACTGGGCGACCATGATCAGGTAGACCAGGACCGCTGCGAGCACGAAGCCGAAGCCGAGGCTCGCGAAGGACTCGCGCATGCTCTGCACCTCGCCGCGCATCGTGATCGTGTACCCGGCGGGCATCGTGGCGCGGATCGGGTCGAGTTTGCGTTCGACGTCCACCGCTACGCCGCCCACGTCGCGGCCGTCGACGTTGGCGTACACGTCGATCACCCGGCTGATGTTCAAGTGGTTCACCTCGGTCGGCGCCGTCCTGGGCTCGAAGGCCGCGACGTTCTTGAGCAGCGCGAGGCGCGCCGGCGGGGACAGGTGGCCGTCCGGCATGCCCCGCACCGGCATGGGGGCAAGCGTTGCGGCCCCGGGGGCGGTAAGCGGGATGTTCTCGAGCGTCTGGAGCGACTCGATCATCTCCTCCGGGTACTGCACCCCGAGGAAGTAGTGATTGCCGTTGGATTCGTCGATCCAGAACGCCGGGTCGAAGTTGATCGACGAGTTGAGGCTCGAGACCACGTTCTTGACGACCTGGCTCGGCGTGAGGCCCAGGTAGGCCGCCTTCGTGCGGTCGACGTTGACCTTGATCGCCGGGTAGTCGAGGCGCTGCTGGATGCGGACGTCGGCCGCGCCGCGGACCATCGCCACGGCGCGGCGCACCCGCTCGGCGACATCGTGGGCGACGTCGAGCTTGTTGCCGCTCACCTGGATGTCGATGGGCGAGGGGAGCCCGCCGTTGAGCGCGGCGGTGACGATGCCGCCGGTGTGGACCGAGAACGCCGCCTCGGGGAAGCGCTCGTTCAGCACGCGGCGAACCGCGCGGGCGTACTCCTGCGCCGAGCGGCTGCGGCGGTCGGTCAGCTGCACGTCGATGAAGGCGTCCTGGACGCCGGCGTTGGGGGTGTACGCGGCCGGCCAGTCGAGGAGGACGCCGGCGTTGGCGATGACCATCGCCAGGTCGCGGGATGGGATGGTCTCCTTGAGGGTTTGCTCGACCCGGGCGACGAGCTCCTCTGTCCGCTCGATCCGCGTGCCGCTCGTGGCCCGGACGCGCACCGAGAACTGGCCAGCGTCGACCTCGGGGAAGAGATCCGTCCCGACGAAGGGTGCGAGCAGGAGGGCGACCACGAACAGCGCTGCGACGGCACCGAGCACGCGCGTCCGACGGTCCATGGCGCGCACGAGCCATCGCCCATAGTGCTCCCGCACGCGCTCGACGCCCTGCTCGAAGCGCCGGAGGAAGCTGGTGACCGGGCCAGGCGCGCCGTCCGAACTCTTGTGGTCGCTACGACTCAGGAACCGCGCGCAGTAGACGGGCACCACCGCCATCGCCACGAGATAGGAGGCCGCGATGGAGAAGCCGACGGCCAGCGCCAGCGGCGTGAACAGGAACTTCCCGATGCCGGTCAGAAATACGACGGGGAAGAAGACGACGATGGTCGTGACGGTCGCGGCGAGCACCGGCATCGACACCTCGCCTGCGGCCTCGAGGGCGGCCCGGGCGGGCGGAGCGCCCGCTGCGAGGTGGCGGTCCGTGTTCTCGAGCACGACGATCGCGTCGTCGACGAGCCGGCCGACGGCGAGCGCGAGCCCGCCGAGCGTCATCGCGTTGATTGAGTGGCCGGTGAAGTAGAGGCCGATGAAGGCGGCCAGGATCGACAGCGGGATCGCGAACGCCGTCATGAGGGTCGAGCGCAGGTCGCCGAGGAAGAGCAGGATCATGAGCGCCGCGAGCCCGGCCCCGAGAAGCCCCTCGTCGACGAGGCTCCGGATGGCACGGCGCACGTAGACCGACTGGTCCATGACGACGCCCAGGTTGATCCCCTTGGGCAGGCGCTCGAGGATCGAGGCGAGCGCGCTTCGAACGCCGTCGACGACTGCGATCGTGTTCGCGCCTGGCTGGCGATAGATGGGGATGTACACCTGCCGCTTGCCGACCATGTCGGGCGGCGCGCTGATGCGGACGATGTTCGTCTGGATCTGGTGCGAGTCCTTGACCTCCCCGACGTCCCGGATCAGCACTGGGGCGTCACCTTCGATGCGGATGGGGAAGTCGTTCATCTCCTCGACGCGCTCCGGCAGGCCGTTCGTGATGACCTGGTAGTCGAGGTCCCCGAGCTTCGCCGTGCCCGTCGGGATGAGCGTGCTGAAGCTCCGGAGCGTCTGCACGACATCCATCGGCGAGAGGCCGCGCGCCTCGAGCTTGCGCGGGCCGACGTAGGCGAGGATGCGGCGGAGCTTCCCGCCGTAGACCGCGGGGGCGATGACGCCCGAGATCCCCTGGAGGCGGTTCCGGAGATCGAAGTACGCGACGTCGTAGAGCTTGGTCTCGTCGAACTGCGGGCTCGACACCGTGATCAGCGCGAGCGGCACGGTCGCTGTCGGGTCGAACGGCATGACCATGGGCGGCACGGTGCCGGGTGGAAGGTAGAAGAGGTCGGACATGGCGTACGAGCTCACCTGCGCGATCGCCGACGCGGGATCGATCCCCTCGTGAAAGAAGTCCTTGACGATCGAGACCCCGATCATCGAGCGGGACTCCTGGCGCGCGATTCCCGCCGACTGGCCGGTCCAGCGCTCGAGGCGTGTCGTGATGTCCTTCTCCATCACCTCGGCCGGCATCCCGGGGTAGAAGGTCACAATCTGGACGGCGGGAGTGTGGAACTGTGGCAGGATGTCGACGGGCATGCGGACGGCCGCCGTGACGCCGAGCACGATGATGGCGAGGACACCCACGATCACGGTGTACGGATTCGCGAGCGCGAAGCGAACGAGGCGCATGGAGTCTCTTACGCCTCAGCTCTGGGGGTGCTGGGTGGCCAGCGTCTCGAGCTCCCGCAGAACGCCGGCCATCTCGTCCTTGTCGCCGACGAGGGCGAGGACGGTCGACGACGTCGGGACGATACAGACGTCGTAGTCACCGAGGGCGGTGCGGCAGCTGCCCGCCGGCCGACTGCCGAGCGGGAACGTGGCCGGATCGGCCATGAAGAGCGACAATCGCTTGCCGTGCACCTCGTAGAAGGCGAGGGCGATCTTGTGACCCCAGAGCGAGCAGAGTCGGCCGCCCACCAGGTCGGCAGCGCGGAGGGCGGGCACAGGGACCGGGAACGCCACCTTGTCGCTGAACCACGCGGCGATCTGCTGCGGGTCGTTCGACGCGATCTCCAGGGCGTCCGGTTCTTGGAGGAAGTGCAGATGGTCGGCGACCAGCGCCTCCGTGACAATGTCAGTGTGTGCCTGCGGCCGGAGCATGAACCAGCCGGTGACACCCACCGCGAGCAACAGCCCGGCTGCGAGTCCTGTGACCCACGTGCGGCGGCTGAGTAACCGTCCTGTCCTCGGCTGGGCCAGCATCCCGAGTCGCTCGCGTAACGTATGGGGGACCGGCCGCGTCTCCGCGCTGGCGGCCACGGCTTCCTTGAGGGCGAGCAGCGTCTCTACCTGGCTCCGACACGCCTCGCAGACGTCGAGGTGTCGCCGCAGCTCGAGCTCTTCCGGTGGCGCGAGCTCGCCGTCGACGTACGCGTTGAGCAGGTCAAACGGGGTATTGCAGCCCTTCATCGGAACGGCTCCTTGCCTACGCCAAGAGCAGCTGCCTCGACAGCGAGCTGCTTGATGAGGCGGGCACGCGCCCGAGCGATCCGGGAACGCACGGTCCCGATCGGGCAGCCCATGATCTCGGCGATCTCTTCGTACGTGAAACCTTCCAGGTCACAGAGGAGAAGCCCCGTGCGCAGCTCGTCGGGCAATCGTTCCAGAGCGTGCACGATGGCTGGTCTGGCGAGTCGTGCCATCATGGCGCGTTCGAGCCGCGGCAGGCTCTCCTGCGCCGCGTTGGCGTCCGCCGCCTCGACGCCGCCCTCGACCATGACCAGCTCCGGCCGCGCGCGGCGCTTCCGCTCGGACGAGATGAAGCGGTTGCGGAGGATGCAGAAGAGCCAGGCCTTACAGTGGGCCAGGTCGCGCAGCTGCGCCGCGTGACGGAACGCCTCGACGTAGGTCTCCTGCGCCAGATCCTCGGCGTCGTGCTCGTTGCCCGTCATGCGGCGCGCCGCGTTGTAGATCGCGGACAGAAAGCTGATGGCGACCGCGGCAAATTCCGTGTGGCGACCAGTACTCATCGGGGACCGCTGAAGGCGCTCAGGGAGGGTGAACTCTAGCTCCCGCTGTACACGTCCAGCGAATGGCTCTCGATCCAGTCGATCTCAGTGTCGAGCGCCAAGGCCGCAGCTGCCGCGAGCCCTGGGGCGACGGCCTCCGGAAGAACGCCCTCGTACGTCCGCGCCCCGCAACGTTGGACCTGAACGCGGAGCCAGCCTACGGACCTGCCGCCGGGATCTCGCAACAACGCCTCGTAGGTCCCACGGAGGCTGATGGCCATGTCGACGGCCCGGCTCAAGCGTCTAGACCGCCCCGAGTCGACTCGCTCGAAGAAGCCCGTTTCCAGGGACAATGCATCGGTGCGGAGAGCCAAACGGATGGCATTGTCTTCCCAGCGTGGTTCGACCCGACCGGTTGTCGGTGCCTCGGTACAGCATCTGGCTCGGACGGCGACCTCGCCAGGCCCGAGCGAGCGGAGTGCCACCACCCTCTTCCCGTCTCCTTCTTCTACGCGGGCTCGAGCTGCCGACCCCGATTGGCAGATGAAGACATCCGCCGTCCCGGTACCCCGCATATGGTCGATCACGAGACCGCCGTGCTCTCGATGGGCGGCGAAGGTTGTCTCCGCCCGACTTGGCACGGGTGATGGCGCCTCACTTGCCGTTGCGCCGATGGAAAAGCAGCCGGCGACCAGCGCTCCGATTACAGGACCAAGAGGAGTGGGCCATCTCTGCGCGGGTATCCGTCGCAGCGCCCGAAATGGCATCCCGTTCCCATGGGCGTGCGTCTGGTTCATACGCTGTTCCTCCGAGGCCGCCCGTCCCGACACGCTGCCTCTACATGCTGTTGACGCGCGCGGCCTTCTGGAAGTTCCCGTGCCACAAGTCCCGCCGTCGACGAGGATCGAGATCAGCAACTCGGCAGTACGGTGAGTGGGCAGCCCCGAGAGGCTGCGTGCCCGTCTCGGAGCGCCTGCTCGTGGCCGGGCCCCGCAATGCTGGCGCGGGCTGGCGCCGACTCTAGCAGGCTGCTGAAAAACGCTCGACTTCGCCCGCGCGCGGATCTATAGGGTTTCCGAGGAGGAGGCCGGGATGCGGGGAGAGGTGGAGCGGCAGCGGACGATGTTGAGCGTGGTGAGCGCGGAGCACCGGATTCCGGCGGACCATCCGTTGCGGCGGATCAAAGCGCTGGCGGATGCGGAACTCGCCCGGCTCTCGCCCGTGTTCGAGCGGATGTACGCCGAGCGCGGCCGCCCGTCGGTCCCGCCCGAGCGGTTGCTCAAGGCGTGCCTGCTGATCGCGCTCTACAGCATTCGCAGCGAGCGGCAGCTTTGCGAGCAGCTGCAGTACAACCTCCTCTTCCAATGGTTTCTCGACCTGGACCTCCACACCGTCCCCTTCGACGCCTCGACGATCGCCAAGAACAAGGAGCGGCTGCTGCGCGCCGACGTGGCGCGGCGGTTTTTCGAGGGGGTGGTGCAGCAGGCGAAGGCCGCCCACCTGCTGTCGGCCGAGCACTTCACCGTGGACGGGACGCTGATTGAGGCGTGGGCGTCGCTCAAGAGCTTCCGCCCGAAGGGCGAGCGGGCCGAGGACCGGCCGCCCCCCGACGATCCCGGCAATCCCACCGTGAACTTTCACGGGGAGCGGCGCAGCAACGCGACGCATGCGTCGATCACCGACAGTGATGCGCTGTTGGCGCGCAAGGGCAACGGCAAGGAGGCGAAGCTCGCCTTCGCGGGGCATGTCCTCATGGAGAACCGCCACGGCCTGTGCGTCGACATCCTGGTCACCCGCGCGACGGGGACGGCCGAACGGGAGGCGGCGCTCACGATGGTCCGGCGGCAGCGCCGCAACGGGATTCGGCCGCGGACGCTCGGCGCGGACAAGGCCTACGACACGGCCGCCTTCGTGGCCGGCCTGCGCGCGGAAGGGATTACCCCGCACGTGGCGCCGAACATCACGACGCGGCGGGATTCCACCCTCGATTGGCGGACCCTGCGCCACGCGGGCTACCAGCTCAGCCAGCGGTGCCGCAAGAAGGTCGAGGAGATCTTCGGGTGGGGGAAGACGATCGGGGGCTTGCGGAAAACACGCTACCGCGGCGTGCAACGCACCGGCTTCTGGGCCTACCTCGTGGGGGCGGCCTACGACCTGTTGCGGATGGCGAAGCTGATGCCCGAGATCGCGGTAGCATGAGACGGTGGCCGGGGTGTCGGCCGGAGCCGAAACCGGCTGCCCAACGCCGCCCCGGAACCCCATCTCCCCGCCGCTGAGGTCGTCGCGCCGCCGCTCTTTCATCATGCAAGTGCCGTCATCGACGCGTTCTTCAGCAACCTGCTAGCTACTTCGGTGGCAGCGCCCGGGCGAGGCGCACCGCGCGCGCAAGCCACGCTCGCAGGTCGGCGTCGCGCCGATGGCCAGCTGGGTCCATATAGACCATGCTGGCAGCGATCCACGACTGGGGCCGGCAAGGTGGCTGGACGCATCTGCGCCTCTTGTCGTCGAGCCGGAACACCTTCAGTCGCGACTGCTTCGGGGAGAACGATGCGGGCGAGCGGATCCCGAACCTGAACGTCTTCCGCAGGGTCGGCGATCGCATCGAGCACTTCTCCGCCACCGAGCTGCTCTTCCTCCGGCCGGAGGCGGGACAACACCCTCGTCACGTCGATCTGCTCTGGCCACTGTGGGGTGTCCTCGATCTCACGCCGGAAGGTCGCGGCGCGGAGGGGCTCCCTAGCGTGCGCTATGCCGAGGAACGGTGAGCGGCGGGCGACGGCTCACAGTACCATCGCGGTTACCCTGAAGTCGGTGCGCGGCACGGCGGTCGCCAACTCGCGCCGCACCAGCCGCACCAAGCCGAGCGCGTCGAAGTACCGCCGCACGAACTCGAGTCCCGCGTAAGACGTCAGCCCGCCGTGCCCGAACCGGAGTGTCAGATCCCCATTGACCCGGCCCCGCAAATCCGCTTTTCTCCACAGCATTGGGAATGGCCTTTCGTTAAGGGTGGTTTCGCTGGCTTCGCGACCGCGACTCTACCACAACGGAAGCCCCTTTTGTCCCTACCATGCCACTTTGCTAGTGCTGGCTTCTGTCACATTGAGGTTAGCTCTCGTCCTGACCTACGCCTCCCCCCTGCTCGTCGTCGGCTCCGTCGTGACCTGCGGACCCCACGCTCTGGCGGTCATGGATACGTCGGCGCCTCCTCCTCCGGCGCGTACGCCGCGCACGGCGGTTGCTCGGGCTGCACGGTCCAGTACCTCGCGCGGCAGTAATTCGTCTCCTTGTCCCGGTTCCAGCAGCTGCCGCACGCTGGCGCGTTCGCGTCGCGGCTGATCGGCGAGAGCATCCGCATGCCCGCGCCGGCAAAGACCTCAGGCAACCCCTCCACAATCTGCTCCAGGTAGGACGTATTCCGCAGCGGTCCTGGGGGATCGATCAAAATGCGCCCCGTGTCCTGGGTCCCGAGGAGCATCTCGGTGCCGTGGGCCCGCACCCAGGCGACATCACAGAGCAT
The DNA here is from genome assembly GCA_046327955.1 of Binatia bacterium. Lineage (GTDB taxonomy): Bacteria > Desulfobacterota > Binatia > DP-6 > DP-6 > JAXLXP01. The sequence continues at coordinate 82,598 of JAXLXP010000007.1, read as the reverse complement.
GTTCGCGAACGCAAAGTGCGGGTCGATGCCGACCTTCTTGACCGCGCGCCGGAAGCGGCGTTCGTCCGTCTTCCCCTCGCGCAGCTCGGTGACCAGCGCCACGCGTTGGAGATGTAACCAGAAGAGGTCGCGGCAGACCTGGCGGACGGCGACGCCCTCGGGCGTGCGCACCGACTGCAGGAGCGTCCGGGCGTCGGGCGTGTCGACGAGCAGATTCGACCAGCGCCCGAGCGACCAACTCATCATCCGGAACTGGTCGACGCGCGCCACGTAGCGGAGGCGCGCCTCCTGGTCGGTCCGCCGCACCGTCACCTTGTCCTTCGGGCGGTCGCCCCAGAGCACCAGCTCGTCAGCTAGGTCCGCGTAGTCGACCACGAACACTTTGCCGTTGAAGCGCTTCGCGAACCGGAACGCCTCGTTGAAATTCGGGAGCGCCTCCGTCGCGCAGATGGTCACGCGGTACTCGTGCATCAGCGCCGCGCACCTCTCCCAAGGGTCCTCGGCTTGGATGACCTCAAGATGGAGGAGCTGCTGGCGCCCCGTCTGCGCGTCCCGGCCCTTCAGGACGCAGTAGTTCACCTGGCCCATCTGGTCGACGCCCATGAACGTCCCGTCGAGCGCGCGCGGCACCGCGGGTAGTCCCCAGCGCAGCTCCGGCCGCTGCGCGGCCGCGAGGTGCGCCTGCGTCACCGGGAGCGTGGCCGGGTCGGCGTACGGCAGCCCCAGCACGCGGCGGTAAAACGTCCCCGTGTCGGGGCTGTTGCGCCACTTCTCCAGGATGTCGCGCGCGCTCTGCCGTGGCGAGAGCATCTGCCCCCAGTGGAACCCGATGCGCCGCGCACCCGGATTGTGGGGGTAGAACGCGCCGTCCTGCACGTTCTCGAGGACCATGGTGCAGCGCGGGCACTGGTAGTACACGGCGCCGCCCTCATCCTTGATGCAGAGCGGCCCGAGCCGGGAATCCCAGCACTCGGTGAGCACGATGCCCGGGTTGCCGCACTTCTCGCACGTGCAGCGGCAGCGCGTGTGAAACTCCCGCTGATCACTCCGCTCGTAGTAGTAGTGCACGTCGGCGCCGGCAAAGTTCGCCGTGCTCATGCGGAGCACCGCGCGCAGCGTCGAGGCAGAGAGGCGCTCCTCAGCCTTCTGGATATCCTCGAGGAGCATCTCCTGGACCTCATCGAGCACGAGGAAGTCGAGGGGGAGTGACTCCGTCGAAATGGCCCCTCCCATGTAGCTGAAATAGAGAATGCTCTGGAGAATCCGGCGCACGCTCGCGGAGCCTTCGTCGACGATCCGGTGCTCATGGGGGCTCGCCGGGTCGCCCATCAGCTTGTGAATCGGGTCGTTATCCCGCGCGAGGCGGATGAAGCGGTTCTGGCTGAACTTGAGCGCCATGTCGGCGGTCGGCAGGAAGTAGGCGCCCTGGCACCGCATCCGCAGCGTGAGCCACAGACAGAAGAGCATGCCGAAGATGGTCGCGCCCGCCTGCGACGGCTTCATGATCACCATGTCGAGACCCGTCGGGTCCTTGGGCACCGCCCCGTAGATCGCACGCAGGTAGCGCCAGACGGCGAAGTTGACCCGTTCGCGGTCCGCCACGAAGCTGCCGCGAATGACCCAGTCCAGGAAGGTTAGCTGGCGAGCGGTTTCCACCCCGCGGGAGTCTGCGCTGGTCGCGGTAGCCGCGAGGCGTGTCAGCTCCGACAGTCGGGCGAGCTGTCGCAGGTTGGCAGGCTTCGCATTCCCATGGACGTCCGGAAGCTTCCTCATTTTCCCTCCCCCTCCGGATGTGAGCTTCCCGCGTTCAGTTGCTACCGGTGCCTGGCAGGATGGGGCGGCTCGGAGTCACGTCGCCCGGCTCGCGGTGGGCCGCTGCCTGGATTCGTGCGATCGCTTCATCGTAGTGCTCGGGCGGCACAAACTCACGGACAACCTCGATGACGCGGTGAACGTATTGCTGGACGACGGACACATGAATCACAGTCGCGTCGCGATCGGCGCCGCGAGCTTCGAGTTCCGCGAGCGCGCGCAGCTCGCGAAGAGCGGCGAGTTGCGTCTTGTGGTCGCCGTCGGTCTCGGCCTTGGCGAGGAGAGCGAGGATGCGGGCCCTGAGCGTTCGGACCTGATCGACCAGCGACTCTGCGGTGGCGATGTCGTCGAGCGACTTCCCCTTGATCAGGACCTCGGGTAGATGGGCGGCCCGGTGGCGGCGCAGGGCGGAAGCCGAGAGGGCATAGGTGTTACCTAAGCCTCGAAGCGTGCCGCGCCCAGACACGAGGGCGACGTCGATCTGCCCATGTTCGGGATGCCGACAGATGGTGCACGTGCGGGGCATAGCGTTAGTAGTGGATTTGATGGACCTGTCGCCCCGCAATTTGGGCTGTCATAAGATGTGACGGCTAGTAGCATCTTAATCGTGTCTATGCAACCAGTATTTGTTGCCCTTTCGGCCATAGCTGATATATAATCGCCACGTATGCGTCACTGTGGTCAGGATGAGCTCCGCTGGGACGCCTTTGACTTCGCATGGACCGTCCCCAAGGCCGGCTACAGGTGGCTTACGACGAAACGGATTCATCAACCTGAGGCGCCTCCGCCGCTCGGCCCAAATGCAACCGAGACAGAGCACGCTACCCACTGTCTCGCCGAGGAAGAAGCGAAGGCGAGGCTATTCCTGACCGACGGGATACCATCGGGCACGGGCGGGATCCCCGCCATCCGCTACGCTCCGCTGTGGAGCCACACGGTGCTGTTCCAGACCTTCGCGGCGCTGGCCCCGACCGAGGAATCGATGCTTGGCTTCGCCAATCAGTACGGTTCGTTGTTGGGACGCGACGGGCCGCTCATCGATTTGAAGCAACAAGACTCATCCGGCGACCGACAGTTAGGCCATGGAGAACCGATCGAGCTCTGGCGCATTGAGATTCACACGATGCGTGAGGCGCTGCTTCTTCGGGACCTGGTACAAAAGAGGGACATCCCGGGGCTGGGTTGCTTCATTCATTGGCGCGGGCGGACGGGGGTTGAATACAGCGGCGAGCCAGACAAGGAAGGGACGGCCCACTGGGAGCATATTGCAACCGATGGCGTCTTTCCAGAGCTGCTAGCGGAGTTTGCGCCCGGTGACCTCATAAAACCCGCACAGTACTACCTTCAACGGGTCGTCAACCGGCACTTGGCCCAAGTACACTCTCGTCTACTTTGGGATCGCGAGGGCCACCTGGCGATCCATCAGGTTCCCGGCAACCTCCTCGGCGCACTGTGGGTCCAGTTTGCGCTCGCGCTCGCGGGCAATAGACGCTATCGAAAGTGCCAGGCCTGCCAGAGGTGGTTTGAGCTTTCGCCGGGGATCTCGCGTGCTGACAAGAGCTTCTGCCGGCCCGCTTGTCGGACCCAAGGCTATCGCGAACGGAAGGCGGAAGCGGTGCGACTCTACGCGGAAGAACTGTCCATCGGGGACATCAGTCGTCGACTTGGCAGTGATCAGGGCGTGATCGCAAGGTGGATCAAAAGCAGGGAAATGTCATTGTTAGGCACCAGACGTAGGCCTTCGCCGGGGGTATCAAAGCGGAAGCGATAGTATAGCCCTTCCGTCGGCTCGCATCCCGCCTCGCCCGGCTAGTACCGGCCGGCCAGCACTGCGGTCAGCTCGACCACGATGAGCACGACGTGACGATCGTGAATGACGCTGCGGGTCCGGCCGGTCGCGGGGGCCAAGCCGAGTTCAGCTGGCGTGACCGCAACATGGGAGGGGAACAAGGCATGCGGGACAAGCAGGAGCTCCAGGCGGAGGAAGGAACGCCGGACGGTGGTACGTCCCCGACGTGGACATCCAAGAGGATGCCGACGCGCTCTGGCTGTCTGCGTGCACCGGGCCATTCCGAACACCGATTCCGGGGCAAGCCGAACACCCATTCCGACGCAAGCCGAACACCGATTCCGGGCCGTGCGAACAGCCTGACGGGCTGACGCGCGGCGGCGGTCACCCGGCACGTTGACGGCGCGGGGGATTCCCGCCCGCCTACCGCCACCAGGAGGTGGTGATGGCGGCAGAGAGGATTCCCATGCGCAAACTCCGCGAAGTGCTCCGACTCCGGCTGGACGTCGGGCTCCCGGCCCGGGCGATCGCCCGGAGCTGTCGGCTCTCGGTGAGCACGGTGAGCGGCTATCTCGGCCGGATCGCGGTCGCGAAGCTCGTGTGGCCGTTACCACCGGAGCTCGACGACGATGCGGCGCTGACCCGGCTGCTCTTTCCGAGCGAGGGGCAGCCGGTGCGGGCCCGCCCCGAGCCCGACTGGGCAGCGATCCACCAAGAGCTGCACCGCCCGCACGTGACCAAGCTGCTCGTCTGGCAGGAGTACCGGGAGCGCGAGCCCGACGGCTACCAGTACAGCCAGTTCTGCGCCCGCTACGCGGTGTGGGCGCGCACGCTGCCCGTGACGCTGCGGCAGACCCACCGCGCCGGGGCGAAAGGCTTCGTCGATTTCAGCGGCGACGGGCTCACGCTCGTCGATCCGATCACGGGCGCGCGAACGACCGCCGTCCTCTTCGTGCTGGTGCTCGGCGCGAGCAACCTCACGTACGTCGAGCCCGTGCTCCACCAGGACTTGGCGACGTGGATCACCTGCCACGTCAACGCCTTCAGGTACTTTGGCGGCGTGCCGGCGGCGCTGGTGCCCGACAACACGAAGGCCGGCGTCGCGCGGCCGTGCTACTACGACCCGGAACTCAACCCGACCTACGCCGAGCTGGCACAGCACTACGGCACCGCGGTCTTGCCGGCGCGGCCGTACAAGCCGCGCGACAAGGCGAAGGTCGAGCAGGCCGTGCTCCTCGCGGAGCGGTGGATCCTCGCGGTCCTCCGCGATCGCGTCTTCCCCTCGCTCGCGGACCTCCACGACGCCATCGTCCCGCTGCAGGAGCGGCTGAACGCCCGGCCACTGCGCCGGCTGGGCCAGTCGCGCCGCCAGCTCTTCGAGGCCGTGGAACGCGCCGCGCTGCGGCCGCTGCCGGCCACGCCGTACGTCTACGCCGTCTGGGCGCGCCCGAAGGTGAGTATCGACTACCACGTCGCCTTCGAGGACCACTACTACAGCGTCCCGTACCAGCTCCGCGGCGAAGTCCTCGACCTGCGGGCGACGGCGACCACCGTCGAACTCTTCCACGACGGCCGTCGGGTCGCGAGCCATCTGCGCAGCCACATCCGCCACCACCCGACCACCGAGGCGGCGCACATGCCGGCGGCGCACCGGGCCCATCTGGAGTGGACGCCGTCCCGGCTCATCGGGTGGGGGGCCACCGTCGGCCCTGGCACCGCCGCGCTCTTCGCCGCGATCATGGAGCAGCGGCCGCACCCCGAGCAGGGCTACCGGGCGTGCCTCGGGATCATGCGGCTCGCCAAGCACTACCCGGGCGCGCGGCTCGAACGGGCCTGTGCCCGCGCGCTTCACTTCCGCGCGTGCTCGTACAAGAGCGTCGTCGCAATCCTCCGTCATCATCGCGACGCCGAGCCGCTGCCGACCGAGGCCGAGCCCCCGCCGCTCCCGCTCCACGCCAACGTCCGCGGCGCCAAGTACTACCATTGACGCGCCACTCTCCGCCGCCGACACGGGCTCTCGGCGGTGGGGGATGGCATCGAGCCCTCGACCCGCGCGGTCGTCACCGCGCCCAAGGAGGATCCCCATGCTGCTCGAACCCACACTCGACAAACTGACCGCGCTCCAGCTCCACGGCATGGTCGCCGCGCTCCGCCAGTGGCAAGCGCAGCCGCCCCGCGAGCTCCTCGCGCCGCTCGATCTCGTGGGCCTCCTCGCCGACGCGGAATGGCTCACGCGCGAAAACCGGAAGCTGACCACGCGCCTCAAGACCGCGAAGCTCAAGCTCACGGCCTGCGTCGAAGACCTCGACTACCGCCACCCGCGCGGCCTCCCGAAGGCCCTCGTGCAGGAGCTGAGCGCCTCCCGCTGGGTGGCCGCCCACCAGACCGTGGTCATCACCGGCCCCACCGGCGTCGGGAAGAGCTACGTGGCCTGCGCGCTCGCCCACAAGGCGTGCCGGGACGGCTTCACCGTCGCCTACCGCCGCGTGTCGCGCCTCTATGATGAACTGGCCCAGGCCCGCGCCGATGGCACCTACCTCACCGCGCTGCGCCGCCTCGCCAAGGTGCAGCTCCTCGTCCTCGACTCATGTGGAGCACCTCGTAATGTGGCGTCGCCGCCGGGTGGGCCACGATTCTGCGGACTCGAGGGGCGAGAGCTCCACATAACCGGGTCGGTTTACAGGGCTTTCAGCCAGTCCATGATCGTGGCATCGCTCCGCCAGGCGGAGCTGACGTCGCCGAGGCCGTCGGGATGGGCCTTCGCGATCGCCGCGCGCTTCATCTCGAGATCGACGGCCGCGTAGCGGTTGGTCGTCTCGACGCTGGCGTGGCCCAGCCAGTGGCTGATGGTGACGAGGTCGACGCCGGCCTGGAGCAGGTGGACGGCGGTTGTATGCCGCAGCGTGTGGGGGTGCACGCGCTTGGTGGTCAGGGTCGGGACCGTCGATTGCACACGGGCGACGTACTTGCGCAGGAGGTAGCGCGCACCGAAGCGGGTCAGCGGTTGGCCGCGCGCGCTGCGGAAGAGCGGCTGCATGGCGTCGGGCGCGAGCCGTTGCGCGCGGAGGAGCGCTGCGAAGACCTCGGCGGTCTGCGGCCAGAGGGGACAGACGCGCTCCTTACGCCCCTTCCCGCGGAGCCGCACTTGGAGCGGCCGGGCGAGCTGGAGGTCGCACGGCCGGACGTCGAGGATTTCTTGCACGCGGGCGCCCGTGTTGAACAGCGCGAGCAGGAGCGCGTGATCCCGGCGCCCGGCGGGGGTCTGCGGGTCGGGCGCAGCGAGGAGCGCCCGCATCTCCTCCATCTCCAAGTACTCGACCACACGGGGACGGGCGCGCTTGAATGGGATGGCGAGCAACCGCTGGCAGCGCTCGAGGTGCTCAGGCTGGCTCGTCGCCGCGTACCGGGCGAACGCGTGAACGGCCGCGAGGCGCGCATTGCGCGTCGAGGGGCCGTTGCCGCGCTCGGCCTCGAGATGATGGAGGAACGTGAGCACGGCGTCGGGCTCGAGGTCCACGAGGTCGAGGTCGACGACGGCGCGCCCGCAGTGCGCGGCGAGGAACCGGAGGAGCAGCGTGAAGGCGTCCCGGTAGCTGAGGATGGTGTGCGGGCTGACCCCACGGACCCGCGGCAGATGATCTCCGAAGAAGCTCCGCAAGGTCCGCGCAAGCGCATTGGGCGCCGCGGCGCTCATCGGTCGTCTCCCGGGCTCGCCGCGAGCAGCGGAGCGCAGTGTCGTGCGAAGCGCTGATTGGCGGCTTCGGCAACCGGGGGAAGCAGCGCGAGGTAGTAGGCGGTCGAGGCGATCGAGACGTGGCCCATCGCCGTCGCGAGGGTCGGTAGCTTGGCTTGGACATCGACGCCCTGGTGGTACCAGCGCAGGAGGGCGTGGACGGCATACGTGTGTCGCAGATCATGCACCCGCGGCGGGCGGTCTGCGGCGGTCCGGACTCCCGCGGCACGGAACAGGCGACGCAGGGCCTGGCCGAGGCCACCATCAGAGTACGGGCGCACGCCACTGTGTCGCCAGGTCACCAACAGCGGCGCCCCAGGGGCATGCGGCCAACGATGGCGATTCCGCAGGAACGCCTCCAGCTCACGGGTGGCGTCGGTCGAGAGCGCGACGACGCGCGACTTGTGGAACTTCGACGCGCGGATCAAGAGCGCGCGCGCAGCGGGATCGTAATCGGAGAGGAGGAGGCGAACCAGCTCGCCGCGACGAAGGCCGGTCGTGTACAGCAGCACCACGGCGAGACGCATCCCAGGGGCGTAGAGCGGCGACGTCGACGTCGGCGCCAGCCGCGCGGCAGCCCGCAGCAGCTGCGCCACCTCGTCCTTGGTAAAGATATGCGGTCGCCGCGGCGGATGGGGTGCCGGAAAGCCGGTCGGATCAGGGACGAAGCAGCCGGGATCCTGGCGGCGGCGGTACAGGCACACATTGCGTGCGACCCGCATCCAGTTGCGGCGGACGGTCGCCGTCAGGCGCCCGATCGTGAGACACCACGCCGCGAAACTCTCGGCACCCAGGTCGCACGATTGACCAGCCAGGAACGCGTCGAGATCGGCGAGGATGGCGGTTTCGCGCGCGAACCCGCGGCCGAGGGCCTGCTTCAGCGCGATGTAGGCGGCAATGTCGGGACCGAGGTAGGACGTGAAGGTGTGTACGGCGCTCATGGCTGCTCCCCCGGTGGCAGGTCGAGCGCGGCGTCGCGGAGATCCTCGACATCGAGGCGCAGGTAGACGCAGGTGCTCTCGGTGCTGCGGTGCCCGAGCAAGTCCCCGATCGTTTTGAGGGAGGTGCCTTGCCGCAGCAGGTGCACGGCCAGCGAGTGCCGCAGGCAGTGCGGGCCGTGGTACGGAATCGGCAACCGGCTCCGGCGGGTCCACCCTTGGAACGCCTCGGTGACCGCGGTGGGCGCGAGCGGACCCGCGGGGGCACGGACCCGGAGAAAGAGCTCCCGGTACGATGGCCGCGACGGCCGGGCGTGACGCAGGTAGTCCAGCAGGGCGGCGCCCACCGCGTCCGTCAGCGGGAGCACGAGTGGCGTCTGGGTCTTCGGCCGGCGGACGCACAGCCGGCTCGCCCGCCACTCGACGTCGTCGAGACGCAGCCCCGCCACCTCGCTCGTGCGCAGCCCATAGGTCGCAATGAGCAGGAAGATCGCGTAGTCGCGGCGCCCCATGGGGGTCGCACGATCGATCGCGGCGAGGAAGGCCGTCACGGTGTCCCATGGCAGGGCGCGCGGCAGACGCTCCCCCCGATATGTCCGCGGGGTGTCGATCGACGCGGGGAGGCCGTGCGCGACCTCGCCCCGCGCTGCGAGGAACCGTAGGAACGAGCGGAGGTGCGCCACCGTGTGCTGCAGGCTCTCCCGACCGATGCGATTTCCAGTCCGGCGGACGAAGTCCTCGACGCGCCGCGCGCTCAAGGTGTGGAGGTCGCCCGGGCACGCGAAGTCGACGAAGGACAGCAAGTCCAACGCCGTGCGCTGGTGCTGGAGGACCGTCGACCTCGCCAATCCGCGGACACGCTCGAGGTGCCCGCCGTAGGCCGCGACGAGTTGCTCCGCTGCCGTCCGTGTCGAGGGCTTCAACCTCCCGCGCTCGGTGAGAAACCGCCCCAGCGCGCGGACCAGCGCCGCGAGGTACACATCGGTGTCGGCCCGAGGCGCCATGGCGAACCATTGGTCGCGGGACAACTCCGCGAGGTCTCGGATGCCCTGCCGTCGGAGCCGTGCCGCCAACCGTGGCGCGGCACGGACACGCAACCGAATCGGCAACCGGGGGAAGCCGCGCATGTGCAGCCACCCGATGAACTCGTCGAGCAGTGGACCAAGCAGCCGTAGCGAGCCGAGGCGACCATGAATGCGAGGGAACATCTCTGCGAGCATCGCAACCTCCTTGGGGAGCACCGTCCAGCGGCGCCCACCCGAGGCTACGAGTTATGTGAAGTCCCTCGGCCGCACCCCCTGTCGCGACGGGGCGGTTCGGCGGCGACGCCACATTACGAGGTGCTCCACATGAGTCGAATTATGTCGAGCTCCACATAACTCGACGACTTCGGCCTCGAACCTCTCGGCGCCGCCGAACGCAAGGGCCTGCTCGAAATCCTGGAGGATCGCTACAACGTCACCGCGACGCTCGTCACCAGCCAACTCGACCCGACGGACTGGCACGCCGTCATCGGGGACGCGACCGTGGCCGACGCCATCTGCGACCGGCTCGTCCACGGCGCCCACCGGCTCACCCTCCACGGGGAGTCACTGCGGAAGGCCAAGGCAACCTTGACTACCGGCGAGAAGTCGACGAAATAACCCCCGCCCTCACGTCGCTTCGCTCCGGGTGATCGCCTTGCGCGGGTGATCGGCTTGCGCCGGAATCGGTGATCGACTCGGCCGGTATACGCAGCTGTCGACCGACATGCCCGGTATCGTCGCCGAGCAGGTCGAGGTGGGAATCCACGACAACGTGCTGACTGACGATCGCGGGGCGCGTCGGCGCGGCTCACGAATGGGGTGCTTGGGGTCGCGCTACCGAAGACAGAGGCGGCGAAGCCTCGTCGCATCGCGGTGACCGTTGTCACCACGTAGGGTCGGGAGCGGCACGCGGGCCGCGGGGCGGACGTGGGGGGGCGACTTGGACGCAGCGTGCACCGAGTCCACAGACCCAGCGAGTGCGAACAGAAGCCCCGAGGATAGGTGTAGGTACCTCAGCCCGTGGGGGCCGCCACGTTGGCCTTGACCGAGCCGGGCCTCTCATTGGGGGCCGTCGACGCGACGAGCGTGCGTTTCGCTGCGTGAGTGCTGGTTTCGGTTCATGGCGACTGATTCTGGCGCATTCCGGCGCACGATGTACGTGGTGACGAAGCATTCGGGGGGCAGGCCTCTCATGCGTCGCTATGTGCCGAATCGAGAACGACGGGTAGCCTTCGCCACCGTCTTGTCTGTCACGCCAAGAAGCCGAGCGATGGACGATGCCGACATCCCGAGCGTCTTGAGGCGGAGCGCCTCGGGCGCGATCCGCTGATAGAGGAAGGCGGATCGGGTCTCAAGTAGTGAAAACGACAGCGGAACTTCCGCGGCGGTTCGAATTGGTAGCGACCGCGTCCACTCACGAGACGCCGCGCACCGGGAGGTGCTCAGCGGCGCGTCGGGTCGCCGTGCGCCCAGGCGGTGCTCTGTCGGGCCGGCTTCATTCGCTGTTGAAGCTGGTCCGCGAGCGTCTTCGCCCGTTGCAGGTCCTTCGCGCTCGCCGGCGGAGGCGGCGGCGGGTCGCTGGGTCGCGTGGTGGCATAGGTGATCTGCCCGGCCCGGGCGGTGCTGGCGATCACGAGCAGCGTGAGAGACAGGAAGACTCGCATGTGGGGCCCCGCTTGCAGCGGGCGTACCACGTCGGCGCGCGGGTTCGACGCGGGCCGTGCGGGCGATTTTGACGGCCGTGCGTCGTAGGGACGCAGCGTCGCACGAGCACCGCCGCCCGTCGTGCAGCATTGCTCGACGCGGCGCCACGGCGAATGCGTTGTCGGCGCGCGCGGAAGTGGCGAGCGTGTCCCACATCGATGCCGCCAGCGCGGGGGTCTCGCCGGCACGCGACTTGCGATATGGAACGCCTGCCGTGTGGGCTTCCGTGCGATCCGTGCTCCTGCCGCGCCGACGGCTCGCCGCGATCGTGCTGCAGGCCCTGATCGCCGTCGGCGGAATCTCGACCCGGGCGGAGCCCGTGTGTCCCGACACTGCGACTCTCAGCGTGTTCCTCGACAACCGGACTGGGGCGGGGATCGTCGAGGTGGCGCTCGAGGGTGAGGTCGCGGCCGACGCGATCGGCTGCCAGGGCGACGGGGCGACGTCGTACCGCGAGACGCTCACCTGCACCGGCAGCGGCGTCGTCCGCTGCGGCACCATGGGCGGCTTGCAGCCGGGAGCATGGGTGCATCGAATCCGCGTGACGGTGCCGGGTTCGTCGCCGCAGGAACAGGCGCAGCGCGGCGTGCTCGTGGCCGGATCGCCGGTCGAGGTCTCGAACGCGTTGGTGTGGACGGCCTACCCGCGCACCTTCGTCGTCGGCGGCACCACGGCCGCCGACCTGCAGTCGGCGCTCGACCAGGCGGCCGCGTATACGCGAGACAACCCGGGACCGGCGCTGGTGACCTTCGACCCGAGTGCGTTCCCGGGCGCGTCGAATCCACAGCGCGTCTATCTGATGCAGCGCCCGTGCGCGCTCGACGACAGCCGCAACCAGTGCCGGCCCGATGGCGTCGCCGACGGCACGACGGCGGGACTCTGCTTCACGGGCAGCCGGATCGTCGTCGACGCGCTCGACCACGCGGCCGCCCCCGGCGGCGTGATCCTGTCGGTGGATACGTGCGGGCGGCGGCTCCTGCGCCTGTACGGGAGCGACAACGTCCTGCAGGGCCTCACGCTCGAGGGGAGCCGCAAACCCGACCCCGTGCCGCCGTGTCAGGTCGACACGCTCGGGATCACGGGGCCGAAGGCTCGGCGCAACCGCATCGCGCAGGCGGTCATTTTCGGCCCGACCTGCGGCGACGCCGTCGGCACGGACGACGACGCCGGTCAGCCCGACGATGTGGGGTCCGCCGACAACGTGATCGAGTCGAGTCGCATCACCGGCGCGGCCGACAAGGGCGTCAAGGTCGACTTCGGCGCCCACACGACGATCGCGCAGAGCTGCCTGCACGACAACCGCAACGGCGGCGTCCAGAGCACGCTCGGCGGGCACGTCGTGGCGCGTGAGAACGTCGTGCAGCACAACCTTCCGGGGCAGGCGCAGAACGGGCTCTCTGTCGCCGGAACGGTGGAACGGAGCACGCTCGTCACCGACGGCAACGTCGTCCGGTTCTCGGGCGGCCGCGGGCTGTCGGTGGCGGACAACGCGGTCGGGGACTTCCACGAGGACTATGTCGCGGACAACCAGTTCGCGGGCAGTCGCGTCGAGACCACGGTCGATGGGTCCGCCGACGTCGTCCCGTCCGCGAGCTTCCGGGGTGTGGCGCTCGTCTGCAACCGGTACCCCGGCCTCACCGGGACGTGCAGCCCCGCGCCCGCCGACGAGGAGAAGCCGTGCGGCACCGTCGACGACTGCTGTCTGCGCGCCGACGGGACGGTCGATCCCGACTGCGTGGCGGCGACCCAATGTCTGGCCGGATCGTTCCCGCGCGGGTTCGGGGCGGTTACCGCGCAGGCCGCCGGTCATCAGGCCCCGGACGTCACCTACGGGACGGCGGCCGCTCCCGGCCACAACGCGTTCAGCGGCAATCGCAACACGGCGGCGGGTGCGAACCTCTTCACCGCGGACGCGGCGACCGTACCGGCGGTCGGAAACCAGTGGGAGCACTGCGGGACCGGTGCCGCGTGCGACGTCGCGGCGGTGTTGGCGCACGACGTGGCGCCACTGCTCGCGCCCATCGATCTCGGGAGCCCGGTCGGTCCGCGCGCCGAGACGCTCGTGCTCGAGCGCGTGAGCCCGGGGCGGCCGCGGGTGAGCGACGTCGTGCGCGTGTTCGGCGAGGGCTTCAATGCGATCGAGGGTAACGCGCTGCCGGCCGGTGACGCGTCGGCCTGTGCCACGCTGCCGGCGTGTACGCCGGAGGGCGTCTGTCCCACGGGGCCGTGCGTCGACGGCGCCTGCCCGTGCGCGATCGACGACCCCGCCGTCCGGCAGCGCAACCAGGCGACAGGCGGGAACCGCATCCGGATCTGGACGACGGACGGAGCCCTGCTGGCCACGCTCTACCCGGACGCGGTGACACCCACCATGCTCGCGTTCCGGATGCCCTTCGACTGCTTCGCGCCGCTTACCCTGGAGGTCACGAAGCGCGACGCCAGCGGGAGACACGTCGCGGCGCAGACCACGCTCTGTGACCCCCGCGGGTGCGTGGACCGGCCGGCGGACACTCCCTGCGACGACGGGAATGCCTGCACCGTGGACGACCACTGCGACGCCGCCGGCCGGTGCGTCGGTGGTGCGCCGCTGCCCTGTGTCGGGGAGTGTCTCACGTGCGACGCGCTCATGGGATGCGTGCCGCGGCCGTCCGTCGCGGCGTGCGACGACGGCGACGCGTGCACCGTCGGCGACCACTGTCGGGGCGACGGCGACGTTTGCGTCCCGGGAGGCGCCGCTTCCTGCCTCGGCGATTGCCTGACTGGCGCCTGCGACCGGCGGCAGGGGTGCGAGCCAATGCCAGTCGGGACGACGTGTCGCCCGGCCGCCGGCCCCTGCGACGTCGCGGAGACCTGCGACGGGCGCTCTGCCGAGTGCCCCGGCGACGCCTTCGCGTCACCCGCGACGGTGTGTCGCCCGGCCGTCGATGCGTGCGACGTGGCCGACACGTGCTCCGGCACCGTCCCCACGTGTGCCGCGGTCGATCGCGTGCAGACCGGCCTCGACGCCGTGACCTGCGTGTTCGATCGCGGCCTGCCCGTGGCGTCGTGTTCGGGCGATCTCGTGCCGCGCACGATCGCGTTGCGCTTTCGGAAGGCCGGAGACCGGGCGGCCCGCGCCCGCGGCGCGACCGGGCGGCGGCGAGTGCGGCTCCTGCAGGAGGCGACCAGTCTACTGCGGCGGACGCTGCGCGCCGTCGAGCGCGCCGGTCGGCGGACGTCGGGGCCGCTGTCGGACGAGTGTGCCGCTGCTCTCCACGACGTGCTCGCCGACGCCCTCCGCCGCGCCGCCGCGCAGTTGGCGACATAGCGCACGCCGGGCGGCGCGGGGCGGTTGACTCGCGCCCGGCGGGGCGGGAAGAGAACCGGCGGCGCATGCAGGAGATCCTGGCCGACGTCGATGCCTGGCAGGCGAACGGCGAAGCGATCGCGCTCGCCACCGTGGTGGCGATGCGCGGCTCGGCGCCCCGGCTGCCCGGCGCGCGGCTCTTCGTCACGCGCAGCGGCAGGATGGCCGGCTCGGTCAGCGGCGGCTGCGTGGAGAGCGACGTGTTCGAGCGCGCCATGCAGGTGCTCGACCGCGGCGCCCCAGCCATGGCGACCTATGGCATCGCCGACGAGGTCGCGTTCGAGGTGGGGCTCAGCTGTGGCGGCACGATCGAGGTCCTGATCGAGCCGTTCGTCGCCGAGCCGGCCTGGCAGGCGGTGCGGTCGGCGCTCGAGCACCAGCGGCCCGCCGCGCTGGCGGTCGGGCTCGAGCCGGCGGCGCTGCTCGGACGGAAGCTCGCGCTGCTCGAGGGCGGGGCCGACGTCGGAGCGCTCGACCGCGAGCTCGATGCGGACGTGGCCGCCGCCGCGCGCGGCCTGCTGCCGGAGGGCGGGACGCGGGTGCTGAGCCGCGCCTGGCATGGCGTGGAGGCGCGGATCTTCGTCGAGGCCTTCCCGCCGCCGTCGCACCTCGTGATCGTCGGCGCGACGCACACCGCGATGGCGCTCTGCCGCCTGGCCGCATCGCTCGGCTTTCGCGTGACGGTCGTCGATCCGCGCAGCGCCTACGCGACCGCGGAGCGGTTCGGGGCGGCCGACGCGATTCTGCGCACGCCACCCGGCGAGGCGCTCGACGCGCTCGGCCTCGACGGCTGGTCCTTCGTCGTCGTGCTGACGCACGATCCGAAGTTCGACGTCCCGGCCGTTCTGCATGCGGTGCGCGCCGGCGCGCGGTACGTCGGGATGATGGGAAGTCGGCGCACGCTCGAACGCCGACGGGTGGAGCTCCGCGCCGCCGGTGTCTCCGAGGCCGAGCTGGCGCGGGTGCGCGCGCCGATCGGCCTCGATTTGGGTGGGCGCGTGCCCGAGGAGATCGCGCTCGCGATCCTGGCCGAGGTGGTCGCCGCGCGCCATGGGCGTGAAGGCGGGCCGCTCAGTACGGCGGCGGGTGCGATTCATGGCCGGACCTGAGGTCGTCGCGCGCCCCGTCGTCTCGGGGATCGTCCTCGCTGCCGGCTCGTCGACGCGGATGGGGCGCCCCAAGCAGCTCCTCGAAGTCGGGGAACGGTCGCTGCTGCAGGTCGTCCTCGACGAGGCGCTGCGCGCGCCGATCGACGAGATCGTCGTGGTGCTCGGCCATCGGGCGGACGAGATCCGGGCCGGATTGCGGCTGCCCGCGGGACGCCGCGTCCGCGTCGTCGTGAATCCGGAGCACGCGTGCGGCCAGAGCTCCTCGCTGCGGGTCGGCCTGCGTGCGGCCAGCGCGCGCGCCGACGCGGCGGCGATCCTGCTCGGCGACCAGCCGGGCGTGCAGGCCGAGGTCGTCGGCGCGGTCGTGGCGGCGTTTCACACGACGCGCGCGGCGGTCGTTCGGCCGGTCTGGACGGTCGGGGCGGAGCGGGTGCCTGGGCACCCGGTGCTGCTCGCGCGCCGTATCTGGGAGGACGTGGCCCGCCTCGAGGGCGACCAGGGGGCGCGGGCCCTGATTGTGGCGCATCCCGAGTGGGTGGTGGAGGTGCCGTGCGAGGGGGCACCCCCTCGCGACGTCGATACGTGGGCGGACTACCTCGCGATGATTGACGGCCCGAAGGCCGAAGGCTAAGGGGCGGGGCTCCAGTCGATGGCCGTCGAGATTCGAGAGACCTTTCAGGTGCGCGCCCCGATCGCCGCGGTATGGGCGTTCGTCATGGACCCGCGCCGCGTGGTCACGTGCCTGCCAGGCGCGGAGCTCGAGGAGATCGTCGACGATCGCACCTTCGTCGGCTCCGTCAAGGTGAAGGTCGGGGCCATCACGGCCAGCTACAAGGGGCGGGTGCGGCTCGAGCAGGTCGACGAGCAGGCGCACACGGTCCAGATGCTGGCCGAGGGCAAGGAGACCGGCGGCGGACTCGCCAAGGGCACGATGTCGAGCCGGATGCGCACGGTGTCCGACGGGCAGACGGAAGTCGTCGCCGAGGCGAGCGTCGATCTGACGGGGCGGATCATGCAGGTCGGCCGGGGCATGATCCAAGGCGTGTCGCAGCAGCTCTTCAAACAATTCGTGGCGCGTCTGCAAGAGCAGCTCGCGGCCGCCGAGGCGGCGTCTGCCAGTGGGACCGCGGCGCCGATCGCCACGATGCCCGCGAAGGCGGAGCCCCTCCATATCCTGCCCGTGATCCTGCGGGTCGCGTGGGAGGCCGTGGTCCGGTTCTTCCGCCGGCTCCTCGGCCGCCCGCCGCGCCGTTAGGGACCCGGATGCGCCATGCCGGTTGTGCGCTCGACCATTGCGTTCACGTCCCGACAATGCGATGGTCCGCGGCCGATGCCGCCACCGCGCGGCAGACGAATCGATGACGCACACGCCACTCATCCATGCCTCGCAGCGGAACGGCGATGGGCACGTGGGGATGGGCGTCTCCACGGGCCGGGGCCGCGCGCGCGCGGCCGCTGCAGCTGACCAGCGAGGTCGGGTCGAGTGACTGAGCGGGGAGTCTTCGTTGCCATGGTACAGAACGAACGTTCGTTCTCGATGCGGGGGCCTCGATGACGCGCTATCTCGTGGCGTCCGATGCCGGTGGGACCATGACGGACGTCATCGTGGTCGACGAGAAGGGCCGGTTCGTCATCGGCAAGGCCCCGACGACGCGCTACGACGAGAGCGTCGGCTACATGGAGTCGCTGGTCGACGCGCTGTCGTACTGGGACCTCAAGCCGGAGAAGGAGGTCTGCGGCAACGTCGAGACGGTGATCTACGCCGGCACGGCGATGCTCAACTCCCTCATCAACCTCGACGGGCTCAAGACCGGCTTGATCGTCACGCGCGGCTTCGAGGACGTGATCGTTCAGGGGCGTGGCCGGCAGACGTTCATCGGTTTCGACTGGCCCGAGGTCACGCACATGCAGTACCGCAAGCACGGCGCACCGCTCGTGCCGCGGTCGCTCACGCGTGGCGTGACCGAGCGCATCGACATGTTCGGGAAGGCGGTGATCCCGCTCTACGAGCACGAGGTCGTGCGGGCGGTCGACGAGCTCCTCGCGCAGGGCATCGAGTCCCTGGCGATCGTCTTTCTCCAGTCGTTCACGAACCCGGCGCACGAGCAGCGGGCTCGGGAGATCGCCGAGGACGCGATCCGCAAGAGCGGGCGGACGATCCCGGTCGTCATCTCGAGCGAAGTGGCCCCGGTGCAGCGCGAGATCTCCCGCGCGAACGCGACGGTCATCCAGGCCTACGCGGCGGAGCCCGCGCGCAAGGTGTTCCTCACGGTCGAGAAGAAGCTCGCGGACTGCGGCTACGACCGCTCGCTCAAGACCGTGCTCTGCTACGGCGGCGTCACCAACATCCGCTACAAGCGCCTGTTCGAGACGGTCATGTCGGGACCGGTGGGCGGCCTCATGGGCGGGCACTACCTCGCGCAGGCACTCGGCATCGAGAACATGGTCTGCTCCGACATGGGCGGGACGAGCTTCGACGCCGGCTGCATCACGGCCGGCATCCTGCCGATCGATCGCGAGCCGGCGTTCATGCAGATGTTCGTGAACGTGCCGATGCTCGACATCCGTTCGATCGGCGCGGGCACGGGCACGTACATCCGCCTCGACCCGCACACGAAACGCATCAAGCTGGGCCCCGACAGCGCCGGTGGTACGCCCGGCCCGGTCTTCCAGGAGACCGGCAACGAGACGCCGACCATCTGCGACTGCGACCTGCTGCTCGGCGTGATCAACCCGGACTACTACCTCGGCGGCCGCGTCAAGGTGAACAAGGAGAAGGCGCTGCGGGTCTTCACCGAGCTGGTCGCGAAGCCGCTCGGGCTCGACCCCTACGTTGCCGCCGAACAGTGCGTGAACCTCGTCAACGTGCTGATGCGCGAGCACCTCGTGCGTTCGCTCATGCTCGGCTACGACCTCCGCGACTACGTGCTGCTCGGCTACGGCGGCGCCGGGCCGATGCACCTCGTCGGCTACGCGGGCGACTTCCCGTGGAAGGGCGTGGCGACCGCGCCGCATGCGGCCGCGTTCTCGGCCTGGGGCGGCGCGTGCATGGACTACGCCCACCGCCGCCACAAGAGCGTCTCGGCGATGGTCACGCCCCTCGACCCGCGCAGCAAGCTGCAGGCGGCGCAGGTCATCGGCGGGGCGTGGCGCCAGCTCGAAGACGAGCTGCTCAAAGAGCTGCTCGCCGAGGGCTTCCGGCGCGACCAGATCTCGCTGCGGCACATGGCCTACATCAAGTACTACGGCCAGCTCGAGGACGTGGAGGTCGAATCCCCGGTGGCGCGGCTCGAGACGGACGCGGACGTCGACAAGCTGCTCGCCCGCTTCGAGGAGATCTTCGGCAAGATGTTCACGCTCGCTGGCCGGCCGCCGCAGCCGACCTACCTCACCAGCGAGGTGAGCGTCATCGCGCAGGTGCAGACCGTGAAGCCGCAGGTCGTCACCTACGACCTCCAGGCGCCGGAGCCGGCCAAGAAGGCCTCCAAGGGGACGCGGCCGGTCTTCGAGGGCGGACGCTGGGGTGACGCGCGGCTCTGGGAGATGGACGAGCTGCGGCCCGGGAACGTGATCGACGGGCTCGCGGTGGTCGAGGCGCCGAACACGACGCTGTTCGTCCCCGGTGGCTGGCGTGCGCGGATCGACGAGCGCGGCATCTACTGGCTCGAGAAGAAGGGGAGCAAGTCGTGAGCGGCACGCTTTCGCTGAAGGAGCAGCTCGAGCGGAACGACCGGGGGCTGCGCGAGACGGGGCATCTGTTCGGCCTCGAGCGCATGCGTCGCAAGGAGGAGGACCCGGGCACGTACGAAGCCATGTGGCACATCCTCCTCAACATCTGCGACGCGGGTTGGGTCGTCGGCTGCAAGGTCTCGTCCTCGCCGATCGCCGCCGAGGGCGGCGACGCGCTGTGGAGCCTGCACCTGCCGACGGGCGAGGCGATCTGCGCATCCAAGGGGATCGTCTCCCATCCCGGGCTCATCTCGATGCTGCTGCGACGGTACGTCGAGGAGGGCTACGAGGAGGATCCCGGGATCCGCCCCGGCGACATCTTCGAGAACAACGACCCGCACTACGGCGGCATCCACACCCCCGACTTCCAGACCACGGTGCCGATCTTCTACAAGGGCGAGCTGGTCGCGTGGGCGGGCTCGGTCACGCACGTGATGGACTCCGGCTTCGTGCTGCCGGGCTCGATCGGCTTCATCAACCCCGACTGCTTCAGCGACGGCGTTCCGGTGACGATGGAGCGCGTCGGCGAGCACGACCGGTTCTACAAATGGTACGAGAAACGGATGCGCTCGTGCACCCGGGTGCCCGACTGGGTGATGGGCGACGCGCGCGGGCGGCTCGCGGGCTGCCTCACGCTCCGTGACCGGCTGGTCGCGCTCATCGACAAGTACGGCGTCGACTTCTTCCGCGACGCGGCGCGCGAGTACATCGAGGACAGCCGCCGCTACGCGGTGGCGCGCGTGAGGTCCCAGACGGTTCCGGGCCGGATCCGGAAGTCGAACTTCAAGGACCTGGCGATGGCGGGCAAGCGCGTGATCCTGCCGAGCCAGAACATCGACTGCCTGTTCCACCTGCCGATGGACGTCACGATCCGAGCCGACGCGAAGGTCACCTTCGCGCTGCCCGGCGCGAGCGGCTGGGTGCCGTTCGGCGAGAACATCACGCCGCCGGCGATCATCTCCGCGCTCATGAACGGCTACTCGCACATCGTCGGCTTCGACATGTTCAACTGGGGCTGCGTCGCGGCCTGGCAGCTCGAGACGCCGCCGGCCGGGTCGTGGGCCAACCCGTACCCGGTCAACTACTTCGCGTCCTCCGGCGTGGCCTGGGCACCGGGCGTGTGCTGGTTGAGCGGTCTCTACGAGGTGTTCGGCCGCTTCTATTTCAGCCGCGGCTTCGTCGAGGAGATGGCCGCAGGGGCGGCGACGACGCTCACGGCCGAGTTCTCGGGCACGAACCAGTACGGGATGTACACGGCCGGCCTCACCCTCGAGCAGGCGTGCAACGGCGCGCCCGCGCGCGGCATGGCGGACGGCGAGAACAGCGCGTGGTGCATCTACACGCCCAACGCGGACTTCGGGAACGCGGAGGTGACGGAGCTCTACTACCCGATCGTCTACCTCGGCCGGAACCTCGAGGCCGACTCGGGCGGGTACGGGAAGTTCCGCGGTGGTCTCGGCCACGCGGCGGTGTGGCTCATCAAGAACACGCCGGGGATCGAGTATCAGTGCGGCTGCGCCGGCATGCGGAGCAAGGTGGTGGCGAACCACGGGATGTACGGCGCGTACCCCGCGGTGCCGGATCGGCCGAGCTTCGCGAGCGGCACGAACGTCAAGGCGCTCATCGAGGCGCAGAAGCCGTTGGTGCACGAGCGCGGTGACCCCGAGAAGCCGGACCTCGCGGAGAACATCCACGCCAAGGTACTCGAGACGAACGCGATCGCACCGTTCGTCGTGCCCGAGGCGCTGCACGAGTACGACGTCGTGATCCATCCCGTTTCCGGCGCGCAGGCCCAGGGTGACCCGATCGAGCGCGACCCGGAGCTGGTGCGGACGGACCTCGAGAACGGTTTCACGCGGGACCGCGTGGCGCTCGAGGTCCATGGGGTCGTCGCCCGCCGTGACGGCGCGGGGCAGTGGACGGTCGACGCGGCGGCCACGGCCCGCCGTCGCGACGAGATTCGCGCGGCGCGCAAGCAGCGCGGCGTGCCGTTCCGCGACTGGTGGCGGCAGGAGCGCGAGAAGATCCGGGCGGGCGAGAACATGGCCCCGCCGGTGACCGAGATGTGGCGGACCGCGATGCAGCTCTCGCCGGGATATGCGACGGAGCTGCGGGCCTTCTGGAACCTGCCCGACGACTTCACGTTCTGACGCAGCGAGGAGCCGCGATGGCCGAGTACGACATCCACGAGATCGAGCAGCTGGTCGACGGAAAGCTCCCCTGGCGGCGCGTTCAGGAGGTCATGAAGGCGCCCAAGGACGCCGACCGCTTCGACAAGTGGGTCCGCATCCTGCAGAGCCGCGTGCCGTGGAAGGAGCGGATCCTGCTGCCGCTCACGCCGGCCCTCTCGATCGTGCAGAAGGGGCGGGAGCGCATCGTCAAGTGCCGCTGCGGGCACGAGTTCGGCGACTACCGCGTCAACTGGAAGCTTGCCGCGCTGATCCACGTGCGCGACTCCGAGGCGGCGCTGAGCGAGGTCTACCGGGGTCGCGAGCAGCCCGACCCGACGTGGATCCAGCTCCGCGAGTACTACTGCCCGGGCTGCGGTACCCAGCTCGAGGTCGAGGCCGTGCCGCGCGGCTGCCCGCCCGACTTCGAGTTCCTCCCCGACCTCGACACGTTCTATCGGGACTGGCTCGGCCGGCCGTTGCCCGATCCGCACGAGTTCGTCGACCGGACACTCGACGTCGTTCGGGAGTGGTCCAAGTAGCGGGGGGGCACGCGGTGGCCAAAGGGCTGGACGGGATCGTCGTCCTCGACCTGACGACGGAGTTCTGGGCGTCGCTCGCGGCGGGGATGCTCGGCGACTTCGGCGCGCGGGTGCTCCGCGTCGAGCGCCTGCCCGTGGCACGGCCGCGGAGCACGCCGGCGTGGAACCATCGCCACGAGCTCGCCAACCGCAACAAGCTCGGGCTCGCCGTCGACCTCGCCGGCGCCCGCGGGCGCGAGCTGGTCCGAGCGCTGGCAGCGAAGGCCGACGTCGTGCTCACCGACCAGCCCGAGACCCAGCTGCGCGACGAAGGGCTCGACTACGCGAGCGTGGCCGCGCTGCGTGCCGACGTCGTGTACGCGCGCGGCTCGGGACTCGGTCCCCAGGGCCCGGATCGGGAAGCGCCCGCGCTCGACGAGCTCGCGGCTGCGCGGACCGGCCTCATGGGCGTGCTCGGCCAGCCGGGGCAGCCGCCGGTGTACCCGGGCCACGGGCAGATGTACGACGGTCATGCTCGCGCTCGGGGTGATGCTCGCGCTCTACCATCGCGGCACGACGGGCGAGGGCCAGCAGGTCGACACGTCGTTGCTCGCCGGCAACATGTACGGCGCGAGTCTCGACGTGCAGGCGTACCTGGCCATCGGCGGCGAACGGTTCCTGCACCCCGTGGCGCGTCTCGATGCCGGCAACCCGATGAGCGGCAACTTCTATCCGACGTCCGACGACCGCTGGGTCGCGCTCACCATGCCCGACACCGACCGGTGGTGGCCGCTGCTCGCCCCGGAGGTCGGGCTCGACGTGCACGATCCGCGCTTCGACTCGCACGACAAGCGCTGCGACGCCAACCGCCTCGAGCTGATCCGCCGTCTCGACGAGGGGTTCCGCCAGCGGCCGGCGGCGCACTGGCGCCGCGTCTTCCAGGAGCGGCAGATGTCGGCCGACGTGATCGAGGGCTACGACTATCCCGCGCACGACGAGGACGCGCGCCGCAACCGCTACGTGCTCGACCTCGCGGACCCGAGCCTCGGGCCGCTCGCGATGCTCGGGTTCCCGATCTTCATGACCGACACGCCGGCGCGCCTCGACCGGCGTGCGCCGCTCGTGGGCCAGCACACGGCGGCGGTCCTCCACGAGACATTGGGCTACACCGAGGAACAGATCGCCGTCCTCCAGCGCGACGGCGTCGTCGCGGGGTGATCGGGATGGCAGGCGTGCTCGATGGGATCCGTGTCATCGACCTCTCCGTCTGGTTCCAGGGGCCGGTGGCGGGGCAGCACCTCGCCGACTTCGGCGCGGAGGTGATCCACGTCGAGCGGCCCCAGGGCGGCGACCTCGGCCGCGGGGTGCGCTCGATCAAGGCCCTGCCGGTCGGCGACTGGAACCAGTACTTCCTCGTCATCAACCGCAACAAGAAGAGTCTGGCAGTCGACCTCAACAAGCCCGCCGGGCGGGACATCCTCTACAAGCTGGTGGAGGTGTCGGATGTCTTCCTCTCGAACCTCGGCAAGGCGGCGCTCGAGAAGTGGGGCCTCGCGTACGACAAGCTCGCGGCGATCAACCCGCGTCTGGTCTACGCCGTCGCGAGCGGCTACGGTCCGCGCGCGCAGAGCGTGAAGCCGGCCTTCGACATGACCGTGCAGGCTCTCACCGGGCTCATGCCCCGGCTCGGCGAGCCGGGACAGCCGCCGATCTACGTCGGCATGGGCTCGGGCGACGCGATGGGCGGGCTCATGTGCGCGCTCGGCATCATGATCGCGCTGCACGCGCGCCGGCAGACGGGCCGCGGCCAGTTCCTCGACGCCTCGCTCTACGGCGCGCAGCTCTTCATGGCGGCGCCGACGTTGCAGGGCTATCTCGCCGGCGCCGAGGAGTGCGGCCGCCAACAGTCGCGGTCCCACCCCGCCAACGCTCTCTGGAACACGTACCCGACCCAGGACCGCTGGGTGTTCCTCTGCGTGCCCGACACCGACGCAGACTGGACGCGGCTCTGCGCGACGCTCGAGGATCCGGCGCTCGCCGCCGATGCGCGGTTCGCGACCGCGCCGGCGCGCGCCGCGAACGCGGCAGCACTGGTCGAGCGCCTCGAGACGATTCTCGCGCGGCGCCCCGCCGGCGAATGGACGGGGCGCTGGCGGGCGGCCGGCCTCGCGGCGAGCACGATCTGCGACCTCTCCGACCTCGCACGGGACCCGCAGGCGTGGGAGAACCAGTACCTCGTGGAGACCCACTGCGAGGAGGTGCAGCGCCAGGTGGTCGTCCGGGGTCTCCCGGTCGCGCTCGCCCGTACGCCCGGTACGGTGCGGCACCTCGGGCCGGAGCTCGGCCAACATACCGAGGAGCTGCTCGTCGACACCCTCGGCTACTCGTGGGAGCAGGTCGGCGAGTTCAAGGAGCAGGGGGTGATTCTGTGAGTGGCGGGCCGCTGGCCGGCATCCGTGTCCTCGACGTCGCAACCATGCTCGCCGGTCCGTATGGCGCGACGCTGCTCGGCGATCTCGGAGCCGACGTCATCAAGGTGGAGTCGCCGGCCGGCGACGACTGCCGCCGGCTCGGCGCCGAACGCAACGGCGAGCGCGGACCGTTCATCGGCCTCAACCGCAACAAGCGCGACGTCGTGCTCGACCTCGAGCAGCCTGCCGGGCGCGCGGCGTTCCACCGGCTCGTCCAGACGGCCGACGTGCTCATCACCAACGTGCGCGGCGCGGCGGCCGAGAAGATCGGGATCGCCTACGAGCAGGTGCGCACCCATCGCCCGGACGTCATCTGGGTCGCGGTCACGGCGTTCGGGGCCGACGGCCCGTACGCGGGGCGTCCCGGCATCGACTTCCTTGCCCAGGGCTTCGCCGGCCTGCTGTCGCTCAACGGCGCGGCCGACGGAGATCCCGTTCGCGTCACCGTGCCCCTGGTGGACGTGATGGCGTCGCTCCTGGTGGCGACGGGCGTGCTCGCGGCGCTCCACGAGCGCACCCGGAGCGGCCAGGGGCAGCGCGTCGACGTCTCGCTGCTCGACGCGCTGGTCCACGCCCAGTGTACCGGGCTCGGCAACTACTTCCTGAACCAGTGGGTGACGCCGCGCTCCGGCAACCGCAGCCCGTATTTCGCGCCCTCGGGCGTGTTCCGCTGCGCGGACGGCGAGAGCCTCTGCCTCACGTGCCCGTCGGAGAAGTTCTTCCGCAACCTGTGCAAGGGGCTCGAGGTCGACTGGGCGTCCGACCCCCGCTTCCGTACGATCGAGCTCCGCCTGCAGCACGAGGACGAGCTCGAGCAGCTGATCGCGGCGCGCTGCCGCGAACAGCCGCGCGACACGCTCATGGAGCGCCTGGTGGCTGCCGACGCGATGGCCGCCCCCGTGAACGACCTCCCGCGCGTCGTGCGTGACCCGCAGGTGCGCCACAACGGCATGGTCGCGACCACGCAGCACGCGACGCTCGGGCCGCTCGAGGTCACGGGCGTGCCGATCCACCTCGAGCGGACGCCCGGCAGCGTGCGCCTCGCCCCTCCGGTCTTTGGCCAGCACACGGCGGAGATCCTGGGCGAGCTCGGCTACGCGCCAGCGGAGATCGCCCGGCTGGTCGAAGAAGGACGGACGGGGAGGAAGCGCTGAATGGACCTCCTCTTCATCCTGCGCGACGCGCTGGCGAGCTCTCTGACGGGAGGATTGCTCACCGCGATCGAGGCCCGCAAGGCAGGGCAGGCGGTCGGGGTCGTGCTGACGCAGGAAGCGCTGGCGGCGGCGGTGCGCGGCACCTTCGCGTGGCCGCGGGAGCTCTCCGGTCAGGCGCTGCGGCTGCAGCTCGCCGACCGCGCCAAGGCGGCGGGTCTGCCGCTCATGGGACGGGGCGAAGGACGGCAGCTCGACGCGAAGGCGTTGATTGCGCGCGCGGTCGAGGCTGGCGTCACGGTCTGGGCCTGCCCGATCTGGTCCACGTTGCTGGGGCTCGACGGCGCGCTGCCGCGGGGGATCACGGCCATCGACACGGCGGCGCTTCTGCGAGAGTTGCGGGAGGCCGAGCGGGTGATCGGGACGCTATGAGCTGGACGAGCTGGGAACCAGTCACGGGCGCCGGCCTCGAGTTCACCGACGTCCTGTACGAGAAGAAGTTCCACCGCGACCTCGAGGGCGGTGTCGCGCGCGTGACGATCAACCGGCCGGAGAAGTACAACGCGCTCACCAACCACTCCGCGGACGAGATGTTCCGCGCGTTCTACGACGCCAATCACGACCCGCGGATCGGCGTCGTCGCGCTCGCCGGGGCGGGCGAGCACTTCGGCACGGGTGGCGACGTCGAGTGGGAGCAGTGGGGGCTGCGCGAGGCGTTCTACTGGCGGTATCCTCACAACCGCGTGATCCGCATCTCCCGCAAGCCGGTGATCGCGGTGGTGCAGGGCTACTGCATCGCGGGCTCGAATCACATGGCCTACTGCTGCGACTTCACGATTGCGGCGGACAACGCCATCTTCGGGCAGGCCGGCCCGAAGGTGTCGAGCCCCGCCGACGGCTACTTCGTGCCGTACCTCACGCGGGTCGTCGGGGCGAAGCGGGCGCGGGAGATGTGGATGCTGTGCCGGCGCTACACGGCGCACGAGGCGCTGCAGATGGGTCTCGTGAACACGGTCGTGCCGCGCGAGCGGCTCGAGGCCGAGCTCGATCGTTGGTGCGAGGACCTCCTGCGCGTGAGCCCCGGCTGCCTCGAGATCCTCAAGGCCACGTTCGACCAGGAGCTGGACGCGTATCCGAACATGGGCATCATCTCGAGCCAGCTCTACCCGGACTGGTTCGACTCGCCCGAGGGGCGGGAGGGCTCGGCGGCCTTCATCGAGAAGCGCCCGCCGCGGTTCTGGGCGCTGCGCAAGAAGCCGACCGATTCCGAGGACGAGGGCGGGACATCGTCATGAAGCCAGCCAGGTTCGACTACGCCGACCCCACGACGCTCGGCGAGGTGATCGCTCTCCTCCGGCAACACGACGGCGAGGCCAAGCTGCTCGCCGGCGGACAGAGTCTCATGCCGATGCTGAGCATGCGTCTGGCGCGGCCCGGGTTGCTGATCGACGTGAACCGGATTCCCGGGCTCGACTACATTCGCGAGACCGACGGGGTGCTCGCGATCGGCACGATGGCGCGCAAACGCGCGGTCGAGGACTCGGACCTCGTCGCGCGGCGAAACCCGCTGGTGCGCGCGGCGACGCTGCTGGTCGGGCACCAGCAGATCCGCAACCGCGGTACGGTGGGTGGGTCGATGGCCCAGGCCGACCCGGCGGCCGAATACCCGGCGCTCGCGGTCGCGCTCGACGCGGATCTGCGGGCGACTGGCCCCGGGGGCGAGCGGACCATCCGGGCGGCGGACTTCTTCGTCACCTTCCTCACCACCGCGCTCGAGCCGGCCGAAGTGCTCACCGAGGTCCGCTTCCCGGTGCTGCCGGCGCGCACCGGCTGGTCGGTCCTCGAGGTCGCGCGGCGGCACGGCGACTTCGCGATCGCGGGGGCGGTGACGACGCTCACGCTCGATGGCGGCGGACGGGTGGGCGCGGCGCGCATCGTGCTCTTCGGCGTCGGCTCGACGCCGCTGCGGGCACGACAGGCGGAGGACCGCCTCGTCGGCCAAGTGCCGGGCGAGAAGCTCTTCGCGGAGGCCGCGGCGGCGGTCGATCAGGCGATCGACGAGCCGATGTCCGACGTGCACGCGACGGCCGAGTATCGCCGTCACGTGGCCCAGGTGTTGACGCGCCGGGCGCTCGCCGAGTCGGCGACCCGGGCGCGCGGGGAGGTGCTCTGAGATGGCGACCGAGCGGCGCGTTCGCGTGACGGTCAACGGTACGCCCTACGAGGCCACCGTCGACGTCCGCATGACGCTCGTGGACCTCATCCGCCACGAGCTCGGGCTCGGCGGCACCCACGTCGGGTGCGAGCACGGGGTCTGCGGCGCGTGCACGGTGATCCTCGACGGCAAGCCGATGCGCTCGTGCCTCATGCTGGCGGTCCAGGCCGAAGGCGCGGAGATCCTGACGGTGGAGGGCCTCGCGCCGGACGGGACGCTGCACCCGGTGCAGGAGGCGTTCCGGGAGGCCCACGGGCTCCAGTGCGGCTTCTGCACGCCGGGCTTCCTGCTCACGACCCTCGACCTGCTCCGGCAGAAGCCGGATCCGAGCGACGACGAGATCCGTGAGGCGCTCGGCGGGCAGCTCTGCCGCTGCACGGGGTATCAGTCGATCCTCAAATCGGTCCGCCTCGCGGCGGAGAAGCTGCGGGCCGTGCGGTGAGCGAGCCCGTCGTGCTCCCGAAGCTGCCGAAGGACCTGCCCGTGAGCGAGCCGCGCTTCGTGGGGCGGGCGGTGCCACGGATCGAGGACCCGATGCTGCTCACCGGTCGGGTCGAGTTCATCGACAACCTGCACCAGCCCGGGATGCTGCACTGCGCGATCCTGCGCAGCCCGCACGCGCACGCGCGCATCGTGCGCGTCGATACGAGCGCGGCCGAGAAGCTGCCGGGCGTGGCGGCGGTCGTCACCGGCGCGGACGCGAAACGCTGGACCAGCCCGGCGCCGACGGTCCCCGAGGGCTGGGGCGCCCACTGCCTGGCGGTCGAGAAGGTCCGCTTCGTGGGCGAGCCGGTGGCGGCGGTGGCGGCGACGAGCCGCTACGTCGCGGAGGATGCGCTCGAGCTGATCGAGGTCGAGTACGAGCGGCTGCCCGCGATCGTCGACGCGACCGCGGCGGAGGCTCCCGATGCCCCGCTGGTCTTCGAGGAGCGTGGCAACAACGTCATGCTCAAGCGCGTCTTCACGTGGGGCGACGTGGCGCAGGCATTTCGCGCCGCCGACCACGTCTTCACCGAGCGGTTCCGCTGGCACCGGCTGGGCGCCAACCCGATGGAGACCTTCGGTGCGGTGAGTCGGTGGGACCCGGTCGACGGGAGCATCACGGTCCACGGGGCCTTCCAGGCCCCCTCGCAGATGGCGATCGTGCGCGCGCTCGTGTTCGGCGTGCCGTCGAACCGGGTGAACGTCATCGCGCATCCGCATGGCGGGAGCTTCGGCGGCAAAGGCGGCGGGCGCGGCACCGACATCACGATCATGCTCTCGCGCAAGGCGGGCGGTCGTCCGGTCAAGTGGGTCGAGGATCGGATGGAGTACCTCACGTCGGGCGGCGGCCAGTCGTGGGACCGGCATTACGACGTGTCGCTCGCGGTGCGGGCGGACGGGACGGTCACGGGGCTGCGGGTCAAGCTGTTGGACGACCTCGGCGCGACCGCCGAGGGCTACGCGTCGCTGTCGGCCGCGAAGCCCCTCACGTCGTTCACCGGCCCGTACACCATCCCGGTGGCGGAGTACGACCTCACGATCGTTGCGACGAACAAGCTTCCCGGGAGCCCCTTCCGCGGCATGGGGCCGCCGCCGCACAACTTCGTCCTCGAGCAGATGATGGACATCGCGGCGCGGGGGCTCGGGCTCGACCCGGCCGAGCTCCGGCGGCGCAACTTCATCCCACCGGACCGCTTCCCCTACACGATTCCGAGCGGGAACGAGTACGACAGCGGCAACTACGAGGCTGCGCTCGCCACCGCGCTCGAGATGTCCGGGTACGCGCGCCTGCGCGCGGAGCAGGCCGAGGCCCGCCGGCAGGGACGGCTCCTCGGGATCGGCGTGGTGAGCACGATCGAGCCCGGCGTGTTCGACTGGAACGCGTATGCGATCGTCGGCATGCAGGGCACCGGCGTGCCCGAGGGCGTCACGCTGAGCGTCGACCTCCTCGGCAAGCTCGTCGTGCGGGTCGGCTTCGCGCTCGAAGGGCAGGGGCAGTACACGATCGCGGCGCAGATCCTGGCGGACTACTTCGGGGTCGAGCCGGGCGACGTGACCGTCGTGATGCAGGACACGCTCTCGGCGCCGCCGGCCTTCGGGCCGGGCGGGAGCCGGCTCGGCGTCGCGCTCGCGGGGGCGGTGCTCGGGGCCGCCGACCTGCTCAGGGGAAAGCTCGTCCGGGTCGCGGCGTTCCTCATGCAGGCCCCGCCGGAGGCGGTCGAGCTGATGGACGGCAAGTTCCGCGTCAAGGGAGTACCCGGCGCGGAAATGGGGCTCGCCCAGGTCGCCGGGGCGATGCTGGCGCGCAGCGACCTGCTGCCGCCCGGACTCGATCCGAACCCGACCGCCACCTACGTGTGGACCGCGCCCGGTCGCACGCAGGCCGACGAACAGGGGCGGGCGAAGAGCTACCTCACCGCGGCCAACGCCTGCCACGTGGTCCTGATCGAGATCGACCGGGAGACCGGCATGGTGCGGATCCTCGGCTACTGGATCGCGGACGACTGCGGGACGCGCCTCAATCCCGCGAACGTCGAGGGGCAGATCCAGGGCGGCGTGGCGCAGGGCGTGGGCGCGGCGCTCCTCGAGGAGTACGTGTACGACGAGGACGGGCAGATCCTCACGTCGACGTTCATGGACTACCTGCTGCCCACCATCAACGAGGTCCCGGAGACGACGAAGGCGGCGCTCTGTACGCCGTCGCCGTTCACGCCGCTCGGCGCGAAGGGCACGGGCGAGGGCCCGGTCCACACGACGCCGGCGGCCATCCTGTCGGCCATCAACGACGCCCTGGCGCCGCTCGACGTCCGGGCCACCGAGGTCCCCGCGAGCCCGCTGCGCCTGTGGCGGATCCTACGCGACGCGCGGTCCTGAGAGGAGACTCCCATGCCCAGCACCGACCACTTCGTGGCGCTGTCGGAATGCCACCTGATGAACGAGCAGGCGCTCGCCGAGATGGCCTATTACCCCGGCTTCCAGCGCTGGTGGAGCAGCGTCGACGGCGTGGTCGGCGTGTGGGCCGGCCGCAAGCTCTCGGGCGGCGGCGACATGCCGCACCCGCGTGCGCACGCGCTCGTCGAGTGGATGGACAAGGCGGGCGTCGACGTCGGCTTCGCGCTGCGCGAATCGATGATGGACGTGAGCGGCTACGCCACGTGCATGTCGACCAACGGCTTCGTCCTCCAGGACATCGAGCCCTACACGGATCGCCTGTACCTCGAGGCCAACGTCGGTCCGGTGCTCCGGCGCGGCGTCAAGCACGCGATCTGGGAGCTCGAGTACCTGGTGAAGGAGCGCAACGCCAAGCTCTGCAAGGTCTACCAGCCCGAGGACGATGGCCCGCTCAACGACAAGCGGATGTGGCCCTTCTACGAGAAGGCGCAGGAGCTGGGCGTGCCGCTCACGATCCACACCGGCATGGCGTACGTGCTCCCGCAGCCGACGCGCTACACCCTCCCGATCCTGCTCGACGACATCCTGCTCGACTTCCCGGGCCTCAAGGTGATCGCGTACCACATGGGTTGGCCGTACCACGAGGAGCTGTTCGGCCTCGCCGGCAAGCACCCGAACCTCTACATCAGCATCTCGGGCATCGTCGGCTGGTTCGCCCGCGCGCCGTACCGCGGCTACCACATGATCGGCGAGGCGATCGACTGGGCGGGGCCGGACAAGATCGTCATGGGCTTCGACCTCGCGTTCGACGACATGCCGAAGGTGGTCGACTGGGTGCGGACGTTCCAGATTCCCGAGGAGCTGCAGCAGGGCTGGGGCTACAAGCCCATTACCGAAGAGGTCCGCGGCAAGATCCTCGGCCTCAACCTGGCTCGCCTCGCCGGCATCGATCCGAAGAAGCGCGTCGGTAAGTCGGCGCGGTGAAGGATCGGGCCTGCATCGTCGGCGTCGGCGAATCGGCGTATTCGCGCGGCGTCGCGCCGGGCACGACGCAGCTCGGGATCCAGCTCGAGGCGTCGGTGCGCGCGGTCGCAGACGCCGGGCTGCGCCTCAAGGACATCGACGGGCTGATGCCGTTCCCGGGGGTGGCGACCGCGGAGGAGCTCGCCGCCGGACTCGGCATCGAGAACCTGCGCTTCGCGGCCACGATCGGGATGGGCGGGGCGGCTCCGGTGGCGTCGCTGCAGGCGGCGGCGATGGCGGTCACGACCGGGGTTGCCACCCACGTGCTCATTCCCGCGGGCTGGCTCGGGTACTCCGGCCGCCGGACGCGCGAGATGGTCGCGTCGGACGTCTCGGCGCTACCGGGCCGCGGCATCGCGCGCGACTACTATCTGCCCCACGGCCTCACGGCCCCGCCCCAGTGGTATGCGCTCATGGCGCGCCGGCACATGCACGAGTTCGGCACCACGAGCGCGCAACTGGGCGCGATCGCGGTCGCGATGCGCAAGCACGCGCAGCGCAACCCGGCGGCGGTGATGCGCGGCAAGCCGCTGACGCTCGCCGACCACCAGGCATCACCGGTCATCGCCGATCCGTACCGGCTCTTCGATTGTTGCCTCGAGACCGACGGCGCGGCGGCGGTGGTCGTGACGTCGGCGGAGCGGGCGCGCGATCTGCGGGAGCGGCCGGTGTTCGTCATGGGGGTGGCCGCCGGTCAGCCACACCCGGCCGACGAGATCACGAACCGCAAGGACATTCTCGTCACCGGCCTCACGCTGGCGGCCCCACGCGCGTTCGCGATGGCGGGCGTCCGGCCCGCGGACGTCGACTTCGCGGAGATATACGACTGCTTCACCTTCGAGGTCCTACAGCAGCTCGAGGAGGCGGGGTTCTGCGGGCGCGGGGAGGGCGGCGCGTTCGTGGAGGGCGGACGGATCGAGCTCGGAGGGGACCTGCCGGTGAACACGCACGGGGGGCTGCTGTCGGAGGCGCACGTGCTCGGGGTGAGCCACGTCGTCGAGGCGGTCCGCCAGCTCCGCGGGACGTGCGGCGACCGGCAGGTGCCGGCCGCCGAGATCGGCGTGGTCACCGGCTGGGGCGACTTCGGTGACGGCAGCATCGCGGTGCTCCGACGATGAGTGAGCCCACGAAACCGGTGTCGCTGCCGCTCCCGGCGATGGAAGGGCTCGCGAAGGCATTCTACGAGTTCTGTCGTGCGCGCGAGCTGCGGTTCCAGCGGTGCACGGACTGCGGGACGTGGCGGCACGTGCCGCGCGAGCGCTGCGGGGAGTGCGGATCGGCGCGCACGGAGTGGGCGCGCTCGAGCGGCCGGGGGACGGTGTTCACGTGGACGACCGTCGCTCGGGCCCTGCATCCCGCCTTCGCGGGCGAGACGCCGTATGCCGCGGTCGTCGTCGAGATGGACGAGGGGGTCCGTCTGCTCTCGCGCGTGGTCGACGTTGCGCCCGACGCGCTCGCGGTCGGCATGCCCGTCGAGGTCATTTTCGAGGACGTCACCCCCGAGGTGACGCTGCCGCGTTTCCGCCGCCGGGGCGCGTGATCGGGAAAGGAGTCGACCGGTGGAGCTGCCGCCGACCATTCGCTAC
Source organism: Binatia bacterium (assembly GCA_046327955.1). Lineage (GTDB taxonomy): Bacteria > Desulfobacterota > Binatia > DP-6 > DP-6 > JAXLXP01. The sequence continues at coordinate 49,404 of JAXLXP010000007.1, read as the reverse complement.
GAGAAGCAGGGTCGCATCGCGATCATGACGCTCAATCGCCCGGAGGCGATGAACGCGCTCACGCCGGCGATGCTGAGCGGTCTCGATGCGGCCTTCCGGGATTTCAACGACGACGACGACCTCTGGGTCGCGATCCTGACCGCCGCGGGCGAGAAGGCCTTCTGCGCCGGGATGGACCTGAAGGAGGCGATCCCGCTCATCACCGCCGGCGACGAGATGGGCTATGGGGACCACACGAAGCGGCAGTTCTCGGACATCTTCAAGCCGATCATCGCCGCGGTGAACGGTTTTTGCATCGCGGGTGGTCTCGAGACGCTCGCCGGCACCGACCTCCGCATCGCCGCCGAGCACGCCACCTTCGGTCTGGGCGAGGTGCGCTGGGGGCTCATTCCCACCGGCGGTTCGCACGTGCGCCTGCCGCGCCAGATTCCGTGGGCGGTGGCGATGGAGCTGCTGCTCACCGGGAAGCCCATCGACGCGAAGCGCGCGTACGACATCGGGCTGGTCAACCAGGTCGTCCCGGCGGCCGAGCTGCTCCCCGCGGCGATGAAGCTCGCGGAGACGATCTGCAAGAACGGACCGCTGGCGGTGCGCACCGCCAAGGAGATCGCGGTGCGCGCGCTCGGGCTCGAGTCCGGGTTCGTGTTGGAGAAGGCGCTCGGGGCTCGCGTCATGCAGTCCGAGGACGCCAAGGAAGGGCCGCGCGCCTTCGTCGAGAAGCGGCTGCCGCAGTTCAAGGGCCGCTGAGCCCGCACACATGGAGGAGGAGTCATCGTGTCCGATCCCGTCATCGTCGAAGCCGTTCGTACCCCCATCGGCAAGCGCAACGGCTGGCTGTCCGGTCTGCACGCGACGCGCCTGTTGGGGCTCGTGCAGCGCGAGGTGGTCCGTCGCGCCGGTGTAGCGCCGGGGGCCGTCGAGCAGATCATCGGTGGCTGCGTGACCCAGGCGGGCGAGCAGTCGAACAACGTGACGCGCAACGCGTGGCTCTCCGAGAAGGGCGCCCCGTTCGACGTGGCCGCGACGACCATCGACTGCCAGTGCGGCTCGGCGCAGCAGGCGAACCACCTGATCGCGGGCCTGATCGCGATCGGCGCGATCGACGTCGGCATCGCCTGCGGCGTGGAGGTGATGAGCCGCGTCGGGCTCGGCGCCAACGTCATCAACGGGCCCGGGTACTTCCTGCCGGAGCCGTGGCCGTGGGACCAGCCGCTCACGCAGTTCCAGGCAGCGGAGCGGATCGCCAAGAACCGCGGCCTCACGCGGCAGGACCTCGACGCGCTCGGCCTCGCCTCGCAGCAGAAGGCGAAGCGGGCGTGGGACGAGGGGCGCTTCGCGCGCGAGGTCGTGAAGGTCCAGGCACCGGTGATGGGCGCGGACGGGACGCCGACCGGCGAGACGATGCTCGTCGAGCGCGACCAGGGCGTCCGCGACTCGACGATGGAGGGGCTCGCGAAGCTCAAGCCCGCCGAAGAGGGCGCGAGCCACAGCGCCGGCAACTCCTCGCAGATCTCCGACGGCGCGGCGGCCGTGCTGCTGATGTCCCGCGCGCGCGCGACGGAGCTGGGGCTCAGGCCGCGGGCGCGGATCGTGGCCCAGGTCCTCGTGGGCGCCGATCCCTATTACCTGCTCGACGGCCCGATCGAGGCGACGACGCGGGTCCTGCGGAAAGCGAAGATGTCGATCAAGGACGTCGATCTGTTCGAGGTGAACGAGGCCTTCGCGGCGGTGCTGCTCTCGTGGGCGCAGGCGCACAAGCCCGACATGGACCGGGTGAACGTGAACGGCGGCGCGATCGCGCTCGGCCATCCGGTGGGCGCGACCGGCAGCCGGCTCATCACCACCGCGCTGCACGAGCTGGAGCGCACCGGGAAGACGACCGCGCTGATCTCGATGTGCTGTGGGACGGCGCTCGCGACTGGGACCATCATCGAGCGGCTCTAGCGCGAGGATGGGGCGGCGCCCTTGACTCCGCGCGACGGCCGTGACGTTTCGGTTTTCGGGAGGTGGCAATGGCGCGTTGCGTGGTTCGAACCCTGGTGGCGGTGATCGCTCTGGCGGGCGCGGCCGCTTTGGCGCACGCCGATCGGCAGGCGATCGCGACCGGTCACGGCTCGCAGACGTCGGTGGTCGCCGACGCGGGGCCGAACGGCGTCTGCGAGACGGCGGCCCCGCCGACGGACATCCAGTCCCTCGCCGTCGGAACGAGCGAGCCCAATCGGGTCGTGGTCGAGTGCGGCGCCGACCGGGTCGTGAGCACGACGGCCGGCGGAGACGACGTGCAGCTGGTCGCCGTCGGCGACGGCTGCAACAACGCCAACGTCGACGTCATCGACAGCGGGGCGAACGGGATCGCCGAGTCGACGGCCGCGGGCGACGACCAGCAGGTCATCCCGCCAGGCCAGGGGACGCCGAACGCGGCGTGCATTCGCAGCGGCGCCAACGGGCTCGCCGACGTGGCCGACCCCCTGGGTGGCGACGACGTTCGCCTGGTGCCGGTCGGGCGGGCGGAGCCCAACGCCGCGGTGATCCGCTGCGGCACGAACGCGGTCGCGGAGACCTTTGCGAACAACGCGATTGCCGGCGGCGACGACGTCCAGCTGATCGCGGCGGGCGGGGGGTGCAACAACGCCTCCAGCGTCGTCGTCGACGCGGGGGCGAACGGGATCGCCGAGACCCGGGCGCAGGGGGTCGATCTCATGGTGCTCTCGGCCGCGCGGGTGGTGCGCTTCGCCATCCCGAAGCGGCGGCAGCTCGCGAGCCGGCGGATCAAGGTCGCGGTCGTGAATCGGGAGTTCGGATCGGCCGCGCCGCCGAGTCGGAGCTTTGCGCTCACGGCCAATGACAGCGGGTGTCCGAGCGCGATGCGGGTCGACCTCGATGCCGACGCGCGGACGCCGGGCGCGCAGCCGACCGCCGCCGTCGGCCAGCGCGGCAGGACGAAGGGCAGCGTGCTGGTCACGCTCGCCGTGGGCGACGTGACCACTCCCGAGCGCGACACGCCGATGCGCTGCGCGCTCGCGATCGGGGTCACCTCGACCGACACCACGCCGAGCGTCGACGACGCGTCGAACACCGGCAACAACACGACCCGGGTCGAGCTGGAGGTCGTCGACGCGAACGACCTGTAGGGCGCTGCGGGTGCTTCTTAGTAGATGACCTGCGCCGCCACCAGCTCGGCGTAGCGCGTCTCGGGGATTCCCAGCAGCTCGCGAAACACGTGCGCGTTGTCCTGGCCCATCGCGGGCCCCGGCCGGACGTCGGCCTCGGTTCGGCTGGTCTTCACGTAGGCGCCGTAGATGGTCTCGCGGAAGCCGAGCGGGTGCTGGACCTCGAGGAACGTGCCGCGGGCGCGGTAGTGCGGATCGCGCAGGAGGTCCGACACGTCGAGGACCGGGGCGGCGGCGACGCCGTGGCGTTGGAGCGTCGTTGCGAGGGCGTAGTCGTCGAACGGCCGGGTCCATGCGGCGAGCCGCTCGTGGACCTCGTCGAGGCGTGCGCGTCGGCCGGCGCCGCCGGCGAGCTCCGGATCGCGGGCCCACTCGGGGTCCCCCATGGCCGCGACGAGCCCACGCCACTCGGCGTCGGTTGCGACGGCGATGCTGATCCAGCGGTCCTCGCCGGCACAGGGGAACACGCCGTGCGGCGCCATGGCCCCGAGCGGGTGACGGTTCCCGATCGGCCCGGGCGCGCGCCCGCCGAGCGCATGGGCCATGAACGCGGGGCCCACCATCTGCATCACGGCCTCCTGCTGCGAGAAGTCGATGTGCTGGCCGGTGCCGGTCCGATCGCGATGGTGCAGGGCGGTGAGGACCGCGAACGCGCCCATGATCCCGTTGTAGGGGTCGGAGAACGCGTTCTCGAAGGGCACCGGTGGGCCGCCGAGGTAGCCGGTCAGACTGTCGAGGCCGGTGACGCTGGTGAGGCTCAGGCCGTAGGTCCGGATGTCCTTCATCGGGCCCCAGAGCCCCGCCGCGGGCATCGAGAGCATGACGAGATCGCGCCGCAGGCCGTGCAGGCGCTCCCACCCGAGCCCCATCTCCTCCATTGCGCCGGGGCCGAAATTCTCGACGACGACGTCGCACTGGGCGACGAGTTGTCGGGCGAGCTCCTGGCCATCGGGCTTCTTGAGGTTGATCGTGACGCTGCCGTTGCCGGCCCACGCGGCGTGGTTGGAGAGGCTGCGGTCGGGATCCCGCACACCGCCGGCGAACGGGGGCAGCATGCGCGTCAGGTCGATGCGCGCCCGCGACTCGATCTTGTAGACCTCGGCACCGAGGAAGCCGAGCGTCTGCCCGACGACCGGGCCGGCCCAGACCCAGCCGAAGTTCGCAACCCGAATCCCGGCGAGCGGAAGTGCCTTTGCCACGACCCGTCTCCTCAGATGGTCCCGTCGGCGGCGAGCTCCGCGAGCGCGGCGGCGTCGAGCCCGAGCCCTGCGCCGTAGACCTCGACGTTGTGCTGGCCGAGGAGTGGCGCCGGGCGGGTGGGCCCTCCCGGGCTCTCGGGGAGCTTGAAGGGCGCGCCTAGGTCCCGCACCGTCCCGAGCGCCGGGTGCTCCAGCTCGACCAGATACCCCCGTTCGCGCAGGTGCGGCTGCGCGGCGGCCTCGGCGACGGTGAAGATCGCCGTCACCGGTGCGCCGGCGGCCTGGCACTGCTCCATGATCTCCATCTTGCCGTGCCCCAGCGTCCACTGCTCGATGAGCGGGTAGATCGCGTCGGCGTTCTGGGCGCGCACGAACATGTCCTGGAACATCTCGAGCTGCGCCCACTCGGGGTTGCCCATCACCCGCACGAACCCGTTCCACTGGCCCGGCTCGAGCGCGAGCGCCCACACGTGCCCGTCGCGACAGGGGAGGATCGTGGCGGGTGCACCGAGCGACATGCCGACGCCGGTGCGCCGATCGAAGACCCCGTCCTGGGCGAGGCTGCCGATGTTCTGGCTGCCGACGAAGGTCGCGGCGATCGCCTCGGCACAGGAGACGTCGAGGTGCTGGCCGCCGCCCGCGGCGCGCCGTCCGTAGACGGCGGCGAGGCCCCAGGCGGCGCCGGCCGCGGCACCGAAGAAATCGGCGGTGAACGTGCCGTGCTCGAGCGGTGCCTGGCCAGGCCGCCCGCAATAGCGGCTGCCCGCGCCGGTCAGGTGGAAGGCGTTCAGGTCATGGCCCTTCCAGTCGCGATACGGCCCGGTCTGTCCGTACGGCGTGATCGAGATCACCACCAGGTCGGGGTTCACCCGCGCCAGCGCGTCGTATCCGAGCCCCCACCCGGGCATGTGGCCGGGCGGGTGGTTCTCGATCAGCACGTCGGCGTCCGCGAGTAGCCGCAGCAGCAGGTCTCGCCCGGCGGGTCGGGTGACGTCCAACGTCACGCCGCGCTTGTTGGTGTTCAAGAAGAAGAACAGGCCGCTGCGTTCGGGGTCCGGCCGATCGTCGGGAAACGGGCCCCACTGGCGCGCGAGATCCCCGTGCCCGGGCGGCTCGACCTTGATCACGTCGGCGCCGAAATCGGCGAAGAGCCGGGCACAGTACGGCGCCGACACGAGCTCGCCGAGCTCGATCACCCGGATGCCGCTCAGGGCGCCCTCCGCCATCAGCTCCCTCCCATGCGCACACTCCGTGCGGAGCATGGGGCTACTACGACGCAGGCGTTCACGGGGCAACCGCCGTGCGGGTGGGCCCCTGGACGGGGGGCCGCATGACACTAGTCATACCCCCCCCGCGTCTGTTATGGCCACAGACCGTCTGGCACTTCCGTTTTGCCGGCACGACTTCGATGCGGATCCACCCCACGGTCCCGTTCCCCGACTCGATCGGCTCGCAACGCGAGCCGTACGCGCGCTCGCGGCGCGCCCGCTGAAGTCGTCGATGCACCACGCCGGTCATCTCACATTTCGCCCCGCGTCGCTACGACGAACGAACGTTCGTTCCAGGTCGTTCGCTGCGGGGACACCTTGCGGCACAGGAGCTTGAACGATGGCCAAGGACCCGTTGCGTACGAAGCTCTGCGACATGCTGGGGATCGAGTTCCCGGTGATCGCCTTCACCCACTGCAAAGACGTCGTGGCGTCGGTGACCAACGCCGGTGGCTTTGCGGTCCTGGGCGAGGCCATGCACACGGCGGATGAGATCGCGGCGGACATCAACTGGATTCGCTCGCGCGTCGGCGACAAGGCCTTCGGGATCGATCTCGTGCTGCCGTCGTCCGTGCCGCCGGCGGGCACCCTCGACGAGCTGCTGGCGAAGATTCCCGAGACGCATCGAAAGTTCGCGCAGGGCATCAAGGAGCGCTACGACGTGCCCGCGCCGAAGGGAGAGCAGGCCCTGCACCAGTGGGGCGGGCTCAACCAGGAGATGGCGCGCAAGCAGCTCGACGTCCTGCTCGACATGCGGGTGCCGGTCTTCACCTCCGGTCTGGGCAGCCCGGCCTTCATCCTCAAGGCGGCGCACGAGCGCGGCATCAAGGTGTTCGGGCTGGTGGGCAAGGCGCGCCAGGCCAAGAAGGAGGCCGAGGCGGGCGTCGACGCGATCATTGCCCAGGGCTACGATGCCGCGGGGCACACGGGGCCGGTCGGCACGTTCTCGATCGTGCCGGAAGTGTGTGCCGTCGCCGGCGACGTCCCGGTGATCGCCGCGGGCGGCGTGACGACCGGCCGCCACCTGGCCGCAGCGCTCTGCCTCGGCGCGGTCGGCGTCTGGACGGGCACGCTCTGGCTGGCATCGCGCGAGTCCGACTCGGACATGATCGTCAAGGAGAAGCTCGTCGCCGCCACGGCCGACGACACGGTCTACTCGAACTGCATCTCGGGGATGCCGATGCGCGTGCTCAAGTGCCCGTGGACGGACGAGTGGGCGAAGCCGGAGGCTCCGCGGGTGCTGGGAGCGCCGTACCAGATGTTGCTCAGCTCCGACTACATCCAGGGCGCCAACGACCACCGTCGCGCCGACCTCATGACCGAGGCGGCAGGGCAGGGGGTCCGCTTCGTCACCTCCATGAAGCCCGCCCGCCAGGTTCTCTTCGACATCGTCGACGAGGCGCTGGCGACGTTCGAGGGGCTCACGAGCGAGGGCTGAACGGGATGCGGACCGAAGCGATGCCGGCCAATCTGGGCTTCGATGCCGCGCGTGCGGGGCGGCGGGCGGAGTGTGACGGGGGTGGCCTCGACCCCGTCACCGGGATGCCGATGCGTCAGGAGTTCTCCGGCACGCTCACCGGCGAGTTCGTCGACCACGGCGATCCGCCGTGGCGGTGGTATCTCATGGCCGGCCTCGAGCGGAAGCCGGACGCCTATCCGGCGGACACCGTGTGGTGCGAGGCGGCCAGCCTCTTCCTCGAGGGCGAGTGAGCATGCGAATCGTGGTCTGCGCGAAAGAGGTCCTCGATCCGGACGCGGTGAACAACTACGCGCTGGAGGGGAAGCTGGTCATCGGCGAGGACGGCAGGACGCTCACACAGGCCGCCATCCCGCGTCTGATGAACGCATACGACGAGCAGGCGATCGAGGCCGCGCTGCGGGTGCGCGACGCTGGCGTGACGTGCAAGGTGACGATCGTGTCGATCGGGCCGGAGCCCACGGCGCTCCTCCGGCACGCCGCGGCGATGGGGGCGGACGAGATCGTCGCGATCTCGGCCGACGTCTCGGACCTCGACTGCCAGGCGGTGGCCGCGCTGCTGGCGGCCTACGTCCGCCACAGCGGCGGGGCGGACCTCATCCTCTGCGGTCGCCAGGCGTCGGACGACGACCAGGGCGTCGTGCCCGCGGTCATGGGTGAGCTGCTCGGCATGCCGGTCGTTCCGATCGCGCGCGCCGTCGTGGTGGCGCCCGGTGGGGATCTGCGTGTCACGCGCGTCACCCCCGACGGCGACGAGATCGTCGAAGTGCGCTGCCCGGCGGTGGTCACGATCAGCAGCGAGATCGGCCAGGCGCGCTACCCGACCACGGCGCGGAAGATGGCGGTGCGGCGCATGCAGCCGACGGCGATTCCCGTCGAGGCCCTGCCGGTGGCGGCGGAGGACCGTGTGCCGCGGGTGCGGATGGTGCGCCAGTTCGTGCCGACGGTGCAGGGACAGTGCGACGTCATTGCCGGCGCGACGGCGGCGGAGGCCGCGACGCGGTTGGTCGCGCGGCTGCGGGCCGACGGAGTGCTGGCATGAACGCGACGGCAGTGACGGTGTGCACCTGGGGCGGCCTTGCCCCGGGAACCGAGGAGACCCTGACCCTCGGCCGGCGTCTGAGCGCGGCGTGTGGCGCGCCGCTGCGCTGGCTCGTGCTCGGCGCGCTTCCCGAGCAGGGCATGGCGCTCGCCGGCCGCTACGGGGTCGCGCGCGTCGACCAGATCGACGACCCACGCCTGGCCGCGTTCCAACCCGACGTCCACGTCGAGGCGCTGGCCCAGTACTGTGCGCAGCAGCCACCGACGGTGCTCCTGCTCGCGCAGACCTTCGACGGACGCCTGGTCGCGCCGCGGCTGGCCGGCCGTCTCCGCTCGGCCGTGGTGATGAACGCGGTCGGCGTGGACGTGGGTGCCGCGGGGCAGCTCCTCGTCACGGCGTCGGCCTACGGGGGCGACACGCGCGTCGTGTACGAGGTCGGCGGCAGCGGGCCGCACGTCCTCGGCGTCATGGCGAACGCGCTGCGGCCGGAGCCGTGCGATGGCGCGACGTCGGGCCCCGCGGTGCAGGATGTGCAGGTGGCGCTCGATGGCGTCACCGAGCGGGCGCGCGTGGTCGAACGCGCGACCCAGGAGGGCCCCCGGCTCGAGGACGCGCAGGTCATCGTCGCGGGCGGGCGCGGCCTCGGATCGCCCGAGAACTTCAAGCTCGTCGAGGAGCTGGCGGCGGCGCTCGGTGGCATGGCCGCGGGCTCACGGCCGATCGTCGACGAGGGCTGGGTCGACCCCTCGCGGCAGGTGGGGCTGACGGGCAAGATCACGCGGCCGGCGCTCTACATCGCGGCGGGCATCTCCGGCGCGAGCCAGCACATGGTGGGCTGCGCGGCCGCCAAGACGCTGGTTGCGATCAACCGCGACGCCGACGCCGCGGTCTTCCGCTATGCCCGGTACGGAATCGTCGGCAACTGCCTCGAGATTCTCCCCGAGCTCATTCGCGCAGTGAAGGAACGATGATGACGGAAGCGAAGCGCGTTCCCGTGGTGGGGGGGCTGTTCGCCGAGACGGCGGACGGTCCGCGGCTGCTCGGCTCCCGCTGCGGCGGCTGCGGCACGGCCTACTTCCCCAAGGCGCTGGCCTGCCACAATCCGGACTGCGCGGGCGGTTCGATGCAGGATGCGGCGCTCGGCCCGCGCGGCAAGCTCTGGAGCTTCGCGGTACAGCACTACGCGCCGCCCGCACCCGCGAAGTACGACGAGCCGTACGAGGCGTACGCGATGGGCTCGGTCGACCTGCCCGAGGGCCTGCGTGTCCTCGGCAAGATCAGCACCACCGATCTCCGGCGCGTCAAAGTCGGCATGGACGTGGAACTGGTCCTCGAGAAACTCTACACCAATCCGGACGGCGCCCAGGTGGTCACCTGGAAGTTCCGGCCGCTCTGAGCGCGGAGAGAGATCGGCATGCGAGACGTCGCGGTCATCGGGCTGGGGCTGCACCCCTGGGGGAAGTTCGAGGACAGGTCCGTCACCCAGCTGTGCCGGCATGCCGTCGAGGCGGCGCTCAAGGACGCGGGCGTGGGCTGGCGCGAGATCGAGGCCGTCGCCGCGGCGAGCTCCCGCTTCTCCGGTGGCAAGGGATGGGGGCTCAACGGCAACGACGTCGTCGAGGAGATGGGGCCGACCGGCGTGCCGGTCTACAACCTGTCGGCGGGCTGCGCGGCCGGCGGCAATGCGTTCAACGTCGGGTACAGCCTGGTGGCGGGCGGCGTGCACGACACGGTCCTCGTCGTCGGCGGCGAGCGCATGCCGAAGGGCTTCATCCAGATGTCGGGCGTGCAGGAGGAGACCGACCCCGAGTACCTCCGCCAGGTGTGTGTCGGCATGCCGGGTCCGGCGTTCTGGGCCATGCTCTGCCTGCGGCGGATGCACGACCACGGTACGACCGAGGAGCAACTCGCCAAGATCGCCGTGAAGGCCCACAAGATCGGCACGCACAACCCGAACGCGCGCTTCCGCCAGGAGTTCACGGTCGAGGAGGTCATCAAGTCGCGGCTGGTGAGCTACCCGCTCCGGCTCTACGAGATCTGCCCGGTGAGCGATGGGGCGGCCGCCGTGGTGATCTGTTCGGCCGAGGTCGCGCGGAAGAAGACCACGTCGCCGGTGTGGGTGGCGTCCAGCACCGTGGCCACCGCCCGCTTCGACGACGGCATCCCGCGTGGGCTCTCGGTGGCGACACCGCCGGGCACCACGCACCACAGCGAGGCGAAGATCGCGGTCGCGAACGCGATGGCGCGGGCCGGCGTTGGCCCGCGCGACGTCTCGCTGGTCGAGCTGCAGGACAACACGGTCTACTACGAGCTCGCCTTCCCCGAGGAGTGGGGCTTCTGCGAGCCGGGCGAGGCGGAGTCGCTGGTCGAGCGCGGCGAGACCATGCCGACGGGGAAGTTGCCGATCAACCCGAGCGGCGGGTTCCTCTGTTTCGGCGAGGCGACCACCGCGATGGGCGTGTGGCAGGTGTGCGAGCTCGGCTGGCAGCTCCGCGGGCAGGCGGGTGCGCGCCAGGTGCCCAACGCGAAGGTGGGGCTCGGGCAGACGCTGGGCCTCGGCTCGAATGCCACTGCCGTCGTCATGAAGCGGTAGGAACGACGCACGATGCGCGTCGAGGTCGGGCTCATGAGCCACCCCTTCCACGAGAACCCGGTCATGCCGGGGTGCGAAGGGATGGCTATGGCCGCTCGACGGATCGAGGCGCAGGGCTTCGATGGCGTGTTGCTCCCCGAGGCCGGCGGACACGACCCGTTCCTCCCGCTGGCGATCGTCGCCGAGCACACCAAGCGGATCACGCTGCGGACGGGTGTCGCGGTCGCGTTTCCCCGTAGCCCGATGGTGACGGCGCAGATCGCGTGGGACCTGCAGCGGCTCTCCGGCGGCCGCTTCGAGCTCGGTCTCGGCACGCAGGTGAAGGGCCAGAACGAGCGGCGGTACGCCGCGCCGTGGACCGCGGCCCCGGGGCCGCGCCTGCGCGAGTATCTCTCCTGCCTCCAGGCGATGTTCGCCACCTTCCAACACGGCGACCAGCCCGCGTACTTCACCGGCAAGCACTACCAGTTCACGATGATGCCGGAGTTCTTCAACCCCGGTCCGATCGAGCACCCGCACGTGCCGATCTGGATCGCGGCGGTGAACCCGTACATGGGCCGGCTCGCCGGCGAGCTGTGCGACGGCATCTTCCCGCACCCGATCTGCACCGCCGAGTATCTGCGCCGGGTGCTCACCCCCGCCGTGGCCGAGGGCGCACACCGGGCCGGCCGGCCCGCGTCGGCCGTGCAGGTGCTGGTGTCGCCCATCATCGCGACGGGACGCGACCGCGCCGAGGTCGAGCGCAAGAAGGTGTTCGTGAAGCAGCGGCTCGGCTTCTACGCCTCGACGCGCTCCTACCATGCCCCGGTGGAGCTGCACGGCTTCCTCGACGTCGGACAGCAGCTCTTCCGCCTGTCGATGGAGGGCAAGTGGCGGGAGATGATCGACCTGGTGAGCGACGAGATGCTCGACACGTTCGGCACCGTGGGCACCTGGGACGAGCTCGGGCCGAAGCTGCGCGAGCGCTGGGGCGACGTGGCCGACGTCGTGCACCTCGACCTGCCGGACGAGCTGCGGGGCGACGACCGCGCCGTCCGCGCGATGATCGAGGCGCTGCACTGACCGCGAAGGGAAGGGGATGAGCCATGGCATCGGATGATCTCGCGCTGCTGACCGTCGATGACGGCGTGGCGATCGTGACCTTCAACCGGCCCGACCGGCTGAACGCGGTCAACTGGGAGCTGGCCTCCCGTCTGGTCGAGATGTTCCGCGACCTGCGCCACCGCGACGAGGTGCGGGTGATCGTGCTCACCGGGGCGGGCAAGGCCTTTTGCGCCGGCGGTGACGCGGAGTGGCTGTCCGGCGGCGCGGATCGCCCGATCCCCGGACTCTCCGACAAGCCGCTGCCGCGCTACCAGCGCAAGACCCCGGCGGGCCCGTTCGCCGAGTTCGCACGCATGATCGTCGAGGTCGACAAGCCGGTGATCGCTGCGATCTCGGGGGTGGCCGTCGGTGCGGGCCTCGCCTACGCGCTGGCGTGCGACCGGCGCATCGCCGATACGACCGCGCGCATGTCGGCGATCTTCGTCCGCCGCGGCTTCAGCCCGGATTGCGGGCTCACCTACTTCCTGCCGCGCGTCGTGAACCTGCCGACGGCGCTCTGGATGGTCGAGACCGGCGCCATGCTCGACGCCGAGACCGCGAAGCGCGTCGGCCTGATCGACGAGCTGGTTCCCGAAGGGGGGGCACTCGCGGCGGCGCTCACCTACGCGAAGCAGCTCGCCCAGGGGCCGAGCGTCGCCATCGACCTCGCCCGCCGCTACATCCACAAGTCGCTCACGTCGACACTCGACGAGATGCTCGACTACGAGGCGGTCGCCGGAACCATGACCGCCTGCACCGAAGACGCCCGCGAGGGCACGCAATCGTTCCTGGAGAAGCGCAAGCCGGTGTTCAAGGGACGCTGAGGGGAGATCGGATCATGGATTTCGAGTTCTCGGGCGAGCAGATGGCCTTCGTGGCGGACGTCGAGCGGTTCCTCGACGCACACGACCGCCCGGAGGTGATGGACGTCACACGCGAGAACATGGCGCAGATCTGCGACACCGCGCCCCGCCGAGAGTTTCTCGCCGCGTGCGGGCAGCGCGGCTGGTTCGGGATGAGCTGGTCGAAGGAGAACGGCGGCAGCGCGCGGGAGGGTATCTACGAGTACCTCCTGAACGAGTGCCTCGCGCACCGCGGCGCTCCGCAGATCGGCAAGGGGGTCGGCATCGTCGGCAAGACGCTCATCCGCCACGGCAGCGAGAAGCTGAAGCGGGAGTTCCTGCCGAAGATCCTGGCCAACGAGATCCAGTTCGCCGTCGGCTACACCGAGCCGGAGGCGGGATCCGACGCGGCGGCGATGCAGCTCCGCGCGGTGCGCGAAGAGGGCGGTTGGCGCCTGAACGGCCAGAAGGTCTTCACCACGTCGGCGCACTTCGCCGACTGGTACTGGGTGGGGGCGCGCACGGATCCCGCGGCGCCGAAGCACCGGGGGATCAGCCTCTTCCTCCTCCCGATGCACCACCCGGGGCTCACGATCCAAGCCATGCCCACGATCGGGGACGAGCGCACGAACACGGTGTTCTTCGACAACGTCTTCGTGAGCGACGACTACCGGGTCGGTGAGCTGAACAAGGGCTTCCAGTACATCTCGGAGGCGCTCGACCTCGAGCGCTTCACGATGTTCACCTTCTCGCCGATCGAACAGCGCCTGGCGGAGCTCTGCGCCTTCGTGCGGACGGAGGAGCGCGACGAGAAGCCGCTGCGCGAGGATCCGGTCATTCGCCAGCGGATCGCCCAGCTCGTGACGCAGGCCGAGGTCGCACGCTGCCTCGGCCTGCGCTTCGTGGCCAAGTCGATGAAGGGCGGCGCGGCGCCGACGACGGACGCCTCGGCGTACAAGCTCTACGCCACGGAGCTGTCGCAGCGGCTCGCCAACGCGGCGCTCGACATTGCGGGGGCCGCGGGGCAGCTCCGCATCCGAACGGAAGGGGCGCCGATGCGGGGGCGGCCGGAGCTCACCTATCGGTACACGGTCATCGACACCATCGGCGGCGGGACGTCCGAGGTGCAGAAGAACATCATCGCCCGGCGCAAGCTCGGGCTGCCGCCGAACTTCTAACGCGCGAGGAGCCTCTGCGAATGGACTTGGATTTCACCGAAGAACAGCAGCTGCTACGGGACACCGTCCGCCGGGTGTGCGCGGAGCACGCCTCGCTTGCGGTCGTGCGCGCCCTCGAGGACGACCCCGTCGGGTACCCGAAGCCGCTCTGGGACCAGATGCGGAACCTCGGGCTGGTCGGCCTCACGCTGCCGGAGCGGTTCGGCGGCGGGGGGCAGTCGGCGCTCGAGGCCGCGATCGTCTACGAGGAGCTCGGCCGCGCGCTCGCGCCGTCGCCCCACTTCGTGAGCGCGGTCATGAGCGGTGGCGTGCTGGCGCGCGCGGGGAGCGACGCGCAGCAGGCCGCCTGGCTACCGAGGATCGCCTCGGGTGACGCGATCCTCACGCCGGCCTGGCTCGAGCCCCGGGGCGGGGGCGGGCCCGAGGGCGTGCAGGTGCGCGCCGTGCGGGACGGCGCGCACTATCGGCTCTCGGGGACGAAGCGGCACGTCGCGTTCGCGCGCGCGGCGGAGCGGCTGGTCGTGCTCGCGCGTACGGGCGAGCGTCCCGAGGACGTCGACCTCCTGCTCGTCGACCCGCAGGCGTCCGGGGTCACGCTCCAGCAGCAGTTCAGCCTGGCGTCGGACACGCAGTACCAGGTCGAGCTGCGCGACGTGCAGGTGCCGGTCGCGGATCGGATCGGCGCCGAGCGTGGCGGCTGGGGCGTCTGGGACGAGACCATGCAGGACGGCATCATCCTTCTGGCCGCGCAGGCGGTGGGCGGTGCGGAGCGGGCCCTCGAGATGACCGTCCAGTACGCCAAGGATCGGGAGCAGTTCGACAAGCCGCTCGGCGCGTTCCAGGCGATCGCGCACTACCTGGCCGGTGCGTCGGCCGCGGTCGACGGGGCCAACACCCTCGTCTACGAGGCCGCGTGGGCCCGCGCGCAGGGGAAAGCGATCCGCCGCCTTGCGCCGATGGCGAAGCTCTTCGCCTGCCAGACCTTCCGCGAGGTCACGGCGATGGCGCAGCAGGTGCATGGTGGCTTCGGGTTCACGATCGAGAGCGACATCCAGCTCTACTTCCGTCGCGCGAAGCAGCTCCAGCTCTCGTGGTGGGACACGCGATACCTGGAGGAGCTGGTCGCGAAGGCCGTTCTCGACGGACCGGAGGGGCTGCGCTCCGGGATCGCGGCCGTGAGGTTCTGAGCGACCATGGCGGACACCGACTGCATTCCCCAGGATCTCCCGCCCGCGTCGCGGGACCGCCTGCGTGACCTCATGCGGGAGTCCCCGTCCGAACCCGCGATGCTCGAGGTGAGCGAGTACCTCATCCGCCACTGGTGCGAGACGCTCGAGGACGGCAACCCGCTCTACCTCGATCCCGACTACGCGCGCGCGCGTGGGTTCCGGGGCGTCGTCGCGCCGCCGGGCTCGGTGATGACGACGTTCAGCATGCACCTGCGCTGGCCCTGGCCCCCCGGGGACCACGAGCCCGCGCGGCACATCCACTTCGACGTGAAGGAAGCCCTCGACCTGCCGGTCGGCATCATCACCACGATCGAGATGGAGAATCTCCGAGCGCTCGAGGTCGGCGACCGGGTGAGCGTGAGCCAGCGCCTGGTGTCGATCTCGGAGTGGAAGAAGACGCGCCTCGGCGAGGGGCATTTCTGGACGATGGACCGGCTCTATCGCAACCAGCGCGGCGAGCTGGTGGTGCGCGAGCGCATGACGGCGTTCGGCTACGGGCGCGGCACGGGCGCGGCGGCCGCGTCCGGCGGGACCGGTGGTGGCTGGAGCCCGGCGGTCGAAGAGGTGATCGACGGGGCGCGGACCGGCTACCGCCCCCCCGTGTATCGAGATCGGCTCTGGGAGGACGTCGCGGTCGGGGAGCAGCTCCCGCGCCTGGTGATGCCCATCACCTTCACGCGCTGCGTCTATCTCGCGTCCGCGACACGGGACTTCTCGCCCCAGCACTCGAATCGCGAGTATGCGCAGCAGCGCTCCAAGACCAAGGACGTATTCGTCAACACGCCGTTCAACCTCGGCATGGTGAGTCGCTTCCTCACCGACTGGGGCGGCCCGGGCAGCACGGTTCGCCGGATCAACGTGGCGATGCGCGGGAACGTCTGCGCGGGCGACGACATGATCCTCGACGGCAAGGTCACCGGGAAGCAGGTGGTCGATGGGGAGCATCGAGTGGACGTGGAGGTCGTGATCGCGACGCAGGACGGTCCGGTGACCCCCTGCACGGCCACGCTCGTCCTGTCGACGCGGGGAGAGGTCGCATGAGTGCCGAGTCGGGAACCGCGGGCTGGGATCAGAGCGTCGACCTGCTGGTCGTGGGATCGGGCGCGGGTGCCATGACGGCCGCGCTGATCGCACACGACCGGGGCGGCCAGAGCCTCGTCATCGAGAAGAGCGACCGCTACGGCGGCAACTCGGCGATGTCGGGCGGCGGGCTCTGGGTGCCGAACAACCATCTGATGGAAGCCGCCGGCATCAAGGACACGCCGGAGGAGGCGTGGACGTACCTGGCCGGCACCGTCGGCGACGTGGTGCGCGAGGACCGGTTGCGCGCGTATCTGGAGCAGGCGCCGCAGATGGTGCGGTATCTCACCGACCGCACGCGGGCGCGGTTCGTCGCGCTGCCGGAGTACGCCGACTACTATCCGCGCGTCGCGGGCGCGAAGCCCGGCGGGCGCAGCATCGAGCCGGAGAGCTTCTTCGCCGGCGAGCTGGGCGACGAGTTCCTCCGGATGCGGGACCAGAATCCGCAGATGCTCATCATGGCCCGCATCTTCATGACCGTGCTCGAGGCCCGCGTGCTGCTCACGCGGACACCGGGGTGGCTCGCGCTCACGGCGAAGCTCATGTCGCGCTACTGGTTCGACCTGCCGTGGCGCTTCACGTCGCGGCGCGATCGGAACGTGTCGATGGGGAACGCGCTGGTGGGGATGCTCCGGCGCTCGCTCATGGACCGCGGCGTCCCGCTCTGGCTCAACACGGCGGCGCGCGAGCTGGTGGTCGAGCAGGGGCGGATCGTCGGTGTCGTGGTCGAGCGCGAGGGCAGGCGGATGCGCATCGAGGCCCGTCGTGGCGTCGTGCTCGGGGCCGGGGGGTTCGAGGCCAGCCAGGCCATGCGCGAGAAGTATCTGCCGAACCCCACGCGGGCGGAGTGGTCCTGCGGCAACCACGCGAACACCGGCGACGCGATCACCCTTGGCCTGTCGGTCGGTGCGGCACTCGACTTGATGGACGATGCCTGGTGGGGGCCGACGACGGTCGTGCCGGGCGAGCCGCACGCCCGCATGCTCGTGATCGAGAAGTCGCTCCCCGGCAGCATCCTCGTGAACAAACGCGGCCAGCGTTTCGTGAACGAGGCGGCGCCCTACATCGACGTCGTGAACGCGATGTACCGCACCAGCACTGCCGACGCCCCGTGCGTGCCGGCATACATGATCTTCGATGCCACGTTCCGCAAGAAGTACCCCTGCGGTCCCGCGCTCCAGGCGTCGCAGCAGCCCGACTGGATGTTGCCGAAGGCGCTCCGGCGCTACTTCAAGAAGGCCGACACCCTGCGCGGCCTGAGTGCCCAGCTCGGCGTCGACGCCGGGGGGCTCGAGGCGACGGTCACGAAGGTCAACAGCTACGCGCGCACCGGGAAGGACCTGGATTTCGCGCGTGGCGAGACGGTGTTCGACCGCTACTACGGCGACGAGAAGGTGGAACCGAACCCGTGTCTGGCGCCGATCGCGACGCCGCCGTTCTACGGTCTCGAAGCATACCCCGGGGAGCTCGGCACCAAGGGCGGCCTCAAGACCGACGCGCGCGCGCGTGTGTTGACCGAGGCTGGCGACCCGGTCCCGGGGCTCTATGCCATCGGGAACTGCTCGGCGGCGGTGATGGGCCACAGCTACCCGGGCGCGGGGGCGACCATCGGGCCGGCGATGACCTTCGGGTACATCGCGGCGCGCGACGCGATCGCCGAGTGAGGGCCGGGCCGTGGCACCGATCCGGGACGGAGCGCTCGCGGGCCGGCGGGTCCTCGAGGTGGCCGACGAGACCGGCGCATACTGCGGCAAGCTGCTCGCCGACATGGGTGCCGACGTCGTGAAGGTCGAGCGTCCCGGGGGCGATGCGCTGCGCGACGTCCCACCGTTTCGCGGTGACGTGCCGGATCGCGAAGGGGGGCTCGCGTTCCTCTATCTCAACA
The DNA here is from genome assembly GCA_046327955.1 of Binatia bacterium. Lineage (GTDB taxonomy): Bacteria > Desulfobacterota > Binatia > DP-6 > DP-6 > JAXLXP01. The sequence goes on along the minus strand of JAXLXP010000007.1, from coordinate 31,358 downwards.
CCAGCAAGCGGGGTGTCACGCTCGATCTCGCACAGGAGGCGGGGCGGGCGCTGTTCGGCCGGCTGGTCGCCGGTGCCGACATCGTGATCGAGACGCTCGCGCCCGGACGGCTCGACGATCTCGGGCTTGGCTGGGACGCGCTCCACGCCGCCAACCGCCACCTCGTCCTCACCTCGATCACCGGATTCGGGCAGACCGGGCCGGCACGAGGCTGGCGCTGGTCCGACTTGGTCGCGAGCGCGCTCGGCGGCGCGCTGCACGTGACCGGCGAGGAGGACGACCCCCCGGTCACGCTCGCCGGCTCGCAGGCGTACATGGCGGCGTCGCTGTGGGCTGCGGTCGCGAGCCTGACGGCGCTCTGGCACGCGACCCGCACCGGCGAAGGCCAGCACGTCGACGTCTCGGTCGAGGAGGCCGTCGCGGCCGTCACGCACATCTGCGGTGTCGGCAAGTGGCTCGACGATGGGATCGTTCCGCGCCGCTTCGGGACGGCGTTGTTCCACTCGGTCCCGTCCGGCGCGTACCCGTGCTCGGACGGGCTCGTGTACCTGATGATCAACCGGCCCGCGCACTGGAAGGCGCTCGCCGAATGGATCGGGGCGGTGACCGGGAACCCCGCGGTAGGTGATCCCGTGTTCGAGGGACCGTCGTCGCGGCGCCTCGAGCACCGCGACGTGATCGACGTCTGGATCCGCGACCTCACGTCGCGGTTCACGGTCGACGAGATCTACCACGAAGGGCAGCGGCGGCGGATCGCGTTCACCCCCGTGAACGGCGCGCGGGCGGTCGCCCTCGACCCGCACCTCGCGGCGCGCGAGTGGCTGGTCGAGGTCCCGCGCGGCGACGCGGTGCGCCTGCGGTATCCCGGCGCGCCGTTTCGGTGCTCCGAGACGCCGTGGGCGATCCGGCGGCCGGCGCCGCGGCTCGGCGAGCACAATGCCGAGATCTACGGCGGCGAGCTCGGCCTCTCGACCGAGGAGCTGGGTGGCCTCGTCGCGGCGGGGGTGGTGTGAGCGGCATGGTCGGCGCGCTCGAGGGCATTCGGGTGCTCGAGCTCACGTCGGCCATGGCCGGTCCGTGGATCGGCCGCATCATGGCGCACTGCGGCGCGGAAGTGATCCGGGTCGAGTCGCAGGCGCGCCCGGACGTCGTCCGGCTCTACGTTCCGCCGTGGAACCCCGACCTCGGGACGCAGCCGGAGATGTCGCCGTGGTTCACCGAGTGGAATGCGGGCAAGCGCTTCATCGCGCTCGACCTGACGCGCCCGGCGGCCGTCGAGCTGGCGCGGCGGCTGGTGGCGATCTCGGACGTGGTCGTGGAGAACTTCCGCGGTGGCGTCGCCGACCGACTCGGCCTCGGGTACGCAGCGCTGCGCACGGTGCGGCCGGACGTGATCATGCTGAGCTCGTCGGGGTACGGCGCGTCCGGCCCGTCGAGCCACTACGCCACCTGGGGCCCGAACCTCGAGGCGCTGGCGGGGCTGGCGGCGTTCTCGGGCTTCCCCGAGCGCGAGTGTACGGTGACGCAGTACGCGTATCCCGACGCGGTGAGCGCGCTGCACGGGCTGTTCGCGATCCTCTGCGCGCTCGACCACCGCGCGCGCACCGGGCGGGGCCAGCACATCGACCTCGCGCAGCTCGAATCGCTGGCCGCCGTGGCGGGACCGCTGCTGCTCGAGTTTCTCGCCAACGGGCGCGAGCCGCCGCGCCTCGGCAATCGCTCCCGCCACGCGGCTCCCCAGGGCTGCTACCGCTGCCTGGGCGACGATCGCTGGTGCGCGATCACCGTCGCCGACGACGCCGAGTGGGCCCGCCTGTGCGACGTCGTGGGACGGCCCGGGTGGGCGCGGGATCCCCGCTTCGCTACGGCCGCCGCGCGGCAGGCCAATGCCGAGGTCGCGGATGCGCTGCTCGAGGAATGGACGCGCCGCCGCGACCCGTACGACGTGATGGCCACGCTGCAGGCGGCGGGCATCGCCGCGGGCGTCGTGCAGCACGCGGAGGATCTGGCGCGGCGCGACCGGCAGCTCGCCGCGCGCCAGTTCTTCGAGGAGGTCGAGCACCTGAAGAAAGGGCGCGTCGTCGCCACGGGCATCCCCCTCGGCCTCACGGGGACGCCGGGGCACACGTGGCGCGCCGGGGCGGCGGTCGGGCAGGACAACGACTACGTCTTCGGAACGCTCCTCGGCCTGTCGACGGACGAGGTGCGTGGCTACGTCGACGCCGGGGCGATCGAGCTCGGTCCGGGCTGAGGCGGGGAGGAACCAGTGGACCTGCGGTTCAGCGCGACAGACGAGGCGTTTCGGCAGGAGGTGGCGACGTGGCTGGCGGAGCACCTCGCGGGCGAGTTCGCGACGCTGCGGGGCCGCGGGGGTCCCGGCGACGAGCACGCGCTGTTCGCGGAGCGACGTGCGTGGGAGCGCTGCCTCGGCGAGGCCGGGTGGAACTGCATCGGCTGGCCGCGCGAGTACGGCGGGCGCGGTGCCACCTTCACGCAGCAGGTGATCTTCCACGAGGAGTACGCGCGCGCGGGCGCGCCGGGACGGATCGGCCACATCGGCGAGACGCTCCTCGGGCCCACCGTCCTCGCGTTCGGCACGGCGGAGCAGAAGCAGCGCTTCCTGCCCCCGATCGTGCGTGCCGAGGAGCTCTGGTGCCAGGGGTACTCGGAGCCGAACGCCGGCTCGGATCTCGCCAACGTGCAGACGCGTGCCCGCCGCGAGGGGGACGAATGGATCCTCGACGGCCAGAAGATCTGGACGTCGGGGGCGCAGTGGGCCGACTGGTGCTTCGTGCTCTGTCGGACGGATCCGGGCGCGCCGAGCCACCGGGCGCTGTCGTATCTGCTCGTTCCGATGCGCCAGCCGGGCGTGACGGTCCGACCCATCGTCCAGCTCACCGGCACCTCCGAGTTCAGCGAGGTCTTCTTCGACGAGGCGCGCACGAAGGCCGAGCACGTCGTCGGCGCGGTGCACGACGGGTGGCGGGTGGCGATGGGGACGCTCGCGTTCGAGCGCGGCGCGTCGACCCTGGGCCAGCAGCTCAACTTCCAGAACGAGCTCCGCGAGGTGCTCGAGCTGGCGCAGCGCAACGGAGCCGCTCGGGACCCGGTCCTGCGCCAGCGCCTCGCCGACGCGTGGATCGGCCTCCGCATCATGCGCTTCAACGCGCTGCGGACCCTCACCCGGGCGGAGGAGGCGTCGCTGCCGCGCGAGGCCCTGATCACGAAGCTCTACTGGGCCACGTGGCACCGCGACCTGGGGAAGCTCGCGATGGACGTGCTCGGCGCCGAGTCCGAGATCGCCGAGGCCGCTCCGTACGAGCTCACGCGCCTGCAGCGCCTCTACCTCTTCACCCGCTCCGACACGATCTACGCCGGGACGAACGAGATCCAGCGGAACATCATCGCCGAGCGGGCGCTCGGTCTGCCGCGCGAGCCGCGGGGAGGGAAGGCCGGATGACCACGTACGGGTTGCTGCGCGGGAAGACCGTGCTGATCACGGCCGCGGCCGGCACCGGCATCGGCTTCGCCACCGCGAAGCGGTGCGTCGAGGAGGGCGCCACCGTGATGATCAGCGATCTCCACGAGCGCCGGCTGGGTGAGGCGGTCGCGGCGCTCGCGCAGGCCGGGGGGACGCGGCCCGCCAGCCGGCTGTGCGACGTCACGCGCGAGGCCGACGTGCAGGCGCTCGTGGAGGCCGCGGTCACCGAGCTCGGCCAGGTGGACGTGCTGGTGAACAACGCCGGCCTCGGGGGCTTCGCGCACCTCGTCGACATGGCCGACGAGCAGTGGAGCCGGGTCCTCGACGTCACGCTCAACGGGACGTTCCGGATGACCCGGGCGGTGCTGCGCCACATGCTGCCGCGGCGCAGTGGCGCGATCGTCAACAACGCTTCGGTGCTCGGCTGGCGGGCGCAGCCGGGGCAGGCGCACTACGCCGCGGCGAAGGCCGGCGTCATGGCGCTGACGCGCTGCGCGGCGATGGAGGCGGCGCCGGCGGGCGTGCGGGTCAATGCCGTGGCCCCGAGCCTGGCGACGCACGAGTTCCTGTCGAAGGTGACGCCGCCCGGCCTGCTCGAGGAGCTGACGGCGCGGGAGGCGTTCGGCCGTGGGGCGACGCCGGCCGAGGTCGCCAACGTCATCGTCTTTCTCGCCAGCGACCTGGCCTCGTACATGACCGGCGAGGTCGTCGCGGTGAGCAGCCAGCACCCATGAGGGCGCGCCTAGGGAATGTAGCGGCTGATCGTGTCGACGACGCAGGCGGGGCGGTCGCCGCCCTCGATCTCGACCGTCACGCGGACCGTCGCCTGTACGCCGTCCTTCACGTCCTCCACCTTGACCAGCTCGCCGCCGCCGCGGATGCGCGCGCCCACGCGCACCGGCGCCGGGAATCGGACCCGGTCGGCGCCGTAGTTCACGCCCATCCGGATGCCGTGCACCTCGACGATCTGCGGCAGGAAGAGGTTCACGAGCGAGAGCGTCAGGTAGCCGTGCGCGATGCAGGTTCCGAACGGGCCGTTCTTCGCGCGCTCGGGGTCGACGTGGATCCACTGGTGATCCCCGGTGGCGTCGGCGAAGCGGTTGATCCGGTCCTGGGTGATTTCCAGCCAATCGCTGTGGCCGAGGTGGCGGCCGACGGCGGAGCGGAGCTCGGCGGGCGACGCGAAGATGGTTGGCATGACGGTCCTCATACCGTGCCGGGGGACGAGGCACCACAGTCCGTGGAGGTGATGGCATGATCTCGCGGCGCGGTTTCGTGATCGGGGCGGGGGGCGCGGCCGCGGTCGCGACGGCGGTGGGCCTCTCTCGGCTGCGGCGGAGCCAGCCGGCGGCGCCGAGCGGCGTGCTGCCGCCCAAGCATCCCGTGACACCGGTCGCCTACCACGACTGGACCGACGTCTACCGGGCGCGCTGGCGGTGGGACCGCGTCGTCAAAGGGACGCACACGCGCGCGAACTGCATCTCGGCCTGCTCCTGGAACGTGTACGTGAAGGACGGGATCGCGTGGCGCGAGGAGCAGAATGCGGTCTACGAGGCGCCCCGACCGGACGTGCCGGACCTGAACCCCCGGGGCTGCCAGAAGGGCGCCTGCTACAGCGACCTGCAGGTGGACGGCTCGCGCGTGCTGCACCCGCTCAAGCGGGTGGGCGAGCGCGGCGGCGGCCAGTGGCGGCGCATTCCGTGGGATCAGGCGCTCGGTGAGATCGCCGACGCGATCCTCGATGCGGCGGTCGCCGAGGGCAGCGAGTCCGTGGTGCACGACCACGGAACGACCAACGCCGGCTACGGCCCCGAGACCGCGGGGGAGATGCGCTTCGCCGACGCGGTCGGGGCGACGGTGCTCGACTCCTGGTCCGGGGTCGGCGACATGCCGATGGGCTGCGTGCAGACGTGGGGGATGTACAACTGCGAGGGGACGGCCGACGACTGGTTTCGGTCGGACTACATCGTCGTCTGGGTCGGGAACCCCGCCTACACGCGCATCAGCGACGTCCACTGCATGCACGAGGCACGCTACCGGGGCGCCAAGCTGGTGGTGATCGCCCCCGACCTGAACGCCACGTCGATCCATGCCGACCTCTGGATCAATCCGCGCCCCGAGACCGACGCCGCGCTCGGGCTGGCGGCGGCGCACGTGCTGATCGAGGAAGGGCTCGTGCGGCAGGACTACGTGCGCGAGCAGACCGACCTGCCCATCCTCGTGCGCGAGGACACGGGGCGTTTCCTGCGCGAGTCGGACGTGCGCCGCGGCGGTCGCGACGACCTCCTCTACTTCTGGGACGAGACGGCGGCGCGGGTCGTGCCCGTGCCGGGCTGCCAGGGTGAGGGCGGGCACTCGATTGCGCTCGGGTCGATCACGCCGGCGCTCACGGGCCGATTCCGCGCGACGCTCGCCGACGGCCGGACGGTCGAGGTGCGGCCGGTGTTCGAGCGGCTGCGGGAGCATCTGGCGACCTATGCCCCGGAGAAGGCGGCAGCGGTCACGGGCGTGACGCCCGCGGTGCTCCGGCGGTTTGCGCGCGAGATGGCGGCGGCTCGCTCGGCGATGATCTTCGCCTCGTGGGGCGCCTGCAAGCACCACCACAGCGACCTGTTCCAGCGCGCGATGATCCTCCTGATGGCGCTCACCGGGAACCAGGGCAAGCCCGGAGGCGGGATGCGCGTCGCCGCCTGGTGGGGCCTCGACGGCCTCGACAAGATGGCCGGATCGAAGATGAGCACGCTCGACATGCTCCGGGTCATCCCGAAGGCCATCCGCGGCCTCACCCCGCGCGACTACGAGGAGCTGTACACGGCGCACAGCGAGAAGGCGCCGAACACGCCGCTGATGCCCTGGCTGTACGTGCACGGCGGCTATCGCGAGATGTGGTCGCGCCCCGACCTCGCCGACCCGGCGCTCCCGCGCGGTCTGGACGAGTACATGCGCCTGGCGATCGAGCGGGGCTGGACGAAGATCCACCCGCGCCCCGACCGGCGGCCGCGGGTGTTCATCGTCACCGGCTCGAATCCGCTGCGCCGCTGGCCCGCCCCGCAGCACGCCAAGCGGCACCTGTGGCCTCGGTTCGACACGATCGTGGCCGTCAACTTCCGCATGAGCACGACCGCGATGCACGCCGACTACTTCCTCCCGGCGGCGGGCTACTACGAGCAGCACGGTATCAAGTACGCGCAGAGCTATGTGCCGTACATCATCCTCTCGGATCGCGCGGTGCCGCCGCTCGGCGACTCGCGGACGCACTGGGAGATCTTCGGCCTGCTCTGCAAGCGGGTGAGCGAGCGGGCGCGCGTCCGGGGTGTGACGAGCGTCCGGGGCTTCAAGGACCAGCCGCTCGACCTGACCAAGGCGTACGAGGTGTACACGTCGAACGGGCGGTTCGACCCCGGTGACCCGCAAGACCCGGTGAAGCTCATCGACGACATCATGCGCGGCAGTCCGAGCCTGGGCGAGGTGAGCGGCGAGGAAGCGCTGCGGCTCGGTGCCGTGCGGGTGAAGGCCACGGCACGGCCGTCACCCATCTACCAGACCAGCTCCGACTACGACCCGAACGACACGCACTGGCCGCACCGCTGGTTCGTCGAGGGGAAGGTCCCGTGGCCGACGCTCACCGGCCGGCAGCAGTTCTACATCGACCACGAGTGGTACCTGGAGGCGGGAGAGCAGCTGCCGGTCCACAAGGACCCGCCGGGCGCGCGGAGCCGGTTCCCGCTCCGCATCAACGGCGGGCACACCCGCTGGAGTATCCATGCGATCTGGCGCGACCACCGGCTCATGCTGCGGCTCCAGCGCGGGCAGCCGATCTGCTTTCTGAGCCCGGTCGACTGCGGGCCGCGGGGCGTTCGCGACGGGGAGATGGTGCGCGTCTGGAACGACGCGGGCCGGTTCGAGGCCATGGCCAAGGTCGCCGCGGGCGTCCAGCCGGGCGAGGTCATCGTCTACCACGCCTGGGAGCCGTACATGTTTCGGGGATGGAAGGGCCAGCAGGAGCCGGTCGAGGCACCGTGGAAAGCGATCCACCTCGCCGGCGGCTATGGCCAAATCCACTATCGTATGTTTTATGGCTCGCCAGGCCATGCGCCACGGGGGGCGCCGGTCGAGGTCGAGCGAGTGGTATAGCGCCGTGCGCGGGCACGGAAACCATCGGGAGGGCACATGATGCGAGCGTTCGTTCTGACCGTGTTGCTGCTTGGGCCGGCACTGACCGGCGGTGCGGCCGCAGGTACCGTCGATGGGTATCCCTGGCCGCCGCCCGAGTCGGCGTACGAGCCGGCGGGGACGCCGGTGAGCCCGGGGCTCAAGGTCGGCGACAAGATCAGCGCCGAGAACGTCGACGCCGCGAAGGAGCTGTTGCCCCCCGAAGTCGTCGAGCACTTCAAGAAGGGCGAGTACCGGGACAACGCGGTCGTTTCCTGGCCGGCCGGTATCTACCACTCGGACAAGCCGTTCGAGGAGGCCACGAAAGCCAACAAGGGCAAGTACAAGCTCACCGATGTCGGCACGATCGTCGACCAGGACGGCAAGGAGCCTGCGTACCTCTACGGCTTCCCGTTCTCCGACCTCAAGCCGGACGATGCCGATGCCGGGGTCAAGGCGGTGTGGAACCACCAGATATCGTTCTGGGCCAACGGCAACGAGTGGGCGACCACGCTGCTCGTGTGGGCGACCCCGGCGGGGGCCGAGCGCAAGGCGACGATCGACGTGCTCTATCAATTCTACGAAGAGCAGCAGGAGCAGTACCGCGTGCCGAACCCGCAGAAGCTGTTGTCGCAGAACCTGCTCGCGGTCTACGACCCGGCCGACCTCCAGGGAACGGCCGCGTTGAGCTACCGGTACAAGGATGCGACCAAGCGCGACAACTTGTGGACGTACGTGCCGGCGCTTCGCCGCGTGCGCAGTGTCAGCCCCTCGAATCGCTCCGACGGGTTCCTCGGCTCCGACCAGAGTCAGGACGACGGCCAGTTCTTCGACGGCAAGCCCGAGGACTTCGTCTGGAAGACCGTCGGGATCCGCGAAGGCCTTCGCGTCGTAGAGCCGGAGTCGATCCGGGGTCGGTCGGGGTCGTTTACCGAGATGGGACCGGACAAGGGGTTCCGGCTCACGTGGGAGAAGAACGTGCCCTGCTGCGGCTTCCAGCTCTCCAACTGGAAGGGCGTGTCCTGGGCCCCGGTCAACGCCGCGTTCGCGAAGCGGAAGATGCTCGTCGTCGAGGGCGTGCCGCGCGACCGCTACTACCTCTACGGCAAGATCGAGCTCTGGATCGACCTGGAGACGTTCCAGGGGGCGTGGGCACGCAAGTTCGGGTGGAAGGACGAGCTGCTCAACAGCTATCAGGTGATGGCGTACCTCAACTACCCGGCGACCCGTCGCGCGACCGGTCAAGCGGAATGGATGTGGGGGTCGGAGCACATGTGGAGCGCCGAGGAGAACATCAAGCTCAACCGCGCGACGATGGTCGGCATCCGGGCGTCGCTCGATGCTCCCCAGGACCGGCGGATGAAGCACAACATCGAGCAGACCTTCGGCCTCGATGCGCTCAGCCGGCACGGGAAATGAGCGTGGCCTCGGTCATGGGGTCGGGGGCGCTGCGGTGCCCGTCGGGGTAGGGTGCCGAGGCGAGGGGTCGTGATGAGCGGAGAGGCGAACGATCGCGCGATGAGCGGTGCGGCGTGGGCGGAGTTCTGCGACACGCTCAAGCGCGCCGGTGCCGTCATCGAGCGCGAGGGCTCGCCCGGGGACCCGCTCGACCGGGCGGAAGGATATCGGTATCTGAGCCGGCTGGCGCGGCTGGCGCTCGAGAAATTCGTCGAGCACGCCGATCCGACCGCGCCGAGCTTCTACCGGCTGAGCCACGAGACGGCCAAGATCGGCTGCGACAATCCCGACAGCTTCTACCAGAACGCGGCGATCAGCGGAGCGCACGAGTACCGCTTGTCCGGCACGCGAGGGACCGTGGCCTACCTCGGCCTCGGGACGTACTTCGGGCACTACGGCTCGGGCGCCCGCTCGGGTTGCAGCGGCTACCTCGAGGGGGGCGACCTCCAGATCGGCCCCGACGGCCGCTTCGAGGTGATCCTCAGCCGTGAACGGAAGCCCGGCAACTGGCTGCCGATGGAACCCGACACGTCGATGCTCATCGTGCGCCAGAATTTCCTCGACCGGGTGCACGAGCGGCCGGCGGAGCTGCGCATCGAGCGGCTCGACGCCAGCGGGCCGCCGGCGCCGCTCTCTGCGGCGCGGCTCGCCGACGGGCTCCGCGACGCGGCGGCGTTCGTCGTCGGCACGGCTACGCTGTTCGCCGACTGGGCCGAGGGCTTCGCTCGCTACCCGAACGAGATCCGCCCGCTCGACCCGAAGGTCACGGCGGGTGCGCACGGCGACCCGAACATCTTCTTCTTCATGGGCTACTGGAATCTGGGCCCCGACGAGGCGCTCGTCGTCGACCTCACGCCGCCCCCCTGTGACTTCTGGAACTTCCAGTTGAACAACCACTGGATGGAGTCGCTCGACTACCGGTGGCACCATGCCCACTACAACAAGCACACTGCCACCTATCGTCCCGATGGCTCGGTCCGGCTGGTCATCGCGCACGCCGATCCGGGTGTGCCCAACTGGCTCGATACCGCGGGGCATACGCACGGGACGATGGGGCTGCGGTGGGTGAAGGCCGATCGCCACCCGCAGCCCGAGACGCGCGTGGTGAAGGTCGCCGCGCTCGAGCGGTCCTGAGCCGATGGGCGGCCAGCGACTTCCGGTCCGGCTCTACAACGCGGTGCAGCGCGGCCTCGAGTGGCTCGGGCGCACACCGCCGAGCTTCGTCGGGTCCGAGGCGGCGCTGCGCGCGGCGGCGCAGAAGGCCGCGGGCGCGTCGGACTTCGGCGACCCCGCCTACGAGGAGGGGTTGCGCGTCCTGCTCCACGCCTATGACCGCGAGGCGCGTCTCAACCCGTTCGGCCGCATGATGGTCCAGGCCGAGCTGACCGGCATCCTGCGCAATCGCCTGGCCGTCGAGCGCGCGCTGGCGGAGCAGCCGGCGATCCGGGGACAGGAGATCCGGCGACCGATCTTCATCCTCGGCCTGCCGCGCACCGGGACGACGGCGCTGCACCACCTTCTCGCCCAGGATCCCGGCAACCAGGTGCTCGAGTTCTGGCTTGCGGCCGCACCCGCGGCGCGGCCGCCGCGCGCCGAGTGGGAGGCCAACCCGCGCTTCCAGGAGGCGGTGCGCGGGCTCAAGATGATGTACTTCCTCGATCCGAGCCTGAAGGCCATCCACCTCATGACGGCCGACGGCCCGGAGGAGTGCCGCCACCTCCTGCAGCAGTCCTTCACCGACGACACCTTCGAGTGCAACGCCACGATCCCGAGCTACTCGGCGTGGTACGCGGCGAAGGACATGCGTGCGACGTACGCCCGGCACCGTGACGTCCTCAAGCTGGTGGGCTCGCCCACGCCGGATCGTCGCTGGGTGCTCAAGTACCCGGCGCACCTTCGCCACCTGCCCGAGCTGCTGGCGGTCTACCCCGATGCCTGCATCGTGCAGACGCACCGTGATCCCGGCCGCATGCTGCCGTCGCTCTGCAGTCTGATCGCGGGCTGGCGCGGCATCTACGAGGACGATCCCGACCGCCACGCGATCGGCCGCTGGCAGCTCGACCTCTGGTCGGGGACGATGGAGCGGGCGCTCGCCGAGCGCCGGCACCACGACCCGCGGCAGTTCTACGACATCCACTTCCGCGAGATCGTCGCCGACCCGATCGGCGCCGTGCGGCGCATGTACGCGCACTTCGGCGGCCCGCTCAGCGAGGACGCGGAGCGTCGCATGCGCGCCTGGCACCAGGCAAACCCGCAGGGCAAGCACGGCGAGCACCGCTACAGCGCGGAAGAGTTCGGGCTCACCGACGCGATGATGGCCGAGCGCTTCGCGCCCTACCTCGAGCACTTCCAGATTCCCCGCGAGCGCGCGGCCTGAGCCGAGCGGCCGCGATGGGATCGTGCCGGTCGTGGGTCCTTGCCGTGGCCCTGGTGGTGGGAGTCGCGGCGGGGGCGCGGGCAGAGGCCGCGCGGCCGGGCGGGCTCGCGGTGGCGGCAGCCGCCGACCTCAGGTTCGCCATGGACGAGATCGTGGCGGCGTTTCGCCGGACGCGTCCGGACGTCGCGGTGACGGTCACCTACGGCTCGTCGGGCCAGTTCGCGTCGCAGCTTGCCAACGGTGCCCCGTTCGACGTCTTCTTCTCGGCCGACGCCGAGCTCCCACGCCAACTCGCCGCGCAGGGGCTCGTCCTCGAGGGGAGCGAATTCCTGTACGGTGTCGGCCGGATCGTGCTGTGGGTCCCGCGCGCCTCCGGCCTCGACGTGCGACGCCTCGGTGCCGGCACGTTGCGGGAGCCCGCGGTGCACCACGTCGCGATCGCCAACCCGCGGCACGCCCCATACGGGCGTGCCGCGGAGGCCGCCTTGCAGTCGCTGGGCCTCGCAGAGGCGGTGCGCGACAAGCTGGTCCTCGGCGAGAACGCCGCGCAGACCGCGCAGCTCGTGCAGAGCGGCGCGGCGGAGGTGGGCGTGATCGCGCTCGCCCTGGCGCTCGCGCCCGCGCTCCGGGCGGAGGGGGAGTACTGGCCCGTCCCGCTCGACGCCTACCCGCGCATGGACCAGGGCGGGGTGATCATGAAGACGGCCCGGGATCCGGGGCTGGCGCGCGCGTTTTGTGCCTTCGTCCTGGGCCCGTCGGGCCGCGCGACGCTCGAGCGCTGGGGCTTCTCGCCCCCGAGGAAGTAGGGCGGTGGACTGGCAGGCGATCGCACTGAGCGTGCGTTTGGCGCTGCTCACGACGCTCGTGCTGGTCGTGCTCGGGACACCGATCGCCTACTGGCTCGCGTTCTCGTCGCGGCGGTGGAAGTTCCTCGTCGAGGCGGTGGTCGCATTGCCGCTCGTCCTGCCGCCGACCGTGCTCGGCTTCTACCTGCTGCTGGCGATGAGCCCGCGCAGCCCGCTCGGCGCGGCGTACCTCCGGCTCACCGGGAGCACGCTCCCGTTCTCCTTTCAGGGGTTGCTGGCGGCGTCGGTGCTCTACAGCCTGCCGTTCGCGGTGCAGCCGTTCGCGGCCGGGTTCGCGGCGGTGGACCGCCGGCTGATCGAGGCGTCCTGGTCGCTCGGCGTGTCGCGCGGGCGGACGTTCGTGCGGATCGTGCTGCCGCTGGCGCGACCCGCCCTGCTGACCGGCATGGTGCTCGCGTTCGCCCACACCCTGGGCGAGTTCGGCGTCGTCCTGATGGTGGGCGGGAATCTGGCGGGCGTGACGCGGACGGTCTCGATCGCGATCTACGACGACGTACAGGCGCTCGACTACGCGGCCGCGGGCGCGACCGCGTTCCTGCTGCTGGCGGTCTCCTTCGTCGTCCTGGCCGTCACCTATGGGCTGCAGCGGAGGGCGGGCGCGACGTGGCCGCTGCGCTGGTAGCCGATTTCACCAAGACCTTTCCATCCGGTGCGACGGTGTCGGCCGCGCTGCGCGTCGATCCGGAGGCGGGGCTCGTCACCGTGCTCTTCGGCCCGTCGGGCTCCGGGAAGACGACGATCCTGCGCTGCCTCGCGGGCCTCGAGCGCCCGGAGCAGGGACACGTCCGCTTCGGCGACGCGGTGTGGTCGGATGCGGCGCGCGGCGTCTGGTGCCCGCCGCAGGAGCGGCGGGTCGGGTACCTGTTCCAGGACTTCGCGCTCTTTCCGCACCTGACCGTGGCGCAGAACGTCGCGTACGGGGCGCGCGGCGCCGGGCGTGCGCGCATGGCGGAGCGGCTCGCGCCCTTCGGCCTCGCCGGCCTCGAGCGGCGTCACCCCGGACAGCTCTCGGGCGGGCAGCAGCAGCGCGTGGCGCTCGCCCGCGCGCTGGCCTCGGACCCATGCCTGCTGCTGCTCGACGAGCCGCTCTCCGCGCTCGACGCGCCGGCGCGGGAACCCCTGCGGCGCGAGCTGCGGCGCGTGCTCACGAGCTGCGGCATCCCGGCGGTGGTCGTGACCCACGACCGCGTCGAGGCGCTCACGCTCGGGGACCGGCTCGTCGTGATCATCGATGGTCACACGCGACAGAGCGGTCCGGTGCACGAGGTGTTCACGCGGCCGGCGGACCTCTCCGTGGCCCGCACCGTGGGGGTGGAGACGGTGGTACCGGCGCGGGTCGTCGGGCGCAGCGACGGCCTTCTCACGGTGGAAGCCGGGGCGGCGCGACTGGCCACCTGCGACCCCGGTGGCGTCGACGGAGCGGTGTTCGTCTGCATCCGGGCGGAGGACGTGATGCTCGAGCGCGGCGCGGAGGGGCGCACCAGCGCGCGCAATCACCTCGCCGGGCGGGTCGTCGCCCTCGCGCCGGAGGGCCCGCTCGTGCGGGTGACCGTCGAGTGCGGGTTCCAGCTCTCCGCGCTGGTGACGCGACCTGCCCGAGACGACCTCGGGCTGGCCGTCGGCGAGGCGATCACCGCCGTGGTGAAGGCGACGGCGATCCACGTGATCCCGCGCGACGCCGCGCCGCGCCCGGCCTGACGCGCGTCAGATCGCCCGGGCGACTCGCGCCGCGTCGGCGATCGCGCCGTCGAGGTAGGCGACCTCGCGGCAGTCGCCGATCGTGTGGACCTCGGGCCCGAGCCCCGCGAGGGCGTCGGCGAGGGCACGGTCCGGCTGCACACCGATGGCCAGGATCACCGCGTCCGTGGCGGTGGTTTGCCGGGTGCCGCCCTGGTCGACCCACGCGACGCCGTCGTCCGTCACCGCCTCCACGCGTGCCTCGGTGTGCAGCACGACGCCGTGCTCGCGCAGCTCCCAGAGAACCCGCCAGCGTCGCGGGAGCGCCATCTCCTTCGCCAGCGTCGCGCCTTCCTCGAGCACGGTGACGGCGCGCCCACGCTCGGCGAGAAACTCGGCCAGCTCGACGCCGACGAGCCCACCGCCGACGATCGCGACGCGGTGGCCGATCGGCATCCACCGGCGCGTGAGCTCGCGCGTGAGCGCGACCCGGTCCGAGAGGCCGAGCAGGCCCCCCACTTTGAGGAGGGCGCGCTGGGACAGCGAGAGCTTGGCCGCGGCGACCTCGGGGTCGCCGCCGGTGAGGAGGGTGCGGAGGTCGTCGCCGCTGAACACGTCGGGGCGATCGATGCCGGGGATGGCCGGGGCTTCGCGGCGTGCGCCGACGGCGACCAACACCACGTCGGGCGCGAGCTCGCGCACCAGCGCGGGCGTCACGGGCATGCCGAGCCGCACGTCGACGGCGAGCTGGCGCACCTGCGCCGTGAGATGGTCGACGAGCCGCCCGTTCGGCTCGTAGACCAGCGACGAGAAGAACGCCGTGCCGCCGAGGCGGTCGGCCTTCTCGCAGAGCGTCACGCGATGCCCGCGCAGGGCCGCGACGCGCGCGGCCTCGAGCCCGGCGGGTCCGCCGCCGGCCACGAGCACGTGGCGGGGTGTCGGTGCGGGCACGATCGCGTACTCGGCCTCGCGTCCGGTCGCCGGATTCACCGCGCAGCGCGTGGGCTCGTTCAGGTAGATCTGCCCGACGCAGGTGTAGCAGTAGATGCACGGGCGGACGTCGTCGGGGCGGCCCTCGGCGAGCTTGCGCGGCAGCTCGGGATCGGCGAGCAGCTTGCGGCCCATGGCGACGAAGTCGGCGCGGCCGGCGGCGAGAAGGGCCTCGGCGTCCGCGGGCTCGATGCGGCCGACCGCGATCACCGGTACGGCGACGCGGCGCTTGATCGCTTCCGCGAGCGGTACGTAGCGCCCGGGCTCGTGTACGAGCGGGGCGTCGGTGAAGGCGACGCCGGAGGTCGGGTCGGCGTACGCGCTCACGTGGATCGCGTCGAGCCCCGCCGCGGCGGCGAGCTCGGCGGTGCGCCGCGCGTCGTCTTCGGTGATGCCGTGCTCGACCCGGTATTCGCACGCGTCGAGGCGGCACCAGACCGGGAACGCCGTGCCCACCTGGGTACGCACGGCGTGGATGACCTCGAGGAGAAGGCGGGCGCGGTTCTCGAGCGGGCCACCGTAGTCGTCCGTCCGGTGGTTGGAGGCAGGCGAGAGGAAGCTCGAGAGCAGGTAGCCGTGTGCGCCGTGAATCTCGACGCCGTCGAATCCGGCGCGCCGCGCGCGGTCCGCGGCGTGGGCAAAGGCGGTGACGACCGTTCGGATGTCATCGCGCGTCATCTCGTGGTGCGCGATGGCGGCGCCCGGCGCCGTGATGTAGCTGGTGAGGCGCTGGATCTCCTCGAGCGAGAGATCCTGGAACAGGTCGCCGGCCGTGAGGTCGGGAATCGATGGCACCCACATGGGGCGCCCCGCGGCCATGTCCTGGGTCGCGACCTTGCCCGCGTGCTGCAGCTGGATCGCGACCTTGGCGCCGTGGGCGTGGAGGCGGTCGGTGAGCATCCGGAGTCCGGGCAGGAAGCGGTCGTCGGAGATGGCCACCTGGTTCGGGAGGCATGCGCCGGCTGGCCACGCGATCGCGCCGACGCCGACGATCACGAGGCCGACCCCGCCCCGTGCGCGTGCCTCGTAGTAGCGTACGAGCCGCTCGCCGACGTGCCCGTCGGGTTCGGCGAGGTTCGAGCCCATGGGCGTCATGACGATCCGGTTGCGGGTCTCGAGGGTGCCGATGCGGCCGGGTGCGAGCAGGTGCGTGAAGGACACGGGGGCTCCTACAGGGCGACCATGACGCTGCAGGTCGCGGTCCAGATGTCGACGCGATCGCCGAACGACGGGGAGAGCGGACGGGAAGAGTACGCCGGGTTGCAGCTCAAGAACTCGAGCGGCCCGTTGCCGTAGAGGCCGGGGCCGATTCCCCAACCGCGGTCGGTGTCCACGCCGCCGACCGCGTAGACGCGGACCCAGCGCGCCACCGGGTTCCAGGCGTCCGGGAGCAGGCGGACGTCGAGGCCGAAGTAGCCGAGGGACTGGATGCGAGCCCCCTCGCCGGGGGCGGCAATGTTGCGATGCTCGACGTCGGCGCCGAGACGGATCGCCCCGAGCCACTCGGCCACCGGCCCCTCGCCTCCAGCGAGACCGAGCGGGACGAAGGGGAGCAGGCTCACGCCGCCGCGCGCGAACCACGCGTCGGTCGTGCCGCGCTGGCGCGCGGGGCCGATCTCGACGGTCGAACGGTTGCGGATCCCGTTCAGGAAGGCACCGGCCATGAACCAGTCGTCGCGGCCGCCGCGCCAGTGGACGCCGCCGGTGAGGTTGATCTCGTGATCCTCGCGACCGTGGACGAACGTCGTGCCGCCCGCGGCGAGGCGGAGGTCGGTGGTGGTGCCGGGAAGCTCGCCGAGCAGGCCGACCGCGAGCCCCTTGACGCCGAGCCAGCGGTCGAGGTCGGCGCCGACGGCGAGGCGCACGGTCGGCAGGCGCAGCCGCAGGTCGAGGCCGGGCAGGCTGCGCGGCGTGCCCTCGGCCTCGGCGTAGACGACGGTGGCGGCCGCGACGAAGGGCGACGCGATGGCCGTGATCGTGCCGCTCTCGATGTCGGCGGCGACGCGGCCGACGTTCAGCCGGAAGTAGCTGGGGCTCGCGATCACGCCCCGCTGGACGTAGCCCAAGACGCCGACGGGCAGGGTGGCGGGGTTCGTCCAGCCGAACGGATCGGCGGCGTAGGAGCCGCGCGCCTCGCAGTCGCCGTACAGGCAGAGGTTGAGCGCGGCGAGATCGGTCCCGATCGGCTGTGCCCGAGCCGAGGGCACCCGTCCCGCGAGCAGAGCGAGGACGAGTGCGATGAGGCAGCGGACCATGAAGTCGTCGCGGGTTGGTACCCGGCGCTGGATGGGTTGTCAACGAATCCGTCCGGCATGTAGGCTCGCCGACCGTGAAATTCGGTGTCATCCCACCGTATGGCCTCGCGCCGGTCGAGTCGCCCGAGTTCGCGGTCGCGTTCGCACAGGCGGCCGAGGAACAGGGCTTCGAGTCGCTGTGGGTCGTCGAGCACGTCGTCATGATGGTCGACTACGCGTCGGTCTACCCCTACGACCCGAGCGGGCGCTCGCCGTTCACCGCGACCGTGCCGCAGCCCGACCCGCTCGTGTGGCTCGCCTACGTCGCGGCGGCGACGCGGCGCATCCGTCTCGCCACCGGCGTGCTCAATCTTCCCCAGCGCAACCCGCTCGTGCTGGCGAAGGAGCTCGCGAGCCTCGATCGGCTCTCGGGCGGTCGGCTCGAGCTCGGCATCGGCGTCGGCTGGGTGCGCGAGGAGGCGGAGGCGGTGGGCACGTCGTTCGACGACCGCGGCCGGCGCGCGGACGAGTACGTCGCCGTCATGCGTGCGCTCTGGCGGGACGAGGTGGCGAGCTTCCAGGGGGACTTCGTCCGCTTCGACCGGGTGGTCTCGGCGCCACGGCCGGTGCAGTCGGGCGGCGTGCCGATCGTCGTCGGCGGGCACACGCGGGCAGCCGCCCGGCGGGCGGGTCGCCTCGGCGACGGGTTCTATCCGCTCGGGGTATCGGGCGAGCAGCTACGCACGCTCCGGGCCGTGGCGGCGGAGGAGGCCGCGCGGCACGGGCGCGACCCGGCCGCGATCGCGCTCACCTGCCTCGGCGGCGACGACCTGCGCGCAGCGGAGGCCTGGCGTGACGCCGGGGCGTCGCGGATGGTCGTCGCCGCCAAGCGACGCGACATCGACGGCCTGCGCCGCTGGCTCGAGCGGTTCGGCCGCGACGTGATCGAGCGGATGGGGGACGCATGACCGATGTCCAGACGCGCGAGAGCCGGCGGCTCGCGGAAGCGTTGTTCGCGGCGCTCTCCCGCTCCGATCGCGCGGCGGTCGATCGGCTCTATGCGGACGACTTCGAGCTGTGGACCGCCGGAAGCCTGCCGTTCTCGGGTCGCTTCACGAGGGCGCAGGCGATGCAGGGCATGGACGCGGTGCTCGGCCTGTTTCCCGATGGGCTCGCGTTCACGATTCTCGCGATGACGGCGGAAGGCGAGCGCGTCGCGGTCGAGGCGGAATCGCACGGCCGTCACGTCAGTGGCCGCGTCTACCACAACCACTATCACTTCCTCGTGGTGGTGCGGGACGGGAAGATCGTCCAGCTCAAGGAGTACATGGACACCGAGCACGCGCGCGCGGTGCTCGCCTCCGGCTGAGCACGCGCTGCCTTGACGTTGCCCGCGGACCGGGACTACTCGTAGCCGCAACGCACCCCGCGGGGAGGAGCAGCGCATGAACCCCAGGGAGCTGTCGGCCGGGTTGGCGTCGCTGTGGCGGTGGACGATCGGCTGCACGCGCCGGCCCGCCGTCGGCGTGGTGGCGGACGAGACGCGTGCGGTGCCCTCGACCAGCCAGGCCAGCGACGAGTTCCTGGCGGTGCTGTCGCACGAGCTGCGTACCGCCGTGACCGCGGCGCTCGGCTGGACCTGGATCCTCCGCAACCGGGAGGTCGCGCCGAGCGAGACCGAGCGTGCGATGGTGACGATCGAGCGCGATCTGCGGGCGCTGCTGCACATCGCGGACGACCTGCTCGACGTCGTGCGGATCGCGCGTGGGGAGCTGGGCGTGGAGATGGGCACGGTCGGGCTCGCGAGCGTGGTCGACCGGGGGCTGGCGGCGCTGCGTCCCGCGGCGGCGACGGGCGGCGTCGCCCTGGAGGTCGATCTCGCCGCGCGGCCGGACGTCACGCTCGGCGATGCGACTCGGCTCGAGCAGGTCGTCTGGAATCTGGTGGCCAACGCGATCAAGTTCACGGCACCCGGGGGCCGGGTCCTGGTGCGCCTGGAGCGGCGGGCCGAGGGGCTCGCCCTCGTGGTGCGCGATTCCGGCGTCGGGATCGCCGCGGAGCTGCTGCCGGATGTCTTCGACGGCTTCTGGCGTGCGACGTCGCCGCCGCGACGGCAGGCCGGCCTCGGGCTCGGCCTCGCGATCGTCCGTCACGTCGTCGCGCTGCACGGGGGCACGGTGCGGGCGGAGAGCGCAGGGGTCGGACACGGCGCCGAGTTCACCGTGCTCCTCCCGTTCGCGCCGGCGGATGTGACCGCGCCGGGCGCGGGGGGGGAACGCCAGGCCGGGGAGCGCGCGACGTTCGGCGGGGTGCTCGAGGGCGTACGGATCCTCGTCGTGGACGACGAGCCGACCACGCGCGAGGGAGTCGTGCTGCTGCTCGGGAGCGCGGGGGCGATCGTGCGCGAAGCGGGATCGGTCGCCGAGGGGCTCGCTGCCGTGCGGGCCTGGCGGCCGCAGGCCCTGGTCGCCGCCCTGGCGATGCGCGGCGAGGACGGCTACGCGTTGCTGCGCGCGGTGCGCGCCCTTCCGGTGGGCGAGGGCGGCGCGACGCCGGCCGTGGCGCTCGACGCCCGCGGGGGTCGGAAGGATCGCGAGTCGGCGCTGAGCGCCGGGTTCGCGGCCCAACTCGGAACGCTCTTCGACCCCGCCGAGCTGGTGGGGGCGGTGGCGGGATGCGTGCGGCCCGCCGGGCCGCCGAGCCGCGGTGGCGGCGCACTCCGGCGCGGGATCCTGCTCGCCGAGGACGATCCGGGCGCGCGCGAGGTCGAGCGCGCAGTCCTGGAGGAGCATGGCCACCGGGTCTTCGAGGCGGGCTCGGGGATCGAGGCGCTGCGCGTCTGGCACCGCCACCACGACGAGATCGGCGTCGTGGTCACGGACATCATGATGCCGCACGGCACGGGTGCGGGCCTGTACCGCGCGCTGCACCGCGAACACGCCGACGTCCCCGTGATCGTGCTGTCCGGCTATCCGCTGACGGCCGACCTGCTCGATGCGGGCGCGGAGGGCGTCGTCGCGCTGCTCGAGAAGCCGGTCGACCCGCCGCGTCTGGTCGCCTGCGTCGAGCGTGCTCTCGAGCGGCGCTGGACGCTCCACTGACGGGACACGGCGCCGGCGCGGCTCGTCAGTCGTCGTCCGACGGCACGGACGGGGCTGGTGGCGGCACGGCGTCCCCGAGGTCGGCGAGCGCGTCGGCGGCACGGGCTTGTACGGCGCGCGTCGCGTCGAGAACCGCGGCGGCGTCGGCGGCAGCAGACGGCGTGCCCCAGTGCGCGAGCGCCGTGCGCAAAGCGGCGGCGGCCAGCGGCTTCGAGAGGTAGTCGTCCATGCCCGCGGCGAGGCAGCGTTCGCGGTCGCCGACCATTGCGTGGGCGGTGAGCGCGATGACGGGCGTCCGGCGGCCCGTGCCCTCCTCGCGCCGCCGGAGCTCGGCGGTGGCCTCGTAGCCGTCGAGGACCGGCATCTGGACGTCCATCAGGACCACGTCGACGGGGCTGGCGGCCCAGATGCGGAGCGCCTCCTCGCCGTTCTCGGCGGTCTCGACGACGCAGCCGAGCTTCTCGAGCATGCGGCACGCGACCTTCTGGTTGATGAGGTTGTCCTCGGCGAGCAGCACCCGCAGGCCCGGCGCGACCGTGACCGGGGCCGGCGGCGGTTCGCCGTTCGTGGAAGGTCGGGACGGGCCGGCGATCGGCACCGGCTTCGCCTCGTCACCCAGGACCTCGACCATCTTGTGGAAGAGCCGCGCCTCGCGGACGGGTTTGGTGAGCGTGGCGGCGAAGCCCTTGGCGCGGAGATGCTCCTCGGTCGCGCGCGCGCCGATCGAAGAGAGGAGCACGATCGGGATCGCGGCGAAGCGGGGGTCGGCCTTGATCGCCGCCGCCGTGGCCTCGCCATCCATCTCCGGCATCTGCATGTCGAGCAGGATCAGGCGGTACGGATCGGTCAGCGGGGTGGTGCGCAGGACGGTGATCGCCTCGGGACCGCTGCCGACGGCGAACGGTAGCATGCCCCACGCGTGGAGCTGGTGGTGGAGGATGCGACGGTTGACGGCGTGGTCGTCGACGATGAGGACGCGGACGCCGACCAGCTTGACGGGCACGTCGCGTACGGGGACCGGGTGCGCCGCCTTCTCGAAGGGCAGCTCGATCCAGAACGTGCTGCCCTTGCCGACCTCGCTGTCGACGCCGATGCGGCCGCCCATCAGCTCGGTGAGGTGGCGGCTGATGGTGAGGCCGAGGCCCGTGCCGCCGTAGCGCCGGGTCGTGCTCCCGTCGACCTGCGTGAAGCTCTCGAACACCGCGGCCTGGCGGTCGGGCGGGATGCCGATGCCGGTATCGCGGATCAGCAGCCGGATGACCGCGTGCGTCGCGGTCTCGCTCGCCACCTGGGCCTCGATCGTGACTTCGCCCGCCTCGGTGAACTTGATCGCGTTGCCGACCAGGTTCGTGACCATCTGCCGGATGCGCACCGGATCGCCGCGCAGCGCATCGGGCATCCCCGGCGGGACGACGCACGCGAACTCGAGCTTCTTCTTGGCGGCCGAGGCGGCGAGCAGGTCGGCGACTTCCTCCAGCGTCGAGCGCAGGCTGAAGTCGATGGTCTCGAGCGTGAGCTTGCCGGCCTCGATCTTCGAGAAGTCGAGGATGTCGTTGATGACCGTGAGCAGCGCGTCGGCGCTGTGCTTGACGGTGAACGCGTACTCGCGCTGCTCGTCGTCGAGTGGGGTGTCGAGGAGGAGCCCGGTCATGCCGATCACGCCGTTCATCGGCGTGCGGATCTCGTGACTCATGTTCGCGAGGAACTCGGACTTGGCGCGTGCGGAGGCGAGGGCCTCGTCGCGCGCGCGCGCGAGCTCGTCGGCCATGTTGGCGAGCTCGCTCGCCTGCATCGCCAGGCGGTCGCGCGACTCCTCGACCTCGGCGGTGTAGCGTGCCACCTCCGCCTCCGCACGTTTGCGGTCGGTGATGTCGCGCTCGAGCGAGATGAAGTGCCGCAGGTCGCCCTGCCCGTCGTGGACGGGGAAGATCTCGATCTCGCCCCAGTACTGGGTGCCGTCCTTGCGCGCGTGGCGCAGCTCGCGGCGCCAGGTCTGGCCGGTCATGATGCTGTCGCGCATGCGCGTCAGGTCTTCGGGATCGATCTGCGCGCCGTCGAACATGTGCGACGGGACGGTACCGCGCAACTCGTCGAGCGTGTAGCCGGTCACGCGCACGAACGCGTCGTTGACCCATTCGGCATGGCCGGTCGCGTCGGTGATGAGCACGGCGTTGTCGGTGCGACTGGCGACGTGGGCGAGCTTGCGTGCCTCGGCCTCGCGCTCCGCGAGCGTGGCGCTCAGCGCGGCGGCGTTCTCGGCGAGCTGCCGTTGGCGGCGGAATTGGGTGCGGATGAGGTTCGCCGCCGGCCGGAAGACGAGCAGCCCCTCGAGCGCGAGCGCGACGAGCGTGAGGATCGTGAGCACGAGCACGGTCCGCTTCAGCCGGTCGATCCGGGCTCGGGCTGCCTGCAGGTAGAGCGCGGCGATCCGGTCCATGCCCTCGCCGAACGGCTCCGCATGCTCCTGGATGGTCGTCACCTCGGCGGCGATCCGATCGCGGGCTTGCTCGGGGGACGTCGCCTGCGTGGCGTCGAGCAGCTCGTGCACCGAGGCGACGATCGCCTGGTACTCCGGCTCGAGGCTCGCGAACGCCGCCACCACCTCCGGCGGGTTGTCGCCCGGGAGGTCGAGGTCGGGATCGCCGTGCTGGAGGCCGAGGTGGGCGAAGCGCCAGGATTCGAGTGCGTCGCGGATGTCGGCGCTGAGGAACGCGAACTGGCCCTGGTACGAGGCCCACTGCATGTCCAGGGCGAGGTTGGCGAGCTTCTGGGTCAGCATCCGCTGCCGCCCCGCCACGGTGATCACGGGGGCGTCGCGCGCGTGTCCTTTGAGGGCGTGCTCGAACAGCAGGTACGAGGAGACGGACAGGCACGCGATGACCGACAGCGCCATCGCCGTCAGCCACCCGAGCCGGCGGGCGGGGTCGACTACGCTCGTGTCGTCCGGCGCCATGGGTGCCGGGCCGGCAGACGAATCCGCTTCCGTCGGGACGGACTGCACAAGGTGAATCTCGGCCGAATCCCGCGACAACATGAGTCCCGCCCGGGCGCCGGCTGGACGGCGGCGGCGGTTTCGTGGTTCAGGAAACCTGGTGGACGCCCTACGCGAGAGTGAGGAGCGGTTCCGCTCCACCTTCGAGCAGGCGGCGGTGGGAATCGCCCACGTGGCTCCGGACGGGGCGTTCCTGCGCGTCAATCAGAAGCTCTGCGACATCGTGGGCTACCCGCGCGGCGAGCTGCTGCGGCGGACCTTCCAGGACATCACCTTCCCCGACGACCTCGACGCCGACCTCGCGTACGTGCGCCAGATGCTCGCCGGCGTGATCCCGACCTACACGATGGAGAAGCGCTACATCCGCAAGGACGGTCGCGTCGTGTGGATCAACCTCACCGTCGCCCTCGTCCGCCGGCACGACGGGTCGCCCAAGTACTTCATCTCGGTGATCCAGGACATCGACGCGCGCAAGCGGGTCGAGTTGGCGCACCGCCGGATCGTGGCCGACACGGCGGGGGTGGGCGAGGTCTTCTTCCAGGGGCTCGTCCGCGGGCTGGCGGAGGCGCTCGGCGCGCGCGTCGCGCTCGTCGGGGAGCTCACGTCCGAGGAGCCGCTGCAGGTGCGGACGATCGCGATCTGGCGCGACGGGGCCGCGCAGCCGAACCTCGCCTATCCGCTCGCCGGGACGCCGTGCGAGGGGGTGATGACCGGCGCGATGTGCTTCCACCGACGGGGCGCCGCCGCCGCGTTCCCCGACGACCCGATGCTGGCGGCGATGGGGATCGAGAGCTACCTCGGCACGCCGCTCTTCGGTGCCGATCACCGGCCGGTCGGTCTGATCGTCGTGCTCCACGACGCCGCGCTCGACGACCGCCTGCGCCCCGAGGAGATCCTGCGCTTCTTCGCGGGACGTGCGGAGGCCGAGCTGGAGCGTGCGCGCGCGGAGGTGGCGCTGCAGCGCGCGGCCGAGCGCCTCGAGACGCTGCGGGCGATCGATCGCGCGATCCTCATGGCCGAGAGCCCGCAGGAGATTGCCCAGGCCGCACTGGCCCGCGTGCGGCCGCTCGTGGACGCGGTGGCCGCCGCCATCGTCACGCTGCGGGAGGATCGGCTCGAGGCCGAGATCATGGCGGTCGATCGACAGGCGGGCGTGGCCGGGCTCGGCGATCGTATGCCGCTCGGTGCCTTCGCGCCGCCGGTGCTCGAGATCCTGCGTGCGGGCCGCCCGTACGTCGTGGAGGACGTCGGGAGGCTTCAAGCGACCACGCCCTTCCTCGAAGCGGCGGCGGCGACGGGGCTGCGCGCGTTGTTGGGCGTGCCGCTGCGGTTCCAGGGCGCGCTCGTCGGCCTGATGGTGTTTCGCCGCGACACGCCGGGCCCGTTCGCGCCGGAGCAGGTGGACATCGCCGTCGAGGTTGCCGACCACCTCGCGATCGCGATGGAACATTCCCGGCTCTACCGCGAGGTCCAGGCGGCGAGCCGGGCGAAAGACCAGTTCCTCGCGGTGCTCTCGCACGAGCTGCGTTCGCCGCTCACGCCGATCCTCGGCTGGGTGCGCCTGCTGCGCGATGGGGCGCTGGACGACGACAAGCGGCGCCGCGCGCTCGAGGTGATCGAGCGCAATGCCCTGGCGCAGACCCAGCTCGTCAACGACCTGCTCGACGTCACCGCGATCGTCAGCGGGAAGCTGCGGCTCGAGATGCGGCCCGTCGATCTGGCGGAGGCGGTGCGGGCAGCCGTCGATGGCGTGCGCCTCGCGGCGGCGGCGAAAGGGGTCGCGCTGAAGGTCGTGGCGGATGGGCCGGACGTCTTCGTCGCGGGAGACCCGGCCCGGCTGCAGCAGATCTTCGCAAACCTGCTCTCGAACGCGGTGAAGTTCACGCCGGCCGGCGGAGCGGTGACGGTCGAGATCGCGGCGGGACCCGCCGTCGTCGTGGTGCGCGTCGCCGACACGGGCGAGGGGATCGCGGCGAGCTTCCTCCCGTTCGTCTTCGAGCGCTTCCGGCAGGCGGACAGCAGCTCGACGCGGGCGCACGAGGGGCTCGGCATCGGTCTCGCCGTCGCGCGCGAGCTGGTCGAGCTGCACGGCGGCCACATCCGCGGGGAGAGCGACGGGCCGGGCGCCGGCGCGACGTTCACGGTCGAGCTGCCCGTTCGTGACGCCCCGGCGCGGGAGCGGCTGGCGGTCGTGAGCGTCTCGCAGGAGGCGCTGGCAGGCGTTCGCATTCTGGTCGTCGAGGACGTGCGCGACACGCGCGAGCTGCTGGCGGAGCTTCTGGTCGCATCCGGGGCGGAGGTGCGGGCCGTGGACTCGACGGCGGCCGCGCTCGAGGCCGTCGTGGCGTGGCGGCCGGATCTGCTGCTCTCCGACATCGGCATGCCCGGGGAGGACGGGTATGCGCTGATCCGCCGCCTCCGTGCGCTCTCGCCGGGGGAGGGTGGCGGGCTTGCGGCGGTGGCGCTGTCCGGCTACGCGCGGGACGACGACCGGCGGCGCGCGCTGGAGGCGGGCTTCCAGGCCCATCTGAGCAAGCCCATCACCCGCGAAGGCCTCCTCGGCGCCGTGGTGCCGCTCGTGCGCCGGGGCGAGGCCGGGGGCCGACGGCCTCGCGCCTGAGCCCGTGCGCGACCACACGTTGCGTGTCCCGGGCGGCCGTGGGCTCCGGTACCTCGACCTCGGTGACCCGCGCGGCCGGGTGGTCGTGAGCTGTCACGGCGGGCTCAGCTCGCGGCTCGACGTCGCGTTCGCCGACGGGACGTGCGCGACCCGGGGGCTCCGCCTGCTCGCGATCGACCGTCCGGGCATCGGCGGCTCGGACCCCAGCCGGGGTCGTACCCTTCTCGATTGGCCTGCCGACGTGCGCACGCTCGCCGACGCGCTGGGGGTCGACCGCTTCGCGGTCCTGGGCTGGTCGGCCGGTGGACCTTACGCGCTGGCATGCGGGCACGTGCTCCACACGCGCGTGACGCGCGTGGCCACCGTCGCCGGCATGGGCCCGATCGACCATCCCGGCGGTGCGGCCGCCCTCGGCCTGCTCGCGGATCGCCTCCTCTTCCCGCTCGCGCGGCGGGCACCGCGCGTGGCGATGCTGGTGCTCCGCCTCGTCCGGCGGCTGCCGGCGGCGCTGCTGTGCTGGAGCCTCGTCCGTGAGCTGTCGCCCGCCGACCGCCGCGCCGTCTCGAGGCTGCAGGCGTCCGAGGTGACGGCACCCACCTACGAGGCGCTCCGTGCGGGCGTTCGCGGCACCGTGGAGGACTACCGGTTGCTCGGCGGACCGTGGGGGTTCCGGCCCGAGGACGTGCCGGTCGAGGTCGTCGTGTGGCAGGGGGCGGACGACCGCTTGGTGCCGCGCGCCCACGCGGAAGCGCTGGCGCGACGGTTGCCGCGCAGCCGACTCGTGGTCGTGCCCGCCCGCGGGCACTTCCTGTGGCGCACGGACATGCCGGCGATCCTGGGGTCGCTCAGCGCGTGACGTCGCGCGCGCGCCGGGCGGCGGCCAGGAACGGGGGCGGCTCGCCGCCACCGTGGAGCAGCACGCTCGCGCCGCTCACGTAGCGCGCGAGCGGCGACGCCAGGAAGAGGCAGACGTCGCCCACGTCCTCGGGCTCGCCCAGGCGGCCGAGCGGGATGGTGGCGGCGACCGCCGCGACGCCGGCGTCGTCTCCGTAGTGAAGGTGGGACTGCTCGGTGCGGATCATCCCGGCGGTGACCGCGTTCACCCGCACCTTCGGCGCCCACTCGATCGCGAGCGACTGCGTGAGGCTCAGGAGCCCGGCCTTGGCCGCGCCGTATGCGGCCGTGCCGGGCGAGGGACGCGTACCGCTCACGCTCGCGACGTTGATGATGACGCCGCCCTCGGGCTGGGCCTGCATGACGGCGTTCGCGCGCTGCGCGCAGGCGAGCGGGGCGAGCAGGTTCAGGCGGATGATCGCTTCGGAGAACCGAGGAGACGCGGTGGCGGCGTCGGCCTCCGGGCTGCCGCCGGCGTTGTTCACCAGAACGTCGAGCCGGCCATGGCGCGTGACGGTGGTCGTGACGACGCGGTCGACGTCCTCTGCCTGGCGCACGTCGGCAGGGACGAACTCGGCCTCCCGGCCGCCGGCGGCGGGTGGCGGGTCGGGCGCGGTGCGACCGCAGGTCACCACCACCGCCCCCGCGTCGAGGAATCGCGCCGTGATGCCGCGCCCGACGCCGCGGCCCCCGCCGGTCACCAGCACGACCCGGCCGGTCATGTCGAGTGGACCCGGCACGCGGCGCTCAGAGTCCGATGCGCTGGGCGACCAGCTCGCGGTGGTACGCGGGAGGGCCGAGCAGGGTCTCGCTCGACTTCGCGCGCTTGAAGTAGAGATGGACGTCGTACTCCCAGGTGAAGCCGACGCCACCGTGGATCTGCAGGGCCTCGGCGGCGCAGAAGAAGTAGGCGTCGGAGCAGTACGCCTTGGCGAGCGAGGCCAGCGCCGGCAGCTCCGGGTCGTCGGTGGCGACCGCCCAGCCCGCGTAGTACGCGGCGGAGCGCGCCGACTCGAGCTTCACCAGCATGTCGGCGCACATGTGCTTGATCGCCTGGAACGACCCGATCGCCCGGCCGAACTGCGTCCGCTGCTTGGCGTACTCGACGGTCAGGTCGAGGCAGCGCTGGGCGCCGCCCACCTGCTCGGCCGCCAGTGCCACGGCCGCGCGGTCGAGGACGCGGGCGAGCACGGGCGCCCCGGCGCCGGCCTCGCCGAGCACGGCGGCGGCCGGGAGGCGGACGTCGTGCAGCCGGATCTCGGCCTGCCGCCGTGTCTGGTCCATCGTCGGCAGCGGGCGGCGAGCGATACCGGGCGTCGTCGCCGGGACGAGGAAGAGGCTCACGCCGTCCTCGCCGGTGCTGCCGGGGTGGCGCGCGGCCACGATCAGCAGGTCCGCGGTGTGACCGTCGACGACGAAGGTCTTCGTGCCCGAGAGGACGAAGTCGCCGCCGTCTCGCCGGGCGACCGCCGCGATGCCGGCGGCGTCCCAGCGCCCGCACGGCTCGGTCCACGCGAGCGTCGCCGTCGTCGTGCCGGCGGCGATGCCGGGAAGGTGGGCCTGCTGCTGGGCCGCGGTGCCGCCGAGCAGCAAGGCGTTGGTCGCCAGACACACGGTCGAGAAGAAGGGTGCGCAGAGCAGCGCGGCGCCCATCTCCTCCATCAGGGCCACCAGCTCCACGTACCCGAGCCCGGCGCCCTCGCACGCTTCCGGGACGAGGATCGAGGTCCAGCCGAGCTCGGACCCGATGCGTCGCCACACCGCGGGGTCCCAGCCGGTCTCCGTCGCCATCGCGCGGCGGACCGCGTCCGGCGACGCGCAGTCGTGCAGGAAGCTCCGCGCGGCGTCGCGCAGCGCCACCTGCTCCTCGGTGAACGCGAAGCGCATCTCAGGACAGGCGTTCGAGGATCGTGACGTTCGCCTGCCCGCCGCCCTCGCACATGGTCTGCAGGCCGTAGCGACCGCCCGTGCGCTCGAGCTCGCAGAGCAGCGTGGTCATGAGGCGCGCGCCGGTGGCCCCGAGCGGGTGCCCGAGCGCGATCGCGCCGCCGTTGACGTTCACCTTGGCGAGGTCCCAGCCGGTCTCCTTCTGCCAGGCGAGCACGACCGGGGCGAACGCCTCGTTGATCTCGACCAGGTCGATGTCCTGCACCCGCAGCCCGCTGCGCTGCAGCGCGTAGCGCGTGGCCGGGATCGGCGCGGTCAGCATGTAGATCGGGTCGTCGCCGCGCACGCTGATGTGGTGAATGCGGGCGCGCGGCGTGAGGCCGTGCGTCTTGAGGCCCCGCTCGTTCACCACCAGCACGGCCGCGGCGCCGTCGGAGATCTGGCTCGCGACGCCGGCGGTGAGCCGGCCGCCCTCGGTGAGCGGTTTGAGCGCGGCCAGCTTCTCGGCCGAGGTGTCGCGGCGCGGGCCCTCGTCGTTCACGACCGGTCCGTAGGGGGCGATCTCGCCGCGGAAGCGCCCCGCGTCGATCGCCTGGATGGCCCGGCGATGGCTCTCGAGCGCGAATCGCTCCATGTCGAGGCGGGAGATGTCCCACTTCTGGCAGATCATCTCGGCGCCGCGGAACTGCGACACCTCCTGGGTGCCGTAGCGCGCGACCCAGCCCTCGGACGTGCTGAACGGGTCGGCAAAGCCCATCGGCTGGGCGACGGTCATCGCCGACGAGATCGGGATCATGCTCATGTTCTGCACGCCGCCGGCGACGATCACGTCGTTGGTGCCGCTCAGCACCGCCTGCGCGGCGAAGGAGATCGCCTGCTGTGCCGAGCCGCACTGCCGGTCGATCGTGGTGCCGGGGACTTCGTCGGGGAGGCCGGCGGCGAGCCAGCAGGTGCGCGCGATGCAGCCGGCCTGCGGTCCGATGGCGTCGACGCACCCGAAGAAGACGTCCTCGACCGCGTGCGGATCGATGCCGGTGCGCTGCACGAGGGCCTTCATCACGTGCGCGCCCAGGTCGGCGGGGTGCACGCGCGAGAGGCCGCCGTTGCGGCGACCGACGGGGGTTCGAACGGCATCGACGATGTAGGCTTCGGCCATGGGGGATTTCCTCGGACATCCTCTCCGGCAAGTCAACTCGCCGTGGTGATGCTCGCCATCATCCGCTCGAACTCCCAGAACGCGCGCAGCGAGACGAGCTGGCCCGCGGCATTCACCTTGTAGACGAAGACGCCTTCGGCGACCGCCTGCATGCCGCTCGGCATCGTGGTGGTGATCGCACCGACGTTCGCACACTCGTCGCCGGCGGCGTACGAGCCACGGATGTCGAAGGCGATCTGGTTCGGCCCGATGTGATGGTCCCAGAAGGCGCCGATCGCCGCCTTGCCGCGCTGGCCCAGGCCGGTCGGGTCGATCGGGGATGTTCCCACCGGGTCCTCGATCACGGCGTCGTCGGCGAACAGCGCGACCCACGCGGCCCGGTCCTTCGCCTGCACGGCGCGCATCGAACGCTGCGAGGCGGCTCGGGCGGGATGCTCGTCAGCCATTGGTCGGCTCCTCTCGGATGGGAACGGGCGTCACGCGCGCCGTTCGGTGTGGACGTTCGGGGCGTCGGGTGCCAGTTGCGCCGCCAGGAAGCGCTCCTGGGGCTTCTCGGACGCGGTCTTCGGAATCTCGTCGACCACCTGGATGAAGGCGGGGACGAAGTTGGGCTCGAGCGTCCGGCGGCAAGCGGCGAAGATCGCCTGCGGGTCGAACGCCGCGGCGTCGAACGGCACGATCGCCGCGACGACGTCCTTCTCGCCGGGCGCACCGGAGGCCGCCGGGACGCCGTAGACGAAGACGTCGGCCACCGCCGGGTGCTCGGCGATCGCCTTCTCGACGAAACCGGGGTTGACGAAGTCGCCGTTGCGGCGGATGCCGCCGCCGGCGCGATAGTCGAAGAAGAGCCAGCCGTCGGCGTCGGCGTGGCCCATGTCGCCGCTGCGGTTCCAGCCGCCGCGGATCTTCTTCGCCGAGGCCTCGGGGTTGCCGTGGTACTCGACGGCGGCGGCGCTGCCATCGCCCGGGCGGCAGCAGATCTCGCCGACGACGCCGGGCGCGCACGGCCGGCCATCCTCGTCGAGGATCTGCATCTCGACGCCGGGCATCGGTTTGCCGAACGAGCCGATCGGCCCCTCACCGATCGGCTTGTAGGCCATGCCGCCGCCGTCCATCGCGCCGTAGAACTCGAGCACCTGGACGGCGAAGCGCTGCTCGAACGCTTCCCAGATTCCCGCCGGCATGCCGCCGCTCACGACCATGCGCACCGGGTTGTCGGCGTCGTCGGGGCGGGCCGGCTCGCTGTAGATCGCGGTCGCCATGCCGCCGACGAGCGAGAAGGTCGTGCAGCCGTGGCGCCGGCAGACGTCCCACAGCCGCGACTTCGTGAAGCGCCGGCTGACGACGGCGCGCAGGCCCATCGAGAGCGCGGGGGCGAGCGTCACCGACTGCGCGTTGCCGTGCGTGAACGAGAGGCCGGTGTAGGGCCGCTCGTCGGGTTGGTAGCGGAAGAGCCAGCCGAGCATGCCGGCG
>JAXLXP010000006.1:0-326950 GCA_046327955.1 Binatia bacterium | reverse complement strand
CGGGTCACGACGCTCCGCTCGCCGACGATGACCGCGATCTTCGGCGCGGTCGGCTCACCGGCAGCCAGGCGACCCCACGCGACCAAGGCCGCCAGCAACACGGGTACAGGGAGCCGCCGCACGAGCTAGAAGAACAACGTGATCGTAGCCCCGAAGCCCCGCTCCAGCGCACTCCGCGCTCGCGGGCTGCCTTCGTGGTCCGCGAATTGATAGTCCGCCTTGACGATGACGTGGGCCGAGGGCCGCCACGCGATTCCGAGAAGAGGCCCGTTTACGGCGGGGCCGTCACGCGGCTCCGTGTGCTCGAAGCGGAAGACCCCGGAGAACGCCCCGAAGAGCGGGACGACGTCCTGGATGTAGAGGCCCCACTCCCGCGCCGCCCCGTTCTCCCGAAGGTGCGAGTACGCGAACTCGCCCGTAAGATGATGCCCCCAGACGGTCAGGTCGACGTCGGTGCCATAAGCGTCTTCCCAGCGGTCGGTGTCCCGGTTCTCGAAGACGGTTCCGCTCAGCCCCCACGCCAGGTACGCCCGCCCGAGAGCATGCCCCGCGACGAACCGACCTCCGCCGATCGCGGATGCCGACGTGTCTGCGGCACCGCGCACCAATTCGTCTTGTGCCTGCCCGTACCCTGTGGCATCGAAGGTCCAACCGTGGCGTGTCGTTTGGTAGATCACGCTGAGCCCGCTCGTGTGCTCCGGGAAAGCGCTCTGCGTAGCCACCGGGCGGTCGACCGTCCAGGTGAGGGGTGCCCGTCGGGTCACGTTCCAGATCCCGAACGGCGTGAGGAACTTTCCCACCCGCACCGTGAGGTGGGGGGTCGCTGACCAGTCGAGGTAGAGGCGCTCGAGCAAGAGAATCCTGCTGCCGCGCTCCACACCGGAATGCTCGACGAGCGTGACCATGTCCTCGAGGTCGACCTCGTTGAACAACGCGATGCTGGGCGTCAGCTCGTAGCGGAGCAGGAGTCCGAGGTCGCCCAGCCCGACGGAGGCCGGTGCCGATTCCGGCACGGAAGCCTCGAGGGTCGCATACGCCCCCACCCAAAGCCCACTGCTCGCAACTCGATACGCGCTCTCGCCACCGTCGGGAACGAGCGCGAGGCGAGGATCGGCTTCTGCCGCTACCCCCCATGATGCGGCACTCGCGATGAGCAGCCCACCGAGGAGGCGAGCCGCCCAACGCAGCGAACGCTCGGCGTGGGGTCGCCACGCGCAGCGGACCGGCTCCATCGCGACGCGGCTCGTCATGTTCACCGTGTCACTCGCCAGCATTACCGCCGCGCTCATCGGGACGCTGTCCTACAGCAGGGCCCACCGGGCCTTGGAGGGCGAAGCCCGTACCCGCCTCGAGCTGCTGGCGCACGACATGGCAGAGCATCTCCATCGAGAACTCGAAGATCGCGTGGCTGATATCACCAACTGGTCGCACCTCGAAGTCATGCGTGCCCTGCTCTATCAGGACGTCGACAAGGAGCTCGCACGGTTCCTGGAGCACGCCGCCGGCGAGCATCAGATCTACCGCGGGATCGCGTGCGTCGGTGTCGACGGCCAGGTCATCGCGAGCGCCGGGATCACCGGGCCCCTCGCCGTTTCGGGCCCTCCGGCCCGATCGCGCATCTCCGTCGTCTCGCTCGGGAACGACGGTGGCGAACCGACCCTCCGCCTCGAAGCCGCCGTGACGAACCCCGAACAGCCCGGAAGAACGATCGGTACGTTGCTGTTGCTCCTCGATCGCCAACGGGTCCTCGACACGGTCGGAGCATCCGTCCCACCCTCTCGCACGCCACCGTCCCTGACGGTCCGGACCAGCGCCGGAGACACGATCGTCGCGACCGGGGATCCGTCCCAGCGCCGCTCCGGCCAACCCGCGCTCTGGGGAATCGCCTCCGTCGGGCGGCTCTCGACCGCCGATGGTCCGGATCTCGAAGTCGCGGTGGCCGAGCCGATGCACGTCGCGCTCGCGCCCGCCATCGAGCTCCGCGCGACGCTGCTCACGGTCGGCCTGCTCGTCCTCCTCGTGAGCTCGGGATTCGGCGCGCTCGTCGCCTGGCGAATCAGCGCGCCGATCGCCCGGCTGACGGCCACCGTGCGCGAGATCACCGCCCACCGCCAGCTCGAGGGCGAGTTCGAGCTCCCGCGCGGCGCCGGCGAAGTCGGTGTGCTCGCCGCCGCGTTTCAGTCCATGCTGGAGAGCCTCCGGGCGGCACACGCGGAAGCGGCGGTACAATCGCGGCGGGCGTTTCTGGGGGAAATCGCCGCAAACGTCGCCCACGAGGTGCGCACCCCGCTCTCCGTGCTGAAGACGTCCGCCCAACTCCTCGCGCGCCAGCATCTCCCGCCGGCCGAGCAGCGACGGCTCGCCGCGAACGTGGCCGCCGAGGTGGATCGCCTGAACGGCGTGGTGACGAGCCTCGTCGACCTCGCCCGTCCGACGCGCGCCCGGTATCGCAGCGAGTCCCTCGCAGCGATCGTCGAGAAGGCGGTCCTGTTCTTCGCTCCACAGGCGGTGCGTCTCGGCGTGGAGATCGAGCAGGCAGCCCGGGACGGGTCGTTGCGCGTATACGGCAACGCAGATCAGCTTCACCAGGTCCTGCTGAACGTGATCCACAACGCGCTGCAGGCCATGGCCGGACCTGGGCGGCTCGGCATCGGCTGCCACCGCGACGGCACATGGGGAGTGGTCGAAGTGACGGATACGGGCCCGGGGTTCTCTCCAGACGCGCTCGCGAAGGCCTTCTCGCCGTTCTGCAGCACCAAGCCCGACGGCGCCGGCCTGGGCCTCGCGATCTCGAAGCGAATCATCGAAGAACATGGGGGCACCATCGCGGTGGACAATCGCGTCGGGGGCGGGGCGTGTCTGCGGATCCGACTCCCCGACAGGCCGGAGGCGGTATGACGCGAGCAGCGATCCTGGTCGTGGACGACGACGAGCGACTCCGGGACACCCTCGCCATCCTGGTGAGGCACCTCGGGCACGAGCCCGTCGCGGCCGCCGATGTCGCAGGCGCCGAACTCTTGCTCTCGGAGCGCGACATCGACCTCGTGATCAGCGATCTCCGAATGCCAGGCGGGAGTGGGCTCGATCTCCTCGACGTCGTCCATCGGAGCGACCCGCGCACGCCGGTCATCGTGTTGACGGCATACGGAACGGTGGAGACCGCGGTCGAGGCGATGAAGAAGGGGGCCTTCGACTACCTGCTGAAGCCGTTCGACGCCGCAGAGATGGAGCTTCGCATCGGCCGCGCATTGGCGCTGCGCCGGTTCCAGGTCGAGAACGACTACCTGCGCGAGGAGATCGAGACTCGCGGCGGTCTCGACGAGCTCATCGGCGTCTCCGGGGCGATGCGACGGGTGTTCGACCTGATCGAGCAGGTGAGCCCGACCAAGACGTCCATCCTCATCACCGGAGAGACGGGGACGGGCAAGGAACTGGTCGCCCGGGCCATCCACCGGCGCAGCCCACGCGAAGCGCATCTGCTCGTCCCGGTGAACCTGGCCGCCATTCCCGGCGAGCTGCTCGAGAGCGAGCTCTTTGGCCACGCGCGCGGAGCATTCACCGGCGCGATCGGCGAACGGACGGGCAAGTTCGAGCTTGCGGACAAGGGGACCCTGTTCCTGGACGAGATCGGCGACGCTCCACCTGCACTGCAACCGAAGATTCTTCGCGTCGTCCAGGACGGCATCGTGGAGCGGGTGGGCACCAATCTTCGCCACGAGGTCGACGTGCGGCTGATTGCCGCCACCAACCGCGACCTCGCAGCGGACGTCGCGGCCGGCCGGTTCCGGGCCGATCTCTACTATCGTCTCCGCGTCATCGAGATCCAGATGCCGCCGCTCCGAGAACGGCGCGACGACATCCGCTATCTCGCCGGCCATTTCCTGCGGAAGCTCGGCCAGGGCCGGCCCGGGGGGAGCCCACGGATCACCGAAGCGGCGCTTCGCCTGCTCGAGGACTATCCCTGGCCGGGGAACGTCCGCGAGCTCGAGAACGTCCTCGAGCGGGCGGTCGTGCTCTGCCGCACCGACACGGTGGGCACGTCCCTCCTCGATCTGAAGACCCCGGGTTCCTCACCGCGGGATGAGCCTCCGGGAATGCGGCTCGACGGTGCGCTCGATCGCCTCGAGCGCGAGATGATCCTGAAGGCACTCGACGAGACGAAGCAGGTGAAGGCCCGCGCGGCCCGCCTCCTGGGCGTGAGCGAACGGAGTCTCTGGTACAAACTCCGCAAGCACGGCCTCTCCTGAGACGCGAACCCTCTGCCGAATGTGCGCAGGATCCTGCGTGCTTCCGACCCTCAGCGTCGCACTGCGCCCACGACCCGCGGCTTCGTGAGCGACGGACTCGGCACGTCCCGTGCTTCGAAGCGACCCCTGAACTCACGCGCAGGAGGGTACCATGATCCGATTCCACGGTGCGTCCATGGTCCACACGCTGATCGTCACTGCCGGTCTGATCACCTGGGCACACGCCGCCCAGCCCGATGCATGCAAGGCCACGACGAACGCAGCGCTCCGCTCGAGCCGGGCGGGCATGCAACGCGACAAGTGGCTCGCGACTGGCCGGTGCGAGAACTCCCCCGATGGCGCGACACAGAAGGCCTGTGACCAGCAGACGGCGGCGGATGCCCGGGACGCGCAGGCGGCCTACAGGTCCCAGCGCGAGGCACGACAGGCCGTGTGCACGCGGCTGGGGCCCGGGCCGTACTCGCCGACGATCGACGCGGCAAGGTTCGTCACTTCGATCGACAACCCCCTCTTCCCCCTGACGCCGGGGCAGACGCTGATCTACGAGGGGCAGACGCCGGAAGGGCTCGAGCACTCCGAGTTCGCCGTGACCCACGGCACCAGGATCATCCTCGGTGTGACCTGCATCGAGGTCCACGACACAGTCACCGTCGGCGGCATGCTCAGAGAGGACACACTCGATTGGTTCGCCCAGGACCGAGAGGGCAACGTTTGGTATTTTGGCGAGAACTCCAAGCAGATCGACGGTGGTCTGATCGTCGGGTTGGCGGGCTCCTGGACGGCGGGAGTGGATGGAGCCCAGCCCGGGATCGTCATGGAGGCTCACCCTGCGGTCGGCGACTTCTACCGCCAGGAGTTTCTCCTCGGCCAGGCAGAGGACATGGCCGAGATCGTGAGCCTCGCTCAGCCCGTCACCGTCCCCGCCGGCTCGTTCCCGACCTGTCTGGAGGCCGCGGAGACGTCTCCCCTCGAGCCCGATGCCCTCGAGCACAAGTATTACGCTGCGGGCGTCGGCACCGTCCTGACCGTCGATCCCGCAACCGGCGAGCGGTCGGAGCTGGTCGGCATCCGGACCGAATGACGAGACGTGGCGTCGGAAGAAATTCCGTTGACCGGCACCGAGCCCGTGCTACAGGCAAGGGATGCGAACCGCCCTCGCCATGCTCGCCCTCGCGACCGCCGCCGCGGTGCTCGCGGCCGACCGCCCGATCGGCGGCGACGCGCTCACCCTGAAGGATCCGCCGTCGCCGACCCGCCGCGTCGTCCGGTTGAAGGCAGCGAAGGACCCCGCGATCGTCCCCGGCACCGGGGCCGACCCCACCGCCGTCGGTGCCACGCTCGAAGTCGAGGGCGCCGGGCCCGGCGACGGCGCCACCGGCCCGATCGCACTCGACGCGACGGCGTGGACCGGCCTCGGCAATCCGCCCGGCAGCAAGGGCTACCGCTTCACCGACCGCACGCGCGCCACCGGCGTGAAGACCGTCACGCTCAAGGCCGGCAACGACGGCGGGACGCTCGCCGTGAGCGGCGGCGGCAGCAACTGGACCTACGCCATCACGCAGCCCCAGGGTGACGTCGACCTGCGACTCACGATCGGGCCGGACGTCTACTGCGCGCGCTTCACCTCCTTCGACAAGAACCAGGCCGGGCTCGTGAAGGCGAAGCTCGCCCCGCCGCCGCCGAGCTGCGCCCCGGCGCCGAGCCCCGTGTGCGGCAACGGAATCGCGGAAGCGCCCGAGGAGTGCGACGACGGCGGCACCGCCGACGGCGACGGCTGCTCGGCCACCTGCCAGCTCGAGAACGCCTCCGCGCTCTGCGCCGGCGTCCCGACGACGTCCGGAACGGGCCTCGACAGCGTGCTCGTGGCCGGTGGGCTCACCCGCCCCGTCCACGTGACGGCGCCGCCGCTCGACCCGCGCCGCCTCTTCGTCGTCGAGCAGGACGGCCTCGTCCGCGTCGTGCGCGACGGCGTCCTCCTGCCGACGCCCTTCCTCGACGTCACCGGCGACGTCTCGTGCTGCGGGGAGCGCGGACTCCTGAGCCTCGCCTTCCATCCCGACTACGAGACCAACGGCGTCTTCTTCGTGAACTACACGAACAACGCCGGCGACACCGAGGTGCGCCGCTTCACCGTCAGCGGCGATCCCGACGTCGCCAACCCGACCGGCACGCTCGTCATCCAGGTCACCCAGGATTTCTCGAACCACAACGGCGGCCAGATCGCCTTCGGGCCCGACGGCTATCTCTACGTCGGCATGGGTGACGGCGGCAGCGGCGGCGACCCGAACGAGCGCGCGCAGGATCCCACCCAGCTCCTCGGCAAGATCCTCCGGCTCGACGTGAGTGTGTCGCCGTACGCGGTACCGGCGACCAACCCGTTCGTCGGCGCGGGTGCGCCCCTGGACGAGATCTGGGCGCTCGGCGTCCGCAACCCGTGGCGATTCAGCTTCGACCGTGGCACCGGCGACCTCTACATCGCCGACGTCGGCCAGGGCGCGTGGGAGGAAGTCGACGTCACGGCGGCATCGAGCACCGGGGGCGAGAACTACGGCTGGGACGTCTTCGAAGCCAACGCCTGCTTCGAGCCGACACCACCCGACGCGACCTGCCCGAGCCCGCCGACCGGCTTCACCTTCCCCGTGCTCGCCTACGACCACGGCCAGGGCTGCTCGATCACCGGCGGCTTCGTCTACCGCGGCTGCCGCATGCCGGACCTGCGCGGCACGTATTTCTACTCCGACTTCTGCAGCGCGTTCGTGCGCACGTTCGTCTACGCCGGCGGCGTGGCGACCGACCAGCAGGACCGCACCGCCGACGTCGATCCGCCCGGCTCCGCCACGATCGGCGGCGTCAGCTCGTTCGGCGAGGACGCGCGCGGCGAGGTGTACGTCGTCGACTACGGCAACGGCAGCACCGGGCAGGGCGCGGTGTACCGCGTCGTCCCCGGGAGCTGAGCCCCAGCGCTCCCGCGCGCACCGTCGACAGACCGCAGCCCCGCCAGGCACGCCCGTCGCCTCCCGTGTCGCGTCGAACGACATCGCGGGTCCCCGCCGGCCGACCTCCCGTACCGACGTGAAATCGCAGGGGACTCACGCACTTCCGCTCTCAACCCCGGCAGCCGTCGCACCGATAGATCCAGATGGATGCGCAAGCCGCTCATCATCGTGCTCGCGTCGGGGTTCGTCGTGCTGTCGGTCGGGGTGATCGGCCCGCGTGATCTCGCGGGGCTCGTCCTCCGCCAGACGCGGCAAGGGCCGCGCTGCCCGGACCGCGCGCCCTCCCTGACACCGCCGGCGGTCACGGCCGATCGGCGCGAGCTGCTCGCGT
The DNA here is from genome assembly GCA_046327955.1 of Binatia bacterium. GTDB lineage: Bacteria > Desulfobacterota > Binatia > DP-6 > DP-6 > JAXLXP01. The sequence goes on along the minus strand of JAXLXP010000006.1, from coordinate 319,376 downwards.
TGCTCCGCCGCCGCGACTTCGCAACGCTCCACCAGCGTCTCGTCGACTTCCAGCATCGCTTCGAGGAGGACGTCCTCGCCGAGACCGACCTCGACGTCGCGCTCTCGACGTTCGACACCACCGACCCGACCCTCGCGCCGGTGCTCGACGCATGGGTCGCGCAGCAGCCGCGCGCGTGGACCGCGCACCTCGCCCGTGCGAGGTACCTCGTCGCGGTCGCGTGGGCCCGCCGGGAGACCGCAGGGGCCAGCGAGTCCACGGCCGCGCCGCTCGCCGGCATGCCCGACGCGGTCGAGCGCGCGGATCGCGACGCCGACACCGTGCTCGAGCTCGCGCCAAAGGTCGTCGAGGCGTATGCGATCCGGATGATGCGCGCGATGGCAGACGGCAGTCCGCGGACCTGCCGCCGCCTGGCGGACGCGGCGCTCGCGGTCGCACCGGCGAGCTTCCGGATCCGCAGCACTTACCTCGCGTGCGAACTCCCGCGCTGGGGCGGACGGTACGCGACCATGGAATCCTTCGCCGACGCCTCGCAGGCGTTCGCGCACACCAACCCGCAGCTGACGGCCCTGCGCGGCTTCGTCGAGTGGGACGAGGGACGACGGCTTCTCGACGACGGCCACTACGAGGAAGCGCTCCGATCGTTCACCCGAGCCCTCTCGTGCGGGGAGTACGCGAGCTTCTACGAGTCGCGCGCCGTGGCCTACCAGCATCTCGACCGCCACGACGAAGCGCTCGCCGACGTCCGCCGAGCCTGCGCCCTCGGCAGCGCCCGTGCCTGCGGCACCCCACCGCACGAGCGTTAGCCCGCGCGAGACCCGTCTCGGGTCGACGCCCCATCGCACCTGCGTGGGCGTCTTGCAGGCAGCGCGCCACCACGGCACGTGTGGGTGCCCGGCGCCGTCCCTCGCACCGCGGCGACCCGTCAGGTACAGAAGGCCCTCACGGCATGCAGGATCGGCTCATCTTCCTCGTCGGCGCCCCGCGTTCGGGCACCACCCTCCTTGCCCGCATGCTCTCGGCGCACTCGCAGGTCCACGGGCGCGCCGAGCCTCATCTCATCACGCCGATCGCGCACCTCGGCTACTTCGGCACCGTCCAGAAGGCGCCCTACGACCACCTCAACGTCGAGCAGGCGATCAAAGAGCTGGTGGCCGAGCTGCCGCGCGGCGAGGCCGACTACCTGGACGCGTTGCGCGCCTACACCGACACCCTCTACGAGCGCCTCCTCGCCACCGCGCCGGGCAAGCGCTTCTTCCTCGACAAGACGCCGGCGTATGCACTCGTGCTGCCGTTCCTCACCCGGCTCTACCCGCAGGCGAAGTACGTCGTGCTGACGCGCCACCCGCTGGCGGTTCTGTCGTCGTACGTCGAGTCGTTCTTCGACGGCGACTACCCGGTGGCGATCGCGCACAACCCGATTCTCGCCCGCTACGTGCCCGCGCTGGCGAAGATGCTCCGCGAGCGGCCGGTGCCCTTCGTCCACGTGCGCTACGAGGAGCTGGTGCGCGAGCCCGAGGCGCAGTTCCGCCGCGTCTGCGAGCACCTCGGCGTACCGTTCGAGGCGCAGGCGATCCGCTACGGGGAGAGCGGCGAGGACTTCAAGGGGCTCGGCGACCCGACGGGCGTCGCCCAGCACACGCGACCGGTCACGACCTCGGTGAGCAAGTGGGCGGCCGAGATCGTCGCCAAGCCCGAGGTGCTCGCGCTGGTGTCGCGCCTCGTCGACGAGCTCGATCCCGCGGACCTGGAGACGCTCGGCTACCCGCGCACGCGAATCATCGAGCAGCTCGAGGCGGCCAAGGGCGCGCCGGTGCCCGTCAAGCGCGAGGCACCGATGCGCTACAAGCTCGAGCGCCGGCTGCTCGTGCTGCTCCGGCGCAACATCCACCGCAACGCGCTCGGGCGCGTGCTCGGCCGACTGCGCTTCGCGCTCGACGTGCTGCTCCGGGAGTAGCGGCCCCCGGGGACCCCCCTCAGTCGAGCGCGTACTGGCTGCGCCAGTCGGTGTCGTCGGCGAGGGGCGTCTGATCGGCCTTCTCGAGCACACACGAGCCCATCACCAGCGCGTCCATCTCCGTGCGCATGAAGCAGAGATACGCGTCCCGCGGGCTCATCACGATCGGCTCGCCGCGCACGTTGAAGCTCGTGTTCACCACCAGCGGGCACCCCGTCTTCGCGTAGAACCGCGTGATCAGCCCGTGGTACAGCGGGTTCGTCTCCCGGTGGATGGTCTGGATCCGTGCCGAATAGTCGACGTGGGTCACGGCGGGGATGGTCGAGCGCGGCACGTGCAGCTTCTCGATCCCGAACAGCCGCTCCTGCTCCGCCGTCATCGCGATGCGGTGCTCGCGGCGGACCGGCGCCACCAGCAGCATGTACGGCGAGTCCCCTTCCAACTCGAACCACTCCGCCACGTGCTCGCGCAACACGCTCGGGGCGAACGGCCGGAAGCTCTCGCGGTACTTGATCTTCAGGTTCATGATCGACTGCATCTTCGTCGAGCGCGGGTCGCCCAGGATGCTCCGGCCGCCCAGCGCCCGCGGCCCGAACTCCATGCGCCCCTGCAGCCACCCGACGACCTTCTCGGCCGCCAGCAACGCCGCCGTCCGCTCCAGCATCTCGTCGGTCGGGAGTCGGCGATACACCGCGCCCACCGACCGCAGGAAGGTCTCGATCTCCGCGTCCGTGTACGCCGGGCCGAGGTAGCTCCCGGCCATCCCGTCGCCGTTGGCTGGCACCGTCCGCGGCTGGCCGAGCACCTTGTGGTAGATCGCCAGCGCCACGCCCACCGCTCCGCCCGCATCTCCGGCCGCCGGCTGGATCCAGAGGCGCTCGAAGGGGCCCTCGCGCAGCAGTCGCCCATTGCCCACGCAGTTGAGCGCCACGCCCCCCGCCAGGCAGAGGTTCGTCTCCCCCGTCTCCCGCTGAACGTGCCGCGCCATGCGCAGCACGACCTCCTCCGTCACCACCTGGATCGACCGCGCCAGGTCCATCTCCCGCTGCGTCACCGGGCTCTCGGGCTGGCGCGCCGGACCGCCGAACAGCTCCGCGAACGCCGCGTTGGTCATCGTCAGCCCGTGCAGATAGTCGAAGTACCGCATGTCGAGCTTGAAGGAGCCGTCGTCCTTCAGCTGCATCAGCTTCTCGAAGATCCGGTCGACGTACTTCGGCTCTCCGTACGGCGCGAGGCCCATCACCTTGTACTCGCCGGAGTTCACTTTGAAGCCCGTGTAGTACGTGAACGCCGAGTAGAGCATCCCGAGCGAGTGCGGGTAGTGTATCTCCGCCAGCAGCTCGAGGTCCTTCCCCTTCCCGACCCCGTACGACGACGTCGCCCACTCCCCGACCCCGTCCATCGTCAGCACCGCCGCCGACGCGAACGGGGACGGGTAGAACGCGCTCGCCGCGTGCGACTCGTGGTGCTCCGTGAACAGCAGCTCGCCCGCGAAGTCCGGCAGCTCTTTGAGGATCAGGTCCTTCGTGAAGAGCTTCTCCTTCATCCACACGGGCATCGCGGTGAGGAACGACCGCAACCCCTTCGGCGCCACGCCGAGGTACTGCTCGAGGAGCCGCTCGAACTTGCGCAGCGGCTTGTCGTAGAACCCGACGTAGTCGAGCTCGGCCGCGCCGATCCCCGCGGCCTGCAAGCAGTACGCGACGGCGTGCGCCGGGAACCCCGCGTCGTGCTTCTTGCGCGTGAAGCGCTCCTCTTGCGCGGCCGCCACGATCACGCCGTCGCGCACCAGGCACGCCGCCGAGTCGTGGTAGTAGGCCGAGATGCCGAGGATCGTCGTCGCCACGGTGTCCTCCGTCAGAACTGGCGGCGGTAGTGCGCGACGTCCACCGGCTCGTGCGCGCGCTTGATCCAGTTCGATGGCTTGCCGTCGTCGAGCCGGCGGTCCATCGGATCGCGGCCGAGGCGGACGACCCACGCGATCGGCGTCATCACGACGTAGAACAGGACCGTGAGGATCACCCGGGCGTTGAAATGCCCGAGGACCGCCGCCATGCGCATCCACCCGCGTTCGACCGGGCCGAGCAGCGTCGGCGCGACGGCTCCCGGCACGACCAGCAGGCCGCCGACGACCCAGAGCACCAGCGGCGGCCACTCGTGGCCCCGCCACCGGCTCACGGCGCCGAGCAGCAGGAACACGCCGCCCACGGTCAGGCCGAACTTGCGCAAGGCGCGCGGGGACTGCTGTGCCGCGAGAGACTCCTCTGCCACCGAAAGCTACCGCCTGGACAGCACGGACCGACGGCCGCGCTAGAAGATGGTATAGATGAACGGCGCGATCGCCGAGCCCTGGGTGAGGACGATGAGGGCGCCGAAGAGCAGCAGCACCACCATGATGGGGCCGAGCCACCACTTCTTGCGGACCTTCATGAAGGCCCAGACCTCACCCAGCAGGGCCGGTAGACCCGAACGCGCCATGTCGAGCAGTGTCGGCGGCTCCGGCCCGGCTGTCAAGCCACGGGCTCCCGCCGCCCAGTGGCTCAACCTCGCAGCGGCCGGAAGAAGGCGCGCACATCGGCCACCAGCGCAGCCGGCTCCTCCATCGCGGCGAAGTGTCCCCCCGCGGGCATCTCCGTCCAGCGCTGGACGGCGTACGTCTGCTCGACCCACCGCCGGGGCGGCTTGACGATCTCGCCGGGGAAGATCGCGCAGCCCACCGGCACCGCGACGCGCACGTCGCGTGGCGGGAACTTGTCCGCATGGACGGCCTCGAAGTACAGCCGACACGACGACGCCGCCGTCTCCGTCACCCAGTAGAGCATCACGTTGGTGAGCAGCTCGTCCTTCGTGAAGCGCCGCTCGACGTCTCCGCCGCAGTCGCTCCAGGTCCGGAACTTCTCGACGATCCACGCCGCGAGCCCGGCCGGCGAGTCGTTGAGCGCGTAGCCGAGCGTCTGCGGCTTCGTGCCCTGGATCTGCTGGTAGCCGGTCTCCTCCTTCAGGAACTGCTGGAGCTCCATGAGCCGCACGACCTCGTCCTGCGTGAGCCCGTCGGCGGGATTGGCGGGGTCGGGCGGGAGCGCGATCACCATGTTGAGGTGCACGCCGGCGACGACCGCGGCGTGACGAGCGCCGAGGTAGGTGCTGACCATCGCGCCCCAGTCCCCACCCTGCGCCCCGAAGCGCCCGTAGCCGAGCCCGTGCATCAGCTCGGCCCACAGCGCCGCGATGCGCTCGGGGTCCATGCCCGGGGCCGACGCGCGGTCGGAGAAGCCGTACCCGGGCATCGACGGGCACACGACGTCGAACGCGTCGGCGGGATCGCCGCCGTGGGCGGCCGGATCGGTGAGCGGCCCGATGATCTTCGTGAACTCCGCCACCGAGCCCGGCCAGCCGTGCGTGATCACCAGCGGGAACGGCCTCGGCCCTTTTCCCCGCGCGTGGATGAAGTGGATGCCGAGCCCGGCCACCTGGGCGCGAAACTGGGGAAAGCCGTTCAAACGGCCCTCGGCGGCGCGCCAGTCGTAGCGATCGCGCCAGTAGGCGACGAGCTCGCGCAGGTAGGCGAGGTTCGTGCCGTAGCTCCAGCCGGCGTCGTGTACCTCGTCGGGGAACCGCGTCCGCGCGAGGCGATCGCGGAGGTCGACGAGGACCGCGTCGGGAACGGCGATACGAAAGGGCTCGACGTGCATGCCCTGCCTCATACGCCGGCGAGGCGCGCCGATGCCAGGGACCTCCGCTACAGCAGCTTCAGCTGGTCGCCAGTGCGCGCCGGGCGGCGGAACGCGGCGGCCGACAGCGGCGGCAGCGGTCGATCGAGCCCGTACCGGCGCGCGGCGGCAGCAAAGAGCACGTCCACGTGGCGCGCGTACTCGCCCGCGCCACGCTGGCGCCGTGCGAACGCCGCATCGGTGAGCGCCCCGCCGTGCGTCTCGCGGATACGGCCGAGCACCCGGCGCACCCGATCCGGGTAGTGCTCCTCGAGCCACGCGGTGAACAGGCGGTCGACTGGCGCCGGGAGCCGCAGCAGCACCCACGACGCGCTGCGCGCGCCCGCGTCGCGCGCCGCGGCGAGGATGCGCGGAATCTCCTCGTCGGTGAGGCCCGGGATCACCGGCCCGACGAGCACGCCGACCGGAACCCCCGCCCGCGCGAGCGTCGCCAGCGCCTCCAGCCGCTTCTCCGGCCGCGCCGCGCGCGGTTCCATCCGCCGGGCGAGCTCCGAGTCGAGCGTCGTGATCGACACGAAGACGTGCGCCGCGTGATGGGCAGCAAGCGCCGCGAGCACGTCCGCGTCGCGGGCGACCAGCGCCGACTTGGTGACGACCCCGACCGGGTTGCGCAACTCGAGGAAGACCTCGAGACACTGCCGCGTGAGCGCGAGCCGGCGCTCGACCGGCTGGTAGCAGTCGGTGTTGCCGGAGAGCGAGACGAGCTGCGGTTCCCAGCGGGGCGCCGCGAGCGCCGTTCGCAGCAGCGCCGGCGCATCGGTCTTCACCATGATGCGGCGTTCGAAGTCGAGCCCGGCGCTGAAGCCGAGGTACTCGTGGCTCGGCCGCGCGTAGCAGTAGATGCAGCCGTGCTCGCAGCCGCGGTACGGGTTCACGCTGAAGCGAAACGGAAGATCGGGGCTGTCGTTCTCGGCGAGGATCGAGCGGCTCGCGTCGCGATAGAAGACGGTCGGCACCCCGCCCGCCGGCTCGTCCAGGTCGGGCTCGACGTGCAGCGGCTCGTAGCGGTTCGGGGGGTTCGTCGAGGCGCCACGGCCGGTGGACATCGTGCCGCAATTGTCTCGCCGCGTCGTCGATCCGGCAAGGGACGCGACCAGCGCCGGCACCGTGGCGCCCGGAACGCCCTACCGCGTGCAGACGAGACGGAGGACGTCGGCGTCGCGCCGCGTACCGATCGTCGCGGTGCGCGCGCGCAGCACGAGCTTGCCCGCCCGGTTCCCTTGTCGCGCCACCACCACCGCAACCGCATCCGTGCAGCGCTCGGCGGAGTCGAGCGATGGGGCGAACGTGACGACACCCGCGGTCGTGCTCGACGGACCGAGCGCGCCGACCGCCGCGAGCAACCGCGTCGCCGCGTCCCCATCCGTGCCGCCCACCGACTCCTGCGGGCGAAGCAGCGTCCAGCTCGCGATGCCCTGCGCGCGACACCGGCGTCCCCCGGCGGTGAGCCGCGCGTCGTCGCGATCGAGGCAGACCGCGACGGTGAACGTACACGTGCCGGCGGTCGCGTCCGCGTCGCAGCCGGCGTCTCCGTCGGCGCAGGTCTGGCGCACGGGTGCGCGGCCGCTCGCGCCCGGCCGGCCGGTCGCGTTGCTCACCCGCCACTCGCCGAGACAGTCGCTCGCCGGCGGGCCGCCCCCGGGGACGAAGAAGGTGGAATCGCACGTCTTCGTCGAGAGGCGGCAGGTCTTGGTGCAGTCGAGCGTGCCGCCGGTGAAGCCGAGCAGCGCACAGGTGCGACCGCCGAGGTCGGCACCATCGCACTGCTCGTGCGCGTCGAGCGTGCCGTTGCCGCACAGCGAGCAGTCGCTCGTGTCGGCGTGGCACTCCGCGCAGCGCAACGTGCCCTTGGCCGCGAACCCGAGCGACGCACAGGTCTGCCCGCCGAGGTTCTCGCCGTCGCACTCCTCGCCTTGCTCGATCACCCCGTCGCCGCAGAGGGTCGGCATCGATCCGGCATCGCCGGCATTGTTCTGCGGCACGGGCGAGAGCGCGGTGGTCCAGTCGGAGCGATTCGTCCCGGACGTCCCGACGCGCACCAGCGCGCGGTTCTCCGGCGTGGCGACGACGGGCAGCCCGAACGTGCCCTGATCACCGGTGTACGAGCCGTAGGCGAGGCAGTCGAGCTGCGATTGTCCGGAGGTCGCATCGCCGGCGACGTAGCAGACGCGACCGCCCGACGGACGGAGCATGTCGGCCGGCAGCGTGAAATCGGGCGCGATCCCGGCCGCCTGCGCGAGGGCGGACGTCCCGACGAGGACGCGGGCGTCGGCAACCGCGTGCACGACGTTCGCCGTGAAGGTGAAGACTCGGCGCGACGCCGCAGAGCCCGCGACGTCGTCGAAGACCAGCGTCGCCCCCTGCGCGAGGTCCCCTTGGCCGTCGGCGAGCATGTGGAGCTCGACGAACTGCACGGCCGTGTTGCCCTGCCAGCTCCCGAGCACCTGATCGAGGACGATCTGCACGTTCGACGCCGCCGCCGGCGCCGCGAGCAGCAGTCCCGCGACCGCGACCAACCTCCCCACGACTGCCCGCCCCATGTGCGCGCGTTACCACCGCGGGTACGACAGGGTCAACGTCGCATCGCCACCGGCACGTGCGGGGTGACCAACCGGACCGTCAGCTCCGCGCCATCGCGGGCCCGCGCGGCATCCGACTCCGCATAGAAGGTCGACGGGGTGAGGTCCTCCGCGCCGTAAAAAGCCAGCTCACGATCGCGGCGCAACTCGCGCGAGATGGCGGCGAGGCGCTCGACCTCGCCACGGAGCGCCTCCGGCAGGCGGCCGCGTTCGGCGACCAGCACGTCCGACACGTCGTGGATCCGCGGCGCCTCGATGCCGCAGCTCCGCAGGAGACCCTTCAGCGCCAACTCGACCACTTCCTGCGATTCCCGCACCACGTCGGCCCAGCTCGCGGAGGTGAAGAGCACCTCGATGGCACGCAGGCGCACCGTCGCGCGACGCACGTAGTCGGCCGCGAGATCGCGGTTGCGCATCGTCAGGCGACCTCGGCCCAGTAGGGCTGCCCATGCGCGAACCGCCGCACGAGCCGGCCGGAGAGGATGTCGTGGCGCACCTGCACCAGACGCGCCGAGACGAGCAGATCGCGCTCGAGGAGCACGAGCCCGTCGAGCGCCACCTCCGCCCAGACCGCCCCGGCGCGTTCGCCCGCCGGCGGCAGGACGACGAAATGTGGCTCCACCGGGCGACCGTCCCACCGCACCGGCTTCTCGTCCCACGCCCGATAGAGCGTGCGCGAGAGACGGGCGCCCGCCGACAGCACGACGAGCACGTCGACGTCCGAGGAATCGGCGGCCTCACCGCGCGCCCACGAGCCGTACACGATCACGCCCACGAGGCGTTCGCCGAACAGCTCCGCCGCCCGGCCGACGACCTCCGACGCCCCGGTGCTCAGGGACGGGCTTCCGAGCGGAAGGGCGAGCCGGCGGACGCAGAAGTCGTTGAGCGAGATCCCGGCGTCCTGCGCGGCACGCCGCAGGGTCGCGTGCAGTGCCGGTGGAAGACGGAGCACGAACCGGCCGGAGGCGTGCGCATGGCCAGTCGACGCCTTCATGTTGATATCACTACACGCACGACGTGATACTACTGGTCGACCGTGCCACCTGCAACCGGTGCGCCCGCCGACTACGGCCGCCAGAGCGTCTCGGCCGGCCCCACTCCGCTCGGGGAATAGCCAGCATCGGTCGTCAGCACGAGCCGATCCACGGCGTAGCCGTTCTCGCGCGCCCGAAGGTTCACGACGTGCGTTCCGGGCGCGAGTGCGACCGGCGCTCCCAGCCGGACCCACCCCCACTGATCGACGCCCAGTTCCTCGTCGTCGACGACGGTGCCCGGCCCACCGTCGATCGCGAGCCACGCCGCGTTCGACCGCGAGCCGCCGAGGCCATACCCCCAGGCGGACGGCACCCAGCGACGCAGCCAGATCTGATAGGTGCCGCCGTCGACACTCACCTGCCACTCGACGCCCGCGCTGTCGGCGAACGCGCGCGGTCCGTCGTCACGCGCGTTGTGGACGTGCAGGTATCCGTCACCGGCGAAGCCCGGGAAGCGCGCCCGCTCGATCCACGTTCCGTCGCGCATGGTGGTACAGTGCTCGGCCTCCAGCGCGACGGAGCCGCCCTGCTCCATGAACAACCACGGCGGCTCGTCGCGCCGGTTCTCGAACCACACCACCGAGAGCGCACTCGCGACCGCGGCTCGTGCGTCGAAGAACAGGACGAACTCGGTGTCGGGCGTGACCCACCACTCCTCGCAGTTGGCGACGATGTCGAGGTCGCCGTCGCCGTCGACATCGGTCAGGTCGACCTGGTCCCACTTCTCGCCGAAGCTCGGGAGCTTCATGACCGTACCCGATCCCCACTTGATGGGGTGCAGGGTCCAGTGGTCCGCGTCCGGTGCCGCGCCCGTGTACTCCATCCAGAACACCGACGCGCGGGCGCCGGGAATCAGCCCATCGTCGTGGGTCATCAGGCCGACCAGATCGAGCCGGCCATCGCCGTTCACGTCGGCGACGCGGATCGGGCGCTGCCGCCAGCGGCCAGCCGCCGGCTTCGGGATCACGATGCGCTCGAACGTGACCGGATGAAGCCCGGTCTTGCGGAACCAGTAGATCGCGTCGTCGACGGCCGTGAAGAGATCGACGAAGCCGTCGCCGTCGAGGTCCGCAGCGTCCATTTGCGGCTTCGGGTAGAACTCCGACCCACGGTATATCTCGTGCTTCGGCCACGGGTCGATCTGCGCCGGGGCGCCCGTACCGGGATTCTCGTACCAGTGGACCGTCTCCTCGCCCTCGGGCGTGTCGAAGTCGGCGTTTGCATCCGCGAGATCGAGATCGCCGTCTTCCTCGACATCGGTCAGGATGAAGCCGTGCCCCGAGTACTGCTCGCGATCGATCCAGTGCACCTGCCACTTGCTCAGATCGCGGCGGTCGGCAGAGGCCGTCGGCGCCTCGATCCACAGCACGCCCGCATGCCGGAGGTTGTCGAACAGCACACGACCACCGGCGAGGATGTCGGGGGCGCCATCACCGTTCAGGTCCTGGACGCGCACCCACAGGAAGTGCCCCTCGTCGTTCGTGGCGGGAATCCGTCCGGCGTCGAGCCAGGCGGTGGGATCCGCCGTCTGCGCGGCCGGCGGCCCCCAGATGACCCGAACGCCCGGTTGTCGTCCCTCCCAGAACGTCGAGAAGTGCCCACCCTGCGCCGCGACGATGTCGAGGTTGCCGTCGCCGTCGAGGTCGCCGAGCGCCGCGCTCTCCGAGTCGAACTGCTGCCCGTCCACGAACGGCGGCGGGGGCTGATGCGCGACCACGGTCGGCCACGGCATGCGCACGTTCGCACCGGGCGCGGGGTGGAATTCGACGACGTAGCGCTGCTCGAACTCGTAGTTGGTCACGTAGTCCGCGAGGCCATCGCCGTTCACGTCGCCCCGGCCGAGCGCGTTCGAGCCGCGGAAGCGATCGTCGATCGTGTGCATCGGCCACGGTGCGTCGTTGGCCGCGCACGCGGCCGCCGTCGGGGCGCTCTGGGCCAGGAACTTCCGCCCGGCGACGAAGGTCGTGGTCCCACCGAAGCGGAGGCAGTAGCGCTGTTCGCCCAGCGTCAGCACCACGTCGACCGGCGTCGGATCGGCGCCCAACGTCGCCAGTAGCCCCGCGCCACGCGCGCGCACGCGGATGGTCCGTCGAGTCTTCACGACCACGGACCGGAAGGGCTTGAGACCCGTGAAGCGGTAGCCGCGCCCCTCGCCCTTGTGGCCCAGATACCGCCAGTGGGCCTTCGGCAGGCGATAGGTCACGTCGAACCGGTCGCCGGCAACCGTCGCGAACCGGAGACTCGCCCCCTGCTCGACTGGGTCGTCCGCACTTCCGTTCCCCCGGCCGAGCGTCAGCGTGCCGTCCCTCGACACCAGCGTCACGTCGCGTCTGCGCGCGTCGCCGGGGCGGTCTTTCAGCAGCAGCTTCTGCCCGGTCAGCCGCAACGGTACCGTGATCGCCGACACGGCCGCAGGGCCGACGAGGCTCGAGACGAGGCCAGCCCAGAGCACCACGACGGGAAGGCGCATGGCCGCTCGCTACCGCCGGGCCCGCGTCGGGGTCAAGGGGACATCGCGTGTCACGTTCCCCTCGCGTCTGCGCCGCGCGACCGCGTGCCCCCCGTGGCGGATGGGTCGATGCAACCCGGCCGCAGCGCACTCAAGCCGGCGACCCGCCCGGTCGATACTCCGCTCATGTCCCGTCCCGCGGCAACCGCCCTGCTCCTCGGCTGGGCGCTGATCTACTCGCGCGACCCCTCGGCCCCGCGGCACGAGTGGAAGGAGATCGGGGCCTACGCGACGGAGTGGGTCTGCAACGACGTCCGTGAGGGGGAGGTCGACCGCGCCATCGCCAAGGAGATCGGGAGCGCGCTGGCCAGCCAGCCCGCCGACAACCCGATGCGCGCCACGGCCTGGACGAAGGCCCAGCCGCGCGTGCGACCGCGCTATCGCTGCGAACGCGAGTGACCGCCACGACACCCGCGCACCTTGCGTCCCACGACGTTCTCGACGACAGTGCGCCGCGCCATGGCCGAGCCGCATGCGCTCGTCAGCCCCCCGGGCTGGCCGCCCCCGATGTGGCGGGCGTTCGTCGCGGCCCTCGGGCGCTTCTCGCCGCCCACCCGCGAGCGCGGCCGGCGCTACGCGATCGAGGGGCGCGTCGAGTGGATCGAAGTCTTCGCCGACGCAGTCGCCGCGGAGGTCACCGGCACGACGTCGTACGAGGCGCACTGGGAGTACGCCCAGGGCCGGTGGGAGGCGACGTGCTCCTGCCCGGTCGGTGTGGACTGCAAGCATGCGTACGCCGCCGCCTGGGTGCTGGTCGAAGGCGCGGCGCCCCGCACCACCCAACCAGTGCGCCCGGCCCCCGCGCGACCACGGCTGCTCGATCGTCTGCGCGCGGCGCGCGGACCCTGGGAGCGGCAGCAGGCGATCACGGAGCTGCTCGAGGGCCGAGAGCTGGCGGGCCTCGACGTCTTCGGGCCAGGGTACCACGCGATCCTCGCCGAGTCGGACCCGGACATCCTCTGCTGGCTCCTCGCCAGGGCCGTCGCCGCCGAGGCCGGCGGCTGGCTGCCCGCAGAGCTGGAGCCATTCCGGACCCGCCCCGATCTCGCCACGCGACTCGCCGATCGCAGCCGCGGGGAGGTGCTGCGCGACCTGATGGGATGGGCGCAGCACGTGCGGCGCACGCCCGAGCGACGGCTGCGCGTCGTGCTCACGCTCACACGCATCCACGGCAACCCCGCGGTGGGCGTCGAGGCGCGGCTCACGTCGCGCAAGCTCGTCGACACGCCGCGCACTACGTTCCAGCTCCAGCAGCTCCGCAGCGAGGTGCAGCGGAGCCCGACGGCGCTGCCGCCGGAGGAGATCGCGCTGCTCACGTGGCTCACGGACCACGGTCTCGGCGGCAGCGAGCCCTATCTCATGGGCGACGTGCGACGGATGGCGGCGCTCCCGGGCCTCCTCGAGCGCATCAGCGGCTCGCAGCTCGGCACGTGGGGCGACACGCTCGCGCCCGACCTCGCGGCGCTCGGCGGCGTCGCGCCCGGCGATCCGGTGCGGCTGTCGGCGGAGCCGGTTCGCATCGAGCTCACCTGCGCGACCCGCGACGCGGCGACTTGGCTCGATCTCCGCTGCGTCTGGCCCGACGGGCGCAGCCGCGGCCTCGGCGAGGTCGTCCACCTCCCGCGCACCGAAGGCTTCGGCGGCCGCACGAGCCTGGTGCTCGCCGACGGCGCGTTCTCGCCGGTCATCGCGGAGCCGCCTCCGCACCTCGTCGCCCGCATGCGCGAGGTGAACGGACTTCCGTTGCCAGAGGCCGAGCGGGTTCCCGTGCTCCGCCGTCTCGCCACCGGCTTCCCGCATCTCGCCGAGACCGTGCGCGCCCACACGAGGACGCACGCCGCCACTCCGGTCGTCACGCTCGCGCTGCACGACGACGATTGGCTGCAGGTCCGTGTGCTCGCGTGCACGGGCGCGTGGCGCCCCGGGACGCCGCTCGCCGACGGCGATCTCGTCTTCGAGCTGACCCCGGACGAGGGATGGGTGCGACTGCGCGGGGACCTCGCCGAGCCGGCGGCCTACGCCGCGGTCGACGCGGACGGCGTGGAGGCACCCCGGGCGCCCGCGCCGCCGCCCGCCTCCATCCCCGACGCGGACGCGTGGCTCGATCAGCCGGATGCGGAGGCCGTGGCGCCGGTGGCGGGATGGATCGAGCACCTGCGCGCCACGCCCGGAACGCGCCTCGCGCTTGGGGCTCCGGTCGCCGGTGCGCCCCCCGCCGGCGACGGATGGTGGCTCCAACTGGTGCGGCGGCGCCTCGACGCGTTCGCCGAGGCGTGGGACCAACGCCCTCCCGAGGTCGTGTTCTTCGGGACGGACGCCATCCGCCGGCTGCTCGGCGGCGGCCACCGCCTGGCCGCCAAGCTCCGCGTCGAAGCGAGCGGGCTCGACTGGTTCACGGTCTCGGCCGAGTGGGAGGCCGAGGGCCTCGCGCTCACCGACGCGGATCTGGCCGTGCTGCGTTCGGCCTCGACGCGGTTCGTGAAGCTCTCGACCGGCTGGGTCGACCGCACGATCACCGCGCAGCACGACGAGGCAGCCGCGACGCTGGCGGACCTCGGCATCGAGGCGGGCGGCGGGCCGCAGCGGCTCACGCTCTGGGAGCTGGCCGGCGCGCGCCCCGAGAGCCTACGCGCACTCGAGCGCCTCGGCGCCGACCGCGCGACGATGCGCGCGCTCGCCGATCTCCGCCGGCGCGTCGGCGCGTTCCGCGGCCTGCCCGCCGTCCCCTCGCCGCCGGGCCTCGTCGGCACGCTGCGGCCCTATCAGCAGCAGGGACTCGACTTCCTCGCCTACACCGCGTCGCTCGGGATCGGGGCGATCCTCGCCGACGACATGGGTCTCGGCAAGACGGTGCAGGCGCTCGCCTGGCTGGCGCATCTCCGCGCCGCGGACCCCAAGGGCGGTCCGACCCTGGTCGTCTGCCCGGCGTCGGTCGTCCACAACTGGGCGCGCGAGGCGGAGCGCTTCACTCCCGCGCTGAAGGTCCTGCTGCTCACGCGGGGCAGCGAGCGTCACGCGCTGCGGAAGGCGATCGCCGAGCACGATCTGGTGGTCACGAACTACGCCCTGCTGCGGCACGACATCGAGGCCTGGCGAACCGCACGCCTGCGGGCGGTGATTCTCGACGAGGCACAGAACGTCAAGAACCCCGACGCCGTCGTGACGCGGGCGGCGCTCGCGCTCGAGGCGCGCCATCGCTTGGCGCTCACCGGCACGCCGCTCGAGAACCGGCCGCTCGACCTCTGGAGCCTGATGAGCTTCGTCAACCCCGGCTACCTCGGGAGCCGCGCGGATTTCGGCGTGCGCTACGACCGCCTCGACGTGCCGCCCCACCGCCGCGCGCTGCTCGCGGCCAAGCTGCGACCGGTGCTGCTCCGCCGCTTGAAGCGCGACGTCGCACCCGAGCTGCCCGACCGGATCGAGGAGCGGCACGATTGCGAGCTGACGCCCGGGCAGCGCCGGCTCTACCTCGCCGAGCTGCGGCGCAGCCGCCGGCTCGTCGACCGCCTGACCGAGGCGCCCGGGGGGCTCAAGCAGCATCGCATCGACGTCCTCGCCGCGCTCACGCGGCTGCGGCAGATCTGCTGCCATCCCGCGCTCGCCGGGAGCAAGACCGCGGTCGGCTCGGGCAAGTTCACGGCGCTGTTCGAGCTGCTCGAGCCGATCCTCGCCGAGGGCCACAAGGTGCTCGTGTTCTCGCAGTTCGTCGAGTGCCTGAAGCTCTTGGCCGCCGAGCTGACGGCGCGCGACGTCCCGCACCATCAGCTCACCGGGCAGACGACGAAGCGCGAGGCAGTCGTCGCGGCGTTCACGGAGGACGAGCGCGCCTGCGTCTTTCTCGTGTCGCTCAAGGCGGGCGGCACCGGCCTCAACCTGACGGCAGCGAGCTACGTCGTGCTCTTCGACCCGTGGTGGAATCCGGCCGTCGAGGCGCAGGCGATCGACCGCACGCACCGCATCGGCCAGGACCGCACGGTGATCGCCTACCGGCTCGTGAGCCGCGGCACGATCGAGGAGAAGATCGTCGACCTGCAGGAGCGCAAAGCCGCGCTCGTACGCGACGTGCTCGGCGAGGGCGGCTTCGGGCGCGCGCTCACGCGCGAGGACCTGACGTACCTGCTGGCGGGTGACGCGGAGTGAGCGGGCGTGGGAGCCTCCCTCATTGACACGCGACGCCCAACATAGGTAGGCGGCTCTTTCATGGCCTACCCCGCGATCGCACCCGCCTTCATGCACGCTCGGCGGGGCGGGTGAACGATGGGTCGGGGGCGTCAGGTCGGGCGGCTTCTCACCCTCGCCCAGCTCGTCGCACGGCCGACCGGAGTCTCGGTAGCCGAGGCGGCGGAGCGGCTCGAGTGTACGCGTCGCACCATCTACCGCGACCTCGAAGCGCTGCAGGCGGCGGGCTACCCGCTGCACTCAGACGGCGAAGACGGCACGGCGCGGTGGCGGCTCATCGCGTGCAGATCGGGGTCGGCGAGGATCGGGAAGCCGATCCCGGCCGTGCGCGCAGGCGCGGCGTTGGTCTCGACCGGATCGGCGACCACGGCCGCCACCGCGCAGCCCCGCGTCGGAGCTCGTCCTGACTCAGCTGCAGCCCCTGCAGCTCCGACACCTGAAGAGGTCACCAATGGCCGCGGTAGAACACCAGCAGCAGCGGCGCGCCGCGGAAGTCCGCCAGGCGCACCGGCTTGCCGGTCTGGTCGACGAGCGCGAAGTCCGGCGCCGCGACGCCGACCGGCAGACCATCCACCGCAGGCACGACCGGGACGACGTACAGGATCGCGGCGAAAGCGGCGGCGACGAAGACGTCGACCCCGACCAGCAAGCCCGGCACGAGACGGCGTCCCGGTGCCGCGCGCACCGTGGCCCCGATCGCCAACGCGAGCCCGACGGCGACGAGTATCCAGCTCGGCAGGGCGTCATTGCGGACGCTCGGCAGCCACGCCGCCAAGCGAAACACGACGACGAAGTAGCCGATCACGCCCGCAAGGCCGAGCGCGAGCCCGAGCATCGCGATTCTCGTCGGGTGGACGCAATCGAACCCGGATGGATGCGACGCGCGCACCACGAGGCATAGTCGCACGCCCGCGTCGTGTCCAGTGGGAAACGACGGACATGATCGCGGCGGCCCGCTCCCCAGACCTCAAGTGCACACGCCGACGCGACGATATCGCGCCTCACCCTCATTGGCGCAGTGAGGTGGTGAGGTGGCTCCTTCTAATTGGGGATCGTGCGGGGCCTCTTTACACGAGACCGGACGGCTCAGAAAAGCGGGGTAAGTCCCCCGCTCCACGGCGCCACCTAAGGGTCGCGGTCCCGACTTCCGTCTAAGTCGCCTGGAGAAGCCGCGCAGTCCTCGCGGCACGCGTCGGGTATGGTGCCCTTCCGTCTGTTTACAGTTTGCAGCGTCTTGCGCGCGATCGCCACCGCCTGCTTCGCGAGCCGGCGCTGCTTCTTCCGCCTGTTAGGAGCGATAAGGCGAGCGAATGTCTTCGCGTCGGGATGCGCTCCGGCTTCGCTCCCCGCGGCGGGGGTGATGGGCCAGCGGAGATGCAGACGCCATCCCCGGGAGGTCGGGCTTAGGGCACCCGGCACGTTAGCCCCGCCGTCGTGCTCGTACAGAGGTCGATCGAGCCGACCCAATCGATCCCCGTCAGCACTGCCCCTTGCGCAATATCAACGACCACGGGCACGGACGGTGCGGCGAGATCGAGGCTGCGCAGGGTCGCCGTCACGGAATACTGCCCAGGTGCGCCCCGCACCGGCTTCAGGGTCACCCGCTGGCGGCGATCCGCGGTTCGGCGCGGTAGGCTTTCCCGAAGCGTTCGGGACACACTGTGTTGCTGACCAGCCGAACGTCCGGTCAAAGGTTGCCTCCGTCCTGCACCCGTAGCGCGACGTCGCCACTGGGGTCAAACGAGTTCGCCCCGGAAAAGGCTCCCTTCGGCGTGATCCCGCCGTTCGGCTTCGGTACAGAGTTCGAACGGTAAATCCTGGCCTTCGGCGACGAAGGCCGCGTCGATCGGGTCGCGAGCCTCGCCGAGGCCGTCGCCGTCGAGGTCCGCCTGGGCGGAGTTCGCGTTCACGGGACAGTTGTCGTCGGCGTTACAGACCCTGTCTCCATCGGGTCTCCGCCGCCGCCGGCAGTGCAGGCGCCTGCCTGGCAGCTGTCGGTCACGGAACATGCGACCTGATCCCTAAGGTCGCACGCCGTCCCGTCATCCTTGGCCGGGGTGGAACGGCCCGGCTACGGATCCGCAGGTGCCGACATCGTGGCATTGATCCAAAAGGGACACAGGCCACGGTATCCGAGCCCGCACAGTGGCCGGTACCGTCACGCGTCGGTTTGCGTGCAGACGCTGCCGTCTGTGCACGGGTTTCCCAGGGCTCAAAACTGGCACATCGAGGAGCAGCAATCGCCGAGCAGTCCGTTTACTGCCCCGTCGTCACATTGCTCACCCCGCTCGAGCACGCTATTCCCGCACAGGGACCCCTCGTAGCGCAGTACGGCATACTGGTTTCGGAGGAACCAGCAACGACGATACGTCCGTCTGCCTGAAGCGCCAGGTCCGCGGCACCTTCGTACTGCGAGCCCAGATCCGTTACCGCGACACCCTCATTCGCGAACGCCCGATCGAGTGATCCATCGGGGTTGTAGCGAAGGACAGCGAAGTCGGAGCCATCTGCAGTCGAATCATGTGTAGACCCAGCGGTAGCGAGTTTGCCGTCGCTCTGAACAGCACCAGCAGCGGAAGGGTTCCCAAGGGCAGTTACGACGGTCCCACCCGCGCCGAAGGCTGAATCAGGGGTGCCGTCGTCCGAGTTGAACCGAGCAGCGAGTATCCCTTGGCCCACGGTGACGATCTTCCCGTCCAGGTGCAGCGCAAGGTCGTAGGCGTACCCAACATTCGTAAGCACAACACCCCCGCCCCCGAAGGTTGCGTCCAACAGGCCGTTGGGCTGGTAGCGGGCGAGCGTAGTCCCCCCTGCGGACCCTCCGGCCGCAACTATCTTTTCCGTCCGGCTGGAGAGTACTGCGGCGGGGCATTGCCCTCTGGCGAAGGCCGCTGCGGTGCCGCCGTCTCCAGGCGTTGATCGGACTCCCGTCCGGTGTAGCGCAGGTGAAGGTTACTGTCCCCGCGACCAGCAAGTTCAGATGCGCGATCAGCTTCCGTCAGGCTGAGAGATCGCATCCGCCGCATAAGCGTCGCTCATCCCAATCTCCGTTGTGACCGTGCCAGCTATGCCGAAGCTCAGGTCTAAGTCGCCATTCGAGCTATAGCCCGGGCAAGCGCAAACACATTCCGGTGGAAGGTTGGCTTTTTCCCAGCGACAATCATGCCATCGGATTGTAATGCCAGACCAGTGATGATGTTGTTGCGATAGCCTGGTCAGGTAGTGACGCCTCCGCCAATTCCGAAGGTCCCGTCGAGGCTGCCGTCTGGGTTCAATCGGGCCAGGAGAACCGGAGATGGCTGCCGTCAAAGAAGTGCCGGCGGCCACGATCTTTCCGTCCGGTTGCAGCCGCCACGAACGTTAGCTGCGCCTCAGCAACGGGTGGAGATGGGGAATGTAACGGCACCTCCAGTACCGAATGAGGGATCAGGTCACCCGGTGCGGCTATGGCACTCCGTGCCGCGAGGATGCCAACGAACAGCACGGCCACGATTATCTGCCAGGTTCCCTGACTGCGACGTTGCGCTTTATCGGTGAGCGTCATGTTCAACCCTCCCAGTCAGATGGGCGAGCCTTCGGGTTGCATGGCAGGCCCCACAGCAATGGCTCTGCCATACCCGCATGGCAGCTATCAGTACAAGAATATTCGCATGCCTGGGACGCCATTCCGGGGCCTGTAGGAGCGATAAGCTGCGAACGTTGTCCTCGCCGCTATACTCGGACCTTGGCCTGTGGGCCCAAAGTGCAAATGTCCGGTTCCTCCAAAGTAGCGATGTCCGCTTTGCGATCACACTGGCCGGATGCCGGAACCCCTCGCGCTGACCATGAAGGAACTGGACCGCCTGCAGGCCTGACCCAGATTGCCGAGCATCAACTCACCCGGCGCGGGCCGCGGAGCGCAGGGCTCAGTGAGCGCCAGGTCCGCCGCCTGTACGACGCGTTCGCCACGCACGGTGCGCAGGTCTCGCGTCCGCCGCCGCCGGCCCGCCCCGGTGGCCGGCTTCCTGCGGCGACCCGGGACCAGGCCTTGGCCTCATCCGGGACCGGTACGCCGACTTCGGGCCCACGTTCGCCCACCAGAAGCTCACCGGGGAGCATGCGGGCTCCACGCTGTCGGTCGAAACGCTGCGCCTGGATGATCGCCGCCAGCGCCTCTGGGTGGCCGGACGCAGCGGGCCCGCGCAGCTATCCGCCCCGGACCCGGCGCGCGTGTCTCGGCCGAGCTCATCCAGATCGACGGGTCTGCCCACGCCTGGTTCGAGGACCGGGGGCCCAAGTGCACCCTCCTCGTCTACATCGACGACGCCACCAGCCGGCTCATGGAGCTGTGCTTTGCCGAGCTCGAGTCCACCTTCGACTACTTCCGGGCCACGCGCCGGTACATCGCCCGGCACGGCAAGCCGATAGCGTTCTACAGCGATCGCCACAGCATCTTTCACGTCCAGGCCCGCGACCGCGCAGAGTGGCCAGGACTCGCAGTTCGGCCGCGCGCTCCGCGACCTCAATATCGACAGCATTTGTGCGAATAGCCCGTAGGCCAGGGCCGCGTCGAACGCGCCAACGGAACGCTCAGGACCGGCTCGACCAAAGAACTCCGCCTGCGGGGTTGCGACCCCGTCGCGCCGACGTTCCTGCCCGCGTTCGCAGCCCGACCACAATCAGCGCTTCGCCCAGCCACCGCGCGTGGCCGCCCACCGCGCCCTGCACCCCGACGAGGACCTCGCCCAGATCTTCGCTCCAAGCCACGCGCCAGATCGGCCGCCAGCTGACGATCCACTACAAGCGCGACCTGTACATCCCTCTCGCCGCGCGCATCGCGAGCACGACGATCCACGTCCCCCCAACGAGCAATGCCGACCTGGGGGATTCCTCATTGGGCTCGGTACCGCCTGGCGCACCGGTGAAGTGCGGCCGACGCACGCCAGGAAGCCGCGGCCGCGGCGCCGCTGGCGAACGCGCAAGGACCCCCTGGAGACGGTATGGCCCGCGATTCGGTCGTGGCTTGAGGCCGACCCGGATGCGCTTGAAGAACTCCGCCGGGCGCCTCCAGAGCGACCAGCCCGGCGTATTCCCCGGACGGCCTCCTGCGTACGATACGCGCCGGGTCCATGGTCGGCGCGTCGCCGCCGCCGAAACGCTCGTCTTCGGACCCGGGCACGCATCCGCCAAGGGTCGCGCTACCGAGATCAACGCGATCGCCGCAGGCTTGTCAGGTGCGATCTCGATGAGGCAACCTGGTAGCCAGTTCGTCGTGAGGCAACACGCCCAGCGGAAGTAATTGACGTCGATCAGCCGCCCTGGAGATCGCGACGGGCACCGTGACCTGGCTCGGTGCCCGGCACACCCGCGGCCGATTTCCTCGCCTTCATGCGCCAGGTCGTGCGGGCGTATCCCGAGCAGGAACTCCACGTGATCCTCGACAACTCCTCGGCTCGCATCGCACGCCGGCCGTCCGCGACTGGCTCGCGGCGCACCCGCGGGTGTACTTCCGCCTTTACCCCGACCAGTGCCTCGTGGCTCAACCAGGTGGAAGGCTTCTTCGGCATCTGGGCAAGCAATCGCTCAAGCCCAGACCGATTTCCCGTCGAAGCAAGCGCTGCGCGAGCACCTTGCCGCCTACATGCGGGCGTGGAAGAAGAACCCTACGCCGTTCGTGTGGACCAAACCCGCGGCGGCGATCATCCAGTCCCACCGTCGGATGCTTGAGCGCATCTCGACGGCGATGCACTAGTTTGGAGGGCCTAGGTGCTACCAGCGAACTCACGGACGCTATCGTTTCGGCGCTTAAGGCGGGGCGCTACTCCCTGCTTCTCGGCGCAGGTTTCTCCGCGTCTTCGGCATCATGCGATGGCGTCGCCCGCTCGGGACTCGCGTAGCGAGGAGCTCGCAGCTCTAGCGCGCGCTCCTAGTACATACCCGCTTCCAATGCTGGCGAACTGCCTCTCACAGGACGACTTGAATCGGTACTTTCAGGAGAGGTTCCGCGGTTGTATCCCATCGGCGCCGACGCGTCTTGTGTCGACGTTCGTTTGCGTACGCAACATCTTTACGCTAAACGTCGACGACGTATTGCTCGGGTGCTATGGCTAACTTCGCACCCGAAGCTGAAGCTACTACCCATAGCGACCTCTACCAGGAGCGCGAGGATACCACCGACGTGTTCGCGCTCCATCTTCATGGCTCCGTGCTGTTTCCTGCTGCGGGTTATGTGTTTTCAGCGCAGCAGTATGGAGAGACAGCAGCTAGGGATCATGTCTGGTTTAAGATGCCACCGACTACCTCACCAGTCGTCCGTTCGCCGTCCTCGGCTGCAACCTCAACGAACCTGACATCGAGTACTACTTGGCGAGACGTGCGGGGTTGCCCATATCTGGCCAAACCATAGCGCCATCGATCTTTGTCAATCCGGCATCAGACCGCGTGCAGGAAGCGACGTAATGCTCGCTTTGGTCTGCTCCACGTTCGCATGGATAGCGACTCCTTCTTGAAGGCACTGGACGAGTTGGTAGGCAGACGCCCACGCCCGCTTGAGCTGCTGACCCTGCCCAAGGAGCATCTCTCTTCCCGAGTGAACCACCCAAACGGACGCAGCGAATATTTTTTCGCCAGTGGACGCTAGTCGGGAATGCCCTACCCGAGCCAAGCGAATCGCTGCATTTGCTCGCCGGGTGCCAGCCGAACTGGTCACACATTAGGACCAATCAAGATGTGCTGCGGGCGAGTGCGCAGCAGTTGGTCATCGATGGTTCACACTGGGCGGAAGGTTCAGGGGTCCGGTCAACGAACACGCATATGTACTCACGTCAGCAGCCGGAGAAAGGGAAGACCGCGGCTCTCACAGAATCGCTCTGGAGTTGGCGGAGAACCCGTCTTGTATTCTGGTATGGGACGGCAATGGAGCGGATGGTGGTAGAGGAGGCTATCACGGCCGTTCGCGCTCTCATCCGGCCTCCTGTGCTCGTCGTCGATTCCCTTGCTGAGCATGCTCACCAGGTTGCGGACTTGGTCGCTCAGCTGATCGGATCGCACACGATACTGCAATACGAATCACCGGCAGAGAGATTCCAAAGACTCCGCCACATCGAGAACGCGTTCGGAGTGCTCCCCTGGGAGCAGCAGGAACTCAAGGGACTCACCGAAGCGGAATCCCTAACCCTTTGCCCTTGGAAGCTCCGAGCGGCAGGGTTTCTCGGCGGACGCTCTCTCTCCGGACGATGAGGTTGCACGACGGATGCGTGGGAACCAGCGTGGCAGCGATCGCGAGCGCGGGCGGATCGGCTGCTCGCTTCCAGGGATTTGATCCGCAAGGAGTTTAGCGGATTGAGAAGCGAGGAAGCCCGACGCATCTACCGCGTCGTAGCGATCGCGCACCATTGCGGGTATCCCCGCAAGCTCCAACAGTCCTGGAGCGGGCTACCGGTGTGCCCGCGGGTCGACTCTCGAGGTAATCCGTGACGATCTGAAGGGGGTGGTTAGTTGGGTCGGTTTCATGGGCGAGATGTGCGCCACGAGACATCAAGTGATTGCAGAGATGGTGGTGGCCCAGCAGGATAAGACGGCTGGGCATCGGCCAGCAGACCTTCATCGGCAGCATTCTGCACCGGTACGTCAATCGGGAACTGGTGGATGAGGGCGGCCGACGTGCGCCGGCTCCTCGAGCGCGCGTCGTCGCTCCGATTCGCTGCCGACCCGGCTCAGGCCGAGGTCGATCTAGCGTTCCAGGCTCCGACCAGCTCTCGAGAGGCACCAGCGGCCAGGCCCCGGACCGGTCACCGCGTCCCGGGCAACGCGTCGATCGCGGCGAGCACGTCCGTTGGCAGCGGGCGAACACGGAAGTTGCGGGTGACGAAGGTCCAGCGCACGACGCCGTCGCGGTCGACCAACACCGAGGCCGAGTGCGCGATGTCGTGGCCGTCGGGACCCGCTCCGGGGTGACGCAGCCGGTACGCGTCGATCGCGTGCAGATCGGGGTCGGCGAGGATCGGGAAGCCGATCCCGGCCGTGCGCGCGAGCGCAGCGTTGGTCTCGACCGGATCGGCGACCACGGCCGCCACCGCGCAGCCCCGCCGCCGAAGCTCGTCCTGACTCAGCTGCAGCCCCTGCAGCTCCGACACGCAGAAGGGTCACCAATGGCCGCGGTAGAACACCAGCAGCAGCGGCGCACCGCGGAAGTCCGCCAGGCGCACCGGCTTGCCGGTCTGGTCGACGAGCGCGAAGTCCGGCGCCGCGACGCCGACCGGCGGACCATCCACCGCGGGCACGACCGGGACGACGTACAGGATCGCGGCGAACGCGGCGGCGACAAAGACGTCGACCCCGACCAGCAAGCCCGGCACGAGCCGGCGTCCCGGTGCTGCGCGCACCGTGGCCCCGATCGTCAACGCGAGCCCGACGGCGACGAGTATCCAGCTCGGCAGGGCGTCGTTGCGAACGCTCGGCAGCCACGCCGCCAGACGAAACACGACGACGAAGTAGCCGATCACGCCCGCGAGGCCGAGCGCGAGCCCGAGCATCGCGATTCTCGTCGGATGAACGCAATCGGAGCCGGATGGATGCGACGCGCGCACACCACGAGGCATAGTCGCACGCCCGCGTCGTGTCGAGTGGGAAACGACGGACAGGATCGCGGCGGCTCCCCCACCAGGAACCGGCATCGGCACGACCACGCCGGCAGCCCCCCTCGACGCGAGCGGCCCCGCGGGCAGCGCCACCTCGGACGCGATCGACCAGACCGGCGGCGATCTCCTGCTGTCGGCGGGTGACAGTACGGGTCAGGGCACGATCGCGTCGGCCTCGATCTCGATCAGCGCGTCGGCGTCGATGAGGCGCGCTACTTCGACGATCGTCGTCGCGGGGCGGATGTCGGCAAACACCTCGCCGTGCACCCGCGCGACCTCTTCCCAGCGGGACACGTCGGTGACGAACATGCGCGTGCGGATGACGTGCTCGAGGCGACCGCCGAGAGCCTCGATCGCAGCCCGGATGATCGTGAGCGAGCGGCGAGTCTGCGCGCCGATCGACGGGGCGTACGTCCCATCGGCGTTGGCGCCGACCGTGCCGGTGATCACGATCACGTTGCCGTGCCGAACCCCCCGGGAGTAGCCCATGATCGGCTCCCACTTCGACCCCGAGCTGGCGCAGCGGCGCCCGTGCCGCTCCGTGGTGGTGATCGTGACGTCATCAGCCATCGTGCCGTCCTTCCAGGAGCGGACGGAAGAGTCAAAAGGCCCGCCTGCCTACCCGAAGTAGAGACCGACGAACACATTCACCCCACCGCCATGGAGGACGACCCCGGCGTCGAGCCGCCGCTCGGCTCGGTCGCCCACTGACGCCGGCGCACGGGCGCCGTCTAGCGGCGCTCTGGCGGGAGCAGGAATCGCAGCGGGTCCTCGCTCGACGCCGCCGCCAGCAGGTCGCCGTCGGTGGCGGTCGCGTCGCCGAGGGGAACCATGCGGCCGTACGCCTGGAACTGCGTCTTCGCCATGTGCAGCGCCCAGGGCGCCTTGGCAGCCAGCCGCTGCGCCCACTGCGCCACCACCCCGTCGAGCGCCGCCTCGGGGACGACGCGGTTCACGAGCCCGTAGCGCTCGGCCGCCGCGGCGTCGAACCGGTCACAGAGCAGGATCAGCTCTTTCGCGCGCGCCGCCCCCACCTCGCGCACGAGGCGCGGCGTCGCACCCCACGTCAGCGGGATGCCGAGGTCGACCTCCGGGATGTGGAACTGCGTGCCCTCGGCGGCGATGCGGAGGTCGCAGCCGAGCGCCAGCACCAGGCCACCGCCGATCACGTGCCCGTGGAGCCGCGCGATCGTGATC
Source organism: Binatia bacterium (assembly GCA_046327955.1). Lineage (GTDB taxonomy): Bacteria > Desulfobacterota > Binatia > DP-6 > DP-6 > JAXLXP01. The sequence continues at coordinate 293,572 of JAXLXP010000006.1, read as the reverse complement.
GCCTCGAGGCGCTCGATCGCCTCCAGCGCCCGCCGGCCGAGCTGGGACGTCCAGCGCCGCTCCCGCGCGCTCGCGCCCGACTCCTTGGCCAGGCGCGCCGGCGGGTCTTTGCGATCCGCCCCCGCCGAGAACGACGGCCCGCGGCCGCCGAGCACGACGACCGCCGTCTCGAAGGCCGTCTGCAACTCGTCGAACACGGCGACGATCTCCTCGAGCGCGCGCGGCGAGAGGGCATTGCGCCGCTCGGGGCGATCGAGCCACACGCGCGCGACTGGCCCGTCGCGCTCCACCGTCAGCGTCTCGTACGTCATCGTCACCTCCCGCCCGCGTGGTGATCGGCCAGCACGTGCGCCACGCACGCGGTGAGGCGCTGCGCGGTGGCGAGGTCGAGGAACTCGTTCGGACCGTGCGCGTTCGCGTGCGGGCCGAGGACGCCCGTGACGAGGAACTGCGCCTGCGGGAAGCGCGCACCGAGCATCGCCATGAACGGGATCGTCCCGCCCTCGCCCATCGAGCATGCCTCCCGGCCGAAGAACGCGAGCGACGCCGCGCGCGCCGAGCGCTCGAGCCACGGTGCGAGCGGCGGGGCGTCCCAGCCGCGGGCGCCCTGCTCCGCGGTGAACGTCACGGCCGCACCGTACGGCGGATCCTCCACCAGCAGGCGGCGCAGCGTCCCGATCGCCACCGCCGGGTCGGCCGTCGGCGGCAGGCGCAGCGAGAGCTGCACGATCGTGGCCGGCCGCAGCACGTTGCCCGCGCGCTCGAGCGCCGGCAGGCCGCCCGCGCCGGTGATCTCGAGCTGCGGCCGCCACGTGCGGTTGAGCAGCAGCTCGCGCGCGTCGCCGCTGACCGGGCGCGCGGCCGGCTGGAACGGGAGATCGCTCCACACCCCGGCGCCGAGCGTCCGCGCCGTCGCCTCGGCCTGCGCGACACGCGCCGGCGGGATCGCGACGTGCAGCTCGCCCGGCAGCACGCGGCCGGTGCGCGCGTCCTCGAGGCGGTCGAGGAGCTGGCGCAGCACGCGAAAGCTCGACGGCACGATCCCGCTCGCCGTGCCCGAGTGCACGCCCTCGGTGAGCGTCGAAACGCCGAGCGTCGCGTTCACGAGCCCGCGCAGCGACGTCGTCATCCAGAGCCGGTCGTAGGTGCCGCAGCCCGAGTCGAGACAGACGACGAGGCTCGGGCGTCCGATGCGGTCCGCGAGCGCATCGACGTAGTACGGCAGATCCGTGCTGCCGCTCTCCTCCGACGCCTCGAGCAACAGGACGCAGCGCGCGTGCGGCACGCCTTGCGCCGCGAGCGCGGCCAGCGCCGTGATCGCGGCGAACGCGGCGTAGCCGTCGTCCGCGGCGCCGCGGCCGTAGAGCCGGCCGTCACGCACGACCGGCGTCCACGGCCCGAGGCCCGGGAGCCAGCCGTCCATCGGCGGCTGCTTGTCGAGGTGCCCGTAGAGCAACACGCCGTCCGCTCCCGTGCCCGGGATCTCGACCACGACGACGGGAGTACGCTCGCCGTGCTGCACGACCTCGAGCGTGAGGCCGGGGACGTCCTGGGCACGAATCCAACCCGCGACCAGCGCGACGGCGCGGTCCATGTGGCCGTGCGCACGCCAGTCGGTATCGAACGCCGGCGACTGGTTCGGGATCGCGACGTAGGCCTCGAGCGCCGGCAGCACACGGTCGCGCCAGGCACGCTCGACGAACTCGCGAATCGCAGCGACGTCCATGGCCGCGTCCCCTATGGTGCCCGCAGCCCGCGGCGCGGTGCCGACTCCACCCGCACGTCGGGCGTCTCGGCGAGGCCGTGTTCGAGGAAGCAGCGCGCCGCGCGCGCGTGCCGGAACGTCGCCTCGAAGAATGCGACGACCGCGGCCGTCGCGATCTCCTGCTGACGAGCGGCGGGCATCGGCGGCGTCGACGGCGGCGCGACCTGACACGGCAGTGCGCAGCCGGTGAGATCGAGCAGACCCGCGTTGGTCGGATCGAGCGTCGTGATGGCACCGACCATGTCGGCCGGCGGGATCTGCCCGATCACCGCGCAGCCGAGCGTGTCGTAGCTGGTCGCCGACGGCGCCGTGAAGAAGCCCTCGAAGGCCATGTGCGTCCCGTGCGCCAGCGTGACCAACCGGCGCGGCGAGCGCGCCCGGTCGAAGACGTGACGCGCGTTGGTGGCGAGCGGCGTGAGAATGTCGTCGTCGCCGCTCAACACCAGGAGCGGCGGTCGAACGGTGCGGTAGACGGCGTCACCGAGCCAGCAGGCCGCCGGCGCGATCGGCACGGCGGCGCGGATGCGCGGGTCGCGCAGGGCCGGGTGATAGGTGACGAGCGCGGTCGTGAGGCCACCGAGCGAAAGCCCCATCGCGCCGATCCGCGTCCGGTCGACGCCACCGCGCAGCCACCCCCCGCGCGTGCGTGCCGCCTCCAGCAACGCATCGACGACGAACGAGACGTCCCCCGGCTGGTTGGCGACGTCGCCCGGCACCAGCCCGCCCGGCGTGCCGAGGTGCGTGAGCGGGAAATCGGGCGCCGCCACGACGTAGCCGCGACTCGCGAGCGCACGGCCGAGGTAGGCTTCGCCCTGGCGCGTGTCGCTCAGGCCGTGGCTGCTGACGACGAGCGGAAACGGCCCGCCGCGCGCGAGCGGCGCGGCGCCGCCCGTCCCGGCGGCCGGGTACCAGACCTCGGTGACCAGCGTGCGTGCCGGCCGCGCGGCCTCACCGCCGTGCGCCGCCGTCGGCCGCGCGCCGTCGACGAACGTGAGCGTGCGCGCGCCGACGGCGTACCGTCCGGGCGCCGCGAGCACGTCGAGCGTCCCCGCGGGCGGGCAGTGGGCCGAGACCCGGGCAGCCAGTGCGAGCGACAGGAGAACGGCGATCCGGCGGCGCATCGTGTCGTCGACCCGCGTCCCGACGCTACTCGACGGGTCCCGCGACGCGCGACAGCGCACCCAGGTCGCCGGGGCCGGCGATGCAGAGGTCGAGGTCGCGGAGCAGCCCGTCCTCCAGCCGGTAGAGCCACCCGTGGATCGTCAGCGGCTGTCCGCGCTGCCAGGCATCCTGCACGATGGTGGTGACGCACACGTTGCCGACCTGCTCCGCGACGTTCAGCTCGCAGAGGCGGTCGCAGCGGCCCACTTCGTCCGGGAGCGCGTCGATCTCCGGGCGGTGGTCGCGGTAGACGTCGCGCACGTGGCGCAGCCAGTTGTCGATGAGCCCGAGCCGGTCGCCGCGCAGCGCGGCGCGCACCCCGGCGCAGCCGTAGTGCCCGCACACGATCACGTGCTGCACGTGCAGCACGTCCACCGCGTACTGCAGCACCGAGAGACAGTTGAGGTCGGTGTGCACGACGACGTTCGCGACGTTGCGGTGGACGAACAGCTCGCCCGGCAGCAGGCCTACGATCTCGTTCGCCGGCACACGGCTGTCGGCGCAGCCGATCCACAGGTACGCCGGGGTCTGCTGGCGCGAGAGGGTGCGGAAGAACTCGGGGTCGCGCGCGGTGACGCCCGCGGCCCAGCGGCGGTTCTGCTCGAAGAGGTGCCCGAGGCCGCGCATCGGTCCTACGGCATCGCGACGATGCCGAGTCCGCCCCCCTGTGGGATACCACCGATGTTGTGGAGCGAGGCCACCGTCGCGTCTCTCACCTGCCGACCATGATCCGTCCCGGACGCGAGGTACCTACGACGCCGCGCCGGCCAGCTGCAAGCGCCCCCTGCCGGTCAGCCGCGCGCGACCGCGAACAGCGGCCCGGGGGTCGCGAGCGCCTGGACGCGGGCCCAGGCGGCGACGTGGCCGAGCCGGGCCACGTCGACCGCGGCGCCACGCCCCTCGGGCGACGAGGAGCCATGCGGTGACGATGCGCACCTCGTCCAGGTCCTCGCGCCGGATCAGCTCCGGCGGCGGCGGTGACAGCGCGGCCGCCACGCGGTCGAATGCCCCGCGCAGCGCGCCGTCTCGTCCGCCGACGCCGCGGCGCGCAGCCGGCCTCCCGCCACCGCCAGGAGCCGATGGCCCGGTCTACCCACTGCCGGGACCACCACCACCATCGACGCATGGAGGCGCGCCGTGCCAGCGCGCCGCCAGCGCCGCGGCGACCTGCCGCGGGAGCACGACCTCCGGCCGGCGGCACGCCTGCGCGTCCCCACCTCCGAGTGCCGCGAGCGCACGCACCACCTGGCGCCCGTAGGCTCCCGCACCGACGCGCCCCACACAGGGCGCGGCGCAGCGGCCGACGTCGAGGCGCAGGCACGCGCGCGCCGACGGGTCCGGCTGCAGACGCCCCGAACACGTGCGCAGACCGAGCGCGTCCGCGAGCAGCTCGAGGGCGGCGGTGATGCGGCGCCCGCCCGGGAACGGCCCGAGGTGACGCCACGGTCCGTCCTCGATCACGCGCGTGACCTCGAGCCGCGGGAACGGATCGCCGAGGTCGACACGCACCCAGCAGTGGCTCCCGGTCTGCTTGAGCCGGCGGTTGAAGTGCGGGCGCTCGCCGCGGATCGCGCGCGCCTCGTGGACCAGGGCCTCGAGCACCGACGGCGCGGTACGCCACGTCACGCGGGCCGCGAGGCGCGCGATGCGGGCCGGCTTGCTCGCCGGCCGATGATGCGCCGCAAAGTACGAGCGCACGCGGCGGCTGAGGTCACCGCTCGAGCCGATGTACAGGAGGTGTCCCGCCACATCGTAGAAGGCGTAGACACCCGGCCTGCCCGGAGGCGCCCCGATCCCCGCAGCGACGACACGCGCCGCCAGCTCTCCCTCCTCCACCACCCGCGCTCCGTGTAGCCGACGGCGCGACCACCGCCAAGCGTGCGGACGTCAGGCGCTCAGGCCCACAGCGACCACGCCCCGCCGAGCAGCACGTGGCCCGCGACCAGCGCGTTCGTGGTCGCATGGGCGATCACCGCGTCGGCCAGCGCGCCGCGCCGGCGGAGCACGAGCGCGTAGAGCACACCGACGACCGTCCCGGCGAGCACGGCGTCGTGCATCGCCCCGAAGAGCACCGACGAGACCGCAACGGCCACCCATGACGTGGGCGCCACCGCCACGCGCTCGAAGTCGGCCGCCACCAGCCGTCGCAGCAGATAGCCACGGAAGGCGAGCTCCTCGGCGGCCGGGATCACCACGATCGAGCCGACGACCCGGAACGCGACCCACGCGACCGCCCCGGCAGCCGGCATCGCGACCAGCCCCTCGCGCAGCGCGGCGCCGGCCTCGGGCTCGATCGGGACGAGCGCCAGCCATGCGCCGTAGGCGAGCGCGCCCGTGGCCACCGCCGTCCACGACCAGCGGGCCCGCAGCGGGCCGTAGTGCGCGCGCGAGACCCACAGCGCGGCGCCGACCGCCACGACGCGCAGCGGATAGAGTCGATCGACGTCGCCCGCCGAGACCGCTCCGGCCAGCGCGCTCACCGCGACCAGAACCAGCAGCGGGACGAGATAGGCTCCGGTCGCGTTCGCGGCCTCGGTCATCCGCGCCACCGCCGCGCGCGAGAAGAGAGGCGCCCGCTGCGCCAGCGCCACGAGTCCGAGCGCCACCGCGCAGAACAGCAGCGCGCCGGCATTGTGATGGAAGCCACCCACCGCGACGTCTTCCGAGACCCAGGTCCCGACCGCGATGAGCGCCGCGATACGGACCGCGTTGGCGAGCCAGACCACGACCGTGCCGAGCGGCACGAGGAGCAGCACCTGCGGAAACCGGAGCGTGCGCCGGAACAGCCAGAAGTAGCCGGCGAGGAAGACCCACAGCAGCCCGATTCCCTGGTAGCCCGAGCACTCCGGCCGGATCTCGACCAGGAACGCCGGCGTGCCAATGACGAGCTCGTCGGGTCGCACCAGCGTCGGCACACCGAATGCACCGAGTACCGCCTCGGCCACGCGCAACGTGAGGTACCCGAGCGGCTGCCACCAGCGATCGGTCGTCTGGGCGGCGGCGAAGGCGCCGGCGCCGAGCACCGTCGCCGCGACGAGCACGTAGCGCCCGTCGCGCAGGAGCGGCCACACGATCGCGCCGGGCAGCATCGTCGCGCTCCACAGCGCCGCGGCGAGCGCCCCGCATGCCAACCAGGCCGCGACCCAGACGGCCCCACCACCGGCGTCTCCGAAGACCATGCCCGTCAGGTGCACGAAGATGCCGAACGCGAGCAGGTGCGCCACGAGGTAGCGGCGCCAGCGGTGGGCGGCCAGCGCGGCCCAGGGGACCCGCCCCGCACCACTCCAGGCGGGCGCGCTGCCGAAGAGCACCAGCGCGGCCGCGACGTAGGTCAGAAGCGGGATGACGACTCCCGCGTGGCCGAGGATGCGGTCCCACCACTGCGAGCCACCCAGGAGCGGCGCGGCATCGAACCGCGTGGAGACCGCGAGCCCCTCGAAGGCGAGGAGCGCGGCCAGGAACACCCACCGCATCACCGGCAGCGCGGGCGCCCTGCCAGCGGGGCTCCCGGGGGTGTCCAACGAGGCCGTCGTCAGGAGCGGCGCCGCCGATCGGCGAAGATGAGAATGCCGCCGGAGACGAGCGTGACGAGACCACGCAGCGCGCTCGCGTCGATCTCCGGGGTCGGACAGGGGCGTCCGGTGGACGACGGCCGGTAGGGACGGATCGGCCGGCGGGCCGCGTCGGCCGGCGTGTCGGTCGCGAGCAGCAGCCCGCCCGCAATCGCCGCGCCGACGAGCACCCCTCGCAGAGCTGCACGCATCTCGAACCGGTTCCAGAGCATCAAGCTAGCACCTCGTCTGTCGATGTTCCGCGTCGGTGACAGAGTGGCGCACGAGCCGATTGCAGGTCAAGAAACCCCGCTGTGCGGGAGGCTCGGCAGGGTGCCTGCGCGCTGCCGTAGGCAGCGTTCAGCGACGGCGGAAGCGATCGGCGAGCACCGCGACGCCACCCAAGAGCAGCGTCAGACCCGCACGCATGGCGCCGGGATCGATCTCGGGCGTCGGCCGTGGCCTCGGCCATGGCCTGATCGGCGGACGGAACGGCAGTCGCGACACGGCCTCCGCGTCGCCCACCCAGTACCCCAGAATCACCGCCACCACAGCCGCGACGGCACCGACGATCCACACCGACTTTCGGGTCATGCTCGCGTGCCCCTTCCCTACCGATCGACCAGGCGCCAGACAATGCCCGACCGACGGGGGATCCGTCAAGATGGGCTCCGGGCCTCTCTCGTCCGCGACCCGCCTCGCCGTCGGCCGGCGTGAAACCAGCGTCACTTCCCGAATCGGTTGAGCGTCCCGTAGTCGAAGAAGCCGGGGTCGAGCGGGATGCGGCGATCGTTGGCCGGGTCCTCACCCGGCGCATCCATCCCCGACGCGGTGGCGCGGTCCCCCTTGACGTTCTCGGAGAGCTGGAGCTGCATCGTGGCGCCCCACCACCGCTCCTTGTCGTTGTAGGGAGCCGTGGCGTATCCCATCACCTGATAAATGTTCAGCAGGTCCCCCTGCCACGAGAACTTGCGGTTCCACGCGCCCTGCCAGCTGACGCCGTCGATCCAGAGCTCGAGCCTGCCGTAGAGGTAGTACTTGTCCTTCGGGATGCCCTCGACCACCCAGAACTTCCGCTTCGCAAGGGCCGCGTCGACCGGAGCCCATGGTGCACCGGTCCAGTCGCTCGCCTCGTACCCGACGGTCTTCTGGTTCTTCGGGCAGGTCGTCCGCCAGCCACCACCGGGAAGCGCGCGGTTCTGCGTCTTGCCCGCGATGCTGCCCGGGTCCACGAGCCGGTACCCTTCCCGCTCACCCACGACCTTCCAGGTGAAGTCCTCGGGTTTCCCGTCGAAGAAGAAGCCGTCGTCACCGAGCAGTCGAGCCGAAGCCGTCGACCGGTTCGCCGGCGAGACCGCGCGGACGCGGCACAGCGCCGGGACATGCACCCAGGAGAGGTCGCGCTTCGCGGGTCGGCGAATCGGTAGCCGAGCGCAGCGGTGCCACCTGGATGTCGGCCGGCGTCAACGTCGCGGCGAGGAACTGGAAGAGGAGGTTCTGCTCGTTCTTCACCGGCGAGTATTGCCGTGGCTGGCCCTCGTAGTAGAGGAAGAACACGTCCTGAATGGCCGAGCGCTCGCGCCTGCGGCTCACCCGGTTGAGCTCGGTGTAGTTGCGGCTGTTCCGCCCGAGTAATACGCGCGTACACGAGATTCCAGAGGACCCGGTAGCGGCGTCGGGGTCGCCCGCCCCGGACGTCGAAACGGCAGACCCTCAAGGCCGATCAGGCCGCTTGCCGGTCGCGCGGTCGATCAGGGTCTTTTTCTCGTCGAGCACGGTGTACTCGCAGTTCCGCTTCGTCCCGCCTTGGAAGGTCGTCCCCGGTGGAAACGCTCGCGTCGGAAATCGACGATCGGTTTCGATAGTCCCCGCTCTTGTAGTGCTTGTATATCTCCGGCGGTAGGAGCGCCTTGGCCTCGTCGGCATTGCTCGCGTCGAGCATCTGTTCAACCTGCGGCTCGCCGCGAGCCACGAAACGCCCTGGCCAGCACCAGCGCCACCGCGAGCGCGCTCCCGGCCTTCCAGTTGCTCTCCGCGGCCCCCGTGCGTCCGTGCCAAGTTACGCCGGCGCCGGTCAACTCCCGGCGGCGGCTCGCGTCTCGGCCGCCGCGGCGGCGGCCGAATCCGCTGGCGCTCCTCGGCGTAACGGATCGCGAAGCTCGGCTTGAAGAGCGACACCATCGGCGGAATGAACATCAGGGCGCCCATCAGATGGAAGCCGAGCAAGAGGACCAGCAGCAAGGCCATCTCGGCCTGGAACTTCATCGGGAAGATCACCCAGAAGATGATGCTCGCCGTGAGCGACACGCCGGTCACCATCACGGTCTTTCCGGTCGTCTGGAACATGCGCTCGATCGCGGCGTCGAAGCCTTCCCCCGCCACCAGCTCCTCGACGATGCGCGAGAGCACGTAATACCCGTAGTCGATCCCGATGCCGATGCCGATGGCCGCGACCGGCAGGGAGTTGATGTTGAAGTCGATGCCGAGGAGGTACATCACCGCCTCGGAGAGCGGCTGCGCGACGAGCGAGGGCAGCATCACGATCAGCGCCCCGACGATCGACACGTAGGTCGCGTAGCTCAGCATGAACACGACGACGAGGATGAGCAGGAGGTTGACGCGGTACGAGTACTCCACCTCCTCGTTCACGGCCGCGAGGATGCCGATCAGGCCGCCAGCCAATCGGTAGCGGACGTTCCCCTCGCCGCCGTGCGCCGCGATGTACTCCTTGGCGCGCGCGATCGACCCGACGATCGTCTCGTTCGTGTAGTCCTTGTAGAAGACCTGGATCGTGGCGTTCGTGTAGCTCGCCGTCGAAGAAGCAGTCCATTTCGCCCCGGCGCGTACCCGGTGAGCAGGAAGAAGAGCTGGGCGACGTGGTCGTTGCCGTCGGCAACAGCTCCACTTCGGATCGCCCTCGTGGAACGTGCGGAAGATCTTCTTGAGGAGCGTCCCCGCCGTGACCGTACCCCCCGACCTCAAAACCGCTCGGCCATGTAGCGCGCGAAGGTCCCAGGTTGTTGAGGGATCCCGGCGTCGCCAAGTAGCACCCTCGCGCTGCGAACTTCACTCGACGGCACCGCACGCATTCGCCTGCTCGGGCGCGCAGCGCCGCAGTCCTCGCCCTCGCACGCCTTCCGTCTCGACCCGTGCAGTACGAAGCGCTTCGGCGATCACGACGAGCTGACTCGCGCCGGTGAATGACTCGTTCACCTTCTTGAACGCGACGTTGTACGGGTGGTCGGGGTAGAGCAACGCCGCCGGGCGTCGCGTCGCCGATCCGGAGCCGCTGCTGGAGCGCAGCCGCGAAGGCGAGCAGCGCGACCAGCGCGACCAGCATGATCTGTCGCCGCCAGCCGCCGGCGAGCCAGATGAGGCAGCGCTCGAGCATCAGGTACGCGCTGCCCCAGAACGTGCCGAACCAGTCGACGAGGTGGCTGACCGCGACGCCGAGCTGGGCGTAGAGCGGCAGTGGTGTGCCGAAGAGGTCGGCCAGCCCGCCGAGCAGCGTGAACAGGAAGATCGCGCCGACGATCCCGATCTGGTGCGAACCGACCGCGGCCAACGTCACGTCCGGCACGTGGCCGTACAGGTAGAGCAGCCACGAGACCGCGACGACGATCATCCAGGACATGAAGCGCTCGAGGGCGCCCTTGTGCTGTGGGTCGAACTCCTCGGGCGGGCTCGTGAACGAGAGGATGATCGGATGGAGCGTCACGACGCTCACGAAGATCGAGATGATCCAGAACGAGCAGAGGATCGCGAGCTTCTGGATGAGCGGGATGCGGGCCACCAGCAGCGTCAGGGTGGCAAGCCCGTCGGCGAGCAACGACACCATCGCCGGCGCGTAGATCTCGGTGTAGGACTTGACGATCGCCCCCTCCTTGTCCCGGAGGCGGTGGTACTCCTCGTGATATCGCTCCATCGACTGCACGGAGTGCGAGTGGGCGCGTGCCGAGATCAACAGCGGGATCACGAGCACCAGCGGGTCGAGCGTCAGGCCCCAGAGCCCGCCGAAGCCGAGTCCCCAGATCGCCGAGAGGCTGCCCGAGAAGATCGGGATGACCACGCCCTGCCAGCTGCGGAACTCGACCCACAGGATGAGCAGGATCATGACGATCGAGGCGGCCAGCACGCCGACCATCTTCGGCATCGCTTCCAGGAAGTAGGCGTAGAGCACCGGCGGCCCGGTCACGTAGATCGTGGTGTTCTCGTCCGACTCCTTCTTGGCGAGCTCCTGGACCCGCCGCCACATCTCGGGCAGGTCGAAGTACTCCTCCCAGAAGCCCGCCACGATCTGCGTCGCCTTGTCGTCCTCCGAGACGAAGAACCCGTGGACGCCCTCGGTGGTGTAGACCTTGAGCTTCAGGAACTCGAGGTCCTCCTTGGTCTCGGGGACGCGCGGATACATCAGCGGCACGACCTTGATGCCGGAGCCGGCCGTGAGCGTCGTCTTGAGCTTCGGGTGCGTGATCGACAGCACCTGCTCGCCGTTCACGCCCGGCACCTCGTGGAGCAGCGCCAGCGTGAGCCGGTCGACCTTCTGCACCGTCTCCGGATCGTCGAAGATCGTCCCCTTCTTCACCTCGACGACGAGAATCAGGGTGTTCGCCGTGCCGAACATCCCGCGGTACTGCTGGTAGAGCTTGATGTACGGGTGATTCGGCGGGTAGAGGTCGAAGAAGTTCGTGAACACGTGCATCCGCGTGAACGCGCTCCACCCGAGCACGAACGTCAGCACGGCCACCACCACCGACACCAGGAACTTGTGACGGAGCAGAAAGAACAGGTACGCTTCGATCGTTTTTCTGGACAGCATCGATTCCCCGTGTGTTGCGGATCAGGGCGCTGCCGCGACACTGGCCTCGCCGCCACGGGGCAGCTTCACCGTACCGCGGTCGATCGCGACCGAGAAGCCCGCCGCCCCCACGGCGAACCCCTGTGTCCCCGAAACGAGGCTCACGTCGCGCATCCAGACGAGTCGATCGTGGGCGGGCAGCTCGAGACGCTTCCAGGTCTCGCCGCCGTCCGCCGTCGTGAGGATCGTGCCGGTGTCGCCCACGACGATCCCCTCCTCGCCGAGCACCCGCACGGCGTAGAACCCGGGGTTGCGGAGCGCGTCGAGGAATCCGAACTCCTCGAGCGTCGATGCTTCGGCGACCCCGTGTTGGACCATCCACGTCCCACCGCCGTCGACGGTGTGGAGCAGCAAGCCGTCCAGGCCCACCACCCAGCCCTTCTCGGGCGTGACGAAGTGCACGCCGAACAGGGTCTTCTGCGTGCCGGTGGACCGCTTTTCCCAGGTGACGCCGCCATCGCTCGTCACCAGCACGGTCCCGAACTCGCCCGCGATGGCCCCGTGCAGGGAGTCCAGGAACGCGACGTCGTTGAGCACGGCGTCCTCGCTCAACGACCGGTCCTCCCAGTGCAGCCCGCCGTCGTGCGTGACCGTGACCGCGCCCCAGTCGCCGACGGCCCACGCGGTCCGGTCGTCGACCGCAACGACCTTGAAGAGGTGCTTGTCCGTGGAGAGCACGCTCTTCTGCTCGGCCCAGGTCGCGCCAGCGTCTCCGGTGTGCACGATCAGCGACGACTTGCCCACGATCCAGCCGGAACGGCCCGCGAAGTCGATGCTGAACAGCGGGTTGCGCAGCTTCTCGAGCGCGCCCTTGCCTTCGATGGGCTTCCACTCGACGAGCGCCCAGCGCTTGGCGCCGTCGGTGGTGTGGTAGATGGAGCCGAAGTTCCCGACCGCCCACGCCTCCGTCGCGCTCAGCGCTTTCACGCCGTACAGATGATCCTTCACCTCCGCTGCGCCTGCACCGATCGGGCGACCGATCAGGACCAGCGCGGCGCACACGGAGAGGACGACGCCGGGCCGCGGCATGCGAGGCTCGATAGCACACGGCGGTTGGAAGCTGTCAATAGAAAGGGGCGTTTTACGCGGTGCGCCGGAGCACGCTCGCCCTCGACGCTCTCCCGAGTCCTCCCCCATACGGGGGGCCTGTCCCCGGCCGCTCACGCGCCCACCCATGCACCTCAGCCCAGCCGCGGCTTCATCCGCGCTCGGATCGCCAGCAGCAGCAGGGCGAAGATCACCCCCAGAGCCACCATCGGCCCGAGCACGTCGCCGAACCCCGCCCCACGCTCGATGAGTCGCCGCGTCGCGATCTGATACCAGCGCAGGGGGAAGACGAAGCCGATCTCGCGCACCGGGTGCGCCATGAGCTGGTAGGGCATGATGCTGCCCGAGAGCACGAACGACGGCAGGATGAAGAACACCGAGACGAAGACCGCCTGCGCCGAGGTGTGGGCGAGGGTCGAGACGAACACGCCGATCGCCAGCGACGCGAGCACGAACGGCAGCGTCACGGCCCCGAGCGCGAGCAGGCTGCCGCGCGGCCAGAAGTCGTACACGAGCCCGGACATCACCGTCGTGAGGCCGAGCACGCCATAGCTCACGACCACGTGGGGTGCGAGCTTGCCGAGGACGATCTCGAGCGCCCGCGTCGGCTGGGCGAGCATCTGCTCGTAGGTGCCCGCCTCGCGCTCGGCCACGATGCCGAGGCTCGTCGCCGACAGGCAGAGGTTGGTGAGCAGCATGCCCATGAGCCCGGCCAGGAAGAAGTTCCGATCGCGGAGCGTGGGGTTGAACCAGAAGCGCTGCCGCAGCGCCGGTCCTGCCCTCGGGGCTGGCACACTGCGGCGACTGCGCGGGTCGAACACGGCCGCGACCTCGCCGACGACCGCGCCCACCCGCGCCGCGCTCAGCGGGTCGGTTCCGTCGAGCAGCAGCTGCACCTCGGGCCGTCCCTGCTCGACGGCACGCCGAAACTCCGGCGGGATCACGACCACCGCCAGCGCCCGCGCGTGCTGGAGCAACGCCTGCGCCGCCTCGTAGCTCGCCACCCGGCGGGGCTCGAGGAAGTAGCCGGTGGCCGCGATGTCCCGCACGAGCCGGCGCGACACCACCGTCTGGCTCCGGTCGAGCACCGCCCACGGCACGTTCGCGGGCGTGTTCGAGATCGCCGAGCCGTACAACGCCAGCATCATGAACGGCTGCATCAGCACGGCCGAGATGAACGCAAAGTCGTGCCGCAGGACGACGGTCTCCTTGTACGCGACCGCCGCAACGTTGCGCCAGAACCGGTTCACGTACGCGCTCCGAGGGAGCGGAGCGCGAACCCCATCAGCACCACGCCCATCACGAGCAGAACGGCGAGCTCGGGCCAGAGCGCGAGCGGCCCCTCGCCGCGCAGGTAGATCGCGCGTGAGATGCGGATGTAGTGCGTCGCCGGGAAGAGCTCGACCGCCCACTGCAACCAGTGCGGCATGTTCCGGATCGGAAAGGCGAAGCCCGAGAGCTGTACGAGCGGGATGCTGGTCATCACGGTCTTCTGCACCGCCTCGTTCGACGTCTTCGACGTCGCGGAGATGAGGAGCCCGAGCGCCAACGAGATGCACACGTAGAACCCCGACACCGCGACGAAGAACGGCACGCTGCCGTGCGGCCAGACGCGGATCACGACCCCCGCCACGACGACCATCAACGCCACGTCGGCCGTGAAGATCGCCCCCATCGGGAGGATCTTTCCGAGGAGAATTTCGGCCGACGTCGCCGGCGTCACCTGAAGCTGCTCGAACGTGCCGGCGAGCCGCTCGTTCACGATCGTCACCGCCGTGATGAGGGTGGTGAGGAACGAGAGCACGAAGCCGAACGTGCCGGACACCATGAACGGCTCGCCCGCGAGGGTGGGGTTGAAGAGCGCCCGAGTGCGGACGCGGACCCCGCCGCCCGGCGCGACCGCCGGCCCCGGGCTGTGCACGAGGCTCGCGCCGTTGGCCGCAACGATCGCGCGGAGGAACGTCTCCGCGTTGGCGGCCAGCACCGCGTCGGCGGCGTCGTAGATGGCCTGCACTTCTGCGCCCTCGGCGGGCACGCGCCCGGCGAGGGCGCGCCCGAACGCGGGCGGGATCACGAGCGCCACGTTCGCCTCTCCGGAGACGAGGGCCCGGTCGAGCGCGGCGCGACCGTCGACCGGCCGCACGTCGAACGTCCCGTTCGCGCCGAGCTCCGCGAGCAGGCGCCGGCTCGCAGGCGTGCGGCTCCCGTCCAAGACCGCCAGCGGGAGGTGCTTCACTTTCACCGACAGGATGAACCCGAACACGAGCAGCGCGCCGAGCGGCACGCAGATCAGCACCGACACCGTGAACGGATCGCGCAGCGTCGCACGCACCTCGCGGCGCACGAGCGTGAGGAGGCGCCGCCAACTCATCCACCGTCTCCCGAGGCGCCGTCGCCTGCCTCCGCGAGGACGCGGCGGAACACCGCGGTCATCTGCGGCGGATCGAGGCGCACACGGGCCTCCGGCTCGCCGCGGACGATGCCTTCGATGGCCCCCAGCACCTCGGGTCCGAGCGCAGGGACCGTGGCAACGAATCCCGATGCCGTCGGCGTCGCGACCACACGGGCCGCCGCCAGGCATGCCGCAACGGCCGCCCGCCGCGCGGCCGCCACCTCGACCGCGAGGCCGTAGCCCCCGGCGTAGCGCTCGCGCATCGCCTCCGGCGACGCGTCGGCGACGAGACGACCCGCGTCGATGAACGCGACCCGGTCGCAGTAGTCCGCCTCCTCCAGGAAGTGGGTGGTCACGAACACGGTCACGCCCCCGTCCGCCTCCTCCTGGATCAGCTCCCAGAAGAGGCCGCGGCTGCGCACGTCGACGCCGGCGGTCGGCTCGTCGAGGAAGAGCACCCGCGGCCGGTGCAAGGTGGCAAGCGCGAGGCCCGCGCGCTGACGGATGCCCCCCGGAAGCTCCTCGGTCCGCGTGTCTTCCGCCTCGCCGAGTCCGAAGCGCTCGCGCAGCACGCCCCACCGTCCGGCGAGGTCGGCGCCCGCGAGGCCGTAGAGCCCGGCGTAGAACTCGACGTTCTCTCCCAGCGTCAGTCCCTGGTAGAGGCTCACCTTCTGCCCCATGTAGCCGATGTGATCGCGGACGCGCCGCGGATGGCGGATCACGTCGACGCCGTCGACGGAGATCTCGCCCGCCGTCGGCCGGAGCAGCCCGATCAGCATGCGGATGGTCGTGCTCTTGCCCGAGCCGTTGGCGCCGAGAAACGCGACGATCGTTCCCGGAACGACCGCCAGGTCGAGGCGATCGACGGCCGTGAAGTCGCCGAATCGCTTGGTCAACCCGCGCGCGTGGATGATCGGTGCGTCGCTCACGCGAGCAGCCCTCCCGCAGCGGCCAGCAGCGTGGACTCCATGTCGACGGGCGTCGGCTCGAGAAAGCGCACCCCGGCCGACGCGAGGTCGACCGCGAGCCGGCGCACCCCGGGCGAGCGCGTGGCGTGGACCTCGATCCGCGCGAACGGCCCCGTGGCACGCGCGCCCTGTACGTACGCGAGCGTCCGGGCCGTGCGCGCGATCACGCGCGGATCCGCCCCCCACGCGCGGTAGAGCTCGAGCGGGACCCGGGCGCGCAACGCCGCCGGCGTCCCCTCGGCCACGACGCGGCCGCCGTCCAGATAGACCAGGCGGTCGCACGCCGCGGCCTCGTCGAGGTAGCTCGTGCTGATCACGACGAGCGCCCGGCTCCGTGCCGCGACGAGCAGCGACCAGATCTCGCCCCGCGCGACGACGTCGACACCCGCCGTCGGCTCGTCGAGCACGAGCAGCGCCGGGTCGGGCAGCAGCGCGCTCGCAATCGCGAGCTTCTGCTTCATTCCTCCGGACAGCGCCCCGGACGCGCGATCGGCAAATGGCGCCAGCCCCGTGCGCTCGAGCAGCTCGGCCGCGCGACGCCGGAACTGCGCGGCCTCGACCCCGTGCAGCCGGGCGGTGAAGCGGAGGTTCTCGACCACCGAGAGATCCCGCGGCAGGCTGAACGCCTGCGGGACGTAGCCGATGCGCGCCTTCAGCTCGGTCACGTCCGCGCGCAGGTCGAAGCCCAGCACCAGGGCCTCGCGCGCCTCGACCTCGAGCAGGCCCGCGAGCGCGCGCAGCAACGTGGTCTTGCCGGCCCCGTCGGGACCGACCACGCCGAGGATCTGCGCCGCCGGGACGTCGAGGTCGACCTCGACGAGCGCGCGCCGCCGCCCGAAGCGTTTGCCGAGGCCGCGCAGCCGGACGAGCGGCGCGGTCACGCGGGCGGCTCCTCCGGGAGCAGGTAGACGTTGCCCTCGGTGCCGGGCTGCAACTGCTCCACCGCGCCGCGGATGCGCACCTTCGCGCGGTACACCTGCGCCATGCGGTCGCTGCGCGTCTCGATCTTCTCCGGCGTGAACGTCGCCTGGTCGGCGACGAAGCTCACCTCGCCCGCGAGACGGCGGCCCGGTGCACTGTCGAGCTCGAAGGCGACCTTGCGGCCGACGTGCAGCGCGCCGACGTCGGCGACCGGCACGTAGACCTGCACGTACTTGTCCCTGGGGTCGAGCACGGCCAGCACGCCGGCACCGGGCTGCGCGAGCTCCCCCGGCCAGATGAGCTGCGTCTGGACGACCGTGGGCACCGGGGGGGCGTGGATCGCGTACTTGCTGGCCAGCACCTCGAGCTCGGCGAGCTGGGCCTCGACGAGCGCGCGCCGCTGGCGCAGCGTCTCGACCTCCTGCCGGGCGAGTGCGATCTGGCGTTCCTCCGCCTGCGTGCGGGCGAACACCTCCCGCGCCCGATCGCGGGCGCTCACCGCTTGATCGCGACGCGAGTGCGCCTCGTCGAGCAGCTGCGCCGTGCTCGCCCCCGTCCGGCCGAGGTCCTGCTCGCGCCCGAGTGTGCGCACGGCGAGCTCGGCGGCGGCCTCCGCCTGCCGGACGTCCGCCGCGCGCGCGCTCAGGTCCCGCTGCCACGTGCTCTCGACCAGCATCACGCGCTCCGCGCCGGTGCGCAGATCCGCGTCGATCACCGCCAGCTCCTGCCGCTTCGACGCGAGCCGGCTCTGCACGTCGCGGTCGTCGAGCCGCGCGACCACGGCGTCGGCCGGCACCACGTCGCCCTCGACGAAGGCGACCTCCAGCACGCGCCCGGCGACTTCGGCGCGTAGCACGCGCTCTTCCCCCTCGACATAGCCCGTGTAGTAGTGTTCGCCCCGCGCCCGACGGAGCAGCACACCGGCAGCGGCGGCGACCGCCAGGGCGAGCACGACGACGAAGACGATCCGCTTGGGCATCCGAGTCACCTCTGGTCGGGAACCGCGGCGTCGAGCGACAACCCCATGAGCTGCTGCAGCTCGGCACGACGGGTGTGGGCCTGGTAGAGCGCGGAGGCGCGCGCGGCGCGCTGAAACGCGAGCAGGCGCTCCGCGTCGAGCACGTCGTCGCTGGTGGCACGACCGACCTGGAATTGCTGGCGGCGAATCCGGAGGTTCTCCTCGGCCTGGCCGACCGCGGCATCGGCCGCCGCGAGTGCCGCCACCCGCTCGGCCGCCGCGCGCCGCGTGGCCCGCACCGCGGCCTCGAGCTCGCGCAGCTCCTGCTCGACCGCGAGCCGGTTGCGATCGGCGGCGATGCGCGCCTCGGCGATCTGCGCCTCGCGCCGCCCGTCGGTGCCGAGGTCCCAGGTGAAGCCGAGCCACCCGGACTCGATCCGCTGCGGTTGGAGCAGGTCCGACGTCGAGTAGTCGACGTTGCCGCCGGTGGCGAAACGGGGCAGCCGACCGCGCGCGAGCGCGGTCGCGGCCTCCTGGAGACGCTGCTGCTCCTCGACCAGCGCGGTGAGCGCGGGATTGCTGCGGTACGCCTGCCGCAGCGCCTCCGTCTCGTCCGGCAGCACGGGCTCGCGCCCGACGTCGGTGACGGTGGTCGGCGCGTCGACGGGCAGCCCGACGGCGTCGTTCAGCGTCCAGCGCGCCTGGTCGATCGCGAGTTGGCGCCGGAGGAGCTCCTGCTCGCCGTTGCGGAGCGCGACCTGCACGACGAGTAGCTCGTTCTTCGTGAGCTGCCCGACGTCGTAGCGGTTCTGCGCGTCGGTGAGCTGCTGGCGCTGCACGGCGAGCGTCTGCTCGGTCACCTCGCGCAGGCGCTCGGCCTCGAGGAGTTGGAAATAGGCACGGATGACGGCGACCTGCTGGTCGAGCGTCGTCGCCCACTGGCGGGCGCGCTCCCCGCGGTACCCGGCCTGCGCGGCGAAGAGCGTGTGGCGCAGCTCGCCGGTGAGATCGATCGGGACCGTGAGCGCGCCGCCGACCGTGCCGACCTCGCCGTCGCGAACGCGGATCGTCGTGCCGACCGGTGCGCCGGGGAGCTTCACCGAGTTGCCGAGCGGATCGCTGTACCACGTGTAGCGACCGGCGCCCAGGCCTGCGGCAGCAGCGTCGCACGCTGCTGGGCGACGCGCTCCGCGGCCGCGTCGACGCCGCGGCCGGCCACCGCGATGCGGCGGTTCCCCTTGGCGGCGAGCGCGAGCGCGGTCGCGAGATCGAGCGGGCCGCTGCGCACCTCCGCCACCGGTACCGCGTCGAGCGAGACGGCTGCGGCGGCGGCACGCCGCTCGAGCTCCTCGTCGCGCGCGGCGGGACTCCACCCGCCGTCCCCTTCGGGGCGGGTATAGCGCGCGACGGTGCCGCAGGCCGCGGCGAGCCAGCACAAGGCGACGAGACTACCGCGCATGGGTCCTCCGGGGACGGCAACCGGCCACGACCCGCGCCATTCCGCCGAGCACGAACGTGGTCACGTGGTCGACGAGCCGATCGACGAATTGCGGCGGATAGGTCTTCCACCCCTTCATGTGCAACGTGGCCGGCATCGTGAAGCGATAGAAGTAGACCTGCCCGACGATGCTCGCCACGCAGCGCTCGAGCGTCTCGGGGTCCAGGCGCGGGGCGAGGCGTCGCACCAGCTCCTCGGCCTCGCGCACGAGCGGGACGATGAATTCGTCGACGATCACGGGCAGGGCCTCGCTGGGATCGGCCATTTCGCGGAGCATGAGGGTGCCATGAAGCCCCGGGGGAGCGAGCAGCACCTCGAACATCGCCCGGATCCGCGCCCGGAGCTGGCGCTCGACCTGCGCACGGCCGACCCGGCCGCGCGCTGGGGTGGGCCGGGCACCGCGCGCGTCGAGGACCCGGCGCACGGCCCCGAACTGCTCGCGGAGCACGGCCAGGTAGAGGTCCCGCTTCGAGCCGTAGTGGTAGTGCGCCGCCGCGACGTTCACGCGTGCGCGCTCCGCGATCTCGCGGATGGTCGTCCCGTGGAAGCCCCGCTCGGCGAAGCAGGCGGCCGCGGCGGCGACGAGCCGGCCGGTCGTCGCGCGGGCAGGCGGGGGCACGGCAGTCCTCACGAAACGTACGTTTTAAACGCGCGTTTGAGGCGATGCAAGCACCGCGGGCGATCCGGACCGCGGGCGGCGCCTCACTGCCCAGCGTCGGCCGCGAAGCTGGTCACGGTATAGTCCGTCCCGGCGAGCGCCTGCTCGACGTCCGCCCGCGCCAGCCGCTTCCCCGGCTTCACCATCACCGTGGCGGTCTTGTGCTCGAAGTCCACCAGCACGCGCTCCACCGCACCGATCGTCTGGAGGGCCTCACGGACCCTCTTGGGACACCCGACCGGTCAATGCATGTTCCCGACGCCGACGACATACTGCCGGACGCCGGCTTCCTCGCCGTGCGCGACGCGCAGGAGCGGCGCCGTCGCACCTCCGAGCAAGAGGGCCAGCACCAGCATGGCAGCCGCGGTCGGCCTCATGGCCGCCTCCCTCTCACGGGTGCACGATCACCTTGCCGTAGGACGCGCGCCCGCCGAGCGCGGCCAGCGCGGCCGGCAGCTCGGCGAGCGGGTACGTCCGGTAGACCACGGGCGCGATCTTCCCGTCGCGGTAGAGCCGGAACAGCGCGTCGAAGGTCTCGTCGATGCGCGCCGGCTCGTGCAGCAGGTGCGCGCCCCAGTGGAGCCCCACGATCGCGACGTTCTTCAGCAGGACGCGGTTGAGCTTCACCTCCGGGATCCGACCGCTGGCGAAGCCGATCACGAGCAGCCGCCCGTTCCACGCGATGCACTTGAGCGAGGCGTCGGTGACGTCGCCGCCGACCGAGTCGTAGATGACGTCCGCACCGCGGCCGCCGGTCGCCTCGCGTACGCGGTCGACCCAGTCGGGGTTGCGGTAGTCGAACGCCGCGTCGGCGCCCGCGCGGCGCGCGATCTCGAGCTTCTCCGGCCCGCCCGCGGTGGCCAGCACGCGCGCGCCGAGCGCCTTGCCGATCTGCACCGCCGCGATGCCGACGCCACCCGCCGCCGCGTGCACGAGCAGCGTCTCGCCGGCCGCGAGGTGGGCCCGGAAGACGAGCCCGGCGTAGGACGTCGGGTACACGATCGGAAAGCCCGCCGCCTCCTCGAACGACATCCCCTCGGGCATGCGGCGAGCGGCCTTCGCCGGCACCGCCGCGCGCTCCGCGAACGCCCCGAGCGAGACCGAGGCGAACACGCGATCGCCGATGCGGAAGTCGTCGACGCCGGACCCGATCTCGCGCACCACGCCGGCCAGCTCCGCACCCGGCACGAACGGGAACGGCGGCTTCACCTGGTACTGGCCGCGGACCATCAGGATGTCGAAGAAGTTGCAGCCGGCCGCCCGCACGTCGACGCCGAGCAGGCCGGGCCCGACCTCGGGGTCGGGGACCTCGCGGACCGTGAGGTCCCGGGGCTCCATCCAGCGGTCGACGACCACGGCACGCATCGCGGGGTCCTTTCTAGCGCGAACGGGCAGGGTCGACGCAACCGCGCACCGCGCCCGGCCGGCCTACACCACGCCACGCGCCCGCAGGTCGGCCAGCTCGACGGCCCCCACCCCGACCTCCGCCAGCAGCGCGTCCGTGTCTGCCCCCAGTGCCGACGCCGGCGCGTAGCGGGGCGTGACCCCCGCGATCTTGATCGGGCAACCCGTCTCGCGCAGCGTGCCGAAGATCGGGTGCGACACCTCGATCACCATCTCGCGCGCCAGCGTCTGCTCATCGGCGAGTGCCTCCCCGACCGTATAGACCGGCGCCACCGGGACGTGCCCGCGCAGGCGCTCCAGCCACTCCGCCGTCGTGCACCCGGCGAAGCGTGCCTGCAGGATCGGCACCAGCGCGGCGCGGTTGGCGAGCCGGTCGGCGAAGGTGCGAAAGCGCGGGTCGGCGGCGAGGCGCGCGAGCTCCAGCCGTTCGGTCAGCCGCAGCCAGAACTTCTCCTTCATGACCATGATGACGAGCCAACCGTCGCGCGTCCGAAAGCTCTGACTCGGCACGAGGCTCTGGTGCTGCCCGTCGGGTTGGCGCGCCGGCTGCCAGCCGTGCGTGAGCGACCACGCCGCCATGTAGTTGAGGTACGAGAGCGCGGTGTCGAGCAGCGACACGTCGATGTCGGCGCCCTGCCCGGTCGCGCGCGCCCGATGGACCCCGATCATCACCGCGAGGGCGGAGAGGATGCCGCCCGAGAAGTCCACGACGGAGATGCCGCTCTTGGTCGGCGGGGCGGCGGGCTCGCCCGACACGCTCATGAACCCGGCGTACGCCTGCAGCAGGTAGTCGTAGGCCGGCTCGCCGCGCCGCGGCCCCGTGCGACCGAAGCCGGTGAGCGAACAGCAGACGATCCGGGGGTTCACGGGACCGAGCGCCGCGTAGTCGAGGCCGAGCTTCGCCGGCAGGTCGCCGCGCAGGTTGTTGTAGACGACGTCCGCCCGCGCGACCAGACGGTGCAGCACCTCCCGTGCCCCGGGCTTGCGCAGATCGAGGGTCAGGCTCCGGGCGCCACGGTTGAGGGCCTGGAAGTACAGGCCGTCGTTCGCGGTCGCGTCGTCGAACGGGGGGACGCGACGCGCCTCGTCGCCGCCGGATGTCGGGTCCTCCACCTTGACGACCTCGGCCCCGAGATCCGACAGCATCATCATCCCGAACGGCCCCGCCCCGAGCTGCGCGAAGGCGAGGATCCGCACGCCGGCCATGGGCATCGCCGCGCGCGCGATCGAGCTGGCAGTCACGGCCCCAGGCTCCTAGCATTTCCCGGCCGATCGGCAACCCGACGAGCCGCCGCGTGACGCCGCACACGCGCCGGTGCGGCGCCTTGCGCCCCGGCGTGACCGTCTGGTAGCGACCTGCCCGTGCTCGGCCACGACTGGCGCTGGTGCCCGCGCTGTCGCGCAGCGCTCGCCCACCGCGAGCGCAGCGGCGCGCTTCGCCCGCATTGCACGGCGTGCGGGTTCGTGTTCTTCGCCAATCCCGGCGTGGGTGCCGCGGTGGTGGTACAAGATCCGATCGGCCGCGTGCTGCTCGTCAAGCGATCGCCGCGCGTGTGGGGCGGCGGCAAATGGTGCTTTCCGTGCGGCTTCGTCGAGTGGGGCGAGGACGTGCGCGAGGCCGCACGGCGCGAGACGCTCGAGGAGGCCGGCGTCGTGGTCACGCTCGGCGACGTGCTGCAGGTCGCATCGAACTTCCACCAACCCGAGAAGCCGACGATCGGCGTGTGGTTCGCGGCGGCGCTGGTCGAGCCCGACGCCGAGCCCGTCGCCGGCGACGACGCGGTCGAGGTCGGCTGGTTCGACCCGGCAGCCCCGCCCGACCTCGCGTTCCCGACCGACGTGGGGCTGCTCGCACGGCTCGTGCGGCGGTAGCCGCGCGGCGGACGACGCCGGCGGGCTCAGGACGACCCGACGCCGCGCGGCGCGCCGTACCCCAGACCGCGGAGCCGTCGCGGCGAGCAGCTCCGCGGCGGCCCCAGCCACCGCCCCCGCCTCGCGCAGGGCGGCCTCGGCCATGCTCGTCGGGAGCACGACCAGGAAGGTCGAGCCCTCTCCCGGCACGCTGGACACCTCGATCCGGCCCCCGAGAAGGTCGACGAGTCGCTTCACGATGTGCAGCCCGAGGCCGACGCCGCCGAACCGACGCCGCGACGAACCGTCGACCTGGCGGAACATCTCGAAGATCAGTGGCAGGTGTTCGGGAGCGATGCCGATCCCCGTGTCCCGCACCTCGAGCCACAGCTCGTCGCCGGAGGTCGCGAGCCGCACGTCGACCCGGCCCCGGGCCGTGAACTTGAGTGCGTTGCCCACCAGGTTCTTGAGGATCGTCTTCACCTTGACGCCGTCCCCGACCACCGTCCCGGCGATCTCGCAGCGCCACGCGAGCGACACCTCGGCACCCACCAGCGGCTCGAGCTCGTGGCCGAGGTCCTCGACCAACCGCTCGAACGCGAGCGGCACCGCCTCCACCGCCTCGCGGCCCGCTTCGAGGCGCCCGAGATCGAGCGTCGCGTTCACGAGATCGGTGAGCTCGATCGCGCTGCGCTGGATGCGCAGAACCGTCTCCTGCCAGGCCGGGGCGTCGGGCGTCACGAAGCCGTCGACGATCATCTCGGTATAGCCGGTGATCACGTTGAGCGGCGTGCGCAGCTCGTGCGACATCGTCGCGACGAACTCCGATTTGAGTCGGCTCGCCGCCTGGAGGTCGGCGATGAGCCGGGCGTTCTCGAGCGCGATCGCCGTCGCGTGCGCGATCCCGAGCGTCAGCCGGTGCTGCTTGGCGGTGAAGGTCCCGGTCCGCCGCCGATACCCATTGACGAGGACGCCGATGATCCGCCCCCCACGCGTGATCGGCGCGTAGAGCCCGGAGGCCGCCTCCACCCGCCGCATGATCTCGTGCGGGATGAGGCTTCCCACGCTGGCATCCGCCACCTCAATCAGCTCGCCGGGTCGCATCATCTCCAGCAGCGGGAGATCGTCGGGAAAGAACTCGACCTGCTCCATCTCGGTGCGCACCTCGGGGCGCGAACCGATGTTCGCCACGAGCCGAAAGCACCCGACCCGTTCGTCGAGGAGAAACGTGCTGCTCCAGTCGCAGCCCGTCGTCTCGACGGCGAGCTGGTTCACGCACTCGATCATGTCCTGCCGATCGAGCCGCTCGCTCAGCGTCTCGCCGACGTGCACCAGCGCCTCGGCGATCTCGGCCTCCTCCGCCTGCAGCGCCGCGCGCCGAAATGCCTCGAAGCGGTGGCGGTCGAGGAGGTACGCCGCCCACACCGACGCGGTCGCGCCAGCGAGCAACGCAACGAACGAGTTCAGCGGCACGTCGGAGGGCGCTTTGAGGTGCGGCAGGCTCGCGCCGAAGCTCACGAGCGCCACCAGGGCTGCCACTGCCTGGGGCACCACACCCCAGGGGAGCAGCGCGCCGACCAGGTTGAGGAGCGCCATCAGCACCATCGCCACGCGCTCGGGACGGGCGCCGACCATCGTATGGTAGCGCAGGATGAGCACCGCCTCGGTTCCGACCAGCAACCCGCCGACGAGCCCCGCCCGCCGGGCAACCCGGGAGATGCGACACACGCCGATGGCCACGACCCCCGACAGGATCTCCAGCGCGCCATAGAGCCAGGCCAGGGCGGCGCGGGCGGGGTAGTAGCCGGCCTCGATGGCCGTCCCCCAGCTCATGAAGATCGCGAACAGCACGACCGCGAGGGACAGGCGCTGCCGCAACACCTCGGCGGTTTCCGCCGCATAGACCGCACGCAGGTGCGGACCATCGGGACCAGCCGGTTGGCGGGTGGCGCCGGCCGTTCCGTCTCGTGTCGCGCGTGCCGTCATGCCTGTCGTCCGGGACGCCACGACCGCGAGTGCGGAGGGACGCTCCGCGGTCAGGATCGGCTGATTCGCCGCCGGACTTGAGGCCGCCGCGTCGGACGGGGCTCGACCCCGAGCCGGGGGTCGTCCGCACCGGCAAGCCTGGCCAGCCGCACCGCGGCCGCCTCGAACTCGACGTGCCCATCGGCGAGAACGAGCCATTTCCGCAGCACGCGATGGACGGTCAGGCCCGGGACGACGGCGCGCAGCGCCGCCTGGCGCTCGACGGACGTCGGGACCAGCAGTCCCCGCCACGGCGGTCGTCGGTCGGCGAGCACCAGCATGAGCCGCCCGTGGACGTAGCACGCGAGGCAGCCGAACATCGGCTTCACCAGCAGCGACGGCTCCTCCAAGAGCGGCTCGACGACCCAGCCGAAGCGGTGGCGCGCGAGGCGTTCCTCGAGCCCGATCCGAGACACGGTGGAACCCTACCTTGCAACGGATGGGGGCACCACCGCTAAATGGGACGGGAGGGAGTGCCATCATGGTCGAGAAAACCATCGAGCTCACCGGAACGTCCACCAACTCCATCGAGGATGCCGTGGGGCTCGCCGTCAACCGGGCGTCGGCGACGATCGCGGGGATCCGCCAGGCCGAGGTGCGCGGGATCACGGCCACGATCGAGGACGGGCAGGTGACCGCCTGGCGGGTCAAGGTCCACGTCTCGTTCGCCGTCCAGGACCGCGTGCACGAGTAGGAGACGATGAGCGAGGCCGGGACCAAGACGCGCGAGGTCGCCGACGGCGTGGTGGAGGTCTTCCTTCCGCTGCCGATGAAGCCCACGATCGTCAACGTCTGGCTCGTGCGCGGCGGGACGACGTGGACGCTGATCGACACCGGCATGCGCAGCGTCGACAGCATGGATGCGATCGCGGCCGCCTTCACCGAGATCGGGATCCAGGCGACCGACGTCACCCGCATCGTCTGCACCCACCATCACATCGACCACTACGGGGCCTCCGAGCCGTTGCAGGCGCTCACGCACGCGGAGGTCTACCTCCATCCGCTCGAGGTCGAGCGCGCCAAGCCCACGTCCGCGCCGTTCGGAGAGAACAGCGACTTCATGCGGCGCGCCGGCGTGCCGGAGGTGCCAGCCGACAAGCGCCTGCCGTCGATGAGCCTCGCGTTCGGGACGATCTACTGCCCCGCCGAGCCGGACCATCTGCTCGGCGACGAGGACGCGATCCCGCTCGGCGGCGGGCGCACGCTCGAAGTCATCTGGACGCCCGGGCACACGCCGGGCCACTGTTGCCTGCTGCTCGCGCCCGACGGCATCCTCTTCGCGGGCGATCATCTGCTGCCGAAGATCACCCCCCACGTCGGGCTCCAGCCGGACGGTGCCGAGAACCCGCTCGGCGACTTCCTGGCCTCGCACGAGAAGCTGCTGCGCCGCGACGCGCGCCTCGTCTGTCCGGCGCACGGCGGCGTCTTCACCGACCATCGCCGCCGCGCCCGGCAGCTCGTCGACTTCCACCGCGTCCGCAAGCTCGAGATGCTCGACCTCTGCCGGCGCCGGCCCGACACGGCCTACGAGATCGCGCTGCAGGCGTTCGCGATCACGGCCGACAACCGCTTCCAGGTGTTGGCCGCCACGTCGGAGACCCTCGCGCACCTGGAGCTCCTGCGCCGCGAAGGCCGCGTGCTCAACGAGGAGCGCGACGGGAAGATCGTCTGGCGCGCGCGCTGACGGCGGCTACGTACGGCCGCCCGCGAGCAGCGACATGCCCGGATCGATGCCCGTCTCGGGGTCCTCGCCGAGAACCCGGCGCGCATCGTTCATCGCCGCCCGGTAGATCCCCCGCGCCATGAGCGAGCGCTCCTCCGCGAGCCGCGCGGCATAGACGTCGCGCTTGAGCTCCTGCGCCGGGCGGTCGGCCGGCGCCGCGCGCGTCGCCCACTCGGCGAGGTGCGCGGCCCGCACGGCGTCGCCCCCCGCGAGCAGCGCCCGTCCGCGCGCCACGACCGCCCCGACGCCGCCGGCGAGCGCCGCGATCTCCTGCGCCTGCGCCTCCCAGGTCGCGGGCAGGAGGTCGGCGGCGTTGCCGTTCCACCACCCGCCCCACAGGCGCAGCAGGTTGCGCACGATGAACTTCGGGTGATCGTACGTGGGCTGGAGATACGACAGCTTCGCCAGCTCCGGGTCCGGCTCGACGCCGTGGAAGATCGCCTCCGGCGTCTCGCCCGCGTTCATGCGCGCGCGCACCTCGTCGACGATGTGGCGCAGGTAGCGCGCGGTGTTCGCGAGGAACGTGCGAATCGCCTCGCGCCCGTGGAGCACGAGCCCGTGGCCGGGAAACAGCCACTCCGCGCCCAGGCCCGCCATCGTCTCGAGCGCGTCGGCCCACTCGACCGGGTAGCGCTGCACTTTCTGCGGGTTGCCGCAGTTGGGCGCCTGCCAGATGACGAGGTCGCCGGTGAAGAGATGGCGGCGCTCGGGGAGCCAGACCCAGAGCGCGTCGTCGGTCTCGCCCTTCGCGGCGGTCACGTGCACCTCGACGTCGCCCAGGTGCTCGACGACGCGGTCCCGCACGACGATCGTGGGCCAGTCGAAGTGGTTCACGAAGGCGGGGATCGGCAGGCTGAACTGCCGCTGGTTGATGGCGGCGTTCCAGCCGTACATCGCCTCGTAGCGGCGAAAGCGTGCCAGGCAGTTCTCCTGCGCGAGGATGTCCGGCCGCTCGCCCGCGTCGAGGAACGCCCGCAGGCCGAAGGCGTGGTCGACGTGCCCGTGCGTGTAGACGACCGTGTGCAGCGGCGCGTCCGACCAGGCGCGCACCGCCTCGTGCAGCGTGCCCGCCCCGTGGGCGAACCCGGGGTCGATCAGCAGCAGGCCCGCGGGTGTCCGCACGGCGTAGCTGTTGACGAACGCCGCTTGCATGAAGACGTCCGGTGCCACCTCCTCCGAGGGGCCGAAGAAGGCGAGCCGAGCGGTGCCGGGATCGGTGGTGACCATGCGGGGCAACATGGGCCGTATAGAGCCACACCCTCCAAGGCGGCGGAAGTGGGCTGCCGGCGGGCGCCGGCGCTTCGACGCCGCGGCTCGACTCGCCGGCGGATCGGCGCTAACGTCCGACGCCGTCGTGCTGGACGGGGGCGGTGCCGAGTCGGCAAGGGCGGTCGCGGAGATGGCGCCGCCGTACGACGCGGTGCAGGAGCTTTTCGACCATCGCGACGACCGGACGACTCGCAGAGGTCGTCTTGGATCGCCCCCTGACCACCTTCGACGGCGAGACGGCGCCTGGTGGCCGTATGGATGAACGAGTACTGCGATGGGCTAAGGCGACCGCGTCGTGGCTCGAGCGGCTTCTGGCTCTGGCAATCCTCGCCGCTGGCGTCGGCTTCGCCATCGCCAGCACGACTGCGCTCGCGAGCCGGGATTGGCGCAGCACAGAGGCGTTCTACGAGATGGTCTACCGTGTCCTGATGCTGGTGATCGGCACCGAGCTCGCGCGCACCCTGCTCACGCACGACCTCGAGGCCATCCTCGAGCTGCTCGCGTTCGTCGTAGCCCGGAAGATACTGAAGCCCGAGGTCACCGCGCTGGACATCCTCCTGAGCGTCATGGCCTTCATCGGATTGCTCGCCGCGAGGAGGTATCTTCTGCAGGTGCCGTCCGACGCGAGAGCGGGCTCTTCAGAGCAGCCGCGAGCGCCTCGCCCGACGAGCCGATGAGGGGAGAGGCGCCCGGCCGCCTCCGACACCGACGCGCCGTCGTCGGCCGACCGGATGGTCGGCCCGTCCGACCAAGGCGGCGGAAGTGGGCAGGCGGCGGGCGCGACTTCCAAACGGCGACGCTCGCCGGCGGATCTGCGCTAACGTCCGACGCCGTGGTGCTGGACGCGGGCGGTGCCGAGTCGGCGAGGGCGGTTGCGGAGATGGCACCGCCGTACGACGCACGCCCCCCTCCGAGCGGTGCAGGAACTCCTCGAGCCGATGGAGGAAGAGGCGGTCGCCTTCCTCACAGAGGGCGCCGGGGAGAGCGTGCGCGAAAGGCGGATGCGGCACGCCGGAGAGGTAGACAGGGCAGCACGTCGAGGCAGACGGGACGTCGTCCGGGCAAAGCGCGCAGCGTCCCCCGGGTCGAAGCAGTCGGTGAACCCCTTTGGGCGCGTCGACCACGGTGGTAGAAGCCCGGCGACCGTGAACCGGCATCGAACCATCGCGACCGGCCTTCTCGCCGTGCTCGCGCTGGCGATTGCCCCGGCGTCGGCGGCGACGCCCGGCGCGACCGCCGGACGCGTCCACCGCGCGGGCCGGTGGCTCGTCGACGGCCAGGGCCGGGTCGTGGTCGCGCACGGGTTCAACGTCGTGCGGAAGGTCGCCCCGTTCGTTCGCACGGAGTTCGGGGACGCCGACGCGCAGCTCCTCGCGAACGAGGGGTTCACGGTTGTGCGAATCGGGTTCATCTGGGAGGGCGTCGAGCCGCAACCGGGGCGGTACGACGACGCGTACGTCGAGCGCGTGCTCGCGCTCGACGACTTGCTCGCGCGCCACGGCATTCGAACGCTGGTGGACTTTCACCAGGACCTCTGGTCCCGCGGCACGTTCGGCGACGGCGCTCCCGCGTGGGCGACGCTCGGTGCGAACTTCAACGACGCCTTCGCGGCCTTCTGGCGCGACGACGCCGGCCCCAGCGGCGTCGGCATCCAGACCCACTTCGTCCGCGCCTGGCACCACGTCGCGCGGCAGCTCCGGCGTCATCGCAACGTCCTCGGCCTCGATCCGCTGAACGAAGCCTACCCGGGGTCCGACTATCCGCCGCCCTGCGGCCCCTTCACCCGCTGTCCCGCGTTCGAGAGCGCTCCGCTCGCGACGTTCTACCGTCGCGTCATTCGCGCCATCCGTGCGGGTGGGGCCGCGCACCCGATCTTCGCCGAGGGCGTCGCCGACTCGGGCGCGGCGCCGCCCGCGTTGCCCGGGTTTCGCGACCGGCAGACGGCATTCACGTACCACTTCTACTGCCTCGCGACGCAGCTCTCCGGTGCCGAGGTGGCGGTCGGCACGCCGTCGCCGGAGGCGGAGACGTGTGCGCCGATCGAGAGCCGGCAGCTCGGGAACTTCGCCCAGTACGCCGACCAGCTCGGCGTTCCGGGATTCCTCGGCGAGTTCAGCTGCAACGACGTCAACCCGGACAACGCGCAGGTCGTCGACCTCGTCGGGCAGCGCTTTACGTCGTGGACGGTCTGGGCCTACTACAACGGCGCCGACGATCCCGCGGACTGCCCGCGCCAGGGTTTGCTGCGCGACGACACGCAGCCGCCGACGGGCTCGAACGTGAAGCAGGCGAAGCTCGACGCGCTGGCAGTGCCCTATGCGGCGGCGATCGCCGGGACGCCGGAGGGGACGACGCTCGACCGCACGACGCGCACCTACACCTTGTCGTATCGGAGCGCCCCGGTGCCGGGGGTGCGTCTGCACCGGAGCGCGCGGACGATGATCTTCGTGCCGGCGCGGATGTACCCTGCGGGCTACGTCGCGAACGTCAGTGGCGCGCGGGTGGAGTCTCCGCAGGACGCGCGATGGTTGGTGCTGGCGGCGGATCGGAACCGGACGGTGTCGGTCACGGTAACGCCGCGGCAGTGAGTCGACGCCGGGACGGCGCGCGCCGACGTCCTCAGGGGAAGCACTCGAACGGCGTGCTCCCGAAGATAGTCGCTACAAAGGCCCCACCTTCGCGACGGGTGACAGACTGCCCTTTATCGGACGTTGACCGGACCAGCCCCCCGCCCCCTTGAACGCCTCAACTACACGGTGGACAAAGCCGCGGTCGAGAAGTTTCGCGGGGTTTCAGGGCCGGCAGTGTGCCCCCGGGCCCAGCGGGGCGGCGACACCGGCGGCGCGGCGCACACCCTGGCCGTGACGGCCCCGGCCGGGACCGCGTCAGGCGGGATCGTCCGCGAACAGGGCGGGGGTCCCGGGTGGCGCGCGGCCGGGCCGCGGCTGGGGGAGGACGGTTGTGAGGCCGAAGGGGGGCCCCCGCGTCGAGTTGACCTCCCCCGCCGTCTCGGGCCTCTGATCCGCGTGGCCGGCCCACTCCCGATCGACGCCCTCCTGCCCGAGATCGTCGCGCGGCTGCGCGAGCACGGCCGTCTCGTCCTTTCCGCAGCGCCCGGCGCCGGCAAGACCACCCGCGTGCCGGCGGCGTTGCTCGATGCGGGGATCGCGGGCGACGGAACAGTCGTCGTCCTCGAGCCGCGGCGCATCGCGGCGCGCGCGGCCGCCGACTTCGTGGCCCGCGCGCGCGGCGAGGCGGTCGGCGAGACGGTCGGCTACCGCGTCCGCTTCGAGCAGCGCGGCGGACCACGCACGCGGCTCTGGTTCGTCACCGAGGGGGTCTTCGGCCGCCAGCTCACGACCACCCCGTTCCTCGACGACGTCGCCGTCGTCGTGCTCGACGAGTTCCACGAGCGGCACCTGCAGGGCGACCTCGCGCTCGCGGTCGTGCGCGCGCTGCAGGCGAGCGTACGACCCGACCTACGCCTGCTCGTCATGTCGGCGACGCTGGAGACCGAGCGGATCGCCGCGCATCTCGTCGGCGCGCCGGTGGTCACGTCGAGCGGGCGCGCACACCCGGTGCGCATCGAGCACGAGCGCATGCCCGTCGAGCCACGCGCGGTTCCCGTGCGGGCAGCCGCTGCCGTCGCGCGCCTGCTGGCCGACCCCGGCGACGTGCTCGTCTTCCTGCCCGGCGCAGCGGAGATCCGCCGCACCGCGGAGGCGCTCGCCCCGCTCGCCGCCGCGCGCGACCTCGACGTGCTCCCGCTCCACGGCGACCTCCCGCTCGACGCCCAGGTGCGCGCGCTGCGGGCCGGGCCGCGCCGGCGGATCGTCCTCGCGACCAACGTCGCCGAGACCGCGCTCACCGTCGAGGGGGTGAAGGCCGTCGTCGATTGCGGCCTCGCGCGCGTGGCGCGGGTCGACCTCCGTCACGGCATCAACGCCCTGCGCACGGTGCCGATCAGCCGCGCGGCGGCCGACCAACGCGCGGGTCGAGCCGGGCGCGCCGGGCCGGGCCGCTGCGTGCGGCTGTGGACGGCCGCCGAGTACGCGGGCCGGCGCGCACACGAGACGCCGGAGATCCTGCGCCTCGACCTCACCCGCACGCTCCTCGAGCTGCGCGCCTGGGGCCTCGAGCGCACCCGCGCGCTGCCGTGGCTCGATCCGCCGCCGTCGCGCGCCCTCGACCGCGCCGAGGCGTTGCTGCTCGTGCTCGGTGCCGTCGCAGCGGATGGCCGCGTGACCGACACCGGGCGCCGCATGCTCGCGCTGCCAGCCGAGCCGCGGGTCGCGCGCATGCTCGTCGAGGCCGAACGCGCCGGTCTCGGTGCCGACGGTGCCCTGATGGCGGCGCTGGCGAGCGAGCGCGACGTGCTGCGCCGCACGCTCGGCGAGCGCGGTGGCGACTGGCCGCCCGGATCGTCGGACCTGCTGCTCCGGCTCGACCTGATCCGGCACGGCGCGCTCGCCGCCGACCTCGACCCGCGTGCCGTGCGCACCGTCGAGCGCGCCGCCGCGCAACTCGCACGCCTGGTCGGCCGCGGGAGCAGCGGCGCCCCCGATCCCGACGCGCTCCGCCGCTGCGTGCTCGCGGGCTTTCCCGATCGCGTCGCGCGGCGGCGCGCCCCCGGCTCCCCGCGGGCCGTCCTGGTGGGCGGCACCGGCGTGACGCTCGCCGCGACCAGCGTCGTGCGCGAGGCCGAGCTGTTCGTCGCCGTCGACCTCGAGCGGACGGCTGGCGCCGACGCGGTCGTGCGCGTGGCGAGCGCGGTCGATCGCGCCTGGCTCGCGACGCGCTCGGAGGAGGTGCTCGCCTTCGACCCCGCCCGCGAGCGGATCGTCCGCCGTACCCAGACGCGCTACCTCGACCTCGTCCTCGACGAGCGGGTGCGCACGGACGTCGACCGCGCTGCCGCCGGCGCGCTTCTCGCCGAGGTGGCGCGCGCCGACCCGACGCATGCGGCCGCCCCGAGTGCCGCCGTCGAGCACCTGCTCGCGCGCCTGCGCTTCCTCGCGCACACACTGCCCGAGACGGTGATGCCCGCCGTCGGCGCGCTCCTCGCCGACGCCGTGGCGACCCTGGCGTCCACTTGCACGAGCTTCGCCGAGCTGCGCGCCGCGGACCTGGTCGGCGCACTCCAGGGCATGCTCTCGCACGCGCCGCGTGCGACGCTCGCGCGCGAGGCCCCGTCGCACCTGCAGCTCCCGAGCGGCCGCTCCGTGCCGATCCGCTACGAGCCCGATCGCCCGCCGTCGGTCTCCGCGCGCATCCAGGAGCTGTTCGGCCTCCACGCCACGCCGCGGCTCGCCCGCGGTCGCGTGCCGCTGGTGGTCGAGCTGCTCGCGCCGAACCAGCGCCCGGTCCAGGTGACCGACGATCTCGCGAGCTTCTGGCGCACCACCTATCCCGAGGTGCGCAAGCAGCTCCGCGGCCGCTACCCGAAGCACGCCTGGCCGGACGACCCGCTCACCGCGACGCCGACCTCGCGCCCGAGCCGCGCGCGATCGTGATCCGACTCCGGGAGCGAACGCCGCACCGATGCACGGTGGGGGCGGCCCCGCTACTTCCTCCCGCCGGCCCCCGCGACCGCCTTCGGCCGAAAGCTGTAGTCGACGAGCTCCGTCGCCGAGCGCTCCTCGTCGACGTCCGACTCCGAGCGCACGAGCCCCACGCCGGCCGCGTACCAGAGCGTGCGCGTGACCGGTACTCCGTCCTGGGTCGCACGGCTCGATACACGCACGGCCCGGAAGGTCCCGGCCGGAGCCTCGACCGTGCCGACGTCGGCGACCTCGGCTTCGGTCTCGACGTCCACGCCGCCGAGCCCCGTCCCCTTCCACTCCCACCGATCGCCGACCTGCGGCGGGTTGCGGAGCGCCCGCTTGGGCGGCTCGAACGTGACGCTCTGGCCGCTCGCGATCTGGAGCTGCCGCTCGTGCAGCACCCAGCCACCCGCCTTCGCGTACCAATCGTGCGTCACCGGCTTGTCCGTCCGGGTCTCCATGACCACGGCAATCGCGCCGTTGGGCTTGCGCTCCTGGCGCAGCACGGTGACGGTGAACTCTGCCGACGTGCCCCCGGCGGTGGTCACCCGGTAGCGCCACCAGTCGCCGGCGCGCAGCGGGAAGAAGTCGGCCGGCGCCGGCGCTTTGGCGCGCGCCGGGATCGCCACGGCCGCAGCCAGCAACACCATCGCGAGGAGGGAGCGCTCGGTCACCCCAGGGTGGCTACACCGAAGGCCCGCTCGGTGAC
Source organism: Binatia bacterium (assembly GCA_046327955.1). Classification (GTDB taxonomy): domain Bacteria; phylum Desulfobacterota; class Binatia; order DP-6; family DP-6; genus JAXLXP01. Next base: position 259,271 of record JAXLXP010000006.1, on the reverse strand, counting down.
AAGGCGCGAGCTACCACGAGTCGCGGTCTCCGCCCCGATGCACGCGGACCTCGATGTGTCGACGCGCGAGGCGTCCGAGCGTGCGACAGATGTCCGCGAGGTCGCCCTCGCCGTCCTCGAGGGTGAGCTCCACCCGGGCGCCACGCCCGGCGCGCAGCGCGTCCTGGATGAGCTCCTCGGCTTCGTAGGGGGAGAGGCGGCCCGAGCGATGCATCATGCCCGGGCCGCCCCGGGGGGACACTACGTCCGCCTGAAACAGGGGTCCCATGCTCATGCCAGCGGCACGACCTGGCGGACGGCCGTGCGGAGGTCGTCGAGGTCGAAGGGTTTGTCGAACACGCGCATCGCGCCCAGCTCGCGGGCCTCGGCGTGCGTGTCGTCGTCGCCGAATGCGGTGATCACGATGACGGGCGTCGTCCATTCCGCGCAGCGGAGGGCAGCCAGGACGTCGAGCCCGGACAGCCCCGGCATCCGGACGTCGGAGATCATGAGCTGAAAGCGGGTATCGCGGGGGCGGCTCGCGGCGATCTCGAGCGCGTCGAGAAGCTCGAGCCCGTCGCCCGCTTCCACGACGTCGTAGCCGTCAGCCTCCAGCGCGGCCGCGATCAGCCCGCGCATCTCGACGTCGTCCTCCGCCAGGAGAATCCGCGGGCGGCGCGTTGCCAGCCGAAGCGGCGGCCGCGATCTCCTCTTCTCCTCTGTCCGGATCACCCCGAGTTCCATCGTCCTCACCTCGACGACCAGAGAGAGCAGGGACCGTGCCAGCGACGGCGCCTGCAACGGCGGGCCCCCCGGGCCGGGCCGCCCGTGGCGAAATGCCTCGCGCGCGGACGCGCCATGCGCATGTCCACGTCGGACGGGGCCTCGAGCCGCCGGGGCAGGCTTCCCCGCCGAGGCGAAATGCCCCGTTACGCCTCCGACGCGCCGTAGCGTTCGAGCTTCCGATAGAGGGTCTTGCGGTCGAGGCCGAGCGCTTGCGCCGCGAGTGTCTTGTTCCCCCCCACCGCGGCCAGCACCTTGAGGATGTAGCGGCGCTCGACCTCCTCCAGCGGGACGAGCTCCGCGGGGTCGTCACCGACGACCAGCACGTGCGAGCCCCTGTAGTCGCGGATCTTCTCCGGGAGGTCGTCGACCGTGATCTCGTCGAAGCGCGTCAGCGCCACCGCGTGGTCGATGCAGTTCTGCAGCTCGCGCACGTTGCCTGGCCAGGCGTAGGCGAGCAGGCGCTCGGCAGCGGCGGGAAGCAAGCCCGTCACCGTCTTCCCCGCCTGCGCGGCCGCACGGTCGATGAAGTGCTGCGCGAGCAGCAGGACGTCGCTGCCCCGGGAGCGCAGCGGCGGCAGCTCGACGTGGATCACGTTGATGCGGAAGTAGAGGTCCTCGCGAAAGCGCCGCTCCTCGATCGCGGACTCGAGGTCACGGTTCGTGGCCGCGATCACGCGCACGTCACAGGCGATCTCCTGGTCGCCGCCGACGGGGCGCACGGCCCGCTCCTGCAGGGCGCGCAGGAGCTTCGGCTGCAGCGCCAGCGGCAGGTCGCCGATCTCGTCGAGGAAGAGCGTCCCGCCCTGTGCCTGGACGAACAGGCCGGTCCGCGCGCTGCGCGCGTCGGTGAACGCACCGCGGACGTGGCCGAACAGCTCGCTCTCGAGGAGCGCCTCCGGGACGGCCGCGCAGTTGATGGCCACCAACGGGCCGCCCGCCCGCCGCCCGCGGCGGTGCAGCGCGCGCGCGACCAGCTCCTTGCCCGTACCGCTCTCGCCGGTCACCAGCACCGAGGCGTCGGAGTCGGTCACCCGGCCGAGCAGATCGTACACCTTCTGCATCACCGGGCTCTTCCCGAGCAGCTCGCCGAACCCGCGCGCGTCCTCGACCACGCGACGGAGCTGGCGCACCTCGGCCCGCAGCGCACGGTGCTGCACGGCCCGCTCGACCGCGAGCACGAGCGTGTCGAGGTCGAAGGGCTTGGTGACGAAATCGTAGGCCCCGGCGCGGATCGCGGCGATCGCGGCCTCCATGCTCCCGAAGGCCGTCATCACGATCACCGGCACGTCGGGTCGATTCGCGACGATCCGCTCGCACAGCTCGAGTCCGTTCATCCCGCGCATGTTGAGGTCGGTGATCACCGCGTCGAGGTCGGTTCGACCGAGGACCGCGAGCGCCTCGGCACCCGTGGTCACCGCGCGCGCCTCGAACCCCGCCGCCGTCAGGCCGGCTTCAACGACCTCGCACATGCTGGGATCGTCGTCGACGACGAGGAGCGCGCCCTTCACCCGACGGCTCCGACCGCGCGCGGCGGCGTCGCCGCGGCGGGGACGAGGTGGATCGTGAACTGGCTGCCGCGTCCCTCTGCGCTGTCGACGGCGATCCACCCGCCGTGCTCGCGCACGATCCCGTAGGCGACCGCGAGCCCGAGGCCGGTCCCCTCGCCGACGCCCTTGGTCGTGAAGAACGGCTCGAACAGCCGGGCGAGGTGTTCGCGGGGGATACCGGTGCCCTCGTCCTCGACGGTGACGTGGACGTACTCGTCCTCGCGCGCATCGTGGTCGAGCGGCGGCGTGGCACGGCCCCGCCCGACGACGACCCGCAGGGTGCGTCCACGCGCGCTCGCCTGCAGGCCGTTGACGATCAGGTTCGTGAGCGCCTGTTGGAGCTGGTGGCGGTCGACGTGCGCCATCACCGGCTCGGCGGGCCGCTCGACGCGCACGGTCACCCCACGCCCGTGGGCGAGCGACGACAACAGGTCGGCCGTCTGCGCGGCGATCTCGCCCAGGTCGCCGAGATCGAGCTTCGGGCCCTTGCGGCGCGAGAAGTCGAGGAGCTGCCGGATGATCGCAGCCATCCGCTCGGCCTGCTGCGCGATGATCTGGGCGTTGCGCACCGCCGTCGCGTCGGGCGCGGCGCCAGCGATCATCTTGGCGCGGGCGCCGACGACGTTGAGCGGCGTGCCCAGCTCGTGGGCGACACCGGAGGCGAGCTGGCCGACGGTCTTCAGCCGGTCGGCGTGGCGGAGCTGCTCGAGCGCCGCGATCCGGGCCTCGGTCTCCGCGGCCACGCGCTCCCGTGCCGCGGCGAGCGCGTCGCACATGACGTCGAGCTCGTGCGCCAGCTCGCCGATCTCGTCACGCTGCGGCAGCTCGAGGCGGGTCGAGAGATCGCCATGACCGACGCGCCGGGCCTGCTCGGCGAGCACGCGCATCGGACGCCCGACGAACCACGCGCCCACCACCAGCGCCAGCGCGCCCGCCCCGGCCACGATGAGCCCGGTCGCGCCGAGCACCCACAGGGCCGTCGTGCGAATGAAGACCCGCTGCGGCCGCAGCGCCTCCGAGACCTCGAGCGCGACGCGGCCCGCGCCCTTGATCGCCAGCGGGACGTAGGTGAATCGGCGCTCTTCGCCCGACTCGTCGGTCTTGACCAGCGTGATGTCCTGCCCCGCGCGCAACGGCCCGCGGCTGTCGGGGTCGAGGACGGGCGCGTCGGGGTCTCCGAGCGGCGCCCCGAGCCGGACCCACCGCACGTGCACGTCGCCGTGCTGCCGTCCGACCTGCTCCGCGACCTGTCGCGCGCGCACGGGGCCCGCTTCCTGCGCGAGGCCCTCGAGGACGGAGCGCAGCGCGAGCCCGAGGGTGCGTTCGTCCTTCTCCGTGTCCGTCTCGAAGAGCGAGACGTCCCGGCTCACCTGCAGGAGCGCGTGGCAGGCCATGATGACCATGAACCCCAGGACCAGCGCCAGCGTGAACTTGCGAACGAGCCTCATGCGGGTTGGCGGCACCTCATTCTGCGATATTCACCCCGCGGCCGCCACACTCGCAAACGGCGGGGCGCCCGCGGCGGCCCGTGCGGCCTCACGGCAGGAAGTAGAACGCGATCGCCAGGATCACGTAGACGGCCACCAACAGCACGCCCTCCAGCCAGTTGGACTCGCCGTCCTGCGAGACGAAGTTGACCACCCCGACCGAGAGCCCGATCGCAAGGACCTCGAACGGCGTGAAGCGCAGGTCCATCGCGCCGTGTGGCATCAGGTACGACGCGAACACCAGCACCGGCGCCACGAACAACGCGATCTGGATGCTCGAGCCGATCGCGATGTTGAAGCTCAGGTCCATCTTGTCGCGCCGCGCCGCGAGCACCGCGGTCGAATGCTCGGCGGCGTTGCCGATCACCGCCACCACGATCACGCCGACGAACACCTCGGTGAGGCCGAGCGCCTGCGACGCCCCCTCGACCGCGCCGACGAGCAGCTCGCTCATCCAGGCGACGAGGACCGTCGCCACGGCCAGCGTCGCGAGCGCCCGCCCGAGCGGCACCGGCGACGCCGTCCTGGCCTGCCCGCCCTCCTCGGGCTGCCCGGCGTAGAGGTGGCGGTGGGTTCGCAGGCTGAACACCAGGCTGAGCACGTAGACGACGAACAGCACGACCGCGATCTCGAGCGAGAGCTCCCGTTCGCGCACCATCTCGTCGGCGCGGGCGAGGGCGCGGTCCGCCACGGCCAGCTCCGCCACCCAGTGGAACATCGCCGGCACCACCAGGCCGATCGCGGCGAGCGCGAGCAAAGTCGAGCCGGCCGCGGCCGCGACCCGGTCGAAGCGCTGGCGCTCGCGCCGGAGGCCGCCGGCGATGCAGGCGAGGCCGAGCACGAGCAACACGTTGCCGATGATCGAGCCGGTGAGGCTCGCCTTCACGACGTCGTGCAACCCCGCGCGCAGCGCCACGAGGGCGATGATCAGCTCGGCCGCGTTCCCGAAGGTCGCGTTCAAGAGCCCGCCCACCCCAGCGCCGAGCCGCGTCGCGACCTGGTCGGTCGCCTCGCCCATGAGGCCCGCGAGCGGCACCACCGCGACGCAGGCGCACACGAACACCGCGATCGGGCTCCACCCGCGCCACGCCGCCACCGCCGCGAGCGGGACGAAGACGACCAGCGCGCGCAGCGCGTGCTCCCCGGTGAGCCACCTCCGCACGCGGGTCCGCGTCACTCGCCCAGGATCTTCACGACGACGTGCTTCTTTCGGCGGCCGTCGAACTCGGGGGAGAACACCTGCGCCCAGGGACCGAGGCCGCGCTTCTCCTTGGTCACGGGAAGGACGACCCGATGGTGGACGAGCGTGCGCTCGCGGTGCGCGGCGGCGGTGTCTTCGCCGGCCCGGTCGAACCAGAGGTACTCGGTGTGCGCGCGCATGCGCTGTCTCGCTCGAGGGCAGGATGGCTACACCGAACCCCCGCCGGGAGACAAGCGCATCCGTCGCGTCAGTCGCAGGGGTTCGGGTCGCAACTGCCCGCGCCGATGTCCTCGGCGTCGTCGATGTCGGCACGGTCGGCGAACGCGGCACAGGCGTCGGCGCGCATCGTGCGGCACACGCCGGGGGCGTCGGCGTCGAGGTTCGCCCACACGCAGCAGCGCGTGAGCGCGTCGTTGCCACAGGTCGAGCGGCGGGCGCGCTTGACGACGACCCGCAGCGTGCGCTTCGAGTGGACCCCGCGCGACCGCATCGCCTTGGCGACGCCGCGCACGCACTGGACGTAGGCACCGTGCGTCCCCCACGCGTCGCCATCGATGGTCCCGTCGCAGGGACACGTGTCCCCGACCCCGCAGCCGTCGTCATCGACCACGTCGCCCGCCTCCGTACCGGCGCACTGGTCCGTGGCGTCCGCGACGCCGTCCCCGTCGGCGTCGGCGGACGCGTCCCCCGAGCGGGAAGGACCGGGCGCGGCGACGCCCCGGAGGGCGCCGCCGTCCAGAACCCGACCGCGAGGGACAGTACGAACACGAGCCAGCGCGGGGAGAACAGCATGCCCGGCGATAGCAGCCGGAGTGCCAGTGTGCCGTGGCCAGACGGTCAAGGCGTGGCACACCTGTGCGCGACGCGTCCTTGACGAAGCGTCACCGAAGCGCAGGGACGCGGGCGTCCTCGCGCCCGCTCTCAGCGCCCGCCCGACTGCCCCTGTGCCAGGCTCTTCGCCCCGTACAGCTCGAGGAGCTGGTTGACGTTCGTGGTCTTGAGGTCGAGCCCGCCGCCGCCCAACGGCAGCAGCAGGATGCGCTTCCCGTCGAGCGCCTCGGCGAGCTTCATCTTGACCATCACCTCGCCGCCACTCCCCGCGAGCGCCTTGTTGAGCTCGAGGATGCCCTTGGCCTCGGCCGCGCCCTCGGCCTCGGTCGCCCCGGCGATGCGCTGCTGCTGTTCGTAGTACGCGTCGGCCTCGATCTGCGCGCGCTTGAAGACGCCGTCGGCGGTGGCGACCATGCGGTTCACCTCGCCCTTCGCGTCCTCCAGCTTCTTGAGATACTCCTCCTGCGCGGCTTTGGTGGCGCTCTTGTTCTGCTCGGCGACCTGGTCGGCGATCTTCTTGTCCTCGATCGCCTTCTGGTAGGCGGGGTTGAAGCGGTAGTCCTTGGTCGACACGCGCTCGACGATGATGCCGTACACACCGAGCATCGCGTTCAACTCCGTCTTCACCTGCTCGGCCTTCTCGTCGCGCTTGTCGGAGATGTAGAACTCCTCGGTCTTGAGCTCGCCGAACAGGTCGCGCGGCCGACTGCGACCGATCGTGCGAACGACCTTGTCCTTCACCTCGAAGTCCGTGCCACCGACGTACTGGACGATGTAGGGGGCCTTCGCCGGGTCGATCCGATACGACACGATCACGTCGAGGCTGATGTCGTTGCCGTCGATCGTCTTGAAGATCAGGTCGTCGCGGTAGGGCTTGTCCCCCGACTTCGCGTCGTGCGTCATCTCGACCTGCTGGAGCTTCGTGTCGAGCGTCTGCCAGTCGTTGATGAGCGCGGGGAAGAAGTACGTCGCCCCCGGCTCGTACGCCTGCTCCTGCACGCCCTTGGCGCCGAACAGGCTCCACTTGACCGTGCGCACGCCGACGGCGGTCGGGCCCGTCGCGTGGGGCCAGAGCAGGAACACGACCAGCAAGACCGCGAGAACGCCACCGAGCACGCCGCGCATCAGTCCTTCTTCTCCCGCCGGATCTCGAGCAGCCGCATCATCTGGTCGAGGTTGAGGGGGTTCATGCCGTTCGTCCCGTCGCTCGGCAGCACGAGCAGCTCGACGCCCTTCATCAGGTCCGCCATCTTGAGTCCGACCATGCGGTCGGAGCCGGCGGCCTGGAGGGCTTCGTTGCGGAGCTGCGTCTTCTTGGCCTCGGCCAGCTTGACGAGCAGGTCGGCCTCGGCGTGCTTCTTGCGCACGTAGAGGTCACGCTCGGCGTTCTTCGTGGTCTCGTAGGCCTTCCCTTCCTGGAGCTTCACGTCGACCGTCGCCATGCCTTCCTGGATCATCTTCTTGAGCGTGGCCCCCTCGGTCGCGGCGCGGCCTTCGGCCTGGTTCTTGAACACGAGCTGGTCCTTGAGCTTCTTCTCCTCGATGTTCTTCTGGATCTCGTCCGTGTACCGGAAGTAGCGCACCAGCACCTGGTCGATCCGGAGACCGTACCCCGAGAGGTCGGCGTTCAGCAGGTCGCGGGCCTGCTCGGCCTTCGCGTGACGCTTGGGGCTCACGTAGAACTCCTCGGTCGTGAGCTCGCCGAGTGTCTGCTTCAGCATGGGCTCGGCCTTGGGCATGAGCCCGTTCGTCTCGTAGGCACGGCCGGGGCCGAGCCGCGTGAAGGCCAGGTACGGGTCGACGATCCGATAGACGATGCTCACGTCGACGTCGACGAAGAACCCGTCCGACGTCTGGATGTGCGCCGCCTTCGTGATCCGCGCCTCCTGCGACGACTCGCCGCGCGTCCCCGTCAGGTCGAGCACCTGGACGTCCTTGGGGAACGTGTACATGCGCTCGATGCCGAACGGCTTGACGACGAGGTGAAGGCCGGTCGGGTAGACGTCCTTGTGTACGCCGCGCGGGCCCGTGAGCGGCACGCTCACGACCTTGATGCCGTATTCGTTCGGGCGGACGTACGTGAAGCAGAGCGCCGCGAGCACCTTGACGCCGACGGCGAGCAGCAACAGCCCGATTGCGATCTGCACGAGGAACGGACCGCGCAGCATCTCCGCGAGCCGCCCGGCGCGCACCCACCGGTCGCCGAACTGCGCCAAGTCGATGACCTTGCCGTTGCCGTGCTCCTCGGCCATCCGCTCCCTCCCCGTCCGATGACCGGTAGCACGCGACCTGGACGATATCGAGTGGCACCCCGCGCCGGGTTGGCGTTCCCCGGGACCGCGTGCCATGAGGGCGCCACGATGGGCCGGGACACCCCGCTGGACGCGATTCTCACGCTGCCCGCCGCGTGGCCGTTCGCTGGCTCGCTCGCGCCGCGGGTCCTCGAGCGCCTCGCCCACCACGCCGCAAGCGGCCGCATCGCGCACTCGGCCGAGACCGGGACGGGGAAGAGCACGCTGCTATTGTCGCACCTGAGCGCGCAGCACGTCGTGTTCGCACTCGACGACCGTGGCCACGGCGACAGCCTCGACTCCGTCCGCGGCTCGCCGCTGCTGCGCGGGGAGACGGTCGAGTTCGTGGTCGGCCCGAGTCAGGCGACGCTGCCCGCCCACCGGTTCGCCCGGCCGCTCGACGTCGCGCTCATCGACGGCGCGCACGCGTTCCCCTTCCCGCACCTCGACTACTACTTCCTCTATCCGCACCTCGCCGCGGGCGCGCTGCTCGTGGTGGACGACGTCCACCTGCGCGCGGTGAACGACCTCTTCCGCTTCCTGCGCACCGACTCGATGTTCACGCTGCTCGAAGTCGAGCGCACCACGGCGTTCTTCCGCCGCACCGACGCACCGCTCTTCGACCCGTTCGGCGACGGGTGGTGGCTGCAGCCCTACAGCCGACGCGTGTGGCCGCCCCTCGCGGGCCTGCCGCTGCGCGAGGCGTTGAAGGCGCTCATCCCCTGGCGCCTGCGCGAGACGCTGCGGCGTCCTTGGGGGGGCGCGTAGCGGCGCGCGGGCGAAACTTCGGCAGCGTCGCCTCGTCGTGCACCTTGTCGAACACGACCTCGACCGGAAGGTCGATCCGCAGGGCCTCGGGCGCGCACTCGACGACGTTCGTGTGCAGCCGGATGCCCTCCTCGAGCTCGACGATCGCCACGTTGTAGGGCACGTCGGCGAAGAAGGCCGGGTACTGCGGGCGGTGCACGACGATGAACGAGTACACCGTGCCGCGACCCGAGAGCGCCGTCCACTCCGTGTCTTCCGAGAGGCACCGGGGACAGAGGATGCTCGGCGGAAAGCGGAGGTGGCCGCACGCGGTGCACCGCTGGCAGACGAGACGGCCGTGCTTCGCCGCTTCCCAGTACGGCGCACCATCCTCGGTGACGGCGGGCAGCGGCTTGTCGATCTGGAACATCGCGCTCCTCTCCCGTTCAGGCGCGGCGCAGGATGGCGGCCGCGTACGCGACCGTTGGCGGCGGTTCGTGCGGCGCACCGCCGTAACCCGTCACCAGCGACCGCTCGACGCCGGGGACCTGGTTGGGCGAGGTGCCGCGGACCTGGCGCACGGCCTCGGCGACGTGGCCGAACCCGTGGAGGTGCCCCTCCGAGAGGAGCCCGCCGGCCGTGTTGCACGGGAGCCTGCCGCCGACCGCGAGGTCGCCCGAGCGAATCATCCCGCTCACGCTCTCCCACGTGGCGAAGCGGTAGGCGACGAGGTCGTGCACCACGCGCGGCGTGAAGGCGTCGTAGAGCTGGGCCACGTCGATGTCCTCGGGCCCGCAGCCCGCCATCGCGTAGGCACGGTCGCCGGCCTCGCCACCCCCTGCCCGCTTGTCGTCGTACGGGCGAATGATCTCGGCCGAGTGCACCTGGCCGACGCCGCTGATGAGTGCGGGCGTCTGCCGCAGATCGCGCGCCCGCTCGGTGCTGGTCACGACGAAGGCGCCACCGCCGTCGGTGAAGAGACAGCAGTCGAGGAGCCGCAGCGGCTCGTTGATGAAGCGCGAGGTCTGATGATCCTCGATCGTGATCGGCTTGCGCATCTGCGCCAGCGGGTTCGTCATGGCGTGTTGCCGCCACGCGACCGCGATGTGCGCGTAGTCGAGGCTCGTGATGCCGTGCTCGTGCATCTGGCGGCGCGCGAGGTGGCCCATGAACGTGATCGCGCCGACGTCCCCGTACGGGATGGCCCAGGGCGAGCCGAAGAGCTGCGGGACGATGCCCTGAGGGTTGTTCTGCGTCCCGAAGGTGCAGAGGACGGCGTGCGCCATGCCCGCCTCGAGGAGCGCGATCGCCGTCTGCATCATGCCCACGGCGGTCGCACCGCCCATGTCCATGGTCGAGCAGAAGGCGGGCGTGATGCCGAGGAACGCCGCCGCGCGCGACGCCCAGCCGTGGCACTCGCCCTGCGCCGAAGGCATCGCCACGAGCACCGCGTCGACCGCGTCGCGCGCGATGCCGCAGTCCTCGATCGCCCGCTTGGCGGCCTCGAGCGTGAGCCCCATCGCGCTGATGCCCGGGAGCTTCCCGAAGCGCGAAAGGCCGACGCCCGCGACCGCGTAGCGGTCGCGGAGCCGCGCGGCGTCGCCCACGGTCAGCCGACCGCCAGCGTGGCGGTCCCCGTCACCTTCTTCTCCCCCTGCTGGTTCTCGGTCCAGATCTCGCAGTCGACGAGCCGCTGGCCGCCCGCCTCGCGCACGGCGGTCACCGTTCCCCGGCAGCGGAGGACGTCCCCCGGCCAGGTGAGCTTGGCGAACCGGGCGCGGAACTTCTTGACCGCCGCCGGATTGCCGCCGGCCGCGCGCACGAGGAACTCGCCGAGGTAGCCCATCGACAGCATGCCGTGGGCGAAGACGCCGGGGTGGCCCGCATTCTTCGCGAACTCCTCGTCGATGTGGATCGGGTTCGGGTCGCCCGAGGCGGCGGCATACGCCTTCAGGTCGTCCCGGGTGATCGGGCCCTTCTCGAGCTCCGGCAGCGCGTCGCCGACCTTCATCACACCCTCCGCGAGATCAGGATGTTGCGCGAGTAGAAGACGGGCTTGCCGCCCGCGTCCTTCCCCTCGGTCTCGAGCACGACGAAGTCGAGCGTGCCGCTCGAGCCCGTCTTCTCGTAGACATCCGCGATGCGACCGCTCAGCGTGAGCGTCTCGCCCGCTTTCACCGGCCGGACGTACTCGAACTCCTGCTCGCCGTGGACCAGCGTCATGAAGTTCAGGCCCAGCTCGAGGAACGTCTCCATCCCTCCCGACATCGCCTGCGCCATGAAGGCGATGGGGTACGTCAGCGGCGCAACGGCGTTCGGCCCGCGGTACGCGGGATTCCGATCGCCGAGCGCGTCGGCGAACGCGGCGATGTGCTCGGCCGCGGCGGTGGCGCTGCCCGTCGAGAGCTCGCGCCCGATCATGTCTTTCGAGGGCATCGGTCCATCCTGCTGCAGGGAGTCGGCCGACTGCTCGAATCGACCGCCCGGGTCGTATGGCCAAGTGAGACGGCCTCTGTCAACCCGCGCGGCGCCCGCGTCAGTCGAGCCCGACGGTGCGCAGCGCCACCTGGATCACGTGCTCGCGCGTGCGGCGGGCGATCTCCGGATCGTCGAGCCCACGGCCGAGGAGGTGGCGGTAGAGACAGTCGTTCACGATGTGCCAGTGCAGGAGCGCATCGACCGTCACCATGAAGAGGACCGGATCGACACCCTTCATGAGTCCCTTGAGCACCGCCGGGCGCAGCACGCCCTCGACCAGACCGAGCCACCGTTCGGTGACCCGCTGGTCGTCGCCGAGCGCCCCGTTCTCCAGCCCGACGCGATAGCCGAGCTGGGCATACGCACGGTTCGCCAGGTAGAAGTCGAAGGCTCCGCCGATCGCCGCGCTGGCGGTCGCGCGCAAGTCGGAGCCCTCGCCGAGCACGGAGAGCATGCGCTCGCGGATCTCGTCGTGTGCGCGCTCCTGCACCTCGCGGTAGAGCGCCTCCTTCGACGGGAAGTAGTGATAGAGCGTCGACACGCGAATGCGCGCCTGGCGGGCAATGTCGCGCACCGACGCGCCGGCCAGGCCCGAGCGGGCGAAGATGTCGACCGCGGCGGCGATCACGCGTTCGCGCGTGCGGTCGCCGTTGGCCCCGGCCGGGCGGCCCGGCCGGCGAGCCTCGTCGCGGGGCACCCGCTCGTCGCTGCCGGTGCGGGCTCGCGTCGGCCGCCGGCGCGGCATCACGCGGCCCAGCGGTCGGGGCCGCGGGCGGCGATCCGCTGCGCGCCTTCGCTCATCGCCGCCCTTCCTAACCCGGGGCCGTCGAGCCGGTCAATTGCTCGCTCACGCGTCCTTGCGGCCCGAGGGCTTGAGGGCGCCCCGCGCGGAGAGTAGCCTCCCCGCATCAGCCGTTCCGAGGAGGGCGTTAGCGATGATGTCCAACTGCTCGCTCCATCCTCTCGCACCGATCGATCCGTCGATCGACCCGGCCTACGCGGACGGGCCGCCACCGCGCCCGCATCCGGATCATGCCGCGGGCGTGATCGAGATCGCCTGGCCGTTCGCGCAGCTCCCGGAGCGGCTGCGGCGGCGACAGACGATCTCGATCGAGACGCTCGAGGACATGCTCGAGCGCGACGCCGAGCGCGAAGAAGAGTGGGCCTGAGCCGCCCCCTCAGTCGGTGAACAGCGCTCCGATCTCGTCGGCCCGTGCCTCGGCGTCGCGGCGGCCGAGTTCCATCAGGTGCGCCGCGTAGCACCGGTCGAAGAGCAGGTACGAGAGCAGGTCCGCCTCCGAGCCGAGCCCGCGCACGGCGCCGCGCACGACGGTGTCCGCGAGCCAGCCGCGCAGCCCACCACCGGGCCGTTCGTGGTCGATGCATTCGGCCGCGAGCGCACCCAGGTCGGCCGACGGCTGCATGTAGACGTGCCGCACGATGCGATTCGTGTCCTCGCTCACCGTGCCGACGGCCGTGTTGATGCGATCCACGAAGTCGGGACCGTACGTCCGCAGGCCCGTCTCGAGGATGGTGTTCACCACCCGCAGGCGGGCGACGTCGTAGTCGACGTGGTCGAGCAGCAGTGCGTTCAGCACCTTGCCGGCGAGGTACGCGAGCGACGGGAAGTCGTGCTCGTGCTGCGGGCGCAGCCCGGCCTCCTCGGTGGGGCTGGGCACGTGACGCAGGCCGACGATCAGGAGCCGGTCCGCGCCGAGCCGGAGCGCGGGCGAGAGCGGCGTGTTGAGGCGGAGGCCGCCGTCGCAATAGTACGCCCCGTCCACCCGCAGCGCGGGAAAGAGGAACGGGATCGCGGCCGACGCGAGCGCGTGGATCGGCGCGAGCGGGGTCGGCCGCGCCACGACGAACGGGTCGCGGCGCCACGGGCGAAAGCCCACCGGCTCCCCGTCGATCCACACCACGGACCGCCCGGTGGCCACCTCCGTGGCGGCAATCGCGAGGGCCACGCCGCCCGTGTCCAGGTTGCGCCGCAACGGCCCCCACGGGATCCGGTCTCGCACGATCGTCTCGAGCGGCCTCGCGTCGAGGAGACCCCCGAGGCGATCCGGCTGCGCCTTGCCGGCCACGACGCGCCCCGTAGCGAGGCCGAGAAGCCGCAGCGGCAGCGCCACGATGTCCGAGAGCCCGACGTCGTAGACGCCGGAGATCTCGAGCGAGCGCCACACCGCGGCCAACCGCTCGCCGGCGTCCGCCTCGCCCTGCGTCGCCGCGACCCAGCAGGCATGGATCGCCCCGACGCTCGTCCCGGTGACGACGTCGAAGCGCAGCGACCGCCCGAGCCGGCGCGGCAGCTCGTCCAGCACCCAGCCGATCACGCCGGCCTCGTACGCGCCGCGCGCGCCCCCTCCCGACATGACCAACCCCACCGGCACGACGTCGCGGATAGCGCATCGCCACGGGCCTGGCTAGGAGGCCGACGCGAGCCCGCGTCGCGTCGCGTCGCTTGCGAGCCCACCCCGCATCCCCGATAGTCGCGCGCGTGCCGACGCGCTCGCCCGAGGCCACGCGTGTGGAGCGACTGACAGAGGTCGGTCGCTACGCGCTCGGCGTCGAATGGGGGGACCGCCACGAGAGCATCCTGCCCTACCGCGGCATTCGTCTCGCCTGTCCCTGCGACGTGTGCGCGCCCCGGTCGCACGACGTGCCCCTGCCCCCGGAGGCCGAGCAGCCGGCCGCCGTCGAGCTCCTGGGCGGGCAGAGCCTCTTCGTTCGCTGGGCCGACGCCCACGAAACGCTGCTGCTCCTCGAGGAGCTGCGCGCGCTCTGCCGCTGCGCCCGCTGCGTCGCCGAACCGACCAACCCGATCTCGCACCGCTAGCCGCGGGCGCCGCGACGGCCACAGGCATCGCACCGACTGGCCGGCGCGCCGCCCGCTACGGCGACTCTTGTCCCGATGTCGCACGGGCCTGGAGGGCCCGCTCGAGCGTCGACTCGATGCCGGTGCCGATCGTCACGATGCGCGGGTCCCCCTCGCGACGCGCGTAGAGTGCGGCACCCGACGCCACGTACGTCCCGAGACGCAGCCGCCGCGTCCGCCCGCCCGTCTCGACGGTGATCGTCCCGCGCGGCGAATCGAGACCGAACGGTGTCACGTCGCCGGCACTGCGGAAGGCGTCGAGCGCGCGCAACTCGGCGAGCGCCGTGACCAGGTCCGCGACCGCCTCGGCGGCCGTCCCGCGGGCCGGCTGGCCGTCGAGGTCCCAGCCGCCCGCGGTGCGGCGCGCGACCAAGCGACGCGGGCCCACTTCGACGGTCACCGCGCGCACCGCGCCAGCCGTGACTCCGAGCACGCGGTGACCTCGCGCCGCGAGCGCGCGTCCGGTCAGCCGCTCGGGAGCGCGCACCAGCACGAGCAACACGGCGCCGGCGGCGACGAGGAGCAGGAGCGGCAGCGTCCGGTGCACGGACGTCACCCGTGCCGGCGGCGGCGGAACACCACCACCATGCCGGTCGCGAGCACGAGCACGGGCGGCACGATCGCCGCGCTCACCAGGATCCGGTGCGCCTGGACGTCGGTCAGCACGAGCGGCGAGAGCGGGCGCAGCACCTCCGGGACGTCCTTCTTGCGCACGCCGGCGAGCACCTCCTCCCCGCCGACCCACGCCACCGCATTGAGCGCGAGGTCGCGGTTGCCGAGCAGGTCGAGGTAGGCATCGCTCGCGAAGTCGGCGTCGCCGAGCACGACGACGCGCCCGCGGCGATCGGCACCGGCGCCGCCGACCTCGGCCATCGCCGCGATCGTGACCGGGCCGCGGCGGTCGTGCTTGGCAACCGATGGCTCGTCGCCACGGCGCGCGCGGTCCAAGTCGGCCATCGCCCACGCCGTCGGCGCGGTACGCGCGATCGCGTCGACCGCCACGCCGGGGGGCGCCTCGTCGGCGACCCCGATCGACCGCGCCGACGGCAGGACCACGCCGCTCTCCAGCCGGTTCGACGCGGCGTCGGTCACGGGATTCCCGGGCCGGAACTCTTCGACCACGGCGGCCATCCCGTCGGTGCCGAGCAGCTTGCGCTCGCGGTCGACGACGACGTCGTCGCCGAGCACGATCCCGAGACTCGCGAGGAAGCCGCCCACCTCGGGCAGCGGCCCGGGGTCGAGGAGCAAGAGCACGCCGCCCCCGTGCCGGAGGAAATCGGCGAGCGCGACCAGCTCGGGGCGCAGGAAGTCGTGCTTCGGCCCGGCGACGACGACGAGATCGATGCCCTCGGGCACCGACCCATCGAGCAGCGCGATCGGCTCCGTCGCCCAGTTCTCCGCGTCGAGCGCGCCGGTCAAGCGGCCGAAGCTCTCCGATCCGCCGGCGGGGGTGCGCTCGCCGTGGCCGGTCGAGAACGCCATGCGTCGCGCGCGCCCGCGGAGCGCGCGCAGGATCCCGCCGGCGAGCTGCTCCTCGGGCAGCGTGGGCGCGATCGTCCGCCGGCCGTGGTACTCGATCGCGGCCGTCCCATACTTGCTGACGCCCAGGCTGCGCACGCGCTCGGGGTTGCGGTCGAAGTCGAGCAGCTCGAACGCGACGTGCGCATTCACCTGCTGCACGCGCCGAGCGATGTCGGCGTACTGCGCGCGATCGCCGCGACGGAAGAAGACCGTCACCTGCATCGGCTCGACGACCTGCCCGAGGACCTGCGTGGTGACCGGCGCGAGCGACAGCGTGCGCCCGGGCGTGAGGTCGAACTGGACGTTGGCGCGGTCCGCCGCGACCTGCACCAGGGCGAGGCCGGCGAGCAGGAGGCTCAGGTTGAGCACGAGCTGCGTCCAGCTCCGCGTCGCGCGTGAGACCGCCATCGTCACCGCAGCCCCCGCCAGCGCCGCGCGTCGAGCGCGAAGAACGTGAACGCGAGGAACGCGGTCGTGAAGAGGACGAAGAACATGATGTCCTTCGTCTCGATCGCCCCCACCGCGAACCCCTGGAACCGATCGAACAGCGAGAGCGGCCGCAGCACGGCGATCACCCGCTCGCCGACCGCCGCCTCGTTCCACGTGAGCGTCCAGAAGAAGAGGAGGACGCCGTAGGTCGACGCCCCGGCAACGAGCTGGCTGTCGGTGAGCGCGGAGAGGAACAGCCCGCACGCGACGAATGCGGCCGCGAGCAGCGCCAGCCCGAGATACCCCGCGCCGAGTGGGCCGACCGTCACCTGGTCGAACGGCGCGATCAGGAGCGGATAGAGCACCGTGGCGGCAAGCATGCACAGCACCACGACGAAGCAGCCGGTGAATTTTCCCGCGACGATCTCCCAATCGCGCAGCGGGTACGTCCACAGGAGCTCCAGCGTCCCGAGCTTCCGCTCCTCGGCGAGCAGCCGCATCGTGAGCAGCGGCACGAGCGCGAGCAGGAGCTGGCGGACGTCGTGGAACTGGTACTGCCAGAGGCCGCGCGGGAGGTTCATGCCACCCATGAGCACGTAGAAGCTGAGGTTGGTGTAGAACCAGTACCCCGACAGGGCGAGGAAGACCGCGGTCACCAGGTAGAACAGCGGCGAGGTGAAGTAGAGCTCGAGCTCCTTGCGCGCGATCGCGAGCACGCTCACGTCGGTGGTGCCCCCTGGCGCACGAGCCGGCGGAAGATGTCCTCGAGGTCCAGCGCCTCCTGGGTGAGCTCGAGGGCCGTCCAACCGCCGCGCCGCACGGCCTCGCCGACCGCGCGCATGAGGTCCCCCTCCCCGCCCTCGATGCAGAACCGGCCGCCGTTCTGCTCGACGGCGACGACGCCGGGCAAGGCGCCGAGCGCGGCGACCACGTCGCCCGTGGCCCCGTCGGTGCGCAACCACACGCGCTGGCGCGCCCCGAGCCGCGCGCCGAGCTCGGCCGGCGTCCCCTCCCCGGCGAGCCGGCCACGTGCGATCACGATCACGCGCTCGCAGAGCTTCTCGACCTCCGAAAGGATGTGGCTCGAGAAGAGCACGGTGCGGTCCCCGCGCAGGGCGCGGACGAACTCCCGAATCTCGTCGACCTGGCCGGGGTCGAGACCGATGGTCGGCTCGTCCAGGATCAGGATGGGCGGGTCACCGCACAGCGCCTGGGCGATGCCGACGCGCTGGCGATACCCTTTCGACAGCGTACCGACCCGCCGGTACGCCACGCCCTCCAGCCCGCAGGCCGCCAGCGCACGCGCAACCGCATCCGGCCGCGCCGCGCGCGGCAGGCGCTTGAGCCGGGCGACGAAGTCGAGGTAGCCGGCGACGCGCAGGTCCGGGTAGAATGGCGCGTACTCCGGGAAGTAGCCGACGGCCCGCCGGCAGGCGAGCGGCTCGCGCAGCGAGTCGTGTCCCGCAATGCGTACCTCGCCGCTGGTCGGCGGAAAAATGCCGGCGAGGATGCGCATGGTCGTGGTCTTGCCGGCGCCATTCGGACCGAGGAAGCCGACGATCTCGCCCGCGCGCACCGTGAACGACACGCCACGCACCGCTTCGACGGCGCCGAACGTCTTGACGACGTCACGCGCCTCGATCATCGCCCCTCCCGACACGGGGCGCATGCTTCGTCGGGCCTGACCGGAAGTCAACTCGGCGGACGCCGCACGACGAGGGTTGCCTCGTCCCAGCGTGCGGGCTAACGACGTGAGACGTCCATGCCTCGCCGCCTGAGCCGTCAGCTCCGCCGCCAACAGCGCCTGCGGGCCGAAGGCCGCTGCATCATCTGCGCGGCACCCGCTGCACGCAAGGTCCGCAAGCGCGATGGGCGCAGCACGCTCGCCACCCGCTGCACCGCGTGCCTCGCGACGCAGCGCGCCCACTACGCGCGCAAGAAGGCAGCGGCGGCGCGGGCACACCGCCGTCGGGCGTGAGCCGGCGCGCCTATCCCAGCGAGCCGAGGAGCACCGCCGTCAGTGCGTCGAGATGACCGAGGCGGCACGACGCGCCGGTGAAGTCGTTGTCGAAGGTGAGGTCGCTCGGAACGGCGATCACGACCATGCCGGCGGCGATGCCGCTCTGCACGCCACGCGTGGTGTCCTCGACGACGACGCATTCGCGCGGGGCGAGGCCGACCGCGGCGGCGGCCGCGAGATAGGCGTCGGGCGCGGGTTTCGCGCCGGCGTAGTCCTCGCGTGCGACGATCGCGTGCAGGCGGTCGACGATGCCGACCTGGCGGAGGATCAGCTCCGCCTCGCTCCGTACGGTGTTGGTCGCGACGGCGATCCGGTGGGTCGCGCGCAGCCGCTCGACGGCCTCTCGGGCCCCCGGCATCGGCGCCACGCCCGCACGGATGCGCGCGCGATATCGCTCGGTCTTGCGCACGCGCAGCTCGGCCGGCGTGATCGGCAGCCGGTAGGTCGCGCAGGCGTACTCGGGACCGCCGTCGACGGCGATCCAGTGGCACCGGTACTCCTCGATGCCGACGTCCACCCCGTACGCCGCCAGCACGTCGCGATACGCCTGCCAGTGGATCCGTTCGGTGTCCGCGAGCGTGCCGTCCATGTCGAACAGGACGCCACGAATCATCGGTCAGACCTGGATCGCATAGAGCTGTTCGTAGATCTCGCGCCACTTGGCGTAGCGCTCGTCCTGCACGACCTCGAGCACGGGGTCGGGGTCGATCCGGGTGCTGGAGGTCATGGCCGCGACCGCGTCCGCGATGCTCGGGTGGAGCCCGGCCCCCACGGCGGCGAGGATCGCACAGCCGACGCTGGCGGTCTCGACCACGGTCGCCACGTCGACCGGGAGCTTCACCGCGCTGGCGATGCGGCGCGCCAGCGTCTTCGATCGCGTGAGCCCGCCGCTCACGTCGAGCGCGGTCGGCGCGAGACCGCTCACCGTCGTCACCAACTCGACGTTGGCGCGAATGGCAAACGCCACGTTCTCGAGAAAGCCGACCATCAGCTCGCCCCGATTCGGCCGATCGACGTGGAGGATGGGAAACGGGAAGAGCAGACCCGCGGGGCGAAATGGCGTCATCTTGGTCGGCGCGAAGACGAGCGGCCCGAGGTAGCTGAACACCCGGCGCGCGTCGGCCCCGACCGTCGCGATGGCGGCCTCCGCGGCCGCGAACGCCGCCGCGTCGGTGCCCCCGAACAGGACGTCGAGCAGCCACTTGTACCCGTCGCCCGTGTCGCCCGAGTTCGCCTCCAGCACCCACTGCCCGGCAACCACGTGCGGACTCGTCCACAGGCTCCCGGCCGGGTCGATCACCGGCCAGTCGGTCACCATCTGGACGGGCGCCGTCGTGCCGAGCACGGCGCCCACGCGGCCGGCGTGCCACGCGCCCGAGCCGAGCAGCGCACTCTCCGTGTCCGCGCCGCCCGCGAACACGGGCGTGCCCTCGGGGAGACCCGTCTCCGCCGCCGCCCGCGCGGTGACCCGTCCGACTTCGGTCCCCGCCGGCACGAGGCGCGGGAGGAGCGCGGCGGGAATGGCGAACGCGTCGAGGATCTCGCGCGACCACTCGCGGCGCGACACGTCGTAGAGCATCGTCTCGCCGGCGTTGGAGTGTTCCGCCACGCGCGCACCCGAGAGGCGGAACGTGATCCAGTCGTTCAACATGAAGACCGTCGCGATGCGCGCGAAGTCGCCGTGCTTGCGGAACCAGAGCAGCCGCGGCAGCGCGAAGATGTACGGCGGCACGTGGCCGGTGATCGCGTGCAGGCGCTCTTGGGCGATCACCTCCTGCGCCTCGATGCCCTCCATCGCCGCCCGCGCGTCGAGGTTCGGGCCGGCGTAGAGCACCTCGCCGTCGCGGTCGCTGAACACGCAGCCCTCGCGCTGGCTGGTGGCGATCACGCCGCGCACGCGCGCGTCCGCGGGCAGCCTGCCGAGCGCCGCGCGCGCGCAGCGGGCGAGCGTACCCCAGAACGCCGCCGCGTCGAGATCGAAGCCGCGGATCATCGGCATGTCCGGGTCGACGACGAGCCGATAGTGGAGCGGCTCCTGGGCGCTCGCGACCGGGCGCCCGTGCAGGTCGAGGACCATGCACCGGCCGGAGCCCGTTCCCGCGTCGAGCGTGACGAGACAGTCCACGGCCCGCCTCAACGATCGTAGACGGACGGATTGGCGACCCACCGGGGTCGCTCGCCGCGCAGGTGCGCCTCGATTGCGTCGACGATGATCTCGCTCTGATGGCGCGTGACGTCGACCGTCGCCCCGCCGACGTGAGGCGTGCAGATGACGTTCGGCAGCGCGAGGAAGCGGTTGTCGGGCTGGAGCGGCTCCTGCGCGAGGACGTCGAGGGCCGCGCCGGCGAGGCGACCCTCGCGAAGGAGCTCGTACACCGCGTCCTCGTCGGCGAGCGCGGCGCGCGCGGTGTTGACGAACAACGCTCCCGGCCGGAGGAGCGCAAGGCGCTCGCGCGAGAGGAGGTTCGTCGTCTCGGGCGTCACGGGCGCGTGGAGCGACACGATGTCCACCTCGCGCAGCATCGCGTCGAGCGGGCGCAGGGTGACCCCGGCCGGGGGCTCGGTCACGTACGGGTCGTAGGCGAGGACGCGGGCCCTGAACGGCCCCAACCGGGCCGCCACCTGGCGCCCGACGGCCCCCAGCCCCACCAGCCCGACCGTCACACCGCAGAGCTCGCGCCCGGTGAGGCGCGTGTAGAGGCTCAGGAAATCGCCCGCGTTCTCGATCCGGCTCGCGCCGCCGCGATACGTGTCGGCGATCGCCGGCATGTGGCGGAGCAGCATCAGCATGAAGCACACGGCGAGGTCGGCGACGGCATCGGCGTTCCGCCCCGGCGTGTGGAACACCGGGATACCCTTCTTCGCCGCGAGGTCGAGGTCGACGTTCACGGGCTCGCCGCGGCAGCAGCCGATGATCCGCAGCGGCGTCGTGTCGAGCACCTCGCCGTGGACGAGGTCGGCCTCGACGATGAGGACGTCGGCACCGACCTCGTTGATCTTGCGCGCCAGCTCCGCACCATCGAAGTAGATGTGCTGACGCACCTTCCAATCCTCGTGGACCACGCTCATGTGCCGCTCGAGGCGGGCAAGCGCGGCCGGATCGAACGACGCCGTGATGAATGCGCGCATGGGCCCTCCGGCACCAGGTCAGGCGAGCAGCGGCCCGACGGCGGCGAGAATCCGCGCCTTGGTGGAGCCCGGAGCCTCGCGAGCCTTGTCGAGCGCGGTCTTCATCGGCCCGGGCGTCTGATTCAGGATCAGCTCACGAGGCGTTTGCGGATGGCGAAGCGGACCAGCTCGGCGGTGTTGTGCAGGTCGAGCTTCTCCATGATGTGCTTGCGGTGGGTCTCGACGGTGTTGATGCTGACCGCCAACGTGGAGGCCACCTCCTTGTTGGTCTTGCCCTCGGCGATCAGCTGGAGCACCTCGCGCTCGCGGTCCGTGAGCAGCGCGAGGTCGTCTTCGACCTGCCGGCCGGTGGCGTCGCCCAGGTACCCCTCGAGCAGCACCTTCGAGACCGCCGGGCTGAAGAACGTCCCCCCATGACCGATCACCTTGACGGCCTTCAGAAGGTCGAGGTCCTCGGAGTCCTTCAGGAGGTAGCCCCGCGCGCCCGCCTTGAGCGCCTGGCGCACGTACACGTCGTCGGCGTGCATCGTGAGGATGAGCACCCTCGCGGTCTCGATGCGTTTGTTGATCTGCCGTGTCGCCTCGATGCCGTTCAGTTCGGGCAGCGCGATGTCCATCACCACGACGTGCGGGTGCGTCCGCTGCGCCAGGTCGACCGCGCTGCGCCCGTCGCCGGCCTCCCCGACGATCTCGATCTCGTCGTCGGACTCGAGAATGCGGCGCAGACCCTGCCGCACGACGGTGTGATCATCCACGAGCAGCAGGCGGATCTTGCTCATGACGCGTCCTCTCCTGCCGGACTCACCGTGGCGGTCTCCCGCTCGGCGAGCAGACGTTCAAGGGCCTCGGCGCGCGCCTGGTGATGCCGAAGCGCCGCGATCTCCTGCATCATGCCGGCGAGCCGTCGATCGGCGGCGCGGCGCACGGCGGCGAGTTGGCGCGCATGCCGGGCACGTTCCTCTGCGATCTCCTTCTGGAGCCTCTTCACCTGACGCACGAAGGGGGCGCACGGATCGGCCACCCGGGCGCGTGGCCGGGGGCCGGGCGACGGGCGCTTGGCAGGCTTCGATGGGGTTCGGCGGCGGGTCGGCATGGGTGGCTCTCCGGTTGGCTCAATAGAAGCGGGGCTCACCGTGCGGGCGGGTCTTCCATCGCCGGTGCACCCAGAGCCACTGCTCGGGATACCTCCGGACCATCTCCTCGAAGACGACGGACAGCTGCTGCGTGTAGCGCTGCACGTCCCCTTCCATGTCGCCACTCGGGGCGAGATGCAAGAGCGGCAACGCATGGACGACGTGCCGAGCCCCCCGCCCCTGGCGGACGATGAAGACGGGCGCCACCGGGACCCCGGCCCGCAGCGCGACACGGGCGATCCCCGTATTGGTGCTCGCCGGAAGTCCGAAGAAATCGACGAAGGTGCCGAGCCCGCGCGTCGAGTTCTGGTCGAACGGCATCACGAGCAGCCCGCGTTCGCGCAGCGCCCGGAGCACGTCCTTGGTCGCGCGGGACTTGCGCACGAGTCGCGTGCCCGCCCGCGCCCGCACGGCGTTGAACCAGCGGTCGATGAGCCCGTTCCGCAGGGTCCGGTGGACCATGTAGACGGGGAAGCCGCGCCGGCCGTGCGCGTAGACGAGCAGCTCCCAGTTCCCGAAGTGGCCACTCAGGATGAGCGCCCCCGTGGCCCGCGCCTTCATGAGCTCGCTGTGCCACCACTCCTCGTCCGCGAAGCGGACCATCTCGCGCAGGTCCTCGTCGGTGAGGCGCGGGAGGTGCGCAATCTCGGCGACGGTGCGGCCCAGGTTGAAGAGCGACGCGCGCAGGATCCGACGGCGTTCGGCCAGGGGCTTCTCCGGGAACGCGATCGCGAGGTTGCGCATGCCGATGCGCCGATGCCGCCGGTCGAGGAGATAGCCGAAGAACGCGACCGCCTCGCCGACCCGGAGCGCCAGTCCCAGGGGAAGCACCCCGAGGATGCCGGCGGCGGCGCGGATCACCCCGTACTCGAGACGGTCGCGCAGCGGGGAGTGGGCTCGCGTGCGGGCGGTACGCCGGCGCTGGCTGCGGTCCCGCGGCGCCGCGAGCGCCGCTCGCTCCGCCAGTACCGACATGGCCGGTTCCTTACGAGAGGCCTCGCGCCTTTGCAAGGCACCCGCCACCGGCGCTCCACATCATGCTTGGAACCTCGGTGCGTTTCGTGTTGCCTTGCGGCAAGGCGCTATGGTAGTGACGCCCGCACTCGCGGACGGGAGCGTGATCCGCGAGCGCAGCAGACCGCGCAAGGAGTGACCCGTGGCACAGGGTAAAGTGAAGTGGTTCAACAGCCAGAAGGGCTACGGCTTCATCACCACCGATGAAGGCGAGGACGTCTTCGTCCACTACTCGGCGATCGCCGGCAACGGCTTCAAGACCCTCGACCAGGGTCAGCCGGTGCAGTTCGAGGTCACGCAGGGCCCCAAGGGCCTGCAGGCCGCGAACGTCAGCAAAGCCGACTGACGCCGATTCCTGCCCGGGAGCGACGCTCTGCCCGACGGCCGTGCGGGATCGCTCAGTGCACCTGCGGCCGCCATGCGCCGGCACGGATCCATTTGACGTACGCGACCAGGGCGTCGACCTCGCCCGGCTCGAGGAAGCGGCCGTAGTCGGGCATCTGGAGCTTCTGGCGACGGAAGAATATCTTCCCGATCGGATGTTCCGCGATGCGCGCGATCTTGCCGTCGGCGATCCAGTGGCGCAGCTCGTCGTCGTCGCGGACGAGCTCGTCGAAATCTTCGCCCCAGAAGCCGGGGACGTACCCCTTGAACGAGCGCGGATTGCTCACACCCCCGGCGCCGAGCTGGCCGTGACAAGCGAAGCAGGTGTGCGCGAGGGCGAGCTCGGCTCCCTGCTGGGCGAGCTGGTCCGGTGGGCCGATCTGCCCGGAGCTCGCACGCACGTAGGCGACGAGGTCATCGACCTGCGCGTCGGTGAGAACGTCGCGGTAGGCCGGCATCCGTAGCGCGGCGCGCTCCACCTTGGTCCGGTAGTCCGCGTCCTCCCACCGGCGCTTGGGGGCTCCGTCCAGGATGTACTCGCGGACGTCCTGGTTGGTCTTCACGTACATCATCTGCGTCTGCTCGGTGAACGCCGGGACGGACTTCTCCTCGCTTCCCGCGTTGGCCGTTCCACCGCCACCCCCGGGACCATGACAGGCGAAGCACCCGAGGTCCGCCGCGAGGCGTTCGCCGCGCGCGGCAGCGGTTTCCTCCGGTCGCAGCACGACGTGCCGGCCGCCGCGGTAGAGACACCGCGCGGTCGTGATCGCCCCCACGATCACCAGCGCCACCACCACCACTCGACGCACGACGCCCAACCCTCCGTCCACCATTCCCATCGTCTCCTCCCTGCCGCGTGCGGCCGGCGCGCGGGGATCAGTCGACGGGCTCCGACAGCACCACGTCGACCCGCAGCTCGGCCGCCACCCGTTCGAGACGCTCCTGCAGCTCACCCCGACGCGTCGCGGGCGGGATGCTCATGCGAATGTGCATCACGTAGGTAGGCGTACCCGACTCCGGCTCGCGGCGCGCCTCGGTCCGCAGGTCCGTCACGTTCACGCCGTGGTCGGCGAGCGTCCGCGTCACCCGCGCCACGATGCCCGCCTTGTCGACGCCGGTCACCGTGCACTCGAGCGGCGTGCCCGCATGGGGCGGGACGTGCGCCGGCTCGTGCTCGAGCGGCCGGAAGAACACCGTCAGCCGCTTCTCCCACTCGAGCCGCTTGCACCCGGACGAGAGGCGCTGCGCGAGATCGGGGCCCTCGCCGGAGAGCAGCAGGAGGACCGCGAACTCCGACCCGAGGATCGTCATGCTCGAGTCCTCGAGGTTGCAGTCACACTCGTAGATGAGCTCGGCGAGATCCGCGACGATCCCGGGCCGGTCCCGTCCGATCGCCGACAGCGCGAACCACTGCTTCATGCGCCCTCCTCCGTCTCCGGCACGTCCGGCACCGCATCGACGATCCGCCGGAAGAGCCGGTGCCAGTTGTACACGGTTCCCGCCGCTTTGAGGTAGCCGTCGAGCCCGGCCAGCGCCCGCAGCAGGAAGACGTGGTGGCCGGGTGAGCGGAACTGGCGGTGCGCGACGGCAAGCTCCGTGACCTCGATGCCGCGCGCGACCAGGTCGTACGCGCGCGGGTCGTACGGCGCATCCTGCTCGAGCGGCTCGCAGATGACGTGCATGATCGCGACGAAACCCTGCGGGTCGCCAACCGTGAAGCCGAGGTCGAGGCAGGCCGCGCCGATCTCCCGGTCGTCGCGGGCGAGCAGGCCGCGCGCCAGCCGCAGGTAGCCCCGTCGCACCGCGGGCTCGAAGCGCCGCACGGCTCCGAAGTCGAGCAGGACGAGCCGCGGGTGGTGCGTGACGAGATAATTGCCGGGATGGGGATCCGTGTGCAGGACGCCCAGCTCGAGGAGCTGGCGCCAGAGCAGCACGAAGAGCTTCTTCGCGACCCAGTCCTTCGTCTCCTGGTCGACCCCGGGCGCGAGCACGTCCTGCAGCGGGTACCCCTCCAGGTATTCCATCGTGAGCACCCGCGCGGTGCTCAGGTCGGCGTGGACCGCCGGCACGCGGACTTCGCGGTCGGAGGCGAGCAGCCGCCGGAAGAGCACCAGGTTGCGCGCCTCGTTGCGGTAGTCCAGCTCCTCGGCGAGGCGCTCCTCGAGCTCCGTCGCGACCGCTTCGACGTCGACGTCCTGCCGCATGATGTCGCGCGCGATGCCGGCGAACACGCGCAGCAGCGCGCGCACGTTGCGGAGATCCTGGTGCACGGTGTCGGCAACGCCGGGATACTGCACCTTCACCGCCACGCGTTCCCCCGGCCGCAGCTCGGCGCGGTGCACCTGTCCGAGCGACGCGGCCGCGAATGCTTCCTCTTCGAACCGGTGGAAGCGTTGTTCCGGTGGTCCGCCGAGCTCCGCCACCAGGACTTCTCGTACCCGCGCGTACGGCATCGGCGGGACCGACGACTGCACGACCTTCAGCACATCGAGGGCTTCGGCCGGGAAGAGGTCGCCGCGCATGCTGAGGAGCTGCGCGACCTTCATGAACGCACCGCGCAGCTCGGCCGAGCGCGCGACCACGCGCTCGGCATTGCGAATGTGCGTCGCGAGCAGGGCTTGCTCGGCCGACTCCACGGAGCGGAACGGCCGCCGCAACACCTGCCAGAGGTAGCTGCCGCCCACCGACGTCGTGAGCCCGCCCACGGACAGCATGCGGCGCGTGCGGCCCGACGTGATGTCGTCGGCCATCAACGCTCCGTGCGGTTGATGCGCGTCTCGGCCGCCGCGGCGCCGAAGCCGTTGTCGATGTTCACGACCACCACACCCGCCGCGCACGTGTTCAGCATGCCGAGCAGCGCGGCGACGCCGCCGAAGCTCGCGCCGTACCCGACGCTCGTCGGCACCGCGACCACCGGGCACTGCACCAGCCCGCCGACGACGCTCGGCAGCGCGCCCTCCATCCCCGCCACGACGATCACCACCGCGGCGGCCCACAACCGGTCGCGCGCCTCGAGGAGGCGGTGCAGGCCCGCGACGCCGACGTCGTAGAGACGGTCGACGTCGTTGCCCATCACGTCGGCCGTGAGCGCCGCCTCCTCGGCCACGGGCAGGTCCGCCGTCCCGGCCGAGACCACCAGCACCGGGCCGCGCGTCGTCCCCTCGACGGGACGCGCGCGCCGCATCCCGAGCCGCGCCAGGTCGTGGTACTCGAACCCCGGAACCGCGTCCGCCAGCCGCGCACCCAGCTCCGCCGCGAGCCGGGTGACGAGCACGTTGGCGCCGGTGGCGACGAGCCGCTCGACGATCTCGAGCAGATGCGCCGGCGCCTTGCCCTCGGCGAAGACGACCTCGGGAAACCCGTTGCGCAACCCGCGATGGTGATCGAGACGGGCGAAGCCCAGATCCTCGAAGGGCAGCGCGCGCAGGCGCGAGAGCGCGTCGTCCACCGAGCACTCGCCTCCCTGGACGGCGCGGAGCAGCGCCTCGAGCTGATGACGCTCCATGGTCACTGCTCATAGAGCGCGGGTCGCACGAAGTGGTCAAATCCGCCGTTCGGGGTGCGCACACGACACCCGCGGGCGTCTTGCAGGCGCACCACCGCGCGGCCGGCGACGCACCGGCCGATCGGCGTGATCGGGCAACCCGTGCGCGCGGCCAGCCGCGCGAGCGTGGCCGCCGCGCGGGGCGGCGCGGCGAAGAGCAGCTCGTGATCCTCGCCCGCGGTGGCGGCGAAGATCGCCGCGTGGTCACCGAACGCGCGCCGACACGACGGCGCCACCGGCAGGCGGGCGAGCTCGACCTCCGCGCCGACACTGCTCGCCCGGCAGAGATGGCCGAGGTCCTGCACGAGGCCGTCGCTGACGTCGATCATCGCGTGCGCCAGCGGCGCCAGCGCGGTCGCAAGGCGCACACGATCGGGGGGATCGGGGATGCGCGCGGGCCGGCCGGCGAGCCGCTCGCGCACCGCGTACCCCACCGCGCCGAGCCGCCCGCTGACGCAGAGCAGGTCGCCGGGGCGGGCGCCCGCACGGCGCACGAGCGGCCCCTGGGTCGTCCCGACGAGCGTCACCGTGATGGCCAGGTGCGGGCCCGCTGCCACGTTGCCGCCGACCAGCCGCGCGCCGTGACGGCGTGCCGCGGAGACGAGGCCCGCGACCAACCCGTCGATCGTGCGCACGGGCAGGTCGGGCGGGCACTCGAGCGCGAGCAACGCGGCCACTGGGGTCGCGCCCATCGCGGCGAGGTCGCTCGCGTTGACGCCGTACGCCCGCCGCCCGAGCGCAGCGGGCGAGAGCCACCCGCGGCGGAAGTGGCCGCCCTCGACGAGCGTGTCCGTGGTGAGGACGATCGGACCGCGCCCCCAGCGCAGCACCGCCGCGTCGTCGCCGGGGCCGATCAGCACGCGCGGGTCCCGCGGACCACGGTTCAGGCGGGGTAGCAGGGCGCGGAGCCACCCGTGCTCCCCGACGTCTCGCAGGCGCCGGCGCATCGGCGCGCCTAGCCGAGCATCGCCCTGACCTTGTCGAGAAAGCTCTTCGAGAGCGGGTGGACCTCTTCGCCCGACTCGCGCGCGAACTCCTGGACGAGCTCGCGCTGGCGCGCGGAGAGCTTGCGCGGGGTCTCGACCATGACCCGGATGATCTCGTCGCCGCGCCCGTAGCCGCCGAGGTCGGGGATGCCCTTGCCCTTCAACCGGAAGACCTGGCCCGATTGCGTCCCCGCCGGGATCTTCACCTTGGAGGCCCCCTCGAGCGTCGGGACCTCGATTTCGGCCCCGAGCGCGACCTGCGCGAAGCTCACCGGGACGTCGCAGATGATGTCCGCGCCTTCGCGCACGAACAGCGGGTGCTCCTGCACCTCGATCACGACGTACAGGTCGCCCGACGGACCACCGCTCGCGCCGGCCTCGCCCTCGCCCCGCAGCTTGAGGCGGGAGCCGGTGTCGACGCCCGCGGGGATCTTCACGCTGAGCGTGTGCGCCCGGCGCTCGGTGCCCGCGCCGCCACACGTCGGGCACGGGTTCGCGACGATCGAGCCGTTGCCGTTGCACTGGCCACAGGTCTTGGCGATCGAGAAGAATCCCTGCTGGAAGCGGATCTGTCCCGTGCCGCGGCACTGTGGGCACGGGCGTGGCTGCGTCCCCGGCTTCGCGCCGCGGCCCTCGCAGGTCTCGCACGGGGACGTGCGGGGGATGGTGATCGTCTTCTCGGCACCGCGCGCGGCTTCCTCGAAGGTGAGGTCGAGCCGGTACTGGAGATCCGCCCCACGCCGCGCGCGCGTGCGCCCGCCGCGCCCGCGGCCGGTCCCGAAGAAGTCGCCGAACAGATCGCCGATGATGTCCTCGAACCCGCCGGCGGCGAACTCGAAGCCCCCGAAGCCACCGCCCTGCTCGAAGGCGGCGTGACCGAAGCGGTCGTACTGGGCGCGGCGCTCGCCATCGGCGAGGATCTGGTAGGCCTCGCTGATCTCCTTGAACCGCTCCTCGGCCTCCGCACGGTTCTCCGGATTCTTGTCCGGATGCCACTTGATCGCGAGCTTGCGGTACGCCTTCTTCAGGTCCTCCTCGGTGGCCGACCGGGAGACGCCCAGGATCTCGTAGTAGTCGCGCTTCATCGCTGCAGGAGCCCTCCTCGCGCGCGCGAGTGAGGGCTCCTCTATGCTCTCGGACCGGCCTGCCGCAAGCGACGCCGCCTATTCCTTGACCTCTTCGAACTCGGCCTCGACGACGTCGTCCTTGGGCTTCTCGCGGGGGCTCGCCCCGTCGCCGGGTGCTCCCTCGGCGCCGCCCTGCGCCTTCGAGGCCTTGGCGTACATCGCCTCGGCGAGCTTGTGCGAAGCCCGCGCGAGCGCATCCGACGCGCTGCGGATCCGATCCGCGTCGTTCGACTCGAGCGCGGCCTTGGCGTCCTTGATCGCGGTCTCGAGCGCGGCCTTGGCTTCGGCGTCGAGTGCCTCGGCGTTCTCGCCGAGCGTCTTCTCGGTCTGGTAGACGAGCCCGTCGAGCTGGTTGCGAGCGTCGACCAACTCGCGCTTCTTCTTGTCCTCCTCGGCGTGCGACTGCGCCTCCTTCACCATCTTGTCGATCTCGTCCTTGGACAGGCCGCTCGACGCGGTGATCTGGATCGATTGTTCCTTGCCGGTGCCGAGGTCCTTCGCGTTGACGTGCACGATGCCGTTGGCGTCGATGTCGAACGTGACCTCGACCTGCGGCACGCCGCGCGGGGCGGGCGGGATGCCGACCAGGTCGAACTGACCGAGGAGCTTGTTGTCGGCCGCCATCTCGCGCTCGCCCTGGAAGACCCGGATCGTCACCGCGCTCTGGTTGTCGGCGGCGGTCGAGAAGACCTGGCTCTTGCGCGTCGGGATCGTCGTGTTCTTCTCGATCAGCTTCGTGAATACGCCGCCGAGGGTCTCGATGCCGAGCGAGAGCGGTGACACGTCGAGCAGCAGCACGTCCTTGACGTCGCCCTTGAGCACGGCGCCCTGGATGCCGGCGCCGATGGCGACTACCTCGTCGGGGTTGACGCCCCGGTGCGGCTCCTTGCCGAAGAGCTTCTTCACGCGGGCACCGACCGCCGGCATGCGGGTCATGCCACCCACCAGCACGACTTCGTCGATGTCCTTGGTGCCCAGCCCCGCGTCACGCAGCGCCGTGACGCACGGAGCCTCGAGCCGGTCGAACAGGTCCGCGCACAAGGCCTCGAGCTTGGCCCGCGTGAGCTTCATGTTGAGGTGCTTGGGACCGGCCTGATCGGCGGTGATGAAGGGCAGGTTGATGTCCGTCTCCATCGCGGTGGAGAGCTCGCACTTCGCCTTCTCGGCTGCTTCCTTGAGACGCTGGAGCGCCATCCGGTCCCCGCGCAGGTCGATGCCCTGGTCCTTCTTGAACTCGTCGGCCAGGTAGTCGATCACGCGCTGGTCGAAGTCCTCGCCGCCGAGGAAGGTGTCGCCGTTGGTGGCCTTCACCTCGAAGACGCCGTCGCCGATCTCGAGGATGGAGATGTCGAACGTGCCGCCACCGAGGTCGAAGACGGCGATCTTCTCGTCCTTCTTCTTGTCGAGGCCGTACGCGAGCGACGCGGCCGTCGGCTCGTTGATGCTGCGCCGCACGTTGAGCCCGGCGATCTTCCCCGCGTCCTTGGTGGCCTGCCGCTGGCTGTCGTTGAAGTAGGCCGGAACCGTGATCACCGCCTCGGTGACCTTCTCGCCGAGGTGGTCTTCGGCGGTCTGCTTCATCTTCTGGAGAATGAAGGCCGAGATCTCGGCCGGGCTGTACTTGCGGCCCCGGATCTCGACCCAGGCATCGCCGTTGTCCCCGCGCACGATCCGGTAGGGGGTGACCTTCATCGCCTTCTGGACCTCGGCGTCCTCGAACCGGCGGCCGATCAGGCGCTTGATCGCGAAGACCGTGTTGTCGGCGTTCGTGATCGACTGGCGGCGGGCAATCTGGCCCACCAGACGCTCGCCGCTCTCCGTGAACGCGACCACCGACGGGGTGATGCGGCTCCCCTCGGCGTTGGTAATGACGACCGGGTCGCCCCCCTCCATGATGGCAACGCACGAGTTCGTCGTGCCGAGATCGATTCCAATCACCTTACCCATCGCTGCTCTCCTTCACACGAGCCGCCTCGCGGCCTTCGGGGCTGGTTAACCACGGCCCTGGTCATTGGCAAGGTTGCCGTCGGCATTGCCGCCGGCAGGTGCCTTGGCAACCGTCACGAGCGCCGGGCGCAGGAGGCGCTCGCGCAGGCGGTACCCGGGCTGGTGCTCGGCCATCACGGCGTTGGCCTCGTGCTCGGCGCTCTCGACGTGGGCGACCGCCTCGTGGTGCTCGGGGTCGAATCGGGCGCCCTGGGCGGGAACCCGGGTCACCCCGTGTCGATCGAGAACGTCCATCAGGTTCTTCAGCACCAGCGAGACGCCGTCGGTGAGCGTCTGGGTACCGGTCGCGCTGCGAGCGTGCTCGAGGGCCCGCTCGAGGTTGTCCACCACGGGGAGGAGGTCGCGCAGGAGCTGCTCGTTCCCGAACCGCACCGCCTCGGTCTGCTCGCGCGCCGCACGACGCTTCAGGTTCTCGAGGTCGGCCCGCTCACGAACCCACCGATCGTGGCTCTGACTCGCCTCCTCGCGGGCCGCGGCGAGCTCGGCCTCGAGCTCGCTCACCCGCGCTGCCGGATCGCGGGTGCTCTCGGTCGGGGTCTGGGGGTTCTCCGTACGATCCTCTGCCATCGGGGCACGTCCTCTCTGAGCGCGACCGGGAACGCCGCGGCGGCGTAGCTAGGGACCAGAACCTTGTTTGTCAAGGTTGTCCGGCTGGCGACCCGGTGGTACCACGACCGCCGGAGTCCTCCACCCCCGGTGCGAACGGAGCACGCGAGCCCCGCGTTCGTCCTGCACACTCGTCCCTACGGCGAGTCCGACCGCATCGTCACGTTCATCACCGAGCACCACGGGCGCGTCACCGGCATCGCCAAGGGGGCCAAGAACTCCCGACGGCGTTTCGCCGGAACGTTGGAGCCATTCGTCCACGTCCGGGTCGTATTCCACCAGCAGCCGACGGCCGACCTCGCCTTCCTCCTCCGATGCGAGCTGCTCGGGGCGCTCCGGGGGTTCGCCCGCGACCTCGACCGCTTCGCCGCCGGCAGCTACGTGCTCGAGCTGACCGACCGCATGGTCCTGGGCCACGAGGCCGGCGGCGCGGTCTACCGCCTGGTGCGCGAGGTGCTCGAGCGACTCGACGAGGGCGCCCCGGCCGACCCCGTGCTGCGCGCCTTCGAGCTCCATCTGCTCGCCCGCAGCGGTTACGCCCCGGCGTTCGACCGCTGCCGGACCTGCCGCGCCCCGACCACTGCCGGTCCGGTGTACCTGGCCCTCGAGCGGGGCGGCCTCGTATGTCGAGCCTGCGTGCGTCCGGGAGAACCGGTACGACCCGTCGGTCCTGCCACCGCGGCCGCCCTCGGGCGCCTGGCTTCCGGGTCGCTCGCCGACGCCGCCGCGCTCCCGGCGGCGCCGTTGGCGGAGGCCGCCCGCGTGGTCGAGCACCTCCTCGCGCAAGTGCTCTCCGCGCCGCTGCGCTCACGCGCCTTTCTCGAGCGCCTGCGCGTTGATTCCCCGACCGTCGTCCGCTAGGTTCGCGGTCTTTTCGTTCTGGTTGAGGAGGAATTTCATGGCGAGACCGCGACGCAAGGCGGCACGGAAGGCGCCCGCGCGCCCCGCCGGCCGCTACATCTACGCCTTCGGGGGCGGCAAGAAGGACGGCCGCGCCACCATGAAGGACCTCCTCGGCGGCAAGGGGGCAAACCTCGCCGAGATGGCGCGCCTCGAGCTCCCCGTGCCGCCCGGGTTCACGATCTCGACCGAGGTCTGCACGTATTACTACGCGCACCGGCAGACGTATCCGCCCGCGCTGCGCGAGCAGACCGCCAAGGCGCTCGCGGTGATCGAGAAAGCGGTCGGCCGCAAGTTCGGTGACCGCGAGAACCCGTTGCTCGTCTCGGTGCGCTCGGGTGCGCGCGCCTCGATGCCGGGGATGATGGACACGATCCTCAACCTCGGCCTCAACGACCAGACCGTGCAGGGACTCATCGCCCGCACGGGCAACCCGCGCTTCGCCTACGACTGCTACCGCCGCTTCGTGCAGATGTACGGCGACGTCGTCCTCGGCCTCAAACCGGAGAGCAAGGACGAGGAAGACCCTTTCGAGGTCGCGCTGCAGGAGAAGAAGCGCGCGCGCGGCGTCACCCTCGACACGGAGCTCGACGCCGACGCGCTCCGCGAGCTCGTCGACGAGTTCAAGGCGCTCATCCGCATGCGCCGGGGCGTCGAGTTCCCGGAGGAGCCGGCCGCGCAGCTCTGGGGTGCGATCGGTGCCGTATTCGGCTCGTGGATGAACGATCGCGCGATCGTCTACCGCAAACTGAACGGCATCCCGGAGTCGTGGGGCACGGCGGTCAACGTGCAGACGATGGTGTTCGGCAACCTCGGCGCCTCGTCGGGCACCGGGGTCGCCTTCACCCGCGACCCCGCCACGGGCGAGAACGTCTTCTACGGCGAGTACCTCATGAACGCGCAGGGTGAGGACGTCGTCGCCGGCACGCGCACGCCGCTGCCAATCTCCGCGCTCGCGCGCGAGAACCCGAAAGTCTATGCCCAGCTCGTCAAGATCCGCCGCACGCTCGAGAAGCACTACCGCGAGATGATGGACATCGAGTTCACCATCGAGGACGGGCGGCTCTACATGCTGCAGTGCCGCGTCGGGAAGCGGACGGGCGCCGCCGCCATCCGCATCGCGATCGAGATGGTGAAGGAGCGACTCGTCACGCCGCGCGAGGCGCTCAAGCGCATCGAGCCCGAACAACTGAACCAGCTTCTTCGGCCGACGTTCGTGGGAAGCCAGAAAGCGCAGGCCGTGCGGCTCGCCAAGGGGCTCAACGCGGGGCCCGGGGCGGCCACCGGCAAGGTCGTCTTCCATGCCGACGACGCCGAAGCCCGCGTCGCGCGCGGCGAACGCGTCGTCCTCGTCCGCATCGAGACCTCCCCCGAGGACATTCGCGGCATGGCCGCGGCCGAGGGCATCCTCACGGCGCGCGGCGGCATGACCAGCCACGCGGCGCTGGTCGCCCGCCAGATGGGCAAGGTGTGCGTCGCCGGCTGCGAGGTGCTCGCCATCGACTACCGTGCGCGCGAGATGCGCATCCAGGGCCGCTCGGAAGTCGTCCGCGAAGGGGACGATCTCTCGCTCGACGGGACCACCGGCGAGGTGTTCCTCGGCCGAATCGGCACCCAGCCGAGCGAGGTGGTACGCGTCCTCGTCGACCGCACGCTCGACCCGAAGACCTCGCCTGCGTACCAGCTCTATGCGCAGCTCATGAAGTGGTCGGACAAGGAGCGCCGGCTCCGCGTTCGCGCCAACGCCGACCAGCCCGACCAGTGCCGCAACGCGGTCGCGTTCGGCGCCGAGGGCATCGGCCTCTGCCGCACGGAGCACATGTTCTTCGGCGAGGCCAAGATCGGCCCGATGCGTGAGATGATCCTCGCCGAAACCGAGGAGGAGCGCCGGGCCGCGCTCGCCCGACTCCTCCCGCTCCAGCGCGAGGACTTCGAGGGCATCTTCCGCGAGATGGGCGGCCGGCCGGTGACGATCCGGACCCTCGATCCCCCGCTGCACGAGTTCCTGCCCCACGACGAGGCCGGCCAGCGCGAGCTGGCCGAGGCCATGGGGATCTCGACGGACCGCGTCCGGGCCCGCGTCGAGGCGCTGCACGAGTTCAACCCGATGCTCGGCTTTCGCGGGTGCCGGCTCGGCATCATCTACCCCGAGATCACCGAGATGCAGGCGCGCGCGATCTTCGAGGCCACGGTGAACGTCAAGCGCGCGGGGGTCACGGTCGAGCCCGAGATCATGATCCCGCTCGTCGGCCACGTGAAGGAGCTCGAGCTCCAGGCCGCGATCGTCCGCCGGGTCGCCGGCGAGGTGACCGCGGCCACCGGGGTCCGGTTCCGCTACCAGGTCGGGACGATGATCGAGGTCCCGCGCGGGGCCCTCACCGCCGACCGGATCGCCGGGGTCGCCGAGTTCTTCTCCTTCGGCACCAACGACCTCACCCAGACGACGCTCGGCGTGTCCCGGGACGACGCCGGCCGGTTCCTCGTGCCCTACGTCGACAAGTACGAGATCTACGAAAAGGACCCGTTCGAGGCGATCGACCCCGAGGGGGTGGGCGGGCTCATGCGCATCGCGGTCGAGAAGGGCCGAAAGGTCAACGGGAAGCTCAAGCTCGGGATATGCGGCGAGCACGGGGGCGAGCCCAGCTCGATCGCGCTCTGCCACGGGCTCGGCCTGGACTACGTATCCTGCTCGCCTTTCCGGGTGCCGATCGCCCGCCTGGCCGCGGCCCGGGCGGCGATCGAGCGATGAGTCACCGGCAGGATTAAAGCCCGCCCGGGGGTCGGCCGAAACAACGAGGGGGTCACGAGCCGGGCCGCTGGCCGTGTGCCCTCTGCGGAGGCACTTGGGTGGGTCGGCACGTACACGCGCGGTTGTTCGGGGTCCTGGGTGACCCCGTGGAGCATTCGCTCTCGCCCGTGATGCACAACGCGGCATTCGCGGCGCTCGGGCTCCCGCACCTCTACCTCCGCTACCGGGTGGCCCCCGAGGACCTGGCGGCCGCGTTGGCCGAGGCGCGCCGCCTCGAGATGGGCGGGCTCAACCTGACCATCCCGCTCAAGGAGGCGGTCCTCCCCCACCTCGACCGCGCGACGGACGAGGCCCGGGCGATCGGGGCCGTGAACACGCTCGTCTTTCGCGGCCGCGAGGTCATCGGCGACAATACCGACGGTCGCGGATTCCTCGCTTCGCTCGCTGGCCACGGCCAGGTGCGCGACGCCGCCGCGGTGCTGATCGGCGCTGGCGGATCGGCGCGCGCGATCGGTGCGGCGCTCGTGCGCGGTGGTGCCCGGCGAGTCACGATCGCCAACCGCACGCTGGCCCGGGCCGAGGCGCTCGCGGACGCGCTTCGCGGCCTCGGCGCCCGTGACGTGGGCGTGGTGCCGCTCGAGTGGCTCCGCCGCGGCGCCGTGCTCGAGGACGCCACCGTGATCGTGAACACGACGCCGTCTGGGCTGCGCGACGTCGCCGTTCCGGTGCGCTTCTCCGCGAGCCCCGCCCACGCCCTCTTCGTCGACCTCGTGTACGCCCGCCGCCCGACCCCGTTCATGGCCGGCGCGCGCCGCGCGCACCGGCGCGCGCTCGACGGCAGCGGCATGCTCCTCCACCAGGGCGCACTCGCCTTCGAAACCTGGACCGCCCGCAGGGCTCCGCTCACCGTCATGGCACGCGCGCTCGTCGAGGCCGGCCTTCCGTTGACTCGGCCTCGCCGGACCCCTACGGTCCGCGACGCCCGCCCCGAGGTGCGATGAGCTCCCGTCTCGGCGATCTCCTGCAGCGGCGCGGCGACCTGACGGCGGAGCAGCTCGTCAAGGCCATCGAGGCCCAGCGCGAGCACGGGGGCGCGCTCTCCACGCACCTCGTGAAGATGGGCTTCGTCACGGAGGAGCAGCTCCTCGCCTATCTCGAGCGCGAATACCGCCTCCCGGTCATGGACCCGCTCTCGCTCGACGTGCCGCGCGAGGTCCTGAACATCGTCCCGGTCGCCCTCGTGATGAAGCACCACCTGATCCCGATCGGCCTGGTGCGCCAGACGCTCACCGTCGCGATGGCCGATCCGTCGAACCTGATCGCCATCAACGAGGTCAAGTTCCTCACCGGCTACGACGTCAAGGTCGCGGTCGCGGCGCCGAGCCTCATCCAGGCCGCCGTCGAGCGCTACTACGAGGCGCAGACCAACTACGACGAGGTGCTGTCGCGCCTCGGCAACGAGAACGTCGAGGTCGTCAGCGAGGAAGAAGACGTCGACCTGAAGGAGCTCGAGCGCGCCACCGAGGAGGCGCCCGTCGTGCGCCTCGTCAACGCGCTCCTCACCGACGCCATCCGCAAGCGCGCGAGCGACATCCACATCGAGCCGTACGAGAAGCTCCTGCGCGTCCGGTTCCGCATCGACGGCGTGCTCTACGAGATCATGCAGCCACCGCTGCGGCTGAAGAACGCCATCACCTCGCGCCTCAAGGTGATGGCCCAGCTCGACATCGCCGAGCGCCGCCTGCCCCAGGACGGCCGCATCAAGATGAAGCTGTCGGGCAACAAGGAGATGGAGTTCCGCGTCTCCTGCCTGCCCACGCTGTTCGGCGAGAAGGTCGTGCTCCGCCTCCTCGACAAGTCGAACCTCCAGCTCGACATGACGAAGTTGGGGTTCGAGGAGGAAGCCCTCAAGTTCTTCAAGGAGGCGATCTACAAGCCCTGGGGGATGGTGCTGGTGACGGGCCCGACCGGGAGCGGCAAGACGACGACGCTCTACTCCGCGCTCTCGGAGCTCAACAAGGTCGGCGTGAACATCTCCACGGCCGAGGATCCCGTCGAGTACAACCTGGTCGGCGTCAATCAGGTGCAGATGCACGACGACATCGGCCTCAACTTCGCCGCCGCCCTGCGCTCCTTCCTGCGCCAGGACCCGGACATCATCATGGTCGGCGAGATCCGCGACTTCGAGACCGCCGAGATCGCCGTCAAGGCGGCACTCACCGGCCACCTCGTGCTCTCGACCCTGCACACGAACGACGCCCCCGCGACCATCAACCGTCTCCTCAACATGGGCGTGGAGCCGTTCCTCGTGGCCAGCTCGGTCAACCTCATCCTCGCCCAGCGTCTCGCGCGCGTCATCTGTCCGCACTGCAAGGAGCCCCTGCCCATCGCCGATGGGGTGCTCGCCGAGATCGGCTGGAGCGGCGACCCATTCGTGCCACAGCACGGCACCGGCTGCTCGCAGTGCGGCGGCACCGGTTACCGTGGGCGCGTGGCCCTCTACGAGGTCATGCCCATGGGGGACGCGCTCCGCGAGCAGGTCCTCGCTGGTGCCACGGCCATGGACCTGAAGCGCGCCGCGATCCAGATCGGCATGAAGACCCTGCGCCAGTCCGGGCTCGTCCACGTCGCCCGCGGAACGACCACCATCGAAGAGGTCCTCCGCGTGACGATGTCCGACTGACGGCAGCAGTCCCGCGTACGCTTCCGTTCACGAGCGTTTCATCCCCCGCGCGATCGACACAAACGTGACGGTCGAACCCCCGCTCGGGTGCGGCGGCACATGAAGCGCAGGGTGGCACGTGCCCTGCTTCTCGGAGCGCGATGCCATCCATCGAGGCCTTTCTGCGCGAGATGGTGGAGCGGGGTGGATCCGACCTCCACGTGACCAACGCCGCACCGCCGATGATTCGCCTGCACGGGGAGCTCAAGCCCATCGCCCACCCCCCGCTCAGCGCGACGGACACCAAGAACCTCTGCTACAGCCTCCTCACCGAGGCGCAGAAGAAGAAGTTCGAAGAGGACAGCGAGCTCGACTTCTCCTTCGGGATCAAGGGGTGCGCCCGCTTCCGTGGCAACCTCTTCCTGCAGAAGGGCGCCCTCGGCGGCGCGTTCCGCATGATCCCGCACACCATGCCCCAGCTCCAACAACTGGGGCTGCCGGCGTCGGTGGGTCTGCTCACGGAGCTGCCACGCGGCCTGGTGCTCTGCACCGG
This sequence comes from Binatia bacterium, assembly GCA_046327955.1. GTDB lineage: Bacteria > Desulfobacterota > Binatia > DP-6 > DP-6 > JAXLXP01. Next base: position 220,282 of record JAXLXP010000006.1, on the reverse strand, counting down.
TCCCACCGGCAGCGGCAAGTCGACCACCCTCGCCGCGATGGTCGACAAGGTGAACCGCGAGCGGCACGAGCACATCGTCACGGTCGAAGACCCGATCGAGTTCGTCCACGAGCACAAGAGCTGCATCATCAACCAGCGCGAAGTCTTCGCCGACACCCACAGCTTCACCGCTTCGCTCAAGCACGTCCTGCGTCAGGACCCGGACATCGTGCTGGTCGGCGAGATGCGCGACCTCGAAACCATCGAGATGGCGCTGGTCGTGGCCGAGACCGGCCACCTCGTCTTCTCCACCCTGCACACGAACTCGGCGGTCCAGACCATCAACCGCATCATCGACGTCTTCCCACCGCACCAGCAGGCCCAGGTGCGCGCGCAACTCTCGCTCGTGCTGCAGGGGGTCATCTCGCAGCAACTCATCCCCCGCAAGGACGGACGCGGCCGCGTGCTCTCGGCCGAGGTCATGATCCCGAACGCCGCCATCCGCAACCTCATCCGCGAGGAAAAGGTCCACCAGATGTACTCGCAGATGCAGATCGGCCAGTCGAAGTTCGGGATGCAGACCATGACCCAGGCACTCGTGAACCTGGTGCAACGCAACCTCATCACCCCGGACGAGGCGCTCGGTCACGCCACCGAGCCCGAGGAGGTCCGGCAGATGCTGGGTCTCAACAAGGTCAGCAAGGCGAGCTGAACGAGGGTATCCGATGCCGGTCTTCAAGTGGCAAGGCGTCTCGCCGAAGGGGGCCGCGCTCAGCGGCGAGATGGAAGCTCCCACGCGGGAAGCGGTGATCATCCGCCTCCGCAGCCAACGCATTCAGCCCAACCCGGGCAGGATCCGGGAAAAGGGCAAGGGTCTCGACTTCGAGATCAAGCTGCCCAGCGTCGGTTCCCCGGTGGCCCAGCGCGACATCGTGGTCTTCACCCGGCAGTTCGCCACGATGATCGACGCCGGCCTGCCGATCATGCAGTGCCTGCACACGCTCGCCGACCAGTGCGATTCACCCGCCTTCAAGAAGATCATCTTCCAGATGAAGGACGAGGTCGAATCCGGCGCCACGCTCGCGGACGCCGCCGGGAAGTACCCCAAGGTCTTCGGCGACCTCTACACGAACATGGTCCGCGCCGGCGAGATCGGCGGCATCCTCGACACCATCCTGGTGCGCCTGGCGAACTACCTGGAGAAGGCATCGAAGCTCAAGAGCAAGATCAAAGGCGCGATGATCTACCCGGCCTGCATCGTGTCGGCCGCGGTCGTCGTCACCTTCGTCCTGCTCATCTGGGTGATCCCCGTCTTCGCCGAGGTGTTCTCGAGCTTCGGGAAGGCGCTGCCCGCACCGACGCAGTTCGTGATCAACCTCTCGAACTTCGTCATCGCGCACTGCTATCTGCTCATGTGCGTGCCGATCGCGGCCGCTGTCGGCATCCGATACGCGTACGGCACCGAGCAGGGTCGCCTCGCGATCGACAGGCTCATGCTCCGCGTGCCGGTCTTCGGCGACCTCATCCGGAAGTCGGCGGTCGCGCGCTTCACCCGCACGCTCGGCACGCTCATCTCCTCGGGCGTGCCCATCCTCGACGCGCTCAACATCACGGCCCGCACCGCCGGCAACAAGGTGGTCGAGCGGGCGGTCTTCAACGCACGCCAGAGCATCTCGAGCGGCCGCACCATCGCGGAGCCGCTCGTCGAGAGCAAGGTCTTCCCGCCGATGGTCTGTCAGATGATCGCCGTCGGCGAGCAAACCGGCGCGCTCGACAACATGCTGCAGAAGATCGCCGACTTCTACGAGGACGAGGTCGACAACATGGTCGCGAACCTCATGTCGCTCCTCGAGCCCGCGGTGATCCTGTTCCTCGGCGTCGTCATCGGCGGCCTCGTGGTCGCGATGTACCTGCCGATCTTCCAGCTCGGATCGGTGATCGAATGATGACGCTCGTCATCGGTGCGACGCTCGTCGCCTCCGCGACGCTTGCGCATCTGGTGTGCCGCGCTGCGCCCCAGCGGGTGCCAGGCCGCGTAAACGCTGCATCCGCGCGGCGTGGACGATCCTGGCACCCCCATTGCTCCTAGGTTCAACGATCCCGGACGGACGCCCCGGACCGGAATAAACAGCCAGCCATAGGGAGGTCTCATGCGGAAGTCAGCAAAGTCGAAGAAGAAGAAGTCGAAAGGCTTCACCCTGATCGAACTCCTGGTCGTGGTGGCGATCGTCGGCATCTTGGCCGCCATCGCGATCCCGCAGTTCGCCGCGTACCGCGCGCGCGGCTTCAACGCGCGCGTCGAGTCCGATGCGCGCAACGGCGCGACGGCCGAGGAAGCCTACTTCGTCGACAACAGCACGTACTCTTCGGATTGCACGGCGCTTCCCGGCTTCGTCCAGTCCGAAGGCGTCAGCATGACGTGCACGGGCGACGCGACGGCGTTCACGATCCACACCGAGCACCCCAGCGCCACCAAGTCCTGCGACTGGAACAGCGCCGGCGGCGCGACGGGCAACCTGGTCTGCTCGTAATCGAGACCACGTCTTCGACGATGCGCACCGGGGGACGGGCTCACGCCCGTCCCCCGTCGCATTTTCATGCCCCCCAGTTGAAACCCGCCCGCTCCTGAGGCACCCGTGAACTTCGCGAGCATGCTCCCCCTTCCGGCCACCACGGCCGACTGGCCGCTCCTGGCAACCGCCTTCGGCCTCGGCGCCTGCATCGGCAGCTTCCTGAACGTCTGCATCTACCGCCTGCCGGAAGACGAGTCGGTCGTCTGGCCGAGCTCACGATGCCCCGCCTGCGAAACTGCGATCGCGTGGTACGACAACATCCCGATCGTCTCGTGGCTCGTGCTGCGGGCCCGCTGTCGCACCTGCGGGGCGACGATCGCCCCACGCTACCCCCTGGTCGAAGCCGCCACGGGCGCGCTGGCGGTGCTGGCACTCGCGGTGTTCGGGCCCACGCTCCAGGCGCTCGTCGCGTTCGCCTTCACCGCGGCGCTCCTGCTGATCACGTTCGTCGACCTGGACCACCTCTTCATCCCCGACGAGGTGAGCCTGCCCGGCATTCTCGTCGGGCTCGGGGTGAGCCTCCTGCCCGGGGGCATCGGGCTCGTCGATGCCACGTTCGGTGCCCTCGTCGGCGGCGGGATACTCTGGGCCGTCGCCTGGGGATATGAGCGCTCGACCGGCGTCGAGGGCATGGGCTTCGGCGACGTCAAGCTGCTCGCGATGATCGGAGCGTTCCTCGGCTGGCAGGCGATCCCCGCCATTCTCGTGATCGCCTCGATCGCCGGCGCGGGCGCAGGCGTGGCCGTGGTTCTCGCCCACGGCGGCCGCCGCGCGGGCCGGCGCGTGGTGCGCCGCTTCGGGATGCGCGCGCTCCTGCCGCACCTGCGTCACGTCGCGCGCCACACCGCCATCCCGTTCGGCCCCTTCCTCGCGCTCGGTGCGACCGTCGTGCTCTACCTACCCGACCTCGGGCTGCCGCTGCGCCTGTTCGGTCTCCACTAGAAAGCCCTCTTGCATCGGCTCGCCGGCGCCGGTACCAAAGAGATCGTCCGGCACGCCGCGCCCCGCCCCGTGCGCGTCGCCCGAGGAGGGTCGCGTGCAACATCATCGTGGCTTCACGCTGCTGGAGGCGCTGATCGGGGTCGCGCTGGCCGGCGTCCTCGCTGCGATCAGCGTCCCGCGCCTGGGAGAATGGCGCGCCGTGCTCGCCCTGGAGGGCACTGCGCAGGAGCTGTCCACCGCCTTGCGCCTGGCGCGCGGGCAAGCGCTGTCCGGGGGCGAGACCGTCGAGGTCCGCTTCGACTCCGGCGCCGGTCGTTGGGAGACGTACACCAGGGCCGGTCGGATCGGCGCCGCACAGGCGCTCCCGCCACGCGTCGCCTTCGCCGGGCTGCCCGCGCGCAGCGCCGTGCGCTTCGCCGGCACCGGCACGGCGGACAACGCTACCGTCACGCTAGCGGCCGGCACGCACGTCGCGCAGATCATCGTCAACCAGCGCGGCCGGGTGCGGGCACGATGACCGGCGCACGCGGAACGTCGGTCGTGGAGGCGCTGGTCGCGGCCGGGCTGGTCGGGCTCGCGGCCGCGGTCCTGGTCGCAACCGCCGCCGCGGCAGGGCGCGCCGTGGCCCTGGCCCGGGAGACGGGCCTCGGAATCGCCCTCTCCATCGATCGTGCCGAGGCGCTGCGTGCCGGGCCCCGCGCCGACGGCAGCGATACGGTCACCCTCGCCAGCCGGAGCTGGACGCGGCGCTGGCGCATCGCCGCTGGACGCGGACTCCCGACCCGCCTCACCATCGAGGTCGAGGCACCCGACGGCCGCCGGCTGCCGCTCGCCACCGAGGTCTTCCCATGACGCACCGACGCGGGACGGGAATCGTCGAGCTCCTGGTGGGCGCCGCCCTGGCGCTCGCCATCGTCGGCCTTCTCACCGCCACGATGGCAGCGGCCGGGCGGGCGTTCACCGCCGTCGCCTGGCGTGCCGAGGCAGAGGACACCGCCCAGGCCGCGCTCGAGCTGTTCGGCTTCGACATCCGCCGCGCCGGCTTCGATCCCCGCGCGAGCGGCGTCGTCGCCGTGACCGAGGCGCGAAGCGATCGGCTGGGTCTCGCCGCCGACCTCGACGGCGACGGCACGGTCGACGCCAGCTCGGACGAGGTCGTCGCCTGGGTCTGCAACCTCCCCGGCGCACGGCTCTCGCGCATCATCGGAGCGCAGTCGATGCCAATCGCCGACGGCGTGGCCGCCTGCTCCTTCGAATACGGCGACGACAGCGCCGTCCCGATCGCCGTCCCCGCCGCCGGCCTCGACGCGGCGGCACGCGCCCGCGTCCGCACCCTCGCCATCGACCTCGCGCTCCGGCCCCACCGGTCCGGAGGAATCCCCATTTCCCGCCACCTGCGCGTGGCGCTCCGGAGCACCCCATGAGATCGCGACCGACGGCGCGCGGGCTCGCGCTTCCCGCCGCGCTCGGCCTCGTGCTGGTCGTGGCACTCGTCTCGGCCGGGCTCGCCGCGATGGCCCGCACCGAGCTGCGACTCGCATGGCACCGGCAGATTCTCTCGGCGCGGCTCTCCGCCGCCGACGCCTGCCTGGCACAGGTGGTCGCCGCCCTGCCGGCGGGCTGGGATTTCTCCCGCGCGCTGGCGGGATCGGACGGTCTCGCCGGCACCGCCGACGACGGCGTGCTCGCGGCGCCCGCCGGATGCACCGCCAGCGCGCTGCCGGCGCCGGGGGCCGTCGCGCCGCCGCGGCGCTTGCTCGAGCTGACGGCGCAGGGCCCACCCGGACAGCGACACGTGCGTGCCCTCGTGGGCTGGGCGGCAACTCCTGGCGTGGGCGTGCTCCTCTGGGCCGCCGCACCGGATCGGATGGGATCGGTCACCGGCCTCCTCGACCTCGACGGACACGACGCCAGCGATCCTGGCGCCCGGCCCCTGGCGGCACTGGGCGGGCCCACCGACCCGAGCGACCTCGACGACTGGATCGGGGCCGCGGCCGGTCTGGTCCGAACCTCGCCCGGCACGGAAGCACCCGTGGCGACGCCCGAGCCACCACTGGCGGCGCTCGTCACGCGAGCCCGCGCGACCGCCCCGACCGGCGTCCTCGTACCCTCCGGACCCGTTCCGGTCTCCATTACGCTCGCCAACGGCGATCTCACCATCGGCGGCCCGCTCCTCGGGGCAGGCCTGCTCGTCGTCGACGGCGTTCTCGACGTGCAAGCCATGCTCGATTTTGCCGGTGTGATCGTCGCCACGCAGGGCCTGCGGGTCACCCCCGGAGCGACGCTCACCCTGCGCGGCGAGGCCTGGCTCGGAGCCCCCGCGACCGGGCCCACGCTGACCGTCGCTGGGACGGTCCGTATCGAACAGGATCACGCGGCGGTGTCGGCCGCCGACGCGCTGCTCGCCCTCCCCCGTCGCGCGGTGCCGGCCGGGCTCGTCGACGGCGGATGATCGCGAGCCGCGCGGCACTCGCACCGCGTCCGGCGAGCGTCTACAGTCGGGGCCGATGCACATCGCGGAGCTGCAGGACATCCTGAGTCGGACCTACCTCGACCGCGACGCCCGCCGGGGCCGGGACGCCACGTTCCGCTGGATGGTCGAGGAGGTGGGCGAGCTCGCGCGCGCGCTTCGCGACGACGACCGCGACGCCATGCTGCACGAGTTCGGCGATGTCCTCGCCTGGCTCACCTCCTTGGCAAGCATGGCAGGGATCGACCTCGAGGCAGCGGCGCAGCGCTACGCGAAGGGATGCCCGCGCTGCCACCACGTGCCGTGCGGGTGTAGCTGCGGGTGAGCAGCGACGGCATGAGCCTCGTCGCGCTCGTCGTCGACCCCGACCCGGCCGACGCGCTGCGAACCTCCGGCATCCTCGAGGGCCGCGGCTTCCTCGTCGAGGTCGCCGGCGATCCTCCCGCCGCGCTCGCCGCCATCGCGCGGCGGCGTCCCGACGTGATCCTCCTCGACATGCAGGCGGGGCGCGGCACCGGCATGGAGGTGCTCGACCACGTCAAGGCCAACCTCCAGCAGGCGGCGATCCCGGTCGTGATCGTCACCGGCAAGGCTTCCGACGAAGACATCCTCGCCGGCTACCGATTCGGCGCCGACTACTTCCTCGCCAAGCCGTACACGCCCCGCCAACTCCTCCATGGGGTCGGCCTCGTGCTCGGGCGCGACCTCGGGGTTTGAGCGGCGCTTGCCTCCCGCGATCGGGCGGGGATAGACGAGACCGCGCGTGTTCATCACCTTCGAAGGCATCGAGGGCTCGGGCAAGTCGACGCAGCTCCGACGTCTGGCGGAACACCTCCGGGCCGCCGGGCACTCCGTGGTCGAGACACGCGAGCCCGGCGGCACGCCGGCGGGTGCCGCGATCCGCAGCCTCCTCCTGGGCGATCCGGCCGTCGCACTCAGTCCCCTCGCCGAACTGCTGCTCTACTGCGCGGACCGCGCGCAGCACGTCGCGGAACGCGTGCGCCCCGCCCTGGCCTCGGGCGCGATCGTGCTCTGCGACCGATTCTCCGACTCCACCATCGCGTACCAGGGCTTCGGCCGCGGGCTCGACGTCGCGATGGTGACGGACCTCGACGCACGCGCGCGATGGTCTGTGGCCGACGCTCACCTTTCTCCTCGATTGCCCGGTCGCAGGGCTCCGCCGGCAGCGGCTGCACGCGCCGGGAAGGGCGATCGTTTCGAGCAGGCCCCGGCCGAGTTCCACGAGAACATCCGCCGCGGGTTCCGGCAGCTGGCGGCGGCCGAGCCCGACCGCTTCGTCGTGCTCGACGCGCTCGGTCCCATCGAGCAGACCACGGCACGGGTCGTCACCGAAACGCTGCGCCGGCTGGAGGCGCGCGGGTGAGGCTCGCCGACGTCGTGGGACACGACGCAGCGGTCACGCACCTCGCGCGCGCGGCCGAGAGCGGCCGCGTCGCCGGCGCATACCTGCTCGTCGGCCCCACGGGAATCGGCAAGCGCGCGCTCGCAGACGCCTTCGCCGCGCGGCTGCTCTGCGCGACGCCGGGGGGTGGTGACGCCTGCGGGCGGTGCGGGGAGTGCACCCGCGTCGCGGCCGGCACGCATCCCGACCTGCGCATCGTGGCGCGCGATTCGGATCGCCGCGACATCCGCATCGAGCAGGCGCGTGACCTGATCCGCTGGCTCGTGCTCCGGCCGATGACGGCACCACGCAAGGTCGCGCTGATCGACGGCGCCGAGTACCTGAACGACCACGGGCAGAACGCGCTCCTGAAGACGCTCGAGGAGCCGCCGGGCAGCGCCGTCCTGATCCTCGTCGCCGCGGCACCGTCGATGCTGCTCCCCACCGTCCGGTCGCGGTGCCAGCGGGTGCGGCTCGACCCACTTCCGCGCGAGGTGGTCGAGCGACTGCTTCGCGCGCGCGACGTTCCCCCCGAACGGGCACGGGTGCTCGCCGCGCAGTCGGGCGGTTCGGTCGGCCGGGCGCTCGAGCTCGCGGACGACGCCTACGTCCACGTCCGCACCCGTGTCCTGGAGGAGCTCTTGCGCCTGCGCGAGCGGACGGCGGCCGATCTGTCGGCCGCCGCACAGGAGCTCGGCAAGGGCGCCGTCGACGCCGCGCTGGCGGTGTGCACCTCCTGGTACCGCGACGTGCTGGGACGGACGCTCACCAGCGGCGCGCTCGTCAACCCCGACTACGCCGCCGCGATCGAACACGCGGCACGGGAGACGTCGCCGCCGCGCGCGCTTCGCCAACTCGAGCTCGTGTGTGATACGATCCGCGACGTCGAACGCAACGCCAACCGGGTCCTCGCGATCGAGACCCTGCTCCTGGCGCTCCGGGAGATCGAGCGTGGCGGGCGGAGCTACGTGGCATGGGCGAGCTGAGCACAGAGGGCACGCCGCTGGTCGTCAGCGTGCGGTTTCGTCCCGGCGGGACGCCACGCGAATTCGACCCCGGCCCGCTCATTCTCCGGCGCGCCGACCGCGTGATCGTCGAGACCGACCAGGGTCCGCTCCTGGGGACGGTCGTCGCTCTCGTCCCGCAGCGACGCGGCCGCGCCGGACTCGGCCGGGTGATCAAGAAGGCCGACGGCCGCGACCTGGCGCGCGAGGATCGGGCCCTCCAACGCGACCGAGACCACCACCGCACCGTCCTGCAGCTTTCCCGCGAGAGCGGCGTGCCAGCGAAGGTCGTCAAGGTCGAGAGCCCAGCCGACGGGAGCCGCGTGACCGTCTTCTTCGCCGCAGAGGATCGCCTCGACCTGCGCGACCTCGGGCGGCGCCTCGCCGACGCGCTGCGTACGCGCGTCGAGGTGAAGCAGATCGGCGCGCGCGACGAGGCCAAAGTCGCGGGAGGCGTCGGCGTGTGCGGGCGCGAGCTCTGCTGCTCGTCGTGGCTGCGTGACTTCCAGGCCGTCACCGTCAAGATGGTGAAAGAGCAAGGGCTCGCGCTGAATCCGTCGAAGCTGGCGGGACAATGCGGCCGGCTCAAGTGCTGCATGCGCTACGAATACCAGACCTACCAGGAGCTGCGCCGCGCGCTCCCGAACGTCGGTGCCCGCGTGCAGAGCGTCAAGGGCGACGGGAAGGTCGTGCGGCAGAACGTCCTCGAGCAGACGGTCGTGGTCCTGCGCGACGAGGACGGGCTCGAGGTCGAAGCGACTTGCGACGACCTCGTCCTGCCGCGGCCCCCAGCCTGATCGAGTCCCGGCGATGACGACCGATCCCCTCTACGTCACCACCCCGATCTACTACGTCAACGCGGAGCCCCATCTGGGGCATACGTACACGACCGTCGTGGCCGACACGCTGACGCGATTCTGGCGCGCTCGCGGTCGCGAGGTGTTCTTTCTCACCGGCACGGACGAGCACGGGGACAAGATCCAGCAGGCCGCCGATGCCGCCGGCACGACGCCACAGGCTTACGCCGACCGCGTGAGTGGGATCTTCCGCTCGACGTGGGATGCCATCGGCCTACGCTACGACCACTTCATCCGCACGACCGACGCCTACCACGTCGCGTTCGTGCAGAAGGTCCTCTCCCGCATCCACGACCGCGGCGACATCTACTTCGGCAGCTACCGCGGCTTGTACTGCTACGGCTGCGAGCAGTTCTATCAGGAGCGCGAGCTGGTCGACGGGGTCTGCCCCGATCACCGCACCAAGCCCGCCGAGATCGCGGAGGAGAACTACTTCTTTCGCATGAGCGCGTACCACGAGCGGCTGCTGCGCACCTACGAGACGGAGCCCGATCGCATCATTCCCGATGGCTACCGGCGCGAAGTCCTCTCGCTGCTGCGCGAGCCGATCGGCGACCTCTGCATCTCGCGGCCGGCGAGCCGTCTCACGTGGGGCATCCCGCTGCCGTTCGACGATCGCTACGTCACCTACGTGTGGTTCGACGCGCTCCTCAACTACGTGAGCGCGCTCGACCACTGTGGCCGGATGGGGCTCTGGCCGGCGGCGCATCACCTGATCGCGAAGGACATCCTGAAGACCCACGCCGTCTTCTGGCCCACCATGCTGATGGCCGCCGACCTGCCGCTCTTCCGGCGCCTCTGCGTGCACGGCTACTGGCAGCTCGACGAGGGCAAGATGTCGAAGAGCCTCGGCAACGTCGTCCGCCCGCTGGCGATGCAGGAGCGCTACGGGATGGACGCGTTCCGCTACTACCTGCTGCGTGAGATGGCCTTCGGGCAGGACGCCGAGTTCAGCGAGGCCGCGCTCGTCACGCGACTCAACGCCGATCTCGCCAATGGCCTCGGCAACCTCGCGAGTCGCGTGCTCGCCATGCAACGACGCTACTTCGACGGCGTCCTGCAGCCGCTCGCTCCCACGGCGGCCGACCACGCGTTGCGCGAGGCGTTCGTCACGGCCCGCCGCGAGCTCGACGCGCAGATCGCCGGATTCGCTTTCCACCGCGGGCTCGAGGCGATCTGGCGCGCGCTCGACCACGCCAACAAGTACGTCACCGAAACCGCCCCGTTCAGCCTCGCCAAGGACCCCGCGCACCGCCCGCGCGTCGGCGCGATCCTCCACGAGCTCTGTGAGGCACTGCGCGTGACCGCGCAGCTCGTCGCGCCCTTCTTGCCGGACACCGCCGCACGCCTGATGGGCCTGCTCGGCCTGCCCACCGAATGTCTCGCGGCACTCGATCTGCCCTGGGGTCAGGCGTTTCCCGCCGCGCACCACACGGCGGCGCCGGTCGTGCTGTTCCCGCGCATCGAGGCCGCCCCGCAGTGAGCGGGTCGATTGCGCTCGTCGACTCGCACTGTCACGTCGCGGAGCCCGAGTTCGACGCGGACCGCGCCGCGGTCTTCGCGCGTGCCGCGGCAGCCGGGGTCACCACGCTCGTCTGCGTCGGAGCGACCGGTCGGGTGGAGCGAAATCTTCCGGCGGTCGCGCTGACGGGCCACCACGAGCGCGTCGAGGTCTTCGCCACCGTCGGCGTCCATCCCCACGATGCCCACACGCTCGACGACGACGGGCTCGCCACGCTGCGGGCACTCGCGCAGCGCCCGGGCGTCTGCGCGATCGGAGAGACTGGCCTCGACTTCCACTACGACCACTCCCCGCGACCGGCGCAGCGAGCGGCCTTCGTGCGCCACATCACCCTGGCGCGCGCCCTTCGCATGCCGCTCGTGGTCCACGTTCGCGAAGCCCACGCCGAGGCCGCGGACGTTCTCGGCGCGGAGGATGCGGGAGCCGTCGGCGGCGTGATCCACTGCTTCACCGGCGATCGAACGGAGGCCCGGCGCTACCTCGATCTGGGATTTGCGGTCTCCGTCGCCGGGATCGTGACCTTCAAGAACGCGGAGGCGCTCCGCGACGCGGTTCGCATGATCCCGGCGGACCGGCTGCTGGTCGAGACCGACGCCCCGTATCTCGCCCCGGTGCCGCATCGAGGACGCCGCAACGAGCCGGCGCACGTGCGGCTGGTGGCCGAGGCCGTCGCCGCCGTCCGTGGCGAGCGGCTCGACCACGTGGCCGCCGCAACCGCCGCCAGCGCGCGGCGACACCTCGGCCTGCCCGCGGCTAGCGTCCCCCGCCCAGCGTGAACTCGTACTCGAGGTTCGCCTTGACGATCACCGGGTCGCTGCCGCGGGTGAGCCCGAATCCCGGCCCGATGTTCACGTGGAATCCCCCTGGCAGGCGCAGGTAGGCGAGCGCGAACACGTAGTGTTCCTGCTCGCGCGAGGGTTCGACGTCGCGGATCTGGCCGAGTCCCCCGTAGAACTCGACCGCTGGTGTGAACTGGGGCGTGAGGCGGTAGGCCACCCGCGCGGCATAATTGAACTCGAGCGTCCGCCGTTCCTCGCTCACGGTCGGCAGCTCGAACGCCGGATTGACGTCGATCGAGAACCGTCCGAAGTCGCGCGAGACGAGCGGCCGGAACTCGAGCTCGAGGTCGGACTCCGCGGCGTGCGGCATCTCGGCCTCGAGGTACCAGCCGATGTCGACCGGGAAACGGCCCTTCTCCCAGAGCGCTCCGCGCGCGCGCACGCGGGATCCGGCGTACTCGACGTCCTCGCCATTCGGTTTCTCGAAGTCGACGTAGGCCGCGAGGTCGATCTTGTCCGTGAGCCCGTAGTTGTACTCGAGGCTCGAGCGAAAGAGGTGGTGGCGTCTGCCCTCGTCCTCGTCCGCCGGGTCGCCCGCGTCACGCCCTTTCGCGACGAACGTCGAGAGGTTCTCGATCTCGTGCAGCCCCTTCCCCTCCGTGGTGGCCGGGTAGACTTCGAGCTCGAAGAAGTTGAGCGCCCGAGCCAGATCCGGCACTCCTACGACGATGGCGGCCAGGACGATAGCGATAGTCATTCTCAGCGTCTGCATCTGCACCTCCCAAGATCGACTGCCCGGCACAGCTCGGTCCTCAGGCGGCCGAGCGGGCCGGTAGGCCTCGCGCCGAGGACGCCCCTGGCGGTCGCTGCGGCACGCGGCGCAGCATCCAGGCCACGGGGACGACGTACGTGACGAACACGAGGACCTCGAGAAGCGACGGACGCGACCGATAGCCGATCAGCGCCGAGAGCAGGAGTCCGACCACACTGTCGTCGCGCACGAGCCATCCACTGTTCCAGACCTGCGGCACGAGTGGCGGCAGGTAGCCGATCCCGATCAGTTGGTTTGCCGCCGACGTGAGCAACCCGCCTGCCACCAACAGGAGCAGGATGCCCGTGGCCCGGAAGAACGTCGGCAGATCGAGGAACCGGAAGCCGCGGAAGAAGACCCACGCCGTCGCGATGGCGAGGGCAAGCCCCACCGCCCCGGCTGCCACGAGGGCCATCGGCGAGGTCCCGCTGCGGTGGACGACGACGCCCCAGAGAAAGAGCACTGTCTCAACGCCCTCACGGAACACCGCCGCAAACGCGATGGTCGCGAGCCCCAGCATCCGTCCGGTGGCGAGGGCGTGTCCCGCGCGGCGGTGCAGCTCGCCGCGCAGGTCGCGCGCGTGGCGGTGCATCCAGAGAACCATCCACGTGAGCACCCCGACGGCAACCAGCAGGATGCCCACTTGCACGAGCTCCTGCGCATCCGGACCGAGGGTGGTCACGACGCCGTTCGAAGCCACCGCGCACAATACCGCCGCCAGCACCGCCGCCACCGTGCCTGCCCAGACCCAGCGGATCCCGTCCGTCTCACCGCTCCGCGCGAGGAAGGTGAGCAGTATCCCGACGATCAGTGCCGCCTCGAGCGACTCGCGCCAGACGATCAGCAAGGTCTCGATCATGGCCGCCTCATTTGACCAGCAGCGCCCCGCGCCGCTGCTGGTTGAAGTCGTCGAAGAACTCGTAGCGCCCAGGTTCCAGGTCGGAGAGGTAGACGTTGACGGTCTGTCCCGGCTGGACCACGCGCTCGCGGTTCAGCTCGAAGCTCTCGAACTCGATTGCCCGGTCCGTCTTGTTGGTGATCGCGATGCGGAAGCTGGTGCGCGCAGCGGCCTCGATCGCGGTCGGAGCAAAGCCGTCGGCCTCGACGGCGAGCGCGATCGGCGCTTCGTCGGCGTGAGCGCCGGCCGCCACCAGCCCGCAAGCGCCGAGGACGAACAGTGACAGGAGCAGTCGCATTCGCAATTGTTGATAACGCATTTCAATTTCAGAGATAGCCGTGGTCGGCCGTCGCTGTCAAGCCCAATCTCCCGATACCGGGGAGAAATCGGCCCACCCGCGCCGCATAGGCCGCGTAGGGTGCTCCATACGTCCGCAGGAGGTAGCGCTCCTCCTCCCGGACTTGCACGCGAATCGCCGCATACGCGAGCACCAGCACGAGCGCAGTGCCCCTTGCCGGGATGAGCACGACGAACCCCGCCAGCGTCGCCAGCATGAAGAGGAAGATCGGGTTGCGGCAGGTACGGTACCACCCGGTCTCGACCAGTCCCGGCTGCGCCCCCTGGTCGATCCCGATGCGCCACGACGCCCCGAGGTCGAGCTGCGCAGACACCGTGAGGCCGGTACCGCCCAGCACCAGCGCCAGGCCGAGGACGCGAGCCGCGACGGCCTCGGCGACCCCGACCCGCCCTCGAGCCGCCGCTACCACCTCGAGGAGCAGCGCCGCCGCCAGCACGAGGAACGCGGTGTCGCGCAGGTGCTGGCGCCACCCGCCAGAGCGAAAGAGCAGGATCCCGGATCCGCCGTGGTGGCGGAACTGGACCCACACGCGCCAGCCGAAGGCGAGCCCCAGGTAGAGCAGAAACGCGAGCAGCGGAACGACGCGGAAGCGGTCCATATTGAAATCGACTCTCAATATCCACTATGGCGCGCGCGACGGGCAGCGTCAAGCTCCGGCCACGCTAGTCGTGGAGCGGCCTGGACGCATAGAGGAGATGGTGCCCCCCGGTACGCCACGGCCACAAGCGTCGCGTCGCCTCGAGGTCCGGGACGTGCCGGGCACTCGTGACCACGAACACCAGCGGATGCTCGGCGAGCGCACGCACGAGATGCTCGGGTCGGTCGGCGGGCTCGACTCGGCGCCCGAGGTAGAAGAGCAACGACGGCGTCCGCACCGAGTAGGCGAGGATCGGCGCAACCGCCGCCTCGTCGCCGGCCGCCGCGATCGCCCGCGCGAGCGGCGCCTCGCTCTGGACCTCGCTGATCCGCGGGGCCGCCCAACGATAGAAGACGAAGATGACGGTCACCATGCCGAGCGTGACGACGACTCCCGCGGCGGCACTGCGGTCTCGATACACCAACCACAGGATCGCGCCGGCGAACGGCACGAGAATGAGCGCGAGCCACGCGAGCGGTCGCCAGGCACCGGCGTGGAACCTGGCCGCCACCGCGAGGAGTCCTGGCGTCGCGGCAAGGAAGGTCAGCGCAATCCCGACCAATCCGGCGCGCAGCAAGCGGCGGTCGCGCAGCGTGACGTCGCCAGCGGCGATGCGCCCGAGCAGGCGTCCGGTTAGCAGCGCGAGTGGCGGGAAGGCGGGGAGAATGTACGTTCCGAGCTTCCCGCTCGACAGCGTGAAGAACGCCAGCACGCCCAGCGCCCAGCAGGCACAGAACGTCTCGGCATCCCCGCGACGCCCTCGAGCCAGCGTCGCCGACACGGTGGCGGGCAGCAGCAGGCTCCACGGGAAGAAGCCCCCGATGACGATCGGAAGGTAGAAGAACACCGACTTCGCGTGCAGCAGGCTCCGTGCGCTCACGAAGCGCTCGACGTGATGTCGGACGAAGAAGTCGCGCAGATACGCCGGGTCGAGGAGGCCCGCCGTCACGTACCAGGGCCCGGCCACGAGGAGGAAGACGAGGGCGGCGCGCGCCCACGGCACGCGGCGGGCGAGTGCCAGGCGCCCGGTGAGGACGAGATGGACGAGCGGTATCCCGATGACGAGCACCGGCGCGACGAGGCCCTTCGTGAGCATCCCGGCCGCCGCGGCCGCCGCCGCGACCAGCGCCGGCCCGACCGACGGCGCACGCGTCCAACGGTATGCGGACGCCAGACCGAGCGTGACCCAGAGCGTGAGGGTCATATTGAGGTCGGCGTAGCGGCCGAGGCCGGCGAACTCGATCGCCGTCAGCAACACGGCAGCCGCCGCGAGCCCCGTGCCTGCGTCCCACGCCCGGCGGGCGACGCTCTGCACGACGAGCGCCGTGAGCGTCGCCGCGATCGCCGGCACGCTGCGCGCCGCGGCTTCGCAGACACCGCCGACCGCATACGCGACGCTTACGAGCCAGTAGAAGAGCATCGGCTTGTCGTGGTACGGGCGAAAGTCGAGCGATGGCACGATCCAGCCGTGCCAGCTCCCCGCAGTGAAGGTCTCCCGCGCGACCTCGGCGTGGCGCGCCTCGTCCGGGTCCCAGAGCGCGTAGCGCCCGAGGTGCGGGACGAGGACCAGCGCGGCGAGCCCCACCACCGCCACGACGCCCAGGGAACGGAACCGACTCACACGCCCGGCCGTTACACGCGCTGCACGCCCCGCTCGCGCCGGCCGGGCCGCCCCTCGCGGCACTCGCTGCAGATGCCGTACAGCTCGAGCTTGTGCCGGCTCACGACGAAGCCGAGGAACCGCGCGATCCGCTCCTGGAGGCGCTCGAGCTCGTCGCTGGCGAACTCCACGATCTTGTTGCACCGCTCGCAGATCATGTGATCGTGGTGCTGCGCCTCCTCCTCGGTGCCCGCCTCGTAGCGAGCTTGGCCGTCGTTGAAGTGGCGTTCGGTGGCGAAGCCGCATTCCCGGAGCAGGCGCAGCGTTCGGTAGACGGTGGCATATCCGACGCGCGGATTGACCCGCCGGACCGCGCCGTAGATCTCCTCGACCGATCGGTGCCCCTGGCCGCCGAAGAAGACCCGCGCGATGTCGTCTCGCTGGGCCGTCGACTTGAGACCCCGCTCGCGCAGCACCCGCTCGAAGCGGGCCATCTGGTCACGGACCGACATCGGGCGCGGCCCCCTTTGCGGGCCGCGGGCCCCGGCGATCCAACAGGGTCCGCAGCGCCGGGGTGAGGAAGTGGGTCTCGACGTCGCGCCCGTCGAGAGCGTCCAGAAGGACCTGCAGCCGCTCGGCCGCCGGCAGGTTGCGGTCGAGGAAGAGGACCTCCTCGCCCTTCACGCGGCAGGTCCCACTGCGGACGTGATACCCGACCTCGCGCAGGAGGATCTCCTCACGCACCTTCACTCCGAGCCGGCACACCAGCTCTTTGGCTTCTTCGCAGAGCGCCTCGGTCCGACGGCTCACGAGCCGTACTTAGCCCACCGGTCGGGCTTTGCAAGCGTCGGGACCCCGCTTGCGGTCGTCGAGAAGGCGATGCTACACGCCCGGACGGGAGATCGGATGATCAAGAGCATCCTGGTGGCACTGGACGGCTCTCAGCACGCAGACGCCGCGCTCCAGTACGCGCTGTGGCTCGCGGAGCGAATGCGCGCCACCGTGGTCGGCCTCCACGTCATCGACGTCGTCTCGATCGAGGGGTCGTTCTTCCACGACGTCTCCGGCTCCCTGGGCTTCGAGCCGTACCTCGACTTCGCGGCGAAGATGCGCGAGGCACTGCAGGAGCGCGGCCGCGTGCTGCTCGAGACCTTCCGACAGCGTTGCGCCGAACGCGGCGTCCCGTGTGACACGGCGCTGCCGATGGGCATCATCGCCAACGAGATCTGCGACCACGCCCGCACCGCCGACCTGATCGTCGTCGGGCACCGTGGCGTCAACGAGCAATTCTCGACCGGCCTGCTCGGATCGACGACGGAGTCCGTCACCCGCAAGGCCCCGCGCCCCGTACTGGTGTGCCCCATGGAGTTCGGCGAGATTCGCCGCCCGCTGCTCGCCTATGACGGCTCACCGCGGTCGAGCCTCGCGATGCACGCGGCCGCCGAGCTCACCAGCGCCCTCGGCCTTCCGCTCACGGTCGTGCACGTGGTGCGCAACGGCAGCACGGAGGCCGACCGGGCCCTCGACGAGGCACGGAGCTACCTCGAGAAGTACGACCTCGCGCTGACCTGCGAGCGGACGAGCGGCCCACCGCACGAGCGACTCGTCGAGTTGATCCGCGAGCAGGGTTTCGACCTGCTCTTCATCGGCGCATACGGGCACTCCCGCATCATCGAGATGGTGCTAGGCAGCACGACGGAGTACGTGCTGCGCAACAGCATCTGCCCGGTCTTCCTGACGCGCTAGGCCGGGCCGGCGTCAGGAACCGCCGCCGACCTCGTCAGGGGGCTGCGACGGGCGCCCGTTGTCGCCGTCGCGGAGCCGGCCGATGCGTGCCTCGAGGGCGCGAATCGTCCGCTCGATGCGGCGGACCTCGGTCTGGAAGGCCGGGTGCGACGTGACGATCTCGACCGAGCGCCGCAGAACCTCGTCGACCCGGTCCTGCAGCTGCGACAGGCGGTCTTGGATGTTGGTGAGCTCCTGCACACGCCGTCCCGCGCGCTCCGGCGCGTGGCGGATCGCCTCCATGCCGCGATCGACGGTGGCCGCGATCCCCTGGAGCGCGGCTTCGCCGTGCTGGATGAGGTCCCGGAGCACCCGCAGCGGGAGCAGCCCGCTCTTGCGGCGCTCCTCCTCGAGGATGATCTGCGCGAACGTCACGGCGGTGAGATCCTCGCCGGTGTCGTTCTCGATGATCTTCACGTCCTCGCCGGCCTTCACCCATCGGCCGATCTCGTCGAGGGTGACGTACCGACTCTCGCTCGTGTCGTACAGCTTGCGGTTGCCGTACCTCTTGACGAGGCGCGCCATTTCGGCCCAGCTACCACACTGCCAACCACGCGTTCAACTCGAGAGCCACCGCGTTGACGCCGCCAGCGCGCACGCGCTAATCCCCCCGCTCGATGGACCGGTTCCTCGTTGCCGCGGTGCAGATGTCCTCGGGACCCGATCGCGCGGCGAACCTCGATCGCGCGGCCGCGTTGGTCCGTTCGGCGGCCGCGCGCGGCGCACGGCTGGTGGTGCTCCCCGAAGTCTTCCCCTGGCGCGGGCCGCGCGGCGAGGAGGCCGCGCACGTCGAGCCCGTTCCCGGCCCCACGACCGAGGCAATGGCCGACCTCGCGCGCACGACCGGCGTCTACCTGTGCGCCGGCTCTCTCCTGGAACGGGCAGCGGACGATCCACGCCCCTACAACACGAGCTGCCTGTTCGGCCCGACCGGCGCACTGCTGGCGTGCTATCGGAAGATTCACCTGTTCGACGTCGAGCTGCCGGGCCGGGTCTCGGTGCGCGAGTCGGCGACGCGCGCGCCCGGCGCGACGGAGCCGATCGTCGTGCGGACCGAGCTCGGCGCGATCGGCCTGTCGATCTGCTATGACCTCCGCTTCCCGGAGCTCTACCGCCGCCTGGTGCGAGCCGGCGCAGAGCTGCTGTTGATCCCGTCGGCGTTCACGTTCCCGACGGGTGCCGCGCACTGGGAGGTTCTCTGCCGGGCGCGCGCGATCGAGAACCAATGCTACGTCGTCGCCGCCGACCAGACCGGCCCGAGCCCACTCGGCCACGCGGACTGGGGTGATTCCCTGATCGCGGACCCGTGGGGCCGCGTGCTCGCCCGCGCGGCCGAGGGCGAGGCCCTCGCGGTGGCCGAGGTCGACCGGGGGTACCTGGCGCAGGTTCGGCGCGAGCTTCCCTGCCTCGACCACGCCCGGATCTAGCTGGGCTCGTCAGTTCAGCAGGCGGCGGCCGCCAACATTTTGACGAGCGGCGACGTCTGGACGCGCGCGTCGGGTGCGCTCGGACTTGACCAGCCGCAGGGCTCGCTGCGGCGCCGGCCCAGGCGCTTTTTGCTCCCCGCGCCCCAGGAGCGCGCCCATGACGCATGCCCCGAGTCCACCTCCAACCCACAATCCGATCAGGAACGTGATCATCGCGCCGGCACCGCCCCTTTCCTACTCGACCCCAAGAGCAACCGACATGCCAGGCGGGTCTACCCCCACTCGGGGGGCGAGCCTACACGACCTGAGCGCCATGCGCATCCCGCCCCTCGACGGGCGGACCGACGGAGCCTCTCGCGCTACGCGCGTGAGGCCGCGGGCACGCGCGCCGCGAGGAAGCCACGGGCCATGTCGGCAAGGATCTCGCGCACCATCGCCGGCGGATCGTCGGCGTCGCGCACCGGCCGCCCGATCACGAGGTAATCGGCACCGGCGCGCATCGCTTCGCCGGGAGTGAGCACGCGCTTCTGATCGTTCACCTCGGCGCTGGGGGGACGCACACCAGGGGTGACGATGAGAAACCCGCGCCCGCACTCGCGACGGATGCGCCCGATCTCGAGCGGCGAGGCGACGACGCCGTCCATGCCCGCACGCCGCGCGAGCCGCGCGAGTCGCACGACCTGATCCTCGATCGGGCTCTCCACGCCGACGCGCTTGAGATCGCTCTTGCGCAGGCTCGTGAGCACGGTGACCGCGAGCACCTTCGGGCGCCGGAGGCCTTCGCGCCGGCAGGTGCGCGTCACCTCGGTCTGCGTGCGTTCCATCATCTCGAAGCTCCCCGAGGCATGCAGGTCGAAGAAGCGCACCCCGAGACGCGCCGCCGCCACGCCCGCCTTGGCGACCGTCGTCGGGATGTCGTGGAACTTGAGATCGAGGAAGACGTCCGCCCCGTGTCGGTGCACCATACGCACGACCTCGGGCCCGGCGTGGAGGAACAGCTGCTTGCCGACCTTGAAGAAGCTCACGTCCTTCGCGAGCTGCTTTACCATCTCCTCGGCCTCGCGCAGCGTGTCGACGTCGAGCGCGACGATCAGCCGGTGGCGCAGCGTGTGGGGCCGCGGGGGAAGAGCCGCCAGGCGAGCGCTCACCGCGGTCCCACCAGCGCCGTCACGCGCCCAGCGACTTCGCCCACGGGGACCTCGCTCGCGTCCTTGTCCGTGCGCGCCTTGATCTCGACCGCCCCACGCGCCAGCGCCCGCGGGCCGACCGTCACCCGCACCGGAAGCCCGATCAGGTCCGCGTCCTTGAACTTGACGCCCGGGCGTTCGTCCCGATCGTCGACCAGCACGTCGACGCCGGTCGCCTCGAGCTCGCGCGCGATCCGCTCGGACGCCTCACATTGCGCGGCGTCCGTGACGTTCACAGGCACGACGTGCGCCCCGTAGGGCGCGAGGGGCGCGGGCCACACGATGCCCGCCGCGTCGTGGTGCTGCTCGATCGCCGCCGCCACGGTGCGCGTGATCCCGATGCCGTAACAGCCCATCTCGATCGCCCGCGCGGCGCCGTCGGCGCCGAGGAACGTCGCACCCATCGCCGCCGAATACCTCGTACCGAGGTAGAACACCTGTCCGACCTCGATGCCGCGGTGCTCCGCGAAGTGCCCGGCTTCACAGCGCGGGCACGCATCCCCGGCCATCGCCTGGCGCAGATCGGCAAACTGGACCTGCGGGAAGTCGCGAGCCTGATCGAGATTCACGACGTGCGTGTCGGGCGCGTTCGCGCCCGCGACCGCGCCGCGCACGCCGCGCAGCGACGCGTCGGCGAGGATGCGCACCTTGAGCCCGACGGGCCCCGCGAACCCGACTGGTGCGCCGGTCACCTTCTCGACCGTCGTCTCGTCGGCGAGGACGAGGGGTTCGCCGCCGAGCGCGGCTTGGACCTTCGTCTCCGACGCCGTGTGGTCGCCCCGCACGAGCACGGCGATCGCCGCACCGTCGGCGAGCTGGTAGAGCAGCGTCTTCACGAACCGCTCGGGCGGGAGCCCGAGAAACTTGCCGACCTCCTCGACCGTCCGCTGCCCCGGGGTGGCGACCCGCTCGAGCACACCGCCCGGCACCTCCGGCGCCGGCAGCGGCCGGGCCTCGGCCTTCTCGACGTTGGCCGCGTAGCCGCAGCGGTCGCACGAGGCGATGGCGTCCTCGCCCGATGCCGCGAGTACCTGGAACTCGTGCGACAGCGAGCCCCCAATCGCGCCCGTACCCGCCTCGACCGCCCGGAACGTGAGCCCGCAGCGCTCGAAGATGCGCGTGTAGGTGTCGTACATGAGCTGGTACTCGCGCCGGGCGTCCTCGACGTCGGCGTGAAACGAGTACGCGTCCTTCATGATGAACTCGCGCCCGCGCATGAGCCCGAAGCGCGGCCGCAGCTCGTCCCGGAACTTGGTCTGTATCTGGTAGAGGTTCTTCGGCAGGTCGCGGTACGAGCGCACCTCGCGGCGCACGAGGTCGGTGACCACCTCCTCGTGCGTGGGGCCGAAGCAGAAGTCGCGGTCGTAGCGGTCCTTGAACCGCAGCAGCTCGCGCCCGTACTTCTCCCAGCGCCCGCTCTCCTGCCAGAGCTCGGCCGGGATCACCGCCGGCATCAGGATCTCCTGCGCACCGGCGCGGTCCAGCTCCTGGCGGACGATCTCCTCGACCCGGCGCACGGCACGAAGCCCGAGCGGCAGGAAGTCGTAGATGCCGCGCGCGACCTGACGAATCATCCCGGCGCGCACCATGAGCCGATGGCTCACGACCTCGGCGTCGGACGGGTCGGTGCGGAGCGTGGGCACGAGCAGTCGCGAGAGGCGCGCGATCATGCGACCTGCTCATATACCACGCCTGGGACCACCGCACGTGTCCGGTGCGGGTCGGGAGGCGCCCCCCCTATGAGCCGGCCGACGAGCACTCCGGCAATCGCCGCCCACGGTCGCGCTCGACGCGTCACTGACGGACGGCGCCCCGCACCCGATCGGCTTGCCCGACGCCCCGGTTCGGCTGTAGGCACCGCGCGGGTCATGGCACGCACCCGCCCTCCCGATCGCCTCGATCAGATCGTCGAATCCGCGCTGCGGGTGTTCGCCGCCAAGGGCTATCGTCGCACGCAGATGGCCGACGTCGCCCGCTCGCTCGGCGTCTCGGCGGGCATGCTCTACAACTACGTCGAGAGCAAGGAGGCGCTCTTCCACCTCCTCGTCGAGCGCGCCTTCCGTGACGAGGCGGCACCCCCGCCTCCCGCACTTCCGCTGCGGACTCCCCCGCCCGGCACGACCCTCGCCCGCGCGCGCGAGCGCCTGCTCGAGGCGTCACGCTTCCCCGCGGTCGGCGAAGCGCTCCTGCACGCGCAGGCGGACGACGTTCGCGGCGAGCTTGCGCGGATCGTCGGCGAGCTTTACACGCTCGCCAGTCGCACGCGTCTCGCCGTCACGTTGATCGAGCGCTCGGCCCTCGAGCTGCCGGAGCTCGCGCGGGTGTTCCGCGACGAGGTCCGCCCCGGGCTCGTGCAGCGGCTGACGCAGTACCTCGAGCGGCGCATGGACGGCGGGCAGCTCCGGCGCACGCCCCATCCCGGCGCGACGGCACGTCTGATCTTCGAGTCCGTCGTCTGGTTCGCGCGCCACCGCCACGAGGATCCCGACACCGCGACGATCGACGACGACGCCGCCCGCGAGACGGTGATCGACTTCGTCGTCGGCTCGCTACCGACGGCGCCGACCCCCTGACGCAGGCGACTCGGCGTCGCGCATGTCCCTCGGCACACGGGCCGCGCGGGCACCCGCCGCCGCAGCCGCCGCGGGCCCGAACAGGCCTGCACGCCGGAAGTCAGACTTCTGACGCGCACCCCTCGCTCGCGTGGCCCGGACCCGCATGAACGCAGGCGTTTCACGCATGGAGCACTTCTTGTTTGACGCTCCACCCCGACCATGTCGACGCGTCGAGCGGCCACGTGGAGCCTGCTGTGGCTCCTGCTCGGTTGGGCAACGGCGTCAGACGCCGCGACGCGCAGCGCCAGCGTCCGCTGGTCGCCGAGCGCCAGCGGCAGCCCGGCCGGCTATCACGTCTACGTGCACGCCGTGGGACAGGCCTATGGCGCTCCGCTCGACGCCGGCCTTCCGACGCCCGCCGGCGACGGATCGCTGAGCTACACCGTGCCCGACCTCGACACCGCGATCACGTATGTCTTCGGCCTCCGCGCCTACGCCGGCGACGGCAGCGAGAGCGCGCTCTCGAACGAGATCACGCTCACCGCGGTCACGTCGACCACGACCACAACCACAACGTCGACATCGACGTCGACCAGCACCACGACGACACGGCCGCCCACGACCACGACCTCGAGCACGCTGCGGCCGCCGACCACCACGAGCACGACGCGGCCGAGCACCTCGACGACCACGACCACGCTGCCGGCCGGTCCGGGCAGCACGACCACGACCTCCACGTCCACCACGTCGACGACGCTCGAGCCCGCCGAGTGCGCGGGTGACGCCGACTGCGCGGACGAGGATGCGTGCACCGAGCACGAGCGCTGCACCGACGGCCGCTGCGTACGCGACGCGATCGTCTGCGAGGGCGCCGACGCGTGCGCCACCGCGCGCTGCGACGCCCAGGCTGGCTGTGTCACCGAGCCGCTCCCGGACGGCACCGCGTGCGACGGCTCCGACCCGTGCGTTCCCGGCGTCTGCAACGGTGGCGCCTGCACGCAGCCGGCGGCCGACGTCGCCCGCGGGCGCGACGAGCACTACCTCGCCGTGAGCCGCTTCGTCCTCCGCGCCGAGGGACGCCGGCGGCGACTCGTCGCGCAGGCCTCGTTCGCCGTGCGCGACGACATCGATCCGACCGCCACGGGCGGCACGCTCGAGGTGCGAACGGACGACGGCGCGGTGCTCTATCGCGCGGACGTGCCGGGCACCACGTTCCGGCCGAACCGCAGCCGGCGGGCATTCCGGTACACGGTGCGGCCCGGCCGCCGCGCCCCGGCGCAGGCCAACGGCCTCTCGAAGCTCGTGGTGAAGACGAGCGGCACCACGGCCGACGTGACGGTCGCCGGCAGCGCGCCCGAGTTCGAGACCGTCGCCCGCGAGGCGTCGCTCCAGTGGGTCCTGCGCGTCGGCACCCAGTGCGTGCGCGCACCGGACATGAGCTGTCAGGCGGCCGACGCCGTCACGCGGTGCGAGTAGCGCGCGCGCGGTCGAGGAAGGCCCCGAGCGTAGCGGCGAGCGCGGCGGGGCGATCGAGCATGACGTGGTGCTCGGCACCGGCGATCTCGGCCGTCTCGAGCTGCGGCGCGACCGCCGCCATCGCCGCGGTCGCCTTCGGCGGCATCATGCGACTGTCCCCCCCGCGGACGGCGAGAATCGGGCACCGCACGCCGGCCAGCAGCGGCCGGACGTCGCGCGGGCGTACGGCCGCGAGCGCGGCGCGGTCGAACTTGAAGGTCCAGTGGCCCTCCTCGACGCGGTGCAGCGCGTGGCCAGCGACGTGCGCGAGCAGCTCCGGGCGCGTCACGGTACTGTCCGGCAGCAGGCGGTAGCGCGCGACGCCTTCTTCGCGCGTTTCATACCGCGGGTGCGGGAAGCGGGCGAGGCGCTGCATGGTCCCCACGCGCCCCGGCACCACCTTCGTGCGCGAGTCGACGATGGCGAGGGCGGCCAGGCGTTCGCCGAGGCCGGCCGCCGCGAAAGCCGCCACGATGCCGCCGAGCGAGTGCCCGACGAGGTAGACCTCGACGAACCCGAGGGCGGCCACGAGCCCGACCACGTCGCGTGCGTAGTCCTCCGCCTCGTACGCGGGCGGCTCGGCCCACGCGCTGTCGCCGTGGCCGCGCAGGTCGGGCGCGACGACATGGAAGCGTTCGGCGAGCGCAGGGGCCACCGGGTCCCACCAGTGCGCGTGCGCCGAGCCGCCGTGCAGCAGCACGACGGCGGGTGCGCCCGGGTTGCCCCAGTCGAGGTAGTGCAGGCGCAGCCCGTCGACCACGACGTCGTGCTCGGTCATCCCGTCTTGAGATACGGGCCGGCACGGCCCCATGCAACGCCCGCCGCGCAGGCTTCCCGCAGCTCGTCGCGTGGGCTATGCGGCCACCATGGAGATCAACGGCATCGCCCACGTCATGCTCACCGTGAGCAACTTCGAGATCGCCCTGCCGTTCTACGAGAAGCTGCTCGGCTTCCTCGGGCTGCGGCCGGTCATCAAGACCGACGACTGGCTCTACTGCGTCGGCGGCCGCACCGCGGTCGGGATCCAGCCCGCGGAGCCGGCCCACCGCACGGAGCGCTTCGTCCAGCGCCGCGTCGGCCTGCACCACGTCTGCTTTCGCGCCCGCACGCGCGAGGACGTGGACGCGCTGCACGAGTTCGTCGTCGGCCTCGGCGCCACGATCGTCCATCCGCCGGAGGAAGCGAGCTGGGCGCCCGGGTACTACTCGGTGCTGTTCGAGGACCCCGACGGCATCCGGCTCGAAATGAACTTCGTCCCAGGCAAGGGGCTGCTCGCCGACAAGGGCTAGCCACCCCGCCGATCGAGCCACGCTGCGAGACCCGGCAGCGCGCGCCGGCGCAGCTCCGCGTTCAGCCGGAACACTTCGCGCGCCTGCCGCACGGCGCGCTCGGCTTCCGGCACCGGGTGCGCGGCGAAGAACGCACGCACCTCGCGCGCGAAGCGCGGCTCGCGCAGCGCGGGCGTCGCCTCGACCAGCCGCGAGAGCATGAGCGGCGGGATCCGGCGCGACAGCGCGGACCAGCGCGTCGTCATCGTCCGCCACGCCTGCTCGCGTGCGGCGGGGTTCTGGAGCAGCCGCATGAGGACAAACGCCACGTCCTGGGTCGGGATCTCCGGCGTGACCACGGCGCGCAGCGTGCGCTGGATCGCTGCGGGCACGCGAAACGCCGGCAGGCTCAGCAGGAAGCGGCGGCGCTCCTGCGGCGTGCGCGCCGCCGCGACGACGTCGCGGTAGCGGTCGTACAGCGCGACGTCCCCCGTGCGCGCCGCGAGGCCGACGACCGAGTCGGCGAGGTTCGGCTCGAGCGAGCTGCGATCGCCCAGGTAGAAGTCGAGACGCTGCCGGGCCTCGCCCATCGCACCCGGCGCCTCGGCGACCCCGCCGACGATGCGCAGCAGCGCTGCGCGCCGCAGGCGCGTGCGGTCGTCCTCGCCAACGGCCGGCGTCCAGCCGAGCGCGGTGAGCGCCGGGCCGTAGCGGTCGATGATCCACTCGCGGAAGGCGTGCTGCGTGTCGCTGCCCCGCCCGACGACCTGCTCGTCGATCAGCGCCAGCGATCCGGCCACGCCCTCGAGCACGTCGTGATCGGGCTCGTCACCGAGCGCGTCGGCGACGTCCAGGAACGTCTCGATCGGCGCGCGGCCCGCGCGCACGAGCGCCCACTGGTCGCCGGCCAGCGCCTGGCGCTCGACCGGCGTGAGCGCGTCGCGGAGGTGCGCGAGCAGCGCCGCCCGGTTCCTCGCGTGGTCGCTCAGCCGGTAGAACCCGCCCGCCGCGGCGTTGGCGTAGTAGGGATGCGCCTTCGCGGGCAGCGCCACCGTCGCGCGCGGCCGGTCGACGAGCACGCGCGTCTCACCGCCGCGCCATCGGATCACCATCGGGACGGGCCAGGTCGCACGCCGGCGCGCGGGCACGACGCGCGGGTCGGCGAAGAAGCGCTCCTGGGCCACGCGCAGGCCCTTGCCCGCCGGGGCCGGCCCGATCGTCACGAGCGGAAACCCCGGCTTCCCGATCCACCCGTCCGCGACCCGCGCCACGTCCTTGCCCGACGCCTCGCCGAGCGCGCGCCAGAGGTCCGCGGCGACGGCGTTGCCTTCGCGGTGCCGCCGCATGTAGCGGCGCACGCCGTCGCGGAACACGTCGGGACCGAGGTAGTGCTCGATCATGCGCACGACCGCGGCACCCTTCTCGTAGGTGATCACGTCGAAGTTCTCGGTCGCCTGTGCGACCGAGCGCACCGGGGCGTAGATCGGATGGGTGTTGGCGAGCGCGTCGAGGCCGAGCGCGCTCGCGCGGTCGTGCTCGAAGCCCTGCCACATCCGCCACTCGGGCTTCCAGTCGTCGATCACGCGGTAGGCCATCCAGGTGGCGAACGCCTCGTTGAGCCAGAGGTCGTCCCACCACGCCATCGTGACCAGGTCGCCGTACCACATGTGCGCCAGCTCGTGGGCGATCACCTCGGCGGCGCGCTTGCGCTCGGCGAGCGACACGGTCGCCTCGTCGACGAGCAGCAACGTCTCACGGAAGAACACCGCACCGGCATTCTCCATCGCGCCCGCCTCGAAGTCGGGGACCGCGACCAGGTCGAGCTTCCCGTACGGATACGCGATGGCGAAGTAGTCTTCGAGCCGACGCAACGATTCGGCCGCGGCTTCCAGCCCGAACGCCGCGAGGTGGCCCTTGCCCGGCACGTGCCAGACGCGGATCTCCGTCGGGCCGAGGCGCCGCACCGGCGACGACTCGAGCGGCCCGACCGCGATCGCGAGCAGATAGGTGGACAGCGGCGGCGTCGGGGAGAAGCGCACGATCCGCCCGCCCGGCACCGGCTCCTCGCGTTCGACCGGGCCGTTCGAGAGCACCGTGTCGCCAGCACGAGCGTGGACCGCGATCCGGAATGCCGCCTTGAACGCCGGCTCGTCGAAGCAGGGCATGACGCGCCGGCAGTCGGCCGCCTCGCACTGCGTGAAGGCATACGCCTTTCCTCCCGCGCTGGCAGCGTAGAAGCCGCGCAGGTGCCGGTTGAGGCGGCCACGGAAGCGCAGCTCGAGCGTCGCGTCTCCGGCAGCGATCCGCCGCGGCGGCCGCAGGGTGACGGTCTCGTCGTGGGGCTGAAGGCTCGTGCGCGCCCGGAGCGCGACGCCGCCGACCTCGACCGTCGCGCGCTCGACCACGAGGTCCGCTGCGTGCAGGGTGATCGCGTCCACCGACCGCGCCAGCGTGACCCGGATGCGCACGACCCCCCGGAAGCGCCCCCGCTCCAAATCGGGTTCCAGGAAGAGGTCGTACTCGCTCGGCCGCACGTGCGGCGAGAGACGCAAGCGCGAGGGGCCCGTCGGAGTCGCCATCCGGTTGCGTCTATCGAGGGGTCGGAAGCCTTGCAACGCCGCCGGCCGGTCGCTCCGTTCCCGACACGGCCGGGGTGCACGCGGTCGCCACGTTCCCATACCCGCCGCCGACGCGCGCAAGACGGGCGCGATGAGCGGCTCGTGACGGCGCTACGCCGCGGCGGCAGCAGGAAGGCGGGCGGGCACCTCCACGCGAAACGTCGCCCCCTCCCCCACCCGGCTCGTGACCAGGATCGCGCCGCCGAGCGCCTCGACGAGCTGCTTCACGATCGCGAGTCCCAGCCCCACCCCGCCGGTGCCGCGCGTGCTGCTTTCGCCGACCTGACGGAATGCCTCGAAGACGTGCGCGAGGTCGGTCTCGGCGATGCCCGGCCCCGTGTCCCGCACCTCGAGGACCACGCGGTCGCGGCCCGGTGTCCCCCACGCCGCCACCGTGATCGTGCCGCGCTCCGTGAACTTGATGGCGTTGTCGACCAGGTTGCGCACGACCTCGAGCAGCTTCACGCGGTCGGTCTCGAGCGCCGGCGTGTCGGGCGCGACGTCCATCTCGAACCGGACGTCACGGTCCCAGAGCTGTCCGCCGAGTAGGCCCCGAATCTCGTCGAGCAGTGGGCCCACGGCGAACCGTTCGACTCGGAACGTCATCTGGCCGGAGCTGAGGCGCGCGAAGTCGAGCACGCTGGTGATCAGGTCGATCTGCAGCTTCGAGTAGCGTTGGATGCCGCCGATGACCTCGCGCTGGTCGGGCTCGAGCGGCCCATCGGCCAGCATCTCGGCGTACCCGATGATGACGTTGAGCGGCGTGCGCAGCTCGTGGGAGACGGTCGCAAGGAACTCGTCCTTCAGGCGGTTCGCCTCCTCGAGCTCGCGGTTCATCGCCTCGAGCCGCTCGGTGCGCGCGTGGACGCGCTCCTCGAGGGCCCGGTTGTGCTCCTCGAGCGCGGCGCGGCTCGCCGCGACCCTCTCGACCATCGTGTTGAACGCGACGCCGAGCGCCCCGACCTCGTCCGCAGTGCGCACGGCGACCCGGGCGTGCAGATCGCCGCCGGCGAAGGCGTTCGCCGCCTCCACCAACGACTTGAGCGGCTGCGTGATCGCGCGCGCCAGCACGACCGCGCACGCGACCGCGGCCAGCGTCAGGATGCCCGTGACCAGCATGGCGGTGGTGAACGTGCGCACGCGGAGACCGCGCAGCTCGTCGAGGGATATCCCGACCGCCACCATGCCGATGCGCTCGGACCGCCCGCCCTGGCCAACGTTGTCCGCCCCACCCGCGTCCAGCAGGCCGATCTCTTCCCGCCGGCGGTTCGAGACGACCGTCATGACCGGCGCACGGAACTCCCAGACGCCGCGGCCGACCGTGCTCTGCCCCTCCCTCGCCTCGCCGACGAGCGCCGCGGCGTCGGCGGGCGGCCAACCCGTCGTGACCAGCACCCGGCCCTCATGGTCGGTGACCCGGACGTAGACGACGTCGTGCTGGGCCTGCGTCTGCTGGCCCAGCGCGGCCAGTCGCGCCGTGTCACCGCTCAGGACGCTCAGCTCGGCGTTCCGGGCGACGTACCCCGCGAGGCTGCGGCCGCGATCGGCGATGAGGGCCTGGATGTGTGCGAGGTCGCGCTGCACGAGCAGCCAGCCGATGGTGACGCACGTGGTCACGATGAGGAGCGACATCCCCAGCGCCAGACGCGACGCGAATCCGAGCGGACGGCCCGTCACTGGATGGTCACCCCGGCTTGCGCGGCGACGTCGGCAGGAACGTGCACGCCGAGGTGCTCGGCCGTCTTGAGGTTGAGCGCCACGTCGACGTGGCGCGGGACGGTGACCGCCAGAGCCTCCGCGCGCTCGCCGTCGAGAACGCGGCCGGCGAGCTCCCCAGTCTGCCGCCCCACGTCCGCGTAGTCGCAGTACAGGGCGCCGAGCGCCCCGCTGCGCACGTGCGCGGCGGAGAGGCCCAGCAGCGGAACGCCACGCCGGAGCGACGCGAGAATCAGCTCGGGCGTCGTCTGCGGCGTGAAGACGTGGCTGTCGGCGACCGCCCAGACGACGTCGACATCTTCCATCAGCGCCGCGAGCGCGCCCGGGGCGCCCGCTGCCTCGGAGACCTCGCGTGCGACGAGCGTGAGGCCACGCGCGCGCGCAGCCTTGCGCGCGGCCTCGATGACCCCGCCGGTCTCGGTCTGATCGAAGAGCACACCGACGCGGCGCGCGGCGGGGAGAATCCGATGGATCCAGTCGAACTGTACGTCGGGTGGGATGTCGAGCGAGGCGCCGGTCACGCCGCCGCGGCCGGCGCGAAAGCCGCTCTGGTCGGGATAGAGGACCATCGAGAACACGACCGGCGCGCGCGGCGCCTCCTTCAACACGGCCGCCGTCGCCAGCGAGCCGACCGTGACGATCAGGTCGGGGGAGGCGGCGCGGAGGGTCTCGAGGACCTGCCTCGTGGTCGCTTCGTCGCCGGCGAGGTCGAAGGTGAGCACCTCGGGCTGCGGGGAGCGGCTCGCGAGGCTCGCGACGATCGCGCTGGACGCGACCTCGAAGGGCGGAAGCGGGCCACTCTTGACGAGCGCGACCGTCGGCCGCGCCGGCTGCGCCGCGGGCACCGCGACCACGAGCGCGAGGACCAGGGCGCCGGCGCGCAGCGCGACGCGGGGGCGGTCAGAACGCATAGCGCATCTGCAGCCGGAAGGTCAGGCCGTCCTGGGCAATGCGATCCTGCCGGTGATCCGCCCCGGCCGGATCGGGATAGGTCTGGTCGAAGAGGTTGTAGAGGCCGAGCCCGAAGGCGAGGCGCGGGATCGGCGTGCGGTAGTTCAACGTCACGTTGACGAGGTGCGCGATCGGCAGCGACCGGCGATCGCGCGTGAGCCGCGGACCGACGACCTCCAGATCCGTGCCCAACTCCAACCCGAACGGCAGCGGAGCGAAGAACGCGACATCGCCCAGGTGCTGGGGCGAGTTGGTGAGCAGCCGCCCGTCGTCGTCGCGCGCCTCCTGGTAGGCGTAGTCGAGGCGCAGCGTCATGCGGTTGGGGAGGGGGATCCGCAGCTCGGCCTCCGCCCCGTTCGCCGTGGCCGAGAGGCCGTTCTCAAACTGGAGCGCGGTGCCGGTCGCGGTCCGCACCGACACCTGGTCCATCAGCTTCGCGAGGTCGTAGCGATAGAGCGCGAGCGAACCACGAGCCCTCCCCCAGAAGTCGTGCTCGACCACGGCTTCGTAGGTGGTGATCTTCTCCGGCTCGAGGTGCGAGTTGCCGAGCTGCATCCCCCCCGACTCGTCGAACGCGTAGTACTGCTCGTAGAGGTTCGGTGGCCGGAACGCCCGTCCGTAGAGCAGCTTGACGCGCGTCGAGGCGACCGGGGTCCACACCAGCGCGCCGCGCGGGCTGACCTCCCGGAACTGCCCGTAGTAGACCTCGTCGAAGCGCAGCCCGCCGATCAGCGTGAGCGTGCGGTGCAGCGCCACCTCGTCCTGCGCGTACACGCCCCAGCTCGCCCAGGTGCGCTCGTCGTGGAGGATGCGCTGGCCGCTCGGCTTGTAGAAGCTCTCCTGCGTCGCTCCCGGGTGGAAGGCGTATTCGCTGCCGACGGTGACCGTGTTGCGAGGGAGCCCCTGCCAGCGGCCCTGCGCCTCGCCGCCGACCCAGTCGCTGTGGGCGAGGTCCTCGTTCTTGATGCGGCCCGCGCCCGCTCCGTAGATGTACGTCCCGTGATAAGTCGTACCGTCGTAATAGGCCCTGGCGCCGACGTGCAGGTCGTAGGGGAGGTCCCGTGCCCAGGCGACGTCGGCGAACTGACGCTGGTCGCGCGACTTCGTCCCCGGGTCGTCGAAGGTGACCTCGAACGCGCCGGTCGGGTCGTGTTTGTCGCGCGAGTTGGCGCCACCGGTGACGGTGACGTCGCCGTATCGGATGCTCGAGAAGAGGTTGAAGGCGCGCTCGGCGTCGCCGTCGTGTGCCACCCCGTGGTGCGTCGCGGGGCTGTCGTAGTCGGGGTAGTAGAGGTTCGGCTGTCCATCGAGGTCGAGGACGGACCCGCTCATGAACACGTCGAGTCCGCGCGCGGCGTCGGAGTATCCCCAGCTCATCTGCCCGCGCTTGCGACCGAAGCTCCCCGTCTCGACCAACGCCTGGAGCCCCGGTGCGTCTTTCCCCGCGAGCGTGACGACGTTCACCACCGCGAAGGTCGCGTTGCCACCGTAGAGGGCCGAGCCCGGACCGCGGATCACCTCGATGTGGTCGATGGCCTCGAGGTCGATGCCGAACTCGTTGCCGAGATACGCCGTGTGATAGATGTCCTCGTTGTACGTGTGCCCGTCGACGAGCAGGAGGATGCGGTCGTTGTAATCACCCGACCGCAGGAACCCGCGCACGCCGACGTACGAATAGACGCGGTCGGAGGACGTGTAGAAGCCGCCGACACCGCGCAGCGCCTCGGCAAGGGTCCGGTAGCCGAAGTGGCGGATGTCGTCGCGCGTGATCACGGTCACCGCAGCGGGCGCCTCACCCGTCGGTTGCAGATGCTTGGCCGCCGCGCTCACCGGCGGCTCCTCGAACAGCAGCAACTCGCGTCCCGGCGCGGGCGGAGTGTCGACGGCCGCGCACGGCCGTACAGATATCGCCGCCCAGACCAGGACGGCGAGCACAACTACACCCCTCCACCACACCATCGACCTCCGCACGACCTCCCGACGACCAAGCAACCGCCGTGCCGTATCAGTCCCATCTTGACTAGCGGCGGCGTCGCGCATCGACAGGACACCGTGCGTCAGAGCTGCCGGCGGGGGTCAGAGCCTTGACCCCCCTGGTCCCGGGGAAGCCGTCGTCACAATCGTGACGCGCGTCAGCCCGGCGTCGGGGTGGTGCGTCCCCCGTGCGTGAAAGCCCCGCCGTTCCGTGAGCCTGGTCGGGCACGCGGTTTGCGAACTCCCCTCCCTCGCTCCGGCGCTCACGAGGGAGACTCCATGCGGAAGACGGCACGCATCGCTTTCACGGTACTCGCTGCCCTGCTCCTCGACGCCCGGCTCGTCCGGGCGACGGATGGCGGCACGACGCCGGTCGAGAGCTGCGCCCAGGTCTGCGCAGGCCGGGGCGAGAGCGCGTTCGATGCGTGCCGCGAATCCCAAGGCACGGTCGACCAGTGCCGCGCCGACGCGCTCGCCGGGCTTCCCACCTGCATCACGGGCGAGTGTCCCAACGAGCCGCCCACCTGTGCCGACCGCTGTGGCGCGGTGGCGGTCGTGACGTTCCACGCCTGCCGGAGCGCCGGTGGCACTGAAGACATGTGCGGACCGCAGGCGTACGCCGCGTTCAACGCCTGCCTCGAACAGAACTGCCCCACCGATCCGCCGCCGTGCACCGACCGCTGCGAGGCGCTGTCGGTCAACGCATTCGGCGACTGCATCGCCACCGGCCACACCGAGGACGAGTGCCGCCTGAAGCGGAGCCAGGTGTTCGACGGCTGCGTGGCCCAGTGCACGGGGGCCGGCACGCCGCCGCCCTGCAGCGAGCAGTGCGCCGGCCTCGCCCGTCTCGCGTTCGACGACTGCCGCGCCGCCGGGGGAACCGAGGACGCGTGCCGCCTCGAGGGCAAGGCGGCCTACGACGCGTGCGTGGGCGAGCACTGCACGCCGCCCCAGCCGCCCTGTCGCGAGGTGTGCGGCGGGAGCGCCGAGAGAGTCTATCGTGCGTGCCGCGCCGCCGGCCGTACCGACGAGAGCTGCCGCGCGGAGGCCAAGACGACCTTCGAGACCTGCCTCGAGGAGCAGTGCCCGCAGGGCCCGCCGCCGTGCGAGACCCGCTGCGAGGCCCTCGCGGACGACATCGCCGCGGAGTGCTTCGACAACGGGCACGCCCCCGATCAGTGCTCTGCCGTCCGTGCCGAGGCCCGCGCGCGCTGCCTGGCCAAGGTCTGCGGGCAGGGCGAGCAGTCCTGCGAGGATCGCTGCGTCGACGTCGCCCGCGGCGTCTTCGGCCAGTGCATGGAGAACGGCGGCACGCTCGACGACTGCAAGGAACAGGCGGGCAAGGCGCACGATCAGTGCGTCGCCGAGCACTGCGAGAGCGAGCCCCAGGACACCTGCGAGGAGACCTGCGCCAAACGGGCCGCGGCCGCCCAGGAGCAGTGCGTCGAGAGCGGGCACGACGCGGACGCGTGCGCGAAGGTCGTCGGCGAGCTCGAGGACCAGTGCCTGCGCGAGCGCTGCGCCAAGCCCAAGCCGACCTGCGCGGAGCAGTGCAGGCACGACGCGGAGAAGGGATTCGAGGAGTGCGTCGCCGCGGGCGGGACAGAGGCCGATTGCGGCGCCGCCGCGGAGGCGAGCGCGCAGCAGTGCGTCGCCGGCTGCGGGACCGACGCCGAGTGCGGTGATCGCTGCCGAGAGCAGGCCCAGGCGGTGGCGGACGAGTGCACCGCGCAGGGCGAGCCCGCCGAGCGCTGTCAGGGACGGGCCGACGACGCCGCACGGGAGTGCGTGAAGGAGCACTGCGACGGCGAAGACCCCGGCCGGCCCTCGTGCGAGGCCCTGTGTGAAGACCACGCGCACCACACGCTGCGGCGCTGCCTCGCCGACGGCGGGACCGAGACGGACTGCGAGACCGGCGCGCGCCAGGAGTTCACGGACTGCAATGCGCTCCACTGCAACGTGAACGCGTCGTGCGAAACGCGCTGTCAGAAGAAGGCCGACCGGGCCCAGGGTCGCTGCGAGGCGAGGCGCGCCGACACGACGGCGTGTGACGACCTCGGCACTCGGGTCTTCGACGAGTGCCGTTCGCAGAAGTGCGCGCCGATGCCGCCCGACACCTGCGGCACCGACTGCAGCAACAGCGCCGCTGCAACCGTCGACCAGTGCGTCGCCGACGGCAGCAGCACGGCCGACTGCCAGGACGCGGGCGACGGAGCGCTGGACTCCTGCCTCGCCGACTGCGGCGCGGCACCCGATGGAACCTGCGACGAGAACTGCGAGACGATCGCGCAGAGCCTGTACGACGACCTCGTCGGCAGCGGGCGGCCCGAGCCACGCGCCGCGCGCAAAGCGAAGAAGGCCTACAAGCGCTGCACGAAGGACTGCGGCCAGGGCTGATCCCCTGACCACTCCGGGCGGCGGCCGTCGGGCGTCTTGCGACGTCCGGCGGCCCCCGCCTGCTTGAAGCTCAGCCGCGCTGGATGGCAGGAGCAGCCCATGCTGCTGCTCGTCGACTACTCCAGCCTGCTCTACCGGGCCTTCCACTCGATCCCCGACTCCGTACCGATGCACGGCGTGCACGGATTCCTCGGCATGCTCGCGCGGCTGGTCGCGGATCGGCGGCCGACGGGCCTGGCGGTGGCCGTCGACGAGGACTGGCGGCCTGCGTTCCGCGTCGCCGCCTTGCCCTCCTACAAGACCCACCGCGTGGCCGACGAGGACGCGGAGGATCCGGTCGCCCCGCAGGAGGCGCTCGGGCGCGAGCTGCTGGCAGCGCTCGGCGTCGCGGTCGTCGGTGCGGAGGGCTTCGAGGCGGAGGACGTGATCGCCACGCTGGCGGCGCGCGCCCGCGGCCCGGTCGAGATCGTCTCCGGCGACCGGGACCTGTTCGCGCTGGTCCGTGACCCCGACGTGCGGGTGCTCTACCCCGTACAGGGCGTCACCACGCTCGCCGTCGTCGACGAGGCCGAGATCACGCGCCGCTACGGCATCCCCGGCCGCGCCTACCTCGACTTCGCCCTCCTGCGCGGCGATCCCTCCGACGGGCTGCCGGGCGTGCCGGGCATCGGCGCGAAGACGGCCGCGAAGCTGATCGCGCAGCACGGCTCACTCGCCGATATCCTGCGGGCGCGCGACCTGCCGCCCGCCGTCGAACGCCGGCTCGCGGCCGCGCGCGAGTACCTCGATGCCGCCCGGCGGGTCGTGGCGCCGGTCCGAGACGTGCCGCTCGGGCGGGTCGCGACGACCCTGCCGCGACGACGAGCCGATCCGGCCGCGGTGGAGCGCATCGTACGCGCGCACCGGCTCGGCAACGCCGTCGAGCGCCTCGAGAGCGCGCTCGCAGCCGCGCGGGCTTGACGGCACCCCCCGGGCTGCGCGAAGGGGGCGAATGCCTGACGACGACAGCGGCGTCGCATGACGCGCCACCCCCTCGCGGCGATCCCGGAGGGCCGCCGGGCACGCGTGTTCGTCCCGGTGTTCCTGGCCACGCTGGCGGTGGGCGCGGCGCTCGCCGTCATCGACCAGTCGCTGCGAACGGCTGCGTCGCCCCACGGCATCGTCTCGTTCGAGGTCGCGGGCGACGTGACCAATGCCGGCGCAATGATCGCCGCGTGGGACACCCGCGCGCGCAGCGCGGCGGGCGTGAGCCTCGGGCTCGACTATCTGTTCATGCCGCTCTACGGCACCGCCGTCGCGCTCGGGTGCCTGTGGGCCGGCGCCGTATTCCACCGCCGCGGCTCCGCCCTCGCCGCGCTCGGCGCGCCGCTGGCGTGGGGGGGGTGGTTCGCCGCGGCGCTCGACGCGATCGAGAACGCCGCCCTCACGACGCAGCTCCTCGACGGAGCACGAGCGCCGTGGCCGGCGGTGGCGTTCTGGGCCGCCACGCCGAAGTTCGTGCTGATCGTCGCTGGGCTCCTTTACGCCGCGGCGGCGAGCGTGGCCCGAAGCCGCCCCTCCGCTTGATCCGCGCGCTATTTTCTTGACTCGCGCGCTGCGCGCGCGGTAGCCCTCCAACGAGTTCGCCTACCAGGGGGTTCCATGACCGCTCGCCTCTCGGCCTTGTTGCTGGCGCTCGTGGCCGCGCTGCCTGCGCAGGCGTGGGCTGGCGATGCAAACCTCGACCCGACGTTCGGCAGCTTCGGCGTCGCCACCACCACGATCGGGTTCCCGAACGAGGTCGCCGTCGGCGTGGCGCTCCAGGCCGATGGCAAGATCGTGGCGGTCGGCAACGACCACGAAGCAAGCAGCCAGACCAAGATCGGCGTCGCCCGTTACCTGCCCGGCGGCGCGCTGGATCCG
Organism: Binatia bacterium; assembly: GCA_046327955.1. Taxonomy (GTDB): domain Bacteria; phylum Desulfobacterota; class Binatia; order DP-6; family DP-6; genus JAXLXP01. Next base: position 183,155 of record JAXLXP010000006.1, on the reverse strand, counting down.
ACGTTTGGAACCGGCGGGACCGTGTCGACGTCCCTCGGCGACGACTACTTCACGCAGGGCTCGAGCGTCGCGATCCAGCCCGACGGCAAGATTCTGGTCGCGGGCGCCACCCAGATCATCGGGGTCGATGCATTCGCCCTGGTTCGGTACCAGGCAAGTGGCAGCCTCGATCCCACGTACGGGACGGGCGGCGTGGTGATCACGCCGATCGGCACAGCCGATGCGCTCGCGACCGACGTCGTGCTCGATGCGAGCACCGGCGGCGCCTTCGTCACGGGGTATGCGTCGGATCTCGGCGGGACCGTGCTCGTACTGGCGCACTACGACGAGGACGGGGACCTCGACCCGGCGTTCGGGACGGGCGGTATCTCCACGCTCGCGGTCTCCGCCGGGACCGCCGGCGAATCGCTAGTGCGGCAACCCGACGGCAAACTGGTGGTGGCGGGTGGCGCTTTCTCGGCAACCTTCGACGACGGCGCAGCGCTCATCGCGCGCTTCACAGCCGCTGGCAGCCCCGATGGGGCATTCGGCGGCGGCCTCGGGTTCGTCACCGTCGACGCGGACACGGGGATCGACAGCTTCGATGGCGTGGTCGTGCAGCCCGATGGGAAGATCGTAGCCACCGGCAGCACCTATCCCGGGGACTACACGACGAACGGCAAGGTGCTGCTCGCCCGGGTGAACGCCAGCGGCTCCCCCGACGGGGCGTTCGGTGCCGGCGGCATCGTGAAGACCGACGTGACGCCCATCAACGACGGCGCCGGCGCGATCCTTCGCCTCCCGACCGGACAGCTCGCTGTCGGTGCGTCGGTCGGCATCAGCCTGTCGGGACAGGGGCGGATCGCGCTGCTCCGCTACAATGCCAATGGGTCGTTGGACACAACGTTCGGCACGGCCGGACGGACCGAGGTGAACATCGGAACGGGCAACGACTTCGCCTTCGATCTCGTGCGGCAAGCGGACGGAAAGGTCATCCTCGCCGGCGGGGCCCAACTCGTCGGCAGTGCGAATGGCACGTTTGCCGTCATGCGGTTCGGGGGCAATTGCGGCAACGGGATCGTGAACGCAGGCGAAGAGTGCGACGACGGCAATGCCGTCGATGGCGACTGCTGCTCGCTCGCGTGCAAAGCCGAGCCCTACGGTCAGGCGTGCACGGACGCGAGCGTCTGCACCGCCAACATCTGCAACGGCGCCGGCCAGTGCGGCGTCGCCGCGCCGGCCACGGGCTGCAAGGTGGCCACGCTGCCGGGCAAGGCGAAGCTGCAATTCAAGGACAAGCCAAACGACAAGAGCGACTCCATGCTCTGGAAGTGGCTCAGGGGCGAAGCCACGACGCTCGGCAATCTCGGGGACCCGCTCGCGACCACGAGCTACACGCTGTGCGTGTACGACGAATCGAGCGCGCACCCGGCGCTCGTGTTCGAGACGAACCTGCCCGCCGCCGGCACCTGTGCCGGTAATCCATGCTGGACGTCCACCGGGGTGGGGTACACGTACCGAGACAAGGACGCCACGCCCGACGGTGCGACGGGTGGCCTCTTCAAATCCGGCGCCGCCGGCGATGCGAAGGCCCAGGTGAAGGGCAAGGGCATCAACTTGAACATGCCGAGCCTGCCGCTACCGCTGCCCTTGCGGGCGCAGGCCCGGTCGTCGGGCGGCACCTGCTTCGACACCACGTTCACGAGCGCCGGCGTGCAGAAGAACGACGGGCAGCAGTTCAAAGCGAAAGGGAACTGAGCGGCCGCCGGTACGGAGGCTAGCTCTTCTCGGCCTTCTCGGGAACGTCGTCCGACCGCGCGGCGATCGCGGCCTCGGCGTCCTCGACCAGCTCGAACATGTCCGTCGCCATCTCGCCGACCTCGCGGTTGATCGCGCGGACGAGGTCGTAGACCGACTTCCGGTCGACCACATCCTTGCCCTGCACGCGATCGCCGGTCTGCTTGACGTACCCGATGACCAGGTCGTGGATCCGCTCGACGCGGGTCGCACCCTGGTCGACGGCAGACTGCAGCGTGTCCTTCAACATCTCGAGCATGCGCAACATCGGGGTTCTCCTCCCTGGTAGTGTGCCTCAGGCCGCAGCCGGCGCCGACGACCAGCGTGGCAGCGGTGGCAACGCGTAGCGCAATATCTTTCGAACCACGGTCCCGAACTGCGCGGCCAGGGTCCCAGTGTTGTACGGCAGACCGTACCGCGTGCAGACGGCCCGGACCTGGACGGCGATCTCCGCGTAGCGGTGCGCCGGGAGGTCCGGGAACAGGTGGTGCTCGATTTGATGGCTCAGGTTGCCGCTCAGGAGGTGCAGCAGCGGGCTGCCCTCGAAGTTCGCCGAGCCGAGCAACTGCCGCAGGTACCAGCGGCCACGGGTCTCGTCCTTCACTTCGCTCGCCGTGAACGTCGCAGCACCGTCCGGGAAGTGGCCGCAGAAGATCACGGTGAACGCCCAGACGTTGCGCGCCAGGTTCGCGGCGCCGTTGCCGAGCACCGTGGTCAGGAAGAACGGGCCCGAGAGAGCCGGGAAGAGCACGTAGTCCTTCAGGAGCTGCCGGCGTCCCTTGCGCCAGACCTCCGTCAACTCGACGCCAGCCTGCGCCAGCGGCTTCTCGCCCCGCACGACGCGGTCGATCTCGACGTCGTGCAGCGCGACGCCCCACTGGAACAGCAGCGCAAGTCCGAGGGCGACGAGCGGCTGCGCAAGGCAGCCCAGGTGCCAGGGCTGCTCCTCGGCGACGCGCAGCACCCCGTAGCCCACGTCACGGTCCTGGCCGACCACGTTGGTGTACGCGTGGTGCACGTGGTTGTGGGAGTGCCGCCACTGGCGCGCCGGGCAGGCGTTGTCCCACTCGTAGGTCCTCCCGTCGAGGGCGGGGTCCTGCAGAAAGTCGTACTGCCCGTGCATCACGTTGTGGCCGATCTCCATGTTCTCGAGAATCTTGGCGAGCGACAGGAGCGCCACGCCGCCGAGCCAGAGCGGCGGCACCACGGGAAGATAGAGCAGCGCGCGGCCAGCCAACTCGGCGCGCATCTGTACGGCGAGGAGGGCGCGGATATAGCGGGCGTCGCGCTCGCCGAGGTCGGCGGCGACCCGCGCGCGAATCGCGTCCAGCTCACGGCCGAACGCCTCCACCTGCGCAGGCGTCAGGTGCGCCGCGACGCGGGGGAGCGACGGGAGGACGGGGGCAGGCGACGTGGTGTGCATGGCGATCCTCACAGGTCGAGGGTGACGTCGCCGACCGGGATGCTGACGCACAGGCGCACCGCCACCTCGGCTTCGCTCGACAGCGCGCCCGTGACGAGGTCGCGCACGGTGCCGCGCGGCTTGGGGCAGAGGCACGTGCGACATATCCCCATCCGACAGCCACTCTTGGGTGCAAGCCCTGCCGCCTCGGCCTGCACGAGAAGCGACCGGCCGTCGCTCACGACGACCCGCCCACTCCGCGCGAAGCGCACGGTGCCGCCGGTTGCGTCGGCCGCGGGTGGGCGCGGCGCGGCAGTGAAGCGCTCGACGTGGAGCTCGTGACCCCGACCGTGGCGGTCCCACGTCGCGGCCACCGCATCGACGAGGCCCTCGGGACCACACACCCATGCCTCGGCATTGGCGTAGGTCGGCACGGCCCGCGCCAGCAGCTCTTCGGTGAAGTGGCCGGCGAGGTCGCCCGCCGCTGGAGGCTCGCCGGTGAGCGAGAGGTGCAGGCGGAAGCTCGGGTGCGCTCGAGCCCGCACGTGCAGCTCGCGCGCGAACATCACGTCGGCACGGCGTCGCGCGAAGTGGATCAGGTCGATGCGGCCCTGGTGACCGCGGTCGAGCAGCGTGCGCAGCATCGACATCACCGGGGTGATTCCGCTGCCACCGCAGAGGAACAGGACGTGCGACGGAAAGGGCTCCGGCAGCGTGAAGTCGCCGGCGGCCTCGGACAACGTGACGATCGTGCCGGGGCGGACATGTTCCTGGACGAAGCCAGAGACAAGGCCGTGGGGATGGCGCTTCACCGTGACGTCGAGCAGCCCCGAGGCTCGGTCGGGGCTGCTCGACAGCGAGTAGCAGCGCGTCCGCCGGATGCCGTCGATCTCGAAACCGATCCGCACGTACTGCCCAGCCCGGAAGCCGCGCCAGTTCCGATTGGGCTCGAGGGTCAGGGTGACCGCGTCGGCCGTCTCGCGGTTCGCGGCGACGACCCGCGCCGTCACCGCGTCGAGCCGCCACATCGGGTCGAACGATGCGAGGTAGCGATCGATACCGTGGGGGCTCGCGAGCGCTGCCACGAATCTCGAGGCGAGCAGGCGGCGCAGCGGCGCAGGTGGACCCGGTGCCTCATGGGCGCCACCGCGGCGGTTCTGGACAGTGAACATCCGTGCACTGTGTATGTCGCTCGTGGTCGTGAGTCAACAAGTGTTCACTCATTTCGACGAGGCCTTTAAAATCAGGGACATACATGTACAATACGTGTGATCAGCGGGCGCCGCCTCCCGCGGATGGTGCACGATGGAGAGGAAAATCCCCACCGCGATCTCACCCGGACTTCGCGAGGAGCGCAAGCAGCGGACCCGCCAAGCGCTACTCGACGCGGCGCTCGACCTGCTGCAGGGGGAGCACAGCTTCGCGAGCCTCAGCCTGCGCGAGGTCACTCGGGCAGCGGGGATCGTGCCGACGGCCTTCTACCGCCACTTCGACGACATGGACGAGCTCGGGCTGGCGCTGGTCGAGAAATCGTTCCGCACGCTGCGCCAGCTCATGCGTGCCGCCCGTTCGGCTCCGCTGCCGACCCAGCAGCTCATCCGCCGGTCGGTCGAGACGTTCGTCACGCACGTGCGCGCCAACCGCCGGCACTTCCAGTTCGTCGCGCGGGAGCGCGCCGGCGGGCGCAGCGCCGTCCGCGGCGCGATCCACGCCGAGATCCGGCTGTTCGTGAGCGAGCTCGCCACCGACCTGGGCCGCTTCCCGGCCCTCGGCCAGTGGCGCACGGAAGACCTGCAGATGATGGCGGGGTTGCTGGTCGCCGCGATGGTGAACGGCATGCTCGACATTCTCGACCTGCCCGCATCGCGGCCGGACGACGAACGGGAGCTGATCCACACGCTCGAGAAACAGTTGCGACTCGTCGTCCTCGGCGCGTCGCAATGGAAGAGCGGCTGAGCTCGCGACCGCTAGCGCGTCCCTGCGAGCGCCCCGACGCGGAGCACTTCGTGCAGCGCGACCGCCGGGAAGCGGATGCCGACGTAGAACGGCCCGAACAACGCGAAGCGCGAGGACGCCGGGTCGAAGCGCATCTCGTAGATGAGCTTCTTGAAGACCAGCGGGTCGTCGGCGAACAGCGTGACGCCCCACTCCCAGTCGTCGAGACCGACCGAGCCCTGGATCACCTGGACGACTTTGCCCGCATACTTGCGCCCGATCTCGCCGTGGCCGCGCATGAACTGGCCCCGCTCGGCCGACGAGAGGTCGTACCAGTTGACCGCCTCGCCGCGCCGCTTCGACATCGGGTAGAAGCAGAGGTAGCGGCGCGCCGGCACCTCGGGGAAGAGCCGCGGGCCCGCCAAGCGCTCCATCTCCGCCTGGCGCGCGGCCGCGAAGCCTTCGCTCTCCGGCATCGTCCCACGCCGCGCGAGGGTCGCCGCCGCCTGCGCGCCCAGCTCGTAGGTACCGAGCTCGATCACCGCCAGGTACGAGTAGGCGGGCTGGAGATACGCACGCAGCCGGCTGTGCGCGAGCGCGGTCTGCTCGCGCCGAAGCCCCTCGAGGTCGCGCCGCCAGTGCACGACGCACAGGTCCGCCTTCTGCGAGACCACCGAGTAGCAGGCGGTCTGTCCACCCTCGGTCTTCTCGGCCGCCTCGAGGAGGCTGGCCGTCTCGACGGCGATCGCCTCGCGCTCGCCCTCGGCGAGCGCATTCCAGCGCGGCCAGTCGACCGCGTACATGTCGTGCAGCGTGTAGTAGCCCTCGAGAGTGGCCGGCACCTCGCTCATAGCGCCAACCACGATAGCCTGCGCCGCGGCGCGAACGCTAGCGACCGGCGTCGAGGAAGGCGGCGCTGGCGGAGCCGAGCCCCCCGCCGGGACACCAGCTCGCGGGCGCCACCAGGCAGAGCAACTCGTCCGCCACGCGGTCGGCCGCCGTTTCGATGCAGTCGATCATCTCGCGCCGGGTCGGAATCGCGGGCCCCGGGCAGGCATCGGCGACCGGACATGCGCTCCACCACGTGACGTGCTCCTCGGCGCTCCGGCAGCGACCGGCGTGCGCGTCACAGAGCGATCCCTCGACGACCTCGCAGCCCCGAGCCGCGCAGACGTCGCGATCCTCGGCGGCCGCGCACGTGCCAGCGGAGCGCGCGCAGTCGCAGCAGAACGTCGCGCTCGGGGTGAGCAGCTCCCCCTCGCAGGCGTCGCGAATCCGCACGTTGCGGGCTCGTGCCTGCGCGTTCAGTGCGCGCGCGCGCTCGGGGTTCGCCAGGCACGCGCTGCGGCCGTCGCGGCATGAGCCAAGCAACCGCGAGCGTCGCATCAGGTACCGCGGTGGCGCCGACGCGACGACGCGCTCGCACGGGTCGGTCGCAGCGGCCGCCTCCGTGACCGCCTCCGGCAGCGGGTCCGGGCACGCGAGCAGCGCGCAGCCGAGACCCGTACCGCCCGATCCCGCGCCGCACCGCGCCCGCGCGTGGCTCGGGTCGAGGAGCGCACCGACCTCCTCGAGCCGCGTGTCCTCCCAGCAGCGCAGGCACGCCGCGAGGTCCCGGGGCGTGGCCACCGGCAGCGTCGCGCAGCGCGCGCCCAGCCCCGCGTCGCCGGCACGGAATCGACAGTCGTGACGAAAGCCGAGCGCGGCCACGTCGAGCGTCGCACAGGCATCGGCCTCGCGCTCGATCCGGAACCAGCGCAGATGCCGCGCCCCGGCTGAGGCGCTCGGGTAGTAGCGCAAGAGGAGCGCACTCAGGCGCTCCTGCCGGCAGCTGCGCGCCGCAGCCACCCGCGGCACCACCGCCCCGACGACCAGGAGGATCAACGCGAGGGATCGAACGAGTCGCGCCATGGCCAGGCCCTCCGCTCCGGCCGTATGGCACGGCCCGGGAGGGCCGACAATCGCTGCGACGGGTCCATGCCGCAACCCTTCCCCTCCCGCCCGCCATCAGCTAGACACCTCGCCGCGATGCCCCGGCACGCGTTGCTCTCGTGGACCACGACGGTCGTCTTCCTGCCGCTCTTCGGACTGACGCTCGTCGTGTTCGACGTGGCCCAGCGCGCGGCCCGGCTGTTCGGCCAGCGCCCGCAGGAGTACGTCGCCGGGGCGCTGCAGGCCGTCCTCGTGCGCGTCTTCGGAGTGTGCGGCGCCCGTGTCGTGGTCGAGCGCGACCCGGCCGTGCGCTCGTGGACACCGTACATCATCGTCTCGAACCACCAGAGCATGTTCGACATCCCGATCCTGGGGGACGCGTTCTTCTCCAACTTCCCGAAGTACATCGCCAAGCGGTCGCTCGGGCGCCGGATCCCCAGCATCTCCTACAATCTCCGCCGCGGCGGGCACGTCCTGATCGACCGCGGCGACGCACCGAGCGCCGTGGCCGCCATCCGCGAGCTCGGCGAGCGCGTCCGCGCAGGCGCGGCGTCGGCCATGATCTTCCCGGAAGGCACGCGCGCGCGGCACGGCTCGCTCGGCCCGTTCAAGTCGGCGGGCCTGATCGCGCTGCTCGAGACCGCCCCCGACACGCCGGTCGTGCCGGTCGCGATCGACGAGTCCTGGCGGCTGCTCAGGCACAACTTCCGCCCCGTGCCGTGGGGGGTGCGGGTCCACGTGTGGATCGGAAAGCCCATCCGACGCCATCACGGGGAGGACCCGCGCGTGCTCGTCGAGCGGGTCCGCAGCGAGATCGACGCCACCCTCCAGCGCTGGCGTGACAACCCTGCCGATTGACGCAGCGCGCGCCGGCCGACAGGATGGGCCGGTTGTGCCGCAGCACCGCGACGACGTCCGCAACATCGCCATCATCGCCCACGTCGACCACGGGAAGACCACCCTCGTGGACGCCATGCTGCGCCAGACCGGCGTCTTCCGAGCCGGCCAGCAGGTCGCCGACCGGGTGATGGACTCGAACGCGCTCGAGCGTGAGCGCGGCATCACCATCCTCGCGAAGAACACGACCATCCTCTGGGAGGGCGTGCGCATCAACATCGTCGACACGCCGGGGCACGCCGACTTCGGCGGCGAGGTCGAACGCACCCTCACGATGGTCGACGGCGTGCTCCTGTTGGTCGACGCCTCCGAGGGCCCCCTGCCGCAGACCCGCTTCGTCCTCGGCAAGGCGCTCGAGCGCGGCCTCGTGCCGGTCGTGTGCCTCAACAAGATCGACCGCCAGGACGCGCGCCCCGCCGCCGTGCTCGACGAGATCTACGCCCTCTTCATCGACCTCGGCGCCGACGAGGGGCAGCTCGATTTCCCCGTGCTCTACACGCAGGCGCGCGACGGCACCGCGACGCGCGACCTCGCCGTCGCCGGCAGCGACCTGCGCCCGCTCTTCGAGTCCATCGTCGCGACGATCCCCCCGCCGCCCTGCGAGCCGGGCGCCCCTACCCAGTTCCAGGCCAACAACACCGACTACGACGACTACGTCGGCCGCATCGCGATCGGGCGGATCGTCGCCGGCGAGCTGGTCGCCGGCAAGGGCTATGTCCTCTGCCGGCAGGACGGGTCGCAGAAGCCGGTCAAGATCACGCACCTCTACGGCTGGCAGGGGCTCAAGCGCGTCGAGATCGAACGCGCACGCGCGGGCGACATCGTCGCGGTCGCGGGTGCCGACGACATCCTGATCGGCGAGACCATCGCGGATGCCGAGCAACCGCGGGCCCTGCCCGGCATCCGCGTCGACGAGCCGACGATCGCCATGGTGTTCGGGATCAACACCAGCCCGTGGGCCGGACGATCGGGCTCACGCGTGACGTCGCGGCAGGTGCGGGAGCGGTTGTTCGTGGAGGGCCAGCGCAACATGGCCCTGCGCGTCGAGGAAACCGGCAACATGGACCAGTTTCGCGTCGTCGGGCGCGGCGAGCTGCAGCTCGCGATCCTGATCGAGACCATGCGTCGCGAGGGCTACGAGCTCGAGGTGTCGAAGCCCGTGCCGGTGGTGCACGAGCGCGATGGCGTGATCGAGGAGCCCACCGAGCTCGTGCTGATCGACGTGCCGGAGGAGCACGTCGGCATCGTCACGCAGCTCCTCTCCGCCCGCAAGGGAATGCTCCAGCGCCTCGACCACAGCGGCGGCGGGCGCGTGCGGATGGAGTACGTGATGCCCTCGCGCGGGCTCATCGGCTTCCGCGAGCGGTTCATGACCGAGACGCGCGGCACCGCCATCTTGAACGCGCTCTTCAACGGCTACGCGCCGTGGCACGGGTCGATGCCGGGGCGCACCAACGGCGCGATGGTCTCCGACCGCGAGGGCACCGCCACGCCGTACGCCCTCTTCCACCTCCAGGAGCGGGGCGTGCTGTTCGTCCCGGCGGGCACGCCGGTCTACGAGGGCATGATCGTCGGCGAGTACTCGCGCGACGTCGACCTCGAGGTGAACGTCTGCCGCGAGAAGAAGCTCACCAACATGCGCGCCTCCGGACACGACGAGGCCGTGCGGCTCATCCCGCACCACGCGATGGGCCTCGAGGACGCGCTCGCGTGGATCGACGAGGACGAGCTGGTCGAGGTCACGCCCGACGCGATCCGGATCCGCAAACGCGAGCGCCGCGCGGCGCTGCGACCGCGGGGCCAGCGCAGCCAGCGTCTCGGCGGGCCACCCGCACCGACGCCGGAACGCTGAGCCGCCAACCCGAGCATGGGGTGCGCGGCGGCGTCTACGATTCCAGTATCTCGAGGGCAACCTTCTGGTGCGACCGCGCCGCGACGGCGTTGAGCACGGTTCGCAAGGCCATCACCGTGCGACCGTCCTTCCCGATCACGCGGCCGAGGTCGGCCTTGGCGACGCGCAATCCCAGGATCGACACGGCGTCGCCCTGCGTGACGCTCACCGCGACGGCGTCCGGATCGTTCACCAGATACCGCACGACGTACTCGAGCAGCTCCTTCACGCGGGCCTCCTCTCCGAGGACTCCCTCGGCTCCGACCGTAGCAGGTGCGCCCCATCGGTGTCATGGGGGAAGCTGCGAATCATCGCCGCACGGGAGTGCGGTCCGCTGCAGCCCTCGCCCGGCCGCAAGACCGCCCTTGCCGGTGCGGGGCCAGGCCGTGTAAAGGACTCGCCCCATGGCCGAGCAGAAAGCGACGAACATCGTATGGCACTCGGGCGCGGTGAACCGCGCCGATCGGGAAAAGCTCAACGGGCACAAGGGCGCGACCGTCTGGCTCACGGGGCTCTCGGGCTCCGGGAAGTCGACGATCGCGGTCGACCTGGAGAAGCACCTGTGGGAACGCGGCGTGCGTGCCTACATTCTCGACGGCGACAACATCCGCCACGGGCTCAACAAGAACCTGGGCTTCTCGCCCGCCGACCGCACCGAGAACATCCGCCGCATCGGCGAGGTGGCCAAGCTCTTCACCGATGCCGGCATGGTGGCGGTCACCGCGTTCATCTCGCCCTACCGCGCCGACCGCGACCAGGTTCGCGCGCTCATGCCGAACGACTTCCTCGAGATCCACGTCGACTGCCCGGTCGACGAGTGCGAGCGGCGCGACGTGAAGGGCCTCTACAAGAAGGCCCGCGCCGGCGAGATCAAGGAGTTCACCGGCATCTCGGCGCCCTACGAGGCGCCCGAGAACGCCGAGCTCACGATCCACACGGCGACCCAGAGCGTCGAGAAGAGCGTCCGCCAGATCCTCGAGTACCTCGAGCAGCGCGGCATCGTCCCGAAGCGGTAGCGCCCAAAGCACGGACGGCGGGCGCCCCTGCGAGCGCCCGCCGTCCGCGACTCTCTCTCGGTTCGTCTCCGCCTTACGGCGTGGCGTTGAAGACGATCGAGTGGATCACCGTCCCACCGCGGTCGTAGAAATCGACGGTGGCCGTGGCCGGCAACCCGTCCGCAACCGTGACGATCGCGGAGTTGAAGCGGTCGAGGTCGAACTCCGAGATCTGCGTGAGCACGCCCGGCAGGCCGGGCAGGAAGGCCACGATCGACGGCGGAAGCTCGCGGAAGATCGGGTCCATGCCGATCGCCCCGCCGACGACCTCCGGTACGGGCTGCGAGAATCCGATGCTGACGCGGTCGTGCGAGACCACGATGCCGTGGAGGTCGGTCGACAGCCAGACCACGTTCTTGAGCGCGTCGGCCTGGCTCAGGTCGCCGTTGGGGTCCAGGATGAAGTTGAGCAGCTCGTCCCGCTCCTGCGGATAGCCGATCCAGAAGTCGTACGGCTGGAAGAAGAGGTTCGTGATCGGCGGGCCGTTCATGATGAACTTGAACGTCGCCGTGGAGTTCTGGAGGGCGTTCTTGAGCCACGTCTTCTGCGCGGTGCCCAGCACCGTCCGCCCGGGCGTGGCGAGCGCGGTGTTGCACGTCGTATCGGGCAGCGCGAGATCGCCGGTCGTGCAGGTCGTGTCGGAGTCGGTGAGCACGTACCCGTTCTCCGCACCGATGTTGCAGCACGTGTACTTCGCCGAGCGGTACTGCCGGAGGTCGATCAGGAAGAACTCGGCGAGCGTGCCCCACTTGAAGCTGCGGAAGAGCTGTTCCTCGTCGCCGCCGTCCTCGCGGATCGGATTGTAGCGGCGGAACGCGTGGTTCCCGGCTTCCATCTTGGCCGCGAACGCCGCGACGTCACCCGCGAAGTCGTTGCGGACCTCGTGGTCGTCCCACATCACGTAGGTTCCGGTCGACGCCATCACGTTGCGAAGCGAGCCGTCCTCGCGGTTCTCCCTGTACTTGCCGTAATAGTCCCCGACGGCGGCAGCGACCCCGGTGCCCGAGCGCGGATCGTCGCCGTAGATCGTGTCGCCGATGAAGAACCACGCATCCGGGTTCTGGAGGCGCATCGGGTCGAGCACCGAGTAGGGCCGGAAGAACGCGTTCGCGTCACCCGTCCAGCCGACGCGCACGGTCGCGGTCGTGCTGGGCAACGGGAGGGTCTTGATCTTGCCCGTGGTGCTCGTGTTCGAGCCCTGGCGGAAGCGATAGTAATACGTGGTGTCCGCGGTGAGCAGCGTCACCTCCTCCTTGACCGTGCCGTCGTCGCCCCCATCGGAGCCGACGGACACCGTCTGGAGGCCGGTCGTGAACCCGCTGTCGGTCGCGACGTCGAGGAGCGCGCCCAGGGTCGAGTCCGGAAGCCGCGTCCAGAAGATCGCGGCCGAGTCGGTCGCGTCACCTGCCGCCACCCCTTGCGCAAACGCATTCGGCTCCTCGCCCGGATAGGCGATGCTCACGTAGCGGTCGGCCACCGCGGCGGTGGCGTCCGTCATGCACCGGATGAACCGGTCGAGCACGGGGACGGAGTTGCCGCTCGTCGCCGGCGTGTCGCGCTTGAACGTCACGAGCTTGTACTTCTCGCACGGGAACCCGAAGTCGAGCTTCGGTGCCACGTCGCTCGCGAGCTGCGTCTCGGTGCACTTCTTGCGGATGCCAGCGTCGAGCTTGACGCGCAGGGCCTCGTACGTGGTCGCCGCGGCGGCGTCGGGGCACGGGCCCGGAATCTTCCCCTTGGCGACGGCCTCGTTGCACTTGAGGGCCGCCTTCATCCGCTTGTCGAGGTACTTCCCGGCTTCCTTGCTGATCGCCGCCTGGCACTTCACCAGCGATGCGTCGACCGGAGCCGCGGTATCGTAGATGGTCCTGGCGAGCGAGTCGGCGTTGGCCTGCTCGGTGTCGGCCTCCTGGTGCGGCTGGGTGACGCAGCCCTCGAGGGCGGCCACCGACCCGGTGCTGCCGTCGCACGCCGGCCCCACGACCGGCAGCGGCGTCGCGCACTTGCCGCCGACCGCTGCGTTGAACTTGGTCACGGCGGTGGCGAGCTTTCCGCTCGCGGTCGCGTCACTCACCGTGCCGCAGACCAGCGAGTCGCAGTCCGCACCCGTCACGCACGGGGCTCCGGAGTTGGTGCCCCCGGTACACTGTTCGCGGCAGGTCGTTCCGACCGCGAGCGCCCCCGAGGAGCGCTGATCCTCGCACTTGGCAACCGCCTTGAGCCGAGACTTCGCGTACTTCTCGACCGCCTTCCCGAGCGCCTTGCGGCAACGGGCCTGGTCGGCGCGCGCCGTGCCACTGCCCACGATCGCGGCGGCGACGAGCACCACCATCAGACGTCGCAACATGAAACCTCCTCCTTCGGCGGCCAGCCCGGCCGGCCTGGTCGTTTGACCACACTGGTTCGACCACCGGCAAGGCCAAAGTGCACTCCGAGTGCACGACTTCCAGGCCTAACAAAGCATTGACAGAGCCAGCCAAATGCATCTATGTGTTCTCTCGAATCGGATGTTTTCCTTATGAGATTCGGCGACCACGCAGACAGCGGCCCGGACGACACGGACTTCCGCATCCTCGCGATCCTGCAGGACGACTGCCGCCTCCCACTCGCCCGCATCGGCGAGGCGGTGGGGCTCTCCGCGCCCGCCGTCCTCGAGCGCATCAAGAAGCTCGAAGCGGCGGAGATCATCACCGGCTACCGCGCGATTCTCGACGGCCGCAAGATCGGCCTCGACATCACGGCGTTCATCGGCGTGATCATCGGCCACCCGGCGGGCATCACCGAGTTCGAGCAGCAGATCGCGGCGATCGAGGACGTGCTCGAGTGTCACCACGTGACCGGCGAGTACACGCTGCTGCTCAAGACCAAGACCGCCAACACGTCGTCGCTCGAGCACCTCATCAGCCGCATCCGCGCGCTCGACGGGGTCGCCCGCACCGAGACGCTGGTCGTGCTCTCGACGCACACCGAGCGCGTGCAACTCGCGCTGCCGCGCGGCACCCAGGCCGACGGGCCGGGCCGGCGGTCCCGTCGCAACGGCGACCGCCACGCCCTCAAGGGGAATTGACCATGACGGAACGCAAGACGCAGTGGCTTCTCGATCCGCGCACGGAGCACGACGCCTGCGGCGTCGGATTCGTGGTGAACGTCAAAGGCGAGCGCTCGCACGACATCATCGACAAGGCACTCACCGTCATGCGCAACCTGACGCACCGGGGTGCCTGCGGCTGCGACCCGCTGACCGGCGACGGCGCCGGCATCCTCGTCCAGATCCCCGACGCGTTCTTCCGCCGCGAGCTGAAGGCCGCGAAGATGGCGACGCTGCCCGCGCCGGGGCGCTTCGGCGTGGGCATGGTCTTCCTCCCGCGCGACGTCCGCCAGCGCAACGAGTGCGAGCACATCCTGGAGAAGGTGGTCCGCGAGGAGGGGCAGGAGCTGATCGGCTGGCGCCGGGTGCCGGTCGACACCAACACCCCGGGGCCGCTCGCGCAGACCAACATGCCCGACGTGCGCCAGGTCTTCGTCGGTGCCGGCCGCGAGGCGCCCGACCAGGCCGCGCTCGAGCGCAAGCTCTACGTGATCCGCAAGCGGGTCGAGGCCCGCGTGCGCGCCTCCGGGATGCCCGATTCCGAGCGGTTCTACGTCCCCAGCCTCTCGTCACGCACGATCGCCTACAAGGGACTCCTGCTCCCCGACCAGATTCCCGCGTTCTACCACGACCTCACCGACCCGCTCTTCGTCTCCGCGCTGGCGCTGGTCCATCAGCGGTTCTCGACGAACACCTTCCCGTCGTGGCAGCGCGCACACCCGTACCGCTTCATCGCGCACAACGGCGAGATCAACACGCTGCGCGGCAACATCAACTGGATGCACGCCCGGCAGTCGATGTTCGCCTCCGAGAAGTTCGAGGACGTCACCAAGCTCTTCCCGATCATCGACCAGTCCGGCAGCGACTCGGCGATGTTCGACAACGCGCTCGAGCTGCTGCTTCACACCGGCCGCTCGCTCCCGCACGCCGTCAACATGATGATCCCGGAGGCGTGGCAGAGCCACGAGAGCATGAGCGCCGCCAAGCGCGCGTTCTTCGAATACCACGCCTGCCTCATGGAGCCGTGGGACGGCCCCGCGTCGATCGCGTTCACCGACGGGCGCGTGATCGGCGCCGTGCTCGACCGCAACGGGCTGCGCCCGTCGCGCTACGTCGTCACCAAGGACGGCTTCGTCGTGATGGCCTCGGAGGTCGGCGTGCTCGACATCGCGCCGGAGAACGTCCTCCACAAGGACCGCCTCCAACCTGGGCGCATGTTCCTGGTCGACACCGAGCAGGGGCGGATCGTCGGCGACGAGGAGATCAAGGAAGCGATGGCGGCCCGCCGGCCGTACCGGCGCTGGCTCGACCAACACCTGGTCCACCTCGAGAAGCTCCCGGCGCCCAGGGAGGTCGCGCCGGCCTACACGCCCGAGACGCTCCTCGGGCGCCAGCAGGCGTTCGGCTACACGATCGAGGACCTCCGCATCCTGCTCACGCCGATGGCGCTCAACGGACAGGAGCCGGTCGGCTCGATGGGGACCGACACCCCGCTCGCGGTGCTCTCGGAGCGCCCGCAGCTCCTTTTCAACTACTTCAAGCAGCTCTTTGCCCAGGTGACCAACCCGCCGATCGACCCGATCCGCGAGGAGCTGGTCATGTCGCTCGAGACGACGATCGGCCCCGAGCAGAACCTGTTCGAGGAGACCGCGCTCCACTGCCATCAACTGAAGCTCAAGAGCCCCGTCCTCACCAACGAGCAGCTCGCCCAGGTGAAGGCGCTCGACGACGGCCACCTGCGCGCGATCACGCTGCCGATCCTCTTCCCCGCCGGCTCCGGAGGCGAGGGGCTCGGCCAGGCGCTCGACGACCTGTGCCAGCGCGCCTGCGCGGCCCTGGCCGAAGGGCACACGATCCTCGTGCTCTCCGACCGGGGCGCCTCCGAGCACCAGGTGGCGATCCCGAGCCTCCTCGCCGTCGCGGCCGTCCACCACCACCTCATCCGCGAAGGCACGCGGATGCGCGTCGGCATCGTGCTCGAGTCGGGCGAGCCGCGCGAGGTGATGCACTGCTGCCTGCTCCTCGGCTTCGGCTGCGGCGCGATCAACCCGTACCTCGCGTACGAGACGCTGCGCGACCTGCACGCCGAGGGGCTGCTCAAGGACGTCGGCGTCGACGAGGCGCTCGCGAACTACCGCAAGGCGCTCGCCAAGGGCGTCCTCAAGACGATGACGAAGATGGGCATCTCGACGCTGCAGAGCTACCGCGGCGCGCAGATCTTCGAGGCGATCGGGCTCTCCAGCGCCCTCGTCGAGCGCTACTTCACCTGGACGGCGTCGCG
Source organism: Binatia bacterium (assembly GCA_046327955.1). Classification (GTDB taxonomy): domain Bacteria; phylum Desulfobacterota; class Binatia; order DP-6; family DP-6; genus JAXLXP01. The sequence continues at coordinate 166,898 of JAXLXP010000006.1, read as the reverse complement.
GATCGAGGGCGTCGGGCTCGACGTCATCGCACGCGAGGCGCAGCTCCGGCACGACTACGCCTACGAAGGCGCGCCGGCCATCGCCGGGGACCTCGAGGTCGGTGGCCAGTACCAGTGGCGCCGGCGCGGCGAGCACCACATGTACAACCCGAACACGGTCGCAAAGCTGCAGCACGCGGTCCGCAAGGGCAGCTACGCGATGTGGAAGGACTACAGCGCCGCGGCCAACGACGAGAGCCGCCGCCTCTGCACCATCCGCGGCCTGCTGCGCTTCAAGAAGGGCGCACCCGTTCCGATCGACGAGGTGGAGCCCGCCGTCACGATCGTCAAGCGCTTCAAGACCGGCGCCATGTCGCTCGGTTCGATCTCGCGCGAGGCGCACGAGAACCTCGCCATCGCGATGAACCGGCTCGGTGGCAAGTCCAACACCGGCGAGGGCGGCGAAGACCCGGTGCGCTTCACCCCCGCCCCGAACGGCGACTCGCGTCGCAGCGCCATCAAGCAGGTCGCCTCGGGCCGCTTCGGCGTCACCAGCCACTACCTCGTCAACGCCGACGAGCTGCAGATCAAGATGGCGCAGGGCGCCAAGCCCGGCGAGGGCGGCCAGCTCCCGGGCCACAAGGTCGACGAGTACATCGCGAAGATCCGTCACTCGACGCCCGGGGTCGGGCTCATCTCCCCGCCGCCGCACCACGACATCTACTCGATCGAGGACCTGGCGCAGCTGATCCACGACTTGAAGAACGCCAACGACCGCGCCCGCATCAGCGTGAAGCTGGTCGCCGAAGTGGGCGTCGGCACGGTCGCGGCCGGCGTCGCCAAGGGCAAGGCCGACGTCGTCCTGATCAGCGGGGACTCGGGCGGCACCGGCGCCTCGCCGCTCTCCTCGATCAAGCACGCGGGCATTCCCTGGGAGCTGGGACTCGCCGAGACGCAGCAGATCCTGGTCGCCAACGACCTGCGCCGCCGCATCCGCGTGGAGACCGACGGCCAGATCAAGACCGGCCGCGACGTCGCGGTGGCGATCCTGCTCGGCGCCGAGGAGATCGGCTTCGCGACCTCCGCCCTCGTCGCGTCGGGCTGCATCCTCATGCGCGTCTGCCACTTGAACACCTGCCCGGTCGGCATCGCGACGCAGGACCCGCGCCTGCGGGCCAAGTTCGAGGGCAAGCCGGAGCACGTGGTGAGCTTCATGACGTTCGTCGCCGAAGAGCTGCGCGAGCACATGGCCGAGCTCGGCTTCCGCACGGTCGACGAGATGGTCGGCCGCGTCGACATGCTCGACGTGCGCGACGTCTCGGAGCACTGGAAGGCGCGCGGCGTCGACCTCTCACAGATCCTGCACAAACCCGACGTCGACCCCGGCGTGCCGATCCGCTGCGTCGAGCCGCAGGACCACGGGCTCGCCAAGGCGCTCGACAACGAGATCATCCGCCGCTGCGCGCCCGCGCTCGAACGCCGCGAGGCGGTGCGCTTCGATATCCCGATCCGCAACATCAACCGGACGGCATGCACGATGCTCTCCGCGGAGGTGTCGCGGCGGTTCGGGGCCGAGGGCCTCCCGGACGACACGATCCACATCACGTTCACGGGCTCGGCGGGCCAGAGCTTCGGCGCCTGGCTGGCGCCCGGGATCACTGCCGAGATCGAGGGCGACGCCAACGACTACTTCGGCAAGGGCCTCTCGGGCGGCCGGATCGTCGTCTACCCGCCCAGGACCGCGACATTCGCCCCGGAGGACAACATCATCGTCGGCAACGTCTCCCTCTATGGCGCCACGGGCGGCGAGGTCTTCCTCCGCGGGCTCGCGGGCGAGCGCTTCGGGGTGCGCAACAGCGGGGCGACCGCGGTGGTCGAGGGTGTCGGCGATCACGGCTGCGAGTACATGACCCGCGGCCTCGTGATCGTGCTCGGCGGCACCGGTCGCAACTTCGCGGCCGGCATGAGTGGCGGCGTCGCCTACGTGCTGGACGAGGACGGCACGTTCGCCACCCGCTGCAACAAGGGCATGGTGAGCCTCGATCCGCTCACCGCGCAGGACCAGGCGACGGTCCGCGGGCTGGTCGCCCGCCACCACGAGCTCACGGGCTCGGCGGTCGCGGCACGCGTGCTCGGGGACTGGGCCGCGATCGTCCGGAAGTTCGTGAGGGTGCTCCCCACCGAGTACGCCAAGGTACTCGCGGCGGCGCACCTCGACACCGAGGCGGCGCGCCTCGCGGCGGTGTGACGATGGGGAAGATCACGGGATTTCTCGAGTACCAGCGGGAGACGGCGCACAAGGAGCCGGTCGCCGCGCGGCTCACGCACTGGCACGAGTTCGAGGAGAAGCCGTCGGACGAGGCGCTCCGCATCCAGGGCGCCCGGTGCATGGATTGCGGCATCCCCTTCTGCCACAAGGGTTGCCCGCTCGGGAACATCATCCCCGACTGGAACGACCTCGTGTACCGGGGGCGCTGGCACGAAGCGATCGAACGCCTGCACTCCACGAACAACTTCCCCGACTTCACCGGCCGCGTGTGCCCGGCGCCCTGCGAGGAGGCCTGCGTCCTCAACATCAACAACGACCCGGTGACAATCAAGAGCCTCGAGAAGAACATCATCGAGCACGCGTGGGGCGAGGGCTGGGTCGGGCCCCAGGTGCCGGAGAAGCGCAGCGGGAAGACGGTGGCGGTGATCGGCTCGGGGCCGGCGGGGCTCGCCTGCGCGCAGCAGCTCGCGCGCGCCGGCCACCTCGTCACGGTCTTCGAGCGCGCGGACCGCGTCGGCGGCCTCCTGCGCTACGGCATCCCGGACTTCAAGCTGGAGAAGTCCCACATCGACCGCCGCGTGGAGCAGATGACGGCGGAGGGCGTCACCTTCGTCACCGGCGCGCACGTCGGCGTGAACGTCCCGGTCGAGAAGATCCGCAAGGACTTCGACGCGGTCGTGCTCTCGGGCGGCTCGACCAAGCCGCGCGACCTGACGATCCCGGGCCGCGACTTGAAGGGCATCCACTTCGCGATGGAGTTCCTGCCGCAGCAGAACAAGGTCGTGGCGGGCGACCGGGTCGATGGACAGATCCTCGCCACCGGCAAACGCGTCGTGATCCTCGGCGGCGGCGACACCGGCTCCGACTGCCTCGGCACGTCGAACCGCCACGGCGCGGTCGCCGTCCACCAGTTCGAGCTGCTGCCCCAGCCGCCCGAGAAGCGGCCGCCGAACACCTGGCCGAACTGGCCGATGATCCTGCGCACATCCACCTCGCACGAGGAGGGCGTGACCCGCGACTGGAGCATCAATACCAAGCGCTTCTCCGGCGACGAGCACGGCAACGTGAAGGCGCTCCACGGCGTCCGCGTCGAGTGGGTGAACGAGAACGGCCGCATGGCGATGCGAGAAGTCCCAGGGACCGAGTTCGCAATCGACTGCGACCTCGTGCTGCTCGCGCTCGGCTTCCTCGGGCCCGAGCCCGACACGATGCTCGCGCAGCTCGGCGTGAAGCTCACCGAGCGCGGCACCGTCGCGGTCGATGGCGCTTGGCAGACGAACGTGCCCGGGGTGTTCGCCTGTGGCGACATGCGGCGCGGCCAGTCCCTCGTCGTGTGGGCGATCTGGGAGGGTCGGGAATGCGCCCGCGAGGTGGACCGCCACCTCACGGGTGAGACCATGCTGCCGTCGAGCCCGGAGCTGTAGCGCGTGCGGCGCGGGCCACGCTCCGTCGTCGAGGTGGCAAGTCTCGCGCTCATGGCGTACCTGCTCCTGTGCTGGGTCTCGCAGGCGACGACCGAGATCGACCCCTTCGACGGCGCGCAGAACACGCTCGTCGCGCGCAACCTCGCGTTCCGCGGTGCGTGGGCATTCCGCAACTACGACCGCTGGGAGGTCTGGTCCGCCGAGACGACGACCGGACCGACGGTGCTGCTGCCGATCGCGGCCGCCTACCGGCTGATGGGCGATCGTCCGTTCCTGCCCAACGTCGTCTGCGCGCTGCTCTGTGGGGCGCTCGTCTTCGCGGCGTGGGGGCTCGCGCGGCGGACCTTCGCGACGGGGCTCGCGGCGGCGGGGTTCCTCACGACGGTCGGGCTCATGGCCACGACCACCGTGAAGCCGTTCCTGCAGTTCTACCGGCCCCTCGGGGAGGTGCCTGCCGGCCTGCTGGTGCTCATCGGGACGCTCCTGGCGGTCGACGGAGAGGGCCAGGGTCGTCACGCGCGCGCGCGGATGTGGCTCTCGGGCGTCGCGGTCGGCCTCGCCGTCTGCGCGAAGCTCGTGGCGGCGCTGCCGGCCGCCGCGCTCGGCGCCACCCTCGCACTGCTCCCCGGCCTCCGACCCACCCGACTCGGCGCGCTCGCCCGCTGGGGTGGCGGTCTGGTGCTCGTGCTGCTCGCCACAGAGTTCTTCCGGCTCGTGCAGCTCGGATCCTGGGCCGCCTACGCGCAGAACTGGCGCGAGGCGCTGCGGTTCCTCTCCGTCCAGGGCTCCGGCCTGGGCCGGGGTCCCGTGGGCCTGCAGGTGCCCTCCGTCTGGGCGCGCCTCCAGACGCTCGGGGAGCACCTCGGGTGGTTCGCGCTGCCGCTCGGCGGCGCGCTGCTCGCGTGGCCGAGGGTCGCGTACGCCGGGGTGCGACCGGCCGCCGGAGCGGCGCTTCGGATCGCGACCGTGCTCGGCTTCGCGGTGGTGGTGATGCTGGGGTGGTGGCTCTTCCTCTCGGACCGCGGCTGGGTGCGCCACGCCCTGATCGCCCTCCTGCTGCTGCCGTTCTACGCGCACTTCGCGTCCGCCGGGCTGTTCGCCCCGGCAGGCCGCGCCGGGCGGGCGGCATGGGTGGCCTGGCTCGGCGTGCTGCTCGCGTGTCTGTGCCTCTCCCCACCGACGGTGACGACGCGGCCCCACCCGGCGTGGACGGTCGCACCGCGCACCATCGCCCTCTTCGACACCGCAGCGGCGATCCGGCGCATCGAGCTGGAGCACCCTGCCGCGCGCTTCTGGGCGGCTGGCCACTGGCGGAACTTCGACCTCCAGACCCAGGTCGACGTGCAGTGGTGGAATCTCCTCGCTTCCGCGCACCGCTTGCACCTGCGGTTCGACGGCGACGATTTCCTGGTCACGTCGGAGGTCTTCAACTGGGAGCGAAACCCGCTCACGACCGCGATTGCGAGCGCCAACGCGCGTAACGTCGCCCATCAGGCCGCCCCGTTCTCCATCTACCGGCTCACGCAGTGGCCGGGGCGCCCCGGGCGCTGAGCGCGCGCCCCGGGCTCCTCAAGATCTCGCCGCCACGTGCCGAAGCTCCCTGACGCAGCCCATCTTGGGCAGGGGGAACACGGCACCATGGGAAAGAGCGCGCGTCTACTGGTCCTCACGGCTCTTGCGATCCTGCTTCCCGCCACGGCGCGTCCCGACGCGACGGTGAGCGGCACGATCGCCAGCGGTGGCACGGCGGTGGCGGGCGCGTTCGTCGCGGCCGTCGGCACGGCCGGCCAGTACGCGGCCGTCGCCGACGCCACGGGCAGCTACTCGCTCGGCACGGTCGCCGCGGGCACGTATACGATCCGCGCCGGCGCGCAGGGGTACGCGGTGGCGGAGACCACCGGCGTGACCGTCACCACGGGCCCCGTGACGCAGGACGTCGCGCTCACCGCGTCCGGGAGCAAGTTCACGGCACTGCCCGTGTACGGCGGCCAGATCAGCGGCATCGTCGCCGACGGCCTGAGCGGCGTGTTCTACGCCTCCACGTCCGTGATCCCCCAGGTCTTCCGCACGGCCGACTACGGCGGCTCCTGGGCCCCGGTGACGCTGCAGGCCGACGATGCCACCCACGGGCTCGATGGCAGCAACAGCAGCGGTGGACTCACGACCAGCGGCTACCCGGGCGAGCTGGCGACCACGGTCAATGGCAAGATCTACTACTCGACCGACTTCGGCACCACGTGGGCGGCGGTCGGCGGAACGGTGAACGGCTTCGCCACCCTCTACTGGGGGCACGCGGGCTCGGTGAGCACGCTGGTCGCCGTCTCGGGCACTGCCACGAAGCGCGCCGACATGACCGCCACGACCCCCACGCTCCAGGACATGACGACGCCGTATCTCGGCGGCGCCAACGATCGCATGGCGGTCGGGACCGGATCCGATCGGCCGTACGTCGCGGTGGTGACGTCGACCGGCGACCTCAAGGTCTACGACCTCAACACGACCGACGATCCGCCGGTGCAGGTCGGCACGACGCTCGCCGGCTTCCCCACGTCGCCCGTGTTCGTGCGCTTCGGCGGCGCCCGCGCCTCGGGCGCGCCGCCCGCCGCCGTCCTGGTCTACGCGTCGAGTGGCCCCTCGGGCACGGCGATCATGGCGACCAAGGACCCGACCGCGACCGCCTTCGTCAGCGGCGACATGAGCGCGTCCACGAGCGTGCCCGGCAACTGCGGCGCGGGTCCGGGAGCGATCGGCTCGGTCTCGCCGCTCAGCACCGGGACCACGGGCGCGGGCACGATCTCCCAGTGCTTCCTCACCAAGAGCGGCACGGGCTCGCTGGTGCTGAACCAGGTGAACGGCATCAACAACAACACCGGCCTCGCGTTCGACTCCGGCTACGACGGCTCGACCAACCAGGTGCTGCTCTCGGGCGACGGCAACCGCGGCGTGGTGAAGAGCGCCTCGGCGACGAGCGGCGTGCCGCAGTTCCCGACGCAGCAGGATGCCGCCGCCGGCACCGGGTCGACCAGCGGCGGCGTCGCCGTCAACGGGTTCACGGTCCCGGTGATCAAGGACTCGGTCTTTGGTCCACTCGGCGGAATGCAGGTGGCGGTCAGCCTGTCCGGCTCGGGCGGCGGCCTCGGCGTCGCCTCCGAGGACGGCGGCGCGACGTTCCAGACCGTGGTCACCAAGGGCGGCTACGCGGTCGACTGGTGGGAGGGAGCGAGCGCGACGACGTGGCTCGTCTTCGGCCACGGCGGCGCCGGCAACCTGCTGAGCGCCGTCACCGGCTGGAGCGCGGCGACGCCGAAGCTCATCGGGCCCAACGTCGCCGGCACGGACGGGACGGCGATCGGAACCGGCAGCGGCGGATCGTTCAGCGTGACCGCGCTCGCCGGCGTGATCGGCGCCGACACGATCTTCATCGGCGGCGGCGACAACGTCGACCAGGACGGCTCGAACGGCAGCCTCGTCCGGGCCAACCTCACCGCCGGGAGCCCGAACCCGACCATCAGCGGCATCACGACCGTCGCCACCGGCCTCGCCGCGGTGCGCGCCCTCGCGTACTGCCCGACCACCGGCTCCGACGCCACGGTGCAGGACGTGCTCCTGGTCGCGACCGGCTCGAACTCCGGCGGCGCGCTCGTCCGCGTCACCGACGCCACGACCGGCGCGCCGAGCGCGAGCACGATCGCGTCGGTCAGCGGGCGCGTGAACGACGTGCGCGTGCACTGCGCCTCCGGCACGGTGTACGCGGGCACCGGCACGAACGGCGGTGGGCCGAGCGGCGTCCTCTACAAGTCGACCGACGGCGGCGTCACGTTCGCGCCGGTCGCGTTGAGCGGACCCGGCGTGTCGCCCAACCTGAACATCCAGGTCGTCGCGATCAACCCGTCGAACGTCGACGAGGTCCTGCTCGCCGGCAACAGCGAAGGCAACATCCTGCGCTCGACGGACGGCGGCGCCACCTGGACGACCGTCAACGACCCGCACGCCCCGGGCGGTCGCAACTTCCTGAGCGAGGGCGTCGGCGACCTCGAGATCCCGCCGGCCTCGAGCGCGCAGCTCGCGGGCGTGACCCCGCCGACGGCCGCGCGCGCCCTGGTGGGGACGGGCGGCGGGCTCTTCGCCGCCAGCGTGCTCGGTGCCGGCGCGGGCGGCCCCTGCACGACAGTCGCCGACTGCAGCAGCGGCGGCACGTGTACCGACGTCGCGTGCACGGGCGGCCAGTGCGTGGTCACCGAGCCGAGCGGTTGCGACGGCGCCGCATGCGAGCTCGCCGCGATCGCGGCCGGCTTGTGCACCGACGGCGCGATCAGTGCGAAGGTCCAGGCGGCGCTGCGCAAGCAGGCGACCCGCGTCGGCAAGCTGCTCACCAAGGCGTGCGCCGCGAGCGGCAAGAAGCACGACAAGCTCGTCGCGGCCGCCGAAAAGCTGGTGAAGAAGCTCGGCGGGCAGCTCACGCGCGCGCAGCACAAGCGTCGCGTCTCGATCGAGTGCGCGGCCGCCATCGAGGAGGCCCGTGCGGTGGTCGCAAGCCTGCTCGCGGACCTCTGAGAGCAGCCATGCCGGCCAAGAAGGAGCCCAGCGCCGACGAGCTGCTCTCCACCGTCGAAGGGACGGTGCAGCAGGTCCAGGCCACGCTCGCGAGGCCAACGACCGAGGGTCCGCCGCCCGAGCGGATGACGCGCGGGGAGTACGAGCGGCTGAAGGCGCAGCTCCAGATCGAGCTGCTCAAGATGCAGAACTGGGTGAAGGCGACCGGCGATCGCATCGTCATCCTGTTCGAGGGCCGCGACGCGGCCGGCAAGGGCGGCACGATCAAGCGCTTCATGGAGCACTTGAATCCCCGCGGCGCGATGGTCGTCGCGCTCGAGAAGCCGTCGGACCGCGAGCGCGGGCAGTGGTACTTCCAGCGCTACGTCCAGTGGCTGCCAGCGGCGGGCGAGATCGTCCTCTTCGACCGCTCCTGGTACAACCGCGCCGGTGTCGAGACCGTGATGGGGTTCTGCAACCCCAAGGAGCGTCTCGAGTTCTTGCGCCAGGCGCCGGTGCTCGAGCGGATGCTCGTCAACAGCGGCATCCGGCTCTTCAAGTTCTGGTTCTCCGTGTCACGCAAGGAGCAGGTCCGCCGCTTCCTCGAGCGCCAGAAGGACCCGCTCAAGCAGTGGAAGCTGAGCCCGATCGACCTTGCCTCGCTGCACAAGTGGGAGGCCTACACCGAGGCGAAAGAGGAGATGTTCTTCCACACCGACACCGCCGACGCGCCGTGGACGGTGATCCGCTCCGACGACAAGAAGCGCGCGCGGATCAACTGCATGCGCTACGTGCTCACGCACGTGCCGTACGCTGGCAAGGACGAGGACGCCGTCGTCGAGCCCGACCCTCGCGTCGTGATCCGCGCGAAGGACCTGATCGAGAGCATGGCGCCGAGCCCGGCGTCCCCGCGCGCCGCCCGCAAAGACGCGAAGCGCCAAGGCGACGCACCCGCCGAGGCCAAGGCCGAGCGCGGGTAGTACCCCGCGTTGGGGCTAGAATCGGCTCCCCAGCGCGAAGTCGCCCGTCGGGCCGCTCCACGACGTCGCGGCGACCCGATCCGTGATCTCCCACGAAGGGAGCCCGAGGATCGGCCCGAAGTCGTAGAACGCCGCGCTCGCCATGTCGGGGCTCAGCACGGGCGCGATCAGCTCCACCGCCGCGGGAACACCGTTGAGGTCCCCCAGGTCCGCAAGGACGCGCGGGTCGGTTGCCAGAACTGACCTGTCCGCGGTGGCCAGCGACATATACGAATGAGCGTTGTTGTCGTAACCGATCGCGACGCACGGCAAGATCAGGATGCCGATCGCGGCCACCACCACGCGAACGCTCATCGCGCGTGCCCCCGCACGTAGGCTTCGACCGATCTGCACGGGGACAGGCGCGCCTCGTCCCGCCCCCGAAGAGAAACGCCCGGATCCAGCCCCGGCCCAGTCACCTTGAGCATCTGATCCTCTTCGTCGAGCGCCAAGAGAAGACGCGGCGCATGCTGCCACCCGCAGCTATTGTAGAAGAGCTCGGCAGGGTCGAAGTATTCGAGCTGCGTCGAGTAGATTTTCAAGTCCGCTGGCCTGCGGTCGATGGCGATGATCTTGCCGTTCCAGTCGGACGCTTGCAGAAGGCCGCTGTGGGCCGTGTCGTTCCTGAGCTCCTTTGGTGCGTAGCCCTTCGCGAAGAGCAGCAACTGGGGGGCTTGGGTCGCCAGCTCCCCGAGCGAGATGTAGACGCGCGGTCCCCACCACGGAAAGTGGAACCGGCCGCTCGCATCCGTGACCGTCTCGAGCACCTTCACCTGTCCCACGGGGTAGGTCCCCTCCAAGCCCCCTTTGAGCTCCCAGTACGCCACCACGATGGCGCCTTCGATCGGCTGGCCCGTCTGGGCGTCCACCACGGTCGCCGTGATCGGCAGCCCCACGTACGCCACCTTGCCCGAGGCGAAGAGGATCAGCAGGACGACGATGCCGATCCACCGGAGCACCTTCTTTGCCATGTTGGCTCGCTCGGCTCCGCTACATGCTCGCGATGCGCCAGACCCCGTCCGCGTCGCGGCTGAAATCCACCATCCCGTTGTTGTTGGCGAAGTCTACGCTCGTGTCGAAGTAGGTAGTCCAGAGCTGCTGCGGGGTCGGCGCCGACACGGGCGGATAGGCGTCGATCAACACGCCCCAGTTGTCCTCCGCCCATGCTTCGTAGGCGCTGGGGCTTTCGCCGAGAATCCAGTCCGGGAGGAGCGTGCTCAAGTGGTCGTCGTCCCGAACATGCTGGGGCTGCGCCATGTCCTGGAGGTGGTGAATCACGTGGCCGAGATCCTCCCAGGTCTTCTTCCAGAACTGATCGCGCATGAGACGGCCTTCGAAGGTCAACGCGACGAGGAAGTCCTGGCGGGCATGGCGGAAGGAATATGGCTGCAGATCATAGGTGGTCCAGGTGCCACCAGCGTCACGGATCGCTTCCAGCGCGAACACCGGCGAGGGGCTTCCGCCGCCCCGGTGCGTAAATCCCTCGCCCGTCAGAGGGTTGAAGAAGTGGTTGCGGGAGTTGATCCCGCGGTCCTCGTAATAGCCGCCTCGCGCGACGGCATCCCGAATCAAATCCTGCGACTGCCGGCCTGTCGCATAATCACTCCACGGCGGTAGTCCAAGATCAGGAAGGAGCGAGGCGTCGTTGGCCAATACCGAGTTCTCAACGGCGGCGCGAGACATCGCGTCATGAGCGATGTCGTTGTAGGCCGCAACACTGCCCGCGCCCGCCAGTAACACCACCGCGACCACAAGGCGGTGAGATGTCATCGCGCGTGCTCCCTGACGTACTGTTCGATTGAGCCGCACCACCCTGATCGAACCGCGTCGCGTGAGCGGAGCGACAGCCCTGGATCGAGATTGGACCCCTGCGCTCGCAGCATCTCCGCCTCCCGGTCGAGGGCCAGCAGCATGCGAGGGACCCGTCGCCAATCGCAACTGCCCTGGAACAGCGAGTGGAGACCCACATCGAACGTGAGCAACTGCCTCGAATACGCTTTGGGATCGGAAGGCGCTGCGTCCATCGACACGGTCCTACCGTTCCAATCCGAACGCCTCAGGAACCCCACGTGCGAATCATCGTTCGTACGCACCGTGGGAGCGTAGCCCTTCGCGAAGAGGAGCAGCAAAGGGGCGGCGCCCGTGGAAAGCTCTCCGAAGGGCGTGTGAACGCGAGGCCCCCACCACGGGAAGTGGAACCGGCCGTTCGCGTCGCTCACCGTCTCCAGCACCTTCGCCTGTCCCACGATGAGCCCGCCCTCAATGTTGCCCCCGTAAAGCTCCCAGATCGCCACCACGATCACTCCTTCGACCGGCTTGCCCGTCTGCGCAGCGACCACGGTCGCCGTGATCGGCAGCCCCACGTACGCCACCTTGCCCGAGGCGAAGAGAAGCAGCAGGACGACGAGGCCGATCCATCGGAGCACCTTCTTTGTCATGCCGGTTCGCGCGACCCCGCTACATGCTCGCGATGCGCCACACCCCGTCCGCGTCGCGGATGAAGTCGATCAGGAAGAGCCGCGACTCCCCCGCAATCGTGCGGGTCACGGCGTACTCGGCGAACCGTGCCGAAATGTTGACGGCCTGGAGCGGCGAAGAGTCGTCGTTGGCCGATACCGAGTTCTCAGCGGCGGCGCGAGACATCGCGTCATGAGCGATGTCGTTGTAGGGCGCGGCGCTGCCGGCGCCGAGATCCTCCCAGGTCTTTTGCCAGAAGTTGGCACGCGTCAGACGGCTTTCGACCGTCAGCACCGTGAGGAAGTCCAGGCGGGCGTCGTGAAGGGAATAGAGCTGTAGGCCGTCGCAGTCCGCCCACGTACCGCCAGCGTCACGGATCGCTTCCAGCGCGAACACTGGCGACGGCGCCCCGCCGCCGCGGTGCGTGAACCCCTCGCCCGTCAGAGGGTTCAAGAAGTGGCTCCGGGAGTTGATCCCGCGGTCCTCGTAATAGCCCCCTCGCGCGACGGCATTCCCAATCAGATTCCGCGACTGCCGGCCCGTGGCCTTGTCCTCCCAAGGCGGCAACCCCAGGTCCGCAAGGACTCGCGGGTCGGTTGCCAGAACTGACCTCTCCACCGTGGTTAGTGACATATGCCGATGGGCATCGTCGTTGTAACCGATCACGACGCGCGGCAGGATCACGATGCCGATTGTCGCCACCGCCAAGCGAAAGCTCATCGCACGTGCCCCCGGACGTAGGTTTCGACCGACCCACACGCGGAAAGGCGTGCCTCGTCCCGCCCCCGAAGCGAAGTGCCCGGGTCCAGTCCAGGCCCTTGCGCCCTGAGCATCTGCGCCTCTTCGTCGAGCGCGACGAGTAGGCGCGGCGCATGTTGCCAACCGCAGCTATCGTAGAACAATTCCATCGGGTCGAAGTGCTCTAGCTGCGCTGCGTAGGCTTTCGAATCTGCGGTCCTAGAGGACATCGGAATGGTCTTGCCGTTCCAATCGGACGCCTGGAGGACCCCGATACGACTGTCCGCGTTACGGACCCGTTTGGGGTCGTAGCCACGAGCGAAAAGCAGTAGGTCCGGCGCTCGAGTCGTAAGCTCACCAAGCGGCGTGTGGATGCGTGGCCCCCACCACGAAAAATGGAACCGACCATTCGCATCGCTCACAGTCTCGAGCACCTTCGCTTGCCCCTCCCAGTTGCCGCCCTCCATTCCCCCATAGAGCTGCCAGATCGCCACCACGATGGCCCCTTCGATTGGCTTGCCCGTCTGCGCATCGACCACGGTCGCCGTGATCGGCAGCCCCACGTACGCCACCTTGCCCGAGGCGAAGAGAAGCAGCAGGACGACGATGCCGATCCATCGGAGCACCTTCTTTGCCATGCTGGTTCGCGCGACCCCGCTACATGCTCGCGATGCGCCAGACCCCGTCCGCGTCGCGGATGAAGTCGATCAGGAAGAGCCGCGACTCCCCCGCAATCGTGCGGGTCACGGCGTACTCGGCGAACCGTGCCGAAATGTTGACGGCCTGGAGCGGCGAAGAGGACGCGATGATCTCCGGCATGTGGGGGAGCAGGATTTCGAAGACCGGCCCGTAGCGCGTCCGGCTACCGCCGGCGACGAACGTGAGCGCCCCGGCCGTGTCCCCAGCGAGCAGGGCCGTGTTCATCCCGTCCCAGAGGCCCTTGAACATCGTGTCGACCTCGATGCCGTCCTGAATCACCACGATCGTCGAGGCGTCCCAGGTCTGCGCGTCGAAGTCGGCGAGCCGCAGCGTCGCAACGTAGATCCCCGGCGAGGCGTACTCGTGCACGAGGGGCGCCGAGGCGTCGGTGGTACTCAGGTCCGGGTTTCCGTCGCCATCGAAATCCATCTCGAGGCTCTGGACTTTCGCGTCGGATCCGAAGGAGTAATCGAAGGTCACGGTCACCGGGGCGATACCGCTCGGCCGGGAGGCCGACAGGGTGAGCGTCGGCGGGACTTCCTCCGCAGTGACCGAAACGGCTGCGGTCGCTGCCTCCCCGACCAGTACGCTGGCGACGGCGCTGATTTCATTCACGCCGGCTGCAACCGGAACGTCGACCGCCACAAAGGTTCCTGCAGAGACCGCGGCGGGCACACCGTTCACCGCGACACCGATCGCTGGCGCCCCCTGCACCGTGCCCCGGACGGCGATCCGCCCCCCGCCCACGATCGCGCCATCGGCTGGCGCGGTGATGCGGAAGGTAACGGCGGGAGCGGTCGCGGCCACCGTGACGATCGTCGTAACCGGCTGGCTGTCCTGCGAGCCATCTGCGACGATAAGCTGGATGACGTAACGGCCCGGGACGTCGGCGACGAACGACGGCCGCGATGTCGTATTCCCCTCGAGTGTGGCGAGTCCCCGTCCAAATCGATCGGGCGCGTCCCGTCGAGCACAACGGTCTGCCCGATTCCCACTGCCTGGGGATGGCCGGGATTGGCAAGCGGTGCGTGGTTGATTGGAAGGCTCGTCGAGGTGGTGGAGGTGCACGCCGTCGACGGCGCGGTGGTCGTGCTGCTCGTCTCCGTCGTGCACGATCATCTGCACCACGTGGAGCCCCGACACGTCCGGCACGAGCGTCGCCTGCACCAACGTCGGGTCGGCCAGCTCGGCCTCACTCCCCTCCCGGCGCGTGAGCACGGCCCACTGGAACGTGCGCGGGTCGCCGTCGGGATCGTGCGACGCCGTGCCGTCGAGGTGGACGACGCTGCCGACCAGCGCGGTCTGCGCGGGCCCCGCGTTGGCGGCGGCGCGTGGTTCACCGGCGTACACATCGCCGGGTCGTCCACCACGCCATCACAGTCGTCGTCGGTCTGGTTGCCGCAGACCTCTGGGCCCTGGACCCGGAACGCGACCGCGCCCGGGTGCCCCCCCCAGGGTTCATCGCGATGACCGTAGTCACGCCGGACGTGAGCCCCGCGGCCGGTGAGCACGACGGTGGCCCCGACCGGGGCGCACGCCGGGGTGATGCTGGTGAGGCAGCCGCCGCCGTGGGCGGTACTACGCAGCGCCAGCAGCAGCGCCGCCATCCCCACGAGGGCACTCGCTGCCACCCTCCTACGCGGGTTCGTCGTCATCGAGCACCCGTCCTTCGCCGGCGCGGATTCGTGCGCTGCTAGCAGCCGACACCCCACGATGTCAAGTCGTTCAATAGCTAGCCGGACTGCTTGCACGTCTGGTGCGACTGCGATCGCGGTCGACCGACCCCGAGAGGCCAGCGGTGCGCCCCACTCGGGGTCCTGCGCGCACGTGACGCGCCGTACGACCGCAGCGTCAGCGAACCGACGGGTCCGCGAGCGGCGTCGTCAGCGTGGCGATGGTGACGGCACCGCCGGCGCGGGCCTGGTCGAGCACCTGCACCGCGAGCCCGTAGGGCGCCTCGTCGGCGGCATCGAAGAACAGTACGTGGTCCTCCCGCGCCGCGAACATGCGCCGCAGCCGCGGCGTGAGGTCGTCGAGCGACACGGGCGTGCCGTTGACGGTGATCGTGCGATCCTCGCCGAGGCGCAGCACGAGCGGCGGATCGGGATCGGTGGCCATCTGCGCCTCGACCTCGATCTTCTCGCGCTTCGGCGTGTGGATCCAGAACTTCTTCGTGAGCAGCGGCGTGATCACCATGAAGATGATGAGCAGGACGAGCACGACGTCGACGAGCGGCGTCACGTTCATCACCGGCGTCACCCGCCCGCCCCCGCTCCCGCCGACGTGCATCGCCACCGCTCAGCCCTCGCCGCCGTGCGGGCCCGCATCGGCACCGGCCCTGTGGCGCTCGCCGACCAGCAGCGACATACCGGGGAAGCCGACCTGCTGGGAGCGCGCGAAGATCGCGCGCACGGCGCCGTACGCGAGATTCGCGTCGGCGCGCAGGACGAGACGCCGGTAGGGATCGGTGGCGTGCTCGGCGTCGAGCCGCGCCATCACCCCATCCAGGTCGTAGTGCTGGCCATCGATCCAGTACTCGCCCGCCTTTGCCACCGTCACCTTGATCGGGTCGACGACGCCTTTCACGTCCGGATCCGGGTTGAAGATGCCGGGCAGGTCCACGGGCACGTCCTGGTCCATGCGCGGCGCCACCACCATGAAGATGATGAGCAGCACGAGGACGACGTCGACGAGCGGCGTCACGTTCATGTCGGGCTGGATGTCCGCGGGCCGGGCGGCCCGACGCCGCATGGTCATGCGGGTCGCCCCACATCGCCCCGCGCCGACTCCCGCTGCCGGAGTTGCAGCGCGCGCTCGGCGCGGTCCTCGATCGTATCGAGCAGCTCGCCCGAGGCATTGGTGAGCATCAGCTCCTCATGGCCGATCTTGGTGGAGAGGAAGTTGAATGCGAGCACGGCGGGGATCGCCACGGAGAGGCCGAGCGCGGTCTCGATCAGCGCCTCGCTGATCCCCGCCGACACCGACGAGAGGCCGCCGGAGCCCGAGGCGGCGATGCCCTGGAACGCCGAGATGATGCCCAGGACCGTGCCGAGCAGGCCGACGAACGGCGCGGTCGAGCCGACGGAGGCGAGCACCGAGAGGCCGCGGCGCAGGTCGGCGGCGATCTCTTCCATGTAGCGCTCCATGTGGCGCTGCGTCTGATCGACGGGGGTGAGGCCGGAGACGCCGGCCGTCTCCTCCGCGTGCCGATACGTCGCGAGCCCCGCGCGCACGACCCGCGCCAGGTGCCCGTGGGCGAACCGCTCCGTCGCGGCGAGCACGGCGTCGAACGCACCCGCCTTCATGTCCTTGGCGACCGCGGCCGAGAACGCGCGGGAGGCCGCGCGCGAGCGGCGCAACGTCAGCAGCCGCTCGACGAACACGGTGAGCGACGCCAGGCCCATGAGGACGAGAATCGCCGCGACGACGACGGCCGGAGCTCCCATGTGGTACTGCATCGTCCCCCCTTACAGCGTGAATCCCACCTCGACCAGTTTCCAGACGCTGATCGGCACGCCCTTGAAGCGCGCCGGCTGATACCGCCAGGTCCGGACGGCCTCCACGGCGGCGGTCGTGAACGGCTCCTCCCCCGCCTGCACCTGCACGTCGCTCACGCGGCCGTCCGCCGTGATCACGATCTTGAGCATCACCGTCCCCGTCCTGCCGACGCGCCGGGCCGCCTTCGGATATTCGGGGCGCGCGTTGCTCCTCGACGGCACCGGCGGGTCGGCCCCCTCCGGCAGCGCGATCGCCCCGACGTGGCCCCCCGCGACGCCGCCGGCCGTACCGCCCTCCAACCCGGCAGGGTCGCCCCGGTCCGGCTCGCCCTGCACGGCGATGCCCTTGTCCTGGCTCGGGTCGGCTTCGCGCGGCGCCTCCTTCGGCATGGCCCTCGGCGCCACCAGCTCCTTCGGCGGCGGCGGCTTCTCGAGTCTGCGGACCTTCATCTCCTTGGGCACCACGGGAGCCGCCGCGGGTGCCACCTCGGGCGGAATCTCGACCGGCTTCGGCGCGGGCGCCTCCTTCACCACCCGCTCGACGAACGTGACGTCGACGGGGGCGTCCGGCACCCGCTTCCCGCCGGCGCCGAGGCCGAGCGCCAGCACGACGGCGGCCAACCCGACGTAGACCGCCGCCGACGCGACGAGCGCCGTGACCCACTGCCGCGGAACCCGCTCGGTGCCGCCGTATTGCCCGAACGCGGAGCGACGCTCAACCATCGCGCCGCTCGGCCAGCCAGGGCTCTAGGAGGTCCGTCCCCACTTGTACGTGACGTTCACGCCCAGCAGGCGCGGGTTGCCGTAGGTGTTGCCCGCGTAGCCGAGGGCACCGAAGTCGATGCCGAAGGTCCGGTACTTCGTGTCGGTGAGATTGCGAGCCCACAGCGCGACCGAGAGGCTCCCCTCGGGAACCGGGATCTCCGAGAGCTGGAGCCGGCCGTTCAAGACGGCATACGCGCTCTGGCCGTCGAGGTTGTTGTCTTTGGCAGCGAACACGACGTCGTCCTGCCAGTAGGCATCGAGCGCGGCCGAGACGACGCCGCAGGGCGTGGGCGGCGCCGTGTATCCGATGCCGGTCGTCACCGTGTGCTTCGGCGAGAGGACGAAGCTGCGCTGGTTGGCGACGTCGGCCGTGCACCGGCCCGTCACGGGGTCGTGGCTCTCGCAGAACTCGTCGTATTCGGGATGGAGGTAGCCGTAGCCCACGCGAAGCTGGAGGCCCTTGACCGGCTGCGCGACCGCCTCGACCTCGGTCCCGTAGATCGTCGCGGCGGCGGCATTCTCGAGCGTCGTCACCGCACCCAGGATCGGGTCGGCGCGGAAGACCGTCACCTGGAGATCCTGGTAGTCGCTGTAGAAGCCCGCGACGTTGAGCTGCAGGCGGTTGTCGAGCCACTGCGACTTGATCCCCAGCTCGTAGGACGTCAGCGTCTCCGGCTGGAACGGATCGAGGAAGGTCGCAGCGGTGCTGGCCCGACCGTTGAAGCCACCGCTCTTGAAGCCGCGGCTGATCCGCGCGTAGGACATCACGTCGTCGGTCCACTGGTAGGCGATGTTGCCCATCGGGGTGACGGCGTCGAAGGACTTGCTCCCGGACGCCTTGAAGCTCAGCAGGCTGCAGGGCTGCCCCTGGCCGACGAGACACTGGTAGTCGCGGTCGGCGCTCTTGTCCTCGTACGTGTAGCGTAGGCCGGCGGTCACGCTCAGCTTGTCGGAGAGGATCGGCGGCGTCCACGTCGCCTGCCCGAACGGCGCATACGACTTGTTCGAGAACGCGTTGGTCGAGATCAGGGACGACACGAACGGCGTGCCGCCGAAGAACACCTGCGGGTTCCGCTCACCGCCCTTCTCGTCGTAGAAGAAGAACCCCATCACGTACTCGATCCGCCCGTCGCCCGCGGTCCCGAGCCACTGGAGCTCCTCGCTGATCCCCTGGTGCTGGGCGTGCAACGAGGTATTGGCCACCGGGATCGGCGTCCCGTCGAGGTCCTGCACCTCGAACTGACTCAGGCTCCGATAGCCGGTGATCGACTTGATCTTGACCTTGCCGAACGGACCGAGCTCGCCCGCGTCGTACGTCGAGG
Organism: Binatia bacterium; assembly: GCA_046327955.1. Lineage (GTDB taxonomy): Bacteria > Desulfobacterota > Binatia > DP-6 > DP-6 > JAXLXP01. The sequence continues at coordinate 148,196 of JAXLXP010000006.1, read as the reverse complement.
TGAAGGCGTGGCCGCGCACCTCGAGATCGTTGGCGAGATCGTGGGTCGTCCCGTCGGGCGCCAGCGCCGCGTTGTTCGACATCGCGTGCGCCCGGTCCGCGAGGACGTAGGGCGCGAGGAACACGGTCGGCCCGCTCGGACGGACGCCGCTCAGCTGGAAGGCGGACTGCTGCTCGCGCGAGTAGTGATAGTCGTAGTTGTAGTCGAAGCTGAGATCGTCCCGCGGCTCCCACAGGAGCCCGACGTTGGCCGCGGCGCGGTTCAGGTCGTCGAAGCCGTCGCTGCCCGTCCCGCGGTTCGTGAAGAAGTCGTCGCGCGTCCGGTACGAGATCGTCGCCCGCGTGGCGAGCTTGCCGAGCTGGTCGGACTTCCCGAAGCCGCCGTGGTCGCCGAGGAGCGGCACGTTCACCGTGGTGGCGGTCTGGAAGTAGTCGTAGTCGCCGATGTCGAGCGACGTACCGATGAACACCCGATCCTCGGGTCGCTTCGGAATCAGGCTGATCGCACCGCCGACCGTGTTGCGGCCGTAGAGCGTCCCCTGCGGGCCCCGGAGCACCTCGATCCGCTCGACGTCCGTCATGTCGAAGAGCGACCCCACCGACTTGGCGACGTAGACCCCGTTCATGTAGATGCCGACCGCCGGCTCGAGCGTGATGATCGGGTCCGACGTGATCGCGCCGCGCATGTTCACCGTCATGCCGGTGCTGCCCCCGGCGTTCGGGTGCATGTGAACGTTCGGCGTGTACTGCCCGAGGTCCTCGATCGTCGAGATGCCCTTCTCCTCGATCGTCTCGGCGGTGAAGGCCTGCATGGAGATCGGCGTCTCCTGGATGTCCTCCTCGCGCTTTTCCGCCGTGACGGTGATCTTCTCGATCTCCATCACCTGCTTCGGCGCCGGGGCCTCCTCGCCACCCGCCGCATCGCCGAGCAGCAGCACGGCGACGACCCCCGCCAACACACCCCACACGACGCTGCGGAACGCCTTCGTCACGACGCGCATCGAATCCCCCTTCGAAGCTGCGAGTGGCCGCGCGGCTCGTCCTCTGACGAGCCTCATAGCGATCGGCAGGCGATTCGTCCAATTCCGCGCGCCAGGGACCGGGGGCTCAGACGAATCGCGCCGGCGACAGCAGGTCGGCGTCGAACCGGGTCGTGGTCCCGTGCAGGATCAGGTCCGCTGCGAGCCGGCCGATGATCGGGCTCGTCTCGATCCCGCACCCGCCCTGCCCCGCGAGCCAGAAGAGACCCGGCAGCCGGGGGTCCGCGCCGACGACGTGGAGCCGGTCGGGCACGAAGCTGCGCAGGCCTGCCCAGCAGCGACCGAGCGCCCGCGGCACCAGCGCCGGCGCGATCACGCCCAGCCGCTCGAGCGCCGTGGCGATCACGACCTCGTCCGGCCGCGCGTCGCACGGCGGCATCGGGTCCTCGTCCATGGGGCTCAGCTTCACCCCGCCGGACTCGGGCGCGAAGTAGACCCCGTGCCCGTCACAGATCACGAACGGCCACGCGCGCACGTCGATCCCGGCGGGCGGCGCGAACGTGACGATCGTGCGGCGGTGCGGCACGAGGGGGATCGGGATCGCCCCCGCGGCACGCGCGACCTCGCCGGCCCAGGCGCCCGCCGCATTCACGACGAGCGCCGCGCGGTACTCGCCGCCGCGCGTGACGACGCCCGTGCACCGCCCGCCGTCGACGCGGAGCCCGATCACCTCGGCCCCGAGCCGCAGCGCGGCGCCACGGGCCCGGGCGTGCCGCAGATAGGCCGACAGCAGCTCGTGGACGTCGATGTGACCATCGTCCGGCAGCAGCACGGCGCCGTCGACCTGATCGGCGGCGAGCACCGGGACGCGGGCGAGCACCTCGGTGCGCCCGAGCAGCGCAAGGCGCATGCCGTCCGCTTCGAGCACCGGCGCCGCCTGCTGGAAGGCGTCCCAGGCCGCCCCGGCGAAGACCGCCATCACCCCCGAACGAGCCAGCAGCGGATGCTCGGCGAAGCCGGCCGGCGGCTCGCGCAGGAACGGGGCGGCCAGGGTCTTGAGCTGGCGCAGCGCCGCGACGGGATCGAGCTCCGACAGCACCGCGGCGCTGCGGCCGGTCGAATGGTAGGCGAGCTGGTCCTCGCGCTCGAGCAGAAGGACGTCGGTCAGGCCGCTCTCGGCCAGGAAATACGCGAGCGACGCCCCGGCGATGCCGGCGCCGACGATGACCACCTCGAACCGGCTGCGTCCGTCCATGCGACCGTTCGGCAATTATGGAGGCCGCTCCAGCCGCGTACAAACCGGCGGGCCCCGGACATGACGGGGATCATCCCGCTGGCGCGCCCCCCCGTATATTCAGCTCCTGCTTCACGCTACAGGGAGGGCTCTCGATGCCATTCGTCGATCTCGACACGCTCAGCGAAGACGAGCGCGCCGTCCGCGACACCGCGCGCCGGTTCGCCACCGACGTCATGCGGCCGGTCGGTGCCGCCCTCGACCGCCTGCCGGATCCCGACCAGGTGATCGCCAAGGGCTCGCCGCTCTGGGGCGTGTTCGACCAGTACCGGCGGCTCGACCTCGACGTACTGGACAGCATGGAGGGCGACCTCTCGATGCTGCAGCGGGCGCGAATGCGCTTCCTGGTCTCGGAGCAACTCGGCTGGGGCGACGCGGGGCTGGCGATCAGCCTCGGCGTCTCGACGTTCCCGCGCTACTTCGCCCAGATGTCGGGCCGGCCCGCCCTGATGGAGCGCTTCGGCGCGGCGGGGTCGAAGGAGATCGGCTGCTGGGCCATCACCGAGCCCGACCACGGCAGCGATCAGCTCACCATGACCGAGAGCCACTTCGCCAACGCCAGCATCCGGGCGAATTGCACCGCCCGACTCGAGGGCAACGAGTACGTCATCAACGGCCAGAAAGCGGCGTGGGTCTCGAACGGCACCATCGCCACCGTCGCCGCGCTCTTCTGCACCGTCGACCCCAGCCAGGGCCTGCGCGGCGGCGGCGTGTGCCTCGTGCCGCTCGGCGGCCCTGGCGTCACGCGCGGGAGACCGCTCGACAAGCTCGGGCAGCGGGCCCTCAACCAGGGCGAGATATTCTTCGACAACGTCCGCATCCCGGCCGAGTACATGATCGTCGGACCGGAGATGTACGGCACCGTGGTCGAGATGGTCCTCGCGCTCGCCAACGCGAGCATGGGCGCCATCTTCTGCGGGCTCGCGCGCGCGGCCGTCGAGCACGCGATCGCCTACGCCAAGCAGCGCGTGCAGGGCGGCGTGCCGATCTTCGAACACCAGAGCGTCCGGGGCCGGCTCTTCCAAGCATTCACGCAGGCCGAGGCCGCGCGCTCGCTCGCGTGGCGCGTCCTGCTGCACAACAGCGTCAACCCGCCGCTCGTGCAGTACTCGATCGCGTCGAAGGTCTTCTGCACGACGACGGCATTCGAGGCCGCCAGCACCGCGCTGCAGATCTTCGGCGGCAACGGCCTCAGTCGCGAGTACCCGATCGAGAAGGTCCTGCGCGACGCCCGCGCCTCGATGATCGAGGACGGCTGCAACGAAGTCCTGAGCCTCGTCGGCGGCTCCAAACTCTGAGACGGAGGACATCATGAAGCTCGATGCCGTGATCGCCGGGGTCGGCATGACCCGGTTTGGGAAGCACCTGGAGACGGGGCTCAAGGCCCTCGGAGCCGAGGCCGTCCAGGCGGCGCTCGCGGACGCCGGCATTCCGGCCGACGCCCTCCAGGCGGCCTGGGTCGGCAACGCCGCGGCCGGGCTGGTCACGGGCCAGGAGTGCATTCGCGGTCAGGTGATCCTGCGCGGCATGGGGATCGGCCGCATCCCGGTCGTGAACGTCGAGAACGCGTGCGCCAGCTCGTCCACCGCGCTCAACCAGGCGTGCGCGATGGTGTCGGCCGGCTACTACGACCTCGTCCTCGCGCTCGGCGTCGAGAAGCTCTACCACGAGGACAAACGCAAGAGCTTCGCCGCGTTCAGCGGCGCGGTCGACGTCGAGATGCTGCAGGGGCTGCTCGCGGCGCTCAAGCAGGGCGCGGAGTCGCAGGGCGCCGAGGCCGCAGGCTCGGGCGCGGGCGAGAAGCGGTCGATGTTCATGGACATCTACGCCGCCGCCGCGCGCTCCCACATGGAGCGCTTCGGCACCACGGCCCTGCAGTTCGCCAAGATCGCTGCCAAGAACTCGGAGCACGGGGCACTCAACCCCCGCGCCCAGTACCGCGAGAAGCTCACCGCCGACGCGGTGCTCGCCGACCGCATGGTGGCCGAGCCGCTCACCCGGTCGATGTGCTCGCCGATCGGCGACGGCGCCGCGGCGGTGATCGTCATGAGCCCGAAGAAGGCGCGCGAGCTCGGCATCAAGAACCCGGTCCGCGTCGCCTGCAGCGTGCTGCACTCCGGATGGGACCACGGCATGGACGAGTCGGGCACGGTCGAGATCAGCTCGCAGGAGGCCTACGAGCAGGCGGGCCTCGGCCCGAAGGACGTGTCCGTGATCGAGTGCCACGACGCCTCGGCCCCGGCCGAGCTGATGGCCTACGAGTCGCTCGGGCTGTGCGCCAAAGGCGACGGCGGCAGGCTCGTCGACTCGGGTGCCACCAAGCTCGGCGGCCGCATCCCGGTGAACACCTCGGGCGGGCTGCTGCGCAAGGGCCACCCGGTCGGCGCCACCGGCATCGCGCAGATCGTCGAGCTGACCGAACAGCTCCAGGGCCGCTCGGGCGCGCGCCAGGTCTCGAACGCGAAGGTCGGCCTCGCCCACAACGGTGGTGGCGCCATCGGCACGGACGCCGCCGCCATGTGCGTCACGATCCTCACCCGCTAGGAGCAACCGATGCGCGAGCGCAACGAGGCCATCCTCGCCGACATGCTCGTCACGCGAGCAGAGCGTCAACCCGACTTCGACGTCCTCACCTTCGAGCACCTGAGCCTCGGCGACGGTCGCCCCGACGAAGTGCGGACCTACGTCCAGCTCTGGCAGAACGCCAACCGCATCGCCGCCGCGCTGGTCGCGCGCGGCATGGCCCGCGGCGACCGCTTCGGTCTCATGATGCGCAATCACCCGGAGTTCGTGGAAACGCTGGTCGCCGCCTCGATCACCGCGTCGCCCTGCGTGCCGATCGATCCGCGCACGCGCGGCGAGAAGCTCGCCTACACGCTGCGCAACGCGGGGTGCAAGGGCATCGTCGTCGCCGACTACGCCCTCGCGCAGCTCGACGCCGTTCGCGCCCAGGTTCCCGACCTCCGCTGGGTCCTCGTGCTCGAGTCCGGCGAGGGCGGCGAGCGCGTCCCCCTCGGGAGCGCGGAGCCGCTCGGCGCGGCGCTCGCGGGCCCCGCGGTCACGGTCGACGTCCGGCTCGCGAGCCCGACCGACCCGCTGCAGATCATCTACACCTCCGGCACCACCGGCGACCCCAAGGGCGTCGTATTCCCCAACGCGCGCTTCGGCGGCCTGGCGCTGCTCGGCGTGCTCCTCGGCTATCGTCCCGACGATCGCCCGTACACCGGGCTCTCGCTCACCCACGGCAACGCGCAGGCCGTCACCCTCGGCCCGTCGCTGTACATGGGCCTGCGCGCGGTCTTCAGCCGTCGCTTCACCAAGACGAAGCTCTGGGACGTGGCACGAAAGTACGGCTGCACGACGTTCTCGATGCTCGGCGGCATGGCCACCGCCATCTACAGCGAGCCGCCGCGCCCGAACGATGCCGACAATCCCGTGCGCCTGGTGGTCGACGCCGGCATGCCCGGCGCGCTCTCGGAGGCGTTCGAGAAGCGGTACGCGGTGCAAGTGTTCGAGTGGTACGGCGCGGTCGAGGGCGGCCTCGCCTTCAAGCCGATCGGCGAGGGCCCCGTCGGCAGCTTCGGCAAGCCCGTCCCCGGCCTCGACATGCGGATCGTCGACGAGCAGGGCAACGAGTGTCCGCCCGGCGTCGTCGGCGAGATCGTCTCGCGGCCGTCCAGCGGCGAGCCGGCCGAGGTCGAGTACCACGGCAACGAGCAGGCCTCGCGCGACAAGACCAAGGGCGGCTGGCTCCACAGCGGGGACATGGGCCACCGCGACGCCGACGGTTGGTTCTTCTTCGACTACCGCAAGGGCGGCGGTATCCGCCACAACGGCGATTTCATCAATCCCGGCTTTGTCGAGAAGGTCATCGCCGAGCACCCCGCCGTGTCGGACGTGTTCGTCTACGGCGTACCCGCCGCCTCCGGCGCGCCGGGCGAGAAGGACGCCGTGGCGGCCATCGTCGTCGCCCCGGGCGTCCCGTTTTCGCCGGCCGAGGTCTTCGCCGCGTGCCGCAAGGGACTCGAGCCCAACTTCGTCCCCTCGTACCTCCAGGTCGTCGACGAGATTCCGAAGACCGCGTCGGAGAAACCACAGGAGCGCTTCCTCCTCGAACGCTTCGCGCCCGGAGCGCCCGGCGTCCACGCCGACCGGCCCTGAGGGCGGGCACCGCCCCAAAAGACAGAGGGGCCGGCCAGATCCTTCGAGCCGACCAGCCCCTCGCCTGAAGCGACCCCGATTGGTCTGTGGCTAGGAAAGAGCCCTGCGAATCAGTTGGCGGGCTTGAAGTGGATCCCCTGGCACGCGATCACGTCCGAGTCGGGCAGTGCCGGGGTCGAGGCCGGGCAGATCCAGCCGCCGGTGAACGCAAGCGCGCCGGCGCACGACGTCGCGGCGTTGTAGCCCGCGTCGTCCTCGTAGCAGCACGTATTGCCACCGAAGCTGGCGATGTCGAGGGCGCCACCCTTGTCCGGCTGGCAACCGGCAGGCGTCATATCGACCTTGACCTTCATCGCTCCCGCAGCGAGCGTGCCCGTGACCACGGTCCCGCTGTTGAACGGCGTCCCTCCGAGCGACGTAAGGCCCGAGCTCACGCAGATGACGCGCGCGCCATCCGACAGACCCGTGAGCTTCTTCACCTTGATCTGCATCTGGCAGTTCGACTTCGTCTGCACCGATGCGCCGCTGGTCCCGTTGACGAACGCCGAGCTCACGCCCTCGCCCGCGTGGACCAAGCCCGGACACGCCGAGCTGGTACAGCCAACGGGGCTCACGAGCGTGGCCTGCACCTTGTCGCCGGCGAGCGCCACTCCCACGCCGAGCGAGAGGAGTCCCGCTACGGCACCTGCGACCACCACACGAACGTTCATTTCGCTCTCCTTTCTCTCATCTTGTCTCGGGTCGACTTCCGATCGAAAACGCCCGTACCACCCGCTGCGAACGAGCGTCAAGCGCAAGCTTCGACGCGGCGCGCGGGACGCGCTCGCCACCGATCGCCTGCGTGGGCGTTGACGCTGTCACGCCGCTGGCATAGGGACCCCCCGCGGCATGGAGCTTCGGCGAGGCCGGGACATCGACTACCATGGGTGCGCGACGAGCCGTCGGGCGCGCCGCGAGCGCTAGTGGGTCTCGCGCTCCTCTGCGTCTGCATCGCCGCCGCGGCGAACCTCCTCGGCGGCACCGTGGTCACGCTGCGCCGGCTCGAGGACCACGTGCTGCGCACGTTCGTCGCGCTCGGCGCCGGCTTCATGCTGGCGGCGGTCGTGCTCAAGATGATCCCCGAGAGCACGCGGCTCGTGCCGACGGCGCCCGTGCTCATCCTGGTCGGCTACCTCCTGATCCACCTCTTCGAGCATACCGTCGCGCCGCACTTCCACTTCGGCGAGGAGACACACCCGGAGGCGGTGAGCGACTCGATCGCGGTCTCGGCCCTGGTCGGGTTGAGCGTACACAGCTTCTTCGACGGCATCGCGATCGGCTCGGGCTTCCTCATCGATCGCACGCTCGGGCTGCTGCTCTTCACCGCCATCGTGCTGCACAAGGCGCCGGAGGGCTTCGCGATCGCGTCGGTCATGCTCGCGGCGGGCGCGAGCCGCGCGCGCGCCCGCGGCGCAGCCGGGCTCATCGGCGTCGCGACGCTGCTCGGCGGCCTCGCGATCCTCGAGCTCGAGTGGGCGGCGGGGCCGGCCCTCGGGCTGTCCGCGGGCGTGACGCTCTACGTGGCCGCCACCGACCTCGTGCCCGAGGTGAACCGCGAGGGAGGCACGGCGATGGCGCTCACGGTCTTCGCGGGCGTCGTGCTCTACTGGCTCACCGAGCACCTGCTCGCGATCGTCGGCCTCTGACGCCCGAGGGCATTCCCCGCCGCGCCGATTGCCGCTAGGCTGTTCGATGGTGTTCCCCGCCATCACGAGCCGACTGACCCACGACCCCGAGGAGGCGGTGCGCCTCCGCGCGGGGCTCGTCTCGCTCTCGGTGAGCATCGTGCTGCTGGGGATCAAGTACCTCGCGTACGTCCTCACGGGCTCCGCCGCGGTGCTGTCGGACGCCCTCGAGTCGATCATCAACGTCGTGGCAGCCGTGTTCGCGGTCGGCAGCCTCGTCTTCGCCGGCAAGCCCGCGGACCACGACCATCCCTACGGGCACGGCAAGATCGAGTTCTTCAGCGCGGTGTTCGAGGGCGGATTGATCGCATTCGCCGCCGTGGTGATCGCCTGGTACGCGATCGAGGCACTCGTCCGCGGTCCGCGCGTGGGTGCCATCGAGTCGGGCGTCGTGCTCACCTTCGGCGCCGGCCTCGTGAACGCGGTGCTCGGCTGGTACCTCCTCTCCACCGGGCGGCGCGCCGACTCGCTCATCCTCGTCGCGGACGGCCACCACGTGCTCTCCGACTTCTGGACCAGCCTCGGCGTGGTGGTCGGCCTGATCCTCGTCCGCACGACGGGGATCGTCTGGCTCGACCCGCTGGTGGCGCTCGCGCTCGGCGTCAACCTCGCCTACACGGGCGTCCGCCTCGTACGCCGCGCCGCCGGCGGCCTCCTCGACGAGGAGGACACGCACCTGCTCGCCAGGCTCGTCGCCGCCTTCGACAGCACGCGCTCGGCAGGCATCATCCGCGTCCATCGCCTGCGCGCGATCCGCGCCGGCCGCTTCACGCACATCGACGCGCACCTCATCGTGCCGGAGTACTGGACGGTGGACCGGGCCCACGAGGCCACCGACGCCTTCGAGCGGCGCGTGATCGACGCATGCACCATCCAGGGCGAGATCGTCTTCCACACCGACCCGTGCCGTCGCTTCCTGTGCCCGGCGTGTGACGTGCCGGACTGCCCGATCCGCGTGGCGCCGTTCGTCGCGCGGCCACCCCTCACGATCGAAGAGGCCCGGCAGACCGACGAGTCGTTCTGGGGGCCGCGCGGATTCCCGCTGCGCGTGACGGCGGCGCAGCAGGCCTGAACGCGGTTTCCGTCGGCTCGGGCGCGGGTGTATCGTCGCCGCATGCCTACCGTGCTCGGTGCCAGCGCCTCCCCCTTCGTGCGCAAGGTCCGCGTCGTCCTCGCGGAGAAGGGGATCGCCTACGACCACAAGCCGGTTCGGCCGCGGAGCACGAACCCCGAGTTCCGCAAGGTGAGCCCGCTCGGCAAGATCCCCGCCTTCGTCGACGGCGACTTCGCCATCTGCGATTCTTCGGTCATCTGCGCCTACCTGGAGCGCGTCCACCCCGCGCCGGCCATGTATCCGCACCCGCCGAAGGACTTCGCGCGGGCGCTCTGGTACGAGGAGTACGGCGACACGGTGCTCGCGCAGGGGGCGACGTTCGGCACGTTCGGACGCAAGATCGTGGCGCCGCTCAGCGGGCAACCCGTGGACGAGGCCGCCATCCGCAAGACGGTCGAGGAGGAGCTGCCGCCCGTCTTCGACTGGCTCGAGGGTGAGGTCGGCACGCGCGAGTTCCTGGTCGGCGAGCGCTTCTCGATCGCCGACGTGAGCATCGCCACGCACTTCGTCAACTTCCGCCACGCCGGCTTCGACGTCGACGCCGCCCGCTGGCCGCGGCTCGCGAGCTGGGTGACGCATCACCTCGCCCGGCCGATCTTCGTCCAGCTCGCCGCCGAGGACCGCCAGGCGCTCGGCCTTCCCGGGTAACACCACCATCGCGATGCACTGCGCGAGCTGCGGCACGGAGCTCCTCCCGGGCAAACCCTTCTGCCACAACTGCGGCGCGCCGGTGCCGCAGACCTGCGCACAGTGCGGCACCGTGGTCGAGGCCGGGTTCCGGTTCTGTCCCGGCTGCGGCGCCCCGCTCGCCGACGCACGGCTGGCGCGCCTCGCCCAGCACATCCCCGCCGGGCTCGCCGACAAGCTGCGCGCCACCCGGGACCTGCCCGCCGGCGAGCGCAAGCAGGTCACCGTGCTCTTCTGCGACCTGGTCGGCTCCACCGCGCTCGCCGCGCGGCTCGACCCCGAGGAGTACCACGACCGGCTCGAGGCCTACCTCGAGCGCGCGGTCGCGGAGATCTACCGCCTCGAGGGCATCGTGCCGCACCTGGCCGGCGACGGCTTCATGGCGCTCTTCGGCGCGCCGATCGCGCACGAGGACGCGCCGCAGCGGGCCGTGCGTGCGGCGCTCGCGATCCACGCCGCGCTCGAAGGCCTCGGACAGGAGCCGCTGCGCGTGCGCATCGGCGTCAACACGGGCCCGGTCGTCGTCGGCACCGTCGGCAGCGACCTGCGGATGGAGTACACGGCGATCGGGGACACGACCAACCTGGCGCAGCGCCTGCAGACGGTCGCCGAGCCCGGTACGACGCTCGTGAGCGACACGACGGCCCGGCTCGTCCGCGGCGCCTTCCACCTGCAGCCCCGCGGCCCCTTCGCGCTCAAGGGCATCACCGAGCCCGTGACCGCGCACGAGGTCACCGGCCGCACCGACGCGCGCACGCCGATGGCGCTCGCGGTCGAGCGCGGGTTGACGCCGTTCGTCGGCCGCACCGAAGAGCTGGCGCAGCTGCTCGCCTGTCACGAGCGCCTCGCCGGGGGGCTGGCGCAGGTGGTCGCGGTGGTGGGCGACGCCGGCAGTGGCAAGTCGCGGCTCGTGCACGAGTTCCGCGAGCGCCTCGCGGGCACGCCGACGCAGGTCCTCGAGGGCCGCTGCGCCGCGCTCAGCCAGAGCGTCCCCTACGCGCCGTTCGTCGGCATGCTGCGGCGACACTTCGCGCTCGAGTCGGGCGAGACGGGCGAGACCGTCTGCAGCAAGGTCGCAGCCGGGTTGCGGTCGGTCGAGCCCGCCCTCGACGCCGGCTACCCGTTCCTCTGCCGCCTGCTGTCGCCCGGCGCACCCGGCAGCGAGGAACTCGCGCTCGAGGGCCTGGAGGAACAGACCTTCGCCGCCGTGGCCCATCTGGTGGTCGGCCTGGCGCGGCAGGCGCCGATCGTGATGGTCGTCGAGGACCTCCATTGGATCGACCCGCAGTCGCGTCGCATGCTCGAGGACGCGGTCGCGCGGCTCGGCAACGAGTCCGTGATGCTGCTGGTGACCCACCGCCGCGACTACGAGGCGACCTGGCGGCCCGCGAGCGCCTTCACGCAGCTCCGCCTGCGGCCGCTGGCGGAAGCGCACACGCGCGCGATCGTCCGCGCCGTCGCCGGCGGGCCGCTGCCCGACGACGTCGAGGAGCGCATCCTCGCTCGCGCCGAGGGCAGTCCGTTCTTCACCGAGGAGATCACGCGCGCGCTCGTCGAGGAGGGCCACGAGATCCCCATCCCGGGCACCGTGCAGGAAGTGCTGGCGGCCCGTCTCGACCGGCTGAGCCCGGCGGCCAAGCGCGTCGTGCAGGTGGCGGCCGTGTTCGGCCGGCAGTTTCGCCGCCCCGAGCTCGAGCATGTGCTCACGGGGGAGCCGATCGACGTCGGGCAGGAGCTCGACGAGCTCCTGCGCCGCGGCATCCTCCATCGCCAGAACTTCCTCTCGCTCGACGAGTACCGATTCGGCGAGAGCCTCACCCAGGAGGTGGCCTACGAGAGCCTCCTCCTCAAGCACCGCCGGCAGCTCCACGACCGCGTCGCCGCGCAGCTCGAGGAGGGCATCGTCGACGGCGACGCCGCGCGGCTCGTGCTCCTCGCCCATCATCGTGCCCGCGGCGACGACGCCGCCAGCGCCACCGCGGCGCTGCTCCGCGCCGGACGCGAGACCGAGAAGGTCCCGTCGTACGGGACGGCGGCGCTGCTCTACCGCCAGGCCTGGGAGATCGCCGACGCCGCCCTCGGCGCCCACCCCGAGCTGACGCGCGCGGCGGTGAACGCGAGCCTCGAGTTCTGCCGTGTGAGCGTCATCTACGGCTCGACCGAGGTCGACCAGGTCGAGCGTGCCGCGGCACGCGGGCGCGAGCTCGCACGCGAGCTCGCCGACCCCGAAGCGGTCGCCTACCTGACGCTCTACCTCGGCATGGCCACGATGGGCGGCGACGAGGATCGCTTCGCCCGCGGCCTCGCGTTGATCGAGGAGGCCCTCGCCGTGGCGCAACGGGCCGGGCGGGAGGTGGCGCAGATCCGCATCGCCCGCGGCCTCGCGTCGGCCTACCTCATGGACGGCCGCTTCGAGCTCGCGCGGCAGACGATCGGCTGGGTGGTGGCCGAGCTGGCGCGGCTGGGCCACGCCGAGAAGCTCACCGACCTCTACCTCGGCGCGCGCGTGGTCAGCGACGCGATCCACTACCTGAGCGAGGACCCGAACGCGTCGCTCGCCGCCGTCCGGGACACCTACGAGGCCGCGGTGCGAGCGGGCAACCGCACCGTCCAGAGCGGCTCCTCCGGCATGCTCGCCGGCGTATATTTCATGCGCGGGGAGTACGTGGAGGCCCAGCGCTGGGCGGACCTGAGCCTGGCGATCGCGAGCGCGATCAGCACCCGCAACTCGCTCGCCTCGATCGCCGGCGTGGCCCTGCTCTCGCGTTTCGAGCGGGGCGAGCCGGTGTCGCCGCAGCGCTACCTCGATCTCATCGACGAGGGACTCTCGGCAGCGCTCGGCAGCACGCTCTACAATTACCGCTTCGTGTGTGAGGCATTCCTCGCGGTCGGCGACCTCGGACGCGCCGAGCGGTTCCTCGAGCGGACCCACGGTCGGACCGGCGGCCGGGCAATCGCCGCGCAGACCGCGGAGGCCGCCGGGCAGGTGCTCACCCGCCTCGGACCCGACCGCTGGAGCGAGGCGGCGCGGACCTTCACACGGGCGATCAGCCTCGCCGAGGCGATCGGCGCCAACTCCGTGCTCGCGGCGGCGCTCATCGGCGACGCGGAGCTCGCCGCGGCCCGCGGCGACCTGGCCCGGAGCCGCGCCCAGCTCGCACACGGCTCCCTCGTCGCCGCCGAGCTCGGCCTCGCCTACTACAGCCGGCGCGCGGACCGCCTGCGCGCGGCGCTGGAGGCCGGTGCCGCCCCCATGGCCGAGACTTCGCCACCCGCCGCCTGACCCGCCGCAGTCCGCGGGTTTTCACGGCGGGGAGAATCCTCCCGGGGCGGATGCCAAGTTCGGGAATCCGGGACGCGCCGGACGCCCGTCGACGCCCGCCCGAGGGCTGGCACGGTCGCTGCTGAGCAGGATGGCAGCACAAAAGGAGGCCAGCATGTCCGTCGGGCGCATCTGCATCCGTGAGGTCGACACCGCCAGCCCCCAGGAGAACGTCCTCGATGTCGCGCGCCGGATGCGCGACCGACAGGTCGGCACCGTCGTGATCGTGGACGACCAGGGACGGCCGATGGGGCTGCTGTCCGACCGCGACGTGACCGTTCGCATCGTCGCCGCCGGACGGGACGCCATTCGCACCCCGGTCGAAGAGGCCATGACTCCCATGCCGACGGTGGTGCTCGAGGACACGCCCATCGAGGCGGCCCTCGGCCACATGCGCACCGGGCGCATGCGCCGTCTGCCGGTCGTGAACGGCGCCGGCAAGCTGCTCGGCATCGTGACGCTCGACGACGTCATCGGGCTGCTGGTCGAGGAGTTCGCCCTCATCGGCGGGTTGCTCCGCCGGGAGGCACCGCACCGCGCGGCATGACGACCGGCAACGAGGAGGGACCATGGTGACGCTGGAGCTCTCGGTCGAGGAGGCACGGTTCCTGCGCGGCCACCTCACGCGCCACATCCAGCAGGTCGACGCCGAGCTGGTGCGCACGGAGAAGCGCGACCTGCAGCACGCGCTCGCCCAGGACGCGGAGCACCTTCGCAACATCGAGCAGCGGCTCGCCGCGCTGGTCGCCCGCGCCTGAGCGGCGCGCGCCGGGAAGGAGGCGCACGTGACGCGTACCGGGTCGTGGAAGCTGGTTCGGACGTTCGACAGCCTCACCCTCGACGACATTCCGCTCGTCGGCGGGAAGAACGCGTCCTTCGGCGAGATGATCCGCGCGCTCGGCCCGCTCGGCGTCCGCGTTCCCGACGGCTTCGCCCTCACGTCCGACGCCTATCGCGCCGTCCTCGACGGCCCGGGCGTGCGCAGCACGCTGCGCGACGCGCTCGCGCACACCGACCCGCGTGACGTGCGATCGCTCCGCGCCGGCGGCGCCGCCGCGCGAAAGGTGCTGCGCGAGGCCCCGCTGCCGGACGCGCTCGTCCACGAGGTCGAGGCCGCGTACGCGGCGCTCTCGCGTCAGTCCGCCGAAGAGGAGACCGACGTCGCGGTGCGCTCGAGCGCTACCGCCGAAGACCTGCCGACGGCGAGCTTCGCCGGCCAGCAGGAGACGTACCTCAACGTGCGCGGCATGCCCGCCCTGCTCGACGCGTGCCGGCGCTGCTTCGCGTCGCTGTTCACCGACCGGGCCATCTCCTACCGTGCCGAGCGCGGCTTCGACCACGAGAAGGTCTACCTCTCGATCGGCGTCCAGAAGATGGTGCGCTCGGATCTGGCCGGCTCGGGCGTCATCTTCACGCTCGACACCGAGAGCGGGTTCGACAAGGTCGTGTTCGTCACCGCGATCTTCGGCCTCGGCGAGAACATCGTCCAGGGGGTCGCCAACCCCGACGAGTATCTCGTGTTCAAGCCGACGATGGCGGAGATCTCGCGCCGCCTGGGCTCGAAGGAGGTCGCCATGGTCTACGACCAGGGCGGCAGCCGCGGCACGCGCAACGTGGCCGTGCCCGAGGTGCTGCGCGAGCAGTTCGTGCTCACGCGCGACGAGGTACTCGAGCTGGCGCGCCAGGCGGTCGCGATCGAGGACCACTACAGCCGGCGCGCCGGCGAGCGGCGGCCGATGGACATCGAATGGGCGAAGGACGGCCGCACGCAGCGCCTCTACGTCGTGCAGGCGCGCCCGGAGACCGCACACGCCCGGCGCGACCTCGCTACGCTCACCACCTTCGCGCTCGAGCAGCGCGGGCCGGTGGTGGTGACCGGTCGTGCGGTCGGCACACAGATCGGCGCCGGGCCAGTGGCACGCCTCGACAGCGCCGCCGACATGCCGCGCTTCGCGCCGGGCTCGGTGCTCGTCACCGCGATGACGGACCCCGACTGGGAGCCGATCCTCAAGCACGCCGCCGCGATCGTGACGGATCGCGGCGGCCGCACCTGTCACGCCGCGATCGTGAGCCGCGAGCTGGGCATCCCGTGCGTCGTCGGCACGGGCAACGCCACCGCCATGCTGCGCGACGGCCAGGCGGTCACCGTGTCGTGTGCCGAGGGCGAGACCGGCGTCGTGATGGACGGCACGCTGCCGTTCCGCCGCGACCAGCTGCGCATCGACACGCTGCCGGCGACCCGGACGAAGATCTTCGTGAACGTCGGCAACCCCGAGCAGGCCTTCGCGCTCTCGTTCCTGCCGGTCGACGGCGTCGGGCTCGCGCGCGAGGAGTTCATCATCACGCAGAGCATCGGCATCCACCCGATGGCGCTGGTGCACCCGGAGCGCACCGACGATGCCACGCGGCGCGACATCGCCACGCGGACGCGCGGCTACCCCGACGGCGCCACCTTCTTCGTCGAACGCCTCGCCGAAGGCGTGGCCCGCATCGCGGCCGCATTCTTCCCCCGCCCGGTCGTCGTCCGCCTCTCCGACTTCAAGACCAACGAGTACGCCGGGCTCCTCGGCGGCCGGTTTTTCGAGCCGCACGAGGAGAACCCGATGATCGGCTTCCGCGGCGCCTCGCGCTACTTCCACGAGGCCTACCGCGAGGGGTTCGCCCTCGAGTGCCGGGCGATCCGCAAGGTGCGCGAGGACATGGGGCTCACGAACGTCGTCGTGATGATCCCCTTCTGCCGCACGATCGACGAGGCCGAGCGCGTCCAAGCGGAGATGGCCAGCCACGGCCTCGAACGCGGCAAGCACGGTCTCGCGGTGTACGTCATGTGCGAGATCCCCGCGAACGTGCTGCTGGTCGACGAGTTCGCCAAACGGTTCGACGGGTTCTCGATCGGATCGAACGACCTGACGCAGCTCGTTCTCGGGGTCGACCGCGACTCGGAGGTCCTCGGCCGCGTCTTCGACGAGCGCGACCCCGCCGTGCGCAGGGCCCTGCTGATGGCGATCGAGGGCGCGCACGCCGCGGGGCGCCACATCGGGATCTGCGGCCAGGCGCCGAGCGACCACCCCAGCATCGCGGAGCTCCTCGTCCGGGCGGGCATCGACAGCCTCTCGCTGTCCACGGACGTCGCGGTGCGGACGCGGCTGCGGGTGGCCGAGCTCGAACGGGAGATGGGAGTGCAGCCATGATCGTCAAGTGCAGTGCGTGCAGTGATCCGGTGCCGGAGCGCGTCGCGATCGAGCTGACGGTGGGTGGAAGCCCGCGGCGGTTTTGCTCGACACGCTGCGCCGACACGGTCGCCCGCGAGCCGCTGCCGCAGCTCCCGCAGCTCCCGCGGCGGCTCCTCGTCGCGGTCGACGGCTCCGGGCCGTCGCTGCGGGCCGCAGAGCTGGCCGCGACGCTCGCGGCCACGACGCACGGCGAGATCACGCTCCTCGCCGCCGTGGATACCAGCACCTTGCGCGCCCTGCGGCTGCGGCCCAGCGTCGGCAGCCGCATCGACGCGGTCGCCGAGGAAGCGGAGCACGCCCTCGCGGACGACGCGCGCGCGCAGCTCGACCGCTGCCGCCGCCTGTGCGAGAGCGCGCAGGTCTCGTGTACGGTGCGCGTGGAGACCCGCCCCCCGCTCGAAGCGATCCTGGCCGCCGCCGAGGGCGTCGACCTGCTCGTCATGGGCAGCCGTGGGCGCGGCGCGCTCGCCGTCGGGAGCCTCGGCAGCCTCGCGCAACGCGTGATCACGGGCACGCGCACGCCGGTGCTGATCGTGCACTGAGCGGCGTGGGGTCAGCTCGGCGACGGGGCGGCGGGGTGCGGCGCGAGGTCGAGCGGCGGCGGCTCCAGCTGGATCAGGTAGGCGAACTGGTCCCGGAACTCCGCCAGGGACACGCCGGCGGTCGCCGCGAACTTGGCGAGCTCGTGCGGGTCGTCGAAGTCGTCGCGCCGCAGCCGGATCATGTAGCGGCGCGCGATCGCGTAGCGCGTCGAGTGGACGTCGACGAGGCGAATGCGCGCGCGGCCGGTCTTGACGTCGAGGAGCTGCGCGAACGGGATCGGCACGAAGTGCCCCCCCTGCATCGAGATCATCGCCGCGTCACCACCCTGGAGGAGGTACTTGGCCGCGCAGTAGCCGAGGTCGCGCGTGTACTCCATGTCGTAGGGGATCGGGTCGGCACAGCGCAGCTCGTAGCCGATGTTCTTGGCCACGATCGTCGTCTTGATGCCGAACTCCTTCAGGCGCTTCTGCACCGCGCGCTTGAGGATCTCCCCGATGTCGACCTCCGCGATGCGCAGGTTCCCGTGCGCGTCCCGCTCGACGTCCTCGAGGTGCGCGAGCTCCGAGGGGTCGAGCCCGAGCACGACGCCCTCGGCCACGACCGCCACCCCGTCGCGCCGGCCCGAGGCGAGCCGCTTGATGACCGCGCCGACCAGGGTGTCGACGATCGCCTTGAAGCCGATCTTCTCGGTGCCGAACTCTTCGGGGATCAGCGTGAGCGTCGCCCCCGCCGCCTTGCCGAGGCCGAGGGCGAGGTGGCCCGCCTTGCGGCCCATCGCGATGACGAAGTACCACCGCGACGTCGTCTCGGCGTCGACCATCAGGTTCTTCACGATCTCGACGCCGACGTGCCGCGCCGTCTGGAAGCCGAAGGTGTCGATGTGCGGCGGGAGGTCGAGGTCGTTGTCGATCGTCTTCGGCACGTGCACGACGCGGATGCGCCCGGCCGACTTCTCCTCGAGCTTCATCGCCGAGAACGCGGTGTCGTCGCCGCCGATCGTGATCAGCTGCGACACGTTGAGCCGCAGCAGCGAGATCACCGTGTTCTCGAGGTGCTGCGGGTCGGAGGTGGGGTTGGCGCGCGAGATGCCGATGTACGACCCGCCGCGGAAGTGGATGCGGCTGACCTCTTCGATCGTGAGCGGGCGCACGTGCTCGATGTTGCCGTGCATGATCCACTCGAACCCGTCGCGAATGCCGAGCACGTCGACGCCCTCGAGCGCGCTCCGGATCATGGCGGCATTGATGACGCTGTTGATCCCCGGCGCCGGGCCGCCCCCCACGAGGATCGCGAGTTTCTTGCGCTGGCTCATCGCCACCCCCCGTCAGCCACGCTGTCCGTCCGGTTCACGATGGGGAACATAGCAAGACCCCGGCCGCCCTTGTCCAGCGGCCCGCCTCACGCCCGCGCGAGCAGGCGCGCCGACAGGAACCGGGCAACCGTGATGACCGGCGCCATCGTATGGCTGGAGGCGCTCGACGGGAACCCGGACGTGTCGAACACGTAGACGTCCCGCGTCCCGTAGACCCGCCCATCCGGGTCGGCGCCGCCGTCGCGCTCGGATGGCGCCATGCGCACGGTACCCTGCTGGTGCGCACTGATCAGCGGGGCGGTGGCCGGCCGGAGGTCCACGCCGTCGAGCGCGGCGAGGTCGGCCTCGGAGCGCACGAAGACCGGCGGCGCGACGGGCAGCAGCACCTCGCGCGCGCCGGCCGCGAGGTAGAGCCGCGCCGCCGCCCGCGCCGCCTGCCGCAGGCGGCCACGATGCTCGTCGGTCAGCTCGTGCCCGATGCGCAACCGCCCCGAGGCCTCGACCGTGACGCGCCCCACCCCGTCGTCGGGAGTGAGCAGGAGCGCCATCGCGGCGTTCGGAAAGCGCGTCATGATCTCCTTGGCGCGCGGCCCGTACACCGGCATGCTCGTCGCCACGACGCCGGGCGTCCCGCCGATCGCCTCGATCCGGAAACCCCACCACCCGTGCTGCGCGTCGTCGAGATTCTCGAATTCGGTGATCGCGTAGGCCTGCGGAATTCCGCGAAAGCAGCGCACCTCGTCGTCGAAGAGCGCGAGGATCGGCAGCTGGGGCTGCAGCGTGAGATGGCGACCGACGTGCGCGTTCCCCAGCCCCGAGCGCAGGAGGAGCTGCGCCGACGCGATCGCGTTCGCGGCCAGGATCACGATCTGCGCGCGGACGGTGAGCTCACCCTGCTCGTGATAGCCCTTCGGGTCGAGCCGGCGGACGTGGATCGTCTTGATGTCCGACGAGGCGTCCTCGAGCCGCACCGCGCGCGCCCGGGTGAGGAAGCGCGCGCCAGCCTCGAGCGCGCGCGGGATCGCGACGAAGCGCGGGTTCCGCTTGGCGTCGAGCGGACAGCCGATCAGGCACGCGCCGATGCCCGCGCACCCCACGCGGTTGTGCAGCATGACCTCGCCGCGCCACCCGAGGCCCTGCGCCCCGGCGCGGAGGAGCCGGTTGTTGCGGTTGAGCTGCGCCTCGTCCGGGCGGTTCGCGGAGAGATCCGCGAGCGCACGGTCGCGATACGGTGCCAACGCCGCGGGGGCGAAGTCGGTGAGCCCGTACCGTCGCTGCCAGTGCCGCAGCACGCCGTCGGGAATGGGCACGACGTCGCAGGCATTGACCACTCCGCCGCCGCCGAGGACGCGCCCCTGCATGACGCTCACCGAGAGATCGCTCGTCGTCCGCCCGCCGCGATCCATGTAGAGCTGGTCGTACATGGCGGTCTCGCGCTCGGTGAGCGCCGGGCCCGTGTAGTCGCCCCCCTCCTCGAGGACGAGGACCTCGCGCCCAGCGGCGGCGAGCTCCCACGCCACGGTCGCCCCGCCCGAGCCCGAGCCGATCACGCACACCTCGACCGAGAGCCGCTCGGGCACGCGCTCACGCGAGCAGTCGACGACGGTTCCGGCCACGACCGCCCTACTCCCGCGTGAGGTATGGACCGTCGTAGCCGACGTGCGGCCACACCTCCGGTCGATCGAAGAACATGAGCGCGAGGAGCCGGCGAAACGCCACCGCGACCTCGCGGCGGAGCTGGCTGTCGCTCACCGACCAGCGCGCGAAGTGCGCCGCCCGCTCTTCCTCCGCGAGGTGCCGGAACGTCGTGGCGCGCCGCTCGAACAGCACCGGCCCGTACTCGAGCAGGACGATCGCCCGGCGTAGATCGCGCTGATCCCAGGGCGCCAGATCCGCGACGAAGGCGTCGATCCGCGACACCAGGTGGACGTCGTTCGCGCCGACCGGGAACGCGGGACTCGGCGGATACAACGCCCCCGCCAGCGCGGCGAGCGTGCGGTGCTCCTGCGCGGTGAGCCAGCGCAGGCCCGCGACCGCCGGCGCACCGCCCCGGATCGCGAGCAGTCCGCCGGCTCCACCCATCAGCGCGAAGCCCGCCGCGCCGAGCGAGTACTTGAGCAGCCACCGCCGCGAGACGGCGGAGAAATCGGCCCCTCCGGCCACGGCGCCGGACCCTACGCGAACGGCCATGACGCGGCAATGCCGGCCGCGGCTCTCAGGAGGCGGTCCCGGTGCGGCCGACGAAGCGCGCATTCATCGACTGGAGGCGATCGCTCAGGACACTCGTCAGGTTCAGGAAGAGCCGCGAGGCGATGCGCGGGTAGCGGCGGCGCAGGCGCTCGAGGAACCGCTCACTCACCGCGAGCACCTCGACCGCGTCGGCGGCCACCACGTCGGCCGACCGCTCGGCGCGGCGCACCAGGCTCATCTCGCCGAACACGTCGCCCCGTCGCAGCTCGAAGATGCGCTGGCGGTGGTCGGCCTGCGACACCCAGACTTCCGTCCGCCCGTCGAGAATGACGTACATCTCGTCCCCCGGATCGCCCTGGCGCACGATGGTCTCGCCGGGCCGGAAGCGCTTGATCTCGCCCATGAGCACGACCACCCGCGCCTGCGTCGGCCGCAGGCCGGCGAAGAGCGGGATCGTGCGGGTCGGGTCGCGGCCGAGCTTCACGGCCACGAGGTCCCAGAGCGTGATGATCTTCGTGGTGGCGAGTAGCGCGGGCAGGAGGACGAGGTTCGTCCCGAGCGACGCGGCCATGGTGACGCCGGAGAGGATCCCGAAGCTCTGGATCGGCACGAAGCTCGAGCACGCGAAGGTGAGGAACCCCAGGAAGAGCGCCACCGTCGTGAAGATGATCGGTACGCCCACGGTCTCGAGCGCTCGGCCGATCGCGGCCCGCTGGTCGATCTCCCCGGCGAGCTCGCGGTTGAGCCGGGCCATGTAGTGGATCGTGGCGTCCACCGCGATGCCGAGCGAGATCGCGGCAATGAGGCTCGTCCCGAAGTTGAGCTGGATCCCGAGCCAGCCCATCACGCCGTAGAAGAGCACCACGGGCAGGACGTTCGGCAGGATCGCGAGCAGGCCGATCTTCCCGGACAGGAACATCGTCGACAGGACGACGAAGATGACGCCCAGCGCGAGCCCGAGGCTCTCGACCTGATCGCGCACGATGTCGGAGGTCGTCCCCGTGAGCAGCACGAGGTTGCCCGTGAGCCGCACACCGACGTCGGCCGGGAAGTGCGCGGCCACGTATTCGCGCACGCGGGCGAGCGTCTCCTCGACCGCGCGCGAGGCCGAGAGCCGCGTCCGCACCAGGACCGATGCCTTGGAGAAATCGGCCGTGACCACGCTCTTGAACGTGGCCGGGCTGGTGGCGACCATCTTGAGCACGGGATCGAGGCTCTTCGGATCCTCCCAGAACGTCTTCGGCTTCTCCGCCGGGCGGATGTTTCCCTGCTCGTCGACGACGAGGTCCTCCCCGCCGGCGCGGTTGAGACCCGCCTCGAGGAGCTCGAGGTAGTCGACCAGCGAGATCGACGAAGTGATCCCCGGCACGGTGTCGAGGAACCGCTGCAGGTCCTCGACGAGCTTGAGCACCTCCCACCGCTTGAGCGTGCCCGGGGTGCCTTCGATCACGACGTAGAAGGGATTGCTGCCCACGATGTGCTGGTTGACGGCCTCGTTGGCGAGCCGCACCTCGGAGCGCGGGGTGAAGTACGCGACGAAATCGGAGTCGACGGTGATCCGCCGGATACCGACCAGCGCCGCCACCGCCAGCATCACCGCCACCGTGAAGATCGCCGTACGCCGGTCGTGCGCGAGCCGGGAGAGTCGGGCGAGCAACGGGGCGAGGCCGGGCCCCACCTTTCCCCGACGCGCCCGCGTTCGTTCCGCCGGGAGCGCCGCCAGCGCCGCCGGCAGAAACGTCAGGCAGCTCACCGTGAGGCACGCCACGCCGACCACCGCGAAGCAGCCGAGCTCCCAGATGGCGGGAATGCGGCTCACCATCAGCGAGCCGAATCCGACCGCCGTCGCGAAGGCCGAGATGACCAGCGGCGGCCAGACGCGCTCGATGGCCCGGATCACGAGCTCGTCGGCTGGCGCCTCGCGTTCCACCTGCTCGTAGTAGCGCGCCATGACGTGGATCGCGTACGAGCTGCCGACGACGAGCAGCAGGGGCGGGAGGATGAACGTGCCGAGCGTGATCGCATGGCCCGTGGCCTCCATGAGGCCGAGCGTCCACAGGACGGCGAGCAGCACGGTCAGGAGCGGGAGGACGACGCCGCGGCGGGTCCGGAAGGCGAGCCCGAGCACGGCGGCGACCAGGCCGAGCGCCCACGGCGTGAACCGCAGCAGGTCCTCCTGCATGAGGGTCACCGCCGCCTGCTTCACGTGCGCCGCCCCGGTGTAGAGGAACCGCTCGGGCCCCGGCTCCGCGGCCAGCACGCGCATGATCGCCGCGTCGATGCCGCGATCGTGGTACTCGGCGTCGGTCAGCGGACGGAAGACGACGTTGATCGCCGCGCCACGGAGGTCGTCGGCCACGAGGTTCTTGCGGTAGAGGGGAGTGGCCGCGAGTTTTTGCCGCACCGCGGCGGTGTCGTCCGGCGTCGGCGGGATGCGCGGCAGCAACCGTGGCGGCGCCACCACGTCGGCAGCCGGATCGACGGCATTGGTCAGGCTCATCACGCGCTCGACGCCCGGAATCTTCGCCAGCGCGTCGGTGACCCGCGCCATCTTCTCGAGGGTCGCTGGCGCGAGCACGTCGTCGGCGAGCACGCCGACCACCGCCACGTCGTCGCCGCCGAAGAGGCTGCGGACCCGCGCGTAGTAGTCCGCTTCGGGGTCCCCCGCGGCGAGCACGCTCTCGAGCGAGCTCTCGACGCGGATGCGGGAGGCCGCAACCCCGAGGAGGGCCGTCACGAGACCGGCCGCCACGAGGACGGTCGCCGGATGCCGGACGAGCCGGCGGGCGAACCCATTCATCGCCGGCGGAGTATACATGGCAGGTGCCGCATCCGCGCAACATCGCGGCCACTCGGGCAGGCCCTTGCAGAATCGCCACCCCGCGCGGCAGTTCTTGCCCAGGCGCACGACGAAACCCGCGCCGGGCCGCGGCTTTTGGCTTCCCTTCGCTTGGCCAGCGTGTTACGGATTTTGCTCAGCAATGGGCGGGGTCGGAGGGCACCGACCCGTCTCGTGGAGGGCAGGATGAGATCAGGCACGCGCTACGCGATCGTCGGCAGCTTGCTAGCCATCATGGCAGGAGCGCTCGCGTTCGCGCCACCGGCTCGCACGGCGGCCCCGCGGCCGAGCCGGGCTCCGGCCGACTACGCGGTTCTCGCCGGCCAGCTCGTGCGGACGAAGGGCTTCTTCGACGTCGACGAGGGCGGGCTTCGGGTGAACAGCGGCTCGGCGCTCACGCACGGCAAGCTCGACGCCCACGCGCAGGACGTCGTCGCCAAGATCGCGCGGCTCGGCCGCGGGTCACGGTGCGGCGGGCTCTTTGCGGGCCAGGTGATCGAGACGCAGGCGGCCTGCCCCGCCATGCCCGGCGGCCTGATCGATCCGCTCGTCGCCGATCTCGGCGACGCCTGCGGCTTTCCGCGGCAGTTCCCCAACTGCGGCGGGGCCCCGGTCACGGTCGGGCACAATGGGTTCCAGACGATCGGCGGCGGCTCCTCGACCTCACCGACGCTCCGTAGCGACGTCCTCGTGCTCGGCAGCGGCGACGCCAACGCCGGCACCCTCCGCCTCTCGGGCGGCACGTATGTCTTTTGCAACCTCCGGCTGGCCCGCGGCGCGCAGCTCCTCGTCGACAGCGCGGCGCAGGTGTTCATCACCGGCGACCTCGAGGTGTTCAACGAGGCGTTCGCCGGCGCGTCGCCGTCCTCGGGCACCGACCCGCGCAACGTCGAGTTCCTCGTTCGCGGCGAGCGGGTCCGCGTCTCCAAACGCGCCCAGCTCGACGGCATCATCTGTGCGCCGCACGCGCTCGTCGGCCTCGGCAAAGAGTCGCACGTGCGCGGGCGGGTCGTGGGGGACATCGTGAGCGCCGACCGCGCCTACGTGAGGGGCCTCCCGACGGTCACGACCACGACGTCGACGACGATCGCCACCACCACGACGACCCTGGCGACGACCAGCACGACCATCGCCACCACCACGACCACGATTCCCCTCTGCGGCAACGGCAAGCTCGACCAGGGCGAGCAGTGCGACACGTCCGCGGGCGGCGCGATCCTCGGCAACTGCCCGGAGGGAGATGCCTGCATCGCCTGCACGTGCGTGGCGCCGACGACGACCACGATTCCGACGACCACCTCCACCACCGTCGTCACCACCACGACCACGCTGCCGACGACCACCACGACCACCCTCGCCACGACGACCACCACGATCCCGACGACCACCTCCACCACGATCGCCACGACGACCACCACGGTTCCGACGACGACGTCCACGACGATCGTGACGACCACCACGACGCTTCCGACCACGACCACCACCACGACCCCGACGACGACCACCACGATCGGGTTCAGCAAGCTCAAGATGACGCTCAAACCAGGAACGTCGAGCTGCGGCGGCCCGGCCCTGAACGTCCACTGCACGGGCGGTAGCAATCTGGGCGGCACCAACGGGCTCGGCGCCTGCACCACGGGAGCGGACTGCGGAACGAGCGGAGTGTGCGGAACCACGCTCGGCCCGCCGCCGGCGCCGCCGTTCTCCGGCGAGATCGACAACGCGACCAACGGCAAGCTGAGCGACCTCGGAAGGGGCTGTCTGTACCTCGGCGGCGGCAGCAATACGGCCGTCCCGGGTGGGCCGATTCCGACGGGATCGAGCCAGTATTTCACGATCACCCAGCAGAACGGCACGACCCTCACACTCGGGCCGAACGCCGGTGTCGGCACGACGACCGGGTTCAACGTCTACCCGGTCGGCGGAGCCAACAAGAACTGCACGCTCGGGACGGGCCCTGCCAGGCACTGCCTCAATCAAGCGAACGCGGGCGCCGTCTGCACCACCGACGCGGACTGCGGCAACTTCGGCAAGGGGTGCCAGCCGGACATCAACTGCTACTTCGGGCCCCCGCTCCCGATTCCGAACCCCGGCAACCCGGCCCTCTCCACCTGTGTCGTGAACGGCATCGAGACCGACAGCTCGGGCACCGCCGACACGACGGCGAGCGGGACGGTGACCCTCAACGTCACCCTCCAGTCGCGCGTCTACCTGACCGGCAACGTGGCGGTTCCCTGCCCAGTCTGCACCGCGGCCAACCAGTGCAGCCGCGGCCCACGGTCGGGGCTGTCATGCGTCTTCAACGACGGCGTCACGGCCAACAAGCCGAGCGTCGACTGTCCGTCCGACGGTGCCTTCCAGGCACCCTTGCCGATCGCCCTCAACCCGCTCACCACCGGGACGACGTCGAAGACGTCGACGACCGGCCTCTTCTGTTCGGGTCAGACGAGCCAGAAGGTCGGAGCGTTCGGGCACAAGCTCGCGCGCACGATCAAGCAGGGCGGCACCCCGTCGGCCAGTGGGCTCGGCAGTGCGGCCAGCGAGGTCACGGTCGCCTCGACGTTCTGCATCGGCAGTGTGAGCCTCACCATCGACCCGGTGGCAGGCCTGCCCGGACCCGGCGGGCTCTCGCTCGTGACCGACATGTCACTGCTCCCGTGACGCCGGCCGCGGGGCCGGGAATCCCCTCCCGGCCCCGCACCGAGCGTGGCGTTGACAGCGCTCGGCGGCGGGCAGTAAGTCCGACCGCCATGGTCGAGGCGCAGGAGCTACGCCGCGTGATGGGGCACTTCGCCACCGGCGTCACGGTCGTCACCACGCACGACGGCCGCGGTGGCGCCCACGGGCTCACGGCGAACTCGGTGACCTCGGTCTCGCTCTCCCCGCCGCTGCTGCTCGTCTGCGTCGACCGCAAGGCGGAGAGCTTCGCGCACTTCTACGCCTCCCGGTGCTTCGCGGTGAACGTCCTCGCCGCGACTCAGGAGGACCTCTCGACCCGCTTCGCCAGGTCGGGCGGCGACAAGTTCGCCGACGTCGCCCACCGCGCAGGACGCCTGGGAGCCCCACTCCTCGACGGCTGTCTCGCGCACCTCGAGTGCCGCATCGTCCAGACGCACGAGGGTGGTGACCACGTGATCCACGTCGGCGAGGTCACGCATGCGAGCGCGACCGGCGGCGACCCGCTGCTCTACTTCCAGGGACGCTACCGCCGGCTCGCCTGACCGCGCCGGACCTCGCTCACTTCCCCGCGCCGAGCCGTTCGAGCGCGAAGACGTCGGGATCCGTGGACCCGCGCCGCACGTGGATCGGTGCGCCGGGCGGAACGGTCCCCACCACCGTGGCCCGGTTCGCCTTCAGGTTCTCCGCACCGATGTACCCCATCGACGACGCCGAGAAGATCAGCTTCTCGCCCCCAGCCTCGATCGGCTGGCTCGCGTAGAGGAGGAAGGTGAGGCTGCGCAGCTGCGCCCCCTGGGCGTCGAACTTGCGGCTCGTGGCGCCCTGGAAGGTCTCCTGGTCGATGCCGATCTCGATCTTGTGGAAGAGATAGTTGGGGTCGCGCGGCTGTGCCTCGACCACCCAGAGCTTGCGCTGGACCAGCACCGGCGCCACCGGCGCCCATGCGAGGCCGCGCCAGGCCGGGTCCTGGTAGCCCACGACCTTCTGCCCCACGGGCCAGCTCTCCTCGATCGCCCCGTCGGGCTTGCCCTGCCGGACGACCTTGCTGGCGAGACTCACGGGGTCGGCGAGCACGAGCTGCTCGCGCTCGCCCACGAGCTTCCAGACGAAGTCCTCCGGCTTGCCGTCGAAGAACGAACCGTCGTCCTGCGAGAGGTCGGAGCCGAGGAACCCGTCGGAGCGGTTGACGGGCGAGACCTGCCGCACCCGCTTGAGCGCGGGGATGTAGGTCCACGACTGGTCCTGCCGTCGCGGATCGCGGAAGCGCCATTGCAGCGTGGCCGTCCCGTTGAGGTCCGCCGGCGACGTCACGAGCGCGAACTGCTGCGCCGCGAGGTCGAGGTCGTTCTTCTTCGGCGCACGCGCGGGTGGCACCCCCTCGTAGTAGAGGGTGCGGCTCTCGAGCACCGCCTGCCGCTCGATCCCCTTGCGCCCGATCCAGTCGAGCTCGACGACGTCGTGGGTGCTCACGTTGCGCCAGATGGCATAGTACGCGTTCCAGATCACCGCGAGCCCGGCCTGCGCATCGGTGGGATCGACCTTGAAGGGCAGTCCGTAGAGACCGCGCGCCGGCTTGCCGCCCTCGACGATCGTCCCCTTCTCGTCGAGCGACAGCCGTCCCGCGTTCTTGGCGCTCGCCTCGCCGAACGCGGGCTCCCACGGTGGTGTCGCGGGCCACGCCGCGATCGCGTTACGGTACTCACCCGCCTGATAGTGCGCGAGCGTCTCGGGCGGGAGCAGGTTCTGCGCGGCCGGGGCGTGCTCCGCATCGAGCACGGTCCCGGGAGCGAGACCGTCTTCGGCGGGGGCACGGGCGGGCACGAGCAGCAGCATCGCGAGCAGCACAATCCGCATCCATCCCTGATAGCCGACGCGACGCAGCCGCGCGAGCCGGGCTTGCGTCGGGTCGGCGGCCGCGGCTAGTAGGATTCGATGGACGTCGGCGTGCTCATGTTCGTCACGGAGCGCGCGCTCCCCGTCACGGAGCTCGCTCGTGCCTGCGAGGAGCGCGGACTCGAGTCGCTCTGGGTCCCCGAGCACCCGGTCGTCCCGCGCGACTACGAGACACGCTACCCGCTCTCTTCCGACGGCAAGCTCCCGCGGCCCTACACGGAGCTACCCGACCAGTTCGCCGTGCTCGCCGCGGCCGCGGCGGTGACGACGCGCCTCAAGGTCGGCACCGGCATCTGCCTCGTACCCGAGCGCGACCCGATCATGCTCGCCCACCAGGTCGCGAGCCTCGACTGGCTCTCGGGGGGCCGGCTGCTGTTCGGCATCGGCGCCGGCTGGCTCAGGGAGGAGATGGACCTGTTCACGCCGCACTTCCCCTACCGCTTCGGCTTCATGCGCGAGGCCGTCGCCGCCATGCGCACGCTCTGGACCGAGGACGCCCCGGCCTTCACGGGAAAATGGATCCGGTTCCCGGCCGCGGTCTGCCGGCCGCGGCCGGTGCAGAAACCCCACCCGCCGGTCATCATCGGCGGCATGGGCCCCAACGCGCTCGGCCGCGTCGCCGCCTGGGGCGACGGGTGGATGCCGATCGCCCTCTCCCCCGATGGCCTGCGCGAGGCACGCGCCAACCTCGACCGCCTCGCACGCGAGGCCGGGCGCGACCCGCGGCACATCTCGATCACGGTCATGATCGGCGCACCGCCGGGGATGGAAGACGCGGCGCTCGACATGATGCCCGACCGGGCCACGCAGGCCGCCTACCGCGACGCCGGTGCCGACCGGCTCGTCGTATCGATGCCCACGCGGGGCTCCGACGACACCCGCCGCCACCTCGACCGCCTCGTCGGCTCGTAGACGCCCGTCTACGGGCCGTTCGTCACCGTGACCTTGTCGCCGCGGACCGGGCCGCGTCATGAGCGCGGCCCCATGGCCGGAGAAGAAACCTAGGCATTCATGATCATCATCCTGCGACCCGACCTCGAGCCCGACGCCGCCGAGGTGGAGGAGATCCTGGCTGCAGCGGCACGGCATCCGAACATCTCGGCCCAGGTGCACGTCTACCGCGGTGAGACACACGTCGTTACCGAGGTCCACCTGGTCGGGGAGACGCAGGCCGTCGCGACCGAACCCTTCGCCGAGCACCCGGCGGTGGTGCGGGTCGTGCGCGTGTCGGACAGGTATCGCGCGATCGGGCGCCACCAGGGTCAGGTCGAGGCGATCGGCTTCGAGTACCGCGGCATCCGTTTCGATCAGGACTCCTTGCACGTCTTCGCCGGCCTCTGCGCCGTCGATACGCCAGAGAACGTCGACCGCACCTTCGCCGCGCTCGCCGCCCAAGGGCTGCGCACCGCGCGTATGGGCGCCTACAAGCCGCGCACCAGCCCGTACGACTTCCAGGGACACGGCAAGACCTGCCTGCCGTACGTGTTCGACCTCGCCGGCAAGCACGGCATCGCCGTGGTCGCGATGGAGGTGACGCACGAGGGCCAGCTCGACGAGATCCATGCGGCACTCGCCGCGACCGGGAGCCCGACCGGCGTGATGGTGCAGATCGGTACGCGCAACGCGCAGAACTTCGAGCTGCTCAAGGCCGTCGGCCAACAGCACGAGTTCCCCGTCCTCTTCAAGCGCGGCATGGGGATCACGCTCGAAGAGGCGCTCAACGCCTGCGAGTACATCGCGAGCGAAGGCAACCGGAACATCGTCTTCTGCTTGCGCGGGGTGAAGTCGCTGCTCGGCGACCCGCACCGCAACCTGATCGACTTCGCGCACGTGCCGGTCGTGAAGCTGCTGACGCGACTGCCGGTCTGCATCGACCCTTCGCACTCTGCCGGCCGGCGGACAACGACACCCGACGGCCTGACCGAGATCCATCACGCCACCGCGCAGGGCGTGATCGCCGGCGCCAACATGATCCTGGTGGACTTCCACCCCCGCCCCGAGCAGGCACTCTGCGACGGCAAGCAGGCGCTCACGCTCGAGGAGCTGCCCGCATTCGTCGACGACGTGCGCATCGTCCGCGAGGCGTACCTGCGGCGCGTGCGCCGGCCGGGCTGACCGCCGCTGGGAGCATGGCAAGCACGCGAGCGCGCCGCATGGAACGGCCGCCGGCACGTAAAATCGTACACATGCGCTGCGATTTCGCCGCGACCGGCGTGGCGTTTCCCGCAACTTCCGGGGACCCACGTTCGGCACGGACGCTGCTATCGCGCCAGGGGCGGAAGCCGTCGAGGAGGCACGGGATGACCTACCAGCTGGGCGATTACGTTTACGTCGCTGACCTGCCACAGCGACCGCTCTGCCGGGTGGCGGGCACCGACGGCGCCAACAGCGTCGACGGCCCCTTCCAGATCCTCACACTCGAGCCCGTCGACGAGCCGTGGCGCTACTGGCCGGAAACGCGCCTGATCCGTCTCGACGGCGCGGTGTACCCCGCCGACGCGGATGCCGTGCGCCGAGCCCATGGGGCCGCGTAGCCCGCGCGGGACCCACCGCCCCACGCCCTCCGACTCGCGATTCGGCGTGCGGTTCTGCCGCCGGCGTGACGGCCCCCGCCCAGGGTGGGAAGGTGAGCTGTAACCCTTGTCTCCCAAGGGTTACGTGTCCGGTGCGGACTACTCATTGACTCCCCGAAATACCCCCTGTATGTTCCGCGCCCCCAGCCCCCGAGGGGGTGACGAACACCATGCGAATGATCCTCCCCACCCTACGCGAGCGAGCCGTCGTCGACGCGCTGCTGACGCGATTTTTCCGCGACTACCACCTCTGGGACTTCCGGCGGGCCGTGGGGATCCTGAGCCGCTTCTTCCACCTGAAGACGCCGCAGGTCGACTGGTTCGAGTACCTCGACTGGGGCAAGACGGCGGGCCGTTGCTACGAAGACGGCCGCATCCACCTCGTGCACCCGGAGAACTGGAAGCGCGGGCGCAAGTACAACACCGAGCGCCAGTGGATCAACACCGTCTACCACGAGCTCGGGCACTACGTGTTCTGGTCCGACGCCGAGCGCAAGGCCGACACGTTCGCCTACAAGTGGGTGCGTGGCGTGGCGGCGAACGGCGGCTCCCGAACGCTGGCAGTGGTGGGTGTGAGCCGCGCGCGCCGCAAGCGCGACGTCACGCGATCACGTCCTCGGCACCGTCCACGCCCAGCACGTTCCCGCTGATCCAGCGCGTCCCCGGCAGACAGAGCGCGACGATCGCGCCCGCCACGTCCTCCGGTGTCGTGAGACGCCCCCCGGGATTGCGACGCTGGGCCTCGCCGAGCAGCACCTCGGCGCCGGGAATCTTGCGCAACGCCGGCGTGTCCGTGACGCCCGCACGCAGCGCGTTCACCGCGACGCCCGCGTGTCCGAGCTCGCACGCGAGCTGCCGGACGTGCGCCTCGAGCGCCGCCTTCGCCGCCGACACCGCGCCGTACGCGGGCCAGACGCGAGCACCGCCCGCGCTGGTCATGGCGAATATCCGCGTGCCCGCCCCGACGAGCTTCCGCGCCCAGAGGTCCTGCACCCAGTACACGAGGCTGTGCGCCATCACGTCGAGCGTCATCTCGAGCTGGGCCTTGGTGGTCTGCTGGCTCGGGTCCTCGGAGACGAACGGGCGCAGCGTACCGAACGCGAGCGAGTGCACGACGGTGCGCAGCGGCTTTCCGCCGGTCAGCTCGGCAGCGCGCTCGCACACGGGCAGGCGCTTCTCCGCGTCGGCCGCGTTGACGTTGAAGAAGTGCGCCTCCGAGCCGACGGCCTGCACATCGGCGACGACGGCCTCGGCCATCGGCAGCGTGGCCTTGCGGTCGAGGTGCACGCCGAGCACGCCCATGCCGTGCCGGCCGAGCGCGCGGGCGATCGCGGCGCCGAAGCCGCTCGACGCTCCCAGCACCAACCCCCACTCCCCCTCGAACGGCCGCCACGCTCCCATGTGCGGCGGACATACCCCGAGCTTGTGGCAGGAGCAACGCTCGCATAGGCTCGCCGCCGTGGGCGGCCAGGGCGATCGACCGAAGATCGAGAACCGCTGGTGGGTCGACCAGGGCGGCGGCAGCGGCACGCCCAGTGAGCGCCCCGCCGCGAAATTCGGCGGCCGATTCTTTCGCGCGGGCGAGGACTTCGAGCAGGACCGCGCGCAGCGCCGCCTCACGGACTCCAACCTCAAGTGGTTCGACGAGATCGAAACCACACCCGGCGAGTGGGTGGTGCTCTACCTCCTGCCGCGCGAGCGCTTCCACCCCGACCGCCTCGCCAAGGTCCGGGCCGCGCTGCGGCTGCCGCCCGACGCCCGAGGCGTGCTCGTCGACTCCGGGCAGTCCGTGCGCGCGATCGCGAAGGGAGGTCGGGCCCTCGACCGCCTGATCGAGATCCGCCTCGGCGGCGACAACTCGTTCGACGCCTGGGTGGGCGGCGAGTGGGTCCGCGAGGCGGCGTTCCGGAACTTCCACGATGCGCTCCGCCGGGCACCGCGGCTCCTGCACGAATACCTCGCGACGCAGCGGGCCGCGTCGCTGAGCTGACCCCCGACACCGCCGGTCGCCCCCCTTTACCCCGTGCGCGAGGTTGGGCTATTGCAGCCGGCACAGCAGGAGAAAGGGGAGCG
The DNA here is from genome assembly GCA_046327955.1 of Binatia bacterium. Lineage (GTDB taxonomy): Bacteria > Desulfobacterota > Binatia > DP-6 > DP-6 > JAXLXP01. The sequence continues at coordinate 115,580 of JAXLXP010000006.1, read as the reverse complement.
CCGTGGCTACACTCGAGGACGAGGAAGCGAAAAAGCAGGTCCAGGAGGCCGTCTGGCAGTGGACCCTCCGTGTGATCGTGCTCGCGGTGACCTTCGGCTTCGGGTTCTTCGCCGCCTGGGTCCAGTGGGGCTCGGGTGAGATGGGCGCTCCCGCGCTACGCGACGTCAAGACGCAGCTCGAGGCGCAGGTCCTCGAGTTGAAGAACAAGCGCGTCGAGACCGAGGGCAAGGTGGTCGTGCTACAGACCCGCCTCGAGGAGTGCCAGAAGAACCTCAACAAGGCAGCCGCGGGCGGCGGCGCGGCCAACTGACGCGGGCCTTTCGCCCGGCGAAACCTAGACCACCTTCGCCGCGCGCAATCGCGCGAGCTCCGCGGCGTCGAGGCCGAGCAGCTCGCCGTACACCTCGGCGTTGTGCTGGCCCAGATCGGGCCCGAGACAGTGGACGTCGCCGGGCGTGTCCGAGAGCTTCGGCACGACGCCCGGGACGACCAGCTCGCCCGCGACCGGATGCACCAGGCGTTGCAGCATCTCGCGCGCGAGCAGCTGCGGGTGCTCGAGGAGCTGATCCGGCGTGTAGACCGGCGAGCACGGCACGTCGGCGGCGTCGAGCGCGGCGGTCACGTCGTCGACGCGGCGTTCGGCGACCCACGCGGCCACGACGGCATTGATCTCGTCCGCGTGCTCGAGGCGCGCGGTAGCATGCTTGAAGCGCGGGTCGTCGCCCAGCTCGGGGCGGCCACAGGCGGCGATCAGCTGGCGAAAGAGCTTGTTGCTGCCGACGCCGATCGCGACGAACCCGTCGCGCGCGCGAAAGCAGTCGTAGGGCGCGGCGGCGAGGTGACGGTTGCCGAGCCGCCGCGGCGCGATGCCGGTGGCGGCGAAGAGCGTCGTCCAGAAGTCGGTGAGCGAGAACATCGCGTCCTGCGCCGACACGTCGACGCGCTGGCCCCGCCCGGTCACGGTCCGCGCGAAGAGTGCGCCGAGCACCCCGATCGCGCCGAACATGCCCTGGACATAGTCGCCGAGCGAGCCGCCGCCGCGCGTCGGCGGGTTCTCCGGAAACCCGGTGAGCCCCATGAAGCCGCTCGCCGCCTGCGTGATGATGTCGTACGAGGCACGCGGTGCCCACGGCCCCGTCTGGCCGAACCCGGAGAGGCTGGCGACGATGAGGCGCGGGTGCTCGCGGCAGAGTGCCTCGGGGTCGAGTCCGAGCCGGGTCATCGTGCCGCCCGCGAAGTTCTCGACCACCACGTCGAAGTGCGGCAGCAGGCGACGGAAGAGCGCGCGGCCCTCCTCGTGGCGCAGGTCGAGCGTGATGCCGCGCTTGTTGCGGTTGAGCGCGTGGAAGAACACGGGCACGCCGTCCTTGCCGGGGTACCCGTAGCGCCCCTCGTCGCCACCCTTGGGATTCTCGATCTTCACGACCTGCGCGCCCAGGTCGGCGAGAATCGCCGTGCAGAACGGGCCCGCCAGGAAGCGGGTGACGTCCAGGATCCGGACCGAGGCGAGCGCGCTCACGACGGCAGGAACGTCCGCATCGCGGCGAGCAGCGCGGTCAAGTCCTCGAACGCCGCCAGCTCGCGCTCGAGCAGCGCGTGCGTGGCACGCACGCGGTCGAGGTCGGGCGCGGGATCGGCGACCAGCGCCGCGAGCTGACCCAGGAGCGGCTCGGTCTGGAGCTTGGTGTCGACGGGGATCTCCTCCGAGATCGCGATCAGGAGACGGCTGCGCTCGATCAGCTTCCGCACCATCTCCTCGTCGGTGCGCTCCGCGCTCACCCGCCGCCTTCCTTGAGCTGCCGCTTCCAGTCGAGGATGCGCGCCCGGCCGCCGGCCTCCTCGGCCTCGGCGATCATGTTCGCCGCTTGGTAGACGCGGGAGAGCGTCGTGTGCGCGAGGACCTCCTCCGGCGTGAGGTCGACGAGCCGCTTCGCCGCGTCGATCGCCTGCTGGTGGCGGCCCAGGCTGGAGGAGGCGATCGCGAGTCCCTCCCAGGCGTCGGCGTAGCCGGCATCGAGGGCGATCGCGTCGAGGTAGGCCTTCACCGCACCCTCGAGGTCGCCGTCGGCGACGCAGTCGACGGCCCGGTCGTAATGGTCTTCCTTCGTGGCCATCGCGTCCTGGGTAGCCCGTCGCGGAGGCCACGGCAAGCTCACCCTCGCCACGTCCCGGACGCGAGGAGCCCGACCTGCGCCGCGCGGCAGCGGGACCCGATCGCAGGCCCGTTCGGCGCGGACGAGCGCAGCGTAGAACCTCCTGCCGCGCCGGTTCCCTTGTCGGCCGGGAACGGCTAGCTTCCCCCCCGTGTCGCTCGAGGCCGAGCTTGCCGCGGAGATCGCGGTCTTCCGGCAGGACGGTGCGGCCCCGCCGTTCGAACCCTGGGCGCTGCGCATCTTCCGCCACCAGTACGACCGCAACCCCCCGTACCGGACCTTCTGCGACCGGCGCGGGGTGACCCCCGAGACCGTCGTCCGCTGGGAGGACGTCCCACCCGTGCCGACCGCCGCGTTCCGCGGCGCCGACCTCGCCTGCGGCGCAGCCGAGATCGTGTTCCGCACCAGCGGCACGACCGGCGGCGGCGCGGCCCGCGGCCGGCACCTCGTCCCGTGTGCCGCGCTCTACCGCGCTTCGGCACTGGCGGCGTTCGAGACGTTCGTGCTCCCCGACGGGCTCCACCCGCGCGTGCTCGCGCTCCTGCCCGGGCCCGCGGTGCGGCCCGACTCCTCGCTCGTACACATGTGCGGCTGGGTGGGCGAGGCCTCCGGCGCAGCGACGGAATGGCTCGCCGATGCGGACGGCCTGGACATCGATCGGGTCTGCACCCGCCTCGCCGATGCCGAGCGGACGGGCGAGGCCGTACTGCTGGCCGGGCCGACCGCAGCCTTCGCGCGCCTCTTCGAGACCTGCCGCACGACCGGCCGCCGCTTCCGCCTCGGCCCGCCGAGTCGCCTGATGGACACGGGCGGCGCCAAGGGCATGGCCCGTCCGCTCTCGCGCGGCGCCTTCTTCCGCGAGTGCTACACGCACCTCGGGCTGGCGAGCTATCATTGCATCAACGAGTACGGGATGACCGAGCTCTGCTCGCAGCGCTACGACAGCGTGCTCTGGGACCGCTTCCAGGGCCGCAGCCTCGCCCCGCGCCGCCTGGTGGCACCGCCGTGGCTGCGCACGCGCGTGCTCGATCCCGACACGCTGGCGCCCGTCCCGGCGGGGACGGACGGTCTCCTCTGCCACCACGACCTCGCCAACGCGGGCTCGGTGGCGGTGGTGCTGACGGAGGACATCGGACACACCGTCGGCGACGACGGCATCGCGGTGCTGGGACGTACGGCCGGCGCGCCGCCGCGCGGCTGCGGCCTGCTCCTCGCGGAGCTCGCCGGAGCATGACGTCCGAGACGCCCGCCGCCCTGGCTGCCCGCGTCGACCGTGCCGTCGCGGCGCGTAACCGCCTCGCCGGCCGGGCCGTGCGCGACGTGGCGGTGGCCCTCGCCGAGGCCGCCCGACGCTGGCAGCGCGACGAGGTGCTCGCCGCCGAGCTGCCGGAACGCGCGGCACTCTCGCGCCCGATGATCGCCGCGACGCTGCCGCTCGTCGCCGCGGCCCTCGACGCCGACGCCATGATGGCGCTCGTGGAACGCGAGCTGCACGGCGCGGCGTACACGGCGCCGGCGCTCGTCGGACACGTGCTGGCATCGAACGTCCCCGCGCTCGCGCTCCCGGCGATCGCGCTCGCAGGCCTCGTCGGCGCCGCGGTCGTGCTCAAGTCCGGACGCCGCGATCCGCTGTCGGCGCCCGCGTTTCAGCGCGCGCTCGCCACCGTCGACCCGGAGCTGGCGGCGACGATCGTCCCCGTCTACTGGCCCGGCGGCGACGCCGCCCTGGAAGAGCGGCCTTCGCCCGCGCCGACGTCGTGGTCGCCACCGGCAACGCGATCCGACGCTCGCCTGCCTCGGCGCGCGCTCGACGCGCCCGCTCGTGCGCCACGGCACCCGCGTGAGCATCGTCGCCCTGGCGGGCGATCACGTCGAGCACCATGCGCCGGCTGTCGCACGCGACATCGCGCTCTACGACCAGCGCGGCTGTCTCTCGCCGCACGCGGTCTACGTCGCGGGCGACGCCGGGCGCTTCGCGGCGGCGCTGCACGCGGCGCTCGACGCGCTCGCGGCGCGGCTGCCCCTCGGCCCGGCGTCGGTCGAGGAGCGCGGGGCGGTCGCGCGCCTCCGCGGCGAAGCCGAGTGGGAGGGCGCCGCGGTGCTCACCGGGCCCGGCGGGACGGTCATCGTCGACGAACGGCCCGTGCTGCGGACGAGCTGCGGGCGACGCACGGTGCGCGTCCACCCGCTCGCCGACGCGGCGGCGCTGCCGTCGGTGCTGCGCGGGGGCGGTGTGGAGTGCGTCGGCCTCGCGGGCGCCGCGCCCGACGTCGAGACGCTGCGCGCCCTCGGCGTGGCACGCGTGTGTGCGCCCGGACACATGCAAGAGCCACCGTTGTCGTGGCCGCGCGGGCAGCAGGCGCCACTGCGCGTGCTCGTCGGCCTTCCGACCCCACCCCAGATCCAGGTCGAGCCGTCGTGAGCGACGATCTCACCGCGTTGTTCCGCCGCCACGTCTGCCAGACCTCGGCCGTGCCGATGGGCCTCGTCGTCGCGCGCGCCGCCGGCGCGACGGTGTGGGACACCGCCGGCCGGGCCCATCTGGATCTCCTCGCCGGGATGGGCGTCGCCAACGTCGGGCACACGCATCCGGCGGTGGTCGCAGCCGTGCGCGCGCAGCTCGAGCGCCACCTCCACGTCATGGTCTACGGCGAGTTCGTGCAGGAGCCACAGGTGCAGCTCGCGACGCGACTCGCGCGCCTGCTGCCGCCCGCGCTGCCGGTCGTCTACTTCACGTCGAGCGGCGCGGAGGCGATCGAGGGCGCGCTCAAGACCGCGCGCAAGCACACGCGACGGTCGCGACTGGTCGCGTTCGACGGCGGCTTCCACGGCGACACGATGGGGGCGCTGTCGGTGGGCGGAAACCCCGTGTACCGCGCGCCCTTCGAGCCGCTGCTGCCCGACGTCCACTTCCTGCCCTTCGACGACCCGGACGCGCTCGGCGCGATCGACGGCCGCACCGCCGCCGTCGTCGTCGAGCCGGTGCAGGCCGAGGCAGGCGTGCGCATCCCGCGTGCCGAGTTCATGACCGCCCTGCGCCGTCGCTGCGACGAGGCCGGGGCGCTGCTCGTGTTCGACGAGGTGGTCACCGGCCTCGGCCGCACCGGCCGGCTCTTCGCCTTCGAGCACTGGGGCGTCGTGCCCGACCTGCTCGTGCTCGCGAAGGCACTCGGCGGCGGCCTGCCGCTCGGCGCCTTCGTCGGCGGACGCGACGTGATGGCGACGCTCGCCGACGATCCGCCGCTCGCCCACGTGACCACGTTCGGCGGCCACCCGGTATCGTGCGCGGCGGGCCTGGCCGCGCTCGAGGTGCTGCTGCGCGACGACCTCGTCGCGCGCGCGGCGGCGCTCGGGGCCCGGCTGCGCGACGACCTCGCTCGCCTCGTGGGCCGCGGCGGGCTCGTCGCCGTGCGCGGCCTCGGCATGCTGCTCGGACTCGAGTTCGCCGACGCCGCGACGACCGCGCGCTTCGCTCGGCGCGCCTGGGATGGCGGCCTCATCCTCAACTGGACGCTGCACCGCGACACGGTCGTGCGTCTGGCTCCGCCACTCGTCCTCACCGACGCCGAGGCGACGCACGCCGTCGCCACGATCGCGACGGCCCTCGGCTAGGAGCCCGCCCCGTGGCTCGGGGTGATGCTGCTCCCGCGCGCCGCGATCCAGCCCGCCGCCTTACGCCGACGCCCCGCGGCCGCCCTGGAGCTGGGCGCGCAGGTACGCGTCGATGAAAACGTCGATGTCCCCGTCGAGCGCCGCGTCGGTGTTGCCCATCTCGGTGTTGGTGCGGTGATCCTTCACCAGCCGGTATGGAGCCAGGACGTACGAGCGTATCTGGTGGCCGAACCCGATTTCGGCCTTCCCGCCGGTGATCGCCGCCAGCTTCTCCTCCTGCTTGCGGCGCTCGAGCTCGAAGAGGCGGGCCTTCAGGATCTTCATCGCCATGGCCTTGTTCTTGTGCTGCGAGCGCTCGTTCTGGCAGGCGACCACGATGCCGCTGGGGAGGTGGGTGAGTCGGACGGCAGAGTCGGTCTTGTTCACGTGCTGCCCGCCGGCGCCGCTCGACCGATACGTGTCGACGCGCAGGTCCTCGTCGCGCACCTCGATCGAGATGTCCTCCTCGATGTCCGGGAAGATGAACACCGACGCGAACGACGTGTGCCGGCGCGCGTTGGCGTCGAACGGCGAGATGCGCACCAAGCGGTGCACTCCCTGCTCCGCCCTGAGGTAGCCGTAGGCGTAGGGTCCGGCGACGGTGAACGTGGCGCTCTTGATCCCCGCCCCCTCGCCGGGCTGCAGCTCGATCAGCTCCTTCCTGAACCCGCGCCGCTCGCACCACCGCAGGTACATGCGCAGCAGCATCTCCGCCCAGTCCTGCGCCTCGAGCCCTCCGGCGCCGGGGTGGATCTCGACGATGGCATTGCCCGCGTCGTGCTCGCCGCCGAGGAGCTGCTGGAGCTCGAGCTCGTCGAGGGTCCGGGTCACGTCACGCACCTTGGCCTCGAGCTCGGCGAGCGCGTCGGGGGCGCCCTCTTGCGCCAGCTCGAGAAAGACCTGTGCTTCGTCGACGCCCTCGCGCTGGCGACGCCAGCCGTCGACGGCGCCCTGGATCTGCGCGGCCTCGCGGTTTACGGTCTGCGCGCGCTGGGTGTCGTTCCAGAAGTCCGACGCCGTCGCCAGCTTGGCCAGCTCCGCGGCGCGCGCCTCGAGCCGGGGCAGGTCAAAGATGCCTCCCGAGCTCGCCCACTCGCTCGTCGAGCGAGCGGACCTGCTCGCGCAGCTCCGCGAGAATGGTCTCCGGATCGGCCGCCTTGGTCGCCATCGCGGCGTACCATAACGAATGCGCCGCGTGAGGGCGAGCGGGCGGGCGGCCTACGCCCGATGGCGCGCGACGGAACGAGCGCGATCGCGGCGCCGCGTGGCGCCGCGTGGCGTACCGACGCGGCGCGGAGTCGCGCGGCGGGGCGCCGTGGCGACGCTGCCGTCGAGCGCGGACGCGAGCGCGAGGACGGTGTCGATGTAGGCTGCGGAGTGGTTGTACTCCCAGATCACGCGCCGTCGATCGGCGACCGACAGCTCCGGGCGCCAGCCCTTCGCCACCAGGTAATCGGCGCACGACGCGATCGCGTCGTCCGCGTCGAAGACGCTCACGTGGCCATCGCCGTTCCCGTCGAGGCCGTGCTCGAGCACGCTCGTCGGCAGGAACTGCGGCAGCCCGAGCGCCCCCGAGATCGATCCGCGCAGGTCGAGCGGGTCCGCTCCGACCCGGTCGGCGAGCGCGAACGTCGCGCGCACCTCGGGGTAGAACGTATCCCAGAGCCAGCGACCCCGCGCGCGCGTGCGATCCGCGACCTCGGCGGCGGTTTCGTCCGGCGCGAGGCGCTGGTGGCGCACGACGTTGACTTCCAGGTTGGACGGCTCCGCGGCCATCGCCAGACGGGCGAGCCGCGGCAGGATCACCCACGAGCCGGTGTTCTGCCCACACCCCGACTCGACGGTGAGAATCGCCGCGACGACCCCCGCCGGCACGCCGCGGTCGCGTTCCGCAGCGTCGAGCGTGTTGCGGTGGAGCTCCTGGCAACGCCGCGCGCGCGCAATGCCACCCGCGGAGAGAAAGCCGCGGTACATCGAGTGCGGCTCGCGTGGCGCGAGGGAGAACTCGAGGCCGGTGAACGGCTCGACGCGCGGGTCGCGGAAGACGGCCTCGACGCGCTCGCGCGGCAGCCCGTCGGCGACGAGGTGCTCGACGAGGTAGCGCCAGCCGCGGAGCGAGTCCTCGCCCGCGGGCTCGGCGCACGCGCGGCCCGACCCGCCGAGGGCCAGCGCCAGCACCCCGATCAGTATCGTCCCCCCGGCGCCGACACGCATGGCCTCCATCTTCCACGTCGACGAGGGCGGTCTCAAGGGGGGGGCACCGCGCGCTCTGCGCGGAGGACGTGAGGGATGCGGGGTCGGTTGCACACCCCCGGGTCTCGGGGTTAGAGCGCCGGCATGCGCACAACCCGAGCCGCCATCGCCGTGGCAAGCCTCCTCGTCGCCGCCCCCGTTTGGGCGCAGTCGGCCACCGAGCTCCGCAAGGAGCTGCTGCAGGGCATCAAGAAGGCCCAGACCGACGGCAAGGACGTCACCCAGGTGAAGCAGGAGTTCGACGAGGGCGTGAAGATGATCAACGACGGCATGACCGAGGAGGCCCTCGAGCACTTCAAGAAGGCCAAAGAGCTGATGCCGAAGTAGCGGGGACCGCTCCCGGCCGTGCGGCGGATCGTCTTGACGCAGCACGTTCCCCGGGGGAAAACCTTGCGGCTCTTCGTCTCACCCCCCCAAGGAGGAACGTGCAACATGGGTCGCAAGGTCTTCGTCGTCGGCGTCGGGATGACCAAGTTCGAGAAACCAGGATCCAAGAACTGGGACTACCCCGACATGGCCAAGGAGGCCGGAGAGAAGGCCCTCGCCGACGCCGCCATCCCGTACACGCTCGTCGAGCAGGCGTGCGTCGGGTACTGCTACGGTGACTCGACCTGCGGGCAGCGCGCGGTCTACCAGCTCGGCATGACGGGCATCCCCGTCTACAACGTCAACAACAACTGCTCGACCGGCTCGACCGCGTTGTTCATGGCGAAGCAGTTCGTCGAGGGCGGCCTCGTCGAGTGCGCGCTCGCGCTCGGGTTCGAGAAGATGGAGAAGGGCTCGCTCGGCACAAAGTTCGCCGATCGGACCAACCCGCTCGACAAGCAGTTCGAGCTGATGGTCGCGCTGCGCGGCTTCGCATCCGCACCGCCCACCGCCCAGTTCTTCGGCAACGCCGGCCGCGAGCACATGGAGCGCTACGGCACCAAGCCCGAGCACTTCGCGAAGATCGGCTTCAAGAACCACAAGCACTCGGTGAACAACCCGTACTCGCAGTTCCAGGACGAGTACACGCTCGAGCAGGTGCTGAACGCGCCCGTGGTCTACGAGCCGCTCACGAAGCTCCAGTGCTGTCCGACGTCGGACGGTGCGGCAGCCGCCATCCTCTGCAGCGAGGACTTCGTGAAGAAGCACCACTTGGAGGCAAAGGCCGTCGAGATCCTCGGCATGGCGATGACGACCGACTACGAGACCTCGCTCAGCGAGAAGAGCTGCATCAAGCTGATCGGTGCCGACATGACGCGCAAGGCCGCCGAGAAGGTCTACGAGCAATCCGGTCTCGGTCCGGAGAACGTCGACGTGATCGAGCTGCACGACTGCTTCTCCACCAACGAGCTCGTCACCTACGAGGGCCTCGGGCTGTGCGCACCCGGCAAGGGCGGCGAGCTCATCGACTCGGGCGCCGTCACGTACGGCGGGAAGTGGGTCGTGAACCCGTCGGGGGGCCTCATCTCCAAGGGCCACCCGCTCGGTGCGACCGGTCTCGCGCAGTGTGCAGAGCTCAACTGGCAGGTCCGCGGCCAGGCGGACAAGCGCCAGGTGAAGGGCGCCAAGGTGGGGCTCCAGCACAACCTCGGGCTCGGCGGCGCGGCGGTCGTCACCATGTACCGGAAGGCGAGCCTCTAGCGCAGGCCATCCGTGCGACTCCTCCACACGATGCTCCGCGTGAACGACCTCGAGGACTCGCTGCGTTTCTACTGCGACGTCCTCGGGATGCGCCTCCTGCGGCGCAAGGACTACCCGACCGGCCGCTTCACGCTCGCCTTCGTCGGCTATGGTCCCGAGGAGGAGCAGACGGTCCTCGAGCTCACCCACAACTGGGACACGCACCAGTACGACGTCGGCACCGGCTTCGGACACCTCGCGCTCGGCGTGCGCGGCATCTACGACAAGGTCGCGGAGTTGCGCGCGAAGGGCGTGACCGTCACCCGCGAGCCGGGACCGATGAAACACGGCGGATCGACGATCGCGTTCGTCGAGGATCCGAACGGCTACAAGATCGAGTTGATCGAGGTCGCGGAGCGGGTCGACTGAACGCCGCTACCGGCACGCCTTGCGGCGCGCCTTGAGACTCTTCGGCTTCTTGATCCCGTTGAAGTCGAGCGCGTTCAGGACCGGGCAGATCTTCTTGGGGCTGCGCCGGTACTCCGTGGCCATGACGGCCTTCCCGGCGGTAACGAACGGGACGAACTGGCCGCAGAAGCCGTACTGCACGCACTCCTCGACCAGCGCCCAGTCGAAGTACGGCAGCAGCGCCGCCGCCTGATCGCCGTCGTTCTTGAGCGCGACGTCGAGGCCGCGCGCATGGGCCTCGTTCGCGAGCCAGGTGTTGAACACGAGTTGGTCGTCGGCGGTGAGCGGGAACCCCGTGTCGTTGTTGAAACCCTCGACGTTGTCGAACTCGACGCCGTCGAAACCCTTCGCCTTGCAGAGGTCCATGCGGGCGCCCAGGATCGGGCCGAGCAGGTCGAGCCGGCGGACGTCGAGCCAGCGCTCGTCCGGATAGCCGTCGTACCGCTTGCCGAGCACCACGGCAGGGAACGCGTCCTTGTCCGAACGCCAGTTCTCCCACGAGCCCGCGTCGACGTAGCAGATCACCTTGCGGCCGGCGGCGTGCAGCGAGGCCACCACCGCGGCGGTGTTGTCGAACAGGTCGATGTCGTACATCGCGACGTCGACGGACTGATCCACGGTGCCGGCGAGCTGCCACTGCCAGCTCGTCACGACGGGCGGCACCCAGCAGGTGGGGCACGGTGTCGGCGGGGGCAGGTCGATGGCCGCGACCCGCGTCACGGCACCGAGGAGGAGAGCAACGGCAGTCGTCGCGACGAAGTGCATGGCGCTTCTCTAGAGCAATCGGCCCGTCGAGTGCCAGCCGTCCGCCGAACGTCTCGGGCTCGCGTCCGCTCCCGACCCGAGACCCGTCCCGGGTCGGTTTCCTAGCACGCGATCTCCGACGGGGCATGCCGTTCGGCCGCCGCCAACGGCAGCCGAATCGTGAAGGTGGCGCCCCGCCCTTCGCCTTCGCTCGAGCCCCGCACGGTCCCGCCGTGCAACTCCACCAGGTGGCGCACGATCGCGAGGCCCAGGCCGAGGCCGCCGTGCACGCGCGTGTCCGAACCGTTCCCCTGCCGGAAGCGCTCGAAGAGATGCGGCAGGAAGTCCGGCTGGATTCCCTCGCCCGTGTCGCGCACGACGATCTCGGCCTCTGCGCCGACCCGAGCGAGCTCGACCTCGATCCGACCGCCTTTGGGCGTGAACTTGATCGCGTTCGAGAGCACGTTCCAGATCACCTGTTGGAGGCGGTCGGGGTCCGCCGACACGGGACCGACCGTGCGATCGAGCATGACCCGCACCTCGAGACCCTTCACGACCGCGGTCGGACGCACGGTGTCGAGCGCGGCTTCGACGATCGGCGCAACGGCGACCGGGCGCAGCTCGAGGCACAGCTTGCCGCTGACGATCCGGGACACGTCGAGCAGGTCGGCGACGAGCTGCGTCTGCGCCCGGGCGTTGCGTTCGATCGCCTCGAACGCCGCCGTCGTGGTCGTCGCATCGAGCAGGTCGCGCCGCAGGGCCTGCACCCAGCCCATGATCGCGTGCAGCGGCGTACGCAGCTCGTGCGAGAGCGTGGCGAGGAACTCGTCCTTCAGGCGGTTCGCGTCCTCTGCCGCCTCGTAGAGCCGCGCACGGTCCTCCTCGGCCCGCTTGCGCTCGGTGATGTCGGTGGAAATGCCACAGGTCGCGAACACCGCGCCATCGGCGTCGCGGAGTGGCGACTTGATGGAGATGTAGCTGCGGGAGCCGTCGGCGATGGGCGCCGTCTCCTCCAGCTCGATCGCCGTTCCGGCCTCGAGCGCCCGCAGGTCGTTCGCGCGATACCTGTCCGCGGCCTCCCTCGAGAGGAAATCGTGGTCGGTCCTGCCGACGATTTCCGCCTCGGCCTTCCCGCGGAGCTGCGCGAACCGGCGGTTGACCAGGAGATACCGGCCCGCGAGGTCCTTGACGTAGATCAACGCCGTCGACGTGTCGATGATGCTCTGCAACAGCCGTTGGCTGGAGCGCAGCGCGCGCTCGCGGTTGCGGACCTCCACGCCCATGGCTCGGAACGCCCGGGCGAGCCGCCCGAGCTCGTCCCGGCGAGTCGTGTCGAGCGGCAGGTCGTCGTCACCCGCGGCCAGGCGATCGACGGCACCGATGAGCGCCACCAACGGGCGGCGAACCTGTCGTCGCAGCACCACCGACAGGACGACGAGCTCGACGAGGAGCGAGAGCAAGCCCAGCACCAGGACGACGCGGGCCGTCTCCCACGCCGGGCCGGTGACGACGCTGCGCGGGAGGATCGTCAGCAGGTACCACCCCGGCCCGTCGAGCTCCGCAACGGCCACGTACTCGTCGTGCCGCACGTCCTCGAGAACCACCTGCCCGGGGGGCCGGTGTCTCACGAGCTCGAACGTCGCGCGGAGATGCTCGTCGCCGTCCACGAGTACCTCGAAGCGCCCGCCGCGGTCCTGGATCTCGCGCATGCGCTCGGGATGGGCGATGAGCCGGCCGTCGTCACGGAGGATCACGTTGAAGCCCCCGGCGAGATGTTCGTTCAACGTGCGCTGCATCAGCTCGTCGAGCATCACATCGTGCCCGACGGTCGCCACGTGCCGCCCGTCGACGTCGAGCGGCGTCTCGACCGACGCCATCCACCTCCTGGCGACCTTGTCGAAGAACAGGCCGGTCCACACCGTCCGCCGCTGGGGATCATGGAACCGGTCGGCGACCCAGACGTACTCCTCGTTCCCGAACACGAAGTCGGCCGCGGCGTCCTGGCACCAGGTCGGGTACTCCGGCCAGTAGATCACGCCGATGTTGTCGGGCGTCGTGACGTACGTGTCCTGGAAACGAGCGTGGAACGCGGGCCCGAACTGGCTCACGACGTCGGCCGCGGCGAGCACGCGGCGACGCACGTCCGCGTCCACCGGGGTGTCGCGGCCGACGAAGACGCCGGCCATCCGCGTCCCGTCCCAGCCTTCCCATCGGTTGCGAACCGTTCCGTCCGGCCAGCGGGCGTAGAGCGCGTCGAACCGCCCGCGCGGGTCGATGCCGCGGTACCCTCGAATCCGCTCCTCCAGCGCGCGCACGAGCACGGCGTGGTTGTCCTGTGCGAGGGAGAAGATGAGCTGCTCGCGGTGGCCACGCTCGGTCACGTACGTCTGCAGCTCGGCGAGCGCCCGGCCCCGCAGCGTCGCGAACATGTGGACGTAGGCCCCGCCGGTCGCCAGCACGACCACGATCGCGACGCGGATCCCCATCCGGATCAGCGTCGCACGCGCCAGTGACGCGGACGCGCCTCGGCTCATCCCGACATCTTCGCGCCGGGCGCCCCGCAGGCTCAAGCAGGGCCCGGCCATGCGGGGGAGCCAGATTTCTGACAGCGGGCGTCGCGCCTCAACGCCGCCGCGCCATCCCCACGACCAGCGCGATCCCGACCGCCAGCAGGCACGCCCGCGGAAACCAGTCGCCCCAGCGGCCATAGACCGTCCGCACGCCCGGCCACGTGATCTCGGCCGTGTACGCCAGCGCCTCGAAGAGCGGGCCCTGCCAGCGAATGCGCCCGTCGGCGTCGATGATCGCCGAAATGCCCGTGTTGGCGGCGCGCACGATGGGGACGCGATTCTCGACCGCCCGCAGGCTCACCTGCGCGAGGAGTTGGTAGGGTGCGGCGCTGCGGCCGTACCAGGCGTCGTTCGAAATGTTCACCAGGAAGTCGGCGCCGCGGGCCGCGAACTCGCGCGTCGCCGCGGGGAATATCCCCTCGTAGCAGATGAGGGTCCCGAACCGCGCGTCGTTCAGCCGGAAGACGGTCGGCACGAGACCGGGCAGGATGTCGCCCACCGCCTCCACGACACGCCCCACGAAGAACAGCGCGCGCGCGAATGGGACGTACTCGCCGAAGGGCACGAGCTGCATCTTGTCGTAGACCCCGACCTCGCGCCCCTGCGGCGAGAGCAGGTAGGCACGGTTCGTCTGTTTGAACTCCCCGCGCGCGTCATGCGCGGCCGCCGGACTGCCGAAGAGCAGGGGGACACCGATCGTCCGCGCGAGATCGAGCACCGCCTCGCGCCGGGGACCGGGTTCCTGGAAGAAGAATGGCGCCGCAGTCTCCGGCCACACGATCAGGTCCGGCTTCGCGGCGAGGGACTCGCGCGTGAGCCGCTGGTAGCGCTCCAGCGTCTCGTCCTGGAACGCCGGGTCCCACTTGTGCTCCTGCTCGACGTTGCCCTGCACGACCGTGACCCGGAGAGATCCCGCCGCCGGCTGGCGGCGCAGCATGCTCGCGCGCCAGTGCCCCGCGAGCGGGAGCCCCAGCATCAGCACGGTCAACACCAACAGCGCCGGCATGAGGCGCCTCACGCCCTCTCCCCGACGCTGGAGCACGGCCGCCGCCACCGCGTTGAACAGGACCAGCACCGCGGAGACGCCCCAGACACCCGTGACCTCGGCCATCTGCACGAGGTCGTGGTGACGGTACTGCGAGGCCCCGAGCGGTCCCCAGGGGAAGCCGATGAAGAACCAGCCGCGCAACCACTCGAGCGCCACCCAGAGCGGTGCCGCGAGCCACACCGCCGGCAGCCCGCGCGTCGCGAACCAGCGCATCCCGGCCGCGAAGGCGCCCAGGTAGCAACCGAGCACGCTCGCCACGAGCAGGAGGAGCCCGACGGCCGCCGGCAGCGGGACGGTCGTGTAACGGGAGACGGTGTAGACGATCCAGTAGACGCTGCCCGTCCAGAATACGAGCCCGGCGAGCCAACCGACGGCGAACGCCGCCCTGGGCCTGAGCCCGCGGATCGCGACCAGGAGCGGGACGAGCCCGACCCACGCCAGGGGTGCGATCTCGAGGGACGGAAACGCGGCCACCAGCGCGAGCCCGGTCGCAATGGCGAGCGCGGCGCGGCTGCCACGCCCAACCGCCGGCGCGCCGGCGCCCGACCCCCGGGTCACCGGGACCGCGCCCACGAGCCGAATCCGACCGCATCGCGCGCGCGCAGCATGCCCCCCTTGCCGTAGCCGATCATGCCGAGGTTGTCGACGCGAGCGCGCGAGCCAGCGCCCGCTCGCGCCGCCGCATGCGGCGGGCCTCGGTCGCGGAGCGCTCGTGGTCGTAGCCGAGGAGGTGAAGGACGCCGTGGATCAGCAACCGCTCGGCCTCCTCGCCGATGGGCCACCCACGCTCGCGCGCCTGCCGCCGCGCCGTGTCGACCGAGATCACGACGTCGCCGAGGAGCCCATCGGGCGCCGCACCCGCCCCCTCCTGCTGCGCGAACGAGAGAACGTCGGTGGGGCGATCCGCGCCACGCCAGTCGCGGTTCAGCCGCCGGATCGTCCGGTCGGATACGAGCAACACCGAGAGCTCTGCGTCGACCAGGCGCAGGGCCCCGAGGAGACGCCGGCCGCCGCGCTCGAGCCGACGGGCGAGACTGGCGGCGCGCGGGGCGCGGGTTCCCACCACCACCGGCACGGCGCTCCTAGCGGTCGGCGCGGCCGTACGCCGTGATGATGTCCTGCACCAGTGGGTGCCGGACCACGTCGCGTTCGGTGAACTCGCAGAAGCGGATGCCGTCGATGCCGCGCAGGATCGCCTGCGCCTCCTTGAGCCCCGACGCCCGACCCGCGGGCAGGTCGATCTGCGTGACGTCGCCCGTGATGACGGCCTTCGAACCGTAGCCGAGGCGCGTGAGGAACATCTTCATCTGTTCGCTGGTGGTGTTCTGCGCCTCGTCCAGAATGACGAACGAGTCGTTGAGGGTGCGGCCCCGCATGAACGCGAGCGGCGCGACCTCGATCGTCCCGCGCTCGACCAGCTTGCGGGCGCGGTCGAAGTCGACCATGTCGTGGAGCGCGTCGTAGAGCGGGCGCAGGTACGGGTTCACCTTCTCGGCGAGGTCGCCTGGCAGGAAGCCGAGCTTCTCTCCCGCTTCGACCGCCGGGCGCGTGAGCACGATGCGGTTGAACGTGTTGTGCATCAGCTCGGCGATCGCCATCGCCATCGCGAGGTAGGTCTTGCCGGTGCCCGCGGGGCCGATGCTGAACACGATGTCGAAGTTCCGGATCGCGTCGATGTACGCCTTCTGCGCCAGGCTCTTCGGCGTGATCGTCCGCTTGTGCGCAGAGATGAAGACCGTATCGAGGAAGATGTCCCGCAGCCGCGCCGTACGATCCGCCGAGAGGATCCGCAGCGCGTACTCGACGTCGGTGGGAAAGAGTGGGTAGCCCTGCGTGAGCAGGCCGTAGAGCTGCGTGAGCGCGCGGCTCGCGAGCTCGACCTCGACCGGGTCGCCGGCGACGGCGAGCGTGCCGTCCGCGACCTCGATGCGCACGCCGACCTGGCGCTCGACGAGCTTGACCGTGCCGTCGTGCTGGCCGAGCAGCTCGCGGAAGAGCTCCGGATCGTCGAAGCGGAGGACCGCGGGCGCTGCGGCGGGGTCGGCCAAGTCCCTAACGACTCCCGGCGCCGAGCAGCTCCCAGGCCACGTCCAGGGCCCGGTCGAGCTGCGCCGGGTCCTTCCCGCCCGCCTGGGCGAAATCCGGTCGGCCACCGCCCCCGCCACCGACGATCGGCGCGAGCTGCTTGATGATGTTGCCGGCGTGGAAGCGCTTGGTGAGGTCCTTGGTGACCGCGGCGAGCAGCGTGACCTTCCCCTCCCGCGCGGCGCCGAGGACCACCGCGCCCGACTTGATCTGGTCGCGCAGCCGGTCGGCGAGGTCGCGGAGCCCCGCGTCGTCGAGCTCGTCGACGCGCGTGGCGAGCACCGTCGCGCCATCCACCGCGCGGGCGGCGGCGAGCACGTCGCGCGTGGCACCGCCCGCGAGTTTCTGCTGCAGCTCCTGCACGCGACGCTCGAGCTCGCGTTGCTGGCCGAGGACCTTCTCGAGCTTCGCGGCGACGTCCTCGTCGGTCCCGCGCAGCAGCGTCGTGACCGAACGGAGCGCTTCCTCGCGACGGCGGACCGCGTCGAGTGCGCCGATTCCCGTGACGGCCTCGAGACGACGGACACCAGCGGCAACGCCGGCCTCGCTACGGACCTTGAAGACGCCGATGTCACCCGTGCGCCGCACGTGCGTGCCGCCGCAGAGCTCGGTCGAGAACTCGCCCATGCGCACGACCCGGACGCGATCGCCATACTTGTCCCCGAAGAAGGCGAGCGCGCCGGCGCGGATGGCGTCGTCGTAAGCCATCTCCTCCGCGACGACCTCGGCGTTGGCGCGGATCTCCGCGTTGACGTCGTCTTCGACAACGCGGAGATCGTCCTCGCTCACCGGCTTGTGGTGGTTGAAGTCGAACCGCAGCCGGTCCGGGGAGACGAGCGACCCCGCCTGCTTCACGTGCGCGCCGAGCCGACGGCGGAGCGCGCCGTGCATGAGGTGCGTCGCCGAGTGGTTCAGGCGCGACGCCTCGCGGCGGGGGGCATCGATCGAGAGCCGCACGGCATCTCCGACACCGATGGCGCCCTGGCGCACGACACCGCGGTGCCCGACCACGCCCGGCGCGAGCTGCTGCGTGTCCCGCACCTCGACGCGCGTCCCGGATGTGCCCTCGATCCAGCCGACGTCGCCGACCTGCCCGCCCGACTCGGCATAGAAGGGGGTCTCGGCCGTGACGACGTCGACGGTCGTGCCCTCGCGCACCGGCCCGCGCGTCTCCCTGCCGTCGACCAGGAGTGCCAGCACCTCGGACTCCCAGGCGACGATGCGATCACCGACGAAGCGCGTCTGGAGCGCCGCGGCTTCGCGGAGCTCCGGCGCCGCGTGCGCATCGGCAAAGCGCTGCGCGCCGCGAGCCCGTTCGCGCTGCGCCCCCATTGCGCGGTCGAAGGCCACTTGGTCGACCTTGAGATTCTCACCGGCGAGGATGTCCTCGGTGAGGTCGAGGGGGAAGCCGTACGTGTCGTAGAGGCGAAACGCCACCTCGCCGTCGAGCACCGTGCGGTGCTCGCGGCGGGCGGCCTCGACCTCGCTCTCGAGGAGCTGGAGCCCGCGGTCGAGCGTCGCCGCGAAGCGCTCCTCCTCGATGCGGACCACTTCCGCGATCGTGTCCTGCCGCTCGACGATCTCCGGGTAGGCGCGCCCCATCGCCCGCACGACGCCGCCGGTCACCTCGTGAAGGAACGGCCGGTCGAGCCCGAGAAGCTTGCCGTGCCGGGCGGCCCGCCGGAGCAGTCGGCGCAGCACGTAGCCGCGGCCCTCGTTCGACGGCAGGATACCCTCGGCGATCAGGAACGTGACCGCACGGCTGTGATCCGCGATCACGCGCAGCGAGACGTCGTCCCGCTCCGCGGCCCCGTAGCGCCTGCCCGAGAGTCGCTCGCCCGCGGCGACCAGGCCGCGCAGGATGTCGACGTCGTAGTTGCTGCGAACGTCCTGCAGCACCGATGCGACCCGCTCGAAGCCCATGCCCGTGTCGACGTGCCTGGCCGGCAGGTCGCTGAGCGCCCCGCCGGCGTCGCGGTTGTACTGGATGAAGACCAGATTCCATATCTCGATGTAGCGGGCGCAATCGCCGTTCACCTGGCAGCGGTGGCCGGCCACCGCTGCCTTGTCGCAGGCGGCCGGGCCACGGTCGATGTGGATTTCCGAGCACGGACCGCAGGGGCCCGTGTCGCCCATCTCCCAGAAGTTCTCCTTCTCGAAGCGGCTGATCCGGTCCCGGCCGACGTCGGTGACCTCCCGCCAGAGGCCGTCGGCCTCGTCGTCGTTGGTGTAGACCGTGGCGTAGAGGCGGTCCTTGGGGAGCTTCCAGACCTGCGTCAGGAGCTCCCAGGCCCAGGAGATGGCCTCGCGCTTGTAGTAGTCGCCGAACGACCAGTTGCCCAGCATCTCGAAGAAGGTGTGGTGGTAGGTGTCCCGGCCCACCTGTTCGAGATCGTTGTGTTTCCCGCTGATCCGAAGGCACTTCTGGCTGTCCGCGGCGCGCACGTAGGGGCGAGTCTCCTGGCCCAGGAAGACGCCCTTGAACTGGACCATCCCGGCGTTCGTGAAGAGGAGGCTCGGGTCGCTGGCCGGCACGAGCCCGGCGCTGGGAACGATCGTGTGTCCCCGCGCGCGGAAGAAGGCAAGGAAGCTCTCGCGGATCTGGTCCCCGGTCACGGGGGTCGTTCTACCGGGCCGATTCCGGAGCAGCAAGGCGCGGCAAGGCCGGAGTGCGCCGAATCTGGACATTTTTGACGTGATGGCCTACTAGCCACTGCTCCACTCCGCGCGCCCTGCGCGAGACTCCCGTCCGAAGGAGACTCGTCCGCATGATCCAGTGGTTTCCCCAGAACATCTCCACCTATGGGGGTGACGTCGACCACGTCTTCACCCTCATCTACTACATCGTCGGCGTATGGTTCATCGCGGCCGAAGGGCTGTTGCTCTATTTCGTGTTGCGATATCGCCGCCGTCCGGGCGAGAGAGCCGCATACGTCCGCGGTGAAACCTTCTCCCAGCTGGCCTGGGTGCTCATCCCCGCCGCGGTGGTCCTCGCCCTCGACCTCTCGATCGACGGGGTCAGCGGCCCGGTCTGGGCGCGGATCAAGGAGCACCAGCCCGACGGCGGCATCGAGATCCACGCCCTGGCGCGCCAGTTCAACTGGGACTTCACGTACCCCGGCAAGGACGGCAAGTTCGGCACGCCGGACGACTTCGAGGTCGGCAACGAGCTCCACGTTCCCGTCAACCAGAACGTCCACATGGAGCTGCGCTCGAAGGACGTGATCCACAGCTTCTTCATCCCCACCGCCCGGTTGAAGCAGGACATCCTGCCCGGACGCATGATCAAGGCGTGGTTCAACGCCACGGTCCCGGGCAAGTACGAGCTGCCGTGTGCCGAGCTGTGCGGCTTCGGCCACTACACGATGCGCGGCTGGCTGGTCGTCCAGACGCCAGACGAGTACCAGGCATGGCTCGCCGAGCAGTCCGCGAAGGCCGCGGCCGCCAGCTGATCTCCGGGAGCACGACGATGAGCATGCACGCACCAGCCGAATCGCACACCCATCACATGGAGCACGCCGAGCCGACGAGCTTCCTCGGCAAGTACATCTTCTCCGTCGACCACAAGGTCATCGGGAAGCAGTACCTGGGCATCGGGATGTTCATGGCTTCCGTGGGCGCCATCGGAGCCTATCTGATCCGCTGGCAGCTCGCCTGGCCCGAGACTCCCGTACCGGGCTTCTCCTGGGTGCCGGAGCCGACCATGTTCGGCGGGGTCGTCCCGCCCGATTTCTACAACGCCGTGGTCACCATGCACGGCACCATCATGGTGTTCTTCGCGGCCATGCCGATCCTCCTGGGGGCGTTCGGCAACTTCCTCATCCCGCTGATGGTGGGTGCGCCGGACATGGCGTTCCCGCGGCTCAACATGATGTCGGTCTGGACGCTCGGCACGGCGTCGCTCGTGCTGCTCTCGTCCTTCTTCGTCCCCGGCGGCCCCGCGGCGGCCGGCTGGACCGGGTATCCGCCGCTCTCGGCCGATCCGCAGTACACGGGCGTCAACTGGGGCGGGAACCTCTGGCTGCTGGCCCTCGCACTCGAGTTCGCGTCGTTCCTCATGGGCGGCGTCAACTTCCTCGTGACGGCCGTCAACATGCGCGCCCCGGGGATGAGCCTCATGCGCCTCCCCCTCATGGTGTGGCTGCAGCTCACGGCCGCGGTGCTCTTCATGCTGTCGGTCGGGCCACTCGTCGCCGGCGCGGTCATGCTGCTCCTCGACCGCACGATCGGCACGGGATTCTTCCTCCCCGAGCGCGGCGGCGACCCGCTGCTGTGGCAGCACCTCTTCTGGTTCTTCGGCCATCCGGAGGTCTACGTCATCCTGCTGCCCGGGTTCGGGGCCATCATGGAGATCCTGCCGGTGTTCTCCCGCAAGCCGATCTTCGGCTACCGGGCGATCGTCTGGTCGACCATCACCGCCGGAGCCCTCAGCTTCGTCGTCTGGGCCCACCACATGTTCGTGAGCGGTATCGACGCGCGGCTGGCGGTGCCCTTCAGCGTCACCACCATCCTCATCTCCGTGCCGTTCGCGGTGATGATCTTCAGCATGATCGCCACCCTCTGGCGGGCCTCGATCACGTTCGCCACGCCGATGCTGTTCGCGGTCGGCACCCTGGCGAGCTTCCTGATCGGCGGGGTCACGGGCATCCCGCTCGGCGCGGCAGCGGCCGACATCTACCTGCACGACACGTACTTCGTGCTGGCGCATTTTCACTACACGCTCTTCCCCTCGGCGATCCTCGGCGGTCTCGCCGGTCTCTACTTCTGGTTCCCGAAGATGACCGGCCGCATGCTGAACGAGCGCCTCGGGAAGCTGCACTTCTGGCTCACCATGATCTCGTTCAATCTCGTGTTCATCCCGCTCTTCGCGGTCGGCCTGGGCGGGCACCATCGTCGCATCTACAACCCCTACCAATTCGACTACCTCAAGCCGATGCAGCCCATCCATCAGTTCGTGACGATCGCCGCCATCGTCCTGATCGTCTCGCAGGTGATCCTGTTCGTGAACATCGCGTGGAGCCTGCTCGCCGGCGAAAAGGCTCCGGACAACCCGTGGCAGGCCAACACCCTCGAGTGGGCAACCTCGTCCCCACCGCCCCATGGGAACTTCAAGACGACACCGACGGTGTACCGCGACCCGTACGAGTACAGCGTACCCGGCAAGACAGCCGATTGGATCCCGCAGACCGCGCCCGAAGGCGCGCCTGCCGTCTAGGAGGAAAGCACATGCAGGCAGCGGCAGCAGGGCACGGGAACGGGGAGGGCGAACGTCTCGCCGATCTTCCGTTCGGTCGGGCCGGGATGTGGTGGTTCCTGGCCTCCGAGATCATGGTCTTCGGCGGACTGCTCGGCAGCTTCATCCTCTCGCGATTCGCCTCGGGCGGGTGGGAACAGGAGATGTCCCACGTCAACACGCGCCTGGCGGCGATCAACACGTTGATCCTCGTGACCAGCAGCTTCACGATCGTCGAGGCGCACGCGGCGGTCTCGGCCGGGAATCGCAAGCGGGCGCAGCGCTTCCTGTTCGTCACGGTCGCATTCGGCCTGCTCTTCCTCTGCAACAAGGGATACGAGTACTCGGGTGAGATCCGCCATGGGATTCTCCCTTCGAGCGGGCTCTTCTGGTCGTACTACTACCTGATGACGGGGCTGCACGGGCTGCACGTGCTCGGCGGAGTGATCGTCAACCTCTGCCTCGCCATCGCGGCGGGAAGCCCCACCACCTGGGCGAAGGTCCAGCATCGCGTCGAGTATGCCGGTCTCTACTGGCACTTCGTCGACGTCGTGTGGATCTTCCTGTTCCCGCTGGTCTATCTCACGTGAGGACGACGATGACACGAGAGCACTCCGGTCCGAGCTACTTCACGATCTGGGTCTACCTGGTGATCCTGGTGGTCCTCGGCGTCAGCATGGCCATCATGCCGTTCAACAAAGAGCTGGCGGTCGGGCTCATCTTCACGATCGCATTCGTGAAGGCGGTGCTGGTGGTGCGCCACTACATGCACCTCAAGCAGGTGCCGCGTGTCCTCTACGCCATCGCCGGCATCCCCGTGATCCTGGCCATCGCGATGGTGCTGTCCCTCATCCCCGACATCGCGCGCCGCATGCACGACGGCCCGCCCCCCGCCGCCGACACCGCGCACCACTGATGGGGATGGCCCTGGCCGTTGAACGTCGAGGCGTCGTCCGTCCGTTCCAGGGAACGACGCCGGTGAGTCGCGGGCCGGCGGGCTCGAATGCCGTGTTCGGCATGCTCATCTTCCTCGGCGCGGAGAGCATGTTCTTCGCGGGCCTGGTGAGCGCCTTCATGGTCTTGCGCGGGACCGCGGGAGGCTGGCCGCCGCCCGGGCAGCCGCGCCTGCCGGTCGAGGTCACGGCCGTCAACACGCTCGTCCTGTTGCTCAGCGGTTGGACGGTCGTCCGCGCGCGCAACGCGATCCGGAGGGGCCAACCGGCGGCACTGGTCGGGGAGCTCTCCCGCACGACGATCCTCGGCGCGCTGTTCCTGGCCATCCAGGGGATCGAGTGGGTGGGCCTCTTCCGCCATGGGCTGACGATCCGCCCAGGCGTCTACGGCGGCCTCTTCTGCACCCTGATCGGCTGCCACGGCCTGCACGTCCTCGGCGGCCTCGGCGCGCTCCTCGTCGCTCTGGCCGGTGCGCGCCGGGGCCGATTCAGCGCCCGCGACCACGCCGGCGTCACCGCGGTGCACCTGTACTGGCTGTTCGTAGTCGGCATCTGGCCGATCCTCTACACGCTGGTGTACCTGTGGTAGCCGTCAGCCGCGCGGCCGCGCTCGCCGGGTTGCTGGTTGCGGCGGGGAGCGCCGGCGCGTGTCCGGTCTGCTTCGACGCGAGCAACCCGCAGGCGCTCTGGTTCTACTGGATGAGCACGCTGATGCTCACGCTGCTGCCCTTCGGCGTGTTCGGGCTGCTCGCGCTGGTGGCGTTCCGCCTGCGCCACGACGCCGAGCCGATCGCCGCGCCGGAGCCCGCCGTCGTCCTCGCGCCCGAACCCGAGCGCTGCTGACGGCGCGGTCGCGCCGACGCACCGCCACCGGGCACTCGGCGTCCGCCCGGCTCAGGGCGTGACGGCGGACCGCACGCAGAACTCCCGCAGGTGGCGGACGTTCTCGAAGGTGGCGGCCCCGAACTGGTTGTCCACGAAGACCGAGGTGTCGGGCCCGCGGAACGTGTCCGTTCCGGCAGTGACACGTACCCGGTAGCACATGAAGGCGTCGTCGGGCCCGCGAACCCCCTCATGGTTCTTGTCGGCAGCCACACAGAGCCGGAACGGAATCCGCACGTCGACGTGCAGCGTCCCGTCACCATTGAGGTTCACGAAGTCGGTGAACTCGTCCTTGATCGTGACGTTGCCGACCGGCTGCCAGCCGAGCCTTCCCCGGACGCGGTAGCACTTGAAGTGATCGATCGCCGGATCCGTGAGCGGTCCCGGCGGCGCATCGAGACTCTTCGCGGACGGGACCATCATCACGTCGGGCCGCACCAAGTCGACCGTGGTCGGAGGGAACTGGCTCAGCAGCGGGGTCACGTGCACGTCGTTCCGACGCTGGAAAGTCGTCTGGTCGATCGCGTATCCGACCAGGTGCTCGATGCGCGTCGGCACCTGGGGATCCGGCTGGCTGGTACCGGCGGGATTGCACAGACGCCAGGCCTTGCGCAGCCCGACCGTGCCGGTCCCGTAGCGATCGTCGAGGCTCACCTGTCTGGCGAATGGCTCGTCGTCGACCTCGTAGCACTGGAAGGTGTCCGGCGGGCGGGTGGTCGTGGTGGTGCTCGTGGTCGACGTGGTGGTCGTGCTGGTGGTGGTCGAGGTGGTCGTCGACGTCGTGATGGTGGTGGTCGTCACCACGGGGACCGGCACCTCGATCACCGTATCCTGGAAGCCCTCGGGCGCGATGCCGGCGTCGCCCGTGTACAGGACGACGGCGATGATCTCGCCCGTTCCGGGCGCGAACCCGGGGCCATTGGCCGCCGCGTCGTCGATCATCGCCTGAGCCGTGGGCGTCACGGGATAGAGGTTCGATGCGCCCCAGATGACCATCCAGAGCGCCGCCTGCACCTCCTGCCAGTCACCCTGCTTGTGGTTCAGGAGGTAGTTGACCCGGTCCCAGGGCACCCCGCCGAGGTTCCCGGGCAGCGCCGGGTCGTACGTCGAGTACAACGTCACGGGAGAGGTGTTCTCCTGTCCGTTGTCTTCCGTGCACCACCCCGTGTAGGTGCCGTCGGCGACGTCGAACCCTCCCCCGACCCCGGCGAGCGTGATGTCGAAGAAGCTGTCGACTCCGGGGTGGGCATACGCGGCGTCCACCGGGTAGCCGGGGAGACTGAGCGCCGGGGGTACGGACGCCTGACAGGGCACGGCCGCCAGCCACAGGCCCAGCGCGATCAGGACGCGGGGAAACCCACCCCCACCACGCTGCGGTCCGGGAACCCCCGCAAGGGTCGAAGCGAGCGCTCTCCCGATCCTTGCGACTCGGCCCACTTGTCGTCCCCCTCGTGCAGACGCCGGTCGACGTTGCCGTGACACGGCGTCAAGATCGGGGGGAAGCTACCGAGGCCCCGGCGCCGTTGTCAAGGAATAATCGCTATTCGCCGTGGTCTCCGAGCACATCCGCAACGACCTCCTCGGGGAATCCGCGGCCTGCCAACAGACGCCAGGCGCGGGCGCGATCGCGCAACGCCACCGGCTCTCCCTGGCCGCACAGCACCTGCCGTGCCCACTCCGCCTCGGAGCGCCCGTCGCGCGACGCATCGATCGCCTCCTGCACGACGCGCTCGGAGAGCCCGCGACCCTCGAGGTCGGACCCGATGCGCAACGGTCCCGCGCCGCGGCGACGGAGCTGGCGAGCACGATCCTCGGCAAGGGCCGAATCGTCGACCCAGCCGAGCTCGACGCAACGCGCGACCGTGACCTCGGCCGTGGTCGTCCGGTAGCCCATCGCCACCAGACGCTGGGTGAGCTCCGCCACCGTGCGCGGGGCGCGCGTGAGGAGCCGCGCCGCCACGTCGAGGGGCGTGGTCGGCGCGGCCCCGTGGCCCGTCGACGCGCTAGAAGCGCTCGACCTTGATCGGCGCCTCGCCGCTGCCGGGCTCCTCGCCCATGAAGTCGTCCCAGGTCCGGTCGCTCTCCGAGGAGATGCCGCGGGCCTTGAGCGCGAAGTCGTCGGGGTTGGTCGCCTGGGCCATGGCTTCCTCGAAGGTGATGAGGCCCTGCCGCCAGAGGCCCATGAGCGACTGGTCGAACGTCTGCATGCCGTAGGTCGTGAAGCCGCGCGCGATCACGTCACGCAGCTCGCGCGTGCGCTCGGGATCCGAGATGCACTCCTTCACGAGGCCGGTGGCGAGCAGGACCTCGACCGCCGGCACCATTCCGAGGCCGTCTGCGCGCGGGACGAGGCGCTGGGAGATGACCCCCTTCAGCACGCTCGCCAGGATGAGTCGAATCTGGGCGCGCTGGTGCTCCGGGAAGACCGAGATCGCGCGGGTGATGGTCTCGGTCGCGTCCAGGGTGTGCAGGGTGGAGAAGACGAGATGCCCGGTCTCGGCGGCGAGGATGGCCGTCTCGATCGTCTCGAGATCGCGCATCTCGCCGACCAGGATCACGTCGGGATCCTGGCGCAGGGCGCCCTTCAGCCCCGCGGCAAAGCTCTCCGCGTCGACGCCCACCTCGCGCTGCGTGATGATGCACTGCTCGTCGTTGTGGTGGTACTCGATCGGGTCCTCGATGGTGATGATGTGCAGCGGGTTCTGCCGATTGAGATGGTCGATCATCGCCGCGAGGCTGGTAGATTTCCCGCTACCGGTCGTGCCGGTGACCAGCACGAGCCCGCGGTTCTCCATCGCGATGCGCTCGATGACCGGCGGGAGATTGAGCTCGCGGATCTGGAGGACGCGCGGCGGGATGTGGCGCAGCGACGCCTGCAGGTCGCCGCGCTGGTAGAAGACGTTCACGCGGAAGCGCCCGAGGTCGGGATGGCCGAAACCAGCGTCGACCTGCAGGTGCGCCTTGAGCTTCTGGCAGTGGTAGTCCTCCAGAAGCCCCTGGGTGAGCAGGATCATGTGGTCGCGGTCGAGCACCGGGGACTCGTCCCAGCGCATGAGCGTACCCGACACGCGGAAGACCGGCTTCGAGCCGACCTTCAGATGGATGTCCGATGCCCCCCGGTTGACGGCCTCGCGGAGGATGGTGACGAGATCCACGTCCTAGTCCTTTCCACCCCTCCCCCCCTTGCGCGCCGCCTCGGCCACGCGCTGCGCGTCTGCACCCGCGCCATTCCCCTCCGGCGCCACCGGCGCCGGCATGTCGCTCTTGAGCCCGAACTTCTCGCGGACCTTCACCTCGATCGCATCGGCGACATCCGGGTGGTCGCGCAGGAAGTCGCGCGCGTTCTCGCGCCCCTGCCCGATGCGATCCCCGCCGAAGGCGTACCACGCCCCGGCCTTCTCGACGATGCCGTTCTCGGCGCCGATGTCGATGAGCTCGCCCATCTTCGAGATCCCCTGCCCGTAGAGGATGTCGAACTCCGCCTCGCGGAAGGGCGGTGCCACCTTGTTCTTCACGACCTTCACCTTCGTGCGACTGCCGATCACCTCGTCGCCGTGCTTGACGGCGCCGAGGCGGCGAATGTCGAGCCGCACCGAGGCGTAGAACTTGAGCGCGTTGCCGCCGGTGGTCGTTTCGGGGTTGCCGAACATCACCCCGATCTTCATGCGGATCTGGTTGATGAAGACCACGATCGTGTTCGACTTGGAGATCGTCCCCGTGAGCTTGCGCAGCGCCTGCGACATGAGGCGGGCCTGGAGCCCCATCTGCGGCTCGCCCATGTCGCCCTCGATCTCGGCGCGCGGCACCAGCGCCGCGACCGAGTCGATCACCAGGACGTCGATCGCGCCCGAGCGCACCAGCGTGTCGGCGATCTCGAGCGCCTGCTCGCCGTTGTCGGGCTGCGAGATCAGCAGCTCCTCGATCTTCACCCCGAGCTTCTTCGCATAGCTCACGTCGAGCGCGTGCTCGGCGTCGATGAAGGCCGCCAGCCCGCCGCGCTTCTGCGCCTCCGCGACCAGCGACAGCGCGAGCGTCGTCTTGCCCGACGACTCCGGCCCGTAAATCTCGACCACGCGCCCGCGCGGCACCCCGCCGATACCGAGCGCGAGGTCCAGACCGAGCGACCCCGTCGGCAGCGCCTGGACGTCGGTCGCGAAGCCGGCATCGCCGAGCTTCATGATGGCGCCCTTGCCGAACTGCTTCTCGATCTGGCCGAGCGCGAGATCGATCGCGCGCTCGCGGTTCACATCAATGCCCATGTCACACCCTCCCCCTCTGCACGCGGGCGGCTGTCAATTGCTTGTCACTCTACCGCGCCTGTCCGGGACTCTCCAGCGGCAGGCGCCATATAATTTCAGGCATCCCGCGGCCCGAGTGGCACATGCGCCAGCGGCACGTAGACGGCCCCCGTGGGGCCGAGCCGGCTCTGGTAGAGCACGATCTCGCGAGCCGTCCAGGCGCCGAACGACGTGCCCGCGCCTGCCTCGATCGCGGCCGCGAGACGCGAGAGGCCATCCGGCCGACGCACGCGGCCGAGGGTCACGTGACCCTGGAACGGCCGGCTCTCGGGCGGAAACCCGAGCTGCGCGAGCGCCGCTTCGACGTCCACAGCCAGCCGCGCGAGGGCCCCCGCGCCGCCCGCGATGCCGACCCACACGACGCGCGCGCGCCGCGGGCTCGGAAACGCCCCGAGACCGGCGGCGGCGAGCGCCAGGGGCGCGTGCGATTCGGCCAGCGCGCGCAGCGCCGCTTCGATCGGCGCCCGCTGCCTCTCCCCCACCGCGCCCAGGAACGCGAGCGTCAGGTGCAGCGCGCCGGGATCCACCCAGCGCACGTCGGCGGGTCCCGCCTCGCGCCGCAGCGCGCGCTGCGCCTGCGCCACGGCCGCACGCAGCTCGTCCGGCAGGTCGATCGCGACGAAGCAGCGCAGGGTGTCACCCGAGGAGGGCACGCATGGTCAGCGACCGAGCGGTCGGTACGACTCGGTGACCGGCAGCCCGAGCGCCTTGCGGCGCACCCAGTCGAGCGCCACCTGCGACGCGAGCAGCTTCACCCACTCGCGGTTGCCCCACAGCTGATACCGCCGCGTCACCGTGCCCTCGGCCGCGGCGAGACCGAAGCAGACGGTGCCGACGGGCTTCTCCGGCGTCCCGCCGTCCGGCCCCGCGATGCCGGTGATCGCGACCGCGAGGTCGGCGCCGAAGAGGCGGCGCGCGCCGTCGGCCATCGCGGCCGCGGTCTGCTCCGAGACGGCGCCGTGCTCGGCAAGCAGCGCTGGCGGAACGCCGAGCACGCGCTCCTTGGCCCCGTTCGAGTAGACCTCGGCGCCGCCGAGGAAATACGTCGAGCTGCCGGGCACGTTCGTGACGCGGTGGCCGACCAATCCGCCCGTGCACGACTCGGCGAGGGCGAGCGTCAGGCCGCGGTCGCGCAGCGACGCGCCCACCACCGCCTCGAGGGTCGTCGTCCCTTCGCCGTAGACGCACGCCCCCAGCCGTTCGCGCAGCCGGCCCGCCACGCGGTCGAGGCGCGCAGCCGCCTCGTCCGCCGCGCCGTGCACGACCACGCGCACCGACACCTCCGGGAAGCTCGCGCGAAACGACAGGCGGCCCTCCGCCGGGTCGACCACGCCCGCCACCAGCTCGTCGAGCCTGGACTCCGACACGCCGAAGGTCTGGAACGTCCGCGCCAGGTGAACCTCTCCGCCACGCTGGGCACGCACCCACGGCAGCACGGTCTCGTCGACCATCGGCTTCATCTCGCGTGGCACGCCGGGCAGCACGACGACATGTCGCGCGCCGATGGACGCCCGGTAGCCGGGCGCAGTGCCGAGCGAGTTGGGTACGATCGTGGCGCCCGCCGGCACCAGGGCCTGCTTCAGGTTGTTGGCCGGCATCTCGATCCCACGGCCGGCGAAGAACCGCCGCATCCGGTCGGCGGATTCCGCGTCCTCGACCAGTGGAACGTCGAGCACGCGCGCAACGGTCTCCGTGGTGAGGTCATCGGCGGTGGGACCGATGCCGCCGGTCGAGATCACCAGGTCGCCGAGCTCGAGCGCGCGCCGCCAGGCCCACTCGAGCCGCTCCGGAAAGTCCCCGACCGTGAGCACCGCCACGACGTCGACCCCGACCTCGAAGAGTCGGTCGGCGATCCAGCTCGAGTTGGTATCGACGACGCGACCGGTGGTGAGCTCGTCGCCCGTGGACAGGATGACGGCGCGTCGGATCACAGGACCTCCAGAACGAGCCGGGCGGCGACCCCGGCGTAGACACCCGCGACGAGGTCGTCGCCGACGACTCCGAGCCCGCCCCGCACCCGGCGGTCGATGAGACCGGCGGGAAACGGCTTGAGGACGTCGAACAGCCGGAAGAACAAGAACGCCAACCCCGCGGCACGCCAGGTGCCAGGCAGGAAGAGGCCAGCGACCACCATCCCCGCCACCTCGTCGATCACGACGCGGCCCGAATCGTGCACGCCGAAGACCGCGTGCGCCCGGCCCGCGGCCCAGACGGCCACGCCGACGACCGCGAGCAACACGACCGCATGGGTGATCGGCATGCGGGCGCGGAGCTCGGCCAACACCGGCAGCAACGGCAACGCGACCAGCGAGCCGAAGGTCCCCGGCGCCAGCGGCACGTAACCCACCCCACCGGCGGTGGCCAGGACGATCACGAGCGTTCGCACCCGGTTTTATTAACCCGGCGGAAATTTGATACCAACACCGTCCATGGGGGACATGAAGCGACTGCTCTCGGGCGCCCGGATCGAGCCTCGCCCGGTGACCTCGGCGACGACGGTCACCGACCTCGTCGATGGGGCGTTCCAGGCGTACAACGGGGCCCGGCTGCGCGAGGCCATCCAGCTCTTCACGCGCCGGATGCTGGAGCCCGACGTGACCATCGGGCTCGCCCTGAGCGGCGCCCTCACACCGGCCGGGATCGGGATGTCCTGTCTGATCCCGCTGGTCGAGGCCGGCTTCGTCGACTGGGTCGTCTCGACGGGCGCCAACCTCTACCACGACACCCACTTCGGCATCGGTCTCGCCATGCACCGCGGCCACCCGGACCTGGACGACGTCGCCCTGCGCGAGGACGGGGTCGTGCGCATCTACGACATCGTCTTCGATTATCGGGTCCTGCTCGACACCGATGCGTTCTACCGCACGATCCTCGGCGCGCCGGAGTTCCAGCGCGAGATGGGCACCGCCGAATTCCACCACCTGATCGGACGCGCGGTCGCCGAGCGCCAGAAGATCCTCGGCCTCACCCGCAAGTCGTTCATCGCCGCCTGCTGGGAACAGGGCGTTGCGGTCTACACCTCGTCGCCGGGCGACAGCTCGATCGGCATGAACGTCGCCGCGCTGGCGCTCG
Organism: Binatia bacterium; assembly: GCA_046327955.1. Classification (GTDB taxonomy): domain Bacteria; phylum Desulfobacterota; class Binatia; order DP-6; family DP-6; genus JAXLXP01. The sequence continues at coordinate 84,564 of JAXLXP010000006.1, read as the reverse complement.
AGGGCAGCAAGCTCAAGATCGACGTGGCGCGCGACGTGAACGAGACCGCCGCGATCGTGCTCGGTGCCAAGCGCGGTGGCGGCAAGAGCGCCGTCCTCATCCTCGGCGGCGGGTCACCCAAGAACTTCATGCTCCAGACCGAGCCCCAGATCCAAGAGGTCCTCGGAATCGCGGAGAAGGGGCATGACTACTTCGTCCAGTTCACCGACGCACGGGTCGACACCGGGGGGCTCTCCGGCGCGACGCCGAGCGAGGCAGTGAGCTGGGGAAAGGTCGACCCCGACATGCTCCCGGACACGGTCGTCTGCTACTGCGACTCGACGATCGCCCTGCCGCTCCTCACCGCTTACGCGCTCGCCAACCATGCGCCCCGCACGCCCAAGCGGCTCTACGAACGGCGCGACGATCTCCTGCGCCGCCTGCGTGCGGAATTCGAGGCGGCGCATGCCGGCCGGTCCGAGGCACGGTCATGAGCACCTTCGCGCGCGAGCGTGAGGTCGCGATCGCCGCGGCTCGGGAGGCGGGCGCCGCGATCCGGCGGTACTACGAGGGCGAAGTCCAGGCCCGCGACAAGGGCCACGACAACCCGGTGACCGCCGCCGACCTCGAAGCCAACCAGATCATCCACCGTCACCTGAGCACGGCGTTTCCCGACGACGGCTGGCTCTCCGAGGAGACGGCGGACTCCCACGACCGGCTCGACCGGCGGCGGGTGTGGGTCGTCGACCCGCTCGACGGCACCAAGGAGTTCATCCAGCACATCCCCGAGTTCTGCGTCTGCATCGCGCTCGTCGAGACCGGCCGACCGGTGGTCGCGGTCGAGTACAATCCCGCGGCCGACCGCCTCTACGTGGCGGTACGTGGCGCCGGCACCACGGTCGACGGCACGCGTGTCCACGTGAGCCCCCAGGATCGCGTGGCCGACGCCGTCGTCATGGCGAGCCGCTCCGAGGACAAGCGCGGCGAGTGGGATGCCTTCAAGCCTCACTGTCGCGTCGCGCTCACCGGCTCGGTCGCGTTCAAGCTGGCCGAGCTCGCCCGCGGCGAGGGCGACGCCACCTTCACGCTCACGCCCAAGAACGAGTGGGACATCTGCGCCGGCACGCTGCTCGTCGAGGAGGCCGGTGGCCGGGTGACCGGGCTCGAGGGCGAGCCGCTCGTCTTCAACCAGGCGTCGCCGCTGCGCCCAGGCATGATCGCGTCGAACGGCGTCCTGCACGACGGCCTCCTGCGTCTGATCGCAGAGGTCGGGCCGAAGCGCCGCTAGCCCGGGTCAGCGCAGCCCGCGGCGGCGCAGCACCTGCATCGCCATGTCCGGGAAGTCGGTCATGATGGCGTCGACACCCAGGTCGAGGAGGTCGTCGACCTCCCGGGGCGTATTGACGGTCCACACGTGTATCTCGAGCCCATGGGCATGCGCGGCCGCCACCGACTCCGCGGTGACGATCGGGACCTCGTGGAAGGACGGCGGCACCTGCAGGGCGACCGCCGCCGGGCACCAGTCGGCCAGGCGACCGTCACGCAGCCGAAAGACGAAATCGGCCACCTCCTCCGACGAGGCGCTGGTCAACACGTCCGGCGCCGCGGAGCGAATCCGGTCCATGATGCTCCCGTGCTCCGCGGCCAGGAGCGTGCGCTCGCGGGCGGCGAACCGATCGAGCACCGCCAGGACCGCCTGCACGATCGGAGGGTCCCCCTGCTTGATCTCGATGTTGAGCGGCACGCCGGGACAGGTCTCGAGGAGCTGCACGAGCGTCGGTACCCCGACACCACGACCGACGAACGGGCGGGTCCCGTCGGGGGCCACGAAGCGGCACCCAGCGTCGAGCCGCTCGATCTCCGCGAGCGTCCGTGCCGAGACAGGTCCCGTACCGTCGGTGGTGCGGTCCAGCGTCTCGTCGTGGAAGACGACCACCTGGCCGTCGAGGGTCGCGTGCACGTCCAGCTCGAGGCGGTCCGCCCCTGCCTCGAGCCCGGCGCGGAACGCCTCCAGCGTGTTCTCCGGAAAGAGACCCGAGGCGCCCCGGTGCGCGAACAGGCGAGGCCGCGGGCCGTCGAGATAGCGCGTGGTCTCACTCCGCGCGGAAGGCCGCGCTCGGGTAGGCCGCACGCGACAGCGTGACCGTCTGCGGCGTCGACGTCGCGGGCAGGGCCTCGAGCTGGCGGACGACCTCGGCTTCCACCTTGTCGAACATCCGGTGCGCCGAGGACGGGACTGCCTGGTCCGTACCGGGGTGGAGCGCGAGCGGGTCGACGTATTCGCCCTCGTGGTCGAGGGCGTAGTGGAGGTGCGGGCCGGTGGCGAGGCCGGTGGCACCCACGTAGCCGATCACCTGTCCGCGTTCCACCGAGCTCCCCACCTCGAGGTTCGGGACGATCCCCGCCAGATGGCCGTAGGTCGAGGTGATCGCATCGGAGTGCCCGATCCGCACGCAACGCCCGAGCCCACGCGCCCAACCGGCGTAGCTCACGCGGCCACTCGCCGCGGCACGCACGGGAGTGCCCCGCGGGGCCGCAAAGTCGACGCCGAGGTGCGGCCGCTCGCGGTGCAGGATCGGGTGCAGGCGCAGGAGCGAGAACTCGGACGATATCTCCGTGAAGTCGACCGGGTAGCGGAGGAAGGCGCGCGACAGCGGCTTACCGCTCGGCTGGTAGTAGCCGCCACGGCCATCGTCGTCCTCGAAGTAGACCGCCGTGATCGGCTCGCCCTGCCGGACGATGCTCGCGCCCATCACCTTCCCGGGCTCGCCGCGGCCGAGCCCGACCTGCCACAGGTTCTCGTAGAGGACGCGAAACTCGTCGCCCTCCTGGAGTCCGTTCTCGACGTCGACGTCCCAGCCGAAAATGTCGGCGAGCTCGGAGACGATCCGCGGCGGGACGCCCGCCTCGCGCGCGTCCTCGCGCAGCCCACGCGTGATGCGACCCGCCACGCCCTTGACCTCCAAGACGTAGGGGAGGCTCGTGCGGTACGCCCGGATGCCGATGTCGGACGACTCGACCACGAGCAGCGTGCGGTCGTCGATCTCGTACTTGATCGCCTGGAGGTCACGGCTGGCCCGGTCGAACTCGAGCGTCACCCCGCGGCGAGGTCGGACCCGGCGGAGGTCGTAGACCTGGGCGGCCGCCTCGAACCAAGGGAGCGCCTCGGCCGCCCCCACCCCCCGTGCGGCGAGAATCGACTCGAAGGTGTCGCCGCGGCGCACGTGGACGTGTTCCTCGGCCGGGACGCGCCCGGCGCGCAGGGCGTCGCCATCGAAGGCACGGGTCGCCCGGCGATGGGGAAGCGGGAGGCGCTTTGCCCGCGGACCGCTCGGCTTCCTGGTCGGGTGGCGCTTGGTCCCCCGTGGCGCCTGTTTACGACGCGCCACCGCCGGGGCCGGCAGCAGCAACAGGATGCAGACGAGCGCCACGAGTGCCTTCAGGCTCGGCAGCAGCCGCTCGACGAAACCCTGTCGCTTCTGCACCCTGCTGGACCTCCAGATACGGCTCGCGCCGCGCGAACCGTGCTTCGAGTCGGGAGGCGCACCCTGCCAAAAATGCTTTGCGGTTGTCAATGCGGGAGGTCATTGCATATGAGAGGCGTGTGATCGCCGCCGGGGACCGCGCCGCGGTCCGCGCCAGACGTCTCCTCACGCGCGCCTTCGCCGGAGCCGCCGCACCGCTCGAGTTCCGCCTGTGGGACGGTTCGTCGGTCCGTGCCGGAGCGCCGGGACCCGCGCGCTTCACGGTGGTCTTCCGCTCGGCGGCAGCGTTCGGCTGCCTGCTGCGCGACCCGAGCACGCTCGGGCTCGGCGAGGCCTTCATCGACGGCGCGATCGACCTCGAAGGCGATCTCTTCGCCGCCATCGCGGCCGCGCACGAGATCGAGGCGATCCGCCCCCGGCTCGCACGTGGCGGGGCCTGGATCGCGCGCCTGGCTCGGGCCATCGGGCGCTGGCGGCCACGCCGGCAGGCGCGCGAGGAGATCGCCTTCCACTACGACGTCTCCAACGCGTTCTACGCCCTCTTTCTCGACCCGCTGATGGTCTACACGTGCGCCTACTACGCCGAGCCCGCCTGCGACCTCGCCGGAGCGCAGGAGGCCAAGCTCGATCTCGTCTGCCGCAAGCTCGCCCTCGCTCCCGGGGAGCGCTTGCTCGACGTCGGCTGCGGATGGGGGGGCCTCCTCGTCTGGGCGGCGACACGCTACCGGGTCGAGGCCCATGGAGTGACGCTCTCCGCAGCCCAGGCCGAGTGGGCACGCGACGCCGCCCGACGCGCGGGCGTCGCGGACCGGGTCCACGTCCATCTCGCCGACTACCGCGACCTGCCAACGGACCTGCGCGTCGACAAGATCGCCGCGGTCGGCATCCTCGAGCACCAGGGGATCGCGGCCTACCCCGCGTACTTCGCCCGTCTGCACGACCACCTGCGGCCCGGCGGCCTCCTGCTGAACCAGTGCATCACGCGCGACCCGACGCAGCCGCGCACGAGCGCCATGGACTTCCTCGACCGTCACGTCTTCCCCGGCGGCGACCTCGCCAACGGCGGCCACGTCGCCGACGTCGCCGAACATGCAGGCCTCGAGCTGCTCGATGTCGCGAGCCTGCGAGCCCATTACGTGCGCACTACGCGCGATTGGCTCGCGCGACTCGAAGCGAACGCGACCCATGCGCAAACACTCGTGGGCACACGAACATACCGCGCGTGGCGCGCCTACCTCGCCGGTGCAGCGGTCGCGTTCGACGCCGGCTGGATCAACCTCTACCAGATTCTGCTCGCCCGCTGATTGCGGGTCCGCCGACCCGATGTTACCACCGCCACGATGCGGGTCGCAGCACTCGACGTGGGCGACGTCCGGGTCGGGGTCGCGGTGAGCGACGAGCTCGGGGGACTCGTGACGGGGATCGGCGTCGTCACACGCCGGGGCGGCATCCGGGACCTCGAGGCGATCGCCGAGATCCTGGGGCCATACGCCCCCGGGCGGATCGTGGTGGGGCTGCCGCTCAACATGGACGGCACCGAAGGCCCGCGCGCGATCAAGACGCGCGCCTTCGGCGCACGGATCGCCGCGCACCTCGGGCTACCCCTCGACTACCACGACGAGCGGCTCACGTCGTTCGAGGCGGAGCAGCGGCTGCGCGCGGCTGGCGTTCCCGGCCGGCGGCGGCGCGCGCTCGTGGATCAGGTGGCTGCCGAGGTCATCCTCGAGGACTACCTGGCGCGGCGACCGTGAGAGGCGGCCGGACCCTCGGGATCGCCGCCGGCCTCGTCGCCGGCGCCGCCTTCGGCACGGGCGTGCTGTGGACCATCCTCACGCAGGCCGGACCACCACTCGACGCCCCGGTCACCATCACCGTGACGGAGGGCCGGCGCTTCGCCGACGTCGCGCGGGAACTCGCCGACACGGGCCTGCTCCGCCACCCGTTGCCGCTCGTCGCCTGGGCGCGGCTCACCGGGCACGACCGCGGCGTCCACTGGGGCGAGTACCTGATCACGACGCCGCTCAGCCCGCTGGAGCTGCTGGCCCGTCTGAGCGGGCCGCCCGACCCGCTGCACATGGTCACGATTCCCGAGGGGCTCACCGTTCGCGAGATCGTCGCCCTGCTCGCGCAGGCGGGCTTCGGGACGGAGGAGAGCTTCCAGTGTCTGCTCGACGACCCGTCCTTCCTCGCCTCCGAGGAGCTACCAGCCGAGGGGGCCGAGGGCTACCTCTTCCCCGACACGTACGCCTTCCCACTCGCGACGCCACAGGACCGCATCCTGCGCGCCATGCTGCGCCGGTTCCGCGAGGTCTTCGCCCCCGATCTCGCGCTGCGTGCACACCGGATCGGGCTCGGCGAGCACCGAGCGGTCACGCTCGCGTCGCTCGTCGAGGAGGAGGCCAAGCGCCCCGAGGAGCGCCGCCTGGTCGCAGCCGTGTTCCTGAACCGCCTGCACCGCGGCATGCCGCTCCAGTCCGATCCGACCGTGCTCTACGGTCGCGACGGCGGCGGGCGCGCGATCACCCGCGCCGACCTCCATCGACCGACGCCGTACAACACGTACGTCATCCCCGGGCTACCGCCAACGCCGATCGCCTGCCCCGGCCGCGCGGCGCTCGAGGCCGCGGTCGACCCGGCGCCCGTCGACTACCTCTACTTCGTCGCGCGCGGCGACGGCTCGCACGAGTTCAGCACGACGCTCGCGCAGCACAATGCCGCCGTCGCGCGCTACCAACGTCGAGGACGGTAGGGGGGCCCCTCAGCCGCCGGGCGCAGGGGCGCGGCGGAGCTGCTGGAGCAGCGTCGAGGCGCGCACACGGAGCTCGGTCGCGCGCGCCTGCGTGGCCACGTGCAGGACGAGCTCCTCGGCGTGGCTGCCGGCGGCATTGCGGACCATGCCGGCGAGCGTGGAATCGTCGAAGCTGTTCACCTGGCCGACGAACGCCTGGCGAAGCTCGGCGTCGCCCTCGACGCCGGAGAGCCACGTGCGCAGCGCATCGGTGCGCACGACCGCATCCTCCTGGTGGAAGGCAGCATCGAGGAGCTGCATGTACGTCGCGGAGGTGGCCCCCAAGCTCGTCGCCATGCGACCCGTGATCGGCAGCGGTGGTCGCCCCGCGAGCATCTGGATGAAGCCCTGCCCCGACCCCGCCACCGTCGTCGAGGTCGTCGACCCCGCGGCAGAGAAGCCTGGCGTGCGCACGGCGGCCTGCGGGCCGCCCAGGAGGTCGACGACCCGGAGCCCATTCTGGCCGTAGACGAGGGTGAAGTTCTGCGCGCCGAGCAGCCGGTGGAGGCCTTCGTTCAGCGGCAGCTCGGCGAAGTCGGCACTCACCGGACGCTCGTCGCGAATCGCACCCCGGATCTCGGCGCCGGCCTGGCGCGCGATCTCGTCGAGGATCTCCGTCACCGATACCTGCGTGAGTTGGACCGTCAGGCGGTCGTCGCGGTACTCGATCCGCCGCGGTGAGGGCTCGTCGGCGGCGGTGGCCAAGCCGCCCCCGCACGCCGCGACGACTGCGACGAGGGCGACCACGATGCGGGTGCCACGCGGCATGAGCCCGAGCCTACTCATCCGGTGGCCGACCCGCAACGCGGCCGCCCCCGTCCGACACGTCAACTGCTGCAGGTGCAGAGCCCGATCGTCGACGCCGGCGTACCACCGACGGCACGGCAAAACCGCTTGGGCCTCTTCGCGAGCCGCCGCGGCGTCACATTGAAGTTGACGCGCAAGCACCGCGGCACCTCCACGACCCCCGGAATTGCCAGCTCGACGCAGCACGCCACCCGGCCGGCTTCGGCCGCCAGCGCCGGCGCCGCCGCCAGCACGCATCCCAGAACCACGAACGCTCTTCGCATGGTCGCACCTCCCTGGGCGGGTGCTTTCTTCTCGTTCCGGCGCTGGGGTGTCGCAAGATCTGGTCGAGAGATCTATCTCCGACCACATTGCCTTTCGCCTTCTCTTCGCTTAGACGAGATGATGCGGCGTGATCACCCGGCGCCAGAAGCAGGTTCTCGACTTCGTCGAAGCGTACCTCGGCCAACACGGGGTCGCGCCCACCCTCGAGGAGATCGGGCGTCACCTCGGCGTCGGCTCACTTGCCACCGTCCACAAGCACCTGCGCAACCTGGAGCAGCGCGGGGCCATCCGGCGCCTCCCGCACCAGAGCCGAGCACTCGCGCTCGCCCCGCGGCCCGGAGCCACCCCGTCCGTGACCGTACCTCTGCTCGGTCTCGTCGCCGCCGGCACCCCGATCGAGCCCGTGGAGGTGCGCGAGAGTCTCGCGCTCCCCGAGGCCCTCGTCGGCGCGCGGGACGCCTTCGCCCTCCGCGTGCGCGGCGACTCGATGATCGGCGACGGCATCCTCGAGGGGGACGTCGTGGTGGTCGAGCCGCGCGCCGAGGTCCGCAACGGGGCCACCGTCGTCGCCCTCGTGCGCGGTGAGGCGACGATCAAACGCCTCTACCGCCAACGCGACGGGCAGGTACGACTTGAGCCCGCCAACGAGCGCGTGGCGCCGATCGTGGCGGCGGCCGACGAGGTCGAGATCCGCGGCGTCGTGACCGGACTCGTGCGCCGCTACCGCCCATGAGCGACGCGAGCGCCGCCCCGTTCGCGCTCTACGTCCACGTCCCGTGGTGTCGGCACATCTGCCCGTACTGCGATTTCAACGTCGTCCGAAACCCCGCGCCACCCGCCGACGACTTCGCCGCCCGGGTGGCAACCGAGCTGGCGGCACACGTCGCGGCACCGCCGTGGGCTGGGCGGCGGGTCCAGAGCGTGGCGTTCGGGGGCGGGACACCGTCCCTGCTCCCGCCCCGGGCGGTGGCGACAATCCTCGCGGCGATCGACCACCTCTGCGGCGTGGAGGCCGGCGCCGAGGTGAGCCTCGAAGCGAACCCCGCAACCGTGACCGAGGCGGCGGCCGCCGGTTGGCGCGCCGCGGGCGTGAACCGGCTCTCACTGGGCGCGCAGTCGTTCGATCCCGCCGCGCTCGCGACGCTCGGGCGCGATCACACCCCCGCCGACATCGCCGCCGCCGTCGCCGCCGCCCGCGTCGCGGGCTTCGCCGACGTCGGGCTCGATCTCATCTGCGCCGTCCCCGGCACCGGGGTCGCAACGTGGCGTGACGACCTCGCGCGGGCGATCGCCCTCGCGCCCGAACACGTCTCCGCCTACTGCCTCACGTACGAGGAGCGCACGCCGTTCTTCAGGTGGCGCGCGACCGGCCGCGTCGTGCCGGTCGACGAGGAGACCGAGCTCGCCATGCTCGCGGCGACAACCGCTATCCTCACCGCCGCAGGCTTCTCGCGCTACGAGATATCGAACTGGGCGCGTCCGGGCTTCCCGTCACGGCACAACGAGGCCTACTGGGTCGGCACGGACTACCTCGGCCTCGGTCCCGGCGCGCACGGCTTCAGCGCCTCGCCGGCACCCGGGCGGCGCACGGTCAACGTCCGGCGTCCCGACGCCTGGGCCGCGGCGGTCTCCGCCCACGGCACCGCCGTGGCGGCAGACGAGCCGCTCACGCCCGAGCGCGCCCGCGCCGATTTCGTCTGGACCGGCTTGCGGCGGATCGCCGGGGTCGACCTGGCGGAGTTCCGCCGTCGCTTCGACACACCGCTCGCGGCCGCCTTTCCCCACGTCGTCGACCTCGTCACCGACGACCTCCTCGAGGAGTCCAGCGGCCGGCTGCGCCTCACTGCTCGCGGTCTGTTGCTCGCCGACGCGGTCGCCGCGACATTCGTCTGAGCGGCGCCCGCTACCCGCGGACGAGGCGGCGGGCGCCACGCGCCACGAGCCACGCCGCCGCACGGTCGCCGAGGTCGCCCTGGAGCAGCACGCGATCGCCGTCGACCGTGGCCCCACACCCGAGCCCGCGACGCAGCGCGCGGACGAGCGCGTCGAGGTTTCCGAGCGGGAGACCGGTCAGGACCGTCACCGTCTTGCCGCCGTGTCCCTTGCGCTCGCGGCGCAGAACGATCTTGCCGCAGGAGGAAAGGTCGGGACCGGACTGCGGAGCCGGCGGTGGGGCCGCGGGCAGGGCGCTCCCGGGCGCGAGGGGCGCAGCGACCGGACGGCCGGCGCCGGCGAGCAGGTCGGCGAGGCTCGAGCGCACCTGCGCGGCGGCCGGATCGGCGAGGGGGCGGCGCTCCTTCGCAGCCACGGGCACTCAGCGCAGGAACGCCCGCGGCTGGCGCGCGAGCGCATCCCGCAGTCGGAGAAGCGCCACCGGCATGAGGTCGGCGGGGGGCGCGTCGGGAGCGAACCAGCCGAGCTCGAGCGACTCGGCGCCGCACACGATCTCCCCGCCCACGATCACGCACTCGAGCGCGGTGCTGATGTAGTGGATCACGTTCCCATCGGGGTAGGTCATGACCTGGTGGTTCTCGGGTGCCGAGTACACGCCGATCACCCGCACCGGCTCGACGACGAGCCCGGTCTCCTCGCGCACCTCGCGCACGACCGCCACCCGCAGGGATTCGCCGGGCTCGACCGCCCCGCCGGGCAGACCCCAGAGGCCGTTGTCGTCCCGCCGCTGCAGCAGCACCCCGGCGTCGGAGAAGATCACTGCCGAGACGCCGGGGCGAATGACCATGGGGTCGCCGGCCTCAGGTGCCGTGGTGCCAGGACTCGAGGTACTTCGCCTGCTCGGGCGTGAGCTTGTCCATCCGGATGCCGAGCGAGGCGAGCTTGAGCGTTGCCACGCGCTGCACGACGTCGTCGGGAATCTCGTGGACCTCGACCGTCAGGCCGCCGCTGCGGCTGTGCTCGATCGCCCAGCGCGCGCCGAGCGCCTGGGTGGCGAAGCTCATGTCCATGACCTCGGCCGGATGGCCCTCGGCGGCGGCGAGGTTCACGAGCCGCCCTTCGCCGAGCACGAAGATGCGCCGGCCGGACTTCATCACGTAGCCGTCGACGTGCTGGCGCACGCCGTGGTCGACCCGGCGGGCCAGCTTCGTGAGGCCCTGCAAGTCGATCTCGATGTCGAAGTGGCCCGAGTTACAGAGGATCGCCCCCTCCTTCATCACCTCGAAGTGCTCGGTCCGCAGCACGTGCATGTCGCCGGTGAGCGTGATGAAGAGGTCGCCGATCTTCGCCGCCTCTTTCATCGGCATCACCCGGAAGCCGTCCATCGCGGCCTCGAGCGCGCGGATCGCGTCGACCTCGGTGACCACGACGTCGGCCCCCATGCCACGCGCGCGGGTCGCGACCCCGCGACCGCACCAGCCGTAGCCGGCGACCACGACGACGCGGCCGGCGAGCAGCATGTTGGTGGCGCGGATGACACCGTCGAGCGTCGACTGCCCGGTGCCGTAGCGGTTGTCGAACAGGTGCTTGGTGGCCGCGTCGTTTACCGCGATCACGGGGATGCGCAGCTTGCGCTCCTGCTCCAAGGCGCGCAGCCGGATCACCCCGGTGGTCGTCTCCTCGAGGCTCGCGACGAGCTCGTCGGCCTGCTTGGCCCGCTCGGTGTGCAGCAGCGTGACCAAGTCGGCGCCGTCGTCCATCGTGAGCTGCGGGCGCCGGTCGAGGACGGCACGCAGGTGCGCGTAGTAGCGCTTGGTGTCCTCGCCACGCACGGCGAACGTCGGGATCTTCTCGAACTTGACGAGCGCCGCGGCGACGTCGTCCTGCGTCGACAACGGGTTCGACGCGCACAGCGCGACGTCGGCGCCACCGTCCCGCAACGCCATCATGAGGTTGGCCGTTTCGGTCGTGACGTGCAGGCAGGCGGCCATCTTCACGCCGCGGAGCGGTCGCTCCTTCTTGAACTCCTCCCGGATCTTCCGCAGCACGGGCATCCGCTCCTCGGCCCATGCGATGCGGCGGCGGCCCTCGCCCGCCAGCGTCAGCGATTTCACGTCGAACGTACGCGCCATGGCTCCTCCCTAACTCCGTTTGCCGAGCCCGGCGGCGCCGCGAAGATCGTCGACCCGGTCCGTCCGTTCCCAGGTGAAGTAATCGCCCTCCGCCACGCGGCCGAAGTGGCCGTACGAGGCGGTGCGGCGGTAGATGGGCTTCTTGAGGCCCAACGTCCGGATGATGGACGCGGGCTTGAGGTCGAACAGCTCGCGCACGAGCTTCGAGATCCTGTCGTCCGGAATCGCGCCGGTGCCGAAGCTGTCGACCAGCACGGACACCGGGTCTGCGACGCCGATCGCGTACGCGACCTGCACCTCGCACATGCTTGCGAGCTCGGCCGCGACGACGTTCTTGGCGATGTAGCGCGCCATGTACGCGGCGCTGCGGTCGACTTTGCTCGGATCCTTGCCGCTGAACGCGCCGCCGCCGTGGCGACCGTAGCCGCCGTACGTGTCGACGATGATCTTGCGGCCGGTGAGTCCGCAGTCCCCCTGCGGTCCGCCGACGACGAAGCTGCCGGTCGGGTTGATGTAATAGACCGTCTGCTTGTCGAGGAACTCCGGCGGGACGACCTTCTTCACGACCTCCTCGACGACCGCCTCCTTCAGCGTCGCGTGCGTCACCGACGCCTTGTGCTGCGAGGAGACGACGACCGTGCTCGCACGCTGCGGCTTGCCGTCGCGGTACTCGACCGTCACCTGGCACTTGCCGTCGGGAAGCAGATAGTCGAGCTCGCCCGAGCGGCGGGTCTCGGCGAGGCGCTGGCCGATGCGGTGCGCGGCGTAGATCGCGAACGGCATGTACTCTTTCGTCTCGTTGCAGGCGAAGCCGAACATGAGGCCCTGATCGCCCGCGCCCTGCTCCTTGAAGAGCCCCTGGCCCTCGGTCACGCCCGCGGAGATATCGGGCGACTGGCGCTCGATCGCGGTGACGATCGCGCAGCTGTCGACGTTGAAGCCGCTCTCCGGCGTCGTGTAGCCGATGTCGCGGATCACCTGCTTGGCGATCTCGCCGTACTCGACCTTGCCGCGGCTGGTGATCTCGCCGGCGACCACGACCAGCCCGGTCTTGATGAGCGCCTCGCAGGCGACCCGGCTGTCGGGATCCTGCGCGAGGAGGCCGTCGAGGATGGCGTCGGAGATCTGATCACAGACCTTGTCCGGGTGCCCTTCGTTCACGGACTCCGAGGTGAAGACGTAATCCTTGAGCATCGGCTGCGAACCTCCTGCTGCCACGGTGGGCCCCGGGCCCGATGGCCACGAGCGCACCTGACGGAAGCAGCCGGTCGATATACCCGAAGGCGCTCGGCGGCGGCAAGGGCGCTCCGCACGGCTCCGCGCCCCGCACGGCGCATGCCGGACGGCTACTCAGTCTCGTTGAAGCCGGCTTCGACGAGCGCGCTGATCGCCCCCATCGCCGCCTCGGCCTGTCGGCCCGAGGTGACGACGTCGATCGCGCTCCCCTGCTCGGCCGCCAGCATCATGATGCCCATGATACTGCGGCCGTTGACCGTCTGCCCGTCCTTGCCGACGCTGACCTCTGCGTCGAACCTGCTGGCGGTCTGCACCAAGAGCGCCGCGGCCCGGGCGTGGAGGCCCAATCGGTTGCGGATCGTGAGCGTCGCGCGGTGCTCGGTGGGATTCCCGGCGGCCATGCGACGCGGTCAGCGGGCCGGTTGGGTCTGAGGGCCTGGGGCCGCCTGCTCGGTGGCCCAGAGGATGTGATCCTGCCCGTACCGCCGGATGAACCCGGCGAGGGTCCGGGCGTCCATCCCCGCGCGACTCGTCGCCAACTTGATCAGGATCGGCATGTTCACACCGGCGACGACCTCCGCACCGGTCTCCCGGGCGACCCCGAGGCTCTGATTCGTCTGCGTATCCCCGAACAGGTCCGTGAGGATGATCACGCCGTCCCCCCGGTCGACCCGGGTCACGGCCTCTCGGATGGCCGTGTGGATGGACTCGGGCGAATCGCCCGCTGCCGTCACCACGGCGGCGAAGGCCTCGATCGGTCCGAGCACGGTCTCGAGGGCCTGCCCCATCTCCACCGCGAGCCGCCCGTGCCCGACGACGACGATTCCCACCATCTAGAGGAACATTACTCTCCGGCACACGGTGCGGCAAGCGCGACGGCGACTCAGCGGCCGATGTCGCGGTGTCGTACGAGCACGCGGTGGCCCGTCGCCTCGAGGCGCCGGCCGAGCTCCTCGACCAGTACGACCGAGCGGTGCCGGCCGCCGGTGCAGCCGAGCGCGATCGTGAGGTAGCTCTTGCCCTCCTCCTGGTAGCGGGGAAGCGCGAAGGCAAGAAGGTCCTCCACGCGACGCAGGAACTCCTGCGTATCGTCGCGGCGGAGCACGTACTCGGCGACGGCCGGGTCGGTGCCGGCTTTCGGGCGCAGCTCCTCGACGAAGAACGGGTTCGCGAGGAAGCGACAGTCGAGCGCGACGTCGGCGTCGGTCGGCAGGCCGTGCTTGTACCCGAAGGACACCAGCGACACCGTGAGCGCGCCCGCCTCCGGCCGGGCGATCAGATCCCGCAGTGCCGCGCGCAGCTCGTGCACGGTGAATGCCGTCGTGTCGAGGATGCGGTCGGCGATCTCGCGCAGGCCGTGCAACGCTTCGCGTTCGCGGCGGATGCCGTCCGCCACCGACCCGCCGCCCGCCGCCGGGTGCGGCCGGCGGGTCTCGCTGAAGCGACGCACGAGGACGTCGTCACTCGCCTCGAAGTAGAGCACCTCGAGCGCGACGCCGGCCGCGCGCAGCTCGTCGAAGATGCGGGGGAACTCGGAGAGAAAGTGTCGCTCGCGCACGTCGATGCCGAAGGCGACGCGGCTGAAGTCCTCGCGGGCACTCTGCCAGAGCTCGACGAACCGCGGCAGGAGCGCGACCGGGAGGTTGTCGATGCAGTAGAATCCCAGGTCCTCGAGGACACGCAGCGCCGTGCTCTTCCCCGAGCCCGACAGCCCGGTGACGACCAGCGCGTGGAGTTCGCCGCTCATCGCGCCTTCCGCGTGGCCGCCATCCGGCGGCGGCGGCCCGCCAGCGTCGCCCGCTCGATGCGGCTCGCCAGCTCGGCCGCCCCATGGCGGCCGCGGAGCCGCAGGAGATGGTTGCGCGCGGCAGTCTCGATGAGCAACGCGGTGCTGCGCCCCGGCGTCACCGGCAGGCGCAGCAGCGGAAGCGCCACCTCGAGCAGCGCCGTTCGCTCCTCGTGCAACCCGAGCCGCTCGATCGACGGGCTCCATTCGACGAGATCCACGACCAGGTCGAGCTGCCGCTCTTCGAGTGTCGCGAGGGTGCCGAACATCGCTTCGACGTCGATCACGCCGAGTCCCCGGATCTCCATGTGGTGCGCGAGCAGCGTGGCCGAGCGGCCGCGGAGCACCGTCGGCGAGATTCGTCGCACGAGCACGATGTCGTCGGCCACCAGGCGGTGGCCGCGGGCGACGAGATCGAGTGCCGCCTCGCTCTTGCCGATTCCGCTCGCGCCGCGGATGAGGATGCCGAGGCCGTGCACCTCGACGAGGTCCGCGTGCAGCTGCGTCTCCGGGGCGAGGCGCTCCTCGAGCCACGTCGTGGCGCGGTGGATGAAGTCCGCGGTGCGCAAGGCGGTCGTGAGCACCGGGACGCCGCTCTTCCCGGCCGGCTCGACCAGCGCGGCGGGCGCCGACGCACCGTTGGTGACGACGAAACAGGCCACTCCCTCCTCGGCGACCGTGGCCACGGCGCCGCGGGCCCGCTTGGGCGGCAGCGTGGCGAGGTAAGCGACCTCGCTGTTGCCCAGCACCTGCACGCGGTCCGGGTGGAGCTGCGGCAGGAAGCCCGCCAGCGCGAGCCCCGGCTGCTGCAGCCGAGGCTGGGCGATCGTCCGGTCGAGCCCGCGGGCGCCCGCGACCAACCGCAGCGCCAAAGGACGCCCGACCGCCGCGAGCAGCTCCCGCACGGTCACTGTCAATAGCGCGCGTCCTCGTCGCGGATGATGGCGAACAGCTCGCGGGCATCGGTCGCCTGCATCAGCCGCGCGCGAAAGCCCTCGTCCTTGAGCAGCCGCGAGATGCGGGCCAGCGCCTTCAGATGGGCGCCCGCCGATCCTTCCGGGGCCACCAGCAGGAAGAAGAGGTGCGTGGGCTTGCCGTCGAGGGAGTGGAAATCCACCCCGCCCCGGCTGCGTCCGAACGCCGCGATCACGCGGTCGATCGTCGGGAGCTTGCCGTGCGGGATCGCCACGCCTTCGCCGAGCGCGGTCGAGTTGAGCCGCTCGCGGTCCTCGAGCGCCTGCACGAGACGGGGCTGCTCGATTTCGGGGTTCCGCCCCACGACCAGCGCGGCGAGCTCTTCGATGATCTCGCCCTTCGTACGGCCGGCGAGGGCAGGGCTCACGAGCTCCTCCGCTAGGATGTCGCCGATCTTCATGACGGGTCAGGCCTCCGGTTCGATCAAGCCGAAGTCCCCGTCGTGCCGACGGTAGAGCACGGCGAGCATCTGGCTCTTCGCGTTGGTGAAGACGAGGAACTCGTCGCGCGAGGCGGAGAGATCACGCACCGCCTGCTCGATGGTCATCGGCGTCGCGGGCACCCGCTGCGTGCGGACCACGGTGGGTGTGCTGCCGCGGTCCGCGGCGTCGGCCGGGAATACGGAGGCGGTGACGGCCGTCGGCTGCGCGCGGACCGTCGTCGCGGGCTTGTGGTCACGCCGCCGCGCCTTCAGCTTCTGCGCCTGGTGCTCGAGCTTCGCCACCGCGAGGTCGATCGCCGCATAGAGATCGTGCGTCTCCTCCTTGGCGAACATCGTGACGTGGTCCGCTTGGAGCGTGATCTCCGCGAGATGCCGTTCCTTGGCGACCTCGAGGATCACGTGCGCGTCGCCCGGACGGCGCAGGTACTTCCTGATGACCCGGCCGAGCTTCTCCTCCGCGTGCGTGCGGAGCGCCGGCGTCGGCTCGACGTGCCGGAACGTGACCGTGATCTGCATGCCCCTCCCCTCCCGTTGGGGAGCCCGATCAGTACACTTGCCGCCGCTTGGACGACGGCAGGATGCCCATGAGCTCGCGGTACTTCGCCACCGTGCGCCGTGCGATGTCGATCTGCTCCTTGGCGAGCACCTCGGCAATGTACTGGTCGCTCAGCGGCTTCTTCGGATCTTCCTTGGCGATGATCCCGCGGATCTTCTCTTTGACGCTCTCCGCGGAGACTTCCTCGCCGTGGCCCGCGCGCAGGCTCGAGGTGAAGAAGTACTTCAGCTCGAACGTTCCCTGCGGTGTGTGCACGTACTTCCCCGCGGTGGCCCGGCTCACCGTCGACTCGTGCATCCCGATGTCGTTGGCGACGTCCTTCAGCACGAGCGGCCGCAGCTGCGATACTCCGCGGTCGAGGAAGTCGCGCTGGAACCTCACGATGCTCGACGTGACCATGTAGAGCGTGCGCTGCCGCTGGTGGATCGACTTGATGAGCCACGCAGCCGCCCGCATCTTCTCCTGAATGTAGCCCCGGGCCTCCGAGGTCCCCTCGCCACCCAACATGCGCCGGTAGAAGGACGAGACGCGGAGCCGCGGCAGGCCCTCCTCGTTCAGTGTGACGATGTACTCTTCGCCCAACTTGTGGACGTAGACGTCCGGCGTCACGTACCGCGTCTCTCCGTCGCCGAAGTCGCGGCCGGGCTTGGGCTCGAGCACCGAGATCAGCTTCGTGGCCTCGCCGATCTGCTCCATCGTGACGCCGAGGTCGCGCGCCATGCGGTCGAAGCGGCGGCTTTCGAGCATCGGCAGGAAGTCCCGCACGATGCGTGCCGGCAGCGAGTCCGCATCGAGGCCGAGCTGCCGGAGCTGCACGAGCAGGCACTCGCCGAGGTTCCGGCTGGCGACGCCCGGCGGGTCGAATTCCTGGATACGACGGAGCACCCGCTCGACGACGCTCGTGTCCGGCCACACGTTGGCGAGAAACGCGATCTCCTCGACCGACAGCGAGAGATAGCCGTCGGGGTCGAGGCAACCCACGATCAGCGCACCCAGCTCGCGATCCTCGCCGGGAAGGTCCGAGAGGCGGAGCTGCCACATGAGGTGCTCGGGCAGCAGCGTCTTCTTGACCAGGATGTTCTCGAGCGCCGAGCGCCGCTCGTCGTCGTCGTCCCGCGCCGACCCGCTGCTCGTCCCGTGGATGTCGTTCGCGTAGTTCTCCGCGAATTCCTTCCAGTCGATCTCGCCCACCGACTGCGCCTCGGTTTCGCCTTCGGTCGCGGGTGCCGCCTCGTAGTCGTCGGTGGCGCCACCGGTGTCGACGGTCGGGACCTCGTCCTGGGTCTCCGCCTTCTCCTCGAGGTTCTCCTCGAGGAGCGGGTTCTCGGTGAGCTCCTGGTCGATGAGGGTCTCGAGCTCCGCGCGGGACACCTGCAGGATCTTGATGGCCTGCCGCAGCTGCGGCGTCATCACCAGCTGCTGCGACAGCCGCTGCTGCAGGACGATGCGCGTCTCCGCGGCCATCACCGACCCTCGCCGGACTCAGAGGCGGAACTTCTCACCGAGGTAGATCTCCCGAGCACGACGGCTCTCGGCGATGTGCGCCGGCACGCCCTCCTCGAGCACGGTTCCCTCGTTGAGAATGTACGCCCGATCGCAGATTCCGAGCGTTTCGCGCACGTTGTGGTCCGTGATCAAGACTCCGATGCCGCGTTCCTTTAACTGAGTCACAATGCCCTGAATGTCAACCACAGCGATGGGATCGATGCCCGCGAACGGCTCGTCCAAGAGAATGAACGAGGGGGAGATGACGAGCGCGCGGGTGATCTCGAGCCGGCGGCGTTCGCCGCCCGACAGTGCGAGCGCCTTGCTCTTCGCCAGGCGCGTGAGCCCCAGCTCGGCGAGCAGTCCGCGCAAGCGCTCCCGGCGTTCGCCCGCGCTCAGCGGCAGCGTCTCGAGGATCGCGAGGATGTTCTCCTCCACGGTGAGCTTGCGGAACACGGACGGCTCCTGCGGCAGGTAGCCGATACCGCGGCGCGCGCGCGCGTACACCGGCAGGGCGGTCAGGTCCTCGCCGTCGAGAAACACGGTCCCCGCGTCGGGGCGGGCGAGGCCGACGATCATGTAGAACGTCGTGGTCTTGCCGGCACCGTTCGGCCCGAGGAGGCCCACGACCTCGCCGGCTCGCACGTGGACCGACACTTCGCTCACGACGCGTCGTCCAGCGTACGCCTTCGTCAGCCGCTCGGCGCGCAGCAGCGGCGCGCCCGGGCCGTCGCTCATGGACGCGCCACCGTCGCCGGTTCCTCGGGAGCCGCCGGAGGCGACGCGGCCGCATCGCTCTTGTCGTCGTTCTTGTTGCTCGGGTGCAGCACGGCCTTCACGCGCTTGCGCCCGCCCTCGACGACGCTGCGGTTCTCGTCGAGGTAGACGACGACCGTGTCGCCGGCGACCTCGTTGTCGGCATCGTGGAGCAGCGGCGTCTCGGTGAGCGTGAAGGTGCGTTTGCCCTGGTCGAAGACGGCGCGTCCGCCAGTGGCCCAGCGCGTGCCCTGATCGATGCGCACGCTCCCGACGGCGACGATCTCCCGCACCTTCGAGCCACCGCCAGCGGGCGGTGCGGACGGGCCCTCGCCCGCGGGCTTCGTGTCCCCCGCCTGGCGATCGAGCGTCACCGTCAGCACGTCGGCTTTGAGGCTCGACGTCCCCTGCGTCGCCTCGACGCGGCCCCGGTAGACGACGACGTTCGCCTTGTAATCGTACTCGAGCCGATCGGCCGTGATGGTGATCGGCTCCTTCGACTTGCCGGTGCCGCCGAAGTCGAAGAACGCGCCCCCGGAAGGTGCCGCCTTGCCGGCCCGCTCGGCCGCAACGGGCGCCGCGACCACGAGCACGAGTGCCGCGCCGACGAGCCTACGACGCCGCATCGCTCTTCAACAACGTGTGCACTTCGCGGAGCACCCGCATGAGCTGTGGCGCCACGTCCATCTCCATCCCCTCGCCCGTCAGCTCGAGCGTCTTTCCCTGCACCTGGACCGCGCCCGGTGCCGTGATGCGATCGGCGGCCCGGTCGTAGAGGGCCTCCTCCGTGGTGAGCACGAGGTCGTCGATCTCCACGCGGACGGCACCGCGCAACCGGAGCGTCCGGAGCTCGTGCCCGTCGAGCATGAGCGTGCCCTCGCGGCCGGCGATGTGCGCCTGCCGCGCGCCATCGGAGAGGAACAGCGTGACGCGCGGCTCGCGCACGACGACGTCCTCGTCGTGCTCGAAGAAACTGGCGTCCTGTGCCGTGATCTCCCAGACCATGCGACCGTGGTGCATCTTCACGCGGCGGAAGTTCTGGATGTGTTGGGCCGCCTCGGGAATGAAGTCCGGTCCGAGATCCGCCACCGTCTTCGGCCGCCGCGCGCGAACGCTGCGGGCAACCCCGTATCCGATGCCCGCGATGACGACGGCAACCGCGACCAGCAACGCGGCACGCATCCGAATTCGTCGCATGCCTAGTCCTCGGGCCGCGCCAGAGGTACCACGCGACCCCCTGCTAGTAAAGGCGAAACGGGCTCGCCGGGCCCGCGGCGCCAGCGCTCGTGCCACCACACCCACTCTGCCGGCGCACGCCGGATCTGTGCTTCGATGGCGGCGGTGAGCTCGGCCGTCAGCGCCGTCACCTGCCCGCGGCCGGGCGTGTCGGGCAACGGAATCGGAGTGACGCGGATCCGGTGCCCACCGTCGCGCCGGCGCTCGATGAACGCCGTGACCACCGGCGCGCGCGTGCGCAGCGCGAGGATGGCGGCCCCGGGCGGCGTGCGCGCGAGGCGGCCGAAGAACGGGACGTGGACGCCCGCCCCGCGGGTGTCTTGATCGATCAGCAGGGCGACGACGCGATCGCGGGCGAGCGCGTCGCGAACCGCCGCCTGGAAGCGCGCGTCGTCGCGCAGCACCACCTCGACGCCGACGGCGCGCCGAAAGCGCAGGATCAGCGCGTCGAAGCGCGCGTCGTTCACCCGCCGCGCCACCACCGTGAGCGGCACGCCGCGTGCGGCCAGCGTCGCCGCGAGCAGCTCCCAGTTGCCCACGTGGCCCGTGACCGCGATCAGGCCGCGGCCCTCGCCGAGCGTCGCGAGCCCTTCGTCCAGGCCCTCGGCCTCGACGTAGCCCGGTCGCACGGCGAGCTTGCGCCATAACGCGAGCTCCGCGAAGGACGTGCCCGCGTGCCGAAAGCATCCGCGCACGATCGCGTCGACCTCCGCTGCCGAGCGCTCGGGGAACGCCAGCGCGACGTGCCGCCGGGCGAGCCCCCGCGGCCGCGCCAGCAGCGCGTGCGCGACGGCGCCGAGCGCACGCCCGAGCGCGAGCCCGACCGGGACCGGGAGCAAGCCGATGACCTGCACCGCCCGCCAGATCGAGGCGGCGAGGAACGCGTTGCGAGGGCTCCGGGTCGCGCGACGGAGCCGGCGCCAGAGCGACCGGCGACGCGCCATCAGACGACGCCGGCGCGCAGCAGGTCGTGCAGGTGGATCACACCGAGCGGGCGATGCGTCCCGTCCTCCACGACGAACAGCGACGTGATCTTGTGCCGCTCCATCACCGCCACCGCCTGCGCCGCCAGCGCATCGGCGGCGATGGTCTTCGGTGCCGCGGTCATGAGGTCGCGCGCGGTGAGCGCCCGGACGTCCGCGGCCCGTTCGAGGCCGCGGCGAAGATCGCCGTCGGTGACGACGCCGATCAGCGCGCCGCCGTCGCACACGCCCGTCACGCCGAGCCGCTTGGCGGTCATCTCGAGGATGGTGTCCTGCAGCGACGCCGCGCCGTTCACGATCGGCACCTCGGCCCCGCGATGCATGAGGTCGTCCACGCGCTGCAGCCGACGCCCGAGCGCCCCGCCCGGATGGAGCAGCGCGAAGTCGTCGGCCGTGAAGCCACGCTCCTCGAGCAACGCCACCGCGAGCGCGTCCCCGAGGGCCATCGTCGCGGTCGTACTCGCGGTCGGTGCGAGCCCGAGCGGGCAGGCCTCCTCGGGAACGCTCACGTCGAGCACGACCTCCGCCGCACGGGCCAACGGCGAGTCGGCCGCACCGGTGAGCGCGAGCAGCGGAATGCCGAAGCGGCGCACCCACGGCAGCAGCGCGAGCATCTCTCCGTTCGAGCCGCCATACGACACCGCCAGCAGCGCGTCGCCGCGCGCGAGCATGCCGAGGTCGCCGTGGCTGCCCTCACCCGCGTGGAGAAAGAAGGCGGGCGTCCCGGTGCTCGCGAGCGTCGCGGCGATCTTGCGCGCGACGAGCCCCGACTTGCCGACGCCCGCCACCACCACCTTGCCGCGGCACGCGAGCAGCAGCGCGACGGCCCGGTCGAAGGTGACGTCGAGCCGATCGCGCAGCGCGCCGAGCGCGCGCGCCTCGACGTCGAGGACGCGCCGGGCGCGCGCGATCCGCTCCGCCGTCACGCGCGTGCCTCGCGCACCGCGCGGTCGACGGCGACGAGCTGGGCGAGCAGGTCGGCCAGATCGGCGAGCGCCAGACTCGTGGCGCCGTCGGAGAGCGCGCGGTCCGGGTCCTCGTGGACCTCGAGAAAGATCGCGTCCACGCCCACCGCGACCGCGGCGCGCGCGAGCGGCGCCACGAACGCGCGGTCTCCGCCCGACTGCGTCCCCTGCGCACCCGGGCGCTGCACGCTGTGCGTGGCATCGAAGACCACCGGGCAGCCGGTGGCCGCCAGCACGGGTAGCGCGCGCATGTCGGAGACGAGATTGTTGTAGCCGAAGGCGTAGCCGCGCTCCGTCACGAGCAGATCCTGGTTGCCGGTCGCGCGCGCTTTCTCGACCACGCGCTCCATCTCCCAGGGCGACAGGAACTGCCCCTTCTTGAGGTTCACCGGCTTTCCGGCCGCCGCCACGGCGCGGACGAAGTCGGTCTGCCGGCAGAGGAATGCGGGCGTCTGCAACACGTCGACGCTCGCCGCGACCGCCGCGATCTGCTCGCGCTCGTGCACGTCGGTGAGGACGGGCACGCCCACCTCGCGCCGCACGGCGGCGAGGATCTCGAGCCCATCGTCCACGCCGACGCCGCGAAAACCCGCGACCGACGTCCGATTCGCCTTGTCGAAGGACGACTTGTAGACGAGCGGCATCCCCGCGCGGGCGGCGATCTCGGCGATGCGCGCCGCATGCCGCAGCGCCGCATCGCGCGACTCGATCACGCAGGGCCCGGCGATGAGTACGAGGGGGGCGCCCCCACCGATCTCGACCGTCCCCACGCGGACCCGGCGACTCGTCACGACCTACTTGACCACCTTCAGGTTGCCGAGCAACGGGGCTTCCCGCCGCCGGGCGTGCTGCTGGAGCGCCGCGCGGATGAAGCCGCGAAACATCGGGTGGCAGTCGGTCGGGCGCGACTTGAACTCCGGATGGAACTGCGACGCGAG
Organism: Binatia bacterium; assembly: GCA_046327955.1. Lineage (GTDB taxonomy): Bacteria > Desulfobacterota > Binatia > DP-6 > DP-6 > JAXLXP01. The sequence goes on along the minus strand of JAXLXP010000006.1, from coordinate 61,858 downwards.
GAAAAAGGGATGGTCCTCGAGCTCGATCATCTCGACCAGCGAGCGGTCGGGCGAGGTGCCGCAGAACACCAGGCCCTTCTTCTCGAGCTGTTCGCGGTAGGCGTTGTTGAACTCGTAGCGGTGGCGGTGCCGCTCGCTCACCTTCTTGCGGTTGTAGAGCTTGCGCGCTTGCGACTTCTCCTCGAGGACGCACGGATACGCGCCGAGCCGCATCGTCCCGCCCTTCTGCGTGAGCCCGCGCTGCGTCGTCATGATGTCGATCACCGGATGCGGCGTGTTCGGATCGACCTCGGTCGAGTTCGCCTTCTCGAGCCCGCAGACGTGCCGTGCGAACTCGATCACCGCCATCTGCATGCCGAAGCAGATGCCGAGGAACGGGACGTTGTTCTCGCGCGCCCACCGCACGGCCGCGATCTTTCCCTCGGTGCCGCGCGGCCCGAAGCCCATCGGGACGAGGATGCCGTCGGCCTGCTTGACGGCGTCGGGCAGCCCTTCCTCCTCGATCTTCTCCGAGTCGACGTAGACGGTCTCGACGCGGACCTCGTTGGCGATGCCGCCGTGCGTGAGGGCCTCGTTCAGGCTCTTGTAGGAATCCGTCAGCTCGACGTACTTGCCGCACATCGCGATGCGCACGGTGTCCTTCGGGTTCTTGATCGTCGAGACGATACGGCGCCAGCGCGAGAGGTTCGGTGTGCCGGTGAAGATGTTGAGCTTCTCGACGATGCGCTCGTCGAGGCCCTCGGCGTGGAACGCCAGCGGGACCTCGTAGATCGTCTCGACGTCGGGCGCGCTGATGACGCTCGACTCGTCGACGTTGCAGAAGAGCGCGATCTTCTGTTTGACCTTCTTCTCGAGCGGCTGCCCCGCGCGGCAGAGCAGCAGGTCGGGCTGAATGCCGAGACCGGTGAGCTCCTTCACGCTGTGCTGCGTGGGCTTGGTCTTGAGCTCCCCGGCGGTGGGAATGTAGGGCACGAGCGTCAGGTGCACGTAGAGCACGTTCTGGCGCCCGAGGTCCCAGCCGAACTGGCGGATACCCTCGACGAACGGCAGGCTCTCGATGTCCCCGACGGTGCCCCCGACCTCGCCGATCAGGATGTTCGCCCCCTCGGCGGCCTCGCGGATGCGGCGCTTGATCTCGTCGGTGATGTGCGGGATCACCTGCACCGTGCGACCGAGATAGTCACCGCGACGCTCCTTGGTGATGACCGTGTCGTAGACTTGGCCGGTGGTGAAGTTGTTCCGCCGCGCCATGGTGGTCGAGACGTACCGCTCGTAGTGGCCGAGGTCGAGATCGGTCTCGGCGCCGTCGTCGGTGACGTACACCTCGCCGTGTTGGAACGGGCTCATCGTGCCCGGGTCGACGTTGATGTACGGGTCCATCTTGACCAGCGTGACCTCGAGGCCGCGCGCCTCGAGCAGCGCCCCGATGGATGCGGAGGCGACGCCCTTGCCGAGGGACGACACGACTCCACCCGTGACGAAGATGAACTTGGTCTTGCCCCCGTTGCTCTTCATGCCGTCCCCCCGCCGAGCGCGCGCCGTGCCCGCTCGAGATCCTCCGGCGTGTCGACCTCGATGAGCGGCTCCGCGGCCACCCATTCGACGACGCCGATGCCGATGCCGTGCTCGAGCGCCCGCAACTGCTCGAGCCGCTCGCGACGCTCGAGCGGCGACGGCGCGAGCGTCGCCAGGCGCAGCAGCACGTCGCGCCGGTACGCGTACATGCCGACGTGCCGCCAGCCATACGGTTCGCCGGCCGCCCGCACGCCGTCGCGATCGTGCGGGATCGGGCTGCGCGAGAAGTAGAGCGCCCGTCCGTCGGCGCCCCACACGACCTTCACGACGTGCGGCGAATGCCACTCGGCCGCGTCGTGGATGGGCGTGGCGAGCGTCGCCATGGGCAGCCGCGGGTCGCTCGTCATGCGGGCGGCGAGCCGCTCGACCATCGTCGGGTCGAGGAGCGGCAGGTCGCCCTGCACGTTGACGACGACGTCGGCATCGAGCCGCGCGACGACCTCGGCCAGGCGGTCCGTGCCCGACGGGTGGTCGGCGCGCGTCATCGCAACCTCGATGCCGAGGGGGGCCACGGCGTCACGAATGCGCGCGTCGTCGGTCGCGACGATCACGCGCGCGAGGCCGCGCGCGCGGCGCGTGCGCTCGGCCACGTGCCAGATCATGGGCCGGTCGCCGATCGACACCAGCGCCTTGCCCGGGAGCCGGGTCGACGCATAGCGGGCGGGGATGATCGCGATGGGCTCCATGAAACAAAAAACCGCAGTCAGGTCGCGGTTGGTCGGTGTCATCGGGGGCGCACGCGCCCCGGGGGAAACCTCGCTTCCGGACAGACTACGGGCCCTCCTTATAGGAAGGGGCTCCTGGGCGGTCAAATCCACGCGCACCTCGGGGCCGCACCGCCGCGAGCGGCGCGCCGCTTGAAGGCCGTCGCGTCCACGTCTAGGGTCCGCGGGCGCGCCGCTCACGCAGCCTCGTCCGCGGATCGGGGCGCCCGCCCAGCATGTCGCGCCCACTGCGCCTCGTCGGCTCGACGCTCCTGTCGGCCGCGCTCTTCGCGACCGCCTTCCCGCCCCTGCGCCTGCGCGCGAATGCCTGGCTCGCGCTCGTACCGTTCGTGGTCGCGCTCCGCGGGACGAGCATCCGCGCCGCCGTGGGGCTCGGATGGCTCTGGAGCGTAGCCGCTGCCTACGCGGTCGGCCAGTGGCTGCCGCGCGCCGTCGCCCACTATTACCAGCAGCCGCAGATCGTCGGGGCCCTCGTCTTCCTGGTCGTGGCCTCGACGATGGCCGCCCCGTACACGATCGCGTTCGCGCTCGCCGGTCGTATGCTGCTTCGACGCGTCTCGCCGCTGTCCCCCGTGCTGGTGGGCGCAGCCTGGACGGCCGCGGAGCTGGCCCGCGGTCGGCTGTTCACCGGCTCGCCCTTCTTCATCGGCAACCCCTGGGCGCTGCTCGGCTACTCGCAGGTCGGGTGGGCGCCGATCACCCAGCTCGCGAGCGTCACCGGCATCTACGGCGTGACCTTCGTCGTCGCGGTCATGAACGCGGCTCTCGCACAGCTCTGGGTCACGCGCGGGTCCTCGGCGGCCCATGGCATCGCGCTGGCCGCCGGGATCGCAGGCGCCGTCGTCCTGCACGGCATCGGCGCGCTGCGGGCCGGCCCCGCCGCGGAGGCAACGGTCCCCGCCACGCCGGTGGCCATCGTACAGGCGGATCTCGACCTCGGACCCCAGTGGCAGCCGGCCTTCTATGGTCGCAACCTCGACGTCTACCTGGGCTACACGGGGCAGGCGATTGCTGCCCACCACCCGGCGATCGTCTTCTGGCCCGAAGGGACGATGACGTTCTTCCTCGAGGACGAGCCCCTCTACCGGCAGACGATCGCGCACACGCTCGGGCCGGCGCGAGTCCAGCTCGTCGCCGGCGGGCCGCGTTCGGTGGGGACGAATCCCCCACGCTACATGAACGGCATCTTCGCGCTCTCCCCCGAGGGGACGATTCTCGGGCACTACGACAAGCAGTACCTGGTGCCGTTCGCCGAGTACTTCCCGATCGCGGGGATCGACTTCCTGCGACGGAAGTTCGAGCGCGTGCGGGTGTTCACCGCGGGCGATCCCACCCCGCCGCTGCCCACCGCCGCGGGTGGAGCCGGGGTGGTGACGTGCAACGAAGCCATGCTCCCGGAGATCGTCGCGCGACGGGTCGTCGACGGCGCGGCGTACCTCGTCAACCCCACGAACGACAGTTGGCTCGCCGACCGGACCTACTCCGAGCTGCAGTTCGACATCGTGACGATGCGAGCGATCGAGCAGCGTCGGTATCTCGTGCGGGCGTCCACCTCCGGGCCGTCCGCGATCATCGACCCCTGGGGACGCATCCAGGTCCGCACCGAGCCGCTCTCGAGCGGAGTGATCGCCGGAACCGTCCGCCCGCGCAGCGATCGGTCCGTGTACTCGCACGTGGGTGACGCGTTCGGCCTCGCCTGCGCGCTCGCGACGATCCTGGGCCTCCGGGGGCGAGTGGTCGCGCGTCCCCCGTCTTGCTAAGCGAAGCACCCGTGCCGTACGCCCTCCTCTGCACGCTCCTCGGTCTCGTTGCCGGCTGGCTGCCGCGGCTAGTGCACGGGCCCATCCCCGAAAAGTTCGACGCGTTCTACCTCCGCGGCGTCATCGCCGTGTGGGCGTTCTACAGCGCCCGGCTGACGATCGGGTTCATGGTCGGCATCACGCGCTGGCCCGCCCGTTGGTACCTGCGCGGGCCGCTGTGCGGCTTCCTGCTCATGCTGCCGGTCGGCCTGATCGCGCTCGCCACCCCGGGCTGTCAGTTTCGGTGAATGGCCCTCAACGTGACCACCGGTTCGGTGGTCGGGCTCCTGGTCGCAGGCCTGGCCCGAGCGATCTCGGGCAGGGATCACCTGTAACGGGTCGCGGCTGGCGCTCCCTTGCCTCCGCCCCATCGCTCCCGCAAGTATGCCGGCGTGGCCGGAACGCCGTGGGTGATCGACGTCCCCGAGACCGATTTCGAGCGCGAGGTGCTCGACCGCTCGAAGGACGTCCCCGTCGTCGTCGACGTGTGGGCACCGTGGTGCGCCCCCTGCCGTGTCCTCGGCCCCGTGCTCGAGCGGCTCGCCGAGCAGCACCGCGGCGCGTTCGTCCTCGCCAAGGTGAACGCCGACGAGTGTCCCGGCGTGAGCCAGGCGCTGCGCGTGCAGAGCATCCCCGCCGTGCGGGCGTTCCGGGACGGCCAGCTCGTCGCAGAGTTCGTCGGCGCGCAGCCCGAGGGCGTCGTGCGCGAGTTCATCGCCGCCATCCTGCCGACGGAGGCCGACCGCCTCGCGCGCGACGGCGAGCAGCGCGTGGCCGCCGGCGACGCAGCCGGCGCCGAGGCCGGCTTCCGCGACGCGCTGGCGCGCGATCCTCGTCAGGCGCGCGCGCTCCTGGGCCTGGCGCGCCTCCTCGCCGACCGCGACGACATCGACGGCGCGCTCGCGCTGCTCGAGCGAATCCTGCCCGGCACGCCCGTCGCGCGCGATGCCGAGCGGCTCGCGGCGACGCTCCGCACCCTGCGCGACGGCGCCGGCGACGACGCGCCGCTGCGCGCCCGCATCGCCGCGGATCCGGCCGACCTCGCGGCGCACCTCGCGCTCGGCCGCGTCCTGGCCGCGCGCGGCGAGCACGAGGCTGCGCTCCTCGAGTTCCTCGAGGTCGTGCGCCGCGATCGCCAGTTCGAGGACGACGCCGCCCGCAAGGCGATGGTCGACCTGTTCGAGGTCCTCGGGCCACAGAACCCGCTCGTCGACCGCTTCCGCGGCGAGCTGGCCAAGGCGCTCTTTCGCTGAGCCCGACGGCGTGCGGATCCTCTTCGCCAACTTCAACCACAGCGCCGTCCCCGGCGGCGTCGAGCGCTGGATGATCGACGCCGCCGGGGGCCTCACCCGCCGCGGCCACCAAGCGCTGCTCGTCGGCCGGCCCCGGGCACTGGCCCCCTGGCTCCAGGCGGCCGCCGACCGCGGACTGCGCATCCGCGACGACCACAAGGGCACGTGGGCGGAGCGGGTGCTGCGCCTGCTGGCGGCGATGCGCGCCGAGCGGCCCGACGTCGTGATCGCCAAGGGCAAGAAGGCCGCGCGCATCGCCGCGTGGGGCCGCTCGCTCGGCCTCACGCGGCGCGTGCTGTTCTTCTTCGGGCTCACGCACGAGCTGCGGCCGGACGTCTGGATGCACCGCCACACCTGGCGCCGCGTCGACGCGGGGATCGTCGTCGCCCATGGTGCGGCGCGCTGGTACGTCGAGCACGGCTTCGGCCCGCGCGAGAAGTTGCACGTGCTCTGGAAGGGAGTCGACCTGACGCCCTTCGATGCCGCACGCGCCACGGCCGCGACCATGCGCGCGGAGCTCGGGATCGGCCCTGCCGAGATCGCCGTCGGCATGGTCGGACGGCTCGCCTGGCAGAAGGGGATCGATCACCTCTTCGACACCGTGCGGCTCGTTTGCGCGCGCCGCTCGGGCGTACGCTTCTTCATCGCCGGCGGCGGCGGGGAGGCGGCACAGATCGCGGCCGCCGCCGCCAAACCCGATCTCGCCGGCGCGGTCATGCTCCTCGGCCCGCGCGAGGACGTGCCCGCACTCCTCGCCGGGATGGACGTCGTCGTGCTTCCCTCCCGCCACGAGGTCATGGCGCAGACGACGCTCGAGGCGATGGCAGCGGCCCGGCCCGTCGTCTCGACGCGCACGATGGGCGCCGACGAGGCGATCGAGGACGGCGTCAGCGGCATCCTCGTCCCGGTCGGCGACCCGGAGGCGATGGCGCGGGAGCTGCTCGCGCTGGCGGATGACCCGGCGCGGCGCGCGGCCATCGGGGCGGCGGCCCGCGCCCGGATCGAGGCGCACTTCACGCTGGAGAAGATGCTCGACCGCTGCGAGGCAATCCTGCAGACTCCCTCCCGATGATACATCGCGTGTTGAAGCTCGTGGGCGAGAGCCCGTTCTGGCGGCTGGTCGGTCGAGTCCACACGGTGCTCTACCGCGCGACGCGGGGCCGGATCGGCCACTCGGCAGGAGGGTTCACCACCCTCCTGCTCACGACCACGGGCCGGCGAACCGGACAGCCACGGACGGCGCCGCTCGCGTACATGGAGGACGACGGCCGCTACGTCGTCGTCGCGTCGAACGGCGGCTCCGACCGCCTGCCGGCCTGGTGCGGCAACCTGCGCCACCGACCCGAGGCGACCGTGCAGGTCGGCGCGCGGACGCTCGCGGTCGTCGGACGGGAGGCCACACCCGAGGAGCGTGCCGTCCTGTGGCCGCGGCTGAAGGCCTGGAACCCCTTCTACACACACTACGAGCGACTGACGGCACGCACGATCCCGATCGTTCTCCTCGAGCCGCGCCGCTGACCGCCGATCACCCGGGGGCGGTCCCTTCCGACGGGGACGGGCACGTGCTAGCGAACCGGGCCCATGGACCTCACGTACTCCCCCGCGGAGCTCGCCTTCCAGCGCGAGGTTCGCACGTGGATCAAGAAGAACCTCCCCGCGCGCGACCCGGCCGAGCGCGGGCTCGAACCGTTCGACCCGCGGCGCATCGCGCGCGCGAAGGAGTGGCAGCGCCGGCTCCATGCCGCGGGCTACCTCGCGATGCGCTGGCCGCGAGAGTACGGCGGCCAGGACGCCGACGTGCTGCGCCAGACGATCGTCAACGAGGAGCTGGCGCGCGCCGACGCCCCCATGCTGGTGGGCGCGATGGGCATCCAGATGGTGGGCCCGACGCTCATCGCGCACGGCACCGAGGACCAGAAGCGGCGGCACCTGCCGAAGATCCTCGGCGCCGAGGAGATCTGGTGCCAGGGGTACTCCGAGCCGAACTCCGGCTCCGACCTGGCCTCGCTGCGCACGCGCGCCGAGGCGGTCGGCGACGCGTTCGTCGTGAACGGCCAGAAGATCTGGACCTCGCACGCCCAGTTCGCCGACTGGATGTTCTGCCTCGTCCGCACGGATTCCGAGGCGCCCAAGCACCGCGGCATCTCCTACCTGCTCATCGACATGCGAACGCCCGGCATCACCGTGCGCCCGCTCGTGCAGATGACCGGCGACGCCGGCTTCAACGAGGTGTTCTTCGAGGACGTGCGCGTACCGAAGGAGAACCTCGTCGGCGGGCTCAACAACGGCTGGCAGGTCGCCAACGCGACGCTCTTCCACGAACGCACCATGCTGGCCTCCACGACCCGCACGCAGCAGAGCCTCGGCGCGCTGCTGCGCCTCGCGAAGTCGACCAAGCGCAACGGCCGCCCGGCCACCGCGGACCCGCTCGTGCGCCAACGCCTCGCCGACCTGGCGATCCGCGTCGAGACGATGAAGCTCGAGGCCTACCGCCAGCTCACCCACGCAGTGAAAGGGCGGCCGCCGGGCATCTCGGCGTCGGTCGCGAAGCTCGTCACCTGCGAGCTGAACCACGACCTCGCGCGCGCCGCGATCGAGATCATGGGCACCGCCGGCTGGCTCCACAAGAAGGACCGCCGGGTGCGCGACGGCGGGCTCTGGCCGCTCGATTTCATGTTCTCGCTCGGCCTCATCATCGGCGGCGGCACGGCGCAGATCCAGAAGAACATCATCGCCGAGCGTGGGCTCGGGATGCCGCGGGAGGCGCGCCCATGATCGACTTCGGGCTCTCCGATGAACAGGAAGCGCTCCAGCGCGCGGCGCGCGAGTTCCTCGCGGGCGAGTGCCCGCCGAGCCTCGTGCGCGAAACCGCCAAGACGCCCGACGGCGTCCCGCGCGCCCTCTTCCGCAAGATCGCCGAGCAGGGCTGGCTCGGCCTCGCCGTGCCGGAGAAGTTCGGCGGGCTCGGCCTCCACACGCTCGATCTGGCGCTCGTGCTCGAGGAGGCGGGGCGCGCCGCGCTGCCCGGACCGTTCCTCGCCACGCAGCTCGTGATCGCGGCGCTCGTACACGCCGGGAGCACCGCACAGAAGAAGACCTGGCTGCCGCGGCTCGCCGCGGGTGAGGCGTTCGCCGCGCTCGCCTACCTCGAGGAGGGGGACCGGCAGGATCCCGCCGGCGTCCAGGTGACGGCGAAGCGAACCCGCGACGGCTGGCAGCTCGCCGGCACGAAGCTCTTCGTGCTCGACGCGCCGGCCGCGGACGTGCTGCTCGTCGCTGCGCGCACGAAGAAGGGCGAGGGAGCCGCGGGCGTCTCGTTGTTTCTCGTCGAGCGCGCGACGCCCGGCGTGAAGGTGCTGCCGCAGGAGACGATGGACCTCACGCGCCGCGTGGGCGAGGTCGTTCTCCGGAACGCCGTCGTGCCGCGCGACGCGCTCGTCGGTACGGATGGAGCCGGTTGGCCGGTGCTGGCACGGCTCCTCGATCTCGCCTGCGTCGGCATCGCAGCCGACAGCCTCGGCGGCGCCGAGCGGGCACTCGAGATGGCGGTCACCTATGCGATGACGCGCGAGCAGTTCGGGCGCAAGATCGGCTCGTTCCAGGCGATGAAGCACATCGCCGCCGAGATCGTTGCCGACGTCGCGCCGGCGACGTCGCTCGTGTGGTGGGCGGCGTGGATGCAGGATCGCGGCGGGAAGGACGCCGCGCGCGCCGCCGCAATGGCGAAGGCGAGCCTCGGCGACGTCGCGAGCCGCACGACCCGCCGCGCGGTCGAGATGCACGGCGGCATCGGCTTCACGTGGGAGCACGACCTGCACCTGTGGTTCAAACGGGCCCACATGAGCGAGCTGCTCTTCGGCGCGCCGCCGTTCCACCGCGAGCGGCTGGCGGTGCTCGCGGGGTGGTAGGGCGCCGCGCAGCACAGCCGCGACGCACGCCGATGGGCACAACGGACGGCGACGGCATGGGCACGCTGCGCCCCTTCTTCCTCGTCACCGACACCGGCTTCGTCCTCTACTGGCTGGTGACGGCGCTCCATCTGATCCCGCCCGAGCATCTCTTCAAGGACTACGCCGATCCGATCCTGGTGGCGTGGAACTGGTCGTTCCTGCCGCTCGACCTGACGGTCTCGGCCACCGGCTACGCGAGCCTCGTACTGCACGCCCGGGGGCGCACGGCGTGGGCACCGTGGGCCCTCGTCTCGCTCGTGTTGACGTCGTGCTCCGGGCTCATGGCGATCGCGTTCTGGACCTTGCGCGCCGACTTCGCGCTCGCGTGGTGGCTGCCGAACCTCTACCTGTTGTTCTACCCGCTCGCCTTCCTCCCCGGCCTCGTCCGGAACGCCAGGCGCTAGGTGCTGCGCCTGCGCCGCGGGCCGGGCTCGCTCTACCGCCGCGTCCGGTCGGTCGGCTACCTCCTCGGCCGCGACCGGCGCGCCGTGCTCGCGTTCCTCGCCGCCCGCTATCCGATCGCGCTGCCGCTCGCCGATCGCGTGCGGCTGCTGGCGCGCTTCGTCGCGATCACCAACCACGTCCGCACCTACCACACGCAGGCGGAGCTGCTGGCCGTCGCCGATCGCATCCTGCGCCGTGCGGGCCGCGGGCCGCTCACCGTCGTCGAGGCCGGCTGCGGCAAGGGCGCGAGCACGGCCAAGCTGAGCCTCGTCGTCCGCCGCGCCGGCGGGCGACTCGTCGCCTGCGACTCGTTTCGCGGCATCCCCGAGAACACCGAGCGCCACCGCCACCTCGACGGCCGGCGCGTCCGCTTTCGCGCCGGCGCGTTCACCGGCCGCCGGCGCGAGGTCGAGCGCACGCTGGCGCGCTTCGGCGCTCCCGAGGTCGTCGAGCTGCGCAAGGGATGGTTCGCCGACACGCTGCCCGGCGTCGCCGGGCCGCTCGACGTCGTGCTGCTCGACGTCGACCTGCTCGCGTCGACGCGCACCTGCGTCGTCGAGCTCTTCCCACGCCTGCGGCCCGGCGGCGTGCTCTTCTCGCAGGACGGGCACCTGGAGGCGACGGTCGCCCTGCTCCGCGACGCGCGTTTCTGGCGCGACGAGGTCGGCGTCGCACCGCCTGTGATCCCGGGCCTCGGCCGCGCGAAGCTGCTCGAGATCGTCCGATTGCCGCTCGCCCCGACGCCGCCGGCGTGCTAGCGAACGGCCATGCGGAGCACCGCGTGATCGCCTACCTGCACGGCTTCGCTTCCGGGCCGGACGGGACGAAGGCGCAGTTCCTGGGTGCACTCCTCGCCAAGCACCGCGTCGCGCTCCAGATCCCGGACCTCGCACCGGATTTCACGCACCAGACGATCACGAGCCAGCTCGCGATCGTCGATGCGCTGCTCGATCGCGCGCCCGGCGTGCTGATCGGATCGAGCCTCGGCGGTTACCTCGCCGCGCTCGCCGCCGCGCGGCGGCCCGAGCGGGTGCGCGGCCTCGTGCTGCTCGCGCCCGCGTTCGGCTTCGGGCCTCGCTGGGAGAAGCGCACCGGCGCCGCGGCGATGGCACGCTGGCGTGCCGCGGGCACGACGCCCGTCTTCCACCACGGCCTCGGGCGCGACGAGCCACTGTCGATCGCGCTGCTCGACGACGCGCGCCGCTGGCCCGACGAGCCCGATCCGCGCTGCCCGGCGCTGGTGATCGCCGGTCGCTTGGACGACGTCGTCCCGCTCGACGTCGTCGAGCACTTCGCCCGCGCACGGCCGACCGAGCGGGAGCTGATCGTTTACGCGGTCGGCCATCAGCTCACCGAGATGCTGGATTCGATCTGGCATTGTACGCAGGTGTTCCTGCGCCGGCTCGGCGAAATGCCCTAGCGGCGCCGCGCGAGTTGTATGAGCTGACCGCGGCCGCTAGAGCCGACCCATTGCCAGACGGAGGGACCCATGGCCGAAGTAGGTGACTGGCGGCGCACGGCGTGCATCCTCTGCGAGTGCAACTGCGGACTGGAGGTGCAGGTCGGAGGCCCCGGCGGGCGGCACTTCGAGAAGATCCGCGGTGACCGCGCCCATCCCGCGTCGCAGGGCTATGCCTGCGAGAAGGCGCACCGCCTCGACTACTACCAGAACGGCCCCGACCGGGTGACGGCGCCGCTGCGGCGGCGGCCCGACGGCACGTTCGAGGAGATCGACTGGGACACCGCCATCCGTGAGGTCGCTGCGAAGCTCGCGCACGTACGCGACACCCACGGCGCCGACACCATCTTCTACTTCGGCGGCGGCGGGCAGGGAAACCACCTCCCGGGCGGATACGCGGCCGCGACGATGCGGTCGCTCGGCGCCGTCTATCGCTCGAATGCCCTCGCGCAGGAGAAGACGGGGGAGTTCTGGGTGAACGGTCGCATGATGGGCACGCCCGTGCGCGGCGACTTCGAGCACGCCGAGGTGGCGCTCTTCGTCGGCAAGAACCCGTACCAATCCCACGGCATGCCGCGCGCGCGCGTCACGCTCAAGGAGATCGCGCACGACCCGGCGCGGACGCTCATCGTGATCGACCCGCGGCGGAGCGAGACGGCGGAGCTGGCCGACGTACACCTCCAGGTGAAGCCTGGACGGGACGCCTGGCTGCTCGCCGCGATGCTGGGCGTGCTCGTGCAGGAGGATCTCGTGGCGCACGCCTGGCTGGCCGACCATGCCAGCGGCGCCACGGAGGTCGCCGCCGCCTTCCGGGACATCCCGGTCGCCGCGTACTGCGCCATCGCCGGCGTCGACGAGGCCCTCGTCCGGCGGACCACCCGGCGCATCGCGGCAGCCCGGAGCGTGGCCGTCGCGGAAGACCTCGGTATCCAGATGAACCGGCACTCGACGCTCGACAGCTACCTCGAAAAGCTCCTCTGGATGCTCACCGGCAATTTCGCCAAGGCGGGGGGGCAGTACGCGCCGACCATGCTGGTCAACCTGGCCAGCGCAGCACCCGACGGCAGCGCCGCCGGCAAGCCACGGCGCACGAGCCCGGTCGTGGGCGCTCGCATCATCTCGGGACTCGTCCCCTGCAACGTGATCCCGGACGAGATCCTGACCGACCATCCGAAGCGCTACCGCGCCATGCTGGTCGAGAGCGGCAATCCGGCGCATGCGCTCGCCGACAGCCAGCGCATGCGCGAGGCCCTCGGCGCGCTCGAACTCCTCGTCGTGATCGACATCGCCATGACCGAGACGGCGCGCCTCGCGCACTACGTGCTCCCCGCACCCTCACAGTTCGAGAAGTACGAGGCCACGTTCTTCAACTTCGAGGTCCCGAAGAACCACTTCCACCTCCGCCGCCCGCTGTTCGAGGCGCCGCCCAACACGCTGCCGGAGGCCGAGATCCATGCGCGGTTCGTGGAGGCGCTGGGCGCCGTCACCGAAGCCGACCTCGCGCCGCTGCGAACCGCGGCCGCCGCGGGCCGCGCCGCCTACGCGGAAGCGTTGTTCACCGCGATCGCGAACGCCCCGCACCTCGAGCCCCTTCTGCCGGTCGTCCTGTACCGGACGCTCGGGCCCACGCTGCCCCACGGGGCCGCCGCCGCGGCACCGCTCTGGGGCCTCGCGCAGCGCTTCGCCATGCGCCATCCCGACTCGTTGCGGCGCGCTGGCTTCACGGGCGACGGCGGCTCCCCGGGCGATCAGCTCTTCGACGCCATGCTCGCGAGCGAATCGGGCGTCGTGTTCGCCGTCGACGAGTACGACGAGAGCTGGCGACGAGTGCGCACGCCGGACGGCAAGCTCCAGCTCGTGATCCCGGAGCTGCTCGACGAGCTGGCGCGCCTCGCGTCGGAGCAACCGTTCACCGGGGACGCGGTCTATCCCTTCGTGCTTTCGGCTGGGGAGCGGCGATCGTCCACGGCCAACACGATCTTTCGTGATCCGCGCTGGCGGAAGAAGGACGCCGACGGCGCGCTGCGCGTCTCCCCGACGGACGCGCAGCGCCTCGGGCTCCGCGACGGTGGCCGCGCGCGCGTCACGACCAAGCGTGGCAGCGTCGAGGTGGCGGTGGAGGTGTCGGCGATGATGCAGCCGGGGCACGTCTCGCTGCCGAACGGCCTCGGCTGCACGTACCCCGACGAGGCCGGCCGCCCGCGGCGCCCCGGCGTCCCGCCGAACGAGCTCACGGCGAGCGAAGACCGCGACGCGATCGCCGGGACGCCCTGGCACAAGTCGGTTCCGGCGCGCGTGGAGAGCACGTAGCACGCGACGGCGGCCGTCGCGGTCAGGCCTCGCCGATGCCCGCCATCACCGCGCCGAGAATCGCCGGCGCCGGCTGCTCGTAGTCGATGTCGAGCGGCCGCCCGTAGCGCACGCTCAGTGGCACCTTCGTCCGGCGCAGCTTGAGGCCCGTCTTGTCGAACGCCTCGCGCAAGCCCTCCAACCGCACCGGCACGACGACGGGCCGGAACTGCTTGATGATCTGCGCGCACCCGATGCGTCCCGGCGCGCCCGGCGTCGTGGTCCCTTGCGGGAACGTCAGCACCCACCCGCCGCGCAGCCCGGTGTCGATCTTGGCGATGTCCTCGGGGTCGACCTTGCGCTCGACCGCGCGATCTCCCTCTTTCCACGTGCGCCGGACGCAGATCGTGCCGTTGTACGCCATCAGGCGCGGCAGCCAGCCGCGCGACTTCATCGTCTCGAGCGCAGCGACGATGTAGAGGTCCGTGCGCGGCCAGACGAGGTACGGACGGCGCAGATAGCTCACCGAATGGAACACGACGATCGAGTCCATGTAGTAGGTCAGGTGGTTGGACACGAGCAGCACGCCACGCTTGGGCAGGCTCTTCAGGTACTCGACCCCCTCGATGCGCAGGCGGTTGAGAACCCGCAGCTGCAACACGGTGAGATAGCCCCCGAGGTTGATCATCCCCCAACGGACGGGGCGCAGGTGACCGAACGCATCTCTGAGCATATCCTGCAAGCATAGAATCGACGGGCGCCCAGGGGAAGTGCGGCCCCGCGACGCGTGCATCCAAGCGCCCACCGGGCGCCCGAGCCCGAGGACTACTGTTGTCCCTCTGGCCTCGGGCACGTACCCTGTCGCTGCGATGGGAGGTCCGAATATGGCTGATGGTCGGTGGCGAGTCTGGGTACATGTTGCGGCGTTCGCGGTCGCAGGGCTGGCGATCCCGGGCGCGGTTCGGGCCCAGGCGACGCGGACGTGGGTCTCGGGCACCGGCGACGACACGAACCCGTGCAGTCGAACGGCGCCGTGCAAGACGTTCGCGGGCGCCATCACGAAGACGGCCACGGGGGGCGAGATCAACGCGCTCGACCCGGGCGGCTTCGGCGCGTTGACGATCACCAAGGCCATCACGATCGACGGAGGACCCGGCATCGCCGGCGTCCTCGCCTCGGGAACGAACGGCATCGTGGTGAATGCCGGCGCCTCCGACCGCGTGGTGCTGCGAAACCTCGACATCAACGGGATCGGTACCGGCCTCGACGGGATCCACGTGACAGCCGCCGGCGCCGTCCACGTCGACCACTGCGAGGTCTATGGGTTCACCGGCGATGGCGTCGAGGCGGCGGCGGCCGGCTCGCTGTTCGTGAACGACACGAGGATCCGCGGCAACACCGGCGCCGGCGTTCGGCTCACGCCTGCCAGCGGTGCGGTGTTCGCCGTGCTCGACGGATCCCATCTCGAGAGCAACGGCACCGGAGTCCAAGCGAGCGATCACGTGTCGCTGACGGTCCGCAACGGAACACTCGCCGGCAGCACCGGCTCGGCGGGCTTGGTCGCCGACGGCGCCACGACCGGCGTGAACGTCGAGCACGTGGCGGCGGTCGGAAACGCCACCGGGTTCCTCGCCACGAATGGGGCGGTGATCCGCACGCTCGACGTGGTCGTCGCCGGAAACTCCTCCACCGGGTTCGAGGAGACGGCGGGCGGCAATATCCTCGCATTCGACGGCAATCTCGTCGCGAGCAACGGCACCGGCGCGGTCGGGGCGACCTGCGACGCGACGGCCGAGTCGATCGCGTGCCCGTCGGACACGTGTCCCGCGCCCGTGTGCCCGACGCCGACGGTCAGCGGGACCGTCGGTCCGTGCAAGCGGTGCAAGACGCGCGGCGGCGTGACCACCTGCGCGCATTGCGCCGTCGCTCTCGAGTGACGGGGAGCTGGCGGGCGTGCGGTTCCGCTGAGCCCTACGGCCAGAACCGCCCCGGCGCCGGCGACACGAAGCGCAGGCGCGCGCCGGTGCAGGGATGGTCGAAGCCGAGGACGTGCGCGTGCAGGCCGAGCCGTCCGAGCGGGTCGGTCCGGCTGCCATACGCGCGGTCGCCGGCGATCGGATGCCCGATGCCGCCGAGATGGACGCGGATCTGGTTTCGCCGCCCGGTTTCGAGCCGCACCTCGAGGAGGGTGTGGCTCGTTCCCGCCCGGCGCACGCGCCAGTGCGTCACGGCCGAGCGCCCGCGCTCGGGATCGCGCGTCTCGTGAACACGGCCCGGTGCATCCTCGACGACACGACTCCGGATCGTGCCCTCGGACCGGGCGAGCCGGCCCTCGACCAGCGCAAGGTAGACCCGCTCCACGCCGTGCCGCGCGAACTGCGCCTGGAGGACACGCTTCGCGTTCGCCGAGGTCGCGAAGACGAGCAGCCCGGAGGCGAGCCGATCGAGCCGGTGGACGACGAAGATGCGGCCCGGGGGCTTCCGCGCCCGGGCGCGCGCGGTCAGGTACGCGTAGGCCGTCCGCTCCCGCTCGCGTTCGGTCGCGATGGTGAGGAGCCCGGCCGGTTTGTCGACGACGAGGACGTCGTCGTCCTCGTGGACGAGTCGCAGGCGCGCCGGCAGCGCGGCGCGCGGGGCGGGCGCCCCGACCTCGACGACGTCGCCGGCGGCAAGCGCCGTGGTCGGGTTCCGCACGGGAGCGCCGTTCACCCGCACGCGGCCCGTGCCGAGCATCTGCTTGCGCGCCCGCGCCGACGCCTCCGCGAAGAGGCGGACGAGACAGTCGCCGAGCGACCCCGGGGCGCGCACCGTGTAGCGCATCACGGGTGCGCGAGGAGCGCGAGCCAGCTTCGTCCGTACGTGCGCCGCTCCCGCTCGACCAGGCCCGGCGGCAGCGCGGGCAGGTCGACGCCGCGCTCGCCCCGGATCACCAGGCGGCCTGCGGGCGCGAGCGCCGCGGCCCCGAGGTGCAGCAGGTCGGCGATGAGCGCGGCGTCGGCGCGGTACCACGGAAACGGCGGGTCGGCGAACACGAGGTCGACGTCGCTCAGCGTCGGCAGCACGTCCTGGAACGGGCGTGCGTGAACGACCAGGCCGGGCGGGTTTCCGAGCGCGGCGGCGTTGGCACGCAGCACAGGGACGGCATGGCGTCCGGGCTCGATCGCCTCGACACGCGCCGCGCCGCGGCTCAGCGCCTCGAACGTGAACGCGCCGGACCCAGCGCACACGTCGACGACGTGGAGGCCGTCGAGCCGCTGCCCGAGCCAGTCGAAGAGCGACTGCTTCACGCGATCGGGGAGCGGCCGCGTCTCGAGCCCGGCGGGGGTCGCGAGGCGCCGGCCCTTGAAGGTCCCGGCGATGATCCTGAGCCCGGTCATCGCTGCACCGTGTACCGCATTTGCGGCGACGGGTCAGGGCTCGCGTGCAGCCGCCAGGACGAGGATAACGGGCGCGTGACGGCTCTTCCGCGCGAGATCGAGGCCGACCCCTCCTACGCACGGATTCGTGCCCGCATCGACGCCGGCCACCACCGGCTCTGGGCGGGCGGGCAACTGTTGGTGCCCGTCCTTCCGCTCCTGCCGGCGCTCGCCGCTGCCCTCGCGGCCGCCGCCCGCGCTCGGCACCTGGTGCTCGGTCTCGAAGGCGCGGCGGACGCGCTCGCGGCCGAAGCGTATGGGCTCGCGCAGCGGCCGGGGCCCGCGGCGCGGGCGCGCATCTCGCGACTGCTGCTCCTCTCGCAGGATGGTGCGGAGCGGCTCTACCGGCATGCGGAACGACTCGGCGAGATGCACGCGCCACGGCTGTTGATCGCGCTGATCGGTGCCGACGCGCCGACGCTCGGTCACACGGTCACCGGCCGGGCGGCGGCGGTGAAGGCCGTGCTGGTGCAGCGCAAGCAGGCGGTCGCGGAGGTGCTGCGGGCGCTGGCAGCGTGATCCCGACCCTCGGCCGCCTCAGTGAAGAATCGTCACGTCGATCGTGACGCAGGTGGTCGTGTTCCCGTCTGGGTCGCCCGTGGCGGTGAGGCAGACCTGGACCGACTGGCTGTGCGAGATGCTGTCGGCCGGCCTCCAGTTCACCGTCGACCCGATGCCGATCATGCTGCCGTCACCGACCTCGCCCTCGAGCTTGAGTGTCCACACGGAGAAGAGCGTCGCGGTCCCGTCCGGGTCAGTCGCCGAACCTTCGAGCGAGATCGTCGTGTTCCCCAGCACGCTGGCACCATTCGACGGTCGCAGAATCGTCACGAGCGGCGGGCCCGTCGGCGGCGGATCGACGATGGAGACCCTGAGGCTGTCGATCGCAGCCACACCCCGCTCGTCGGTGCCCGTGAGCGTGATCGTGCGCGAGCCGGTCGAGTGGAAGGTGATGGTCGGGCTGCATTTCCCGGAGATGGGGAAGTCGCCGCCGAAGGTGAAGTTGTCGAGCATGTTGTCGCTGTCCCACTCGAGCGCGCTGCACGGGAGAGAGATCTCGTTCGGGTCGGCGGAACGGCCCTCGAAGGCGATCGGGATACCTCGATGGTAGGGGCCGCCGTCGACGGGCAAGGTGATGTCGACCGTCGGCGCGCCGTTCTCCGCGGTGACGGTGACGCTCGCGCTCGTGCTCGCTCCGGCGCTGTCGGTTGCGGTGGCCGTGATGACGCGCGTGCCGGGGCTCGCGAAGATGTATCCGAGCGTCCTGCCAGACCCGATGGCGCCGTCGACGTCCGAGGTCCAGGTGACGGCACAGCAGGTCGTGTCGTCTTCGAGGTCGGCCGGCGCGGCCTCGAGGGCGGTGGGCGTCAGGCCGCCGTACCCGAGGTGGGTGCCGTCGGCCGGGCTCACGATCCGCACCGTGGGTGGGACGTTCCGGCCGATGGCGTCCTTCACCGCCGCGTACGCGTTCACCACGCGCGGCACGCTTCCGTCCGAGGAGCCGTTGGCGGTGCGAACGAGGGTGTCCCAGACTCCCCCGGCGTCGAGCGTGGGTTTCGCCGCCCAGACGAGCGCCGCAACACCAGCCGTGAACGGCGAGGAGAAGCTCGTGCCGCTCCCCACGATCGTCTGGTTCCCCGGGTGCTCGGGGTCCGCTCCGAGGTAGACCGAGTATGGGGCGAAGATCGGCACGTCCTTGCCGCCGTAGTTCGACCCGCTGTGGCGCAGCCGTGAGCCGTTCGCGATCCCGCCGACGCAGGCGACGCCGTGATTCTCGCACGGCGTGTGCCACGCCTTCTCCCAGCAGACGCCCACGTACGGGAGGCAGTCCTCGGCGTCCACGTCGGCGCCGTCGTTTCCCGCCGCGGCGAACAGCAGGTGCCCCGCCGCTCGCGCCCCGGCGGTGATCCCGTCGAACGGGAGGACCGACCACGACAGCGAGGCGGGGACCCGCACCCCGAAGCTCATGTTGATGATCTTGGCGTTCGCCGCGACGGCCGCCAGGACTGCGTGCCCCGCGACGAAGAAGTCACCAGAGGTGTAGATCGTGAGCAGGCTCGTGACCGGCCCGCCGGGGCCGGCAGCACCGAACGCGTTGTCCGGCACCCCCATCCCGGCCACGACGACCTGCGTCCCGTGCCAGGGTTTGTCGCTCTCGAGGTTCGTCGAGCCGGTGGCGCTCTTGCCGGGGAACACCGAGAGCGCCGACCACCCCGACGGGAAATCCGCGTTGGGCTCGAAGCCGGCGTCGAGGACCGCGACCTTCACCTTGTTCCCGAGGCTTCCGGAAAAGGCGAGCGCACGCCAGGCGTCACCCACGCCGATGTCCTGGCTGCCCCCGCGCCGCATGTACGGCCAGGTGAAGCTGTTGGGGTCGTAGCCGGCGGGGCCGGTTGGCGCCTCCGTCGCGACCTTCTCCTCGAACCCCGCACCGCGTGCGACCCAATTGACGCCGATCGGCGACCCGGCGGCGGCTTCGCGCGCGGCGGCCGCGAGCAGGCGGAGTGCCCGGTCGCTGGAGACCCGGTGGTCCCCGCGCGACAGCGGCTCGAGCGCGTGCAGGTCTCCCGCGAGCGACGCCGGGTCGGCTGCCGACGGATCGATGCGCACGAGGTGGCGCGACTTCAGATCGGGAAGGCCGAAGTCCGCGGGGATGATCGTCGCGAGCACCTGACCGTGCCAGCGCGTGACAAAGGCCTCGAGCGCCGCCGGGTCGTCGCTTTCGAGCACCAGCTCGTCGGCGACGAAGTCCGCCTGGTTTCCCTCGGCATCGACGACGCTCGCAAGCGGCCGCGGCGTGATGCCGCCCAGCCCGGGCAGCTCGCTCGCGAACGGCTGCACGGCCGAGTCGGCGCCGAACGCCGGCTGCACCAGGATCGCTTTGAAGGACCGCTCGAGCGGCCGCCGCCCGCGCCCGGTGATCTTTCCAATCATCGTCTGGCATCCCGGCAGGATCCTGGCTGCCAGCCGCACCTTGCGTGTGGTATCGCCGCAGCGGGACCAGCGGCCGCGCACGGTGACCCCACGCCGGGTCGGCTCGAGGTGAGCCGACGCGAGCGGACAGCCGCTCGCCACGCCGACCTGACCACCGTCGATCACGATCGCATCGAGCGCCGGCGACTCCTCCCCCGCGATCAGCGGCTTCCCTTGCGCCTGATAGACGCCCGGCGAGCAGGTCACGACCGACTTCCGGACCCTCGCGTCGGCGGTGGCTGTCCACACGAGCGGGCCGACGGCGAGGGTCGCGAGCACGACCAGCACCTGGATGCTCCTCATCGTGCACCTATAACAGATGACGAGGGATAACGCGGAAAGAGTTTTCCTGTCCTAGCTGGCTGCACGCTGTCGTAGTGACCCGAGCGGCCGCCATGCGGGGGGACGTACGTTGCGCCGACGCGCAACGGGGGGTGCGGACGCGAATCCGAGACCCCCCGGCTGCCAGAAATGGGAACCACAGCGCCCGCAGAGGCCGCGCTCGATCGGCAGCGATCTTGCTCCCCTTCGCTCTCGAAGGAGGCTTCCGATGTCACGCCTCGTCGATGAGTTGAAGCGGGAGCATCAGGCACTCGTCGCGATCCTCGACGATATCCGTTCGGTCGGGATCGGCACCAAGGAGGGCCTGGCCAAGCTGAACGCGGCCAAGTCCAGCTTTCTGGCCCACCTCCGCAAAGAGGACGAGCAGCTCTACCCTCCCCTGCGGACGGCCGCGACCACCCAGGCAGCCCTCCACAAGGTCCTCGACCAGTTCGCCAAGGACATGGACGACGTGTCCAAGGCCGCGCTGGAGTTCTTCGAGAAGTATGCGCAGGGCGGCAACGGTCTGGAGTTCGCTCGGGACTTCGGCAAGCTCTTTGCCGCTCTGGGAGCCCGGATCCGCCGTGAGGAGACGAAGCTCTACCAGGAATTCGAGAACCTCGAGATCGATTGAAGACCGGTCGAGGGGGGGACCCCGTTTCTGGGCTCGTAGCGAGCCCGCAGCGCGCGAAGGTGGAAGCGGCCCACGGGTGACGAGCGGCCCCCGGCAGAGGGGCTGAGATCGTCCGTCAGTTCTTCTGTGCGGTCGGCCGCACCAACACGTCGTGCACCTCGACGTGCGGCGGCTGCGACACCGCCCAGAGGACGGCGCGCGCCACGTCGTCGGCGTCGAGGACGCGCATCCGCTGCGCGAGCTCGGCACCGGCCCCGGGCGTGCGCGCGAACACGTCGGCGAACTCGGTGTCGACGTAGCCCGGCGAGATCGCCGTCACGCGGATCGGGCTCTCGCGCGCGCGCAGCTCCTGGCGCAGCCCCTCGGTGATCGCGCGCACGGCGAACTTCGTGCCCGCGTACACCGCACCGTCGGCGCCAGGGATGCGGTGGCCCGCCATCGACGACACGTTGACGACGTGCCCCGCCACGCCGCGGCGCTCCATGTCGCGGATCGCTTCGCGGGTGGCGACGAGCAGGCCGAGCACGTTCACCTCGAGCATTTCGCGCCAGAGATCGGTTTCGGCCGAGCTGATCGGCGCCTTGCGGCCGAGGCCGGCGTTGTTCACGAGCACGTCGACGCCGCCGAAGGCGGCGCGCGCGGCGTCGACGAGCCGCACGACTTGCGCCTCGTCGCGCATGTCGGTCGGCTGCACGGCGACCCGCACGCCGTCGGCGCGCAGCTCCGCCGCGAGCGCCTCGAGTCGGTCCACCCGCCGCGCGGCGAGCACCATCGACGCGCCGATCCCGGCGAGCGCGCGGGCCGTGGCGACGCCGATGCCACTCGAGGCGCCGGTCACGATCGCCGTGCGGTCGGTCAACATCGGGCACCGGTCTTAACAAGACCCACCACGGAGCGCGAGCCGTCGCGCTCATTCAGCGCCAGCTTGCCGCGCCGTCGCGCTGGCGTCAGCGCGTTCCGGGCCCTATAGCCCCGCCATGGGAGCGATCGAACGCCGCGAGCTCGACGGAGCGACCGTCCTCACGTTTGCACGCCCGCCCGTCAACGCGCTCGACCTCACCGTCTCCGAGGCGTTTTACGAGGCGCTCGTCGCCGCCGAGGCCGCCGGCCGGCCGCTGGTGCTGACGGGCGCGGGCACCTGCTTCTCGGCGGGAATCGACACGAAGCGCATCCCCGCCTACCCGCCGGCCGAGCAGCAGCGGATGATCGACACGGTGAACCGCACGCTGCGGCGTCTCCATGCCTTTCCCGCACCGGTCGTCGCGGCGGTGAACGGCCACGCGCTCGGCGGCGGGCTCGTCGTCGCGCTCGCGTGCGACTTCCGCATCGTCGCGGCGGGCGCGCTGCGGCTCGGGCTCACCGAGGTGACGGCGGGGGTTCCCTTTCCGGCGGCCGGCCTCCTGATCACGCAGACCGCGCTCGCCCCGGCGACGGTGCGCCAGCTCGTCCTCTCGGGTCGTGTCATCGGACCGGAGGAGGCCGTCGCGCTCGGCGTCGCCGACGAGGTCGCAGCGCCCGATGCGGTCGTCACGCGGGCGGTCGCGCTCGCGGCGCAGCTCGCGGCGGCCTCCGCCTACACCCGCGTGAAGGCCCAGCTCCGCGCCGACGTCCTCGCCCGCATCGACCACGTCGTGGCGGCCGGCGATCCGTTGCTCGCCGGGTGGCTCGCCTCGCGCCGCTCCCCTTGACCTGCCTCGCCAATCGCGGAAGTCTCCCGCCCCTGGAGGAACGGCCATGCCCATCGACCTGTCGTACGTCGGCAAGAAGCTCTCCCCGGTCACGCACAGCTACGTCGAGCGCGACGTCATGCTGTACGCCCTCGGCATCGGCTGCGGCACGGCGGATCTGCCGTTCACCTACGAGCGCGATCTCAAGACCCTGCCCATGTTCGCGGTGATCCCCTCGTTCCCCGCGATGATGAACCTCGGCGGCGCGCTGGAGGTGAACCCCGCCATGATCCTCCACGGCGAGCAGCGCATCGAGCTCCACGCCGAGATCCCGACCAGCGGGACCATCGTCACGACGCCCACCGTCAAGGCAGTGTAAGACAAAGGAAAGGGCGCGGTGGTGGTGGTCGAGACCGAGAGCGTCGACGCCAAGGGCAAGCTCCTCTTCCGCAACACGGCGAGCATCTTCGCGCGCGGCGAAGGCGGCTTCGGCGGCGATCGCGGCCCCTCCGGCGCGCGCAACGTCCCGCCCGACCGCGCCCCCGACAAGACGATCGCGTACAAGACCCTCGAGCAGCAGGCGCTCCTCTACCGCCTCTCGGGCGACATGAACCCGCTGCACGCCGACCCGCAGTTCGCCGCGATGGGCGGGTTCGCGAAACCGATCCTCCACGGGCTGTGCACCTTCGGCCACGCGGGCCGCGCGGTGCTCGCCGCCTACTGCGACAACGACCCCGCGCGCATGAAGTCGTTCGAGGTGCGCTTCTCCGGCGTGGTCTACCCGGGCGAGACCATCACCACCGACCTGTGGCAGGTGGCGCCCGGAAAGATCGTGCTGACGGCGAAAACCGAGCGCGGCGAGGCCGTCCTCGCCAACGCCGCCGCGGAGGTCGTCGCCTGAGAACGGCGCTCCTGGTCGCGGCGGCGATCCTGGCGGCGGGCTGTCACCGCCGGCCCGAGCCGACGCGGCCCACGCCTGCCCCACCGCCGCCGCTGCGGGAGGAGCCGCTTCCCGAGTCGACCACCGCCGACTTCGCGATCTCGCCGCAGCTCGACCAGACGGTGAGCGAGGACGGCCACGAGCTGTTCGTCGAAGGGACGGTGTGGAACCGTGGCTCCCGCCCGAGCCGCGAGGTGAAAGTCTGGGTCGAGGCCCTCGACGCGAACGGCAGCGTGATCGCGCGCGCCGACGCCCTGCCCACGCCGCAGGCGATCCCGGTCGACGGCAGCGCGCGCTTCCTCGTGCGCCTCGCGAACGACCCCGCGATCCGCAGCTTCCACGTGGAAGCGATCGGACGGTAAGGAGGGACACATGAAGCCACCGGAAGGACGGGTCCTCGTCGGCGAGACGGTCACGGTGCCGGGCGGCCGGCGCGGGACGGTCGTGGCCGAGCGCCAGCTCGTCTCCAACGGCGCGTGGAGGTACGCCGTCGAGCTCGACGGCGGCGGTACGGTCGAGCACCACGACTACGAGCTCCGGAAGGTGGCCGCGCGCTGATGGCCTACGAGACCCTGCTCTACGACGTCCGCGACGGCGTCCTGACGCTCACCCTCAACCGTCCCGACCGCCTGAACGCCTTCACGACCACGATGATGCACGAGCTGATCGACGCGTTCGACCGCTCGGACGCCGACGACGCCGTGCGTGTCGTGATCGTCACCGGCGCGGGCCGGGCGTTCTGCGCCGGCGCGGACCTCGGCGCGGGCGGCAAGACGTTCGACGCCACCAAGGTCGACACGATCGACACGCACCGCGACGGCGGCGGGCAGACCGTGCTGCGCATCTTCGAGTCGCGCAAGCCCGTGATCGCCGCGATCAACGGTCCCGCGGTGGGCGTCGGCATCACCATGACGCTGCCGATGGACATCCGGATCGCGTCGTCGGCCGCGCGCATCGGGTTCGTGTTTGCACGCCGCGGGATCGTGACGGAGGCGTGCTCGAGCTGGTTCCTGCCGCGTCTCGTCGGCGTGAGCCAGGCGGCCGAGTGGGTCTACACCGGCCGCGTCTTCCCCGCCGAGGAAGCGCTCGCCGGCCGGCTCGTGAGCCGTGTGGTGCCGCCGGACGCACTCCTGCCGACGGCCCACGCGCTCGCGCGCGAGATCGCCGACAACACCTCCGCAATGTCCGTCATGCTGAGCCGCGCGCTCCTCTGGCGCATGCTCGGCGCCGACCATCCGATGGAAGCGCACAAGGTCGACTCGAAGGCGATCTTCTGGATGGGCCGCTCGGCCGACGCGATGGAAGGCGTCGCGGCGTTCCTCGAGAAGCGGCCGGCGCGCTTCACGCTCCGCCCGAGCGCGGATGCACCAGAGTTCTTCCCCTGGTGGCCGCCGCGCCCGTTTCGGTAGCGCGCCCCGCCGTCAGACGTTGCTGGTGCAGTGCGGGCAGCGCGTCGCCTTGAGCGGAATCGCCATCTGGCAGTAGTTGCACGCCTTCTCGCTGGCGGCCGGAGCCGGCGCCTCGCGCTTCATCCGGTTCAGCGTCCGCACCACCAGGAACAGGCTGAACGCGATGATGAGGAAGTTGATCACCGTGTTCACGAACAAGCCGTAGTTCAGCGTTGCCACACCCGCGTCCTGCGCCGCCTTGAGGGTCGGGTAGGTCCCCTGCCCGAGCAGGACGAAGAAGTTGCCGAAGTCGACGCCGCCCAGGAGCTTGCCGATGGGCGGCATGATGATGTCCTTCACCAGCGAGTCGACGATCTTCCCGAACGCCGCGCCGATGATCACGCCGACGGCGAGGTCGATGGCGTTGCCCTTCACTGCGAATTCCCGGAACTCCTTGAACATGCGCTCCTCGCTTTCTCCGCCGCACGGATGGCGGACGCCGCCGTCGATCAGCCGCCGAGCACGGCCTGGATCTGCTTGAATATCTCCAGGTTCTTCTGGAGCCCCTCGATGTTCTTCTGCATGTCGCTGATCGCGGAGCCCATCTTCGCCGCGGAGCCGAGCGCGCCGCCCTGGGCACCGGCGGCCTCCATTGCCTTGCTCCCCACGTCGCCGAGCTGCGCCTGCGCGCTGCGCTGCGAGATGGAGCCGCAGAAGAAACCGGCCGCGAAGAGCGCGGCGGCAAAGGCGATCCGGGTGCGATGTGTCGTCGTCCGATGGATCATGGGGCACACCTCCTGGTGATCGAGTGCTCGCGCACGGCTATCCGGTCCCCAGGAAGCGGACAAGAGGGGGAGCGACGCCGCGCGGGCGACTGATCCAGAACCAGATTGCTACCTCGCTCGTAGCTCGTGCGGCCGCGACCACGGTCCCGTAGCGATCCCGATGGCCCGATCGCCCGTATTGCAATGAGGCGAAAAAAAGGCGAAGCTTGGGTCCGTGTCGTCTGCGGCCGCGCTGCTCGATCGTCTCGGCCGACCGGGGCAACTCCGTCTCGGGACGACGCTTTCGCGCCCTGCCCCACCGCTCCCGACGGGTCTCGTCGACCTCGACGAGGCCCTCGGGGGCGGCCTCCCCCGCGGCCGGGTGAGCGAGATCACGGGCGCCCGCAGCCACGGACGAACGGGGCTCGCCTGCCGGATCGCCGCCAGCGCCACGCGGGCCGGCGAGACCATCGCCTGGATCGATCCCGAGGACGCCCTCGATCCCGAAGCCGCCGCGGGTGCCGGGATGGCGCTCGGCCGCACGCTCTGGGTACGCCCGCGCGCACAGGACGAGGCCGCGCGGGCGACGGAAATCGTGCTCGGCGCCGGCGGCTTCGGCCTGGTCGTGCTCGACCTGGGCGACGGAGCACGGCTCCCCGGCGTGCGTGCGGTCTGGCCCCGTCTGGTGCGGGCGGCCGAGCAGACGCGCACCGCGCTGCTGGTGGCGTCGGCGCGGTCCGCGGCGGGCGCCAGCGCGGCCGTCGGGCTCGCCGTCACCGGGCGTCGGGTACGCTGGAGCGGCGGCCGGGGACGCCTCGTGCTCCTCGACGGCCTCGACGCACGCATCACGGTCGTGCGCTCGCGGGTCGGCCGGCCGGGGGCTGCCTGCGTCGTGAGGCAGGCCTGTGCCTGAGAGGCTCGCGTGCCGCGTCTTGCCTGCCTCGTCGTCCCCGATCTTCCCGTCGCCGCCGTCTGCCGGACGGACCCCGACCTCACCGGCCGGCCGCTGGCCCTGACGGAGGGGGCGGGATCGCATGCGCGCGTCACCGCCGTCTCGGCGGCGGCACGGACTCGCGGCCTGCGTCCCGGCATACACACCGCGGCGCAGGCGCGCATGCTCGCCACCGACCTGCTCCTGCGCCCGCGCGATGCTGCGGCCGAGCGCTCGGCCGCGTGCGCCCTCGCCGACGTGGCCGGCTCGCTCGCGAGCCGCGTCGAGGTGGCCGCGGACGGCGCCGTCTACCTCGACGCCACGGGAGCCACGCATCTCGTCGCGGGCGAGCGCGGCCTCGCCACCGCGCTCGTCGCGCGCGCCGCGCGCGTGGGGCTCGCGGGACGAGCCGGCGTCGGCACCAGCATGACCGTGGCGCGACTGGCCGCTCTCCACGGCGACGGGGCGACGGTCGTGCCGGCCGGCACCGAGCTCGGCTTCCTGGCGCCGCTGCCGATCGCCTGCCTCGCCCCGCCGCCGGAGATCGCCGCGACGCTCGCACGCTGGGGCGTACACCGCCTGGGCGAGCTCGCACGCCTGCCGATCGCCGAGGTCGCCACGCGGCTCGGCCCGGCCGGCGCAGCGCTGGTTCACACGGCGCGCGGCGAGGACGCCCGCCCGCTCGCGCCGCGCCCGCCCGACGCCGACGTCGAGGAAGCGGTGGCGCTCGAGGAATACCCGCTCGACGCGCTCGAACCGCTCCTCTTCGTGCTGCGCGGGCTCGCCGAGCGGGCCGTGGCGCGGCTCGGGCTCGCGGGCATCGGCTGCACGCGGCTCGCGCTCCACCTCGGCCTCACCGACCGCAGCCGCGACGCGCGCACGCTCCCGCTCGCGGCGCCCACGCGCGACGTGCGCACGCTGCTCGTCTGCCTGCGCGCCGCGCTCGAGACACACCCGCCGCGCGCGGCGGTCGAGCGCGTGGCACTCGTCGTCACGCCCGCCGCGGTACGGCCCACGCAGCTCGGTCTCTTCACGCCGCCCGGTCCGGCACCCGAGCGGCTCGCGGCCACGCTCGCGCGGTTGGGCGTGCTCTGCGGCGAGGGCCGCGTCGGTGCGCCCGTCGTGGTCGATACGCACCGGCCTGGCGCCGCCGCGCTCGCCCCCTTCCCCGCCGAGACGCCCGATGCGCCACCCCCGAACGCCTGCCGGCTCGCCGTGCGCGCGCTGCGCCCACCACGGCCGCTCGAGGTGTTCTCCGATCGCGGCGAGCCCGCGTTCGTGCGCGGTGACGGCATGGGCGGCCGCGTGATCGGCGCCGCTGGCCCGTGGCGCCTCACCGGCGAATGGTGGACCGACGCGCCGCTCGCGCGCGACTACTGGGACCTGGAGCTGAGTGACGGCGGGCTCTACCGCTGCTTCCACGACGCGGGCGGAACGTGGTTCGTCGATGGCTGCTACGACTGACCACGTCGAGCTGCGCTGCCGCAGCGCCTTCAGCTTCCTCGCCGGCGCCTCCCTGCCCGAGGATCTCGCCTGCCGCGCCGCCGCGCTCGGCTGCGACACGCTCGCGCTCGCCGACCACCACAACCTCTCCGCCGCGCCACGTTTCTTCCAGGCTGCGCGCCGGGCGGGCGTGCAGCCGATCGTCGGTGCGACGGTCGACGTCGCGGGCGCGGGGAGGCTGCTGCTGCTCGTCGAGGATCGCACCGGCTACCGCAACCTCTGCCGACTGCTCACCGCGGCGGCAGCCGGGCGGCCGAAGGGCACGGCCCAGGCCACCTGGGCGCAGATCGAGGAGCGCGCGCGCGGCCTCCACTGCCTTGCCGGCAGCGAGGATGGTCCGCTCACCGGCGCCGACGCCGCGCTCCACCTGGACCGCCTGCGCGCGCTCTTCGCGGGCCGGCTCGCGATCGACGTCCACCGCCATCGCGAGCGCGCGGGCGAGCGGCTCGCGCGCCGCCTGACCGACCTCGCCGATGCGCACGGCGTCCCGGTGGTCGCCACCGGCGACGTCCGCCACGCCACGCCCGACCGCCGTGCGCTGCTCGACGTGCTCACCTGCGTCCGCCTCGGCACGACGCTCGACGCCGCCGGCCGCCGTCTTCTCGCCAACACCGAGCGCCACCTGCGCGCGCCCGCCGAGATGGCCGCGCTCTTCCGCGACCGCCCCGACGCGATCCGGCGAAGCCGCGCCATCGCCGAGCGCTGCGCGTTCACGCTCGCCGATCTGGGCTACCGCTTTCCCGACTACCCGCTGCCGCCCGGCGAGACGCCGCAGGGCCACCTCGACGCGCTCACGTGGGCAGGCGCGCGCGAACGCTGGGGCACGCCGCTGCCGCTCGGCGTGCGCCGCCAGCTCGAGCACGAGCTGGCGATCATCGGCCGGCTCGATCTGGCCGGCTACTTCCTCATCGTCTGGGACATCGTCCGCTTCTGTCGCGCGGAGCGCATCCTCTGCCAGGGCCGCGGCTCGGCCGCCAACAGCGCGGTCTGCTACGCGCTCGGCATCACCGCGGTCGACGCGGTCGGCATGGAGTTGCTCTTCGAGCGCTTCCTCTCGGAGGAGCGCGGCGAGTGGCCCGACATCGACCTCGATCTCCCGTCGGGCGCGCAGCGCGAGCGGGTGATCCAGTACGTCTACCGCCGCTACGGCCCGCACGGCGCCGCCATGACCGCGACGATCATCAGCTACCGCACGCGCAGCGCCGTGCGCGAGGCAGGCAAGGCGCTCGGCCTCTCGCTCGCGCAGGTCGACCGGCTCGCCACGCTGCTGCGCAGCCACGGCTGGCACGACCGGCACGACGAGCTCACCGCGCAGCTCCGTCACGGTGGCGTCGACCCCGACGCGCCGCGCGTGCGCCTGCTGGTCGACCTCGTGCGGCAGATGCGCGGTCTGCCGCGCCATCTCGGGCAGCACACCGGCGGCATGGTGATCGCGGCCGGCCGACTCGACGAGGTCGTGCCGCTCGAGCCCGCCGCCATGCCCGGCCGCACGATCCTCCAGTGGGACAAGGACGACTGCGCCGATCTGGGACTCATCAAGGTCGACCTGCTCGGCCTCGGCATGCTCGCCGCGCTCGAGGAGGCGATCCCGCTCGTGCGCGCGCACGAGGGCGTGGCGCTCGACTTGGCGCACCTGCCGTCCGACGACCCCACGGTCTACGCCATGCTGCAGCAGGCCGATACGATCGGCGTCTTCCAGGTCGAGAGCCGCGCGCAGATGGCGACGCTGCCGCGCATGCGGCCCGAGCGCTTCTACGACCTCGTGGTCGAGGTGGCGATCATCCGCCCCGGGCCGATCGTCGGACAGATGGTGCATCCCTACCTCGCCCGGCGCGCCGGGCGCGCGCCGGTCACCTATGCGCACCCGTCGCTCGAGCCCATCTTGCGGCGCACGCTCGGCGTGCCGCTCTTCCAGGAGCAGCTTCTGCGCATGGCGATGGTGGTGGCCGGCTTCAGCGCCGGCGAGGCCGAGGAGCTGCGCCGCGCGATGGGCTTCAAGCGCTCGGTCGAGCGCATGGAGGCGATCGAGCGCCGGCTGCGCGACGGGATGGCCGCGCGCGGCATCACGGGCGCCACGCAGGACGAGATCGTGCGCGGCATCACCTCGTTCGCGCTCTACGGCTTCCCGGAGTCGCACGCGGCGAGCTTCGCGCTGATCGCGTACGCGTCGGCGTATCTGAAGGCGCACCACCCGGCCGCATTCGCGTGCGCACTGCTGAACGCGTGGCCGACGGGGTTCTACCACCCGGCGACGGTGGTGAAGGACGCGCAGCGCCACGGCGTGCGCGTGCTGCCGGTGTGCGCGCTGCACTCGGCGTGGCGGTGCACGATCGAAGACGGCGCGCTGCGGCTCGGCCTGCGCTACGTGGCGGGGCTCCGCCACGACGCCGCCGAGCGCCTCGTGACGAGCCGGCCGTTCGCGTCGGTCGCGGAGGCGGCGCAGCGCGGCCGGCTCGAGCGCGACGAGATCGAAGCACTCGCGCACGCCGGCGCGTTCGCCGCGCTCGGCCTGGCCCGTCGCGCGGCGGTCTGGCAGGCGGCCGCCGCGGAGCGCGATCCGGCGAGCCTGCTCGCGCGCGTGCGCCCGCCGCGCGACGACACACCGCTGCCGTCGATGACGCCATTCGAGGAGACGATCGCCGACTACGCCGCTACCGGCATCACCACCGGCCCGCACGTGATGGCGCACCTCCGCGCCGCGCTGCGCACCGCCGGCGTGCTCACCACGCGCGACCTCGCCGCGATTGCCGACGGCACCTCGGTACGCATCGCCGGTCACGTCATCGTCCGCCAGCGCCCTGGCACGGCGCGAGGGATGTGCTTCCTCACGCTCGAGGACGAGACCGGCACCACCAACGCCTTCGTCACCCCGCCGCTCTACGAGCGCTGGCGCGTGCTGCTCAACACGTCGCCGCTCGTGGAGATTACTGGCCGCCTCGAGCGCCGCGACGGCGTCACGCACGTGCGCGCGGCGCGCTTCCGGCAGCTCGCGGCGCCGGAGGGGATCCCGGCCGGGCACGACTACTGGTGAGCAGCGCGAAGCCGGGTCTCTACGCTTCCCGAGATGCTACTCCACGTCGTCGAGTACCGCCGAGCGGGTTCCCACGTCGGATGGCTGCGTGGGTCGGGTGAGGGACCGAGGCGGCATTGGGCGAGGGCGCCCGCGCGGGGGCACGCCGACCAGCGCACCGCCGGCTTGGCGCGCCGGTGGCCACTCTCTGAAGTAAGGGGGATATATCCCCTGCAAGCCGTTATCCCGGCTATCGGCCGCTTGCACTCCGTACGTCCCGCGTGGTCATCTCCATGCCTGCAGGACGAAGGACCGACTTCATGCGCAGCCATCGACGCTCCAACCTCAGCCTGCAGGCCGTCCTCGCCGTCTTCCTCCTCGCCGCGCCCGTCGCGACGCGAGCCGCCTCCGTCGTCGTGGTCACCAGCGAGCCGGGCGACCCCGTCGGCCAGGGCGTTCCGCGCCGCTTCGACGTCAACGTGCAGGTCGGCGGGCAGCTCGAGCCGAACGAGGTTCGGGTCGAGTTCTTCGAGCCGACCTCGTTCTTCACCCCGGATTGGTCCTTCGTGTTCCGCGCGCCGCACGGCGCGCGCATCGTTCCCGGTGTCTACGAGGGCGCGACGCGCGGCGCAGCGCACCTGCCGAACGAGCCCTTGCTCTCCGTGTTCACGCTGAACCACCCGTGCGACACGGTCACCGGTCGCTTCGAGGTCTTCGCGGCGACGTACGACGTCGCGGGGAACGTGACGAGCTTCTCGGCCGACTTCGAGGAGCACTGCAACGGCTCCGCCGCCGCGCTGCGCGGCGCCATCCGTTTCGCGATCGGTGACGCCGCCTGCGCGGGCATGCCCGACCGCACGCCGTGCGACGACGGCGACGCCTGCACCGAGTCGTCTCATTGCGTGGCGGGCAGGTGCGCCGGAGTAGTCTCCGTCGGCTGTCCGTCGAGCGGTCCCTGCCGCCGGCCGGTCTGCCATCCGAGCACCGGCGCGTGCGTGGGGGAGGAGCGCGCCCGGAACTTCACCACGTGCGAGGACGACGACCTGTGCACGGGCACCGGCTCGTGCCGCGACGGCGAGTGCGTCACGTACTCGGTCACCGACTGCCGCGACGGCGATGACTGCACCGACGACGTGTGTCGCCCGGACACCGGCTGCCTGCACCCGCCGATCGCTGGTCGCTGCGGCGTCCCAGGGACGCCGTCGTCGTTCGTCTTCCTGCGGCGGAGCGCTGACCGGTACCGCAGCGCCACCGTCTACCGCCAATCCGCCGCCGACGGGACCATGTCGGCATTCGTCAGCGGCGACGACGGCGTGTGGCTGGACTTTGTCGGCCCCAGCGCCTTGATGGTGGTCCAACTCATTCCGCCGGGCGGCGGCCGTCTCGCCCCCGGGACCTACGAGCACGTGGCCTCGCGCAGCGCGCAGCGCCCGGGCCAAGCGGCGCTCGACGTCGGAAGCGACGGGCTCGCATGCGTCGACGCCGAGGGCCGCTTCGTCGTGCACGAGGTCGTCTACGGGCCGGGCGAGACGGTACGCGCGTTGTCCGCCGACTTCGAGCAGCACTGCCCCGACGGGAGCGCGGCGCTCAGCGGCGCCGTGCGCCTGCACGCCGGTGATGCCGCCGGCGCCGTCGACGGCACGCCGTGCGACATGGACGACGCGTGCCTCGAAGGCGCCGCGTGCCGGGCTGGCCAGTGCGTCGGTGCTGGCCTCCGCGCCTGCGCCGCGCCCGATGCGTGCCACGCCGAGACGTTCTGCGACCCGACGAGCGGCACCTGCGCCGACGCGCCCACGCTGTACGACGGCGCGCCGTGTGACGACGGCAGCGTGTGCACGACGCGCGACCTCTGCCAGGCCGGCCGCTGCGTCGGCACCGGCGAGATCGCGTGCGACGACGGCAACGTCTGCACGCACGACCGGTGCGATCCGGCGCTCGGCTGCGTCGTCGAGCCTATCGCCGGCACCTGCTGGCTCCTCTCGGGACGCTCGACGTTCACGGCCAGCGCGCTCGGGCACTCCTGCACCTGTACGCAACGCGCCGGCTTCGAAAGTCTGGCGCTCTTCGACGACGGCCGCTACGCGGTCGAGGGCGGCACGTGTCCGAACGGCGACGACGACCTTCCCGACGAGCACGGCACGTGGCGGCCCAGAGGGCGCCGGCTCGTCCTCCAATCCGGGAACCTCGCCGACGTCACCGACGCGGTCACGCGCTGCACCGGCACGGAGCTGCGCATACGAGGCTATCGGACGGTCGTCCGCCTGGCGTCCGACGGCACCCGGCTGCGCGGGATCCACACGGATTCGAGCGGGGCCGTCGGCTCGCCGGTGACGATGCAGACCGTCACGCGCTTCGTCGGCAGGCTCGGCGACGGCCGAGTGCCGCCCGAGACGCGCCGGCGGCGCAACGCCTGCATCGCGGCGCTCACCAGCTGCCTGCGAGACGCCATCCGATAGCGACGCGGCGGGCCGCCCCTCCCGCGATCGTCACCCCGGCTCAGGAGGCGCCCCCCGCGTGAACGAGCGAACGCCTGCGTCCTTGTATCCCGCACCGGTGCCGCGCTACGTCTGGCCGGCGAATGGACCATCGGGCCGTAAGTGGGCACAGCGTGAAGTCCTTCTGTCGCGTCTGCGCGGCCTTCTGCGCGATCGAGGTCGACGTCGACGCCGGCCGCGTGGTCGCGGTGCGCGGCGACCGCAGCGACCCGATGAGCCGCGGCTACACCTGCGCCAAAGGCCGGCAGCTCCCGTTCGAGGTCAACGATCCGGCGCGGCTGCATACGTCGCTCGTGCGCAGCGCCGCCGGCACCTTCGCGCCGATCACGAGCGAACGCGCGATGGACGAGATCGCGCAGCGGCTGGCCGACGTCATCGACCGCCACGGCCCGCGCGCGGTGGCGAGCTACAGCGGCACGGCCGCGTACTTCAACGCCGCCACGCTGCCGGTGGTCCGGGCCTGGCACCGCGGCATCGGCTCGCCGATGAACTGCAGCAGCGTCACCATCGACCAGCCCTCGAAGATCATCGCCGTCGGCCGCCAGGGCTTCTGGGGCGGCGGGCCGCACGCCTTCGCCACCGCCGACGTCGTCATGCTGATCGGCAACAACCCGCTCGTCTCGGCGCTGCACCAGATGGGCGGTCCGCCGGGCTTCTACCCGGCCGCGCTGCGCGAAGCGAAACAGCGCGGGCTCAAGCTGATCTGCGTCGATCCGCGCCGCACCGAAACCGCCCGCCTGGCCGACATCCATCTGCCGGTGCAGCCGGGTGAGGATCCGACGCTGCTGGCCGGCATGCTGCGCGTCATCCTGGGCGAGAATCGGCACGACGCCGCCTTCTGCCAGGAGCACACGGCCGGGCTCGAGGCGCTGCGCGACGCCGTCGCCGGATTCACGCCGGATTACGTCGAGCGGCGCGCCGGCGTGCCGGCCGACCGGATGATCGCGGCCGCACGCCTGTTCGCCGCCGGTCCGCGCGGCTGCGCCAGCTCGGGTACCGGGCCGGACATGGCGCCGCGTCCCAACCTCAGCGAACATCTCATCTCGTGCCTCAACACGGTCTGCGGACGCTGGGCGCGAGAGGGCGAGCGGGTGAACGTGCCGGGCGTGTTGTCCCCATGGCTGCCGCGGCCGGCGCAGGCATTCGCGCCGGAGATGATGCCGCCCGAGATCAACCTCGCGCTCAACACCGAGCGCTCCCGCATCCGCGGGCTGCGCCAGGTCTACGGCGAGATGCCGACGGCCGCCCTCGCCGACGAGATCCTGCAGCCCGGCGACGGCCAGGTCCGCGCGCTGATCGTCGTCAGCGGCAGCCCGGTCGCCGCCTGGCCGGATCAGGCCAAGACGGTGCGCGCGCTCGCCGCGCTCGACTTGCTGGTCTGCCTCGACATCACGATGAACTCCACCTGCCGGCGCGCCCACTACGTGATCGGCTGCCGGCATCCGCTCGAGCGGGACGACCTGCCGGACTTCCAGGATCGCCTCTACGAGCGGCCCTACTCGCACTACGCGCGCGCGGTGGTCGATCCGGTCGGCGATCTGATCGAAGAGCGCGCCTTCTTCGCCGGCCTGGCACGCCGCATGGGCACCCCCATCGAGTTGGCCGGCGGCCCCCTCGACACCGCCACGCTGCCGAGCACGCTGGAGACGCTCGAGTTGATCTATCCGGGCGCGAAAGTGCCGGTGCGCACCATCGCCGAGCACGAGGGTGGGCACGTCTTCGACGAGATCGACGTGGTCGTCGGCCCGCCGATCCCCGGACTCGACGGCCGCCTGCAGCTCACGCCCGACGGCGTCGTCGACGAGCTGCGCGCCGTCCGTGCCGAGCCGGTGTGCGAGTCGGGCCGATTCGGCCGCGGCGGCGCGTTCTCTCACCTGCTCGTTTGCAGCCGACTCAAGCACGTCATGAACTCGGTCGGGCACGCCTATCCGCAGGCTCGCGGCCGCGGCACCGGCAACCCGGCCTTCATCCACCCCGACGACCTGGCGCAGCTCGGCCTGGCCTCCGGCGACGTCGTCGACATGGTCTCGGAGGACGGTGCCGTGGCGGTGGTCGTCGCCGCGTGCGACGACATGCGGCGCGGGACCATTGCTCTCGCGCACGCGTTCGGCGCCGATCCCGCGGAGGAAGCCGACGTCCGCCAGGTCGGCAGCAACGTCGGCCGCTTGATCTCGGCCGAGCACGATTACGACCCGATCGCCGGCATGGCGCGCCAGAGCGCGATCCCGGTCCGCCTGCGGCGGCCGAGCCGAGGAAGAGCCCCATGCTGACCAAACTCGACGAGAGCCTGCGCCACCAAATCGCCTCGACCTTCGACCACGTCGGCACCAGCGATCATCGGTTCTTCGATCGCTACTGGTTCGGCGCCTACGATCCCGCCGGACGCATGGCGCTGGTGTGCGGCATGGGCCAGTACGCCAACATGAACGTGCAGGACGGGTTCGCCGCGGTGCAGGTGCCGCGCGCGGGCGGCGGGGTGAGCCAGCACAACTTCCGCGTCTCGCGCGGCCTGCGCCCCAACGTCGACGACACCGCCGTCGGGCCGCTGTCGATCGCGGTACTCGAGCCGTTCGAGCGCGTGCGGCTGCGGTGGCAGGCGGGCGATCTCGCGCTCGGCTTCGACCTCGAGTGGCGGGCGTATCTGCCGCCGAGCGAGGAGAAGCCGCAGTTCAACCGCATCAACGGCCGATCGTTCCAGGACTACCGGCGCTACACGCAGGCCGGCCGCGTGTTCGGTGAGATCACGTTCGACGGGCAGACCCAGCGCGTCGACGACTGGTGGGGCGGGCGCGATCACTCCTGGGGCGTACGCTCGCAGGTCGGCGGGTACGAGCCGATCAATGGCCCGGGCACGGACGCCTTCCTCCAGGCCCTGGGATTCGTCTTCTACTGGATCACCTTCAACTCGGGCGAAGTCGGCGGCTACGTACAGCTCCAGCTCCTGGGCGACGGCACGCCGATCTTCACCGACGGCGAGATCGTCTGGGACAGCGGCCGGCGCATGACGGTGGCGAAGGGCACGGTGGAGGCCGAGCTGCACCCGGGGACGCGCATCTTCCGCCGCTTGCGCACGCAGCTCACCGGCCAGGACGGCAGCACCACCGAGCTCGTCGTCGAGCCGATCCTCGGCTACTGGTCGATGGACGGCACCGGCTACGACTGGGGCTGGAGCGACGGCAAGGGATTGGGGTTCTACCGCGGCGACTCCGTCGCCGAGCACGACGTCTACGACATCAGCCACCCCGAGACGGTGACGCGACCGGACGGCTCCGTGCACACGCCGACGCACCGCGAAGCGCCGGTGGCGGTCACCATCGACGGCCGCCGCACGGCGCGCAGCGTCGGCCATCAGGTCTTCGTCGCGGTCGGTCCGGTCGCCTGGTTGGGACTCGCCTGACGAGCGTCGACGGCCGGCGCGTACGGCGCCCGGCCGTCGAGGGTGCGAACGGATCGGTTCAGCTCCTCGAGGAGACGGCGGCTGTAGGCGATACGGCCCGTCATGGTCGCGGGATCGCCCGAGCACAGGACGAGCGCGGCTTCGGCCATCGTCTCGACCGGCTCGATCATCGACGGCTCGATCCAATCGCCGATCCCCATGGCCTCCACGCCCGGCGTGATGACCGCGGCGACCGGCGACAGCGCGTTCACCGCGATGCCGTCACGGTGCAGCTCGGCGGCGAGACCCGTGCTGAAGCGATTGAGGGCGGCCTTGCTGCTCGCGTACAGGAGGTGCCCGCCCATCTGCTCCCATGGGATGAACGGCGGCCCCGCAGGATGCTCCGCGGTGGCCGAGGAGATGTTGAGGATCCATCCCCGCCGCTTCGCACGCATGCCCGGCAGGACGAGCTGGCACAGCGCGAACGGGGCGCGCAGATTCGCGTCGTACGTGACCGCGACGTCCTCGGGCGTGAAACTGTCGAACGACTTGTACGGGCCCATGGCCGCGTTGTTGACCAGGATGTCGATGGGACCGAGCTCCGCCTGGCACCGCGCCACGAAGTGGGCCCGGGAGCCGGCGTCCAACACGTCGCCCTGGATCGCCACCGCGCGACCGCCCCGGGCCGCGATCGTCGCGACGGTCTCCCGCAGCGTGCCGGGCAGACCGGGCGGGGAGTGGTCGAGGCTGCGCGCGACCGCGGCCACCGCGGCGCCGGCGGCGGCCAGTCGTTGCGCAATGGCGGCACCGATGCCGCGGCTCGCTCCGGTCACCAGCGCGACCATGCCTTCGCAGTCTCGGCTCACGGGTGGAGACCTTTCTCGCTCAATACTGCCGGTACCGTCGCTGCACGTGCTCCTGCCGGACGCGGATCTGCTCGCGGCGCTCCTCGGACGACACGGTTCGGACGCCGGTGGGCAGGTGCCGGCGGATGTCGTCGAAGTCCACCTTCGTGACCCGCACGGCCGGCAGCGCCTGCGGCTTCTCCGAATAGGTCCATCGCAGCGCCATGAAGCCCTCCGGGTGGCCCGTGGTGTCCAGCCAGTTGGGAACACCGGGGTCGCGGTGTGCGATGACGTAGCGCACCGCCCCGTCCGCGTCGGCCTCCGCCTGGAACGCATTCAGGCTCGTGACGTGGTTCGCATAGTCGAGCGACTCGCCCCAGAGATTCGCCAGATGGAAGCCGCCGTACGCGGGCGCGACCGGCACCCGCACCTCGAGGACCAGCGCATCGTCTTCGCCAAGCTCGTAGATGCCACCCGCGTACAGGTTGCTGCTCTGGCCTCCGCCGGTCTGGATCGCGGCGAAATTGGGGGCGTTCAGGTCGTTGCGCGGCATGAAGCGCTTGCCGTCGCCGTTCATGTCGCCATACACCTCGAGAATGACCGCGTAGAACTCGCTCCAGAACCGCATCTGGTTGTCGACGATGGCACCGACCCGCCGCATCTGCTCGGCAGCCCGGCGCGGATCGAGGGGCAGCGGATGCGCCCCCTCCGACTCCACCCGCACGATGCGCAGGTCGAGCAGGTCCTCCCGTGCCCAGTCATGGAACAGCTCGCGCAGCACCAGATAGCTGGCCGCGTGGTCCGCGCGCCGCGTCGGGATGAAATTGCCCGTGTACCCGTCGGGGCACCGGGGCGCCAACACGATCTCGAACGAGCCGTCCGGCTCCACCACCAGCTTCGCCGAGTCGAGCGTCCCGGTGTTCGTGCGCACGGCGGGGCTCAGCTCCGCGAGCGTCCCCGAGTCGCCCGCGTACGCGGTGGTGGCCTCGAAGATCACGTACTGCGGCGCTTTCCGGCCCGTCGCCGCCGGGGGTGCACCGCGCCAGTGGCGATGATCCCGCGCGCTGCCCGTCACCCGGTACGTACCGTCGCCGTCGATGGGGGCACAGAGGTAGATCGCGTCGGCGTTGTCGATCGTGGCTTTGTCGACCGGCTGAATGGCTCGGCGAAACACAGGGAAGCGCGGGTCTTCGAGCGCCCGCTCGATCGCGCCGAACAGGAAGCCCAGGAGATAGCGATACCCCTCGGCCAGGAGCCGATCGGTCGGCGGCGGCGGATAGAGCTGCGGGTCGTCGACGGCCTCTCTGGCCCGGCCGAGCGTCGTCATCATGTCGTTCCAGGCGGCGCGCAGGTCACGCTGGGCGGTCGTCGGTG
The DNA here is from genome assembly GCA_046327955.1 of Binatia bacterium. Taxonomy (GTDB): domain Bacteria; phylum Desulfobacterota; class Binatia; order DP-6; family DP-6; genus JAXLXP01. The sequence goes on along the minus strand of JAXLXP010000006.1, from coordinate 22,688 downwards.
CAGCCATCATCGTGCTCCTTCGTCCGTCGCCGGTTGCGGCGCCGACGCGTCCCACCCGTAGCGCGCAAAGAGATCGGCCAGCGCAGCGTGGATCGCGTCGCTCTCGAGGCCGAACTCCGCCAGGCTGTAGCGGTGCGTCGTCTCGTGCGACCGGGCCCGCCGCTCCTCGGCCGACAGCACCTGGCCGAACGCGGGTGAAACGGGAAATCCGAGTTGCGCGTACACGGTCTCGACGGTGCGCGCGGGGTGCGCGATCAGCTCGCGGTAGTCGACGATCGCGTGCGGGGTCTCCGGATGCCGCGCCAGGACTCCGAGCGGATACGTGTAGGTGTGAAAGGACTGGCCGGCCAGCACCCGAAGCGAGGGGATCATCTGCGCGTCGTCCCACCCGGCCGCCCTCCAGTTGGTCCGCATCAGCTTGAGCAGGCTCGGAATCGTCTCGTGGGGATTGCGCATCAGGACGACGATGCGTGCGTCGGGGAATGTCTCGATCAGGCTCTCGACGCGGCCGGAGAAGGTGGGGTTCTTGCTCAGGTGGATCTTGCCCGGGCCGTTCAGGTAGAGTTGCCGCTTGACGCACGCCTTGTAGAAGCGCATCAGGCGGCGGCGGCTCCGCGGCGGGCGCTGATCGACGTAGTAGAAGTCGAGCAGCCCCATGTACGGCAGCAGCACGATCCAGAAGCCCGACGCGCACGAGAAGGTGTGGACGAAATCGTCCTCCTCCGGCGCGGTGAGCCCCGTGGCGTGCATGTCCTTGCTGGCGGCGAACATCCGCTCGTCCCACGCCTGGATCCTCTTGGCGATGCGCCCACCGAGCAGACGTCGATCGCAGGCGCCGAGGAAGCGGACCACCTTCTTCTGGAAGAGCGACGGGAGGAAGAGCTCGTAGAGGAGGAAGAAACTGAAGCGGTCCGCGTCCTCGGTCATGAGGCGGTGCAGGAGCGTCGTACCGCTGCGGGCGTGGCCGACGATGAAGACCGGCGTGCGCACCTCGACCTTGCGCAGTCCGGGAAAGAGGAGGTTGTCGAGGAGGAAGCAGACGGCGTGGACCGTCGACACGACGGGGACGACGGCGAGGAGCAGGAAGAACAGGCGACGCCGGCCCGCCGCGTTCTTCTCCTTGCGCGCCAGCTCGAGCATCCGGAAATAGGTGCGGAAGTCGAAGTACATCATGCCCCAACGCCGCCGACGCGCTGCCCGGCGACCGCGCTAGCGCATCTTGACGCGACCGCGCAGGAACTGCTGCACCATGCGCGCCACGGCGGTGCCCGACAACGCCGACTGGTGCGTCCCCATGCCCTTGGAGCCAGCGTCGGCGCCGGCGAGGTAGAGCCCGTTGATGGGTGTCTTCGAGCTGGGCTTCATGGCGCCGCACTGGCCGACGATCTGCGCCAGGCCGACGCACTCACCGCCCTGGCCCTCGAGGACGGAATCACGCGTGAGCTCGCAGATCTCCTTGGGGCCGTTGTACTCACGCCGCTCGCAAGCGGCCCAGATCTCGGGGAAGTACTGCCGGAGCTGCTCGTCCATCTTCTTCCACAGCGCCTCGATCTCCTGGGCCTTGGGATTCGAGGAGCAGACGGTTCCGCTCACCAGCACTTGCTTGCCGGGCGGCGCCGCCTCCGCGTCGTAGAAGCAGTGGTTCACCATGAAGAGGATCACCTCCGCGGGAACCTCGCCGTTCTTGATCTTCTCGAAGCGCACCGTGTCGAGCCAGGAGTCGTCGGAGTACATCACGTACATCGCCGTGTTCATGACCGGCTTGTTCAGGAAGTACCGGATCGAGGTGAACGCCCAGCCCGGTACGAGACCCTTCACGTAGTTCACGTAGGTCTTGTCGAAGTGCTGCTCGCCGCAGAGCTTGAGGACGGTGGGCTGAATCCCCGCGCTGCTCACGACGACGGGCGCCTTGAACGCGCCCTTGGCGGTGGTCACGCCGGTGACGAAGCCGTCGGCGACGTCGATCCGCTCGACCCGGCAGTTCTTGACCAACGTACCGCCGTTCTTCTCGAACTCGCGGACCATCACCTTGGTGAGGCCGCCGAAGCCGCCCTTGTACTGCCCACCGCCGCCCCCGAGCATCATCTGCTTCATGATCAGGATCTGCTCCGACGCGGCGACGAGGTCGATCGGCTCGGCGAGCGACGCATTGGCGTGGAAGCCGAGGTAGTTGTACAGCGCGCTCGGCGCGCCGCGCTCGATGAGCCACTCGTGCATGGTGACGTTGTCGAGCTTGCCGATGTCCTCGTCGGACATCATGGTCATCTCGGCCATGATCTGGACGATCTTCCCCTGGTCCTGTTCCGGGACGTCCCAGAGCCGGAAGAACGGCGTGGCATCGTTCATCGCCTGACTCTGCGTGATGCGCGTGTACTCCTTGCGGTCGCCACGACGGTAGAGCATCGTGATGATGTCGCGCGGATCGTCGGGCTCGAGCCCCGGCACGAACTCGTCCGCGACGCCCAGCTCGGCGAAGATCGCCTCGAAGGCGGAGCCGCGCATCGGCACCTGGCCATGCGGGAAGAGATCGTAGGCGTAGCCGTCCTTCTCGATGCTGATCATCTTGCCGCCGAGCAGATTGTTCTTCTCGATCAGCACGCAGTTGAGCCCGCGCTTCTGCAGCAGCGTCGCCGTGGACAGCCCACCGGGGCCGCTGCCGATCACGATCACGTCGTAGGACTGGTCTGCCATCGTTCGGTCTCCCTTTCGTCAGCCTCGGGCGGGCTGCGTTGGTGTCGGTTGCGCCGCGCTCTCGACGAGCCGCGGGAAGAGCTGTTCGATGACCGTCTCGATGAGACGCGTCTGCCGCGCGATCCCCTCCGGTGAGAGCGGCTGTTCGCCCATCGCCCCGGCCAGCAGCGGCGCCAGGGCGAAGTGGCCGAAGCTCAACTGCACGAACAACGCCGCCAGGTGGGGAAAGAGCGCTTCGTCGAGGTGAGCGGGCGTGGGACCTGCCTTGAGTGCCGCCACGATCTGCGCAAGGACCGGCCGGAACCATTTGCGCGCCAGCTTGGGCAGATAGTCCCCTTCCGAGATCGCCTCCAGGTAGATCAGCCTGGAGAGATGGGGCCGCTCGGCCAAGTGCTGCATCACGGAGCGCACGATGCGGTGCGCCGCGTCGGCCGGGTGCGGCTCGGTGGCGAGCTCGGCGAGCATCGCCGAGAGCGGGCGAATGCCGCGCTCGAGCACCGCCTCGTAGAGGGCGTCCTTGCTCGGGTAGTAGTTGTAGAGGGTGGCGCCATTCACCGCCGCCGCGGCGGCAATCTCGCGGACCCGCGTTCCGGCCAGGCCCCGGCGCGCGAAGACGACCTCGGCGGTGTCGAGAATGCGAGCCTCGGTTGTCGTCGTCTTCTCAGGCACTTGGATCACGCCCACGCGGTCAAATAAACGTTTAGTCGATGGCGGGACTGCGGCGCAAGACGCGCTGCGCAATGGCCGGCGGGGGAGCGGAGTGCGTCGGCCGCCGCTCAGGGGAACCTGAGCATGCCCTTGCGCTTCGCCCGAAAGACCGCGCCGCCCTTCGCACAGCGGTTGGTTGCCTCGGCGGCGCCCGGATCCCTGAGCCCGATCACGACGTCGAGGTGGCCCGCTGCAGGGGATGCCAACACGGCGTGGCTGCCGACTGCCTTCACGCGGCCACTGCCGTTGTGCTTCTGCGCGAGCACGAGCCGATCGATTCCGAGCGCCGTCGCGACCGCGTGCGAGGGATCCTTGAACACGATCCCACTCTTCTTGCGCGTGAGCGCGCCGGCCGGGACGTGCGCGCAAAACAGCTCGCCGCCGTCGCTGGAGAGCTGAACGAACACGTCCTGCGTCGCCAGCGTCCCGCTCGCGAGCCCGGCCTGCGAGAGCGTACCGCCGAGCACGAGTGCCGCGTGACCGCCGGCACCAGGCCGGATCAGCCCCTTGGTGAGGGCGAGCGTCGTGGCCAACGCCGCGGGGCAGCAGGCCTCGTCCTCGAAGTCGACGCGACCGTTTCCGTCGTCGTCGACGCAGTTGCCGCAAATCTCGATGGCCGGGAGCGTGGTCGGCGTCGAGGTCGTCGTCGAGGTCGTCGTGCTGGTCGACGACGTGGTCGTGGTCGGCGGATCGGGGTCGCACGTGTCGGGGATGAGGTCCCCGTCGAGGTCGGTCGTGTCCGAACCGCAGAGGACAGGCGGGGGCCCGCCGCTCCTCGAGCCGGGCGTTCCCGTCCGGGCGAGCGGGCTCGAGTCGCTGACCGTGGCGCTCCCCGGCGGATCGTCGAAATTGTAGAGCAGTTGCGTGTTCGCATCGCTGGTCAGATCGCCGCTCGGGGGCGTGAAGGAAGGCCCCGAATAGCGGGCGACGTCACTCACCCGCAGCGAGTCGATGAGGCCGATGAAGGCCGTGTTCCCGTGGATCGGGTTGGCACCGATGTAGGCGAGGCCGGCCGAGTTGCTCACGCTCCCCGCCGCGGCGCGAGAACCGACCAGCACGCCGTCGAAGTAGAGGCGCTCCTCGGCGCCGTCGTAGACGTAAGCGGCGTGGTGCCACGTGTCGAGCGTGACCGTCGTCGCTCCGGCCAGGACGTCGGGGTAGTTCACCGGGTAATCGTAGCCGTAGACGCCGCCCGTGGGGCTCACTTCGAAGAGCTTGTCCTCGCCGAACGGTTCGACCTCCTCGAGGATCACCCCTGCGCCCGTGGTCGACTTGAAGAGGATCACGGCTTCAAAAGTGGAAGCCGTGCCGATCACCGTCTGTCCGCTGACCTCGATGTTGGCCGTGGCGTCGCCGAAGTACACCGTCCCGGCGAGCGCCGGCCGGGCGACGAGGATACCGAGGATCAATCCGACGATGCCGCGCGTGGTCATTGCGGGACCGTACGCAATGGCGCCGCGCGCCGTCAATCCCGGCAAGGCGTGTGTCGCGGCGAACCGCCGTGCGGCTGCGCCAGCCGCTCGACCGCGTACGAGAACGCGTCGAGCGTCTGCTCCACGTCCTCGTCGGTGTGGGCCATCGAGACGAAGAACTTCTCGTGCGCCTTCACGACCCCGGCGTCGAGCAGCAGGTCGACGAAGCGGACGCCACGCTGCCAGTCGGCGGCCAGCGTCGTGCGATGGTCGACGATCTCGCCCTCGGTGAACCACGGCTGGAAGACCGACGGCTCCCCGGTCACGCGAGCGGGGAGCCGTGCCGCGTCGAGCCGCGCCTGGAGACCCTCCATGAGGCGACGACCGCGGGCCGCCAGCGCGTCATAGCAGCCGGGCGTCCGCAGCTCCCGGATGCACGCGAGCGCGGCGGCGGCAGAGATCGGATTGCCGCTGAACGTGCCGGTCTGCAGGACGTGGTCGCCGCTCGCCTGCCGCTCCTGGCGCGAGAGCGCCATGATGTCCTCGCGCCCGCAGAGGACGCCGAGCGGATGCCCGCCCGAGATGGCCTTGCCGAGCGCGCACAGGTCCGGCGTCACGCCGTAGTGCGCCTGCGCTCCGCCGAGAGCCAGGCGGAATCCGGTGACCACCTCGTCGAAGACGAGCGGGATGTCGTAGTGGCGCGTGATCCGCCGCAGTTCCGCGAGGAACCCGGGGCGCGGCGGAATCGTGCGCTGCAACGGCTCCACCACGACCCCGGCGAGCGCGTCGTGGTGCCGCTCGACGATCGCCGCCGTCGTGTCGATGTCGTTGAACGGCGCGACGAGGACGCCGTCCGCGACGGCGTCGGGGATGCCGGCGGAGTTCGGGACGGCGGCCGGGAACTCGCGCGGCGCGCGGGTCCACTGGTTGCTCATGAGCGCATAGTCGCTCATGCCGTGGAACCCGCCCTCGAACTTGAGGATCTTCGTGCGGCGGCGGTAGGCGCGCGCGAGCCGCAGCGCGAAGAACACCGACTCCGAGCCACTCGAGTGGAAGCAGACCGCCTCCGCGCACGGCACCAGCGCGACGATCTCCTCGGCGAGCCGGATCGCGGGCTCGCTCACCATGAGATAGCTCGAGCCGCGCTCGAGCTGCTCGCGCACCGCGGCCACGACCGCGGGATGCGCGTGCCCGAGCAGCATCGGACCCGAGCCGAGGAGGTAATCGATGTACGCGTTGCCGCTCGCATCCCAGATGCGCGCGCCCCGCGCCGCCTGCACCACCATCGCGTACTCGGGGGACACCGACGGGTTGCGCACGCCGGTCGGCAGCAGGCGCTCCGCGGCGGCGAGGAGCTGGGCCTCGTGGGCGCTGCGCGGGTGGCGGGGTCGAAGCGGCGACACGCGACCGCTCCTCACTCGGGCGCGAGATCGAAGTGGCGCATGTACGCGGCGAAGCGGTCGAGGATCTGATCGCGGGTGAGGCCCACGTCGTCCATCGAGTGCTGGTGGCGACCGTGCTTCCCCTCCGGGTGCGCCTGCTGCCACGCCCGCAGCCGCCGCTCGCCCTCGGCGGAGAGGGTCAGGTCGAAGCGGTCGTAGATGCGGCGCACCGAGCCGATCGGATCGCCGACGAAGTCGTGAAAATGGAGGTCGAAGAACTGCGCCGGATCGTGCTCGCGGCGCACCGCGATCGCCCGCTCGGCCCCCGCCGCCCACACCTCGAGCTGCTCACGGGCGATCGCGGCGCGGTCGATGTCGCGCTCGAACAGCGCGCGGAATCCCGCGATCAGGCTCACGTACGACGACAGCACGCGCGTCGGGTCGCGATGCGTCTGCACGATGCAGGCGTCGGGATAGACGTCGAGCAGGGCGCGGAGGTGCTTCAGGTGCACGGGGTACTTGAGGAGCCAGCGGCGCTGCGGGTTCGCCATGCCGATCAGCCGCACGAGGTCGCGGTGGCGCCGGTAGCTCGCCCGGTGGTCCGTCGTCTCGTACCACCGCGTGTAGCTCGGCACGGTGGCGTTCACCTCGAACGAGTCGTCGGTGAAGCTCTGCGCGAGCAGGTGGCGGCACTCCTCGGGGCCGTCCGCCATCATCAGGTGGATCGCCTTGAGCGACGGGTCGGCGGCGTACATCGCCTCGATCTCCGCCGCCGACTCCCGGAAGTCCGCGTGCTGCGGCCACTGCTCGCGCGGCGGGCGCGGCTGGGGGTGTGCGGCAAGCCAGTACTCGAGCACCTGGAGGTCGGGGTCCTGGCCCATGAGGTAGTGCAGCGCCGTGCTGCCCGTACGGACGAGCCCGAGGATCACGACCGGCCGCCGGATCTCGGTCGTGAGCGCCGCCGGGTGCTCCTTCAGGAGCTGCTGCGAGCGCAGGCGCATCTTCAACTGCTGCACGAGGTTCGCGCGCGCCGCTTCGCGCCCTGCCGGATGGAACCGGGCTTCGCGATCGTAGGCGTCGAGGAGGACACGGAGACCCTCGCGGTACGCCGGGTCGCCGAAGTCGTCCGCCCCGACCTCGCGGACGGCCGCGTCGTGCAGCGCGTGCTCGGCGCCCGCGAAGGTCGTGTTCATGCCCGCGCGTCTACACCCGACGAGCGCCACGGTCCACCACGACCCGTCCAGGCGCTCGGACAAACGCTGCGCCTCCCGCCCGCGCAGGTGCGAATACCGGGCGGCGGGCACGCCGTGGTAGCCCTTCGCGGTGCCCGAGGGATTCTCGCAGGCGATCGCGTTCGCGCTCGGCGTCGGGGTGTGGGGCCTCCCCCTCTTCGCGTGGCTCAGCTTCGTCGCCACCCGGCCGCCGCACCCGCCGTGGTCGGGGCTGGCCGCATCCGCACGCATTCTCCTGCTCGCGATCGCGTGTCCCGCCACGCTGCTCGCCGCGGCCGCCGTCGGCGCGGCCGTGCACAGCGGACAGCTCGCCGACGGTGGCGGCTGGCTGCTGCTCATGGGCGTCGTCGGATGGGGAGCGCTCTGGGCCCTCGACCATCAACGCCGTACGGCTGCGCCACGCGCGTGACGGTCCGGGGGCCCAAGCCCCAAGCCCCACCTCACCCCCGCGGGGGCACACGGGTTGCTGGTCCTCCCCACGGTGCCGAGACGATCGTCCTGCTTCGTCGTCGCCGTGGCGGTGACCATGCTCGTCGCCACGGCGCCACCCGCGCACGCCGCCAACCTGCTCACCCCGGTCGCCGGCGCGACGCGCGGCGCGCTCCCCGGCATCTCGGGCGTGCAGCGCCTGCGGCTCGACCGCTCGGCGCTCGCCGCGCTGCGCGCGCGCGATCAAGCCGTCGTCGACGGCTTCCCCCTCGGCCGCAGCCGCACGGCAAGCCTCGTCGTGACGCGCTTCTCGCCCTTCCCGGCCGGCGCGCGGGCCGAGATCGTCGGCCCTGGCGGCCCGCGTCCGCTCGCGCTCCCCGACGCCGCGTACTTCGCCGGCACGGTGGCCGGGTCGCCGGCGTCGCGCGTGGTCCTCGTCGCGGGGCCCACGCGCGTTCACGGCTTCGTCGCCGTCGACGGCGAAGTGTTCCCCTTCGGCCCCGACGGCCTCGGCGCGCATCGCGTCTACGCGCTCCGCCAGACCGACCCCACCCTGTATCCCCCGCCGCGCGACTTCTGCGCCAACGACCTGCACCCCGAGGCGGTGGACGTCCCCCGCGCGGCCGTTGGCCAGCTCGCGACGCCCCCCGTCGCGGCCGACGTCCCCGCGGGGCTCAAGATCGCCGACGTCGCGATCGACACCGACAACGAGCTGCGCAACAAGTTCGCGAGCGACCAGGCGGCGCTCGATTACCTCGCCGCCCTCCTGGCGGCGTCCACCGCGATCTACGAGCGCGACGTGGGCGTCCGCCTGCAGTTCTCGTACATCCGACTCTGGGACCCCGCGACCGCCGATCCATGGACCGCGACCGACACGAGCGGCGCGCTCGGCGAGGTCCGCACGTACTGGAACAACGCCGCCAACGGCATGGGCGCGATCGCCGGGCCGCGCGACCTCGTCCACTTCGTCTCGGGCAAGAGCGTGCAGGGCGGCGTCGCCTACCTCGATGTGCTCTGCAACGCGTCCTACGGCTACGGCGTCTCGCAGGTCTACGGCAGCTTCGATCTCGCGCACCCGAATCAGATCTGGGACGTGCTCGTGTTCACGCACGAGGTCGGTCACAACTTCGGCTCGCCCCACAGCCACTGCTACAGCCCGCCGCTCGACGAGTGCTACAATGGGGAAACGGGCTGCTACAGCGGCGCCGTCGTCGGCTCGCGCGGGACGATCATGAGCTACTGCCACCTGTTGTCGGGCGGGCTCTCGAACATCGACCTGCTCTTCGGCGACACGGTGAGCACCCGGATCGGACAGAGCGTCGCCACCGCCTCGTGTCTCGCGACGGTCCCGTCGTCGACCACCACCAGCACGCTCCCCGGAGCGACGACCACCAGCACGAGCCTCGCGACGACGACGTCGAGCACGCAGCCGGGCGGGGCCACCACGACCACCACGCTCGGGGCGGGCGGCGACGCGGACGGCGACGGCGTGCCCGATGGCCTCGATGCCTGCCCCGACACGCCCGCCGCCGACGTCGTCGACGCCACGGGCTGCCCCCTCTGCCCCTGTGACGGACCGCGCGCCGGCGGCGCGTGGCGTTCGCACGTCGCCTACGTGCGGTGCGTGCGCGCCGCGATCGGCAGGCGCGCCGACCGGCGCAGCACGCTGCGCCGCGCCCGACGATCCTCCTGCGGCCGCTGACGCGACCGCGCCGGTCGACGCCGACGCCGTTTCACGGTAGGAAGAGCTGCCGTGACCGTGACGTGCGGAAGGCGCATCAACGCCGCGCGGAACTCGCAGCTCTTGCCGCGGCACGCGGTCCTGCCGTCCCCGGAGGATCGCGTCGCGTGGGCTCTCGAGCGCCGGCTCGACGCCGGCTCGCCGCTGACCGCCGGGCAACGTGCCAGCGTCGTGTTCGACGTCGGCCACGCGGCGTGGACGATCGAGATCGACGGCGCGAACATGCGCCTGCTCGCCGGGCGCCGTCCCGCAGCCGACGCGACCGTACACGCGCAGGCGGTCACCCTCGCCGCGGTGGTCGAGAACACGCAGTCGGGCGTCGACGCGTTCCTCGACGGCCGCCTGAACATCCGCGGCAACATGGCCCTCGCGCTGAAGCTCGAGGGCGTCGACGCGCCCGAACGGCCGGTCCGGTTCCCCCGCGCCCGCTCGGTCCACGCGCACGACGTGGGCACGTTCTTCCTCGAGGCCGGCGAGGGCCCACCGGTGGTCCTGCTGCACGGGCTGGGCGCAACCGGGGCGTCGATGCTCCCCACGCTCGCCGAGCTCTCGCACGACCACCGCGTGCTGGTGCCCGACCTGCCGGGCTTCGGGGATTCCGGCAAACCGCTGCGCGCGTACCACCCGGCCTTCTACGCGCGCTGGCTCACGGCGTTTCTCGACGCCGTCGGCGTCGACCGCGCCGACCTCGTCGGCAACTCGATGGGCGGGCGGATCGCCATCGAAGCGGCGCTGCGCATGCCGGAGCGCGTCGACCGGCTCGTCCTGCTGGCGCCGTCGCTCGCGTTCAAACGGTTCCGCGCCTTCACGCCGATCGTGCGGCTCCTCCTGGCGGAGATGGGCGCGATCCCCATGATGGCACCGCGGCCGCTCGTGCAGGCCGTGTTGCGGCTCATGTTCGCGCGCCCGGAGCGGCTGCGCGATGCCTGGTACGACGCGGCGGCCGACGAGTTCGCGCGCGTGTTCGCGACCCCGAGCGGCCGGGTCGCCTTCTTCTCCGCGGCGCGCCAGATATACCTCGAGGAGGCCCACGGCGAGCACGGCTTCTGGGCCCGGCTGCCCGCGCTCTCGCGCCCGGCCCTGTTCCTGTGGGGGGACCGCGACAACCTGGTTCCGTGCCAGTTCGCCCGCCACGTCGAGGCCGTGCTGCCGCATGCCCGCTCCCTCGTGCTCGAGGACTGCGGGCACGTCCCGCAGTTCGAGCACCCGGAGCGGACGCACCGGCTCGTGCGGGACTTCCTCGGCCGGCCGAGGTGAAGTCCACGGCCCCTGTGCTATAGGCGGGCCCGATGCGCAACGCACCGCGGCTCGCCATCGGCCTGCTGCTCGCCACGCTCGCCGGAGGCGCGGCCCTCCCCGGCACGGCGGCGGCGCAGCTCGGCTCGGTCCTCTCCCTGCCCGATCAGCCGGGACCGCACTGGTTCTGGTTGAGCGACGTCCTGCTCCACCGCACCGCGCTGTTCGACGCGGACTCCGGCCGGCAGCTCGGCACGATCAGCTCCGGCACCGCCGGCGTGGGGTTCGTGATCTCGCCGCTCTTCTCGCCCGACCATCGCGAGATCTACCTCGCCGAGACCTACTATGCGCGCGGCGTGCGCGGTGAGCGCACCGACGTCGTCACGGTCTACGACGCCGCCACGCTGCGCCCGATCGCGGAGATCGGGATTCCGCCGAAGCGCGCCGAGTACTTCCCCGGCGTCGCGGCGAACGCGCTGTCGGACGACGGCCGCTTTCTCGCGATCTTCAACCTCACGCCGGCGCAGTCGATGACCATCGTCGACGTGAAGGCGCGCACGTTCACCGCGGAGATTCCCACGCCGGGCTGCAGCCTCGCGTACGCCGGCGGCCCGCGCCGCTTCTTCGCCCTCTGCGCCAACGGCGCGGCGCTCAACGTGGCGATCGACGACCAGGGGCGACCGGCATCCGTCGAGCGCAGCGAGCCGTTCTTCGACCCCAAGAAGGACCCGATCACCGAGAAGGGCGTCCGGCTGGGCAACCAATGGCTGTTCGCGTCGTTCGACGGGATCGTGCACCCGGTCGACGTCTCCGGACCGGTGCTCACGTTCGGCGAGACGTGGTCGCTCCTCACCGACGAGGACCGCCAGGCTTCGTGGCGCATCGGCGGCGCGCAGCACCTCGCGCTGCACCGCGCGTCGGGGCGGCTCTACTCGCTCGTGCACCAGGGCGGTCGCGACACCCACAAAGAGGCCGGCACGGAGGTCTGGGTCTACGACGTCGCCGCGCGCCGGCGGCTGCAGCGCCTCCCCGTGCTCAACCCGCTCGCGAGCTTCATCCACCAGCAGACCAAGCTCGGGCGCACGAGCACGAACGGCCGGCTCCTCGGCTGGGTCCTCGAGCACGTCCTCCCCAACCCGGGCGTGAACGGCATCCTCGTGACGCAGGACGAGCACCCGGTGCTGGTCGCCGCCGGGATGATGCCGCCCACGGTCACCGTGCACGACGCGATGACGGGCGCGGTCGTGCGCGAGGTCGAAGAGGTCGGGATCGCCGAGAGCCTGCTCGCGGCGCCCTGAGGTCGGATCGGATGGACCCCGTGGTCGCCGCCGTATTCCGCAGCGGGCTCGCGCTCCTGTTCGCCTCCGCGGCGCGCCACAAGCTCGGCGATGCGGCCGGGTTCCGCGCGGCGCTGCGCGCCTACCGCTTGCTGCCCGCGCCCGTCGCGCCGGCAGCGGCGTGGCTGCTGCTCGGCGCGGAGGCCACGGCGGCCGTCGCGCTGCTGATTCCCGGCGCGCCGGGACCGCTCCTCGCCGGTGGGCTGCTCGCGGTCTACACCGGCGCGATCGCGATCAACCTCGCGCGCGGGCGCCGCGACATCGACTGCGGCTGCGCCGGTCCGGCAGCGCGCCAGCCGCTGACGCCGTGGCTGCTGGCGCGCACCGCCGTCCTCTTGGCTGCCGCGACGGCCGCTCTGCTCCCGGCCCGCCCGCGCCCGTTCGTCTGGCTCGACGGACTCACGGTGGTCGCCGCGGTCGTCGCGCTCGCCACGCTCTGGGCCGCCCTCGGCCGCCTGCTCGCCAACGCGCCGCGGCTCGCCCTGCTCCGAGGCCCGACGTGACCGCGGCCCTGCTCGTCTCCACCGTCGTCCTGTGGGTCGTCGTGCTGGTCCTCGCCGGCGTGGTGGTCGCGCTGGCGCGGCAGATCGGCGTGCTCTACGAGCGCGTGGCACCGGCGGGCGCGCTCCTGATCGGCCGCGGCCCCGAGGTCGGCGAGGCCGCCCCGGTCGTCGGCGCGGAGGATCTCCGCGGCGCCGCGCTCCAGCTCGGCGGCCCGAGCTCGGACGGCCGCAGCACGCTGCTCTTCTTCCTGTCGCCGACGTGCCCGGTCTGCAAGGAGCTGCTGCCGACCGTGGCGGCGCTCGCCCGGCGGGAGCGCGCGCACCTGCGCGTCGTGCTCTGCGGCGACGGGACACGCGCGGAGCACGAGGCGCTGCTCCGCGCACAACGCGTCGAGGAGATTCCGTGCGTGCTCTCGCCCGCGCTCGGGGTCGCGCACCGGGTCCCACGCCTCCCCTTCGCCGTCCTCCTTGACGCCGGCGGCGTGATCCGCTCGAAAGGGCTCGTGAACACGCGCGAGCACCTCGAGAGCCTGCTCGAGGCCCAGGAGCGGGGCGTGGCGTCGATCCAGGACTGGCTGAGCGCGCGCGAGGGACGCTCGGAGGTGGGGGAATCGTGAGCAGCACTCGGGGTCGGATCGATCTGTGGGTCGAGCGCTCGGCGCGCGCCCTCGCGCGGCGCACCTCGCGACGCAGCTTCCTCGCGCGCCTCGGCGTCGCGCTGGTCGGCACCGCAGGCCTGCCGCTCCTCCCGGTCGCGCGCCGATTGGACACCGCCGACGCGGCGCCACCCGAGGTCGCCGGCGCTGCCGGCGACCCGTCGAGCTGCAGCTACTGGCGCTACTGCGCGATCGACGGGTTCCTCTGCAATTGCTGCGGTGGCAGTCAGAACGCCTGTCCGCCCGGCACGGAGATGTCGCCGGTCACGTGGGTCGGCACCTGTCGCAACCCGACCGACGGCAAGGACTACCTGATCTCGTACAACGACTGCTGCGGCGCCTCGCTCTGCATGCGGTGTCGCTGCACCCGCACCGAGGGCGAGAAGCCCAACTACATCACGGGCAAGAACAACGACCTGCTCTGGTGCTTCGGCACCAAGAGCCGCGCCGTCACCTGCTCGGTGGCAATCGTCCTCGGCGAAGCGACCAGCTCGTAGGTCCGCCGATGCACGCGAAGCTCCGGTCGCCTCGTCTCGCTCTCGTCGCCAGCACCGCCCTGCTGGCGCTCGGCACGATCGCCGCGCCGGCCCGCGCCTATACACCCGACGTGAACTACGTCCTCCACTGTCAGGGCTGCCATCTCGAGGACGGCGCCGCCACGCCGGGCAGCGTGCCCGCGCTCACCGGCGTCGGGCGGTTCCTGCGCGCACGGGGCGGGCGCGAGTTCCTGCTGCGGGTGCCGGGCGTCGCGCAGTCGTCGCTCGACGCCGCCGCGCTCGCCGAGCTGCTCAACTGGATGCTGCACCGGTTCAGCGCCGGCGACCTGCCCGCCGATTTCACGCCCTACACGGCCGACGAGGTCGCCCGCGGCCGCACGCAGCCCCTCACCGACCTCGAGGGCGCCCGCCGAGCGCTGCTCGATTCGCTGGGTCGCTAGCTCACGACAGCGCCGCCTTCACGGCGGGAACCAGTCGCCCGGCCGCGCCGGCGAGGCGCTGCAGCGTCTTGCCGACGCCGGGGTCGATGCGCCCGCGGTCGATCGCCTTCTGCGCCACCCTGCCGAAGGTGCCGAGCGTCCTCGCCAGGCGGCCGAGCATGCGTCCGGCGCGACGCGCCGAGGTCCCGTGCGCCGCCTTGAGCTGCTGATCCGCCTTCTTGAGCGTACGGACCAGCTTGGCCGCGAGCGGGCCACGGAACGTGCCCACGTTCTGGCCGAGGGCGTGGTCGAGCGCCGCCATCCGGCAGTCGAGCGTCTCGATGACGGCCGGCTCGGTGTGCACGCACCCGGTGGCCGCCTCGCAGGTGTCGGTCGTGCAGGCATCACCGTCGTCGCACTCGAGCGACGAGCCCTCGGCGCAGAGCCCGCCGACGCACTCCTCGGTTCCGTTGCAGAGATCGGCGTCCTGGCACTCCTCGGCAACCGAGCACGTCTGGCCGTTGTTCGGCGGGAGCGGCAGCGCGTAGATGGTGGCGCTGCCGGCATCGTCCTGGCCGCCGCGGTCGTCGAGCTGAGCGCCGACGACCACGACGCCACCGGCGGCCGCGATCGCGCCGCGCCACCCGAACTGCAGATCGTTGGCCCCACCGAACTGATCGTCGTTGGCCGGCGCCGGGTTGCCGAAGCGGCCGACGAAGCCGTTCGTGGCGCCGTCGAACACGTGGAACGCACCGGCCTGATCCGCGACGTCGAGGTCGTCGCCCGGCGCCGTCACCAGGAACGTCGTCCCGCGCACCGCGATGCCCGCGCCAAAGTGCGCCGCCTGCACCGCCGGGGATTCCTTGAGGGTCGTCACCGCCGCGCCGCCGACATCGAACACGTACACCGCTCCCGCGCCGACGGCGTCCCCCTCGTACGGCGCGCCGACCAGCACGCGGCTGCCGAAGCCGCCGACCGCGGCGCCGAAATGTCCCTGGGTGCGCGCGAGCGGACTGCGGAAGGTGTGCTGGTGCGCCCCCCCGGCGGCGAAGAGATACGCCGCTCCGGCCTCGCTCATCCCCGGCCCGCCGCGACCCGGCGCACCGATCAGCACACGCGTTCCGTCGATCGTGGCGAGCGCAAGGCCGAAGCGGTCGTCGCTGCCGGGCTCCGGGCTGTGGTACGTGCCGGCCAGCGCCTGCGTCGGACCGTCGAAGCGGTAGACCACGCCGACGTTGGCCACACCGCCCGCGTCGTCGCCCGGTGCGCCGACCAGGACGTCGTCGCCCAGCATGGCGAGGGTCGTGCCGAACTCCGCGTTGGCGTGCCGCTCGGGAGCCTGGAGCATGTAGAGGTACCCCAGCGTGTGGCCGTCATACACGTAGACCGCACCGGCGCGATTCGCGCCCGTGCTGTCGCCAGGCGCGCCGACGAACAGCCGCGCCCCATCGCCCGCCACGGCGGCCCCGAATCGGCCGTCGGTCTGCGGCGTGGGCTGGCGCAACGCGCCCTGTGGCAGGCCGGTGGCATCGTACAGGTAGACCGCGCCCGATCGGGTGACGCTCCCGTTGTCGACCTTCGGCGCACCCACGAGGACGCGCGTGCCGGCGACCGCCACGGCAGTACCGAGCTCGTCGCCCGCGGCCGGCGCCTCGGGCGACGATCGCCCGACGGTGGCCTGGAACAGCGGCGGGTCGACCGCCCACGCCGAGGTCACCGAGAGCAGTCCGACGACTGCCGTAGTCAACAGGGTCCCACGCGTCCGCATGAAGCTCTCCTTGTGCACGATCGCCACGCCGGGACGAGACGCAACCCGGATGCCAGAAGGTTCCCGCCGGCGCGCACGCGCGAACTGCCACGATCGCGCACGGGTGAAGGTCCCGTGCACGATCGCACGGTCACCGCCTTCAGGTCATCAATGCGCCGAGCTTGCCAACGGCGCCGTCGACGAGCGGCAGCATGCGGCCCGCCAGGTCGTCCGCGATCGTCTTGCCCTTGCCCTTGCGCAGCGCCTTGCCGAGTCCGGTGAGCTGCACGCGCGCCTTGCCGAGCTTCACGATCCGCTTGCGACCCGTGAGTCCGTTCGCGATGCCGAAGAGGTGCTGCGCGGTCGTCACGCGCCGCCGCAGCGACTTGGCGAGCGCCGGCGTCTTGATCGCCCCGGCCGGCGCACCGTCGAGCTCGGCGGTGATCGCGTCGAGCCGGCAGCGCACCGCGTCCGCACCCGCGACCTCCTCCTGGACGCAGCTCCCGCCCGCGCAGCGGCCAACCGTGCAGGCGTTCGACGCAGGACACTGGTCGTCGGTATGGCACGCCGCCGCGAGCGTCGTGCTCGTAGTGGTGGCCGGCGGCACCGTCGTCGTGCTGACCACCGTCGACGACGTGGTGGTCGTGACCAGCGTGGTGGTCGTCGTGGTGGAGCTGTTGCACGGCGCGATCGTCATGTCCTGCCCGACGACCGCCGCAGGCGTGAGGATGCCGCCCGTCAGGTTCGGGGCGAGGGTCCGGTAGCCGATCTGGTTCTTCGTGCCGGCCATCAGCGTGCCCGCAACTCGGATCAGGCCACCGCCCTGGAGCAGGTTCGCACCCCCAC
This sequence comes from Binatia bacterium, assembly GCA_046327955.1. Lineage (GTDB taxonomy): Bacteria > Desulfobacterota > Binatia > DP-6 > DP-6 > JAXLXP01. The sequence goes on along the minus strand of JAXLXP010000006.1, from coordinate 5,852 downwards.
TGCCGAGGGTCGAGAGGGTCGCGCCGGCTGGGACCTGTACGGTGCAGCCCTGGAGCGTGACCGTGCCACCGTGGGCACTGACACCGCCGTCGCTGTGAATGGTGATCCCGGTCGCCACCGCCACCTGTTCGCCGACCAGCGCGATGTCGGCGCCCGAGGTGGCGCCATTGCCGTTGTTCCCGTCGATCTCGGCGTTCGCGGCAAGACGGGCGGTGGCCTCGGCATCGACCGTGCCGCCGCCACAATCGCCGGCGCTCACGTCGACGAGCGCGCCCAGCGTGAGGTCGCCGGCAGTCCCCATGATCGGGTCACCGCCCTGGAGGAAGACGTCGCCGCCGCAGCTCTCGGCGCCGCTCCCGTTTGCTTTGATCTGCTGGGTGACGATCACGTCGCCGCCCGCCTCCCAGTCGACCGTCCCGCCGGTGCCATCGGGCGAACCGCTCATGAGGTGCGCCTGCGCGTTCACCCGGAGCGTACCGCCCGCGACGATGTCGATCTCGGCGCCGTCGCCGCCCATGTCGCTCGAGGCCCCCGCGCCCTCCATCAGGTCGTTGCCGACGCCGTCCCCGATCGTGACGTCGCCGTCGGCGGTGAAGGTGACGTAGCCGCCGCTGCCCGAGGCACCGCCGCCGCTCACGTCGAGGCTCTCGGAGAGCACGATCGATCCCTTGGCGTCGATGTCGATCGTGCCGCCGTCGCTGTCGCCGCCGCTCACGTCAAGGGCGCGGTCCAAGGTGATGTCTCCGGCAGAGCTGCTGAGGTCGATCTCGCCGCCGGTGCCGTTGACGCCGCTGCTGGCGTCGATCGTATCCTTGCCCAGACCCGAGATGGCGACGGCCCCCGCGGCAGAGAGCCCGATCGTTCCGCCGTCGGCGAATTCGCCCGGGCCGCGCGCCTTCAGGTTGCCGTCGACCGTGATCGCGCCGCCGGCGATGACGGCGAGCGTCCCGCCGGACGTGCCCGCAATCGAGTCACCCGAGACGTCGATCTTCGCCACCGTCCGCCCGTCGGCAGTGCTCTCGATCGCGACGTCGCCCGCTGCCGTGATGTCGATGCGCCCACCGCCGGCGAGCAGGTCGCCACCGGGCTGGATATCCACGCCGGCGGCGTTGACGATCAGACTCGCGGTGCCGACGTCGATCGTCCCTCTCCGCGTCACGATCAGGGTGCGCGTCGGGATGTCCAGGAGCGTCGGGCTCGAGAACGCCAGCGCCTGATCCACGACACACTGGGTCGCCGGGGTGCCGGTCTTGCAGATCGATCCCGCGCTGTTGGGAAGCGTCGTGGTGGTCGTCGTCACCTGGGCCGCCGCGGGCCCAGCCACGAGAACGAGGACGAACGTGGCAAACAACTTTATGTTCTGCATATGGGTGTCCCAATGCGGTGGAGCAACCCCCGTGCCTTGAGGGGACCCGCCATTCCCGTGCTCGGGTAGGCGGTTCGTCCCACCGCCGAGTCGCACGATCGCAGGCTGTCGCATCGTTGCGAGATTGCAGGACCGGGCGGGCAGGCCCGCGAGGCCCTGCCTGCCCGCGCACGGGAGGGCTCGCGTTGGCGCCGACCGTCTCCCGGGTCTATGGTTGCGTGTGCTGAGCGCGTGGCAAGCGGTGATCCTCGGCCTCGTCGAGGGCATCACGGAGTACCTCCCGGTAAGCTCGACGGGGCACCTCATCCTGGTGTCGTCCCTGCTCGGCCTCGACCACCCGGCGACCCGCTCGGCGCTCGACGCCTACCTCATCGTCGTCCAGGGCGGCGCGATCCTCGCCGTGCTCGGCCTCTACCGCGCGCGGGTCGCGGCGATGGTGCGCGGCCTCCTCGGACGGGACGCAGCCGGGCGGCGCCTGCTCGTGAACCTGCTGGTGGCGTTCGTTCCGGCGGCCGTGCTCGGCCTGCTCTTCGACCACGCGATCGACGCGTGGCTCTTTCGCCCGTGGCCGGTGCTCGCCGCGCTCGCCGTCGGCGGCGTGTGGATGATCCGCCTCGGCGCGCGCCCCGGCGCGACCGGCACCGTCGATGCGATGGCCTGGACGACCGCGCTCGGCATCGGCTTCTGCCAGGCCGTGGCGCTCTGGCCCGGCACGTCGCGCTCGATGACGACGATCGCCGGCGGCATGCTCCTCGGCCTGCGCATCACCGAGGCGGCGGAGTTCTCGTTCCTGCTCGGTCTCCCGACGCTCGGCGCGGCGTGCGCGTTCAAGCTGCTGCAGGCCGTGCGCCACGCGGCCAACGGCGAGCCGTCGATGTTCGCACAGCTCGGCGCGACCTCGATCGTGCTGGGGCTCCTGATCGCGGCCCTCTCGGCCGCGCTGGCGGTCCGGTGGCTCGTGCGCTTCCTCACCCGCCACGGGCTCGCACCCTTCGGCTGGTACCGCATCGCCCTCACCGGCGCGCTCGTCGCCCTCGTCCTGGCCGGGACGCTCCACATCGGCTGATCGCGCCGCGCTCAGAACAGCGAGAGCTGCCGGCGCCGGCCGGTCAGGTCGTCGAAGTCGGGCCCGCCGACGCAGCGCAGGATCCCGTCGGCGATCGGGCGGAGCTGGTGGACGACGTAGTGCTCGCGGTCGAGCGGCGCCGTGGCGGTGGCGGCCGGCTCCGGCCCGTCGCGCGTCATGACGTAGTGCACGAGGCGGCTCGCCGGTCCGGCCTGGCGGCGCGCGGCCTTCACGTGCGGCGGCGTCGTACGCGTATACGCATCGAGCGGCTTGCGCAGCGCCTTGCGGTAGACCAGCTCCGCGTCGAGGCGCCCGGCGCGCAGATCGGCGACGAAGGCGCACACCACGTCGGCGACCGGCTCGTCGTGGAAGACCCGCTCCAGCAGCGCGCGCTGGAACCGGCGGGCGGCCGGCGTCCAGTCCCGCCGCACGGCCTCGAGCCCGACCACCTCGAGCACGCCGTCGTGCAGGCCCGCGTAGCGCTTCTTCGCGGCCGGCAGCAGGAAGCGCGTAGAGCTTCTCAGCGCAAGCTCGAGCCGGCTCGCGCATGGCCAGACTCCGCCTCGATCGCGCGCGACCTGGCCTCGACCTGCCGCGCGCAGCGTCTCGGCCGCGGCTGCGGCGGGCGGAATCGGCCTCTCCGAGGTCGACGAACAGCAGGTCCGTGTCGCCGTAGATGACCCGATGGCCGCGGGCCTCCACCGCCGCGACGGCGAGCGGATCACGTGCTGGCCACGGTCAGCCGATCGCGTTCGCGACCGCCGGCGAGAACAGCCGCGATGCCGGCGAGCCGAGGACGCCGAAGAGCGAGTTCATGAGTATCTTGACCGCCTGCGCTCCGACCGCGTCGCCGGCCGCACGCGCCTGCGCGCGCTCCTCGGCGAGCCGCGCGACCAGCGCGGGCAGGATACCCGGCTCGTCCGCCCGGAAGCTGGCCCCGCTCGGCGTGCGGATCACCCGCGCCGGCGCGGCACCCTCGGGGAGATACGTCAGCGGGTCGATGTTGAAGGTGCGGATGAGACTCGGGTACAGGCTCTTGAAGTCGTAGACGAGAATGTTGCAGTAGAGGCCCGGCTTGGCGTCGAGCACGAGGCCGCCGCTGATGCTCGCCGTCGCGGTCGCGTCGACCGAGCGGCGCGACACGGCCCCAGGCGCGCAGCGCGCCCAGGTAGGCGAGTCGACCGCTGCGATCTGCGCGCTCACGCGGTCGAGCGGCATGCCGGTCGTGGGCTGCGGCGCACGGCGAGATCGACGCGAGCCCGGTGGCGGCGAGAATGTCGAGCACCAGGCGCGCGTCGTCGAGATTGTAGGCGGCGAGCGCCGCCGGGTCGCGCCACGCCGCCGCGATCTGCGTGTCGTCCGGGTCCCACGAAGCGCTTGCCGCGACCGACGAGCGTCTGCGCCGCGGTCTCGAGCGCCTCGTCTCGAGCCGGTAGAAGGAGCTGCCGAGGCGCGGGCCGTCGAGCACCACGCGTCGGTGAGCAGCGCCCGCCGGCTCGGCGAAGCCGGTCGCGGCGCGTCGAGCTCGTCGCCCGCGCGCCGAAGTCCAGGCCGCACGCGCACTCGGGCGGCGCGCAGGTGAGACGCCGAGGTCGAAGTCGCAGACGTTCCAGCCGGTCAGGACGTCGGGGTCGGCAGCGCCGACGTGCGCGAGAAGGCCTCGAGGAGCGCCCGTTCGTCGGGCACGACCTCGGCCCCGGCGACGGCTCCGCGCCCACGCAGGAACACGCGCTCGCCACCCGCGCCCGCGCAGGCAATCGAGTAGAGCTCGCGGGCTTCCGGGTCGGTCTCGACGTCGAGCGAGAGCACGCGCAGCGCCGGCACCAGGTCGCGGGCGCGAGGACCGGGTCGTGATACACGCGCCCCACGCCCAGGCGCCGCTCGAACTCTCCTCGATGGTGAAGCCGCCGCGGATGCCGCGGTCGATGGCATCGGTACGCGAAGCGCACGTCGCCCTCGAACGTCGGGACCCCAGCCGCAGCGAGCTCCGCGCGGAGCGGCGTCGGCACGTCCTCGGCAGCGCCTATCGACGCGCGCACGACCCGGCTCGCCGGCGAAGGTCACGAGCGCCGTCGGCGCGGCCGCTGGACCACGCACGGCGGTCGCGTCGGAGGCACGCACGAACAGGTACGGTCGCAGCCGATGTCGGTGACGAGCACGGGCTCGCCGTTCTCGAGCACGCCGTAGAGGTGGACGACCAGGTGGCCGTGGACGACGCGATGGAGTCGGGTGAGAAGAGGCGCGCTCGACCACGGCGGCATAGTGGCCCGCAAGCGATCGGCGCACCAGTACGGGCGGCCCTTGTGCTCGGGACGAGGCTCGGGCAAGCCAGAACGGCGATGCGGCTCGGGTGGACGGTCTGCGTGCTCGTCGCACTCGTCGCGCGCGGGGAGGGCGCGGTGCGCGCCGGCGTACTCGGCCCCGGCGGCCGCGTCCACCTGAGCACGAGCGCGACGCCGCCGGTGCTCGGAGCCGACGAGCTCGCGCGCCGCGCGGCACGGCGTGCGCGCGCGCACCGCTCCGGTCCCGATCGCGGCCTCGCAGCACCGGCCACCTCGACGGAGCTGGTGCACGGACCACGGCTCTTGGATGCGTGCACGACGAGCACGTTCCGCGTCCTGCGCGACGACGACCTGCGCAGCGTCGTGCCGGCGGCCGACACCGCCGAGATCGGCGAGCCGTGCGCGCTGCGCGCCGAGCGCGACCTGTTCGCGGTCGGCAACTGGTATGCGGCCGTGTCGACGGACGGCGGCGCGAGCTACCGCCACGTCGATCCGGCCACCGCCTTCCCGGCCGCCGACAACGGGTTCTGCTGCGACCAGTCGGTGATCTACGAGCCGACCCGCAGGCTCTTCGTCTGGGAGCTCATGTATTCCCCGAGTGCCAGCGGCAATCGCCTGCGTCTCGCCATCGCGCACGGCGCGGCCGCCTTCGAGGCCGGCGACTGGCAATGGTTCGACCTCACGCCGCAGGACCTCGGTGTACTCTCCGGCCACTGGCTCGACTACCCGCAGCTCGCGCTCGGCACCGCCTTCCTCTACGTGAGCGTGAACGTCTTCCGCACGAGCGACGACACGTTCACCGACGCGGCGGTCGTCCGCATCCCGCTCGACGACCTCGCCGCCGGCGGGAGGCCGAGCTTCTCGGTCTTCCGCGTTGCCGACCACTTCACGCTCACGCCGGTGCAGGGCGCACACGACGTCATGTACTTCGCCGCTCAGGAGTCGGGCTCGTACGCCACACACGTCTATCGGTGGCCCGAGAACACGAGTGCCGTGAGCGAGACCTCCGTCCCGGTCCGAAGCTACGCCAACACCGGCATGATCTGCCCGGGACCCGATGGGCGCGACTGGTGCAAGCGCTCCGACGATCGGATCATGACGGGCTGGGTCGCCGGCGGCGTCGTGGGATTCATGTGGA